>NZ_CP013418.1:0-1412127 GCF_001524445.2 Burkholderia savannae
CACGTGCGCGCGGCGGTCGCGTGGTACGGCAGGGTGGTCGGCGAGACGAGCGAGATGACGCCGTTCAACCCGGTCGATCATGCGGCGCAGTTGAAGGCGCCGACGCTCGGGCTGTACGGCGGCAAGGACGACAGCATTCCGCAGAGCTCGCTCGCGCAAATGCGCACGCGTCTCGCGGCGGCCGGCACGAAGGCGGCGCGCGAATCGGAAATCGTCGTGTATCCGGACGCGGGCCACGCGTTCTTTGCCGACTATCGTCCGAGTTACGTGAAGGCGGATGCCGACGACGGCTGGAAGCGCGCCGTCGCCTGGTTCCGGGATCACGGCGTGATGTGACGCCGCCGCGCGCCGCGGCCGCATTCGAGCGGCGGCGCGCGTGCCGTGTCGCTTACGGATTCGCGCCGGTCGCGACAGGGCGGGACGGATCGGCGCTCCACTCGCTCCACGAGCCCGCATAAAGCGCCGGGTCGTGCAGGCCGGCGATCTCCATCGCGAGCGCATTGTGGCATGCGGTGACGCCGGAGCCGCATTGCAGGATCACCTTGTTCGACGGCGTCGAGCCGAGCAGCGGATTGAAGGCCTCGCGCAGTTCGTGGCCGCTCTTGAAGCGGCCGTCCGCCGTCAGGTTGTCCTTGAAGAAGCGATTGAGCGCGCCGGGGATGTGCCCGCCGACGCGATCGATCGTTTCGTTCTCGCCGCGATAGCGGTCGGCGGCGCGCGCGTCGATCACGAGGCGGTCTTTCGTCGAGAGATTCGCGAGCACTGCCTGCGCGTCGACGACCGTCGCGAGCGGCGCGGCCGCGCGGAAATCGCCCGTCGATCGTTGCGGCGTGTCCTGCGACACCGCGTGGCCCGCCGATTGCCACGCTTGCAGGCCGCCGTCGAGCACCGCGACGGAATCGTGGCCGAGCCAGCGCAGCAGCCACCACAGGCGCGCCGCGTACATGCTGCCTTGCGCGTCGTATGCGACGACCTGCTGATTCTGCCTGAGCCCGTGCGCCTTCAGCGTGTCGACGAGCGCATCGCGCGCGGGCAGCGGGTGACGGCCGTTCGTGCCGGTTTTCGCGCCGGACAGGTCGCGGTCGAGATGCAGATAGTGCGCACCGGGAATGTGGCCGGCCGCGTACGCTTGCTCGCCCAGGTCGGTATCGGCGAGATCGAAGCGGCAATCAAATACGAGCACGCTGCCCGGCGCGGCCGCGATGCGTTCGGCGAGATTGTCGGCCGAGATGAGCGTGGTGTAGTGAGTGTGTGGCATGACGCCTCCCTTGGAGATACGGGCCAGATGCTCTAAGTCTAAACAAAAAAAGACGGGCCGCAGCCCGTCTTTTCCGTGTCGGCCCGGCGCGAGGCCGGATCGAGCAAGGTTTCGGCGAATGTCGCGCGAGGCGTTTCGAGCTCCCGCTCAGATCGCGCCGAGCTGCCGGCGCAGGAACTCATGGAAGTGCTGCATGCCGTCTTCCATCGGGCTCTGATACGGGCCGACCTGCGATTCGCCGCGCTCCATCAGCGCGCGGCGGCCCGCGTCCATGCGCAGCGCGATCTCGTCGTCCTCGATCGCGGTTTCCATGTACGCGGCGCGCTCCGCCTCGACGAACTCGCGCTCGAACAGCGCGATTTCCTCGGGATAATAGAATTCGACGATGTTCGTCGTTTTCTGCGGGCCGCGCGGAATCAGCCACGACACGACGAGCACGTGCGGATACCACTCGATCATGAGGCCCGGATAGTAGACCATCCAGATCGCGCCGAACTCCGGCGGCACGCCGTTGCGATAGCGGAGAACCTGATCGTGCCACTTCTGGTACGTCGGGCTGCCCGGCTTCGCGAGCGCATTGTGCACGCCGACCGTCTGCACGCTGTACCAGTCGCCGAACTCCCACTTCAGGTCGTCGCACGATACGAAGCTGCCGAGACCCGGATGGAACGGGACGACGTGATAGTCCTCGAGGTAGACCTCGATGAAGGTCTTCCAGTTGTAATTGCACTCGTGGATTTCGACGTGATCGAACATGTAGTCCGAGAAATCGAAGTGGTGCTTCGTGCCGAGCGTCGCGAGGTCATGCGCGACGTCGCGGCCCTCGGCTTCGAACAGCAGGCCCTGCCAGTTCTGTAACGGCGTCGCGTGCAGATTCAGACAGGGCTTGTCCGGAAAATGCGGCGCGCCGAGCAGTTGGCCCTCGAGATCGTAGGTCCAGCGATGCAGCGGGCAGACGATGTTCTGCGTGTGCCCGCGACCGTTCAGCATGATCGCCTGGCGGTGGCGGCACACGTTCGAGAGCAGCTCGACCTGCGAAGCCTGGTTGCGAACCAGCACGCGGCCTTCGTTCTCGGAGGGCAGCGCAAAATAGTCTCCCGCTTCGGGCACCATCAATTCGTGCCCGACGTAGCGAGGTCCTTTCTTGAAAAGTGTTTCGATTTCGCGCGCAAGGAGCGCCTCATCGAAATAAGCGGTGACGGGAAGTTGGCTGTGTGCCGACTTCAATTGCAGTGCGTCGCTCAGATTGGACATTCCCACTCCCGGTGAAAGCGTGAAAGCAGTGAACAACCCAACCATCGAAAATTCGATTTAGGGGAACCGGCGATTATACCCGGATCAACTTTCTTGGGGTGATATAAGTGACTGATTTGTGTCAAATTTTTCCCGGAATTCGGACGCACTTCGTGCGATTTGAACACGCGGCGCGCGGCGATCGGGCCCTGCGAAGCCAAGTCAGCAGGTCGGAAAATTTGCTTTTGCCGTAGAATGTCCGACTTGTTTTGAATTTTGACACCCCGTCCATGGCGAAAACCGCAACCCCAGGCGCGTCCGCGTCCGACCCCGGTTCCGGGCCGCTGCCTGAAAACTACGAGATGGCGCTCGCGGAACTGGAGGCGCTCGTCGCCCGAATGGAGGGCGGGACGCTGAGCCTCGAGGATTCGCTTGCGGCGTATCGCCGCGGCGCAGCGCTCGTTGCGTTTTGCCAACAACAATTGGAAAAAGCGGAGCAGCAGGTGCGCGTGCTCGACGGCGCCACGCTCAAGCCGCTTTCCGCCGGAACGGCCGCCGCGGACGGCGAAGACGACGATCTATGACATTCGACCAATGGATGCGCTCGGTGCTCGAGCGCGTCGAGACGGCCCTGGGCCATTACTTGCCGGCCGAGACTGCGGCGCCCGCGCAACTGCACGAAGCGATGCGCTATGCGGTGCTCGGGGGCGGCAAACGGGTGCGTCCGCTGCTGTGCCATGCGGCGGGCGAGCTCACGGGGGCGTCCGAGGCGGCGCTGAACGCCGCCGCGGCGGCGCTCGAGATGATTCACGTGTATTCGCTCGTGCACGATGATATGCCGTGCATGGACGACGACGCGCTGCGTCGCGGCAAGCCGACCGTCCACGTCAAGTACGACGAGGCCACCGCGCTGCTCGTCGGCGACGCGCTGCAGTCGCAGGCCTTCGTCGCGCTGACGGACGCCGCCGCGCTGCCGGCCGGCAGGCAGGCCGCGCTCGTGCGCGAGCTCGCGCTCGCGAGCGGCTCGATCGGCATGGCGGGCGGCCAGGCGATCGATCTCGCGAGCGTCGGCCACGCGCTGTCGCGCGACGCGCTCGAGACGATGCACCGAATGAAGACGGGCGCGCTGTTGCGCGCGTCGGTGCGAATGGGCGCGCTCGCGGGCGAGGCGCCGTCCGAAGACGGGATGCGCGCGCTCGATGCCTACGCGGCCGCCGTCGGCCTCGCGTTCCAGGTGGTGGACGACATTCTCGACGTCACCACCGATTCCGCGACGCTTGGCAAGACGGCCGGCAAGGACGCGGCGAACGACAAGCCGACCTACGTGTCGATCATCGGCCTCGACGCGTCGCGCGCGCTTGCCGCGCAACTGCGCGCCGATGCGCACGCCGCGCTCGAGCCGTTCGGCGCGCGCGCGCAGCGCCTGGCCGAACTGGCGGACCTGGTGGTGAACCGGGTCAGCTGACGCGAAAGCCCGCCGCCGCGCCCACGCTACGGGTGGTGCGCGCAAGAAGTGCGGGCGCGTTTGTTTTCCTACAATGGAACGACGATGTACGACTTGCTGAAAACCATCGACGACCCGGCGGACCTGCGCCGTCTCGATCGTCGCCAACTGCAGCCGCTCGCCGACGAGCTGCGCGCGTTCGTCCTCGACAGCGTGTCGAAGACGGGCGGCCACTTGTCGTCCAATCTCGGCACGGTCGAGCTGACGATTGCGCTGCATTACGTGTTCGACACGCCGGACGACCGGATCGTGTGGGACGTCGGTCACCAGACCTATCCTCACAAGATTCTGACGGGCCGCCGTGACGCGATGAAGTCGCTGCGCCAGCTGGACGGCATCTCCGGCTTCCCGCGTCGTTCGGAGTCCGAATACGACACGTTCGGCACCGCGCATTCGAGCACGTCGATCTCGGCCGCGCTCGGGATGGCGATCGGCAGCAAGCTGAGCGGCGACGACCGCTTCTCGATCGCGGTGATCGGCGACGGCGCGATGACGGCCGGCATGGCGTTCGAAGCGATGAACAACGCGGGCGTGTCCGAGGATGCGAAGCTCCTCGTGATCCTGAACGACAACGACATGTCGATCTCGCCGCCCGTCGGCGCGCTGAACCGCCATCTCGCGCGCCTGATGTCGGGCCGCTTCTACGCGGCCGCGCGCGCGGGCGTCGAGCGCGTGCTGAGCGTCGCGCCGCCGGTGCTCGAGCTCGCGCGCAAGCTCGAGGAGCACGCGAAGGGCATGGTCGTGCCCGCGACCCTCTTCGAGGAGTTCGGCTTCAACTACATCGGGCCGATCGACGGCCACGATCTCGATTCGCTGATCCCGACGCTGCAGAACATCAAGGAGCTGCGCGGGCCGCAGTTCCTGCACGTCGTGACGAAGAAGGGCCAAGGCTACAAGCTCGCCGAGGCCGATCCGGTGCTCTACCACGGCCCCGGCAAGTTCAATCCGGCGGAGGGCATCAAGCCGTCGGCGACGCCCGCGAAGAAGACCTACACGCAAGTGTTCGGCGAGTGGCTGTGCGACGCGGCGGAGCTCGATTCGCGCGTGGTCGGCATCACGCCGGCGATGCGCGAGGGCTCGGGCATGGTCGAGTTCGAGAAGCGCTTTCCGGAGCGCTACTACGACGTCGGCATCGCCGAGCAGCACGCGGTGACGTTCGCGGGCGGCCTCGCGACGGAAGGGCTCAAGCCCGTCGTCGCGATCTACTCGACGTTCCTGCAGCGCGCCTATGACCAGCTGATTCACGACGTCGCGCTGCAGAATCTGTCCGTCGTGTTCGCGATCGACCGCGCGGGTCTCGTCGGCGCGGACGGCGCGACGCACGCGGGCGCGTACGATCTCGCGTTCCTGCGCTGCATCCCGAACATGACGGTGATGGCCGCATCGGACGAGAACGAGTGCCGCCAGATGCTGCACACCGCGCTGCAGCAGCCGAATCCGACCGCGGTTCGTTATCCGCGCGGCGCGGGCACGGGCGTCGCGACCGTCAAGGCGTTCACCGAGATTGCGCTCGGCAAGGGCGAAGTGCGTCGCCGCACGTCGCAGCCGGAAGGCAAGCGCATCGCGATCCTCGCGTTCGGCACGATGGTCGCGCCGTCGCTCGCGGCGGCCGAGGCGCTCGACGCGACCGTCGCGAACATGCGCTTCGTGAAGCCGATCGACGCCGAGCTCGTGCAGGAGCTCGCGCAGACGCACGACTACCTCGTCACCGTCGAGGAAGGCTGCGTGATGGGCGGCGCGGGGTCCGCGTGCGTCGAGGCGATGCTGGAAGGCGGCGTGATCCGTCCGGTGTTGCAGCTCGGCCTGCCGGACCGCTTCGTCGATCACGGCGATCCGGCGAAGCTGCTGTCGATGTGCGGTCTCGACGGTGACGGCATTGCGAAATCGATTCGCGAGCGCTTCCTGAGCCACGGCGCGAACGTCGCGAGCCCGGCGAAGCGCGTCGCATAACGTCGCATCGAGCCGCCGCGCGGCGGGCGCGCGACGGCTTTCCCCTTCATGCATGGGCCTGCGGGCCCATGTTGCATTTCCGGCAGGTCGTGCGGCATACGACGATACGTGCTGCGTGGCCCTACAAGGATCGAACAAGATGAACCTGATGAATCCCGAATTCGTGATGCCCGACGTGCAGAGCACGGTCGACACCCGGCAGATGCCGATTCAGCGCGTCGGCGTGCGCGCGGTCCGGCATCCGTTGACGGTGCGCACCGCTGAAGGCGGGACGCAGGCCACCGTCGGCACCTGGAATCTCGACGTGCATCTGCCGGCCGATCAGAAGGGCACGCACATGTCGCGCTTCGTCGCGCTGCTCGAGGAAAGCGACGGCCCGCTGACGGCCGACGCGTTCCGCGCGATGCTGGCGACGATGCTCGAGAAGCTCGAGGCGCAGGCGGGGCGCATCGAAGTGTCGTTTCCGTATTTCGTGAACAAGACGGCGCCCGTGTCGGGCGTGCGCAGCCTGCTCGACTACGAGGTGACGCTGACGGGCGACGTGCGTGACGGCGTCGCGCGCGTGTTCGCCAAGGTGCTCGTGCCGGTGACGAGCCTTTGCCCGTGCTCGAAGAAGATTTCGCAGTACGGCGCGCACAACCAGCGCTCGCACGTGACGATCGATGCGGAGCTCGCGGCCGACGTGCCGCTCGAGGATCTGATCCGGATCGCCGAGGAAGAGGCGTCGTGCGAGCTGTGGGGCCTTCTCAAGCGTCCCGACGAGAAGTTCGTCACCGAGCGCGCGTACGAGAATCCGAAGTTCGTCGAGGATCTGGTGCGCGATGTCGCGCGGCGGCTCGATGCCGACGAGCGGATCGTCGCGTACGTGCTCGAAGCGGAGAACTTCGAATCGATCCACAATCACAGCGCATATGCGCTGATCGAGCGCGACAAGCGGCGCGCCGCATAAGGCGCGTGCGGCGTTTGTCGTCGCGCTGAGAAAGGGGCCGCTCGATTCGAGCGGCCCCTTTCGTTTTGTAGCGCCTAACGGCGAATGCGCGTGTTGCGGGAGCGGCAGTTCTGTCGCGGCCCGGGCGTCGGCTCGCTGCGCGAATCGGCGGCAATCGCGATCGATCAACGTGCCGAGCGGGCGCGGCGCATGACGGCAGGTGCCGAAGGCGCACGCGCGGCGGCGCGGTCGCATCGCCGTCTACGCGCGCTTCTCGTCGCGTATCGAGGTCGCGCAACGCGCGTCCGCGATACGGCATCGCGCAGCGCGGCGATCCCGCAGCGGTAATGTCTTGTCGGATTCGCGCTCGACGGGCGCGCCGTGTTTTTGTTCCGCGCGTTATCGCGCGAGCGACGCGAGATCCCAGCGCGGCTTCACCGTGAACGCATAGTCGCGGCTCGCCTGCGACGGCCAGCGCGCGAGCCGAAGCGCGCCCGCGAGCGCGATCATCGCGCCGTTGTCGGTGCAAAGCGCGAGGTCGGGGTAATGAACGTCGAAGCCGCGTTTCGTGCCCGCCGCCGACAGCGCGGCGCGCAGTTGCCGGTTCGCGCCGACGCCGCCCGCGACGACGAGCCGCTTGAGCCGCGTCTTCTTCAACGCGGCGAGCGACTTCGCGACGAGCACGTCGACGGCCGCGTCGACGAAGCCGCGCGCGAGATCGGCCTTTGCGCGCTCGAGCTCGGCGGCGCACGCGTGCGCCGCTTCGAGCTTCTTCATCTGCGTGAGCACCGCGGTCTTCAATCCGCTGAAGCTGAAGTCGAGGTCGCCCGAATGAAGCATCGGGCGCGGCAGCACGACCGCGCCCGGCGTGCCGGTCTCGGCGAGCTTCGACACTTCGGGGCCGCCCGGATAGCCGAGGCCGAGCAGCTTCGCGGTTTTGTCGAACGCTTCGCCCGCGGCGTCGTCGAGCGTCTCGCCGAGCGTCTCGTAGACGCCGACGTCGGTCACGCGCATCAGTTGCGTGTGTCCGCCCGACACGAGCAGCGCGACGAACGGAAACGGCGGCGGCTCGGCGACGAGGAGCGGCGAAAGCAGATGCCCTTCGAGATGATGGATGCCGATCGTCGGCTTGTCCCACGCGAATGCGAGCGCGTTCGCGATGCTCGCGCCGACGAGCAGCGCGCCCGCGAGGCCGGGCCCTTGCGTGAACGCGATCGCGTCGATGTCCTCGCGGCGCGCGCCGCTCGCGGCGAGCACTTCCTCGAGCAGCGGCAGCGCGCGGCGAATGTGGTCGCGCGACGCGAGCTCGGGGACGACGCCGCCGTATTCGCGGTGCATCGCGATCTGCGAGTGGAGCGCGTGCGCGAGCAGGCCGCGCTCGGTGTCGTAGAGCGCGAGGCCGGTTTCGTCGCAGGAGCTTTCGATGCCGAGAACGAGCATGATGGTGTGCCGTGGCCGCGTCGACGCGCGCGCGGCCGGAAATCAACGTAACAAAAAAGTATAACAGTGCGGCCGCTTCGCCCGCCGGCGCGCGGGCGAAGCGGCGCGCGACGCGGGTACAATCCGCGCCATGGAAACGTTCGATATCGCAGTGATCGGCGCGGGCGCGGCCGGCATGATGACGGCCGCGGTGGCGGGGCGGCTCGGCCGGCGCGTCGTGCTGCTCGATCACTCGCCGCGGCTCGCGGAGAAGATCCGCATTTCGGGCGGCGGGCGCTGCAACTTCACGAACCTGTACGCGGGGCCGGACAACTACCTGTCGTCGAATCCGCGTTTCTGCCGCTCGGCGCTCGCGCGCTACACGCCGCGCGATTTCCTCGGGCTGCTGAAGAACTATCGCGTCACGTGGCACGAGAAGCACAAGGGTCAGCTCTTCTGCGACCACTCGAGCGACGCGATCATCGACGTGCTGAAAAGCGAATGCGACGCGGGCGGCGTCGCGTGGCGGCGGCCGGTGTCGGTCGGCGCGGTGCGCCACGCGCACGCGGACGGCTTCGCGCTCGACACGAGCGCGGGCGCGATCGGCGCGCAGGCGCTCGTCGTCGCGACAGGCGGGCTGTCGATTCCGAAGATCGGCGCGACCGATTTTGCCTATCGGATCGCGAAACAGTTCGGCCACAAGCTCGTCGACACGCGGCCGGCGCTCGTGCCGCTGACCTTCGCGACCGACGCGTGGGCGCCGTTCGCGGCGCTGTCGGGCGTGTCGGTCGAGGCGCGGGTGTCGACCGGCGCGAAGAAGGGGGGCGGTGAGTTCGTCGAAGATATTCTGCTCACCCATCGCGGGCTGTCCGGGCCCGGCATCCTGCAGATTTCGAGCTACTGGCGCTCGGGGGAGCCGATCCACGTCGATCTCGTGCCGCAGATCGACGCGGCGAATGAGTTGATCCGCGCGAAGGCGGGCTCGCGGCGGCAGATCGGCACGCTGCTCGCCGAATGGGTGCCCGCGCGGCTCGCGCACGCGTGGCTCGACGCGGAGCGCGTGCACGCGGACGCGCGGCTCGCCGATCTGCCGGACAAAACGTTGCGCCGGATCGGCGAAACGCTGTCGCGCTGGACGCTCACGCCGAACGGCACCGAGGGCTACCGGAAGGCCGAGGTGACGAAAGGCGGGGTCGACACGGGCGAGCTGTCGTCGGCGACGATGATGAGCGCACGCGTGCCTGGCCTTTTCTTCGTCGGCGAGGCGGTCGACGTGACGGGCTGGCTCGGCGGCTACAACTTCCAGTGGGCGTGGGCGTCGGGCGTCGCGGCCGGGCGCGCGGCCGCCGAATGCACGCGCCGCTTGACGGGTTAGTGCGTTTGTGCGAAGCGTCTGCTATACTCGAAAACCTTTCTCCGCAACACCTTTACTTTCTTTTTTTACGTGACGGGTCATGACGATCATCCGCGTTAAGGAAAACGAGCCTTTCGAAGTTGCGATGCGCCGCTTCAAGCGCACGATCGAAAAGAACGGTTTGCTGACGGAGCTGCGCGCGCGCGAGTTCTACGAGAAGCCGACCGCGGAGCGCAAGCGCAAGAAGGCCGCTGCGGTGAAGCGCCACTACAAGCGCATCCGCAGCCAGATGCTGCCGAAGAAGCTCTACTGAGCGTTACCGGCGCCGCGTGGTCCGCTAGGCGGCGCACCGATGGGATTCGAGTACGCCGCGGCCCGTCGATGCCGAATTCGAGCAAACCCGCTTGAGAAGCCGTCTCAAGCGGGTTTTTGTGTTGACGCCGCCGGTCGGCGTCACGTGAAATTTTTCAAACCGGGTATACGATGAGTCTGAGAGACCAGATCAGTGAGGACATGAAGGCCGCGATGCGCGCGAAGGAAAGCGAGCGGCTGGCGACGATCCGTCTGCTGCTCGCGGCGATCAAGCAGCGCGAGGTCGACGAGCGCGTGACGCTGGATGACGCGGGCGTCACCGCGGTCGTCGACAAGATGATCAAGCAGCGCAAGGATTCGATCAGCCAGTTCGAGGCGGCGGGCCGCACCGATCTGGTCGAGAAGGAGCAGGCGGAAGTCGCGGTGCTGACCGCGTACCTGCCGGCGCAGCTGTCGGAGGCCGAGGTCGTGGCCGAAGTGCAGGCGGCCGTCGCGCACACGGGCGCGGCGGGCCCGCAGGACATGGGCAAGGTGATGGGCGTGCTGAAGGGCAAGCTCGCCGGCCGTGCCGACATGACGGCCGTGTCCGCGCTCGTCAAGGCGGCGCTCTCGAAGTAACCCCCGGCCGGCGCGGCGCGCGCCAGCCCGCCAAGCGGCCCGCACCGGCCGAGGCGGCGCGCGTCGGCCGGCACGTTTTCCGATCGATCCAACGGTGATTCCGCATTCGTTCCTGCAGGATTTGCTGAACCGCGTCGACATTGTCGACGTGGTCGGCCGGTACGTGCAGCTCAAGAAGGGCGGCGCCAACTTCATGGGGCTGTGCCCGTTCCACAACGAGAAGAGCCCGTCATTCACGGTCAGTCCGACGAAGCAGTTCTATCATTGCTTCGGCTGCGGCGCGCACGGCACCGCAATCGGCTTCCTGATGGAGCACGCGGGGCTCACGTTTCCCGAGGCCGTGCAGGAGCTCGCGCAGTCGGCCGGGCTCACGGTGCCGCACGAGCCGTCGCCGATGCGTGGAGGCGGCGGGGGGGGCTCGGGCGAAGGCTACGCGCCGCCCGCGGTATCGAAGTCGATCACGACCGCGCTGTCGGACGTCATGCAGACCGCCTGCGATTATTACCGCAAGCAGTTGCGCGGCGCGCCGAACGCGATCCAGTACCTGAAGCGGCGCGGCCTGACGGGCGAAATCGCGCTGCGCTTCGGGCTCGGCTATGCGCCGGACGGCTGGCAGAATCTCGAGTCGACGTTCGACGACTATCGCCACGACTCGCTCGTCGACGCGGGCCTCGTGATCGTCAGTGAGAAGACCGACGCGAATGGCGTCGCGCGCCGCTACGACCGGTTCCGCGAGCGGATCATGTTTCCCATCCGCAACGTGAAGGGGCAGGTGATCGGCTTCGGCGGCCGGGTGCTGGACGGCGGCGAGCCCAAATATTTGAATTCGCCCGAGACACCCTTATTTAACAAGGGCAGCGAACTATACGGATTGTTCGAGGCGCGGCTCGCGATTCGCGAGCAAAAGTATGCGCTCGTCGTCGAAGGGTACATGGACGTCGTCGCGCTCGCGCAGCTCGGCTTTCCGAACGCGGTGGCGACGCTCGGCACCGCGTGCACGCCGGTCCACGTGCAGAAGCTGCTGCGGCAGACGGACACGGTCGTCTTCAGCTTCGACGGCGATTCGGCCGGCCGGCGCGCCGCGCGGCGCGCGCTCGAGGCGTGCCTGCCGCACGCGGCGGACAACCGGACGATCCGCTTCCTGTTTCTGCCGCCTGAGCACGATCCGGACAGCTACGTGCGGGAATTCGGGACGGATGCATTTTCGGAGCAGGTGAAACGGGCGATGCCTCTGTCGCAGTTCCTGCTGAACGAGGCGACGGCGGGCAAGGAGCTCGACCAGCCGGAAGGGCGCGCGAAGGCGCTGTTCGACGCGAAGCCGCTGCTGCAGGCGCTGCCCGCGAACGCGTTGCGGGCGCAGATCATGCACATGTTCGCCGATCGGCTGCAGATTCCGTTCGACGAAGTGGCGGCGCTCGTCGAAGTGGACGCGCGGATCGCCGCGCCGGCCCGCCAGGCGCCCGCGCGCAGCGAGCGGCGGCGCGTGACGGACAACGAAAAGCGCGCGCTGCGCAATCTGGTGATGCATCCGCGCATTGCGGCGGCGCTCGACGACGAGAGCCTCGCGACGCTGCGGGCGCTGCCGAGAAACGGGGAATTGTTCGACGAGGTGGTTGGCCACGCGCGCGCGCTCGGCGAAGGGGCGGAGTTCCGGCTTTTGTCCGATGTGCTACGCAATTCGGCTAACGCGGCCACCTACGACGCAATTTTCCGGGAAATTCTGGTCTATGATGAAAATGTCCGCGACTTGATGCAGCAGAATCCGGAGAGCGACGCAGCGCAGGAGGGGCTGCGCGAGCAGGAACGGATCGCAGGCGAGGAGCTTCAGGCAGCGGTGCTCAAGATGCGCTACGACGCGTGCTGTGACAGGCTCAACAGCCTTTCGAAGCGGTCGGCGCCCACTTCCGAGGAATTGGCGGAAATCAAGGATTTGCATCAGAACCTGGCAGACATGAAACGGAGGCTCGGGCTGTGAACCGGCCGGGGAGGGGTCTGTCTCAGCGTGCTATAATATAAGGTTTTCAGCGGTTTGTTTTCTAAGCAGAGGCGAGAATCGCAATGGCAAAGGCTACCGGCGGAAAAAAAGCGGCGGGTAAGGCGACGGAATCGACCGTAGCGGTCGCGACGGCCAAATCCGCAGCTTCCGCAAAGACGTCTTCGGCCCGCGCGGCGCACCCTGCGAGGAAGAGGGCCGCGGCCGGCACCGCCAAGGCTGCGCCGGCGCCGACGGCCAGCGCATCACGGGTCGTCGTGAGGTCCGAGGCGAAGACGGCCAAGCCGCCTTTGAAGCGGGCGAGTGCGAAAAGCGCAAGGGGAGCGGCTGCCGCGCCGGACGAAACGGCAGCTACTCGAGCATCCACGGTTCAACCGGCTGTAGTCCAGCAGCCGCGAGTCGATTTAGCCGGTACGGCGAACTCCATGACGAAAAAGCTGAACGAAGTATCCGTCGATGACGACGCAAACCAGAGCGACGACCAGCCCACCGCTGTGTCGGGTAAAGGCGAGAAAGCCAAGGCGCGCGATCGCCGCGCCAAGGAAAAGGCGCTGCTGAAGGAAGCGTTCGCGACGAGCACGCCCGGCACGGCCGAGGAGCTTGAAGAGCGTCGTACAAAACTGCGCGCGCTGATCAAACTCGGCAAGGAGCGCGGCTTCCTCACGTATGCCGAAATCAACGACCATCTTCCGGACAACTTCACGGAAACGGAAGCGCTCGAAGGTATCATCGGCACGTTCAACGACATGGGCGTCGCGGTGTACGAGCAGGCGCCCGACGCCGAGACGCTGCTGCTGAACGACAATGCGCCCGCCGCGTCGTCCGACGATGAAGTCGAAGAGGAAGCGGAAGTCGCGCTGTCGACCGTCGATTCCGAATTCGGCCGCACGACCGATCCGGTCCGGATGTACATGCGCGAGATGGGCACGGTCGAGCTGCTCACGCGCGAAGGCGAAATCGAGATCGCGAAGCGGATCGAGGACGGCCTGCGCCACATGGTGATGGCGATTTCCGCGTGCCCGACCACGATCGCCGACATCCTTGCGATGGCCGAGCGCGTCGCGAACGAGGAAGGTCGCGTCGACGAACTCGTCGACGGCCTGATCGACCCGAATGCCGCCGATACCGACGGCTTCTCCGAGAAGGACGCCGAGGAAATCGAGAACGAGGACGAGGAAGCCGAGGAAGCCGAGGAAGAGGAAGAGGACGATGACGACGGCGCCGCGCAGGCGACCGCCAACGCGGCCCAGCTCGAAGCGCTGAAGCGCGCGTCGCTCGAAAAGTTCGCGCTGATCAGCGAATGGTTCGACAAGATGCGCCGCGCGTTCGAGAAGGAAGGCTACAAGTCGAAGTCGTACCTGAAGGCGCAGGAGACGATCCAGAACGAACTGATGTCGATTCGCTTCACCGCGCGCACCGTCGAGCGTCTGTGCGACACGCTGCGCGCGCAGGTTGACGAAGTGCGTCAGGTCGAGCGCCAGATCCTGCACATCGTCGTCGACAAGTGCGGCATGCCGCGTTCGGAATTCATCGCGCGCTTCCCGAGCAACGAGACGGATCTCGATTGGGCCGAGAAGATCGCGGCCGAAGGCCATTCGTACAGCGCGATTTTGTCGCGCAACATCCCGGCGATCCGCGAACAGCAGCAACGCCTGCTCGATCTGCAGGCGCGCGTCGTGCTGCCGCTCAAGGACCTGAAGGAAACCAACCGGCAGATGGCGGCGGGCGAACTGAAGGCGCGCCAGGCGAAGCGCGAGATGACCGAGGCGAATCTGCGTCTCGTGATCTCGATCGCGAAGAAGTACACGAACCGCGGCCTGCAGTTCCTCGACCTGATCCAGGAAGGCAACATCGGCCTGATGAAGGCGGTGGACAAGTTCGAGTACCGCCGCGGCTACAAGTTCTCGACGTATGCGACGTGGTGGATTCGCCAGGCCATCACGCGTTCGATCGCGGACCAGGCGCGCACGATCCGGATTCCGGTTCACATGATCGAGACGATCAACAAGATGAACCGCATCTCGCGGCAGATTCTGCAGGAAACGGGCCTCGAGCCTGATCCGGCCACGCTCGCCGAGAAGATGGAGATGCCGGAAGACAAGATCCGCAAGATCATGAAGATCGCGAAGGAGCCGATCTCGATGGAAACGCCGATCGGCGACGACGACGATTCCCATCTCGGCGACTTCATCGAGGACACCAACACGGTCGCGCCGGCCGACGCCGCGCTGCATGCGAGCATGCGCGACGTCGTGAAGGACGTGCTCGATTCGCTGACGCCTCGCGAGGCGAAGGTGCTGCGGATGCGCTTCGGCATCGAAATGAGCACGGATCACACGCTCGAGGAAGTCGGCAAGCAGTTCGACGTCACGCGCGAGCGGATTCGTCAGATCGAGGCGAAGGCGCTGCGCAAGCTGCGTCATCCGAGCCGTTCGGACAAGCTGAAGTCGTTCCTCGAGGGGAACTGATCGCCCGTTTCCGATCGGTCGCCGCCGGGGCGCAAGAATCCGGCGGCGATTTCCTTACTTAGTTGTTACAATGCCGGCCCGGCCAGTATCTCCGGGTCTTTTTTTGCGTCGCATTCGTTTTTAGGGCCTGTAGCTCAGTGGTTAGAGCAGTCGACTCATAATCGATTGGTCGCGGGTTCGAAACCCGCCGGGCCCACCAAATCCCTGCCAAGGCGTTCGAGGAAGACGTGTCGTCAAGCATAAGCCGGTCATCCGGATAAGCTATGCTTGACTCTCTGATGACGCACTTCATTTCTTATCGGGACTCATCGAGAGTCGACGCCGATCCGAGCGATTTCTCCGCTGAGAGGCGGGAGACACGGGCGTAACAAAGCCGGCCATTTGGCCGGCTTTGTTTTTCCGGCTCGGCGCAAATTTGTCCTTTGTTTCGCACGTCACGCCGATGGCGTTTCCGATTCGATCGAGGATTGCCGATCCTCCTTGTTCGGTGTGCTGATCGAATGGTTCGGCGAACTGTCGGCGAACATTGTCGACGCCGACGGCCGCAATGCCGCCGCGGACAATTGCGCGTGGGTGGCTTCGGAGTCGGCCGAGCGCGGTCGATTTGCGCTGGTAGTGCGGGGCGCGCATGAGGGTACACGTTGCCTGTTGGTTGTCAAAGGCGGCCGGGATGCACATCACGGGAACTTCGTACTGGTCAAGGATAGTGGGTAGTCACGAGGACAGCGGATCGCCTAAGGTTTGACCGTCGGAGAGGTTGTGACGGCTGATCGGTGACGCTCGATCAGTCATCGCGAATACGATGTGCGATTGGCGGTTCGCCGGAACTGACGTCGAGCCGCGATCGAAACGCGCGGGTTTCCAATCGGATCGGAGCAGCCAAGTTGCGAGAGGTGGAATCATGCAAGAGCATGTCGACGGCGCCGTCGGCCGATCCGCGCCGGTTATCGAGACGGTTCGCTTGATCCTGTCCGGCCATCGCCTGGACGACTTCGACAGCAGCCGGGCACTATGGGCCGATCCCGACGTGACGCGCTTGATACGCGAGGAGCCGTACACGATGGAAGAGTGCTGGTTTCGCCTATTGCGCTATGTCGGGCATTGGCGATTGCTGGGCTTCGGTTACTGGACGGTTCACGAAAAGCAGACCGGGCGTTTCATCGGCGAACTGGGCTTTGCCGATGCCAAGCGCGATATCGTTCCCGCGCTCGACAATGTGCCGGAATTGGGCGGCGCGCTGTCCCCCGCCGCGTGGGGGACAGGTGTCGCGCGCGAAGCGTTGTATGCGGTGCTGGATTGGGCGGACGAGCACTTGGCGGCGCGGCGCACCGTTTGCCTGATCGGCCCTGAAAATCGCTTTTGCATTCGACTGGCCGGCGAGTTCGGTTATCGGGAGATAGCCGCTACCGAATACAAAGGCCAGCCGATTCTGCTATTCGAGCGGCCGGCGTGCGAGCCACGGAATCGGAACGATCGGCCGACGATTGCGGTTTCCGACCGGGACAGGCCGGCATAGTACGCGGACGACGGCGAAGCCCGGCGATCGGCTTCGCCTGCTGTCGGCTCACCAGCGGCGTCGCCCGGTCATGCGCGCCGGTTGGCTTTGTCGTGGCGCGAGTAAAAATAGACCAGCGACGTGCGCTCGTTCGTGCGCACCGTTCTGACTTCGTGCCGGTGCATGCAGTTCGTGACGATGACCGTGCCGTAAGTCGGCGCGAAGACGTTCAACGGCCGGCCTTCCGGATGAACCACGAATTCGCCGCCCTCGAACTTATTGCCGAGCTGGATGACGACCGAAAATTCGTAGTCCGGATTGCTTGCAGCGTCGAGGTGGATGCCGATGAAGGAGTCCTTCACCATCCGGTTGATCTGGCATCGCCGGATGAAGTACTCGGCGCGCGTGGCGAACATGTCGCCGAAGAATCGCGTGCGCCGGGCGTCGGTGAGAATGTCCAGGATCTGGTCGGAGTAGGGCCGGTTGACGAGTTGAGGAAGCTCGCCGGCCCGGTCGAGCATGATGCGCCGGACATAGATGTCGTGCGTGTCGCCGGCGTCGCCGGCGGTCACGGATTCCTCCGGCATTTGGGCTTGCAACTGGTCGATGCGCGTTAGCTCGTGCGCGTCGAAGGCCACATAGGCGGGAAGCATCACGGTTCCCACGTCCCTCAGTTGCGTGACGTAATCGGCCATTCCTCCTTCGTTGTTACGGAAATGCAGTTCGGCTGTGTCCATGCGCTTCTCCCGGTTGTTGTCGTTGGCGGTTCGATACGCAAATGTTCGGTTCACGTTGAGGCTAAGCGTCCAGTGCTGCGAGAACGGCTTCCTTTTCTGCTCGAGTGGCGACGGCCGCCCAGTGAACTCCCGCGCCGCTGCCCGTATTGACCACGCTCGAAAAGCGATTCGAGCGTAGCACCATGCCGCTCGCCTTGTCGCGGTGGAGATACATTCCCAGCACTGGCTTGTGTTCGGCTGCGACAAAGGTTTCGTCGAAAGGATGACGAATCGTCGCCACCTCGCGGAAAGCCTGGCAAATCCAGTTTGCCACGCCTTTTTTCCGCAATCGATTGGCGAGCGCGCCGGCCGAATGATCTCTGCCGATCATCACGTCGACGCCTCCATAAGAAACGTTCAGTTTGAACACCCATTCGTCTTTGCGGGCCAACGTATCGGCGAGCGTGCTTTCGTCGAGGCGAAAGGTATGCGGGATATAGTTTCGGATCGCGGCGATCTCGTCGTCGTCGAGGAGCGTGTGAAAACGCTCGTCGCATAACAGCGCGAGCCATGTCTTGTTCATTAGCAACTCGGCTTCCAGCCCGTTGGAAAATTTTGCGCCGCTGCGGTGAATTGCATGGAATTTATCGATGTTCACCGTCATGTCGTCATAGACGAAATTCCGGTGAATCAGAATGCCGTTGCCGTCGCCCAGCCACTTCGACGGATAAGTCAATTCCGTATGAACTTCGATCGGTATATCGCTCGCCATGCCCGCAAGGTACCGACGGGCAAGTTCGGGCGAGGCATATCCGCGGGCGGCGTGCGAACTCCAATCGAGGAGGACCACTCGATCGATACCCAAAGACGCGATGCTGTCCTCGTACAGCGAGCGCAGATTTGTATAAGGGGAACCGTCGAGCGCGACAGCCGGCCAGCCGGCCGCTTGCATGAACCGGCGATAGCAGTCGAACAGTTCGGCTCCCCCGACCGCCGCCGAGAAATTCAATTCGCAAACTGCATAGCCATCCGGCAAGGGGAGGATGTCGACGCGCGTTACCCGGCGGCTGCCGGCTTCCAGTTCCTCCCAGTCGACGTAAGGCATCAGCGCGTCGCTGAGCGAGAATTGCTGGAGGATGTCCGCCCGTGAGCGATGTCGGCAAAGATGACGCGCGATCTTGTTTTGAGCGGACAGCAGATCACGCGCGATTCGGGCGAGCATGTCGAAGTCTTCGGCGGGAAACAGGAGCGGATGGGGCAGCAGGCGGAAGGCCACCGCGCCGATGTCGTCCAGCAGCGTCCGTACTTGTCGAGTGGCCCCATTTTCGATGATCTTGCGTTTGTTTCTAATAAACGCGGCAATCACGTCTTTGTTGAATGATTCGAACATGGTTCGCTTTATCGACTGGGTGCGTTATCGATATTTCACCGAATATCGGCAGCGTATTATCGGATGCCGATAATTTGGGGAAGCCTATTTCTAATAGTGAGGCATAGAAGGCGAATCATTATGCTGCCAGATTTTCTTGTTCAAGGTGAGAATTCTATTTAAAGAAACCGGCGCGACACGTTTTTGAATGAGGAATGGCGTGTGCATATGCCGTTGTGCCGAATGGGTGCGACGCGACCGAGATCTAGGGCGGTGTCGCGGAGGGCGCGATCGGCGCGATTGCAGCGCGGGTTGACTGCCCCCCCGCGCAACAACCCACCACACCCTCGCGACATAATCACCCCAACCACCGCCCCGGCCACGCCGCGAAGCTCGGCCTCGCGCAATTCCGTACCGCCTGCCGCAACCGCCGCACCAAAACCAAAACCAAAACCGCCGATTTCCCAACCCCCGCCCGATTTCCCAG
Organism: Burkholderia savannae; assembly: GCF_001524445.2. NCBI lineage: Bacteria > Pseudomonadati > Pseudomonadota > Betaproteobacteria > Burkholderiales > Burkholderiaceae > Burkholderia > Burkholderia savannae. The sequence goes on from NZ_CP013418.1 coordinate 19,105, forward strand.
CCCCCGGCTCGCCGCATCGCCACGCCTCATCGATCGGAAAACAGCCGCTTCTGCCGCGCGGCCGTCTCCTCGCGTCCGACCGCCTTGATGATCTTGTAGATCCACTGAATCGACACGCCGTACTTTCGCGCGAGCTCGCCGTGATTGTCGCCGCGAAACTCGTCGTAAATCCTGCGGTCGCGCTGCGACAGCTTGTACGACACCCCCATCGGGAAATACACGTTTTGTCCGCCCCAATGCGCCGCCATCCTGTCGGCGATCTCCCGGCCGAGCTGATCGGCCTCGTCCGTCTTCATCGCCGCCAGCTCCTTGAGCGCCACCGACACATGTTGCGCAAGGTCGACCAGCAGCTCCGGCCCCTTGCTCTTGAAATCCGCCTTCATACAGCCTCCATTCGAACCGTTTCATCCCGGCAAGCAATCATGCGTTCAAGCGCCCGAGCGCCCGAGCGCCCGAGCGCCCGAGCGCCCGAGCGCCCGAGCACCCAAGCACCCAAGCGCCCAAGCGCCCACACGCCCACACGCCCGGCGCCGCCGCCTGACGGCGCCGTCCTCGTCGATCCCGTTCCTACACGCCGGCGATGTCGAGCGGAATCTGTTCGTACTGCTCGGTATCGCCGATACGCTCGTAGATCCGCACGTACGAGCGGCTGCCGATTACCTGCAACGCCTCGCCGATCGCCGTCATCGCGTCCTGCCACCGCGCGTCCGCGATGTCGAGCCGGCGCAGCGCGAGCACGCGGCCGGTGTTGATCTGGCCTTCCTTGTCGGTCGCGAACGCCTGCGCGACGATAGCCTGGATCTCCGGGCGCGCATCGGTCGTCCAGTCGTGCAGGCACGCGTCGATCAGCGCTTTCGCGGCCTGCAGCCGCTCGTCGAATGCGATCCGGTCCTGGATCGCGCGCTGAATGCGATAACGGCCGTCGAACGAATACAGCGTGACGTTGCCTTTCTTGCCGCCGAGCTTGGCCTGGTACGTTTCGGCCGACATGTCGACGAAGGCCGCCACGTCGCCGAAGATCCGCGTCTTCAGCTCGGCGAGCGTGCGCGATACGCGCCGCGCCTCGTCGACGAGCTCGCGCACGAGCCGGTCGCGTTCGCGATCAAGCGGCTTGATCATGTTTTCCGGGACGAGGCAGCCTTTTGCGTCTTTCCAATAACCGTTCGGAATCCTTTGTTCCATTGCTTCACTCCTTGCTTGTTTTCGTGTGCGTCGCGTCAGTGGACGCGGCGCGTTCGTTTCTTCGGCGATGTCGTCACACTGTCACTTCCCACATCACCCGCACGCCCATGAAGTCGACGCAGGCGAAGCCGCGCCCGTCGCGGCGCTCGATCGACACGCCGTTGGCATGCCCGCGCAGCGTGTCGACCGAGGCCGCGCGCGACGACGGTCCGATGCGGATCGTCGGCCGTCCGCCGTCGCGCGGCAATGCATCCTCGTCGAACACGCGATAGCCGAGGCCGCGCAGCGCGCGTGCGCTCGCGTTGAGCAGCGTGAGGCGGGCGACGAAATCGGCGTCGAGCACGCGTGCGTTTTCCGGCGCGGCACGCGCTGGCGCGGGCTCGTGCGGTGCGGCCGTTTCGAGCGACGGCCGTTGCGTTTGCAATCGGGCGTTCATGTCAGATCCCTTTGATCACGTCGGCCGTGACGACCGGCACGCCGAGCCCCGCCGCGAGATTCATCGCCGCGGTCAGCAGATTGCCGACCGCGAGCGGATACAGCAGCGAGATCGTGTCGGCGCGCTCGCGGCGGCGGTCGCTCGCGATCGTCAGCCGCCCGCGCAGCGCGTCGACGCCGCCTGCGTCGATCACGTCGCCAACCCGCTTGTCGAGCCGGCCGAGCTTGAAGGCCAGATACTCGTCGAGCCGCGCGCGGTCGAGCGGCGGCAACTCGATCATTTCGCATCGCTGAATGATTTCGCGAACATCCTGGTTGCGCTCGGACAGCTTGATTTTCAGCTCCGGCTGCCCGATCAGGACGATCGACAGCAGCTTCGCGAAGCCCGATTCGAGTTCGAAGAAACGCTTCAGGTGCTTGAGCGTCGCGATCGGCAGCGCGTGCGCCTCGTCGATCACGAGGCAGTGCCGGCCGCCGGCCGCGTGGCTGTCCTCGAGCGCGCGATGCAGTTGCGCGAAGCGGGCCTGCGGGCTGCTCCTGAGTTTCTCGAGCGGCGCGACGGCCGTGACGATCGCCTCGGCAATGTGCGTCGCTTTCAGCGTCTTGCCTTTGCGATCGCTGTCCTCCATCGCGAGCACGTACGGCTTGATGAGCAGAACCGGCTGATTCTCGCGCGTGATCCGGTCTTCGAGATCGCGCATCAGCGTGGTCTTGCCCGCACCGGATTCCGCGACGACGGCGAGCATTCCGCCATGCTTCGCAGTCTGAAACATCGCCTCGCGCACGTGGCGGATGTCGGGGCTCAGGTACATGTCGTCGTGCGAACGAACGTCGTCCTGGAACGGATCGCGAAACAGGCCGAAGTGTTTGCGCGCGGCGGGCGTCAGTGCTTGTTTGCGCAGTAGCATCGAATCCTCCTGGTTGAGATCGGTGTCGTCGCGTGGCGAACGGCGCGACGAAGCGTGCGATGAGAAGTGCGACGAGTTGCGCGACGAGTTGCGCGACGAGTTGCGCGACGAGTTGCAAGAGGAGAACGCCGCGCCGGCCGCCGCGTGTCCGGCCATGCCGTCTCGCATCGAATCGCTCGCCGAATCGAACGCGTCGGCGAGTGCGGCTTCGAGCGCGCCGCGCTGGCGCAGATAGTCGAGAATCCGGCGGCGCAGCGCGTCGGCGTTGAAACTCTTCGGCCACGCGCCATGGTTGACGATCTGCGCGACCGTCGCCTGCGACAGGCCGATGTGCGCGGCGAGATCGGCCTGCTTGCAGCCGATGCGCTGCAATACGTTCTTGAGCTTGAGCATCATTGCCCCCCGGCCGAGGTGCGCACGATCTGCAGCGGCTGATGCAGATCCGAGCGCGGCCCGATGAGCTCGGCGACGATCGCACCGAGCCGGTCCTGCGGAACGCCGTTCGGAAAGCGCTGCTGCAGCCAGCGGAAGCGCTCGGCGCTCCATGTCGCGCCGGCGGCCTCGATGCGCGGCTTGATTCGCATCGCCGCGTCGACGAGCGACAGCGGCGCGTGCGCGACGCGCGGCGCGGCAAGTTCGTGCTCGGTGCCGCGACGCGGCAGGTAAGTCGGGAGCGCGTCGTCGTCGATGTGCTTGTACGGATCGAGGCGGCCGCCGAACGGCAGTGCCTTCGCGCGGCGCCGCGCTTTCGCGTCGGCGCGGGTGTGCGCTCCGGACACGAGCCGCTCGATCTCGTCGACCGCGCGCTGCGCGGGCGTGTCGGCATGGCGCCGGAACGATTCGCCGATCACGGCCGCATCGGTTGCGAAGCCGAGCGCGTCGCGCGCGACTTCGGGCACGACGAAGTACGTCTCGCGGCCGTCGTCGCCGGTCAGCACGATTTGCGCGGCGTCGTCGCGCCACGGGTTGCGCGTGACCATCAGCTTCTCGCCCACCATCACGCCAGGCACCGCCGACACGTCGTACTCGACGCCGCGCAACGACACGCGCAGCTTCGGCGTGACCTTGCGGCTCTCCGGCGCGGCGACCGCGAGCTCGCGGCAGATGTCGAGCGAAGGCGCGTTGACGAGCTGCCGCGCGGTGATCCGCAGCCACGCGTGGCTGCGCGTCGAGCCGTGCCGGCCGTGCGTCGCGGTCGCGTTGAAATGCATTCGCCAGCGCCTGGCGAGCGCGTTGAGTTCGTCGAGGCTGTTGACCGGCTGAAACTTCAGGCCCGGCTCGAACTTGCGTTCGATGAGGTTGCGCGCGTTCTCGACTTGCCCCGTCGCACGTGCGTTGCCGACCTTGTGGACGATGAGTTCGATGCCGAGCGCGCGGCACAGGTTGCGCGTCATCGCGGCGGTGCTCGCGGCACCCGCATCGAGCATCAGGAAGCGCGGCACACCGTGCATCAAGTCGGCGCCGCCGCGTTCCTGCATCGCGTTGATGAGCGTCGAGCACAGGTTCTCGCCGGACTCCGCGCCGAGCACGTATTCGACGTAGATCCAGCCGCTCGCGTGATCGGTGATCTCGTAGCTCCACACGCGATCGGCCGCGATGCGCGCGACGTTGCGCGGCTTATTTTTGTAGAACTCCGAATGATCCATCACGCGCAGGCCGTTCGCGCGCGGATCGGCGGCGGGCTTCAGGTAATACAGCACGCACAGGCTCGCGTCGATCTGCCAGACGTGATTCGGATGGCGGCTCGCGAGCTCGGTGACGGGCGCGGGCGCGAGCAACTGGTCCGGATGCACGCCGTACGTGCGCAGCGCGCGCTGGATCGCGCTGTCGGACAACGGGCGCAGCTCGCCCGTCGATTCGTCGAGCGATTCGGCGCGGATCATGCCGTTCGCGCGCAGCGTTTCGACCGCGTCGGCGATCGAATACAGCCGCTTGCCGTTCTTGCGCGTCGATTCGATCAGCAGCGCGGAGATCGTCATCGCCTCGGCGCGCGTCAGCGCGCTGCGGCCTGCGTCGGCGCGGCGCTTGCGCGGCGGCGTCACCGCGACGGCCTTCAGCTTGCGCATCAGCGTCGCGCGCGACAGGCCGAGCTCGCGGCACGCGGCTTCGTAGATCGCATGCTTGTTGCCGTGGCCCGCCGCGCGCGCGGCTCGTGCGACGGACACGATGCGTTCGGTCAATACGGCGTTCATCGCGGGGGCCTCGTCATTGCGCGGTGGAGAGGGCGGCTGAGTCGACGGCGGGGCTGTCGACGGGGCTGTCGACGTGCGCGGCTATGCTGGCGTCGCTTTTGGCGTCGGCGTCGGCGTCGGCGTCGGCGTCGGCGTCGGCGTCGGCGTTGGCGTTGGTGTTGGTGTTGGCATCAGCATCGACATCGACATCGACATCAGCATCGGCGTAGCCCTCGCCCTCGAAATCCGCATCCGCTCCGCGCAGCCATTCCGGCATGTCGTCGCCGTCGGCCGCCGATTTCACGCCGAAGTCGCTGCGCAGCTGATTCAGCGCGAGCTGGATCTGCCCGAGCAAGCCGGCCATGAAGTCGTCGTGCGGCGTGCCGTGCGTTTGCGCGTGCCGCGCGAGCGTGTCGAACGCCGCGCGCAGCTGGCCGCGGACGACCGATTCGGCCTCGAACGCGATCGCGCTCGCCTCGCCGCGGATCTGCGCGGCCGTTTCGTCGGGCGTCGCGCGCTTCACGTGCGTCGCCTTGCTCGTCAGCTTCGCGGCGAGCTCGTCGAGCTTGCCGTTCTTGTCGGCGAGCAGGCGCGCCTGCGCGTCGGCGTTCTCGCGCGCTTCGCGCAGCGCGGCGCGCAGCTCGCGGGTCGTCATCCGGTCGATGTCGTCCTGCGCGAGGCCCGCAACCGTGCCGCCGTCGGCGAGCACGTCGAGCTCGTCGTCGTCGAGCACCATCAGCTCGTACAGCTTGGTCTTGCCCAGAACGCTCAGCGCTGAGCGCTTCGCGCCGCCGTGCTCCGCGCCGAGAAACTTCACCGATGCCTGCATCATCCGCCGCGCCACCTGCGGCGCGAGCCCGAGCTGCTCTTCGACGATGCGCGTGAAATCGCCATGCGGTTCGTTCTCCTTCAGAAGGATCAGGCGCTTGCCCGCTTCGAGCATCGCCTCGGCGCTCTGCGCCATGTAGAAGCGCGCTTCGTTGACGACGCGGGCGCGCTCGTACGGCAGCCCGTCGCCGAACTGCTCGGCGACGGCGGCCGAATGCGCGGCGAGCGCGTTCGACGCCGCGGCCATTGCGGGAAGGGCGGGGGTATCGGCATCCGTCACGACGACGGGCTGCGGCGCGACGGCGGAAGGTTTGCGTGCCATTGTCATGGACTCCTTAGCGTGGGGCGGCCAGGCGGCTGGCCAGTTCATCGAGGCGATGTCGCGCGGCGTTCAAGCTCTGCGCGATCGCGACCGCGTGTTGCGCGAACCGCACCGAAGGCCGGATGCGGCCAGTCTCCGGAATGCGTTCGGCGAAGCCGGTTTCTTCGAGCGTCGCGACGTAGCGCGTGATGTTCGACGGCGACAGGCGCGTCGCCTTCGCGAGCTCGCCGGGCGTCAAGCCGTGCGCGAAGTGGCCGAGCAGGACGTTCAGGACTTCGAGCACTTTCTCGGCCGATTTGGTGGTGGTCGTCGTGCCGGCGCTCATCGGGCGGCTCCCGTCGGCGCTGCGGTCCATGCGGCGAACGACGCGCCGCCGTTCGCGCTTATCACACCGCGCGCCGCGCATCCAGTGGCCGCTTTCGGGCGATCGGCAATCGTTTGGCGCTTTTTATCGAAATCGAAAATGCGTTTGAAATCGCGCCGCGCCGCGTATTTAGCGCGGTGCGGCCGCGGGCGAAATGCGCCATTCGCGTCGAAAATCGGCGTAACGAAATCGATTCGTTTGACATCGATGCAACGCATTTGCAGCCAATGGAATCGAAAACGGTTAATCTTCAGGTGATGGAGTGTCATTGCGTTTCGGAATTTGGCGAGCAATCGGTTCGAGGCGCGGCGAATGTGCATGCGATGTGTATTGAATGAGACGGCCATCGCGGCATGCGCCGGCACGGTTCGGATCACGCAGCGCAACGCGCGACGCACGGCGGCGGCCGCGCGCATCGCGGCTTGAGTGCGGGCCGCCGCAGCGGCTTTTGGCGCTGAAGGGTTATGCGGCGGCGCGCCGGTGAATGGGCGCGAGCGCCGTCGCGGGATCGGCGCAGATCTCGCCCGCCTTGAGGCCGAGCTTCACCGCGATGTCGTGCGCCTGGCCGCGAATGCATTTCTTGCGGCCGCCGAGCACCTCGAAAACGAGATTGGGAGAAAATTGATTGGCGATCGCCCATTGGGTGATCGAAACGCCTTTCGATTGAAGCTCGGCGCGAGCTTCGGCGGCGGTGCGCAGTTTCATGGATGCTCCTCGCAAGGGGCCGTCGGCACGGGCAGGTGCCGACTCGATTGCCGTTCGTCGTGTGACGGTGTGAATGAATTATGGTGCAGAAATCTGCACCTTGCAAGGGGTTGATGTGCAGAAATCAGAGATCGGCGCTCGGCTGAAGGAAGAGCGCGAGCGCCTGGCGAAGAGCCAGACCGATTTCGCCGCATTGGGTGGTGTGTCGAAGCGCGCGCAGATCACCTACGAGAAGGGCGAGAGCACGCCGGACGCCGCGTATCTGAACCTCGTCGCGGCCGAGGGCGTGGACGCGCAGTACGTGATTACGGGCGTGCGCTCGAGCGCCGGGCTGACCCGTGACGAGATCGAGCTGATCGAGAAGTACCGGGCCGCGCCGCTCGCGGTGAAATCGGCCGCGATCGGCGCACTGACGGCGGGCGCGCTGCCGGAGGCGGGGCCGAAGTTCGCGATCGATTTCGGCAGCGCGACGATCGGGCAGAACAATACCGTCGCGGGCGGGAGTCACGCTTTCAACGTAACCACCACACCCACCAAACCACCACGCAAGAAAAAATGAACGAAGAATCAACAAGAAAAATCAGTTTCGGGGCCAACGTAGATCAGGTTCACATCGGCGATTCGGTGAGTCACGGAACGCCGATTACGAACAGCAACGTCGTGAACGTGCAGTTCGGCGAGCGCGAGGAGCGCGTCGAGTACGTCACGCAGCATCAGAAGCGGATGATCGCGCAGCTCGTCCAGCGCATCGTCGAGGTCACCGAGGAGGAGCCGCTCGAAGTGTGGCGCAAGGTGCTGGCGCGGGCCGGCGCGCGCAAGGCGCGGCTGATCCTGAAGGGCGCGTACATCGACGTCGAGGAGTATCTCGTCGAGTGGCTCGGGCGCGCGACGCAGACGCCCGCCAAGCAAGCGCCCGCCGCCGCGCCGCCGTCGGCGCAGGCCGTTGCGCAGCCGGTTGCGCCGGCCGCCGCGCAGTCGGTCACGCAGCATGCGGCGTCGCCCGCTGCTTGCGCCGCGGCTCCGGTCGCGTACGCCGCGCCCACCGCGTTCGCGGCTTCGGCCGCCGCGGCCGCTTCCGCCGCGTTCGCGCCGAGCCGGCCGCCCGATGCGTTTTCCTCCGTTCATCCCGCCGCTTGTCCGCACTGCGACGCGAACCGTCGCGACGCGGCGTCGGCGCGCTTCAACATGAAGGTTGCGGTCGGCGTGCTCGGCGCCGCTGCGCTCGCCATCGCGTTTTTCGGCTACAAGGCGAGCGACGCGGCGAGTGCGCTGCACGCGCTGCGCACGGAATCGACGGGCTGCATTTTCGAAGGCAAGTCGTATGCGGTCGGCAGCATCATCGACAATCCGTCCGCGCCGGATATCGAATGCGTTCGAACGCCCGCCGGCAGCTTGCCGGAGTGGCAGACGCTCCGGCCGAGCCGCGTCGCGCGGCGGTGATGGCGGTGGCGTCGGCGTCGGCGTCGGCGATGGCGATGGCGATGGCGATGGCGGCGGTAGCGGTGGCCATCGCGCGAAGCGAGTGCGGACCGAAATGCCGAACCGGCGCTGAGCGTCGCGTCGACGAGCGAACGATCGGGCCGAATCGGGGTGTTGGAGCGGAGCGTGGATTCGAGGCGGCGAATCGAAGTGCCTAATCGGCGTAATGAGCCGGAACATCGAACTGACCCATCGAAGTGAAGCGGTGAATCGAGGCGGTGAATCGAAGCGGTGAATCGAGACCGAGAATCGAGACCGCGAATCGAAGCATTAAATCGACGCATTAAATCGCAGCAACAACCGACGGCATCGAGCGAAGCATCGTCCCAAAGCGTCGCACCAAAGAATCGAACCGAAGCAGAAAACGAAAGAAATCAGCCGAACTGAACGAATTGAATCGGATCGCGGTCCCAACACGCATTTCCCGCGAATCGAATCGAGCGACGATTCGACAACGCTTTGCGACGCATTCGCCCGAACGCGCCGCGCGCTAAATAAAGCCGATTAAAAGACCTGTCCCGACATGCCGCCGATCATGGCGGCATGTTCATTTTCGGGAGAGGCCGATGCCCTTCACCAGACGCTTTCCTCGGCTCACGAGCTGGGTCGTCGCCGCGATCGCGCTGATCGCGGCGATCGCATCGATTTCCCCGCAGCAACTGCCCGTGTCGCTCTACAAGCTGAGCCTCGTGAGCCTCGCGGCCGTCGTCGCGTACTGGCTCGATCGCGGGCTCTTTCCGTATGCGCGCCCGGACAGCTATCTGCAGGCCGATTGGCGCCACGGCGCGAGCGGCGAATCGCTCGGCGCCGATTACAAGATCGTCGCCGGCTACGAGCGCGTGTTCGCCGCGGCGATGCTGCGCCGCGCGCTGATCGTCGTCGGCGTCGTGATCGGCGTCGCGCTGGGCCTGTGACGATGCGCGCGACGTTCCTGATCGCGGCGCTGCTGTGCGCGCCCGCCGCAACCTGCGCGCAGATTCCCGCGAATGCATACGCCTATCGCGCCGAGCTCACGCGCAACGCGCGCGCGGTGTGGGGGCTCGGCGCGCCCGTGTCGGCGTTCGCCGCGCAGATTCATCAGGAGAGCAGATGGCGTCCGGACGCGGTCAGCCCGGTCGGCGCGCAGGGGATGACGCAGTTCATGCCGTCCACGACGCAATGGCTCGCGGGCCTCTATCGCGCCGAGCTCGGCGACGCGCAGCCGTTCAACCCGTCGTGGTCGATCCGCGCGCTCGTGCGCTACGACCGCTACCTGTGGGACCGGATCGAAGCCGACGGCCGCTGCGAGCGCGCCGCGATGACGTTGTCCGCGTACAACGGCGGGCTCGGCTGGGTGTATCGCGATCAACGCGCGGCCGTCGCGGGCGGCGCGAATCGCGGCCGCTGGTTCGGCCACGTCGAGCGTTTCAACGCCGGCCGCGGCGCGGCTGCGTTTCGCGAGAACCGCGGCTACCCGCGCGCGATCCTGCACACGTTCGAGCCACGCTACATCGGCGCGGGCTTCGGGCCGGGAGCCTGCGCATGAGCCGGCCGATTTCGTTCGCGCGCGGCGGGCTCGGCGCGCTCGTCGTCGCGTCGGCCGCGAGCGCGCTCGTCGCCGGCGCGACGGGCTACGTCAACGGGCAGCGCGCCGGCGCGCGCGCGGCCGACGCGAAGCTCGCCGCCGTCGAGCGCCGGCATGCCGACGCGCTGCGCGATGCCGCCGAAAGCGCCCGCGCGCAGGAGCGCGAAGGCACGCTGCGCGCGAACCGCCTCGCCGCCGATCTCTTCACCGCAAACGCGCATCACGCGCTCGAAGCCGACGCATTGAAACGGAGAATCGCCCGTGTCACCCGCCAATACCGCCCGACGCCGGATGCGCGTCCTGAGGCTCTGCCTCGCTGCGTTTTTACCGACGGCTTTGTCGGCGTGTGGAACGCCGCAGCCGGCCGCGACGCCGCCCGTCTGCCCGAGGCCGATCCTGCCGCCGGAGCTGCTGCGCCGGCCGGCTCCGCCGACGACGCTGACTCCGGGGTACGCGCGGACGACGTCCTCGCCAACCACGTCGACAACGCGCGACGCAGCCGAAACATCGAAGCACAACTGAACACATTGATCGACTGGCTCGAGGGGAGCGGGCAGTGACGCTGCAAGTGGAATTCTGGCAATTGGCGTCGATGCTCGCGACGTTCGTCGGGCTGCTGGCCGCGGCGGGCAAGGCGTTGTTCGTGCAGATCGAGCGGCACCAGGCCGATCGCGATCAGAAGCAGGAGGAACAACTGCGAATGTTGCTCGAGCAGATCGGCCGTCAGACCGACAACGTCGCGCGTCTCGAGCGCGATTTCCTGAAGTTTCAGGCGGATCTGCCGTTGCAATACGTGCGGCGCGAGGATTACGTGCGCAATCAGACCGTCATCGAAGCGAAGCTCGACGCGGTCGCCTTGAAGATCGAGAACCTGCAATTGCGGGGGATGTCATGACGCATTGCGCGCCGCTCGGCATCGATCATGCGAAGGTGCGCCGCGAGACGCTGCGCTGGCACCTGATTCTCGCGCTGTACAACGCGCGGCCGGAAGAGGTTGCCGAGGACGTCGTGCAGGCGACGATGCGCTCGATCTACCCGGACGTCACGCCGATCGAAGTCCGCAAGGAGCTCGACTACCTCGCCGATCGCGTGCTCGTGCGGCTGCGCAAGGAGCCGTCCGGGCGCTGGTGGAGCGATCTGACGCGCTATGGCGTCGACGTCGCCGAATACACGATCGATTGCGAGCCGGGGATCGCCCGGCCGGTCAAGTATTGGAATCAGTGACGGGCGGTGGGCGGTGGGCGGTGAGGCGGTGGCGGATTCGTGTCGGGTGCTTCGTGAATTGTGCTTCGTGCCTAGTGATTCGTGATCAGTACTCCGTGCTTTGCGAGTCGCGGCATGTGCTCCGTGTTTTGGTATCGGGATATTTGCCGTCGCGCACTGAGGAGCGAACTTCGGCGGCGCGCGCGCCGAACGCCGAACGTCGAACGCCGAACGTCGAACGTCGAGCGCCGAACGTCGAACGTCGAACGTCGAACGTCGAACGTCGAACGTCGAACGTCGAACGTCGAACGTCGAACGTCGAACGTCGAACGTCGAACGTCGAGCGCCGAACGCCGAACGCCGAACGCCGAACACCGAACACCGAACACCGAACGCCGAACGCCGAACGCCGAACGCCGAACGCCGAACGCCGAGCGTCGAACGCCGAGCGTCGAACGCCGAGCGTCGAACATCGAATGCCGAACGCCGAACGCCGAACGCCGAACGCCGAACGCCGAACGCCGAACGCCGAACGCCGAACGCCGAACGCCGAACACCGAACACCGAACACCGAACACCGAACACCGAACACTCAACAACGAACGTCACGCGCCAGATGACGGAAAACGAACAACGAGCGCAGAATGTTCCTCGCGAAGCCGTCTCGCTAGGCATCGTGCGTCGATCGACTAATGACGAGCGCAGGCAATCAACCACCGACCACCGACGGTCGACCACCGACCACCGACCACCGACCGTCGATCGACGACCGCGCGCCGATGCTTGCGCGCGGGCCAAACGACATCTACATTGACCGCAGTCCGCCGCGCGTCATCAACCCAAAATCCCTGCAGGAGCCTTCCCGGAGCGCTCGGACGCGCAATGTCCTTCATGGCACCGCCGCATCGTCCCGTAAAGGTTTATAAAGGCCTCGACGCGTTGCCGGTGAGCCGTCCACATCCCGCGCGCGAGGATCGTCATCGAAGCGCCGAGGCCGTCGCAATCGGCGCGCAATCATAAAGCCGATTAAAAGACCCCCAGCGCTCGCCGCCCGATGATGGGCGGCATGAACGCTACTGCACCTCACCACTTCAATCGCGACACGCAGGCCGGCAGCGCCGGCTGCGCAGGCGCGCATGCGATGCGCGGCGCGCCCGTCAGCATGCGGGCGCATGGGCAAGCGCCGATGCGAGCGCGCATGCAAGTGTTGACGCAAGCGCACACGCAAGCTCGAACGCTGTTGCATACGCAAGTGCAAGCACAAGCACAAGCACAACAACAACCACAACCACGAGCACGAGCACGAGCACGAGCACGAGCACGAGCACGAGCACGAGCACGAGCACAAACGCATAAGCGTACGCATACGAAAGTGGAAGTACACGTGCATACGCATGCGCAAGTGCATACGCATACGCAAGTGCAAGTGCAAGTGCAAGTGCAAGTGCAAGTGCAAACGCAAACGCAAACGCACCCACAGGCCCCCACCGCCTCGCAACCGCACACACGCGCGTTACACCAGAAAACCCAAAACACCCACGCCGCGACGGCGTCCCCCGCGATCGCGCGATGCGCGTCGCGGCGCGCTGTCGCCGCGTGCGGCGCCACCCGCCGGGAGCGCATCTGATGGCGACCACGCAAGAGAAGATCGACGCGCTCGTCGCGCGGCTGAGCCGGGCGCTGCCGGAGCTCGCCGTCGAGCATTTCCCCGCGCCGCCGGATGCGTACGCGCTGACGCATCCCGTCGGCGCGCTGCTCGCCGGCTACGCGGGCAGCGAGTACGACACGCGCGTCGACGCCGTGGCGATCGTGCAGCCGCGCCGCGCGAAGTTCGCCGTGACTGTCGTGTCCCGGCAGCTCGCCGGCCGCGGCGGCGCGCTCGACGCGCTCGACGGCGTGCGCCGCGCGCTCGTCGGCTTCGCGCTGCCCGACGGCGAGAAGCTCGCGGCGGCCGCCGAACGGTTCGCCGGCCGCACCGACAGCGAGTGGCGCTATGCGATCGAGTTCGCCGCCGATGCGGTGATCGTCGAGGAGGCCGAGCCGGTCGACGGCCCGTTGTTGACCGAAGTTACCTACGAGGAGAAACCATGAAGTACCTGTACAGCGGCCCGATCAGCGGCGTCTCGCTGCAAGACGGCACGGAAATCCGTGAAGCGATGCTGCATCCGGGCGCGCCGGTCGAGCTGCCCGAGCAGCACGAATACACGAAGACGCTGCTCGCGCTGGGCCATCTGCGCCCGGTCGCGGCGCACGACGAGCCCGCGCGCGAACGCGTCGCGGACGACCAACCGCAAGCCGCGTCGAACGGTGCGGCATCGAAGGGAGCATAAAACGATGGCGGCAAATTATCTGCATGGCGTCGAAACCATCGAGACCGAAAACGGCTCGCGGCCGGTGAAGGTCGTCAAATCCGCCGTGATCGGCCTGATCGGCACCGCGCCGACGGGCCCCGTGAACAAGCCGATCCAGTCGCTGTCCGACCGCGACGGCGCGCAGTTCGGCCCGCAGCTCGCGGGCTTCACGATCCCGCAGGCGCTCGACGCCGTCTACGACTACGGCGCGGGCACGGTGATCGTGATCAACGTGCTCGATCCGAAGCTCCACAAGAGCGTGATCGACGCCGAGGGCGTGACGTTCGACGCGGCGACCGGCCGCGCGACGCTCGCCCACCCGGCCGCGTCGAACCTCGTTCTGAAGAGCGAGAACGGCAACACGACGTACGCAGCCGGCGTCGATTTCTCGCTCGACCCGGTGACGGGCGTGATCACGCGACTGAAGACGGGCGCGATCCCGGCGGGCGCGGCGACCGCGAAGGCCGCCTACGAGTACGCCGATCCGACCAAGGTGACGGCGGCCGACATCATCGGCGCGGTCAACGCGGCGGGCATCCGCACCGGCATGAAGGCGCTGAAGGACACGTACAACCTGTTCGGCTATTTCGCGAAGATCCTGATCGCGCCCGGCTACTGCACGCAGAACTCGGTCGCGGCGGAGCTCGAGGCGACGGCGGGCCAGCTCGGCGCGATCGCGTATGTCGACGCGCCCGTCGGCACGACGTTCGCGCAGGCGCTGGCGGGCCGCGGCCCGGCCGGCTCGATCAACTTCAACACGTCGAGCGAGCGCGTGCGCCTCTGCTACCCGCACGTGAAGGTCTACGATCCGGCGGCCAACGCCGAGCGCCTCGAGCCGCTGTCGTCGCGCGCGGCGGCGCTGCGCGCGCGCGTCGATCTCGACAAGGGCTACTGGTGGTCGAGCTCGAACCAGCAGCTCGTCGGCGTGACGGGCGTGGAGCGCCCGCTGTCGGCGATGATCGACGATCCGCAGTCCGAAGTGAATCTGCTGAACGAGCAGGGGATCACGACCGTGTTCAACTCGTACGGCTCGGGCCTGCGCCTGTGGGGCAACCGCACCGCCGCGTGGCCGACCGTCACGCACATGCGCAACTTCGAGAACGTGCGCCGCACGGGCGACGTGATCAACGAGTCGCTGCGCTATTTCAGCCAGCAGTACATCGACATGCCGATCGACCAGGCGCTCATCGATTCGCTCGTCGAATCGGTGAACGGCTTCGGCCGCAAGCTGATCGGCGACGGCGCGCTGCTCGGCTTCAAGGCGTGGTTCGATCCGGCGCGCAACCCGAAGGAGGAACTGTCGGCGGGCCATCTTCTGATCAACTACAAGTACACGGTGCCGCCCCCGCTCGAGCGCCTCACGTACGAAACCGAGATCACCTCGGAATATCTGCTCACGCTGAAGGGAGGCAACTGACATGGCAGGCGGCATCAAGATCAATCGCATCACGAACGCGAACGTCTACGTGAACGGCAACTCGATGCTCGGCAAGGCCGAGGAAATCAAGCTGCCGGATATCCAGGCGATCATGGCCGAGCACAAGGCGCTCGGCATGATCGGCAAGGTCGAGCTGCCGGGCGGGCTCGACAAGCTCGAAGGCGAGATCAAGTGGAACTCGCTTTACGCCGACGTCGCGCGCGCGATGGCGAACCCGTTCCGGGCCGTGCAGCTTCAGTGCCGCTCGAACATCGAGACGTACGGCGCGCAGGGCCGCGTGCAGGAAGTGAGCCTCGTCACGTACCTGACCGTGATGTTCAAGAAGAATCCGCTCGGCACGTTCAAGCAGCACGAGAACGCGGATTTCAGCTCGTCGTTCGGCGCGACCTACGTGAAGCAGGTGATCGACGGGCAGGAAGTGCTCGAGCTCGACTATCTCGCGAACATCTTCCGCGTCGACGGCGTTGACATGCTGTCGGACTTCCGCACGAATATCGGCGGTTGAGTGCGGCGGGCGGCTCGCGGCGCGTGCGATGCGCGCCGCGGGCTGCGCAGCGTGCGACGGGCGATGTACGATGCGCGAAACGTTGAAGCGTTGAAGCGTTGAAGCGTTGAAACGTTGAAACGTTGAAACGTCGAAACGTCAAAGCGTCGACACGCCGACACGCCGACACGCCGACACGCTGACACGCTGACGCATCACCGCATCACCGCATCAACACCCCGACACGCGGCGCAATCCGCAATTCGCGGCTCGCGATCTGCGGCCCGCAGCGCGCGGCTCACGGCGCGCGAATCACGATCGACGATTCACGTCCCACGATTCACGTCCCGGCCTTTCCGGTTCGACCCGCTTCGGCGGGTCTTTTTTTTAGCCGTCTTCAAAAGCCCTCGCCGGGGCCGCGCCCGACAATGTGCTCTCGATCCCAACGGAGCACACGATGATCATCACCCTCAAGCACCCCCTGAAGCTCGCGACCGGCGAAACCGTGTCGACGCTCACGCTGCGTCGCGGCAAGCGCAAGGACATGGCCGCCGCCGCCAAATACAGCAGCGACGCCGGCGAACAGGAGGATTTTCTGTTCGCACGCCTGACGGGTCTCACCGTCGAGGATATCGGCGAGCTCGATCTCGCCGATGCGAAGCAGCTCGCCGACTCCTTTCGCGACATGGTCGAGGAGCGCGATGCCGCAATCGATGCGAGCGCCGCGGCAAGCGAAGCCGGGCGCGCCGGCCGAATCGACGGACGCGATGCTGAGGCCGCTCGATGAGGTGCTGCTGCTGGTGCTGAAGATGCAGCCGTCCGAGATCGCGGAACTCGATCTTGACGACTACTGGCACTGGATCGACGCCGCCGAGCGGGAGATCAAGCGGCGCAACGATGCGATGGGCGCGTCGTAGCGAACGGCGAGACCGCGCAGCGCTGAGCGCTATGCACTGCATCGCACGGCGCCGCGCGGCGGGCGGCGGGCATCGAGCGACGAGCATTGACCGGCAGGAATCGAACGGCAAGCATCGAACGGTAACCATCGAGTGGCAGGCATCGAGCGGCAAGCATCGAGCGGCAAGCATCGAACGGTAACCATCGAGCGGCAAGCATCGAACGGCAAGCATCGAACGGCAACCATCGAACGGCGGGCGGCGATCTCCGCGCGCGTCGCAACGGGCAGGACAGACATGGCAAGCGACATTTACATCGGAATCAGAAACGGCGCGGCGGCGTCCGGCGGCGTCGGCGCTGCGCTATCGAGCGCGAAGGCGACGCTGGAAGACCTCGGGCGCGTCGCGGACGCGCTGCGTGGAAAACACGATCGCCTCGGCGGGGCGATGGCGCGCGCGATCGCGCATCCGCTGCGCGACGTCGGCGAGCTGCGCGCGCAGTACGAGCAGCTCGGCCGCGCGATCGACCGGGCGCAGGCGCGCCATGCGGCGCTCGACGCGCGAATCGCGCGCGGCGCGGCGCTCGGCGACCAGCGCGGCCAATACCTGGCGAAGCTCGGCGAGTTGTCCGCAATCACGAAGACCATCGCCGCGCCGATCGTCGGCGCACTCACGCGCGCAGCGGATTTCCAGGCGGCGCTGCGCGGCGTGGCGATCGACGGCGGCCTGTCGCGCGCCGACGAGCGGAAGCTCGGCGACGCGATCCGCGACGCGGCGCGCGCGACCGGCGCGAAGCACGGCGCGCTGATCGAAGGCGCGGGCGTGCTGATCGGCGGCGGCATGAGCGCGGCCGAAGCCGGCCGTCAGTCGCGTCTGCTCGGCCAGGTCGCGATCGCGTCGGGCGCGGACGTCAAGGACGTCGCCGGCATGTCGTACGCGCTGTCGGAGACGCTCGGCATCAAGGGCGACGCCGCGCTGAAGGACGCGTTCAGCCGCGCCGCATACGGCGGCGGGCTCGGCCACATGAAGCTCGCCGACGTCGTGAAGGCGATGCCGGATCTCGCGTCGTCGTTCGCCGCGCAGGGCGTGACCGGGCAGCAGGCGCTGTCGCAGATCGTCGCGAGCCTCGCGATGGGCCGCGAGGGCGCGGCGTCCGGCGAGGACGCCGCGGCGAACATGCAGGCGTGGCTCAAGCAGATGACCTCGCCATCGACCGCGAAGGCGTACGAGAAGGCCGGCGTCGATTACAGGAAATCGATGGCGAACATCGTCGGCGCCGGTTATTCGGAGTACGAGGCGTCGCTCGAGATCGCGCGCAAGTTCATCGCGTCGCGCGGCGAAGGTTTCGCCAGCGAATGGAAGCGCGCCGGCGCGCGCGGCGACGTCGGCGCGCAGCGCAAGCTGATCGAGCGCTTCGGGATGAGCGAGCTGTTTCAGGACACGCGCGCGGTCGATCACCTGCTCGCGATGCGCGAGAACTGGGGCAAGTACCAGGCGAACAAGCAGGCGATGGGCAACGAGCAGGCGGCGGGCGCGCTCGACGAAGACTACGCGCGCCGAATCCAGACGGCGAGCGCCGCATGGGGCAATCTGCAGACGCAGATCGACGGCCTTGGCGAGACGGTCGGCCGCACGCTGCTGCCGCCGCTGACCGACGTGATGAACCTGCTGTCGCCGATGGTCGCTCAGGTCGGCGTGTTCGCGGCCGCGCATCCGAATGCGATTCGCGGCGTCGTCGGTCTCGCGGCCGCGTCGATCGCGATGCGCGGCGCGACGCTCGGCGCGGGCCTCGCGATGAACGTGCTCGTGAAGACGCCGCTCAACGCGCTCGGCACCGCGCTGTCGACGCTCGCGGCGAAGTGGACGCTGCTGCGCTCGCTGCTGCGCGGCGGCGCGCGGTTGTCGACGCTGTTCCAGCTCGGCGGCATGAACGCGGGCGCGGCGGACAAGCTCGCCGCGGGCCTCAACCGCGCGCGCGCGATCGCGCTCGGCGCGGGCCGCTCGATGCTCGCGGCGGGCGGCCGCGTGCTCGGTTTCGCGCGCAGTCTCGGCGCGATCGCGCTCGGCTCGCTGACCACGCTCGCGCGCGCCGGCGCGACGGCCGGCCGTGTGCTCGGGAGCGGCCTCGCGCGCGGGCTGATGACGGCGGGCCGCGCGCTGCTGTGGGTCGGCCGCGCCATGGTGACGACGCCGATCGGCCTCGTGCTGACGGGCATCGCGGTCGCGGGCTATCTGATCTACCGCAACTGGAACCGCATCGGCCCGGTCCTCACGAGGTTTGTCGCCATCGCGCGCGACAGGCTCACGACGCTGTGGGACGGCCTCAAGGCGCTGCCCGAGCGATTCATGTCGATCGGCCGCGCCATCGTCGAAGGCTTGCTGAACGGCTTGAACGAGCGGTTCGGCGCGGCGAAGGCGGCGGTGGTCGGCTTTGCCGGGTCGATGAAATCGTGGTTCGCGAGCGTGCTCGGCATTCATTCGCCGTCGCGCGTCTTCATGGGCTACGGCGAGAACATCGCGCAAGGCGCGGCGCTCGGCGTCCGGGGCGCGGCCGAGCTGCCCGCGCGCGCGGCCGCGAGCATGGCGACGCAGACGGCCGCCGCCGCCTCGCTGAAGCGCATCGACGCCGCGCGCGCCGGCCTGCCGCTCGCCGGCGCACACGCGGCGGGCATGGCAGGCGCGGGCGCGGCGAACGGCGTGTCGATTCACTTCGCGCCGAACATCACGGTGCAGGGCGGCTCGGGCGCGAGCGTTGGCGAGCAGGTTGGCCGCGCGCTGAACCTGTCGCTGCGCGAGCTCGAAAAAATGATGGAACGCGTCGTCGCGCAACGCGCGCGGCGCGCTTACGGAGGTTGATATGGTCGCCGTGCTCGGTGACATCCCATTCGATTTGGTCGGCTACTTCGACGGCTTCGACGCGACGTTCGGCGCCGACTACGCGGAGCATGCGCTGATCGACGGCAAGCCGCGTCTGCAACGGATCGCGGACCGGCTCGACGAGATCCGCATCGCACTGTCGTTTCACTATCGCTTCTGCGATCCCGAAGCCGAGCTCGCGAAGCTGCGCAACGCGCAGCGCGCGGGCCAGGCGATGGCGCTCGTGTTCGGCAACGGCGACTACAAGGGCTGGTTCGTGCTGACCGAAGTCCAGGCGACGCACAAGCAGAGCGAGCCTTCCGGCGCGGTGCTCGCGCTCGACGCGTCGATCACGCTGAAGGAATACGTCGGCGAGAAGCTGACCGCGCTCGCGCCGCCCGCGGTGCAGCCGAAGGTGCCGCCCGCCGCCGCGCAGGCGGTGCCGCAGACGGCCGCCGACGTCAAATCGGCGATCAACACCGTGCGCGGCGCGGTGCGGCAGGTCGTGTCGTACGCGTCGCAGGCGCAGGCCGCGCTGCGCACCGCTTCGGACGCGGTGAGCGTCGTGCGCGAGTTCAGGCACGATCCGATCGCGGCGCTCGGCCGCGCGCCCGGCGTGCTGCTCGACATCAAGCGCGCGGCCGAGCCGCTCGAGAAGCTCTCGCCGGCCGTCGCGGCCGTGACCGCGCACATTCCGGACGCCGCGAACATCCTGCGCGCGAGCCACGACGCCGCGGTTGCGGTGCAGGCCGCGTACAAGCCGCTCGCGAACGCGACGCTCGACACGATCGGCGACGCCGTGGACACCGCCGCGCGCGAGCTGTCGAACGCCGTCGACGCGATCGCCTCGGCCGCGCCGAGCGTGAGCAAGCTCGCGGCGGCCGTCGCCACACGGAGGATCTGATGTTTCTGACCCATGTCACGACCGAAGGCGAGCGCTGGGATCAGCTCGCCCATCGCTACTACGGCGATCCGTTCGCGTACGAGCGGATCATCGCGGCGAACCCCGACGTGCCGATCACGCCGCTACTGCCGAG
Source organism: Burkholderia savannae (assembly GCF_001524445.2). Classification (NCBI taxonomy): domain Bacteria; kingdom Pseudomonadati; phylum Pseudomonadota; class Betaproteobacteria; order Burkholderiales; family Burkholderiaceae; genus Burkholderia; species Burkholderia savannae. The sequence continues at coordinate 39,328 of NZ_CP013418.1, forward strand.
CGGCCTCGCGCTGTCGATTCCGGTGATCGCGCGCGCCGAACTGTCCGAGGACCTGCCGCCATGGAAACGCTGAACCCGCTTGCGGCGCTGCTGCCGCCGGGCGTCGCCGACGTGCCGCGCCCGACCTTCGTGCTGACCTACGAGCAGAAGAACATCACGACCGACGTCGCGCCGTACGTGACGTCGGTCGCGTACACGGATTTCCTGTCGGGCCAGTCGGACGAGATCGAAGTCGTGCTCGAGGACGCCGACGGCCGCTGGCGCGACGCGTGGTATCCGGGCAAGGGCGACGCGCTCGCGCTGCGGATCGGCTACGTCGGCGCGCCGCTCTTGCCGTGCGGGCGTTTCGAGATCGACGAGCTGTCGTTCGACGATCCGCCGTCGACGGTGACGATCCGCGCGCTCGCGACAGGCGTCGCCGCGCCGCTGCGCACGGACCGCTCGAAGCCGTACGAGCGCACCACGCTCGCCGCGATCGCCGCGCGCGTCGCGAAGCGCAACCGGCTCACGCTGACGGGCAAGATCCGCGAGATCCGGATCGACCGCATCACGCAGTACGAGGAGCCCGACGTCGCGTTCCTCGCGCGGCTCGCGCGTGAGTACGGCTACGCGTTCAAGATCGTCGGCCGCACGCTCGTATTCACCGAGCTCGCGGACCTGCGCGACGCCGACGCGGCGCTGCGCTTCACGCGCGGCGATCTGAAATCGATTCGCCTCACCGACAAGATCAAGGACGTCTACGCGGCCGCGAAGGGCGGCTATCACAATCCGGCGACGAAGAAGCTCATCGTGTACGGCGTGAAGGACGGCAAGATCGACGTGGCCGGCGCGGCCGCCCAATCCGGCGCGGCCGGCGAATCCGGCACGCCGGCGTCGTCCGGCCGCGACACGAGCGCCGACACGCTGCGCGTGACCGCGCGCGCGGGCTCGAAGGCGACGCTCGAGGCGCGCACGCAGGCCGCGCTCGACCGCGCGAACCTGCAGCGGACGACGGGCACGTTCGAGCTCGACGGCAACACGCGGCTTGTCGCCGGCAACGCGATCGAGCTGACGGGCTACGGGCGGCTGTCGGGCAAATATCTGATCGAGACGGCGCGCCACCGGATCGATCGCGGCGGCGGCTACACGACCGAGATCGAGGTGAAGCGCGCGTCGCGCGACGCGCGGCCCGACGGCGGCGCGCAGGCAGGCACGCAGCCCGCTCGGAAGCCATCCGCGAAGCCGCTGATCGCCTACGGCGCGGCCGATCCGTCATCCAACCAGACGAAGGACAAGCAATGAACGACACGCTCGACGCATTCGGCGCGACCGTGCGCTTCGGCACGGTGAGCGCGTCGAAGCCCGGCTTCGCGCGCGTGCGGCTCGCGGACCTCGGCAACCTGCGCACGATGTGGCTGCCGATCGCGTATCCGAAGACGCAGAACGACCAGTGCTGCTGGACCTACGACGAAGGCGAGCAGGTTGCGGTGCTGATGGACGGCCGCGGCGAGGACGGCGTGATCCTCGGCGCGGTCTACTCGGCCGCCGACAAGCCGCCCGTTAGCGATCCGAACAAATTCGTCGCGCGCTTCAAGGACGGCGCGACGCTCGAATACGATCGCGCGACGCACGTGCTCGCGTGCCGCGGAATGGCGCAGGTCGTCGTCGACGCGGGCGCCGAGATCGTGCTGCGCGCGGGCGCGAAGGTGACGGTCATCGCGCCCGAGACGGAGTTTTCCGCGAACGTGACGGTCAAGGGCAAGCTGACCTACGAAGGCGGGATGACCGGCTCGGGCGGCGGCGGCGCGAGCATCGCGGGCAACGTGAAGGTCGACGGCGACATCGACGCGACGGGCGCGATCATGGATGCGGGCGGCAACTCGAATCACCACTCGCATTGAGTTTTAAGACACTTTAATATCCTCCGAGCCGGGCGCGCGGCACCATGAGCGCATGACCCGGCTAACCGACATCCTCTCCGTGCACCGGCAGCCCGCCCTCGGGCGCAACGATTTCGTCGTTCGCGTTGCCGGCATCGACCAGGCCCATCGCGCGATGCTTCGCATCCCGAAGCGCCGCGATTCACACAGGCCCGAGCGCGGGCCGGTTCCGACTCATTCTCTTCTCGACGTGCCGATCGACCGGGCGGAGCCGCGCTTCGCACGCGCCGCGCGCACGTTCCGGTCCGCATCCATCGGCATCTGAATTTGCATTCGCATCCGCAATCGCGCGCGCATCGGTGGCGATGCACGGCGAACGCGTGTGCGCAGCTTTCCGCGCGGCGCCGTGAAATCCGGCGGCGCCGCGCTTGACGACGGGTAGTACAACCTCAGGAGCAGCCTATGTCCAAGCTAGTCGAAACTTCCAAGTGGGAAGAAGAGATCTACCAGATCGAGATGTCCGATCCTGTCGAAGGCGGGCCGAACGGCATCTCGAACCGTCAGGCCAAGCAGCTCGGCAATCGCACGCTTTACCTGAAGCAGCAGGTCGAGCAGTCGCAATCCGGCTTGAGCGGGCACGCCGCCGCCGCCGATCCGCATCCGCAGTACGCGACGAAGGTCGATCTCGCGGACCGGATCGCGGCGCTCGTCGGCCAGTCTCCCGCAACGCTCGACACGTTGAACGAGCTCGCGAACGCGCTCGGAAATGATCCGAATTTCGCGACGACGATGACGAACGCATTGTCTCGGAAGGCTCCGCTTGATTCCCCGACGTTCACCGGCGCGCCGAAAGGGCCAACGCCGGCTCCGTTCGACAGCAGCACGAAAATGGCGACGACCGAGTTCGTGCAGCGCGCGCTCGGGAATGTCAATTTCGCGTCGTACACCTCGTCGCAGAAGCTCACGGCGTCGCAAGCGGGAAGCTGCGTCAATTTCTGGGGGGGCACCGCGTCGACGTTCACCTTGCCATCCACGTCGGCCATGCCGCTCGGCGGCACGTTCTTGTTCAACAACAGCAGCACCGCCCCCTTGACGATCACTCGCGACGGGACCGACACGATCCTCTTGAACGGGGGGAATCCGAGCGTGACATTGGCATCGGGCGACAGCTTGCTGCTCGTAGCGGTTCCGCCGACTCAGTGGATTGCAGCTGGCGGCAGCGCGCAACTGCCGTTTGCATCGGCAATGGCTGGTCCGAACTGGACGACACCTCCCCAGTTCGACAACTCCGCCAAGCTCGCGACGACGGCGTTCGTGCAACGCGCGCTCGGAAGTTATTCCGGGAGTGCTGTCATCAACGCAGCAACCACATTGACCAGCGGCAACGTCGGCAACATCATCGAGCTCAACGGGACTTCGTCGTTCACGACGAACCTCCCGGCCGGCGCTAGCATCGCGGCGGGCGGAAAGGTGGCATTCGTCAACCAATCCGGTGTCGATCAGACTGTCGCGACGCAGGGCAACGATTTCATCTGGTCGTACGCGACTGGCAAGTCGTCGTCGATCATGCTGCATTCGGGCGACACGCTGGAATTGTTCTCTCGCGGAGGGGAATGGGACATTTGCGGCGGCACTGTCGCACTGAGATACGTCTACGGAGCTGCTACACAGACTGTTCCCCAATTCGACAGCAGCCCAAACATCGCGACGACGGCGTTCGTGCAGCGCGCGCTCGGCAATTTTCAGGCGATCATGGTGCTCGACGCCGCGGCCACGCTGACGCCGGCGCAAGCGGGGTCGGCGATCTCGTTGAACGACGGCGCGAGCGTCGTGCTGCCGCTTTACTCGGCGGTGAAAAGAGGCGCGACGTTTCTGTTCATGAACTCCGGCTCGATGCCCAAGACGATTTCGCGGCAGGGCGGCGACATATTCTTCGGACCGTCGGGCGGCTCGCTGTCGTCGACAGTGACGAGCTTCACGCTGCTGCCGGGCGACTGGGCGCTGATCTCGGCGGTTTATCAGTGGGAGATGATGGCCGGCTCGCCGCTGATGACGATCAACAACGGCGCATTCGAGTTCAGCCACGGGCCGACCGGCTACGAGCGTTCGCCCACCGGCAAGATCGAGCAATGGGGGCAGGGCGTGACGGATGCGAACGGGGATATCAACGTCGTCTTTCCGAAGCGCTTTCCCAACGCTTGTTTCAACGTGGCAGCGAATCACGTGGGCCTTGGCGCCGCGATGGTGATCGTCATCCACGGAAGCATGACGCAGGACGGCGTGAAATTGAGGGCTTTCAACGAGACGGGCGGAACGTATCCCGGCTGGCTCGTCTATTGGCACGCAACGGGGAAATGACGATGACGCGAATCTTGGCCGGATACGACACATTGGGATTCATTCGAACCTTCTGCGACGAACGATCGAAGCCGGACGGCCTGACGTTCGTCGAGATCACGCCGGAGCAGCACGCGATGCTGCTCGCGGGCGCGGCGGCGGGCAAGACGATGGCGGTGACGGCGGACGGCCATCCGCTCCTCGTCGACCCCGAGAAGCCCACGCGCAAGCAGCTCGCCGACGCGAAGCGCGCGGCGCGCGATGCGGCGCTCGCCGCGACCGACTGGCTCACGTCGCGCCACCGGGACGAACAGGCGCTCGGCGACGGCACGACGCTGACGCCCGACGACTACGCGCAGCTGCTGCGATACCGGCAGGCGCTGCGCAACCTCGGTGAAGCGTCGCGCTGGCCGAACGTCGATCTGCCGACGCCGCCGGCATGCGTCGCGACAGCGGCGTAGCGAACGGGAACACGGACGGGGCAGCCGGCTGCATCGCGGCGGCCCCGTGCGTTCCGTCACGACGAAGCGTCGCGCAGCCATGGCGCCGGACGACGACGTGTTGCACCCGCCCTGCGCGTCTCGCGCTTCCTCCGCGCTCGCCGCGCGCTTTTAAGCTTCGTTAATATCCCTTCGCCCGGCCGCGCGGCAACATGAGCGCATGACCCGGCTAACCGACATCACCTCCGTTCACTGGCAACCCGCCCTCGGCCGCGACGACGTCGTCGAAGGCGTTGCCGACATCGATCAGGCCATCCGCGTGATTCTCGGCACCCCGAAGGGGAGCGACCCGCACCGGCCCGACTTCGGCTCGAACCTGAGCCTCTATCTCGACATGCCGATCGATCGGGCGACGCCGCACCTCGTGCGCGAAGCCGTCGACGCGATCCGCCGTTGGGAGCCGCGCTGCGAGGTGGTCCGCGTGATGCCGGCGATCGACGCGGCGCACGAAACGCTGCGCGTGCAATGGCGGCTCGCCGACGGCGTGATCCGCGAAACCGAGGTGCCCCGATGACCCTATCCGAACCGAATTTCATCGACCGCGATCCGCAGGCGATCACGGCCGACATCATCGCCGAATACGAAGCGCGCACCGGCAAGACGCTGTATCCGGCGCAAGTCGAGCGCGTGCTGATCGACATCGTCGCTTACCGCGAAACCCTCGTGCGCGTCGGCGTGCAGGAAGCGGCGAAGCAGAATCTCGTCGCGTTCGCGCGCGCGCCGATGATCGACTATCTCGGCCAGCTCGTCGGCGTCACGCGCCTGCCCGCGCAGCCCGCGAAGACCGTCGTGCGCTTCTCGCTTGACGCGCCGCTCGCGTCGAGCCTGCTGATCGCGGCCGGCACGCGCGTCGAGACGAGCGACGGCGGCGTGTCGTTCGCCACCGACGCCGACGCGGTGCTCGCGGCCGGCCGCACGTCGATCGACGTCGCCGCGACCTGCGACACCGCCGGCGCGCTCGGCAACGGCTGGCAGCCGGGCCAGATCAACTCGCTCGTCGACGATCTCGGCGACGTCGACGTGAGCGTCGCGAACACGCAGACGAGCGCGAACGGCTACGAAGAAGAGGAGACCGAACGGCTGCGCGAGCGCATCCAGCTCGCGCCCGAGGCGTTCAGCACCGCGGGCCCGCGGCTCGCATACGTGTTCCATGCGAAGAGCGCGCACCAGTCGATCGTCGACGTGAGCGTGATCGGCCCCGAAATGGCGGCGCGCGACGGCCGGCTCGTGTCGGTCAACGGCGTGCCGCCCGGCAGCGTGCGCGTGCATCCGCTCGTCGACACCGGCCTGCCCGGCGACGACATCCTCGCGCTCGTCGCGCAAGCGCTCGACGACGAGAAGAAGCGCCCGCTCACCGATTTCGTCGAGGTGCGCGCGCCGAAGCCCGTCGACTACGCGATCGACGCGCGCCTCACGCTGTACAAGGACGCCGACGCGGGCACCGTGCTCGCGCAGGCGCGCGCCGCGGCGAACGCGTATCGCGCGAACCGCTCGGCGGGCCTTGGCCGCGACATCGTGCCCGCGCAGCTCACGGCCGCGCTGCAGGTGCGGGGCGTCTACGACGTCGACCTGAACGGCCTCGCGCTGCGCGTGCTCGCCGGCGACGAATGGGCGCGCTGCACGAGCGTGTCGGTGGTCGCGACCGGAGTCGCGCATGGCTGACACCCTGTTGCCGCCGCCGCTCGCGAGGGACCGCCGCTTCGCGGCGCTCGCGCAGCTCGCCGCGCGGCACGACAACATCGATCTGTCGCCGATCCTCGTCTACCTGATCGACAGCGTCGACGCGACGGCGCTGCCGCATCTTGCCGAGCAGTTCTCGGTGATGGGCGAGGACGGCTGGAGCCTTGCCGAATCCGACGACGCGCGCCGCGCGCTCATCAAGGGCGCGATCGAGCTGCATCGCTACAAGGGCACGCCGTGGGCGGTGCGCGAAGTGATCCGGCGGCTCGGCTTCGGCGAAGTGGAACTCGTCGAGAACATCGCGCGCGTGTCGTACGACGGCAAGCGCCGCTACAACGGCTGGATGGTGCACGGCGATCCGGGCCTGTGGGCGGTGTACCGCGTGATCCTGCGCGACCGCGCGATCACGAACGACCAGGCCGCGCTGCTGCGCGCGACGCTCGCCGCGTTCGCGCCGGCGCGCTGTGAACTCGCGAGCCTCGAATACCGCGAAGTGCCCGTGCGCTACAACGGCGCCGCGCGCTACGACGGACAGTACAACCATGGGAGCAGCTAATGTCCAAGCTAGTCGAAACCTCCAAGTGGGAGGAAGACATTTACCAGATCGAGACGTCCGATCCCGTCGAGGGCGGGCCGGACGGCATTTCGAATCGTCAGGCGAATCAACTCGTCAACCGCACGCGTTACCTGAAGGATGACATCGAGCGCCGCGACAAGGGCCGCGTGCTGAAGGCCGGCGACACGATGGAGGGCTCGCTGCTCGGCAAGACCGGCCCGGCCACGCCGCACAACGAGCGCAACGCGGGCTTCGGCTTCGCGAACGATCCGGATACCGGCATGTTCTCGCCGAGCGACGGCGTGCTGCAGCTCGCGTCGCAGGGGCAGCCGGCCGTCGTGCTGTCGGGCGACGGCGGCGCGCGCGTCGGCGCGGCGGGCCCGGTGGTGCTCGTGACCGGCAATGCCGAGCGCGTGCGCGTGACGAAGGAAGGGCGCACGCTCATCGGCACGTCCGACGACAATGGCCGCGATGCGCTGCAGGTGCGCGGCAACGCGTCGGCGTCGAACGGCATGATCGCGGGCGGGCTCGACCGCGGCGACGGCGGCCAGTTGCGCGCGTGCGGCAACCAGTACGGCGCGTTCATCCGCAACGACGACGTGTCCGTCTATCTGCTGTCGACGAAGAAGGGCGACCCGCTCGGCTCGTGGAACGACTGGCGGCCGCTCTCGTGGTCGCTCGAGAGCGGGAAGGTGGTCGTCGACGGCAGCGGAGCCGGCGCGGTGTTCGGCGGGGCGGCGAACGTCGCGGGGGATCTGATGGTCGGCCAGAACACGGCCGAAGGGCACGTCAAGCTCGGGCCCGTCGACGGCTATTTCTATACGAGCAAGGATTCGACGGGCTGGTGGTCGCCGACGATCGGCTCGTACCAGTACATGTTTGGCGACCACACGTTCCGCATCGACGGCAAGGCCGTCTGGCACGAAGGCACTCTGACGCCGCTCGACCTGAACCGCGGCGGCGCGTTGAAGGGCGATCTGAAGCTCGATCCGGGCGCGCGCGTCGTGCTCGCCGAAGGCTCGGTGGCGTTTCCGTCGCTGACGTTCGCGAACGACGGCGCGCCGGACACCGGCCTGTTCCACATGGCCGACGGGCATTTCGGCGTATCCAACAACGGCATTCAGACCGTGCATTTCTCGCCGGAAGGCACGTATTTCGATAGGCCGGCGTTCGGCAGCCACCCGGACGCCACCGATCGGTCGAACCGCTTTGCGACAACGCAATGGGTTGCCGGCGAAGTTGCATCGGCGATGATCGGTCAGATCGTCTTCGAAATGCGCACGAGCGCGCGCGCCGGTTATCTCAAATGCAATGGCGCACTGCTCAAACGTGCGGACTACCCGGCACTGTGGGCATATGCGCAGGCGAGCGGCGCGTTGGTCGCCGAGAACAACTGGGGCGGTGCTTCCGCGAACTGGGGATGCTTCACGGACGGCGACGGCGCGACGACCTTCCGGATTCCCGAGCTTCGCGGCGAGTTCCTGCGATGCTGGGACGACGGCCGAGGCGGCGACGTCGATCGAAAGATCGGCACGTGGCAGGACAGCCAGAACCGGTTGCACGCGCACGGCGCGTCGGCGGACGGCGTCGGCGATCACAGCCACAACGCATGGACGGACAACCAGGGCTGGCACGGCCACCATGGATGGACGGGGAGCGTTGGCGAACACCAGCACATCGCGCCTTACTCGGAGGCGAACGTTCAGCCTTGGGGCGCGCATTCGCAGGGACAGGCCGGCTCGCACGGCGGCGTGGACAACGACAATCCGTGGGCTTACACGTCACCGTCGGGCGGCCACAACCATGAATTCAACACGGAAGGTGCGGGGACGCATGCGCACAACATCGGCATCGGCGGCTCCGGCGCTCACAGCCATGCGATTCACGTCGCGGCCGACGGCGGCAGCGAAACGCGCCCGCGCAACCTGGCCGTGCTCGCGATGATTCGCGCTTACTAATTTGAGGAGAACGACGTGCTTTGCAATCAATACGACAACTTGACCGGCCAATACGTGATCAGCTTTCTGGCCGACATCGACCCGATGAACCCGACGCGCTGGCTGATTCCCGCGTTCTGTGAGACGAAGCCGCTGCCCGAGCGCGCGCCGATGACTTGGCCGTTCTGGAAGGACGGCGACTGGGTGCTGCTGCCCGACTATCGCGGCGTACGCCTGTACCGCACCGACACCGGCGCGCCCGCCGAGATCACGAAGGCGGGCGTGACGCCGGAGGACGCGGGCCTGACGACGGCGCCGCGGCCGTCGGACGAATACGTGTGGCGCGACGGGACGTGGGTGGTCGACGCGGCTGTCGTCGCGCGCAAGGAGCGGCAAGCGGCGATGAACGCGTTCATGTCGCGCATGGAGAAGGCGCGCGCGAAGAATCTCGGCAAGGCCGACGCGCTCGCGGCGGGGCAACTCGACGCGTTCGAGCGCGCGCTCTTCGACGCATGGGCGCAGTATCAGATGAAGCTCGTGCGCGTCGTGGAGGCCGCGGATTTCCCGGCTTCGCTCGCGTGGCCGGCGGAGCCGGATGAGGAGGCGATCCGCAAGGAGGTCGATGCGGTGCTTCGGGAGGAGAAGGAGAAGGAGAAGGAGCAAGCGGCGGCTGGCGGCGAGCTGGCCGATTCGGCTGCCCCGGGCGGGCGGGGCGCGCAGGCCGACTCGGTTGCCCCGGGCACGCAGGGCGCGCAGGCCGACTCGGTTGCCCTCGGCGGGCAGGGCGCATAGGCAGACTCGGTTGCCCCGGGCTGGCAGGGCGCGCAGGCCGATCCGGCGGATCGCGTCGCCGCCGCTGCGGGGCTGGCCGGTCAACCGGCGCCGTGAGCGAAGCCGCCGCGATGCGGCGCGGTTCGCGACGGGGGCAAAGCCGGCGACGGGCGGTCAGGCGGCCGCCTCGAGCCGTCGAGCCGGCTTCGGCCTTTTGAATACGTGCGCATTGCGACGGCATCGCGCGAGGCAATCGCAGGCGAGCGTCGACGGCCGGCGCATCCGGAGGAGAGGCGGCGACGGGCGAGCGTGCCGCAATTGTGTTGCGGGGTGAGGAAATGCGGCGCTCGGGGATTTGTCGCGTGCGGGGGTGGGGGGATATTGCGCGGGGCTTCAGGCGGCCTCACACACGAATATCCGGATACCTCCCGAACGTGAACCGCATGTCGGGAATCGCCAGGCGTACCTGTCCCGCAGGCGCGAGCACGGAATCCAGTTCGATCAACCATGTGACGAGATCGGGCACGTGTCCGATCACATGCGACGTGACGATGTAGTCGACTTTCGGGCCGCCGATTGCTTCGCTCAGCGTGTTTTCGCCCCAGACACCGTCTATGTCGACGATCGCATCGTGCCGAATAGCGGCATCGCGTCGATATTTCCGCTTCAGTGTTGCCGTATCTGCATGGTCGACGTATAACACTTCGCCCATATCGCGTGTAACCAGCGGTTTGTCGAGCGGCGCGATCTCCACTCCAACCGCGCCTCGAAATTTCAGTCCCCGTAGAATCGTCGCGCGCCTGTTCATTGCATTTAACTTCATTTTTTTGCAATGATAGCGCAATGTCGGGATACGCTCCGTTCCGGAAACTGGTCGTCATTGCCCCAAAGGCAATGTGAGATGGAAAGGCGAAATCACGCTGAAATGACTTTGCGATTCGGCATCCGAATCAGGCACGGGGCCTGCTTGATCATTCGCACGGCTGAATGCGAATTTCAACGATGCTGCATTAGCAGGACGATTTGCTCGGTGGTCAGCACGTCTTCGTGATAAATGTCGGACAGTGCCTTCGGAATCGGCAGGTCCGTCTTCGTGCGATAGTCGCGAACGATCCGGAAACCCGCTTCTTCGATGAGGCGGCAGAGTTGTGGGGCCGTGATCTTGTTCAGCGTCGCATACGTTTCCCAAAGCGCCGCTCGCTCAGCTTCGACATCCGCCGTCAGCGGGATGTAGACCGACCATTCCGATCGAACATGGGCGGGCGTCTGCGGCGCCTGCAGAAGGCGCTCGTGAAAGTCATCCAATGGCATCGACAGGTGCGCCCAAGGTTCCGGTATCCACGGTCCCATGTGTGATCCGTTCGGCGAATAAAATAGCGGGGAGATCTGCAGAAAGAACGATCCGCCCGGCTTGAGTGCTGATTTGATCGATGCGAGAGATCGCATCAGCATGTCTTGCGACACATGCTCGAAAACCGACCACGTATAGACGACGTCGAAATCGCCGAAGCACGTGAGATCCGCGCCCGGTGTGATCCGCCGCAAGAACAGATTGTCCGGGAGCGCGTGCAGGCCGATTTCGCGCCGCGCGATCGGCAGGCATTGTTCGTGCACGTCCAGAATTTCTACGCCGACGACTCGCTGCACATCCTTTCTCAATGCCATTCCGAGCGCCATCGTGCCTTCGCCGCAGCCGAACTCGAGGACATCTTTCTTGTAGACGCCACCGGTTTCGGACAGCCATTCATCGACGATGTCCGGTACGGTCACGAACTTGGTTCGGTAAAGCGGATCGCGGATGGTTTCGATCGACCAGTCGCTAGTCATACGCAAGCTCCACACTGTTCTGCTGCAGGTTGGATATCTGAGTAGCATGTTCCAGCCGAACGCCCACAGGCGTTCGACCTTCAATGTCGCGACGAGTGAGGCCGGACATCGAAAAAGACGAATCGGGCAAGTCGGACTTTCGATGTTCGCCTCAACCGTGCAACGGAAATCAAAGGCATTCGCCGGTACACGCACATGACCGCATGACGAGCCGTACGCGCGACGTCATTCGCGGTGTGCTGCACGCTGGTCGAACGTTTGGCGACTGGGCGTGCCGGAACGCGATCGGCGTGAATACCTCTGCGTTGACCGTACGCGTCGAACTGAATATTTCACGAGGCCCCCTCGGTTCTCAAGGGACGCCGGACGATGGCGCGCTTTCGGCGGGAAGCGGTTCGTCCGCGCGCGGAGCATGCGAAGGAGGCTGGCGATGTCGGCGCGACGCGCCGCCGCTGCGAGAATGTATCGACAGTCGTTCAACTCAGGCATCCGCGCTTTTCCTTGGTTGCGTTGGCATCGAATGCACTGCTTCGATTTCACGCGAGTGCTTCTGGCGGCGAAACGATGGACGGCTGCTTCGGCGTGGCGAGCGGACCCATACCGTGCGGCGCGAGTGAATCAGCGGACGGCCTCGACCAGCTTGGGAAGGAACGCGTGCGCGATCAGCGTGCTCGCATAATCGGATACGTGGTCGCCGTAGCTGTAGAGGTAGTTGCCGTCCTTGCTGATTGGGCATGTGTCGTTACGGATATCGCACAGGATCGGCGTTGCGTCCAGAACCAGGAGATTCGGGTGGTTCTTTTGCAATTGGTCGACCAGCACCCGATATTCTTTCGTCGTCTCGAGATGTTTGCGATAGCTGAGCGTGCATGCGTTCTCGTTCGGCGACGCGAGCGCTCGGACGATCCGGTATCGCATCGCGCTTCTTTCCATGCAATCGTGCGGGTCTGGCAGCGTCGGATTGTCCACGAGCAGGGCCACGCGTTTGCCGGCGCCTTCGAGCACGCGAATCGTGCCGTCGAGGCCGTGTAACGGTCCTTGCTTGTCGGGCGCGAGCGTCTGCGCATTTGCATAGTCGGGGCCAAACAGCATGCGGCTCGCCGTGGCGATGGTCACAAGCTTGATGTTGGGGTCGGCTGCAACGTGTTGTATTTCCAGTTGCGCGAACTGCGTGCAATCCTTCGGATTGTCGTCGGCATACGACGACGTGCGCACGATACCTGTCAACGGTACACATCCGCTACGATCGAAGAACTTCCAGCGCGAGTCGGGCTGCGATTCTCTTAGGAATCCCCAGATGACGGCTTCCGCCTTGCTGTCGCCGATCATCGCGAATCGCGGCGTGTTGCGTTTGTCGAATGCGCATACGGCGCCCTTCAGATCGTTTTCGGCGATGCCGCAGTCGGTGCTGATGAACTCGTGGCCCGCGCCGTGCGTTGCTGTCGCAATGTCGCCGTATCGGCTGTAGAGCTGGCTTGGAGCCTGCGGCGCCGCTAGAAAGACGAATGCGCCGATCGAACCTGCGACGAGCAGTGCGCAACTCGGTGTGGCGATGGCGATCATCCGGTTCGTGTGATGCCGCACGGGCGTTTCGATGAGCCGATAGGTCAGCCACGCGAGCAGTACGCTCGCGAGCAGCAATGCGGTGCGCACCGGTGCAGCGGGTTGGGCGCCGGCGACGATCGCCGCGAACGACAGCAACGGCCAGTGCCACAGATACAGCGGATAGCTGATCTTGCCGATCCACACCATGATCGGGCGTTTGAGCGCCTGGTTCGCGAAGCCGTTGACGCCGCCCGCGATCAGCAGTGCCGCGCCGAGCGTCGGCAGCAGCGCGCGCCAGCCGGGATAGCTTTGTGCGCCATTCAGGCCGAACACGGCGATTGCGCACAGGATGGCGCCGACGATCGACGCGAGACTGCGCAGCGCACGCGGCGCGCGCTGCAGCCTATCCGCGTCGAGCGTCAGCATGCTTCCGATCATCAACTCCCAGAAGCGTGTGAAGGGCGAAAAGAACGCCGCGGACGGGTGATTGGCGACGAGGCCGATGTTCAGCGCGAAGGACGCCGAGAAGATCAGCATGACGGTCGCCACGAGCGCTGCGCGGCTCCGGTGCGTCAGGGCGAGCGCCAGCGGCCACAAGATGTAGAACTGCTCTTCGACGCCGAGCGACCACAGATGCAGCAGCGGTTTGAATTCCGCCGCGCGATCGAAATATCCCGTCTCGCTCCACAGCACGAGATTCGATACGAAGCCCGCGCCCGCGGCTATGTGTTTGCCGAGCTCGCGCAACTCGTCCGTGACGAGCACGCCCCAGCCTATCACCAGGACCGTCGCGAGCACGGCGACCAGCGCGGGGAAGATCCGGCGCGCGCGACGCGCATAGAACGTGGCGATGCTGAACCGATTGCCGCGTACTTCGTCGACGAGGATGCTCGTGATCAGATATCCCGAGATGACGAAGAAAATATCGACGCCGACGAATCCGCCCGAAACCACTCCGGGAAATGCGTGGAAAAGCAAAACCGACGTGACGGCTATTGCGCGTAATCCATCGATGTCAGGCCGGTATATCAGTGACGAAACTTTCGGGGGGGTGTTGGACATAACGGGTCGGAGGGGTAATCTATTTGTAATGCGAATAGTGAGCTGCTTCGTCCCTCGTGCGGAATCATGCCATTCCCACTGCGATTGGCACCTCTTAAATTGTAATGAAATGTAATAACTTCATATGTAATGATGTTCGATCCTTTAGGAAACCGGGATGGTTAGGGGGATGTGTTCGGAATATTTCTTACACATTTATTTCGGCGGGATAAGGCGGATTGTCGAGCGCTCCTTATATCGAAATGAACCGAGCCGGCGAATCGTGTCGTGACGGCGAGTGAGCCGACCGTTCAACGGCCGATACATGTCGATGATTTTGTTTCATGCTTCGCGAAATAACCGAAATTCATATGTGAAGTAAATTCGAAGTCACGAATGCCGAGATTGGCTCCCGAACGTAAAAATCAAACAATCACGTTTCTTGTTTCCTGCAAATTCATTCCTTCGACAAATGGTTATCGATGTGCGCTCGTCGAGTCGGCGCGCGATCGTGCACGTGCTTGCCGGTTGAATGTCGAAACGACGCTCAGCCCTTGGTGGGCGAATGGAATGAAAGACGATGAAATTCGCACTCGATCGGCGTCTTGAACGACAACGAACTTTGCCGCAGCGTACGTTGCATCGTCCGATAAAGGTGTGGTGCGCGATCGCCTGCCTCGGTATAAACCCGAGCCTCCGAAAGAGTTGTCTATACAATTTTGGGCGGTTAGGGTGAGCGCTCCGAACCTCAGACCATTCCCGGACCCGCCACCATGCCGAACGCCATCGACGCTCAACGCCGCCCGCTGCGCGAGCGCCGCACGATCGATTACATTCCCGACCACGAACGTCACGGCAAGCTGTCGAGCCAGTTCACGCTTTGGCTCGGCGCGAATCTGCAGGTAACGGCGATTGTCACCGGCGCGCTCGCGGTCGTGCTGGGCGGCGACGTGTTCTGGTCGCTCGTCGGGCTCGCGCTCGGCCAGTTGCTCGGCGGCGCGGTGATGGCGCTGCACGGCGCGCAGGGCCCGCAGCTCGGCCTGCCGCAGATGATCTCGAGCCGCGTGCAGTTCGGCATCTACGGCGCGGTGATTCCGCTCGTGCTCGTCTGCCTGATGTACGTCGGCTTCTCCGCGAGCGGCACCGTGCTCGCCGGCCAGGCGCTCGCGCAACTCGTCGGCGTCGACGACAAGGTCGGCATCTTTGCGTTCATCGCTGTCGTCGTCGTGCTCGCGGTGTTCGGCTACCGGACGATTCACGCGCTCGGCCGCGTGTCGAGCGTGGTCGGCGTGATCGCGTTCGTCTACATGTTCGCGCGGCTCCTCGCCGGGCACGACATCGGCGCGCTGCTCGCGATCCGGCATTTCTCGCTGGCGAGCTTCCTGCTTGCGATTTCGCTGTCCGCGTCGTGGCAGATCGCGTATGGGCCGTACGTCGCCGATTACTCGCGCTATTTGCCGCGCGCGACGTCCGCGCGCCGCACGTTCTGGGCGATCGGCCTCGGCTCGGTGCTCGGCGCGCAGGCGTCGATGGTGTTCGGCGTATTCGCCGCGGCGCTCGCGGGCAAGCAGTTCGCCGGCCACGAAGTGCAGTTCATCGTGAGCCTCGGCGCGGGCGGCGCGGCGGCCGCGCTGCTCTATTTCGCGATTGCGTTCGGCAAGCTGACGATCACGACGCTCAACGCGTACGGCAGCGTGATGTCGGTCGCGACGATCGTCACCGGTTTTTCCGGGCGCGCGCAGATCTCGCAGCGCGCGCGCATGGCATACGTGCTCACGATGGTCGCCGCGGTTGCGTGGCTCGCGCTCGTCGGCCGTCACGCGTTCCTGAAGGACTTCTCCGCATTCATCCTGTTCTTGCTCGCGTTCTTCACGCCGTGGAGCGCGATCAACCTCGTCGATTTCTACTGGGTGACGAAGGAGCGCTACGACGTGCCCGCCCTCTACGATCCCGACGGCCGCTACGGGCGCTGGAACGTCGCGGGCGTGTCGGTCTACGCGCTCGGCGTGCTCGTGCAGATGCCGTTCATCGCGACCGAGTTCTATACCGGGCCGCTCGTCGCGAAGCTGGGCGGCACCGACATTTCGTGGATCATCGGCCTCGTCGTGCCCGGCGTTCTGTATTATGTGACGGCACGCAGGCAGACCGCGCACGTCCCCGAGCGGTTGATCCTGCCGGACGAGCCCTCTTTGTCATGACCGATTCCGCCGTTTCGTCGCCGCCGCTTTCGCCTTCGGGCGCGGCTCCCCCAGCCGAATCGCACGCGCTCGACGCGCTGCACGCGTTCGTCGAGCGCCATCCGCGCCTTTTCGTGCTGACTGGCGCGGGCATCAGCACCGATTCCGGCATTCCCGGCTATCGCGACCGCAACGGCGCATGGATGCGCTCGCAGCCGATCCAGTACCGCGAGTTTCTCGAATCCGATCACGCGCGCCGCCGTTATTGGGCGCGCAGCATGCTCGGCTGGCCGGTGGTCGGGCGCGCGCAGCCGAACGCGTCGCATCATGCGCTCGCGAGCCTCGGCGCGGCGGGGCGGATCGCGCGGCTCGTCACGCAGAACGTCGACGGGCTGCATCAGCGCGCGGGCAGCGCCGACGTCGTCGAACTGCACGGCGGCATCGGCGGCGTCACCTGCCTCGATTGCGGCGCGCATCACGCGCGCGCGGCGATCCAGCACATTCTCGAAGCGGACAATCCCGCATTGCTCGATGCCGAAGCGGAGCCGGCCGCCGACGGCGACGCGCATCTCGAATGGCGCGCGCTCGACACGTTTCGCGTGCCCGCGTGCCCCGCGTGCGGCGGGCTGCTGAAGCCGGCCGTCGTGTTCTTCGGCGAGAACGTGCCGCGCGAGCGCGTGGCGGCCGCCGCGCGTTCGCTCGAGGAGGCGGACGCGATGCTCGTCGCGGGCTCGTCGCTGATGGTGTATTCCGGCTACCGGTTCTGCGTGTGGGCGGACGATCAGCGCAAGCCGATCGCCGCGATCAATCTCGGGCACACGCGCGCCGATCCGCTGCTGACGCTGAAGGTCGAAGCGTCGTGCGGGCAGACGCTCGCGGCGCTCGCCGCCCGTCTCGGGCTCGCGGCAAGCGGCGCGCGCGATGCGCGCGGCTCGCCTCACGTTTGACATATCCGACGCACACCGTTTCGCTTCGTCATGCCGATCGATTCCGCTTCGCGCCAATGGGCGCCCGCCGCCGAACGCAATCGCGAGCCGATTCTCGACGTGCTCAAGCGCGTGCTGCCCGCGCGGGGCACCGTGCTCGAGATCGCGAGCGGCACTGGCCAGCACGCGGTGCATTTCGCGGCCGCGTTGCCCGACCTCGTCTGGCAGCCGACCGACACCGAAGCCGCCGCGCGCGCGTCGATTGACGCGTGGGCGGCCGATGCCGCGCTGCCGAACCTGCGCGCGCCGCTCGCGCTCGACGTATGCGCCGAGCCGTGGCCGCTCGCCGCCGCCGATGCGATCGTCTGCATCAACATGATCCACATCGCGCCGTGGGCGGCCGCGTGCGCGCTTTTCGACGGCGCGGCGCGCCTGCTGCCCGACGGCGGCGTGCTGTATCTGTACGGGCCGTATCGCCGGGGCGGCGCGCACACGGCCGAATCGAACGCGCGGTTCGATGCGCAACTGCGCGGCCGCCATCCGGCGTGGGGCGTGCGCGATCTGGAGGCGGTGGTCGAGCTCGGGCGGGCGGCGGGCCTCGCGCTCGACGAGATCGTGGAGATGCCGGCGAACAATCTGAGCGTCGTGTTCCGCAAGCGCACGCAGGCGCGTGATTCAGGCTCGTGATGCGCGGGTGCGGCATCGCGGCGCTCGCGCGAGGGTCGAGCGCGCGAGCGCGACGCGAGCGCAGCGGCGTGGCCCTTCGGTCGTCGCGGGCGCAACGCGATCCGTTCACGCACATACTCGGAAGCACCCCGAAGCGACGCCGCAATGCCGCCGACGCGGCGTCGTTTCACGCTGGATCGACGCGCGTAACCCGCGTCGAACCGCCGTCGAGCCACAGTCGAACGGTCCTTTAGCCGCCGCCGCGCGGGTGATCGATCGCCGCCGAATCGTCTCCGAACGCCTCCCGTTCCCGGGCGCACTCGCGCGGTTTCCCTTATCCTTGCGCCTATGCGCGCGGCCCCGGTGGGTCGCGCCCTGTTTTTTCCGGAGAATTGAACAATGGGTAAACAAGCAATCGGTGTGGTCGGTCTCGCGGTGATGGGGCGCAATTTGGCCTTGAATATCGAAAGCCGTGGCTATGCGGTGTCGGTCTACAACCGCAGCCGCGAGAAGACCGACGAACTGATCGCCGAATTTCCCGATCGCAAGCTCGTGCCGACCCACACGCTCGCGGAGTTCGTCGCGTCGCTCGAGACGCCGCGCCGCATCCTCCTGATGGTGAAGGCGGGCGAAGCGACCGATGCAACGATCGCGGCGCTCAAGCCGCTGCTCGACAAGGGCGACGTGCTGATCGACGGCGGCAACACGCACTTCACCGACACGATCCGCCGCAACCAGGAGCTTGCGCAGGCGGGCCTGCACTTCATCGGCACGGGCGTGTCGGGCGGCGAGGAGGGCGCGCTGCGCGGCCCGTCGATCATGCCGGGCGGCCAGCGCGACGCGTACGATCTCGTCGAGCCGATTCTCAAGCAAATCGCCGCGAAGGCGCCCGCCGACGGCGAGCCGTGCGTCGCGTACATGGGGCCGGACGGCGCGGGCCACTATGTGAAGATGGTCCACAACGGCATCGAATACGGCGACATGCAGCTGATCGCGGAGAGCTACGCGGTGCTCAAGCAGGTCGCGGGCTTGACCAACGACGAGCTCGGCGCGGTCTACACCGAATGGAATCAGGGCGAGCTCGACAGCTACCTGATCGAGATCACCGCGAAGATCTTCGGCAAGAAGGACGACGAGACCGGCAAGCACCTCGTCGACGTGATTCTCGACCGCGCCGCGCAGAAGGGCACGGGCAAGTGGACGAGCCAGAACGCGCTCGACCTCGGCGTGCCGCTGCCGCTCATCACCGAATCGGTGTTCGCGCGCGTGCTGTCGTCGCTGAAGGATCAGCGCGTCGCCGCGAGCGAAGTGCTGACGGGGCCGGCGCCCGCGCCGCTCGAAGGCGATCGCGCCGCGTTCGTCGAATCGGTGCGCCGCGCGCTGTATCTGTCGAAGGTGATCTCGTACGCGCAAGGCTTCGCGCAGCTCGACACGGCGTCGAAGGAATACGGCTGGAATCTCGATCTCGGCGCGATCGCGAAGATCTTCCGGGCGGGCTGCATCATCCGCGCGCGCTTCCTGCAGAAGATCACGGACGCATACGCGAAGAACGCCGCGCTCGCGAATCTGCTGCTCGATCCGTACTTCCAGGACATCGCCGCGAACTACCAGTCCGCGCTGCGCGACGTCGTGATCGCCGCGGTGAAGGCGGGCGTGCCCGTGCCGGCGTTCGCGTCGGCGGTTGCGTACTTCGACAGCTATCGGTCGGCGCGCCTGCCGGCGAACCTGGTGCAGGCGCAGCGCGATTTCTTCGGCGCGCACACGTTCGAGCGCACCGACAAGCCGGGTAGCTTCCACGCGAACTGGGCCGAATGACACCTGGGATCGGTAATTGTTGCACTCGTCACTGTTATTAGTAGGGTTTCTCTAGAGTGAGGCGGTGATTGTTGTCTCTCGCGAAACAGTGTTTTCGTTGATCCATGGTTTTCCCTAAGTGTGTCCGTGACTAGACTGTGATTAATCGCTGCTCGCATGGTGCTTGCGGCGAAGCAAAAAAAGTCACGGAGGTTTGATCATGAAATCGCTTATCGCTACCGTCGCAGTTGCCGCCGCTCTCGCCGTTCCCGCCGTTTCGTTCGCTCAGCAATCGAACGGGCCGGTGACTCGCGCGCAAGTCAAGGCCGAGCTGATCCAGCTCGAGCAAGCGGGTTACAACCCGGCCGCCGACCGCGTGAATTACCCCGAGGAAATCCAGGCTGCGGAAGCCAAGATCCACGGCCAACAAAATGTTGCCGCGCAAGCCGACACGAGCGGTTACGGTGCCCAGCCGGCGGCCGCCGCCGAAGCCGGCGCGCCGAACAAGGTCAAGCGCATCGCCGACGGCGCACCGGTCTACAAGGGCCGTTGAGCGGCACGGTCGTCCGTCGCGCGCCGCGGTTGAACGCGGGCGCGGCGAATCCAGGCCGGCGCATGGCAGTCCACTCAGCCCGCGCGTTCCATTCGATGGAGCGCGCGGGCTGAGTCTTTTGGGGCGGGAAAATGCGCGGCGGCGCGCCGGCCGGCGTCGGGTGCTGTTTCGGCGCGGCCCAAAGGCCAGGGCATTCATATACGGCATACGCGGCCCGACCCGATCCGGGCGGCCGACGGGCCGGCAGTTGTTGGCGCGACGCCGCTCCTCGCGGCGCGCAAGCGCTGCTTGCCGGACAGGGTTGGCCGACCGGCCGACCCCGGGCAATTTACATCGGGCAGGTCGGGCGAGTTACTATCCGTCCGGCTGGGCCGTGCAATCGTCGCACCGGCCGCGGCGACGCCCACGGACCTGCCCATGAAGATCATCCGCAGCAAGAGTTTCACCGCGCCGCGCGCGTGGGGCGCCGTCGACATCGCCAACATGCGCGGCATCACGACCCGCCTGCATTGGACGGATCAGCCGTACAAATGGCACGTGAACGACGGCGAGGAGGTGTTCGTCGTGCTCGACGGCCAGGTCGAGATGCGCTATCGCGACGCCGGCGGCGAGCAGGTGGCCGTTCTCGACGCGGGCGACATTTTCTTCGCGTCGACGGGGACGGAACACGTCGCGTGCCCGATCGGCGAGGCGCGGATTCTCGTCGTCGAAACCGAAGGCAGCGTTTGAGGTCCGATCGGGATGGCCAGGTCGCGATTCGCGGTGCGCTGGCCCGGTCGAGCGCAGCGCGGCCGGGCGCGGTTCGTCCCGATGCATGTCGGCCCCATGCGGCCGGTTGCGGCCCGGTTCGCAGGACGCGGCTCGGCATGACGCGGTGTGGCCGGACGCCGTTCGGCGTGACGCAGCCTCGCCTGCCCGGCCGGGCTCGATATGGCCTGGTCGGACTCGGGGCGGCTTGCGCGGCTCGGCCCGATGCGATTTGGCCGATCGCGCGCGAAGGTCGGAACGGTGGGGCGCGTGGCCGCAGTGAAGTGAATTGATGGAGGTACGCTTGAGAAGAATTCTGTTCGTCGAACGGCCCGACGTGGGCTGGACGGTGCGCGCGATGCTCGTCGCGGCGGGCGCGGCACTCGTCGGCGGTTGCACGGTGACGCCGTGGACCGATTCGTGGCAACCGACGCACGTGCCGCAGCAGCCGGCGCCACGCGCATCGTCCGGCGTGCTGGCCGGCTATTACCGTGTGAATTCGGGCGATACGCTCGCGAGCATCGCGTCCGCGTTCGGGCAGCGCACGCTGGATATCGCGAGCTGGAACCACCTGGCGCCGACCGACATGTTGGCGCCCGGCCAGGTGCTGCGCGTCGCGCCGCCGCCGAGCACGACGACGCTTGCGCCGCCGCCCGCCGCCGCGCAGCCGGAAGCGGCTGCGCCGGCGCTCGCGTGGCCCGCGCACGGCACCGTGACGGCGCCGTTCGGCGCCGGCAAGAACCACGGAATCGTAATCACGGCGACGGGCGGCGACCGCACGGTGCGCGCCGCCGCGCCCGGGCGCGTCGTGTATGCAGGATCGGGCGTTGCCGCCTATGGTCCGCTCGTGATCCTGAAGCACGAGAACGGGCTCATCACCGCGTACGGGCACAACGAGAAGCTGCTCGTCAGCGAGGGCGACGCGGTGAGCGCGGGCGAGCCGGTTGCGGAGATGTCGACCGACGCGAGCGGCCGCTCGACGTTCGAGTTCGAAGTGCGGCGCAACGGCAAGGCCGTCGATCCGCTCGGGCTGCTGCCACGTAACGGCTACTGAACGGCCGCGCGCGCCGCTAGCCGAGCGGAGCGCGGCCTGCTTCGCGGCGCTGCCGCGTCGGGCCGGCGATCCGCGGCGCGCGAATGCGCGGCAACGTCGTCAGGCGTGCTCCGTCTGCGGCGCGAGCGAGCCGGCACGGTTGCCGAGCAGCACGATCAGCGCGGCGAATCCGAGGCTGCCCGCCGCGATCGCGCCGCTGTACGCGGCGACCATCATATAGCCGTGCGTGCGCGGATCGACGAACGGATACGGATACCAGTCGATGAGCGCGCCGCGCACGAGCGTATAGCCGAGATACGCGACCGGAAACGCAAGCCAGCGCGCGAGCTGCGACCAGTCGATCCGCACGCGCGGCGCGACGTACAGCCAGTCGAGAAACACCGCGACCGGTATGATCCGATGCAAGATCCAGTTCGTGTAATAAGGCGTCGCGTGATGCACCGCGTCCAGATGCGCAAGCAGCAACTCGTAGACGATGCCCGTGATCGCCATGTAGAGCACGACGGCGCCGCGCGCGGACTCGTATCGTCGTGACGGCGGCTTCGCCGCGAGCCACAGGCCCGCGAGCAGCACGATGGCCGTGTACAGGCTGCTGAGTTGGGTGAAGTAGCTAAGGAAATTGTCGAGCCGAAAGGTCGGCGCGTTCCATCTGAGTGCGATGCTATGGCACGTCGCGGAAAGGATCAGCCCGCAGCCAGCGAGCCTGTAGGCTGAGACAAAAGCGGCTTTCTGCATGATGGGGCCTTGCGTGTTGCGATGACGCGGGCGTCGTGGCACAACCGTGCCCGACCGCTCGAATATTGAATCGAGAATAGTTCAAGCATCGCTACGCCGACATGCGGCTCTACCCGAGCCTGAGCGTCATGCGAGCGGCGATCCTCGGCCCGCGATCGCGCGGAAACTTGATTCAGCCGCATGGCCCACGCATCGCGCGTCATTACAATCCGATGACGTCGCGCGCGATACGGCGCGCGATGCAGTGGTCCCCCTCAATACGAACGAGACGAATCATGAATCGCATCCTTGCCGGCCAGGCGCGCTACAACCGTCCCGCCGTCTTCTTCCATTGGGCGATCTTCCTGCTCGTCGCGCTCGCGTATCTCGCGATCGAGGTGCGCGGGCCGAAGGGCACCGACAGCCGGGTGTTCTGGTCGAACGTCCATTACCTTGCCGGCGCGCTCGTGCTGGCGTTTGCGGCGCTGCGGATCGTCTGGCGCTTCGCGAGCCGCGCGCCGGACGAATTGCCGCAGCCGGCGTGGCTCGCGCTGCTCGCGAAGCTCGCGCATCTCGCGCTGTACGTGTTCATCGTGGCGCAGCCGCTTCTCGGCATCATGACGCTGAACTTCGGCGGCAAGCCCGTGACGCTCGCATGGATCGACTGGTCGTTCACGCTGTTCAGCCCGAATCCGGGCCTGCGCCCGGCGATCAAGGAAGCGCACGAATTGATCGGCAACGTGTTCTATTACGTGATCGGCCTGCACGCGCTCGCCGCGCTCTGGCATCACTTCGTGAAGCGCGACGAGACGCTGCGCAGGATGACGTTCTGACGCGCTTGGTCTTCACGGCGCGCATCGTTGCGGATGCAACGATGCGCGTGCGCGGCT
Organism: Burkholderia savannae; assembly: GCF_001524445.2. Lineage (NCBI taxonomy): Bacteria > Pseudomonadati > Pseudomonadota > Betaproteobacteria > Burkholderiales > Burkholderiaceae > Burkholderia > Burkholderia savannae. The sequence goes on from NZ_CP013418.1 coordinate 62,902, forward strand.
GGCGCGCAGCCGCAGCCGCAGCCGCCCCGCAGCCGCCCCGCAGCCGCTGCAGCCCCGCACCCGCACCCGCACCCGCACCCGCACCCGCACCCGCACCCGCACCCGCACCCGCACCCGCACCCGCACCCGCGACTGCACCTGCACCTGCACCTGCGACGGCGACGGCGCCTGCGCCTGCGGCGGAGACCGCGACCGCGACCGCGACCGTTTCGCGCTATCCAAGCCCGCAAACATTCTGTAACATTCGGGCGGCTTTACATTCCCTTTACGCAACACCGCGCCATGTCCAACCGATTCCGCAAACTGACTGCCTGGCTGGGCATGCTTGCGATCTGGTTGGCGATCGTCGCGCCGCTCGTCTCGCAGGCGAACGCGCGGCTCGCCGCGCGTTCCGATGCCGTGATCTGCGGCGACGAGCACCACGCTCGGGCGGCCGAAGCGGGCGTCGCGCCGGGCGATGCAGCGCACGGCGGCGCGCACCATGCGCTGCATCTCGACGCCTGCGGATATTGCGCATTCTTCGCGCACGGCCCGGCGATCGGCGTGGCCGCGCCCTCCGTCTTCTCCGCGCACGTGGCGGCCGTCGCGCCGGCCGTCTTCTCTCGCGCAGTCGAGCCTTCGCTCGAGCGCTACACGCGCGCCTATCCGCGCGCCCCGCCGAAAGACGCCTGAACGCCTGATTTCATTTCCATTCATGCCGTCCCCGCATCCGTTCGATCCGACGATCGCGCGGAAGGGGCGTCTTTCGAGTTTCGATTCATGACATCCAAGTTCTTGTGTCACGCGCACGCCGCGCGTGGAGACCGTGCGCGCCGCCGGCGGCGCGCGATCAGCCTGACCGTCCCCGCGCTCGCGGCGGGCGCCTTCCACCTCGCGCCGGCCGTCGCGCAGACGGCCGGGCCGGGACACCGGCACGATGCGGCCGGCGCGACGAGCAGCACGACGAGCAATACGCCGACCAGCACGCCGGCGGACGCGCTCGTGCTGCCGACGATCGAGGTCGTCGCGGCGCCCGAATCGACGCCGCTCGTCGTCGTCACCGATCCGAAAACGCCGCGCCAGCCGCTGCCCGCGAGCGACGGCGCCGATTATCTGAAGACGATTCCCGGCTTCGCGTCGATCCGCAGCGGCGGCACGAACGGCGATCCGGTGCTGCGCGGGATGTTCGGCTCGCGCCTGAACATCGTCGCGAACGGCATGCCGACGCTCGGCGCGTGCCCAGGCCGGATGGACGCGCCGACGTCGTACATCGCGCCCGAGAGCTATGACAAGGTGACGGTCGTCAAGGGGCCGCAGACCGTCTTGTACGGACCGGGCGCGTCCGCCGGCACGGTACTGTTCGAGCGCGTGACGCCGCGCTTCAAGACGCCGGGCATGCGCTTCGAGGGCAGCGTCGTGGGCGGCTCGTTCGGGCGCAACGACCAGAACGTCGACGTGACGGCCGGCACGCCGGACTTCTACGGCCGCGTGAGCGCGAACCACGCGCATTCGCAGGATTACGAGGACGGCAACGGCCGCACGGTGCCGTCGCAGTGGGACAAATGGAATGCCGACGCGGCGCTCGGCTGGACGCCCGACGACAACACGCGGCTCGAGTTGATGGCGGGCACGGGCGACGGCTACGCGCGCTACGCGGGCCGTGGGATGGACGGCGCGCACTTCCGGCGCGAGACGTTCGGCTTGAAGTTCGACAAGAAGCACATCGGCGACGTGCTCGACCGGATCGAGGCGCAGGTCTTCTACAACGAAGCCGATCACGTGATGGACAACTACACGCTGCGCATGCCCGATCCGACGAGCAGCATGCCGATGCGCATGGCGTCCGAAGTGCGTCGCCGCACGCTCGGCGCGCGCGTCGCGGCGACGCTGCGCTTCACCGACGCGTTCAAGCTCGTGACAGGCGTCGACGCGCAGTCGAACCGCCTCGATTCGCGCTCGGCGATGGGAATGCAGAACTACGGCGACATGCCGTGGAATCCGCAGGCGAACATGTGGAACGCGGGCGCGTTCGGCGAGCTGACCTGGTATGCGAGCGATGCGTCGCGCGTGATCGGCGGCGCGCGAATCGATTACGCGGCTGCGCGCGACAAGCGCGCGATGATCAGCGGCATGATGATGAGCATGCGCAACCCGACGTTCGACGATCTGCGCTCGCGCGTGCTGCCGAGCGGCTTCGTGCGCTACGAGCGCGATCTCGCGTCGCTGCCCGTCACGTGGTACGCGGGAATCGGTCACACGGAACGCTTTCCTGATTATTGGGAACTGTTCTCGGCGAAGCGCGGGCCAGCCGGATCGGTCAACGCGTTCTCGGCGATCGAGCCCGAGAAGACGACGCAGCTCGACGTCGGCGCGCAGTACAAGAGCGACAAGCTGGACGCGTGGGTGTCCGCGTATGCGGGCTACGTGCAGGATTTCATCCTGTTCGACTACGCGACGGGCCCGATGGGGCAGACGACCCAGGCGACGAACGTCAACGCGCAGATCATGGGCGGCGAAGTCGGCGCTTCGTGGCGACCGCTCGCGCCGTGGCGCTTCGATGCGTCGCTCGCGTATGCGTGGGGACGCAACGTGCAAAGCGGCGCGCCGCTGCCGCAGATGCCGCCGCTCGAAGCGCGCTTGGGCGTCGAATACTCGCGCGGGCCGTGGTCGGCGGGCGGGTTGTGGCGAGTCGTTGCGCCGCAACATCGCTATGCCCTGAACGAGGGCAACGTCGTCGGCAAGGACTTCGGCCCGAGCGCCGGTTTCGGCGTGCTGTCGCTGCACGCGCAGTACAACGTGAGCAAGGCGGTGCAGATCTCGGTCGGCATCGACAACGTGCTCGACAAGGCTTATGCGGAGCACCTGAACCTCGCGGGCAACGCCGGCTTCGGCTACCCGGCGAACATGCCCGTCACGGAGCCCGGCCGCACCGCCTGGGTCCGCTTGAGCACCAAGCTCTAAGCTTTCGCCGGTCCCTTCCTTTCCCCCGCATCGCGGTGCAGCATCCGCGATGCGGGCGGTCTACCCGCTTCGCATCGCCGCTAGCGTCAATCGATTAGAGAGCCGCGTCTAACCGACGGAAAATTTTCGTTAGGCATGCTTCACTCCGTTAGCCGACGCAGGGGGGGCGTTCGTTTAAATCGTCAAAGATCGTCATCGAGCCCTAGGCAGCATCGTTGGGCCGTGCAACTGTGTCGGCGTGCGGGCTGCGTCTTCGCGCGGTGCGAAACGTAGTCATGCGAACAGAAGCGATATCCCCATCCGATACGATTCAAACAACAGGAGACGTACATGGCCAGATCGATGCGATCCAAAGCAGTAGCGGCAGCCGTTGCATTCGCGATGAGCGCGGCGCCCGCCGCGAGCATCGGAACCTTCCTCTCGCTTGCAGGCATGCAATCCGCCGCGGCGGCGACGACAGCCGTGGACACCTACGCGGCGACCAAATACCCGATCATCCTCGTGCACGGCCTGACCGGCACCGACAAATACGCGAACGTTCTCGAATATTGGTACGGCATCCAGGAAGATCTGCAGGCGCACGGCGCGACCGTCTACGTCGCGAACCTGTCCGGCTTCCAGAGCGACGACGGGCCGAACGGCCGCGGCGAGCAATTGCTCGCGTACGTGCAGCAGGTGCTCGCCGCGACGGGCGCGTCGAAGGTGAACCTGATCGGCCACAGCCAGGGCGGGCTCACCTCGCGCTACGTTGCTGCGGTCGCGCCGCAGCTCGTCGCGTCGGTGACGACGATCGGCACGCCGCATCGAGGCTCGGAGTTCGCCGACTTCGTGCAGACCGTGCTGGCTTACGATCCGACGGGCCTGTCGTCGTCGGTGATCGCCGCGTTCGTCAATGTGTTCGGCATCCTGACGAGCAGCAACAACAACACGAACCAGAACGCGCTCGCCGCGCTGAAGACGCTCACGACAGCGCAGACCGCAACCTACAACCAGAACTATCCGAGCGCGGGGCTCGGCGCGCCGGGCTCGTGCCAGACGGGCGCGCCGACCGAGACGGTCGGCGGCAACACGCATCTGCTGTATTCGTGGGGCGGCACGGCGATTCAGCCGACGGTGTCGATTCTCGGCGTGACGGGCGCGACCGATACGAGCACGATTCCGGTCGTCGATCCGGCGAATGCGCTCGATCCGTCGACGCTCGCGATGCTCGGCTCCGGCACGGTGATGATCAATCGCGGTTCCGGCGCGAACGACGGACTCGTGTCGCGTTGCAGCTCGCTGTACGGCCAGGTGCTCAGCACGAGCTACAAGTGGAATCACCTCGACGAGATCAATCAGCTGCTCGGCGTGCGCGGCGCGTATGCGGAAGACCCGGTTGCGGTGATCCGCACGCATGCGAACCGGCTGAAGACGCAGGGTGTGTGATCGATGAAGGGTGAAGGCGGCATCGCGCGACGCGTCGCGCTCTATGGGGCGGCCGGCGTCGTTGCGGCCGGCGCGGTTTGGTACGTCGTCGGCGCGCCGGCGAAGCACGATGCCGGCGCGGCCGGCGTCGCGCCCGCCGCCGCCGCGTCGGCGCCCGCCGTCGCGGCGGCGGGCGCCGATGCGGGTTCCGGCGCGAACGCGCTGCCGAAGTCGCTGGCGGGCTCGTCCGCGCCGCATCTGCCGCTCGATGCGCAAGGCCATCTCGCAAAAGTGCGCGCGGTGCGCGACTTCTTCGATTACTGCCTGAGCGCGCAGAACGAGCTGAGCCCGCAGGCGCTCGATGCGCTCGTCTCGCGCGAGATCGCCGCGCAGCTCGACGGCACGGTCGCGCAGGGCGAGGCGCTCGACGTGTGGAAACGCTATCGCGCATATCTTGCCGAGCTCGCGAAGCTGCCGGACGGCGGCGCGCCCGGCAACAAGTTCGATCTCGCGACGATGCAGCTCGCGCTCGATCAGCGCGCGTCGATCGCGAGCCGCACGCTCGGCGACTGGAGCGCGCCGTTCTTCGGCGCCGAGCAGCAGCGGCAGCGCTACGATCTCGCGCGGTTGAGGATCATGCAGGACGCGTCGCTGACGGATGCGCAGAAGGCCGCGCGCCTCGCGGCGCTCGAGCAGCAGTTGCCGCTCGATCAACGCACCGAGCTCGCGCGTGAAAAGCAGCAGAAGGATGCGATTGCGCAGATCGCGCAACTGCAGAAGTCGGGGGCGTCGCCCGACGAAATGCGCGCGCAGCTCGCGCAATCGCTCGGCGCGCAAGCCGCGGATCGCGTCGCGAAGATGCAGCAGGCGAATGACGCGTGGCGTGCGAAGTACGACGAGTATGCGGCGCAGCGCGCGCAGATCGATGCGCAGAATCTGGCGCCGCAGGATCGCGACGCGCAGGTCGCGCAGCTGCGGCAGCGCTATTTCACGGAGCCGGGCGAGGCGCTGCGCGCGGCGTCGCTCGATCGCGGCGGCGCGGCGACGCAGACGCAATAGCGCGTCGGGCACGCGCGCATGCGGCATGCGCGCGTGCGTGTGCGCATCCCTCGTTCGAGAGCGGGGCGCGCGCGTGCCCGGTTATGCCGCGTCTGCCGCGCATCACGCGCATCACGCACATCACGCACATCACGCACATCACGCGACACGCCGCTTCCCGCTTCGATCCAGATGCACTTCGATTGTTTGCGCGAGCGTATCGAACGCAGGCGCGATCCGCTCGTTCGGCACGCACGCATAGCCGAGCAGCAAGCCCTCGCGCGCCGTCTGCGCATGGTTGTAATACGTGGTGAGCGGACGCACGATCACGCCCGCGTCGAACGCGGTTTGCGTGATCGCACGATCATCGCAGCCGTTCGGCAGTCCGATCACGAGGTGCAGGCCCGCTTCGTCGCCCATCACCGGCAGCGCGTCGCCGAAGCGCGCGCGGATCGCATCGATCAGCAACTGCCGGCGCTCGCCGTACAGCGCGCGCATCCGGCGCACGTGCGACGTCAGATAGCCGTCCATGATGAACTCGGCGAGCACCGCCTGTTGCATCAACTGTCCTTCGCGATACAGCTCGGACAGCCCCGTCCTGAACGTTTCGACGAGATGCTCGGGCACCACCATGTAGCCGAGCCGCAGGCTCGGGAACAGCATCTTGCCGAGGCTGCCGACGTAGATCACGCGGCCCGCGTCGTCGAGCCCCTGCAGCGACGCGAGCGGCCGGCTGCCGTAGCGGAACTCGCTGTCGTAATCGTCCTCGATGATCCAGCATTGATGCTGCCGTGCATATTCGAGCAGCATCCGCCGCCGTGCGAGGCTCATCACCATGCCGAGCGGATATTGATGCGACGGCGTGACGAGCGCGAGCCGCGGCGGATGCTTCAGGTCCTGCGCGCGCGGCGCGAGCCCTTCGTGATCGACGGGCACGGGCGCGAGCACGAGGCCCGCCGCTTGCAGCACGCTGCGCACGCCCCAGTAGCATGGCTCCTCGACCCACGCGCGATCGCCGACGTCCGCGAGGAGCCGCACCGACAGGTCGATCGACTGATGAATTCCGGTCGTGATGATGATCTGGTCGGGCGAGCATTTGACTGAGCGCGCGACGCGCAGATAGTCCGACAGCGCCCGGCGCAGCGGCCGGTAGCCGCCGCCCGGCGCGTAGGTGAGCAGCTCGGGATTCGCTTCCTTCCACAGCCGCGCCTGCAAGCGGCTCCACGTGCGCGCCGGAAACTCCGACACGTCAGGCACGCCCGGCATGAACGCCCCCCACTGGCGGCGCGACACGCCCGCGTGCTCGATGAGCTGCGCGCCGCGCGTCGACAGCGCGCCGTGCGCGCGCTGCCGCGCGGCGAGCGACTCGTCCGACGCGTGCGCGTGCGCGCCGGCTTGTGCGCGCATCGCCGCGGCGTCGGGGCGCGTATCGGCGACGTAGGTGCCGCTGCCCGTCGTCGTCAGCACGTAGCCTTCGGTCGTCAACTGGTCGTACACGTGCAGCACGGTATTGCGCGCGATCGCGAGATCGGTCGCGAGCGTGCGCGAGCTCGGCAGCTTGGTGCCGGGCGTGAGCTCCCCCGACAGGATCGCCTGCTGCATCAAGCGCAGCAGTTGCCGGTACATCGGCTCGGCCGAGTGCCGCTCGAGCCGCGCGGCGAGCCAGTCGGAGAGGATCACGGTGTCCAAAGTGGTTCTACCGAAAATATTGAAATGGTTCCCTATTGTAGGACCGTGTGCGCCGTATAGTGAATCGCATCTCGAAATATCGAGCCAGGACGAAAAGGGGACGGGACGATGAAGACCGATGATGCGATCGTCAGCTTTCGCGGCGTGCGCAAGACCTACGACGGCGAAACGCTCGTCGTCAAATCGCTCGATCTGGACATCCGGCGCGGCGAATTCCTGACGCTGCTCGGGCCGTCCGGCTCGGGCAAGACCACGTGCCTGATGATGCTCGCGGGTTTCGAATTCCCGACGGGCGGCGAGATTCGCCTCGACGGCGAGCTGCTGAACCACGTGCCGCCGCATAAGCGCCACATCGGCATGGTGTTCCAGAATTACGCGCTCTTTCCTCATCTGACCGTCGCGCAGAACGTCGACTATCCGCTGAGCGTGCGCCGGATGCCCGCCGCCGAGCGCAAGACGCGCGTCGCCGCCGCGCTCGAGATGGTGCGGATGGAGCGCTTCGCGAAGCGCTATCCGGCGCAGCTGTCGGGCGGCCAGCAGCAGCGGATCGCGCTCGCGCGCGCGCTCGTGTTCGAGCCGAAGCTCGTGCTGATGGACGAACCGCTCGGCGCGCTCGACAAGCAACTGCGCGAACACATGCAGTACGAACTGAAGGCGCTGCACGAAAAGCTCGGGCTGACCTTCGTCTACGTGACGCACGATCAGGGCGAGGCGCTGACGATGTCCGATCGCGTCGCGGTGTTCGACAAGGGCGTCGTGCAGCAGCTCGACACCGTCGATCGGCTCTATGAATCGCCGTGCAACGAATTCGTCGCGAATTTCATCGGCGACAGCAACCGGCTGCGCGGCACCGTCGCGAGCGTGAACGGCGAGTTCTGCGAATTCCGGCTCGACGACGGCACGCGTCTCGTCGGCCTGAACGCAGGCAGCGCGCAAGCGGGCGCGGCGGGCGTCGCGTGCATCCGCCCCGAGCGGATGAGCGTCGCGCCGGGCGGCGGCCGCGCGGCGAACGGTGCGGCAAACGCGCTGTCCGGCGAAGCGCGCAGTCTCATCTACTTCGGCGACCACGTGCGGATGCGCTGCGCGCTGCCGGGGCAGGACGAATGCTTCGTCAAGGTGCCGCTCGGCACGGGCGCGCTCGACGCGTTCACGCCGGGCGCGCCGATCTCGCTCGAGTTCCGGCCCGAGCATCTGCGGGTTTTCGCATGATCGCGAGGCCGCGCGCCACGCATCGCGTTTCGCACAACAACCACGCTTCATCACCTGTCACGAGAGGAAACATCATGGACCACACGTTCTCCACGCCGCGCCGCGCGGTCGCGCTGCTGTCGCTCGCCGCGTTCTGCACGGCGGCGGGCGCGGCCGAGCTGACCGTCGTCAACTTCGGCGGCGCGAACGGCGACGCGCAGAAGGCCGCGTTCAACCAGCCGTTCGAGAAGGCGACCGGCAACAAGGTCACGACCGTCGAGTACAACGGCGAGCAGGCGAAGGTGAAGGCGATGGTCGAGGCGAAGCACGTGAACTGGGACGTCGTCGAGGTCGAATCGGGCGATCTGAATCGCGGCTGCGACGAAGGGCTGTACGAGAAGCTCGACTGGACGAAGATCGCAAAGCAGTCCGATCTGATTCCCGAATCGCCGCAAACGTGCGGCGTCGGTTTCTTCGTCTGGTCGACGGCGCTTGCGTACAACGCGGACAAGCTGAAGAGCGCGCCCGCCGGCTGGGCCGATTTCTGGGACGTGAAGAAATTCCCGGGCAAGCGCGGGATGCGCAAGGGCGCGCGCTACAACCTCGAGTTCGCGCTGATGGCGGACGGCGTCGCGCCGAAGGACGTCTACAAGGCGCTCGCGACGAAGGCGGGCCAGGACCGCGCGTTCAAGAAGCTCGACGAGCTGAAGCCGAACATCCAGTGGTGGGAGGCGGGCGCGCAGCCGCCGCAGTTTCTCGTCGCGGGCGATGTGGTGATGTCGACCGCGTACAACGGCCGGATCGGCGCCGCGCAAAAGGAAGGGAAGAACCTCAAGGTCGTCTGGAGCGGCAGCATCTACGATCTGGACTACTGGGCGATTCCCAAAGGCTCGCCGAACAAGGCGCTCGCCGAGCAGTACATCGCGTACACGCTCTCGCCTAAGCCGCAGCAGGCCTATGCGCAGCACATCTCGTACGGCCCCGCGAACGTCGCCGCGATCAAGGCGCTCGACGCGAAGACGCTTGCGAACCTGCCGAATTCGCCGGCGAACGGCAAGAACGCGGTACTGCAGAACATCACGTTCTGGACCGATCACGGCGACGAGCTCGAGCAGCGCTTCGCCGCGTGGGCGTCGAAGTGACGGCCGCATGAGCCGATGAAGCCACCGGCCGCGCGCGCCGCGATCATGGTGCGGCGCGCGCGGCGTTCCTTCGAACGGCGTTTCGGCCGGAGACAACCGTTGAATACGATGACGATCGCTACGCAGTCGGCGCCGCCGGCTCAATCGCTCAAGCGTGAACTGAAAGCGGCCGAGGCCAGGAAGCGCGCGACGGCGCTCTTGCTCGTCGCGCCGCTCGCGATATTCCTGCTGCTCGTGTTCGTGGTGCCGATCGGCGCGCTGCTCACGCGCGCCGTGCAGAATCCCGAGATCGCGACCGCGCTGCCGCACACGGTGGCCGCGCTGTCGAGCTGGGACCGCAAGGCGCCGCCCGCCGATGCCGCGTACGCGGCGCTTGCCGCCGACCTCACGCGGATCGCCGACGGCGAGGCGATGGGTGCGCTCGCGCGACGCCTGAACACCGAGATTCCCGGCTATCGGTCGCTCGTCGCGAAGACCGCGCGCGCGATGCCGTTGACGCGTGACGCAAACGCGCCGCTCGCGCCGGCCCAGGTACGCGCGAAGCTGATCGAGCTCGACGAGCGCTGGGGCGATCCGGCGTACTGGCAGGCGATCGCGAAGAACGGCAGCCGCTATTCGCCGTTCTATCTGCTCGCGGCGCTCGACCACCGGCAGGACGGCTTCGGCAGCGTCGTGCCCGCCGATCCCGATCAAGCGATCTATCTCGCGATCTTCGGCCGCACGCTGCTGATCGGCTTCGCGGTCACGCTGTTCGCGCTCGCGCTCGGTTATCCGCTCGCATACTGGATCTCGACGTTGCCCGAGCGCCGCGCGAATCTCGCGATGATTCTCGTGCTGATTCCGTTCTGGACGTCGGTGCTCGTGCGCGTGGCCGCGTGGATCGTGCTGCTGCAAAGCGAGGGGCTCGTCAATCGCGCGCTGATCGACGTCGGGCTGATCTCGCAGCCGCTCGCGCTGCTGTTCAATCGCGTCGGCGTGTACATCTCGATGACGCACATCTTGCTGCCGTTCATGATCCTGCCGCTCTACAGCGTGATGAAGTCGATTCCGCCGAGCTATCAGCGCGCGGCCGTGTCGCTCGGCAGCCATCCGTTCGCCGCGTTCTGGCGCGTGTACGTGCCGCAGACCTATCCGGGCGTGGGCGCGGGCGCGCTGCTCGTGTTCATCCTCGCGATCGGCTACTACATCACGCCCGCATTGCTTGGCGGTCCGAATGATCAGATGGTCAGCTACTACGTCGCGTACTTCACGAACGTGACGATCAACTGGGGGATGGCGTGCGCGCTCGGCGGCCTGTTGCTCGCCGCGACGCTCGTGCTTTACGCGGTGTACGGCCGCTTCACGCGTTCGCAACCGAGCCTCGGTTGAGCGAAGACGGGTGAACAGGGAAACGAACATGAAACTGCTTGCGAAGCCGCTCTTTGCGCCGCACATGTCGGTGGTCGAGCGCGCGTGGTATTTCGCGCTGCGCGGCCTCGTCGTGCTGACGCTGCTGTATCTGATCCTGCCTGTGCTCGCGATCGTGCCGCTGTCGTTCTCGTCGAGCACGTTCCTCGTCTATCCGATGCCGGGCTTCTCGATGCGCTGGTACGAGAACCTGCTCGCGTCCGACGAGTGGCGGATGGCCGCGAAGAACAGCTTCATCGTCGCGCCGGCGGCGACGCTCGTCGCCACCGTGCTCGGCACGCTCGCCGCGATCGGCCTCACGAAGGCGGACTTTCGCGGCAAGGGCCTGCTGATGGCGGTGCTGCTGTCGCCGATGATCGTGCCCGTCGTCGTGGTGGGCGTCGGCATGTATCTGTTCTTCGCGCCGCTCGGCCTTGCGAACACGTACACGGGGCTCATCTGCGCGCATGCGGCGATCGGCGTGCCGTTCGTCGTGACGACCGTCGCGGCGACGCTGCAGGGATTCAACCAGAATCTCGTGCGTGCGAGCCTGTCGCTCGGCGCGAATCCGCTGACGACGTTCTTTCGCGTGACGCTGCCCGTGATCGCGCCGGGCGTGATGTCGGGCGCGCTGTTCGCGTTCGCGACGTCGTTCGACGAAGTGGTCGTCACGCTGTTCCTCGCGGGCGCCGACCAGACGACGCTGCCGCGCCAGATGTTCACCGGCATTCGCGAGAACATCAGCCCGACGATCGCCGCGCTCGCGACGATCCTCATCGTGTTCTCGACCTGTCTGCTGCTTGCGCTCGAATGGCTGCGCGGGCGCAATGCGAAGCGCGCGGTGAGTTGAGGCCGTGGTATTCGGAAGCAGGCGCGGCGCGCCTCCGGTCGCGCCGCGCTTGTCGCCTGCCGCCTGCCGCCTGCCGTCAATCGAGCGCCGCGCGGTTGCGCGCCGCGCTCGCCCACGAACGCCGGTTCAATTGAAGCCGCCCGAGCGGATCAGTTGGTTCAGGTTCGAGATGTCGATGCTGCCCCAGCCGGTCGGGTAGTCCCAGCCCTTCGACGCGTTGTAGCCGTAGCCCTGATAGCCGTTGTTGCCGGACGTGATGTCGTAGCGCACGAGCGACGCGTGCGTCAGGATCGAGTGATAGAAGCGCGCGGCCGGGAAGCCGAGGTTCGCGCCGTTCGCCGACAGGATTCGCGCCCAGAAGCCGCTGAAGATCGGCGCGGACAGGCTCGTGCCGCCGATCTGCTGCAACTGGCCGTAGTTGTAGATGTAGGCGCCGGTGCTTTGCGCGGCGTCGAACGACACGTCGGGCAGTTTGCGGTGGCTGCCCGACTGCCACGACGGATTCGGCAGGATCGTGCTGATGCCGCCGCCCGTCGCCCACAGCTTGCCGTTGCCGTCGAGCCCTTCGTTCCACACGGTTTCGTTCGAGAACGCGCCCGACGACGACGTGTAGAGCGTCGTGCCGCCGATCGCGAGCACGTGCGGCGACGACGCGGGCCACGATACCGAGTAGTTCGAACCGTCCGGATAGCCGCGGTTGTTGCATTCGTAGACGCCTTCGTCGCCTGACGACACCGCGAACGTCTGGCCCTGCGCGGCTGCCTGCGTGAAGATCTGCTCCTCGGCGGAGAGCGTGCCGTCGGCGTTCGCGTCGGTCTCGCACCAGCCGAGCGACACGTTGATCACTTTCGCCGCATTGTCCGACACGGCCTGGTTGAACGCCTGCGTGAGGCCGGTGTTGCCCGACGCGTTGAGGTCGGCCATGTAGAAGATCAGTTGTCCGACCTGACCGCCCGCGGAGCCGACGATCGACTGGCTGTCGAGATCCCATTCGCCCTGGCCTTCCTGATCGTCGCCGTAGTTGCCGCCCGAGCCGTTGGTCTGTACGGTTTGCGTCGACACGTCCGGATAGCCGTTCGCGCTCGTGAACTGCTGCAGATCCGACAACGCTTGCGACACGCCGCCGATCGTCATGATGCCGACCGTCGCGTTCGTTGCGGTCGGCACGCCGGTCGCGTCGTAGAGCGCGGGGAATTCAGACGGATAGTGGCCCGTCGCCGTGCCGGACGCGAGCGCCTGCGGCTTCGCGATCGCGCCGATCTTCGAGAGCGGCCGCGCGCGCGCGACGTTCTGCAGGCCGAGCACGGAGCCGACGACATCGCCGAGCGCGCGCGGCACTTGCGCGCTCGACGCGTTCGCAAAGCCCGAGCGGCCCGCGTATTCGAAGTTCACGAGCGACGTGTTGAACGCTTGCTTCACCGTGCCCGCGGTGCCGCGCGCGGAGACTAGCATGCGGTTCGGCGCGACGCGAATGTCGACGAAGCCGCTCTTGCGCAGATAGTCGACGACTTGTTTCACCTGCGCGTTGGTGGGCGCGTAGTTCGACAGGAACTGCGCGCTCGTGATGAATTGCCGGTACTGCGAGCTATGCGGATCGTTGACGTTGCGCGCGATGGCCTTCAGTTGCTCGGCATTGCGCAGCTTCAGGCTGACCACGACGTGCGCCGCTTCGCCGGGCGCGACTTCGAGCGACGCGGCGTTCGCGTTGCGGGCGAGCGTCTCGATCTGCGCGTGATTCAAGAAAGCTTGGGTGTGCGTATCGACCCAATCCGTCGCGCCGTATGCGACGCCGGCGGCGAACGCGAGCGGCCACACGCAGGCAAGGCGCCTGCACAGCGGGGAGAGGGTGAGTGCAAAATCGGCGGTCCTGTTCATCGAGTGTGTCCTTTTGAGAGAGTGCGACGTTGTCAAGCTCTGTCCCTTGTGGGGACGAGAGCGCGCTAAGCGTATGCGAGCACTCCGCTGTCCGGTAACTGACAGTTCGAATAGCTGTCACTGTTGACAGAGAAAAAATGACACGCCCGTTCACTATCTGAGTGATGAACGGATGATGAAAGGAAAAAGGACGGCGAATGAAATTTATTAGGATGATGAATGAAAGAGTGTGACGCGTGCGCGCGACATCTCTGATTTTCGACGGGTTCTTCTAGTAGTTTGCGTCGTGGCGACGGGCGGGGCCGACAGCACGGCGTCGATAAACGCCGTTGCCGATGCGCGCCTGCGCGCCGCCGTGGCTCACGGACGAAGCAGGTCGAAACCGGCGAACACGACGATGCCGCTCATCGCGATCATCGGCACCGAGTGCCGTCCCAGGTAGAGCATCGCGGCCGCTGACCAGCTCGCGATGAAGAACGCACCGATTCGCTTCATGACGGATTCGCGGCAACGGCCGCGTCGACAAATGGCGCGGAACCTGCCTCCGCGCGTGGCTCGATACATGGGCGCGAGTGACTGGATGCATTGCGCGCCGAAGCGCTCATTATAGGGTTTTCCCTTGGTCTGATGTTTGACGCATCGACGCAGGCGCGCCGACGCCAACGCATGCGCTCGCCGTGAGGACTTTTTAACGAAGCGCATCGTTAGGAAGACTTTCGATATCCGTGCGCGCGGGACGCATGCCGACGCCCGCATGCCGCGCGTGAGCGGTACGTCCATTACGTGAAGAGGGCGCGGGCGGCGCGGGCGCGATCGGCGGCGCACCGCGCCGATCGCGCCTACCAATTCTGGCAGTTGGGTATTCGCTTTGCCGCCGTCTAGATTGATCTGGAATGCGTCGAACGGCGATGCTTCGGCATTCGAACGAACGATCGGGGAAAGGCCGGACGGCGTTCGACGAAGCATCGCATCCGTGCGGCCGCCGGCGATTTCGCGACGCGCTGCGCGAGTGCGCTCAACCGCGTCGGCGAGACCCCACCGAACCGGAAGCAGAAGGAGAAGACAAAAGCCGGAACGCCGACGAAACGGGGCCGCACGCATCGACGATATCTGCCTCGCATGGGACGCTCGTCGCGGACGAAGCCGCATGCACGCCTGGCTTGATCGATTCGACGCGCAATGACTTGGCGCGAATGCTTCGTCGTCGAACAAGGTCGTGCGCGGCACCCGTCTTCGACGAGACAAGCGCCGCTGGCGGAAATCGCACGACCCGAATCACGACGACGCACGGATGCGGTCGTGCCACACGAAAAATACATGACGGGGATCTTCAGATGTTCCGCGCATCCAGCATCGGCTTCGTTCGGGCACGCTCGTCGCGCGCCGCCTGGCACGCGTTCGCGGGCTGGGCCGCTTGCGTGCTGCCCGTCGCCGTGTCGCACGCGCCGTTGTTCTCGCCATGGAACGCGGTGGCCGCGATCGCGTTCGCCGGCGTCGGGGCGATGCGCGCTTGCCCCGACGCGCGCGCCGACGTGTCGCACGACGCAATGCCCGATGTGCCGGGCGACGTGTTGCCCGACGTGTCGCCCGACGTGTCGCCGATAGCGGGCGCGATCGCGTTGAGCGGCGCACTGCTGGCGGATTTCGCGTCGACCTATCCGGAAGCGGTGCTCGCGTTGTGCAGCGGCGCGTCTTTCGTCGAGGGCTGGGCGCTGCACGTTCGCCTGTTCCCGTTCACGATTGCGGCGATGCTCGGGTTGAGCATCCTGTGCGGCGCGCGCGGCGAGCGAAAGCGGCGAGTCCGCTTGCCGAGGCGGATCGTCGACGTCGTCGTCGCGCTCGGCACGATGATGTTCGCGATGAACCTGTCGGCGATGCTGCTGAAGACATGGGCCGATCTGGCAGGCTGGCCGTGGGGCGCGCACGGGCTCGTCTGCTCGATGCTGGTCGGCATGATGTTCCATCACGCGGCGACGCGGGCGATGGTCGATGCGATGAAGACAACGAGGGCAAGCCATGCGATCAACTGATCTCTATCGAATCGGCATCGTCGTCTATGACGGCGTGGATCTGCTCGACGTCGCGGTGCCGCACGAACTGTTCGACTGGTTGGCGCGGATCGAGCCCGACGTGAACCCCGACGCGCCGCGTCGCGAAACGCACCTGATCTCGCTCGACGGGCCGTCCGTCACGACGCGCGACCGTGTGACGCTCGGCGGCGATCTGCCGAGCTTTCGCGATTGCGAGCACATCGATCTGCTCTGGGTGCCGGGGGGCGAGCCCGCCGAGTTGCAGCGCCTGATGCTCGATTCGGCGCGCATGGATTTCCTGGCGCGGCAGGCGGCGTTGGCGGACTATGCGGCTTCGGTGTGCGAGGGCGCGCTGCTCGCCGCCGCGGCCGGTTATCTGGACGGCTACAAGGCGACCACGCATTGGGCGTTTCGCTCCTGCCTCGCGCTGTTTCCGCGCATCGACGTGGTGCCGGGCTATCCGCGCTACGTCGTCGATCGCACGCGCATCACGGGCGGCGGCATATCGTCGGGGCTCGATGAAGCGCTGCAAATCATCGCGCTGCTGTCCGGCGAGCTCGTCGCCCGCAAGGTCCAGCTCAGCATCCAGTACAACCCCATTCCCCCATTTTCCGATGGCGATCCTTCAGTCGCTCGCCCGCCCGTGCTCGCGCCGGGCGAGGGCGGCACGTGCGCGTTTCCCGGCATGGCGCAGACCATCGCCCGGGTGCTCGCCGAACGGCTCGGTCATCGGTGAATCCCGCGGCACGCCGAGGGCCCGCAACGCTACACGACAGAAGGAGTGGACATGTCCAACGTGAATGGATTGAGAGTGCGCCGGTCGGTGCGCGATCTTCAGAAGCTGTACGACAAGGGCGAGAAGAAGCCGCTCGAGGATCTCGTGCGCGCGTGGGCCGGCATCCAGGCGTTGCCGGCGTCGGATTTGAAATCGTTCTTCTCGCTCGGCGGCTATCACGGCCAGCCGTTCCAGTATCGGAAGCCGGTCGACGATCTGCCGCCCGAGGACATCTATCCGTACTGGGGCGGCTATTGCAACCACGGCAACGTGCTGTTCCCGACCTGGCACCGGGTGTACGTCTACAAGCTCGAGGAAGCGCTGCAGAGCATCGTGCCGGGCGTGTCGATGCCGTTCTGGGACGAAACGGACAAGTACACGCTCGAGCACGGCATCCCGTCGATCCTGACCCAGGAGACGTTCGAGCTGGACGGCAAGAAGATCGACAATCCGCTGCGCTCGTTCGTGTTGCCCGAAGCGCTGTCGGATCGCCTGCCGGGCGACGGCAACATCTACGAGAAGCCGAAGGGGTACGTCACGGTGCGCTATCCGCTGTCCGGCCTCGTCGGAACGCCGGAGGCGCTCGAGCAGACGAAGATCCACAACGCGAAATTCCCGTCGCCGGAGCAGAACGCCGAACTGCTCAACAGCAACGTGAAGGCGTGGCTGAAGGGCAACTCGCCGACGCCGGACGATCCCAATCCGACTCGCGACGGCGTCTATGCAGAATACATCCGCTGCCTGTCCGCGCCGAATTACACGGTGTTTTCCAACACGACTTCGGCGTCCGTGTGGAACAGCTCGAACCCGGGCCTCGTCACGCCCGTCGAATCGCCGCACAACGACATCCATCTGGCCGTCGGCGGCTTCGATTTCGGCGGCGGGCCCGGCGACGAAGTCGGGCAGATCGCCGGCGCGAACGGCGACATGGGAGAGAACAACACGGCCGGCATGGACCCGATCTTCTTCTTCCATCACTGCAATGTCGATCGCATGTTCTGGGTCTGGCAGAAGCAGACGGGCCATACCGACCATCTCGACATCATCCGCAACTACCCGGGCACGAACGCGAGCGATTCGCAGGGCCCGACGCCTGGCTTCGCCCCCGGCGAGTCGCTCAACCTCCAGACGCCGCTCAATCCGTTCAAGAAGCCCGACGGCGGAATCTACACGTCCGAGGACTGCGTCAACATCGAGCACCAGCTCGGATTCACGTACGGCCCGGGCTCGCTCGACGACGTCACGTCCGAGCTGAAGCAGACGATGCTGGCCGCGCCGAGTGGAAACAGCACGAAGAAGCTGACGGTGACGGGCATCGATCGTGCGCAATTCCAGGGTTCTTTCGTGATGAAGGTGTACGCGACGGTGGCCGATCCGAACGGCAAGACGCGCGAGTATTACGTCGGCCACCAGGCGATCCTGAGCCGCTGGAACGTCGTGCATTGCGCGAACTGCCTGACGCATCTGGACGTCGTCGCGCACTTCCAGCTGAGCATGATTCCGGCCGACGACGTGCCGAAAGCGGTGTTCCGGGTGGAAATCATCCATCGCGGCGGCGGCGTGCCGAGTGCGGCGAAGGCGGCCATCGATACGGTGTCCTCGTTGCAGCCGCGGTTCGAGGTGAGCGACTGAAGGCGGCCGAGTGCGGCCGAACGACGGCGGCGATGCCGCTCGCATCTTCGCCGGCGATTCTTTTACGTATGCACCCGGGCTCGGCCCAACAGCCGAGCCGGGCGCGACCAAGGAGGGCGAACATGAGCTACGACCCGGAAATCGGCAGCCTGGCGGGCATCTGGACGTACCGCAGCTTGATCAACAATCCCGACTTGTCGACGGATTTCGACAAGCTGGAGTTCGGCCGCGCGAACATCCAGATCGACAAGGCGCCGATGGGCGTCTTCAAGGGGCGCATCTACGGCGACGGCTGGGAGCTGACGCTGAGCGGCTACATCGACTACGGCGCGCCCAATACCGTGAGGTTCCAGGGGCGCGGCAAAGTGGGCGGCGAGGAGTGGATCTACGACTATGTCGGCTACCTGAGCCCGGCTTGGCCGAACGGCGTCAAGCAGCGGCCCGCGCTCGCCGGCTCGATCGTGCGCACCGCGCCGCATTCGAATGGAGCGGGCGGCGTCGCGCCCGCGGGCGTCGTGTGCTCGTGGTACGCGGTGCTCGACAAGCCGGCGAGCTGACGGCCGAATCGACCGATTCTCGCCTGTCAACGGCGGCGGGCTCGGCCGGGCCAGGCGCCGGCCTCGCACGCGTCGGCATGTCGGCATGTCGGCGCGTCGCGGGGCCGTTCAACGCTCATCACTTTCTCCCGCCCGTGCGCGGCGCAAACGTGCGCGGGCGCGATGCCGTCGCAGAGTCCCTGCGGATCGTCGAAGCCGGCCGTCGATCGCTGCGTCGATGCGCTCGGGCATCGGCGTATGCTTCTTAGGCGGATGCCACGACGCCCGTGCGCGGCACGGCGCGACACGGCGGCTCCTCTCTTGCCGCGGCGCGCGTATTGAACGATCCGGTTCGTCTTCCCGCCGTCATCGGATGGGGAATCGACGTGGCCGGTTGCCGCCGCCTCGGCCACGCGCCGACGTCGTTGGAACGAATGACCGAGGCGGGGCGGCGCCTCGATGCGCGGCGCCCGCCTGCGCGAAACGCCCGCCGCCGCGGCAAAGGACGCGATGACCTGGCTCGCCGATACCGTACTCGTCGTGCATGCGCTGATCGTGCTGTTCATCGTCGGCGGGCTCGTCGCGATCTGGGCGGGCGCCGCGCTCGGCTGGCGATGGGTGCGCGACCGGACGTTCCGGCTCGTGCATCTGCTCGCGATCGGCGTGGTCGCCGCGCTGGCGGCGCTCGGCGTCGATTGCCCGCTGACCGTGCTCGAAGATCAGCTCCGCGCCGGCGCGCCGAGCGCGCAGGGCTTCGTGCAGCGCTGGGTCGGACGGCTGCTGTACTACGACTTGCCGGCGTGGGTGTTCACCGTCGCATACGTGCTGTTCGCGCTGATCGTGTGGCTCGCGTGGCGCCGGATTCCCGCGCGCAGGAACCGATAGTTGCCGCAACGGCAGCACCCGTTCGACCCGTTGCATGCGCGGCCGACCGGCGATCGCAGAACAGATCGCAGACCGGATCGTCGACGGCATCGATGCTCGTCTTCGTTGAGCGAGCGGCGCCGATGCCGAATATCGGCAAAACGCGCCTGTGAGCTTTCGTAGTTGGACGCAGCCGCCGGCGGTTCGTACCTCGATGGATGCGGCATGCGAATGTTTCGTCATACGTAGGATGCGATTCGATCGTCGACACGCATGTTCGCGTTGACTGGCTACCCATGACTACTTGGAGGCGCCATGTCACGTGTGACCGATGTGCTCGTCGCAGTCGATCCGGAAACCATCCTGCAGAATCATCCGAATGCGATGAATTCGGCGAATCCGTTGCTAAGCGATCCGAAGTACATCTACATGATCACCAACAACGATAACGCGATCTCGGGGCAGGCCGGCGGCGAGCTGAATCTGAAGGCGGAGGTCGGCGACCTGATCCGGTGGCGCGAGCAGAGCATCTCGCTCGGCTTCGAAAAGCCGGTGATCTTCTACAAGTTCGTCGCCGACCAGGGCAGCGATCTGATCACGACGCCGACGCCGCGCATGGCGGAGACGTCGCTGCCGGTGCCGAACACGTCGGACCCGACGAAACCGAAATGCCAGACGGTGCGGAACTACTTCTGGTCGTCCGAAGTGCTGAAGCGCGGGAGCGTGACGTATCACTTCCAGTTCATGATTCTCGACCGCCGGTGCCAGATTTGCGGTTGCCATCAGTGGGACCCGTCCATCACGATCAAGTACTGACGTCGCGAGGGCGGGAATCCGATTCCGCCGGTGGTCGCCGTCGCCGTCGCCGTCGCGCTGCGTGGTGCGATCGCGCATGACAGCAAATATCTCTACGTGATTCGCGGCGGCGCCGAGCCGGCGCTCGGCCGCGACGACGGGCGGATTGTCGCGCCGCTCATGCCCGGCGACGCGCTTCATCTGCGCGAGGGCGCGCTGTCGTATCTGGGCGAGAAGCGCGTGCTGTTCTATCGAATGACGCCCGACGATGCGGGCGTCGTCGGCCCGATCGAGCTGCTGACGCGCGACGCGACGATCGTCGTGCCGAATCCGGGTGATCCGGAGCATCCGGAAACGCGGGACGTCATCGAGCATGTCTGGCGCGTGCCGATCGTGGCTGTCGGCTCGACCGATTGCGACGTGGATTTCATGATCGCCGATCGCGCATGCACGTCGCTGGCGCACTTTACGTGGCGGGTCCGGATCGAGGCGCGCGGCGACGAGTCGTCGTAGTCGGCGCGCAAACGGATCGTGGCGCGCGGGGCGTTCGCGACGCTCGCGGGTGCCGGCGAGCGTGCGCCGGAGGTGTCGACGCGGATGCCGATGTCGATGCCTATGCGCTGCGAGGCCATGTGCCGGCCGCTCGAAGCATGCGCGGCGGCGCTTGAAAAAAAAGCCCGGCCAGGCCGGGCTTCAAATCGACCGCGCACGCATTGCTGCGTTGCGCGGCCCCTGCAAAAACAGGATGCTTACGCTGCGAGCAGCGAGCGCAGCACGAACGGCAGGATGCCGCCGTGCTTGTAGTAGTCGACTTCGATCGGCGTATCGATGCGCAGCAGCACCGGCACGCGCTTCGTTTCGCCGTTCTTGCGATGGATCACGAGCGTGACGTCCTGTTGCGGCTTGAAGTCGTCGCCGAGCCCTTCGATGTCGTACGTTTCGTCGCCGGTGATGCCGAGCGACTGGATGCTGTCCGAGCCCTTGAACTGCAGCGGCAGCACGCCCATGCCGACGAGGTTCGAACGGTGGATACGCTCGAAGCTGCGTGCGATCACGGCCTTCACGCCGAGCAACTGCGTGCCCTTCGCGGCCCAGTCGCGCGACGAGCCCGTGCCGTATTCCTCGCCCGCGAACACGACGGTCGGCGTGTCGGCGGCGACGTACTTCATCGCCGCGTCGTAGATCGACAGCTGTTCGCCGCTCGGCTGGTGGATCGTCAGGCCGCCCTCGACGCGCGAGCCGTCGGCCTTCGCCGGGATCATCAGGTTCTTGATCCGGACGTTCGCGAACGTGCCGCGCATCATCACGTCATGGTTGCCGCGGCGCGAGCCGTAGCTGTTGAAGTCGGCCTTCTGCACGCCGTTCTCCTTCAGCCACTTGCCAGCCGGCGAATCTTCCTTGATCGAGCCTGCCGGGCTGATGTGGTCGGTCGTGACGGAATCGCCGAAGATGCCGAGCGCGCGCGCGCCCTTGACCGTGACGATCTCGTCGGCCGGCTCCATCGAGAATTCCGTGCCGAAGAACGGCGGCTCCGCGATGTACGTCGACTTCGGCCAGTCGTAGACCTGGCCCGATTCGCCCTCGATCTTGCTCCAGAGGTCGCCCTTCTTCGTGAGCTGCGCGTAGTTCTCCTCGAACTTCTTCGGATCGAGCGCGTACTTGAGCAGCGCGTGGACTTCCTCGCTCGTCGGCCAGATGTCGCCGAGGTAGATGTCGCGGCCGCCCTTGCCCTGGCCGACCGGCTCGGTCATCAGATCCTTCGTGATGTTGCCGGCGATCGCGTACGCGACGACGAGCGGCGGCGACGCGAGGAAGTTCGCGCGGATGTTCGGGTGGATGCGCGCTTCGAAGTTGCGGTTGCCCGACAGCACGGCCGCCGCGACGACGTCGTTCTTCGTGATCGCTTCGTTCAGCTCGGGCGTCAGGTCGCCCGCGTTGCCGATACAGGTCGTGCAGCCGTACGCGGCGACTTCGAAGCCGAGCTTCGCGAGGTAGGGCAGCAGGCCCGTCTTCGTCAGGTATTCGGTGACGATGCGCGATCCCGGCGCGAGCGACGTCTTGATGTGCGGCGCGACGGTGAGGCCCGCTTCGACGGCCTTCTTCGCGAGCAGGCCGGCGGCGAGCAGCACGCTCGGGTTCGACGTGTTGGTGCACGACGTGATCGCGGCGATCAGCACGTCGCCGTTCTTCACGGCGACGCCGTTGCTCGTCTTGTACTCGGCGGCGAGGTCGTCCGCCTTCTTCGCGAAGCCGTTTTCCGCGACGGGCTTCGAGAACAGATCGGTGAACGTCGACTTGACGTTGCCGATCTCGATGCGGTCCTGCGGACGCTTCGGGCCCGCCAGCGACGGCGCGACGCTCGCCAGATCCAGCGTCAGCGTCTTCGTGTAGTCGATCTCGCCCGCCTTCGGAATGCCGAACAGGTCCTGCGCCTTGAAGTAGTTCTCGAACGCGGCGATTTCCGCCTTCGTGCGGCCCGTGCCCTTGAAGTAGTCGATCGTCTTCTCGTCGACCGGGAAGAAGCCCATCGTCGCGCCGTATTCCGGCGCCATGTTCGCGATCGTCGCGCGGTCCGGCAGCGCGAGCGTCTTCGTGCCTTCGCCGAAGAATTCGACGAACTTGCCGACGACCTTCTCCTTGCGGAGCATTTCAGTGATCGTGAGCACGAGGTCGGTGGCCGTCACGCCTTCGCGCAGCTTGCCCTTCAGCTCGACGCCGACGACGTCGGGCGTGAGGAAGTACACCGGCTGGCCGAGCATGCCGGCTTCCGCCTCGATGCCGCCCACGCCCCAGCCGACCACGCCGATGCCGTTGATCATCGTCGTGTGACTGTCGGTGCCGACGAGCGTGTCGGGGTAGTAGACGGCGTCGCCGTCGTCCTTCTTCTTGTGGACGCCGCGCGCGAGGTACTCGAGGTTCACCTGGTGAACGATGCCGACGCCCGGCGGCACGACCTTGAACGTGTCGAACGCCTGCATGCCCCACTTCATGAACTGGTAGCGCTCGTTGTTGCGCTGGAATTCCAGTTTCATGTTCAGGTCGAGCGCGTCCTTCTGGCGGAAGTAGTCGATCTGCACCGAGTGGTCGACGACGAGATCCACCGGCACGAGCGGCTCGATCTTCTTCGGATTCTTGCCCGCGCGCTTCGCGACGCCGCGCATGGCCGCGATGTCGGCGAGCAGCGGCACGCCCGTGAAGTCCTGTAGCACGACGCGCGACACGACGAACGGAATTTCGTCGACGCGCTTCGCGTTCGGCTTCCAGTTGGCGAGCTGCTCGATGTGCTCTTCCGTGATCTTCTTGCCGTCGTAGTTGCGCAGCACGGATTCGAGCACGATGCGGATCGAGACCGGCAGGCGCTCGATCTTCGTCTTCAGTTCCTTGCCGAGCTTCGGCAGCGAGTAGAACTTGCCTTTGCCGGAACCGCTGTCGAATTCCTTGAGTGTTTTGTGGAGATTGTGGGCCATGGTGATTTCCTGGGTTTAAGGCTAGGAAAGAACTCTGTATTTGACGGCTAGATCACATACAGATCGACGTACTCATCGACCGGCATCGCTTCGAGCTTTGCCTGGTCCAGCGACACGTCGAGAATCGCTTGTTGCTGCTTCGCCGGGAACCGGCGCGCGAGATTCGCCCTGAACTTGTCGATGAGGAGCGGAATCCCGTCGGCGCGCCGCCGCATGTGGCCGATCGGATAGTCGACCGCCACTTCGGCGAGCGTCGATCCGTCGTCGAACTCGACCGCGAGCGCGTTCGCGATCGAGCGCCTCGTCGGATCGTGGTAATCCTTCGTGAACTGCGGGTCCTCGACGCACGTGATCTTCGCGCGCAACGCGTCGATCCGCGGATCGGCCGCGACCGCGTCCTCGTAGTCGGCGGCCGTGAGGCGGCCGAACAGCAGCGGCACGGCGATCATGTACTGGATGCAGTGATCGCGATCGGCCGGGTTCGCGAGCGGTCCTTGCTTGTCGATGATGCGGATCGCCGCCGCGTGCGTGCGCACCGTGATGCGGCGGATCTCGTCCGTCGAGCGGCCGGCGGCCGCGAGCTGCGCGTGCAGCGCCATCGCGGCCTCGACGGCCGTCTGCGCGTGGAATTCGGCCGGATACGAAATCTTGAACAGCACGTTTTCCATCACGTACGTGCCGTACGGGCGCTGGAAGCGGAACGGCCTGCCGCCGAACGACACGTCGTAAAAGCCCCAGGTCTTCGCGGTGAGCGCGGACGGATAGCCCATCTCGCCCGTCTTCGCGATCAGCGCGAGGCGCACCGCGCGCGAGGTCGCGTCGCCCGCCGCCCACGACTTGCGCGAGCCGGTGTTCGGCGCGTGGCGGTAAGTGCGCAGCGCCTGGCCGTCGACGAACGCGAGCGACAGCGCGTTGATCAGCTCGTCGCGCGTGAGGCCGAGCAGGCGGCCGACGGCCGCGGTCGACGCGACCTTCACGAGCAGCACGTGGTCGAGGCCGACCTGGTTGAACGAATTCTCGAGCGCGAGGCAGCCCTGGATCTCGTGCGCGTGGATCATCGCGACGAGCACGTCCTTCATCGCGAGCGGACGCTTGCCGGCCGCGATCGCGGTGCGCGACAGCCAGTCGGCCGTCGCGAGGATGCCGCCGAGGTTGTCGGACGGGTGGCCCCATTCGGCCGCGAGCCAGGTGTCGTTGAAGTCGAGCCAGCGGATCGCCGCGCCGATGTTGAACGCGGCCTGCACCGGATCGAGCTGGAATGGCGTGCCGGGCACCTTCGCGCCGTGCGGCACGATCGTGCCCGGCACGATCGGCCCCAGCAGCTTGGTGCAGGCGGGATACGACAGCGCTTCGAGCCCGCACCCGAGCGTATCGATCAGGCAGTGGCGCGCGGTTTCGAGCGCGAGCGCACTGTCGATGCGATGGTTCAGCACGTAGTCGGCGATATCGACTAGCACTGAATCCGGCTCTGGCCGGACGTTCGGGATCGGGGCGGACATCGAAGCTCCTGTCGACCAGTGTTGGCGCTTCGGCGCCGACTCTGGTCCCATGCAAGATGGTTGCTGTCGGGATCGACCTCAGTTCGCCGGCTTCAGCTCGTTCGACTGGGTCGGCGCGACGGCGTTGCCGGCCGCCATTTCGGGCGTCTGGCACTCGTCGGCGAGGCGGCTGTCGTCCTTGTCGCTGAAGAGCATGCCCTTCGTCGGGATCACGACGAGCTTCATGCCGCTTGCCGGGTCGTAGAACACGTCCGCGCCCGTCGTCGTCTGCTGGCGCGGCAGCTTGTAATTCTTGTTGGCCCAGTGGACCGTGACGATCTGGTCGCGCTTCATGTCTCCGGCCAGGTCGTACGAAAGGCCGTCCTTGCACGACCATTTGACCGCGCCTTCCGGCATCGGATCGGTCTTCGCGGCGGCGCGCGCCTGCGCCTTCTTGCTGCGCGGGATCAGGTGACGCTTCGGCGCGGGGCGCTTCGGCGTGGCCTTCTTCGCGGTGGTGGACGAATCCTGAGCGAACGCGCTCGGCGCCGCGGCGAGCATCGTAGCGGACAGAGCGCCAATGACGGTGGCGATCAGCAGTTTCTTCATGGAGTCAGAACCTTACGTTTAATCGGTTGAAAGGGCGGACGCACAGCTCGTCCACCGGGTTGAACTGCACGCGCCCCGGAAGCGCGCAGCGGCCGCTATTTTCACCTATTTGGCCCGTCGAATTCAGTTTTTGCGCCCCGTGCACCGTTCATCGTTCGTGTTGCCCCGTCGTGCGTTCGTCTTCGCCGCGAAAGAGCGGCGCCGATGCGGCCGGCAGCGGCTGGCCGGCCGCGCGCGCGCGGCGCAGCACCGACCAGTAGTACCGGTAGCTCGCGCGGTCGTGCAGCGCGTCGCCGTGGCGCGTCGGCCCCCAGTCGGCGGCCTGCGCGGCGAGCAGGATCTCGGTCGCGCGCGCAATTTCGCCCGCGCGCGGCGCGAACGCCGCGACGATCTCGCGGATCTGCGCGGGATGGATGCTCCACATCCGCGTATAGCCGAATTCCTCGCGCGCGCGGCGCGCGTCGCTCGCGACGACGCGCATCTCGCGCACCTCGGTCGTCACGTTGTGCGACGGCGTCTTGCCGTGCGCATGGCACGCGGCCGCGATCTCGAGCTTCGCGCGGCGCACGAGCGGATGGTCGAACTGGCCGGGCGCGCGCATCGCGTCGTCCGGGATCGCGCCGTGATGCGCGGACACGAAGTCCATCAGGCCGAAGCTCAGCGTCGCGACGCCCGGCAGCGCGGCGATCCGCGCGGCGTCGGCGAGCGCGCCGTGCGTCTCGATCAGCACGTCGACGGGGATCGGCTGCGCGATGCCGAGCTCGACGCGCGAAGCCTCGATGAACGCGCACATCTCGGCCGCGTCGGCCGCGCCGCCGACCTTCGGCAGCGTCAGGTAGGCGGGCGGGCGCGCCGCGCGCAGGATGATGCGGACGTCGTCGCGCCAGTGGGCATGGGAAATGTCGTGAATCCGGGCGCCGACGCGCCCGAAGCGGTTCGCATCGCCGCCGACGAGCGCCGCGACGAGCGCCGCGTGCTCGGCCTCGCGGCCGACGGCCGCGCCGTCCTCGCAGTCGAGCGTGATGTCGAAGACGGGGCCGAGCTCCGCCTGCAGCGCGAGCGATTTCAGCATCAGCTTTTCGCTGCCCGCGTAATGGTCGCAGCATGGCGGGATCGCGGGCGGCGCAACGCCTTCGTACAGCACTTCTGCGGGAGTGAGCGCGGACATCGGTTCTTCTGCGTCAGGTCAGGATCGGGGCCAGCGTGAAAATCGGATTCGTGCGGGCTCTGCGACGGCGGCCGGCGTGCGGCGCCGGGCGTAAAGCCCGTGCGAATCGGATCGATTCGGGTGGCCGGCGCGGCCGGGCGCGACGCCCGGCTCGCCGGCCGTCCGGGCCGCCGCGGCGCGGCGGGCCCGGACGAAGCGCTTTACTTCAGCAGGTGGGCGACGCCGTCGCGCTCTTCGAGCAGCTCGGCGAGCGTGCCGTCCATCTTCTCGCGCGAGAACGCGTCGATCTCGAGGCCTTCGATACGCTTGTACTCGCCGTTTTCACAGGTGACGGGCACGCCGTAGATGATGTCCTCGGGGATGCCGTACGAGCCGTCCGACGGAATGCCCATCGTGACCCACTTGCCGTTCGTGCCGAGCACCCAGTCGCGCACGTGGTCGATCGCCGCGTTCGCCGCCGACGCCGCCGACGACAGGCCGCGCGCCTCGATGATCGCCGCGCCGCGCTTGCCGACGGTCGGGATGAACGTGTCGCGGTTCCAGACGTCGTCGTTGATCAGCGTCAGCAGCGATTCGCCTTCGGCGGTCGCGAAGCGGAAGTCGGGGTACATCGTCGGCGAGTGGTTGCCCCACACGGCGAGCTTCTCGATCGACGCGACCGGCTTGCCCGACTTCGCGGCGAGCTGCGACAGCGCGCGGTTGTGGTCGAGGCGCAGCATCGCGGTGAAGTTCTTCTTCGGCAGATCCGGCGCCGACTTCATCGCGATGTACGCGTTGGTGTTCGCCGGGTTGCCGACGACGAGCACCTTCACGTCGCGGCTCGCGACCGCGTTCAGCGCCGCGCCCTGGACCGTGAAGATCTCGGCGTTCGCCGACAGCAGATCCTTGCGCTCCATGCCCTTCGAGCGCGGACGGGCGCCGACCAGCAGCGCGACGTCGGCGTCCTTGAACGCGACCTTCGGGTCGTCCGTGATCACGACGCCCGCGAGCAGCGGGAACGCGCAGTCGTCGAGTTCCATCACGACGCCTTTGACGGCGGCTTGAGCTTGCGGGAGGTCGAGCAGTTGCAGGATGACCGGCTGATCCTTGCCGAGCAGGTCGCCGTTCGCGATGCGGAACAGCAGCGAGTAAGCGATTTGACCTGCGGCGCCGGTGACGGCAACGCGCTTTGCGGGCTTAGCCATTGAAAATCTCCAGGACATTGAGCGTGGGACGCTAGGGAAAACGCCATTTTATGCGCGTTACGCGAAGCGTTGCTTTAAAGCAGGGCGGAGGACTCGCGGCATGCATGCGCGACGACGCCTGAAGATAGGCAGAGGCACGTGGCCCGGGACGCGCCGCAGCCCCGCGAACCCTTGCTCGCCCCGGAGTTTAGGAGCCGGCACGGGTAAAGTCAAACAGTATCTTATGTCTTATATAAGACAGATGTTTTGCAGGGAAAATTCTAGACGGAAAAGCGCGATTCGTGATGAAATGCGCGCCATGACTTCCAATCAGGCGAGCGCACCCAATCCGAACGGCCAGGCCGGCTCCACGCAGCCCGGCGGCGAGGCCGCGGCCGCGCCTTCGCCGACTTTCAGCCCGCTCTATCAGCAGATCAAGGCGCTCATCACGCAGAGCCTCGAGGCGGGCGAGTGGAAGCCCGGCGAGATCATCCCGAGCGAAGTGGAGCTCGCCGGCCGCTACAAGGTAAGCCAGGGCACCGTGCGCAAGGCGATCGACGAGCTCGCGGCCGACAACCTGCTCGTGCGCCGCCAGGGCAAGGGCACGTTCGTCGCGACCCACAGCGAGGAACGCGCGCAATTCCGGTTTCTGCGCCTGCTTGCCGACGACGGCGCCGAGCATCCGCACGTGAGCCGCCTGCTCGAATGCCGGCGGATGCGCGCGCCCGCCGAGATCGCGCGCCAGCTCGACCTGAAGCCGGCCGACCCCGTCGTCCAGGTGCGGCGCGTGCTCGAGTTCGACGGCGTCGACACGGTGCTCGACGAGATCTGGCTGCCGGGCGCGATGTTCCGCGGGCTCACGTTCGAGCGCCTGAGCGATTACAAGGGGCCGCTCTACGCGATGTTTGAGAGCGAGTTCGGCACCCGGATGATCCGCGCGAGCGAGAAGATCCGCGCGATCGCGGCCGAGCCCGCCGTCGCGGATCTGCTCGGCGTGCCGCCCGGCTTCCCGCTCTTGTCGGTCGAGCGCGTGTCGTACACGTATGGCGATCGTCCCGTCGAAGTGCGGCGCGGATGGTATGTCACAACCGGGTACTACTATCAGAACGATTTGAGCTGAGATTCGGGTTCAGGGTAAGGCGTAGCCTGAATCAAGGTAAGGCGAAACGACAGGTAATTGCGTGCCCCATGCGCGTAGCACGTTTCGTGAAGCGTTTATACCGTGAAATGCAACGCTCCAGAGCAGAGCTTTCGCTGCAGCGCGAAATAAAAAGGCGCTAAAATCACGGATTAGTGTGACAACATAGTAGGGGTCTAGCATGTCTGAAACAGTAAGAAAGCCGAGGCCGGAGTACCGGAACATCGGGTTCGGCGACATCACGCTCAAGTACCGTATGCCGCTCGCGGCTCGGGTTTCGATTCTGCACCGGGTCAGCGGCGCTCTGCTGTTCCTGTTCCTTCCTTTCCTGCTGTACCTCTTCGACCAGAGCCTGACGTCCGAACTCAGCTTCGAGGTCTTCAAGGCGTTCTTCTCCAACATCATCGTCAAGCTGATCGTCCTCGCGCTGTCGTGGGCGTTCCTGTTCCACTTCTGCGCCGGGATTCGCCATCTGCTGATGGACATGAACCACGACGCGGTGTCGAAGGAACGCGGCAAGAAGACGTCGGTCGTCGTGTTCGCGGTGTCGAGCATTCTCACGATCGCCGTCGCGCTCAAACTGTTCGGAGCATTCTAAGAAAATGGCAGCGAATAACCGTATCGGCTCGAAGCGCCTCGTCGTCGGCGCTCACTATGGTCTGCGCGACTGGCTCGCGCAGCGCGTCACCGCCTGCGTGATGGCGATCTACACCGTCATTCTGCTCGTCTGGTTCTTCACCGCGCGCGATTTCTCGTATGAGGGCTGGGCGTCGATCTTCGCGACGCAATGGATGAAGCTCGCGACCTTCGTCACGCTGCTTTCGCTCTTCTATCACGCGTGGGTCGGCGTGCGCGACATCTGGATGGACTACGTCAAGCCCGTCGGTGTGCGCCTGCTGCTGCAATCGCTGACCATCGTCTGGCTGCTCGCGTGCGCGGGCTACGCTGCGCAGATTCTCTGGAGAGTTTAAAGAATGGCTGCAATCAAAACTTCCCTGCCGCGTCGCAAGTTCGACGTGGTGATCGTCGGCGCGGGCGGCTCGGGGATGCGCGCGTCGCTGCAACTGTCGCGCGCGGGCCTCTCCGTCTGCGTGTTGTCGAAAGTGTTCCCGACCCGTTCGCACACGGTCGCCGCGCAAGGCGGGATCGGCGCGTCGCTCGGCAACATGAGCGAAGACAACTGGCACTACCACTTCTACGACACGATCAAGGGCTCCGACTGGCTCGGCGACCAGGACGCGATCGAATTCATGTGCCGCGAAGCGCCGAACGTCGTGTACGAGCTCGAGCACTTCGGCATGCCGTTCGACCGTAACGCCGACGGCACGATCTATCAGCGTCCGTTCGGCGGCCACACCGCGAACTACGGCGAGAAGCCGGTGCAGCGCGCGTGCGCGGCGGCCGACCGCACCGGCCACGCGCTGCTGCACACGCTGTATCAGCAGAACGTCGCGGCGAAGACGCAGTTCTTCGTCGAATGGATGGCGCTCGACCTGATTCGCGACGCGGACGGCGACGTGCTCGGCGTGACGGCCCTCGAAATGGAAACGGGCGACGTCTACATCCTCGAAGGCAAGACCACGTTGTTCGCCACGGGCGGCGCGGGCCGGATCTTCGCGGCGTCGACCAACGCGTTCATCAACACGGGCGACGGCCTCGGCATGGCCGCGCGTTCGGGCATCGCGCTGCAGGACATGGAATTCTGGCAATTCCACCCGACCGGCGTGGCCGGCGCGGGCGTGCTGATCACCGAAGGCGTGCGCGGCGAAGGCGGCATCCTGCGCAACGCGAACGGCGAGCGCTTCATGGAGCGCTATGCGCCGACGCTGAAGGATCTGGCGCCGCGCGATTTCGTGTCGCGCTCGATGGACCAGGAAATCAAGGAAGGCCGCGGCGTCGGCCCGAACAAGGATCACGTGCTGCTCGACCTGTCGCACATCGGCGCCGAGACGATCATGAAGCGTCTGCCGTCGATCCGCGAGATCGCGCTGAAGTTCGCGAACGTCGACTGCATCAAGGAACCGATTCCGGTCGTCCCGACGATCCACTACCAGATGGGCGGCATTCCGACCAACATTCACGGCCAGGTCGTCGGCACGTCGCGCGACCACAAGGAGCCGGTCAACGGCTTCTACGCGGTGGGCGAATGCTCGTGCGTGTCCGTGCACGGCGCGAACCGTCTCGGCACGAACTCGCTGCTCGACCTCGTGGTGTTCGGCCGCGCGGCCGGCAACCACATCGTCGAGCACGTGAAGAACCAGAAGGAGCACAAGCCGCTGCCCGCGGACGCCGCCGAATTCTCGCTGTCGCGCCTCGCGAAGCTCGAGAAGTCGACGTCGGGCGAGTACACGCAGGACATCGCGAACGACATCCGCGCGACGATGCAGAAGCACGCCGGCGTGTTCCGCACGTCCGCGCTGCTCGAGGAAGGCGTCGAGCAGATGGCGGGCCTGACGGAGCGCGCCGCCAACGTCCACCTGAAGGACAAGTCGAAGGTGTTCAACACCGCGCGTGTCGAAGCGCTCGAGCTCGCGAACCTGATCGAGGTCGCGCGCGCGACGATGGTGTCGGCGGAAGCGCGCAAGGAAAGCCGCGGCGCGCACGCGCACAGCGACTACGAGCACCGCGACGACGAGAACTGGCTGCGCCACACGCTCTGGTACAGCGAAGGCGATCGCCTCGACTACAAGCCCGTCCAAATGAAGCCGCTGACGGTCGAGTCCGTGCCGCCGAAGGCGCGTACGTTCTAAGCCAGCGCAAAGGAATCTGAAATGGCCAAACGCATTTTCGAAATCTACCGCTACGATCCGGACAAGGACGCCGCGCCGCGCATGCAGTCGTACGAGCTGGAGATCCAGCACGAGCGGATGCTGCTCGACGCGCTCGTCAAGCTGAAGTCGGTCGACGAGACGCTGTCGTTCCGCCGCTCGTGCCGCGAAGGCGTGTGCGGATCGGACGCGATGAACATCAACGGCAAGAACGGCCTCGCGTGCCTGACGAACCTGAACGACCTGCCGCAGAAGATCGTGCTGCGTCCGTTGCCGGGCCTGCCCGTCGTGCGCGACCTGATCTGCGACTTCACGCAGTTCTTCAACCAGTACCATTCGATCCGTCCGTACCTGATCAACGACGAGCCGCCGCCCGAGAAGGAGCGTTTGCAGTCGCCGGAAGAGCGCGACGAGCTCGACGGCCTGTACGAGTGCATTCTGTGCGCGAGCTGCTCGACGTCGTGCCCGAGCTTCTGGTGGAATCCGGACAAGTTCGTCGGCCCGGCGGGCCTCTTGCAGGCGTATCGCTTCATCGCGGACAGCCGCGATCGCGCGACGGGCGAGCGCCTCGACAACCTCGACGATCCGTACCGTCTGTTCCGCTGCCATACGATCATGAACTGCGTCGACGTGTGCCCGAAGGGCCTGAACCCGACGAAGGCGATCGGCAAGATCAAGGAATTGATGGTGCGCCGCGCGGTCTGACATGAGCGAATCGTCGCATCAATCCGACCCGCATCGCCGCGCGCGGCTTCGCTGGCGCGCGCGGCGCGGTCTGCTGGAGAACGATCTGATTTTCGAGCGTTTCTTTGCCAGACACGAGCACGACCTCAGCGACGCAGACGTGAGCGCACTGTCGCGCCTGCTGGATCTAAGCGACAACGACCTGATGGACTTGCTGCTCGCGCGCAAGGAACCAGAAGGCGACCTTGCCGGCCCGGACATGTCCAGGCTGCTGGAGATGCTGCGCAGCGTTTGAGAGCGTTGTGCCCGTTATCGAATCCGTTTCTATTTTCGATTGAGGATGTGTCATGACCCCGTCTGATGTTAAAGCCACGCTATCGTTCAGCGATAATTCGCCGAGCGTCGAACTGCCGATCTACAAGGGGACGATGGGCCCGGACGTGATCGATATCCGCAAGCTGTACGGCCAGACCGGCAAGTTCACGTATGACCCGGGCTTCATGTCGACGGCGTCGTGCAACTCGGCGATCACGTACATCGACGGCGACAAGGGCGAGCTGCTGTATCGCGGCTACCCGATCGACAATCTCGCCGAGAACGCGGACTTCCTCGAATCCTGCTATCTGCTGCTGAAGGGCGAGCTGCCGAACGAGGCGCAGAAGAAGGAGTTCGTCGCCACCGTCACGAAGCACACGATGGTGCACGAGCAGATGCAGTTCTTCTTCCGCGGCTTCCGCCGCGACGCGCACCCGATGGCGATCCTCGTCGCCGCGGTCGGCGCGCTGTCCGCGTTCTACCACGACTCGCTCGACATCAACGATCCGCGCCACCGTGAAGTGTCGGCGATCCGCATGATCGCGAAGCTGCCGACGCTCGTCGCGATGGCGTACAAGTACAGCATCGGCCAGCCGTTCGTGTATCCGCAGAACAATCTGTCGTATAGCGCGAACTTCATGCGCATGATGTTCGCGAACCCGTGCGAGGAATACCAGGTCAACGACGTGCTCGTGCGCGCGCTCGACCGCATCCTGATCCTGCACGCCGACCACGAGCAGAACGCGTCGACGTCGACGGTCCGTCTCGCGGGCTCGTCGGGCGCGAACCCGTTCGCGTGTATCGCGGCCGGCATCGCGTGTCTGTGGGGCCCGGCGCACGGCGGCGCGAACGAAGCCGCGCTCAACATGCTCGAGCAGATCGGCACGCCGGACAACATTCCCGAGTTCATCAAGCAGGTGAAGGACAAGAACTCGGGCGTGAAGCTGATGGGCTTCGGCCACCGCGTGTACAAGAACTACGATCCGCGCGCGAAGCTGATGCGCGAAACGTGCTACGAAGTGCTGAACGAGCTGGGCCTGCACGACGACCCGCTGTTCAAGCTCGCGATGCAGCTCGAGAAGATCGCGCTGGAAGACGAATACTTCGTGTCGCGCAAGCTGTACCCGAACGTCGACTTCTACTCGGGCATCGTCCAGCGCGCGCTGGGCATCCCGACTTCGATGTTCACCTGCATCTTCGCGATGGCGCGTACGGTGGGCTGGATCGCGCAGTGGAACGAGATGATCGCCGATCCCGAGCAGAAGATCGGCCGTCCGCGGCAGCTGTTCATCGGCGAAACGCCGCGTACGGCGAAGCCGATCGGTCAGCGCTGATCGACGGCTTGCGCGGCGTGCGTGGCGTGCGGCTAGCCCGCCGCGCACCACGCTGCATCGAACACCCCGACGGTTCGCCCGTCGGGGTGTTTTATTTTCGGCGACGCGTTTTGCCGCTAGACGAGCCGCGCTCGAGCGAAGGCGGGCGCACGTCGATGCTTGCGTCGCGCGCGGGCGCTTCGTCGGGCGTGCGGCCGTGCTCGGCGAGGAACTGCCGGTAGGCGCGCGGCGTCATCCGGCGCGCGGCGAGAAACTGGCGGTTGAAGTTCGCGAGATTCGCGTAGCCGGAGCGTGTCGCGACGAGCGACACGGGCCAGCCGGTCGACGCGAGCAACCGCGCCGCGTGCGCGAGCCGCAGCCGCTGCAGATAGCGGCCGATGCTTTCGCCGACGTGTTGCGCGAAGCGCCGCTGCAGCGAGCGCTCGGACAGGTGCGCGACCGCCGCGAGCTCGGCGACGCGCAGCGGCTCGTGAAAGCGGCGGTCGAGCAGATCGAGCACGCGGTCGAGCCGCTCGGCTTCGGGCGCGAGCGCCGCGTCGTCGGCGGCGCGGTAGGCGGCGGCGGTCGCGAGCGGCGTCGCCGGCGCGTCGGCGAGCAAAGCGAGCACGTCGAGCGCGGCCGCGAGCCGCACGCGCGGCGCGCGATCGACGAGCGCGGGCAGCCGCGCGCGCATCTCGGCCGTGGCGTCGGACCCGAACGCGAGCCCGGGCGCGGCCCGGCGCAGCAGCGTGCGCAGGCCGGCGAATTCGGGGCAGCAGGCGGCGACGCGCTGCGCCCAGTCGCCGTCGAACCACACGACGAGCGCGACGAGCGGCGCATCCGGGTCGATACGCTCGTCCGACGCCCACGTATGCGGCAGGTTCGGCGGCACGAGCACGAGGTCGTCGCCCGCGTAATCGGCGGCATGATCGCCGACGAAGCGTTTGCCGCGGCTGTTCAGCGTGAGCGTCAGCTCGTATTCGGGGTGGTGATGCCATTCGTACGGAATCTGCGCGAGCCGGCGCCGAAAGACGCGGACCGAGCAGCCGTCGGGGATCGCGACCCGTTCGTAGCGCGGCTTCACGCCGGCCTCCGTCCGCTCGCGCGGCGCGCGCGCGTGGCATCATCGCCGAATCTCGACGACACGAGAGGCACGCGAATGTTTTCACATGTCTGCATGGGCGTAACCGATATCGAACGCGCTTTTG
The DNA here is from genome assembly GCF_001524445.2 of Burkholderia savannae. Classification (NCBI taxonomy): domain Bacteria; kingdom Pseudomonadati; phylum Pseudomonadota; class Betaproteobacteria; order Burkholderiales; family Burkholderiaceae; genus Burkholderia; species Burkholderia savannae. Next base: position 98,357 of record NZ_CP013418.1, read on the forward strand.
CGTTCTATGAGCCGTTGATGGACGCGCTGCGGCTCGAGCTCAAGTTTCGCGATCCGCACGGCTGGACGGGTTGGAAGCCCGTCGATGCGCCGCGTCCGCTGTTCCTGATCGGCCGGCCGTTCGACGGCGCGCCGCCCGCGCCCGGCAACGGCCAGATGACCGCGTTCCTCGCGGCCGACCGCGCGACAGTGGACCGCGTGTACGCGCTCGCCCTGCAGGCGGGCGGCGCGAGCGAAGGCGCGCCCGGCTTGCGGCCTCATTACCATCCGAACTACTACGGCGCGTACTTTCGCGATCTCGACGGCAACAAGCTGTGCGTATGCTGCCACGAGCCGGAGTAAGTGTGCGCGCCGCCGAACGGCGGCGGGAACGCGAGCACGTGTTCGCAAGATCTTTCGACGGCCGCCGCGCGCGCGGCGACGGCGCTCGCATGCGCGGGAGAGCGGCCGTCGCTGCGCGCGGCAAAATGGCAAACGGCGCCGTGCGCACGCGTCTAGAATGGCGACATTACATTTTTCTTGCGGGGTACGGCATATGCGCGCAATGGGGCTTGTGGCGGCGTTGGCCTGTTCACTGTCGATCGAGGGCGCGGCCGCCGGCGTTGCCGAGGACAACGTGCTGAGGGCCGCGCGTGCGATGCCTGAGCGATCGGCGGCGGCCGACTGCCGGCAATGGGCGCAGCCCGTCCCCGTCCATGCGCAGGACGGCGCGTCGTCAGGCTGGGTGCGCGCGCTCGTCGCGATGGCCGCCTACAACGCCGCGGCGGCGTCGAGCACGCCCCGTTCGCGCGAGACGGCCCGATCGCTGTGCGACGAGCATCGCGCGGCGATGTTCTCGAGCGAACACTACATGTTCGCGCCGCCGACGATGGCGCGCTGATCGCGCGGCGCGATTTCTCCACGCGAGCGGCGGCGGACAAGCCGCCCGCGCTCCACCGGGTGCGTTCGTCGCGACGGCGCGAGTCGTGCCGTCGCGCACGCGTCGCCGCTTCCACGCCCGCGCCGAGCTGCGCGGCCGTCACGTGGGCCTTCGCAGGACGCCTGTCCGGGCGATTGGCGTCATCGTATCGATAGTCGGCGCGATTGCATCGCTTCGAGCGGATCGGGCGATCTACGCTGAATGGGCGCGTCAAAGCACGCCGCACCATCCAGAACCCGATCCAGGAGACATCCGATGCCGTTCCCTATCGACGACCTCCCGGCGGCGATCCGCACGACGAAAGCGGTGCTGCGCGCCGCGCTGCCGAACCGCGCTCGGGTGTTTCGCGAGCTCGAAGGCGAAATCGCGCGGCAGGCCGACGCGATCCTCACCGATCGCGCGCAAGGCCGTGACACGATCGCCGTGCTGCGCTTCGCCGACATTGCCGCCGGCCGCGTCGATCCGGCGTCGCTCGCCGCGTTGAGAACGCGCGGCGCGTGCGTGATTCGCGGCGTGTTCGACGAACGGCGGGCGAGCGACTGGAACGACGAGATCGCCGCGTACGTCGAGTCGAACCGGCTCGACGACAAGCTCGCGCATCGCGCCGAGGACCGCTATTTCGGCACGCTCGCGTCGAGCAAGCCGCAGATCTACGGGATCTACTGGTCGAAGCCGCAGATCGCCGCGCGCCAGTCGCCCGAGCTGACGCAGGCGCGCGTGTTCCTGAACCGTCTGTGGCGCGCGCAGAGCGAAGGGCGCGTGCATTTCGATCCGGCGCGCGTGCCGGCCTACGCGGACCGCATCCGCCGGCGGCCGCCGGGCTCGTCGTCGCTCGGGCTGTCGCCGCACGTCGACGGCGGCTCCGTCGAGCGCTGGCTCGGGACGAATTTCCGGCGCGTCTATCGGCACGTGCTCGCGGGCGACTGGCGCGCGTACGATCCGTTCGACGCGGCGTTCCGGCCGGACGTCGAGGAGATTCCGTCGCCCGCCGTCTGCTCGATGTTCCGCACGTTTCAGGGCTGGACCGCGCTGACGCCGCAAGGGCCGGGCGACGGCACGCTGCAGTTGATCCCGATCGCGAACGCGATGGCCTACGTCGTGCTGCGCGCGCTGCAGGACGACGTGCCGGACGACGACCTGTGCGGCGCGCAGCCGGGCCGCGCGCTGTCGGTGCTGCCGGCGTGGCATGCGCCGCTGCTCGCCGCGCTCGTGCCGATTCCGCAGATGCAGCCGGGCGACGCGGTGTTCTGGCACGGCGACGTCGTGCACGCGGTCGAGGACGCGCATCGCGGGACGGGCTACAGCAACGTGATGTACATCGCGTCGGCGCCCGGCTGCGCGAAGAACGACGCGTATCTGAAGCGGCAGTTGCCGAGCTTCCTGCGCGGCGAGAGCCCGCCGGATTTTCCGGCCGATCACTTCGAGACCGATTTCACCGGGCGTGCCCAGGCGGGCGATTTGACCGAGCTGGGGCGCGAGCAGATGGGGTTCGGCTCGTGAACCGCGGCGGCGGGGGGCCGCGCCGCCGATTCGTGCCGTCGCGCCGACGCGTCGCCGCCGCCGCGTCCGTCGTCCGTTTGTCGTCGAGATGCGCCGGCCCGCACGCGCCTCGCCGGCACCGTCACCGTTCCCACGGCGGCGTGCGCGACGCGTCCTGCTTGCCGTACCGCGCGATCGCATCGCGCACGACGGCGCGCGTCGCAATCCCGTCGTCGGCGAGCGCGTGCAGCGCGGCGATCACGATCGACGCGCGATCGACCTCGAAGAACGCGCGCAGCGCCTGGCGCGTGTCGCTGCGGCCGAAGCCGTCGGTGCCGAGCGTCACGTAGCGGCGCGGCACGTACGCGCGGATCAGCTCGGGCAGCGCGCGCGCATAGTCGGTCGCGGCGATCACGGGCCCTTGCGTCGCGGCGAGCGCCGACGTGACGTAGGGCGTCGCGGGTTCGTGCGCTTCGTCGGCGTCGAAGAGGCGCTGCGCGCGCTCGGCCGCGATGCCGTCGCGCTGCAGCTCGGTGAAGCTCGTCACGCTCCAGACGGCCGCGTCGATTTGCCAGTCGTCGCGCAACATGCGCGCGGCCGCCAGCACCTCGCCGAGGATCGCGCCCGAGCCGAGCAACTGCACGCGCGCGGCGGGCAGCGCCGCCGCGTCGAGCGGGTACATGCCCTTGAGAACGCCGTCGCGAACCGCGTCGGCGCGCGCCGCGGGCAGCGACGGCTGCGCATAGTTCTCGTTCGTGACGGTCAGGTAGTAGAACGTGTCGCGCTGCCGCTCGACCATCTCGCGCATCCCTTCGTCGACGATCACCGCGACTTCGTACGCGAACGCCGGGTCCCACGCGCGGCAGTTCGGCACCGTCGACGCGGCGAGATGGCTCGTGCCGTCCTGATGCTGGAGCCCTTCGCCGCCGAGCGTCGTCTTGCCGGACGTCGCGCCGATCAGGAAGCCGCGCGCGCGCTGGTCGGCGGCGGCCCAGATCAGGTCGCCGATCCGCTGGAAGCCGAACATCGAGTAATAGATGTAGAACGGCAGCATCGGCAGGTCGTGCACGCTGTACGACGTCGCGGCGGCGATCCACGACGACATCGCGCCCGCCTCCGAAATCCCTTCCTCGAGGATCTGTCCGCGCGTGTCCTCGCGGTAGTAGAGCATCGAGCCGAGGTCTTCCGGCTCGTAGCGCTGGCCGAGCGGCGAGTAGATGCCGACCTGCCGGAACAGGTTCGCCATCCCGAACGTTCGCGCCTCGTCGGCCACGACGGGCACGATGCGAGGCCCGAGCGCCGCGTCCTTCAGCAGGCCGCCCAGCATCCGCACGATCGCCATCGTCGTCGACATCTCGCGGCCGTCGGCGTCGAGCGCGAATTGCCCCCAGGAAGGCAACGACGGCACGGTCATGGCCGTCGCCGCCGCCGCCCGCCTTCTGGGCAGGCAGCCTCCCAGGGCAGCCCGGCGCGCATGCAGATATCGCATCTCCGGGCTGTCTTGCGCGGGCTTGTAGAACCGGAGCTGCTCGACGTCGTCGTCGGACAGCGGCAGCCGGAAACGGTCGCGGAACGCGAGCAGGTGCTCGACGTCGAGCTTCTTCTGCTGATGAGTGGTCATCCGGCCCTGGCCGATCGCGCCCATGCCGAAGCCCTTCATCGTCTTCGCGAGGATCACGGTCGGCCTGCCCTCGTGCCGCAGCGCGCTGTCGTATGCGGCGTACAGCTTGCGCGCGTCGTGGCCTCCGCGGCGCAGCCGGTCGATGTCCTCGTCGCGCAGATGCGCGACGAGCGAAGCAAGCGCGTCGTCCTGGCCGAAGAAGCGTGCGCGGTTGTATGCGCCGTCGTTCGCGGAGAAGGTCTGGAACTGGCCGTCGACGGTCTGCGCGAACGCGCGCGCGAGCGCGCCCGTCGCGTCGCGCGCGAAGAGCGCGTCCCAGTCCGAGCCCCACAGCACCTTGATCACGTTCCATCCGGCGCCCGCGAACTGCGATTCGAGCTCGTCGACGATGCGGCCGTTGCCGCGCACCGGGCCGTCGAGCCGCTGCAGGTTGCAGTTGATCACGAACACGAGATTGTCGAGCCCCTCGCGCGCGGCGAGCGACAGCGCGCCGATCGATTCGGGCTCGTCCATCTCGCCGTCGCCGAAGAAGCCCCACACCTTGCGGCCGTCGGTGCGCAGGAGGCCGCGGTTTTGCAGATAGCGCATGAAGCGCGCCTGATAGATCGCGTTGATCGGGCCGATGCCCATCGAGCCCGTCGGGAACTGCCAGAAGTCGGGCATCAGCCACGGATGCGGATACGAGCACAGGCCCGGCCCGGAGATCTCGCGCCGGTAGTGCTCGAGCTGCGACTCGCTCAGGAAGCCTTCGAGGAACGCGCGCGCATAGACGCCCGGCGACGAATGCGGCTGGAAGTAGACGAGATCGCCGCCCGACGCGCCGCCCGCGGCGCGAAAGAAGTGGTTGAAACCGACCTCGAACAGATCGGCCGCCGACGCGTAGCTCGCGATGTGCCCGCCGAGTTCGCCGTATGCGCGGTTCGCGCGGACCACCATCGCGAGCGCGTTCCAGCGCAGCACCGCCGCGAGGCGCGCTTCGAGCTCCAGGTCGCCCGGATACGGCGGCTGCGCGTCGAGCGGGATCGTGTTCACGTACGGCGTCGCGTTCGCGTGCGGCGCGGCGAGCCGGCGGCGCGCCGCGTGCTCGGCGAGCTGCGCGAGCAGGAACTGCGCGCGCTCGGCGCCCGCATGCTCGACGACGCCGTCGAGCGCGTCGAGCCATTCGGCGGTTTCCTGCGGATCGGTGTCGTCGTGGCGGCGCGCGGCCGTGCTGACCGGGCGAATACCGTTCGATAAGTCGTTCATGCGGGGCTCCGGGCGGGGCGGAAACTGGGAAGCGACAACGGCAGCAACAGCCGTCAAGGTTATCCACCGCGCCGCAGAATGTGCATCTCTTTTGGCTCGAATTTTGGTTTCGTGTAACGTGGTAATTCCTGAAAAATCGTCGTTTTCAGAAGATTTGCACTATGAGCGCTCCTTCCCGCCGGCTGGACCGGATCGACATCGGCATCCTCAACCAACTGCAGCAGAACGCGCGGATCACGAACGCCGAGCTCGCGCGCGCGGTGAATCTGTCGCCGACGCCGTGCTTCAACCGCGTCCGCGCGCTCGAGAAGCTCGGCCTCATCAAGCAACAGGTGACGCTGCTGAATCCGGAGCCGCTCGGGCTGCGGATCAACGTGTTCATCCAGGTGAGCCTCGAAAAGCAGGTCGAGGACGCGCTGCGCCGCTTCGAAGAAGCGATCGACAAGCGGCCCGAGGTGATGGAGTGCTATCTGATGTCGGGCGACGCCGATTACCTGCTGCGCGTCGTCGTGCCGAGCATGAAGAGCCTCGAGCGGTTCATCCTCGATCAGTTGACGACGATCCCCGGCGTGTCGAACATCCGGTCGAGCTTCGCGCTCAAGCAAGTCCGCTACCGGACCGCGCTGCCGCTGCCCGCGGGCGGGCTCACGCTCGCGGGCGACGACGACGAATCGAACGAATGGGTGTGAGTGACGCCGCTCGCGCGTGCGTCTGCGGCGCTGCGCGCGCATCCGAATATTGCCGGGTAATCCTGATACCCGTATCGGCTGTACCACTCAACTCACTGTTTTTTATAGGTTTTTTCGTTTGCCTGGTATAAAAATGCGCGCGTCGCGTGGCATAATCGAGCGCATCGAACGCTTGTTCGCCGTTATAACGACCCCGCATACCCATGGCACAGACTCTCTACGACAAATTGTGGAATTCGCACGTCGTCCACACCGAAGAGGACGGCACCGCATTGCTCTACATCGATCGCCAGTTGCTGCACGAAGTCACGAGCCCGCAGGCGTTCGAGGGGCTGAAGCTCGCGCAGCGCCCGGTGTGGCGAATCAGCGCGAATCTCGCGGTGTCCGATCACAACGTGCCGACGACGGACCGCAGCCACGGCATCGCCGATCCGGTGTCGAAGCTGCAGGTCGACACGCTCGACGCGAACTGCGACGCGTTCGGCATCACCCAGTTCAAGATGAACGACGTGCGCCAGGGCATCGTGCACATCATCGGCCCGGAGCAGGGCGCGACGCTGCCGGGCATGACGATCGTGTGCGGCGATTCGCACACGTCGACGCACGGCGCGTTCGGCGCGCTCGCGCACGGCATCGGCACGTCGGAAGTCGAGCATGTGCTCGCGACGCAGACGCTGCTGCAGAAAAAGAGCAAGAACATGCTCGTGAAGGTCGAGGGCCAGTTGCCGCGCGGCTGCACCGCGAAGGACATCGTGCTCGCGATCATCGGCAGGATCGGCACCGCGGGCGGCACCGGCTACGCGATCGAATTCGGCGGCTCGACGATCCGCGCGCTGTCGATGGAAGGCCGGATGACGGTCTGCAACATGGCGATCGAAGCGGGCGCGCGCGCCGGCATGGTCGCCGTCGACGACACGACGGTCGAGTACCTGAAGGGCCGCCCGTTCGTGCCGACGGGCGCGGAATGGGATCAAGCCGTCGAGTACTGGCGCCAATTCACGTCCGACGAAGGCGCGCAGTTCGACCGCGTCGTCGAGCTGAACGCGGCCGAGATCGTGCCGCAGGTCACGTGGGGCACGTCGCCGGAGATGGTCACGTCGATCGACGGCCGCGTGCCCGATCCCGAGCGTGAAAAGGACCCGGTCAAGCGCGACGCGATGGAGCGCGCGCTCGCGTACATGGCGCTCACGCCGGACACGCCGATCGAGGCGATCAAGGTCGACAAGATCTTCATCGGCTCGTGCACGAACGCGCGCATCGAGGACATCCGCGCGGCCGCGTACGTGGTGAAGAAGCTGAATCGCCGCGTCGCGTCGAACGTGCGGCTCGCGATGGTCGTGCCGGGCTCGGGCCTCGTGAAGGCGCAGGCCGAGCGCGAAGGGCTCGACAAGGTGTTCACGGAAGCCGGCTTCGAATGGCGCGAGCCGGGCTGCTCGATGTGCCTCGCGATGAACGCCGACCGGCTCGAGCCGGGCGAGCGCTGCGCGTCGACGTCGAACCGCAACTTCGAAGGCCGGCAGGGCCAGGGCGGCCGCACGCACCTCGTCAGCCCGGCGATGGCGGCGGCGGCGGCGATCGAAGGCCACTTCGTCGACATTCGCAAGCTGGGGTGAGCATGAAGGCTTCGATCTTCCGGCGCGTCGCCGCCTTGCTCGCGCTGACGGGCTTCGTGCTCGGCCTTGCCGGCTGCAACACGGTCGCGGGCATGGGCGAGGACATCAACGCCGCCGGCCGCGCGATCAAGCGCGCGGCGGACTGACGGCGCGCGCGAGCGCGCCGACTCGGGATTCGATTTCGCCGGCCCGCGCGGCCGGCCTCCAATCTGGTTGACGGATCATGGAAAAATTCAATGTGCATACCGGCGTCGTGGCGCCGCTCGATCGCGAGAACGTCGACACCGACGCGATCATTCCGAAGCAGTTCCTGAAGTCGATCAAGCGCACGGGCTTCGGCCCGAACGCGTTCGACGAGTGGCGCTATCTCGATCACGGCGAGCCCGGCCAGGACAACTCGAAGCGGCCGCTCAATCCGGATTTCGTGCTGAACCAGCCGCGCTACCAGGGCGCGTCGATCCTGCTCGCGCGCAAGAACTTCGGCTGCGGCAGCTCGCGCGAGCACGCGCCGTGGGCGCTGCAGCAGTACGGCTTTCGCGCGATCGTCGCGCCGAGCTTCGCCGACATCTTCTTCAACAACTGCTACAAGAACGGCCTGCTGCCGATCGTGCTGAGCGAGCAGCAGGTCGACCATCTGTTCAACGAGACGTACGCGTTCAACGGCTATCAGCTGACGATCGATCTGCAGGCGCAGGTCGTGCGCGCGCCGGACGGCCGCGAGTATCCGTTCGAGATCACCGCGTTCCGCAAGTACTGCCTCGTGAACGGCTTCGACGACATCGGGCTCACGCTTCGCCACGCGGACAAGATCCGCCAGTTCGAAGCCGAGCGGCTCGCGAAGCAGCCGTGGCTCAACAACCGGCTGATCGGCTGACGTTTTTCGTTTCTCGCGCGAGCGCGCGGCCGGGCACGGCGGCGCGCCCGCTTCGCCCGAAACCAATCCTCCATCTAGTCAGGAATTTCGCATGAAGATTGCAGTGCTGCCCGGCGACGGCATCGGTCCGGAAATCGTCAACGAAGCGGTGAAGGTGCTGAACGCGCTCGACGAGAAATTCGAGCTCGAAACCGCGCCCGTCGGCGGCGCCGGCTACGAGGCGAGCGGCCATCCGCTGCCGGATGCGACGCTGAAGCTGGCGAAGGAAGCGGACGCGATCCTGTTCGGCTCGGTCGGCGACTGGAAATACGACTCGCTCGAGCGCGCGCTGCGCCCCGAGCAGGCGATCCTCGGGCTGCGCAAGCATCTCGAGCTGTTCGCGAACTTCCGGCCGGCGATCTGCTATCCGCAGCTCGTCGACGCGTCGCCGCTCAAGCCCGAGCTGGTCGCGGGCCTCGACATCCTGATCGTGCGCGAGCTGAACGGCGACATCTACTTCGGCCAGCCGCGCGGCGTGCGCGCGGCGCCGGACGGCCCGTTCGCCGGCGCGCGCGAGGGCTTCGACACGATGCGCTATTCGGAGCCGGAAGTGCGCCGCATCGCGCACGTCGCGTTCCAGGCCGCGCGCAAGCGGCAGAAGAAGCTGCTGTCGGTCGACAAGTCGAACGTGCTGGAGACGTCGCAGTTCTGGCGCGACGTGATGATCGACGTATCGAAGGAATACGCGGACGTCGAGCTGTCGCACATGTACGTCGACAACGCGGCGATGCAGCTCGCGAAGGCGCCGAAGCAGTTCGACGTGATCGTGACGGGCAACATGTTCGGCGACATCCTGTCGGACGAGGCGTCGATGCTGACGGGCTCGATCGGCATGCTGCCGTCGGCGTCGCTCGACAAGAACAACAAGGGCTTGTACGAGCCGTCGCACGGCTCCGCGCCGGACATCGCGGGCAAGGGCGTCGCGAACCCGCTCGCGACGATCCTGTCGGCCGCGATGCTGCTGCGCTATTCGCTGAACCGCGCCGAGCAGGCGGACCGGATCGAGCGTGCGGTCAGGAAGGTGCTCGAGGCGGGTTACCGGACGGGCGACATCGCGACGCCGGGCTGCAACAAGGTCGGCACGGCGACGATGGGCGACGCGGTCGTCGCGGCACTGTAAGCGCCGCGAGCGCGGCGCGCGTTCGACGCGGCGCGTCGTCGCAACAAGGACGGGCGGCTCCGAAAACGGGGTCCGTCCGGTTTTAGCGGCCGTTGTGCGGCCACCGAGGTTTGTGTAGACTCGAACGATGGCGACTTCCCTGATCTCCCCGGTCTCGAAACTCCACGGCAATCAAGCCCGTGCGGGTGCGCGCGCCATCGTCATCGGCAAAATCATCATCACGAAAACGATCACGAAAATCTGATCGTCGTCCGTCGTGCCCGCCTGTTTCCCCGCGCGGTCGCGCCGGGGGCGGAAAAGGCGGGGAAGCTCCAGCAAAGGGTTAGTCATGAACGTAGGTCTCGTAGGTTGGCGCGGCATGGTCGGCAGCGTGCTGATGCAGCGCATGCAGGAAGAAGGCGATTTCGATCTGATCGAGCCGGTGTTTTTCAGCACCAGCAACGCGGGCGGCAAGGCGCCGTCGTTCGCGAAAAACGAGACCACGCTCAAGGATGCGACGAGCATCGACGACCTGAAGAAGTGCGACGTCGTCATCACGTGCCAGGGCGGCGACTACACGAACGACGTGTTCCCGAAGCTGCGCGCGGCCGGCTGGAACGGCTACTGGATCGACGCGGCGTCGTCGCTGCGGATGAAGGACGACGCGGTGATCATCCTCGATCCGGTGAACCTGAACGTGATCAAGGACGCGCTCGTCAACGGCACGAAGAACTTCATCGGCGGCAACTGCACGGTCAGCCTGATGCTGATGGCGCTGGGCGGCTTGTTCCGCGAGAACCTCGTCGACTGGATGACGGCGATGACGTACCAGGCCGCGTCGGGCGCGGGCGCGCAGAACATGCGCGAGCTGCTCGCGCAGATGGGCACGCTGAACGGCGCGGTTGCGGCGCAGCTCGCCGATCCGGCGTCGGCGATCCTCGACATCGATCGCCGCGTGCTCGCCGCGATGACGAGCGACGCGATGCCGACGAGCCAGTTCGGCGTGCCGCTCGCGGGCTCGCTGATTCCGTGGATCGACAAGGATCTCGGCAACGGGATGTCGAAGGAAGAATGGAAGGGCGGCGCGGAAACGAACAAGATCCTCGGCAAGCCGGCGATGGGCGAGCCGGGCTCGATTCCGGTCGACGGCCTGTGCGTGCGGATCGGCGCGATGCGCTGCCACTCGCAGGCGCTCACGATCAAGCTGAACAAGGACGTGCCGCTCGACGAGATCAACGGCATCCTCGCGTCGGCGAACGACTGGGTGAAGGTCGTGCCGAACGAGCGCGAAGCGTCGATGCGCGATCTGTCGCCGGCGAAGGTGACGGGCACGCTGTCGGTGCCGGTCGGCCGCCTGCGCAAGCTCGCGATGGGTGGCGAATACCTGTCGGCATTTACCGTCGGCGATCAATTGTTGTGGGGTGCGGCCGAGCCGCTGCGCCGGATGCTGCGCATTCTGCTCGACAAGTAAAGTAAACTACGCGATTACGACGCGTACACAACCCGAAAGCGTCGCGTTTCACGCGACGCTTTTTTTATTTGCGGTCCGATTTTGTCTTATTCCAAACGCGAACCCAGGCCGCGTAACGCCGCGGCGACCAAGCCGATGACGCTTCGATTCCTTTCTTCGACGACGATCTCCGATGGCCTGCCGAGCGCGCGACGCGCCGTCGCGGTCGCCATCCTCGCGCTCGCCGGCGCGACGGCTGCGCACGCGGCGCCCGATGCGGCGAGCGCCGCCGCGGGCGACCAGGCCGCGCCGCTCACGATCACCGTGCGACCCGGCCAGTCGCTCAACGACATTGCTGTCGCCGTCACGCAGTCGCACGATCCCGCCGTGCTGGCCCGCGCGGGCCGCGCGCTCTTCGACGCGAATCCGCAGGCGTTCATGAAGCGCGATCCGAGCCGCTTGAAGATCGGCGCGCAATTGACGGTGCCCGCGCTCGACGCGACGGGCGCGGCGGCCGGCTTGGCCGCAAGCGGCGCGGCGGCGGGCGGCGCGCTCGCGTCGGCGGCGCTCGCGGCGTCGCATGCGGCCGCGTCGGCTGGGTCGGCCGGGTCGGCCGCAGCGGCCTCGCATCCGGTGGCGACGTCGGCGGCGTCGCACGTCGCCGCGGCAAGCGGCGCAACGTCATTGGCGGCGTTGGCGGCTTCCGGCGCAGCCGGTTCCGCGTCGACCGTGAACGGCGAGTCGGCGCCCGGCGCGGCGTCGGCGCATGCTTCGTCCGCGGCCGCTCAGGCGGCGGCGCCCGCCGCTTCGTCCGGTGTCGCCAGCGCGCACGTCTGGAGCGGCTCGATCCAGCAAGCGCCGGCGGGGGCGAACGGCGCGTCGGCGGCGGGCGCGGAGGCGCTGCTCGCTCCCGGCGCCGCAAATCAGATGCCTTCGGGCTCGGCAACGCAGGCCGCGACGGGCGCATCGCAAGCGCGGCCGTCGAGCCTGCAGCAATTGCTCGCGTTGAAGAATCGCGTCCTGATGGAGTTGCAGAAGCACGGGATCGGCAAGCCCGCCGCGAACCTTGCTCCGCCGCCGGCGCCCGCCGCCGGAAGCGCGCAGAAATCGCAGGCTGGTGCCGAGGCTGGGGCGGCGACGTCCGCGGTGGCCGGCTCCGAAACCGCAGGCTCCGAAACGGCGGGCTCAGAGGCCGCGGTCGGATCTGCCGCTGGACCGGCGACGAACGCCGCTTCCGCGCCGGCCGTGACGTCGCCCGCGAGCGTATCGCCGCGCGCGACGGCGCCGCAGGCGCCGTTCAACATGGGCGCCGCGATCGCGGTGGGCGCGGCCGTCGTCGCGCTGATCGCGGGCTTCGCGCTGCGCCGGCGCAAGAAGGGGCCGTCCGCTGACGCGATCGAGCCGGGCGCGTTCACGCCGGCCCCGGCGCTCGATCCGGATGCGGTCGCGGCCATTGCCGGCGCGCCGGCCGAACCCGAAGCGGCGGAAAAGACGCACGAAGCGGGCGAACAGGGCGCGAACGCGGCTGCTCGGCACGCATTGCCGATCGTGCCGCCCGTCGAAACCGACAAGGCGTCGGCGAAGGGCGAATCGATGTTGTCGTCGGCGGCCGGCCCGGACCTCGAGCCGGCTCGCGAGCCGCATGCGCGAGCAGCCGAGCCGTTGACGCTGAAGATGCCGCAGGCGGACGAGCCCGGCAGCGCGCCGTTCGCGGCCAAATCGGCGGCCGAATCGGCGGCCAAATCGGCGGCCGAGGCGGCGGCCGAGGCGGGCGTCCCGCCGACCGGCGCGAAGCCGGCGCCGTACGCATGGCGACAGGCGTTCCCGCGCGACGCGATCGCCGCGCTCGACAGCCTCGATATGCCGCTGCCGCCGCGCGAGTCGGCGCCTGACGACATCGGCCAAGAAGTGCAATCGCAACCTGCCGAACCGGCGGGTTCGAATGCTTCCCAGGATGCAACTAACGGTCAAGCCGACGCGCATCGGCCGATTGGCGCGGAAGCGCCGCGTGAAGCGGGAGCGCTTGGCGAAGCAAAGCCGGTGGCGGATCGGAATGAGGGCGAACCGTTCGACGATGAAATGCATGCGGCCCGCCCATGGGTTGCCGAGCCGCTGCATGCCACGCCGCCGGGCGGAATCGAGCCTGCCGAAACGGTAGCGCGGGCGGCTGAGTCGTCGGCGACCGAACCACTGGGCGAAGCCGCGCGGGGGCAGGATGCGCGATCGACCGAGCCGCGATCGTTCGCGACGGAAGCGGGCTCGACGCATTCCGCCGGTCAGCAGGCGGCTCGCGCCGAAGCGACGGAGCCGCAAGCGCCGACGCTGATCGGAGCGGCGCCGGATGTGCACGAGCGGGCGCACGAGCAGGCGCACGCGCAGCGGCAGGCCGGCGCCGTGCCGCAGCAAGCCGCCGTGCCGCACGAGGCCGCCGTGCCGGGCATCGAACTGCCGAACGCGCCGTTGACCGCACATGTCGAGCCGCCGCCGGCGGCTGCGCAGCCCGGCGCAGCGTTCGCTGCACCCGCGCCGGTGCCGGCGTCGTCGAGCAGCGAACCGGCCCGCGAGCCGGCTGCGCCATCGCAGTCCCCGTCCCCGAACTCGCCGCCGCTCGGCGTCGCGCAATTCGGCGCGCTGAACCTCGACTTCGATCTGGAACTGCCGGCTGGCCCGAGCGCGTCGCTGCCGGCATTCACGCCCGAGGCGCTCGCGAAGATCGCGCGCAACAAGCTCGAGCTCGCGTCCGAATACGTCGAGCTCGGCGATCTCGCCGGCGCGCGCACGCTGTTGCACGAGGTGATCGAAGCCGGTCACGCCGACACGCGCGACGAAGCGCGCGTGATGCTCGCCAAGCTCGCCGATCTGTCGTGATGAGAATCGCACTCGGCATTCAATACGACGGCGCGGCGTTCTGCGGCTGGCAGTCGCAGCCGCACGGCAAGACTGTCCAGGACGTGCTCGAGCGGGCGCTCGCCGAATTCGCGCAGACCTCGCTGCACACGACGGTCGCGGGCCGCACCGATACCGGCGTGCACGGCCTCGGCCAAGTCGTCCATTTCGACACGGAGCTCGATCGCGCGGATTTCTCGTGGGTGCGCGGCACGAACGCGTTCCTGCCGCCGACGGTCGCCGTGCAATGGGCGAAGCCGATGCCGGACACGTTCCACGCGCGCTTCGCGGCGTTCGAGCGCACCTATTACTATGCGCTGTACGTGCATCCGGTGCGCTCGCCGATGCTCGCCGCACGCGCGGGCTGGGTCCACATGCCGCTCGACGTCGATGCGATGCGCGAAGCCGCCGAGCACCTCGTCGGCGAGCACGATTTCTCGGCGTTCCGCTCGTCGGAGTGCCAGGCGAAGTCGCCCGTCAAGCATCTGTACCAGATCGGCATCCGCCCCGACGGCGATTTCATCCATTTCCGCTTCCGCGCGAACGCGTTCCTGCACCACATGGTGCGCAACCTGATGGGCTGCCTCGTCGCGGTGGGGCGCGGCCGCTATCCGGCGTCGTGGCTCGCGCAAGTGCTCGAAAGCCGGGACCGCGACTGCGCGGCGCCGACCTTCATGCCCGAAGGGCTCTATCTCGCGCACGTCGGCTATCCGGCCGAATTCGCGGTGCCGCCCGCGCAGCTCGGCAGCGTGCCGTGGAGCAGCGTGTGGGCCGATCTGGACGGACGACCATGATGACCGACAAGACGAAGACAATGGACGATACGCTCGCCGCGGGTGCGCGCGACGACGTGCTTGCCGCCGCGCCGCCGCCGCGCACGCGGATCAAGCTCTGCGGGCTGTCGAAGCCCGGCGACGTCGATTGGGCGGCCGAGCTGGGCGCCGACGCGATCGGCCTCGTGTTCTACCCGAAAAGTCCGCGCGCCGTGACGATCGACCAGGCGGCCGCGCTTGCCGCGCGCGTGCCGCCGTTCGTGTCGGTCGTCGGATTGTTCGTCAATTCGACCGAGGACGAGATCGCGCGCGTCGCGAGCGAAGTGCCGCTCACGCTGCTGCAATTCCACGGCGACGAGACGCCCGCGCAATGCGCGTCGCTCGCCGCCGCGGCGCGCCTGCCGTGGCTGCGCGCGCTGCGCGTGGGCGTGGCGGCCAGGCCGGCCGATTTGGTAGAATCGGCTCTTCACTATTCGGCAGCACGCGGCTTGTTGTTCGACACCCTCGTCGAGCACTACGGCGGCAGCGGCAAGGTCTTCGATTGGTCACTTATCCCAGCAGAGCTCGTGCGTCGGGCCGTTTTGAGTGGTGGGTTGAACGCGCAAAACGTCGGTGATGCGATCCGTCAGGTGCGCCCGTTCGCGGTCGATGTCTCGAGCGGCATCGAAACGCCGGGCGCGAAGGGCGTGAAGGATCGCGCCCGCATGGCGGCGTTCGTGCGCGCGGTGCGCGACGCGGACGCCGGGTGATGCCAGCCCGCGCGGCGGGCGCCGGAAACGAGAACCGGCGCGCCGCGCGGTCGAACCGAGAGTGACGTCATGTACAACCTTCCCGATGATCGTGGCCATTTCGGCCCATATGGCGGCGTGTTCGTCGCCGAAACGCTGATTCACGCGCTCGACGAGCTGCGCGCCGCGTACGAGAAATTCAAGAACGACCCCGACTTCGTCGCCGAGTACAACCGCGAACTGAAGCATTTCGTCGGCCGTCCGTCGCCGATCTATCACGCGCAGCGCTGGAGCGACACGCTCGGCGGCGCGCAGATCTACCTGAAGCGCGAAGACCTGAACCACACGGGCGCGCACAAGGTGAACAACGTGATCGGCCAGGCGCTGCTCGCGAAGCGGATGGGCAAGAAGCGCGTGATCGCCGAGACGGGCGCGGGCCAGCACGGCGTCGCGACCGCGACGATCTGCGCGCGCTTCGGCATGGAGTGCGTCGTCTACATGGGCGCGGAAGACGTGCGCCGCCAGGCCGCGAACGTCTATCGGATGAAGCTGCTCGGCGCGACCGTCGTGCCCGTCGAATCCGGCTCGCGCACGCTGAAGGACGCGCTCAACGAAGCGATGCGCGACTGGGTCACGAACATCGAGAACACGTTCTACATCATCGGCACGGTCGCGGGCCCGCACCCGTATCCGATGATGGTGCGCGACTTCCAGCGCGTGATCGGCGACGAGTGCAAGGTGCAGATGCCCGAGCTCGCCGGGCGGCAGCCGGACGCGGTGATCGCGTGCGTCGGCGGCGGCTCGAACGCGATGGGCATCTTCTATCCGTACATCGACGATCAATCGGTGCAACTGATCGGCGTCGAGGCGGCGGGCGACGGCCTCGACACGGGCCATCACGCGGCGTCGCTGATCGCCGGCAGCCCCGGCGTGCTGCACGGCAACCGCACGTACCTGCTGCAGGACGACAACGGCCAGATCATCGAGACGCACTCGGTGTCGGCGGGCCTCGACTATCCGGGCGTCGGCCCCGAGCACGCGTGGTTGAAGGACAGCGGCCGCGCGCAGTACGTCGGCATCACCGACGACGAAGCGCTGAAGGCGTTCCACGACTGCTGCCGGATCGAGGGGATCATCCCGGCGCTCGAATCGAGCCACGCGATCGCGTATGCGACGAAGCTCGCGCCGACGCTGCCGAAGGACAAAGTCCTGCTCGTCAACCTGTCGGGCCGCGGCGACAAGGACATGCACACGGTCGCCGAGCGATCGGGCATCGCGCTCTGAACCCGAACGATGCGTGACCTGATCGAAGAGCCGGCGGGCGGCGCGGCGAGCGGGGCGGAAGCGGTTCCGGCCGCGGACGCCGCTCGCGCGCTGCCGGCCGGCATCGAACTCATCAACCGCGATTTCCTGACTGAAGCCGCGAGCCTGCCGGACGCGTCGATCGACCTGATCGTCGCCGATCCGCCGTACGGGCTCGGCAAGGATTACGGCAACGACTCGGACAAGCGCTCCGGCGACGACCACCTCGCGTGGACGCGCGAGTGGCTCGAACTCGCGATTCAGAAGCTCAAGTCCACCGGCTCGATGTACGTGTTCTGCACGTGGCAGTACGCGCCCGAGATCTTCAGCTTCCTGAAGACGAGGCTCACGATGATCAACGAGATCATCTGGGACCGGCGCGTGCCGAGCATGGGCGGCACGACGCGCCGCTTCACGTCGGTGCACGACAACATCGGCTTTTTCGCGGTGTCGAAGGGCTATTACTTCGATCTCGATCCGGTTCGCATCCCATACGACGCCGATACGAAGAAGGCGCGCTCGCGCAAGCTGTTCGAAGGCAGCAAGTGGCTCGAGCTCGGCTACAACCCGAAGGACGTGTGGTCCGTGTCGCGCCTGCATCGCCAGCATGCGGAGCGGGTCGACCATCCGACCCAGAAGCCGCTCGAGATCATCGAGCGGATGGTGCTCGCGAGCTGCCCGCCGGGCGGCCGCGTGCTCGATCCGTTCATGGGCAGCGGCACGACCGCGGTGGCCTGCGCGCGGCAGCGGCGCGGCTTCGTCGGCTACGAGATCAACGAAAGCTATTGCGCGATCGCGCGCGAGCGCGTGGCGGCGCTCGCGGCGCCGATCGACGCGTGAGCGTCGCCGCGCGCGCGATAGCGTACGATTTGGAAAAAACCATGTCCCGTATTCAGAACACCTTCGCCGCACTCGCCGCCCAAGGCCGTAAAGGGCTGATTCCGTTCATCACCGCGGGCGATCCCGATCCGGCGAAGACGGTCGAGCTGATGCACGCGCTCGCCGAAGGCGGCGCCGACGTGATCGAGCTCGGCGTGCCGTTCTCCGACCCGATGGCGGACGGCCCCGTGATCCAGCGCTCGTCCGAGCGCGCGCTCGCGAAGGGCGTGACGCTCGCCGGCGTGCTCGGCGACGTGAAGCGCTTCCGCGAGCGCGACCAGAAGACGCCCGTCGTGCTGATGGGCTATGCGAATCCGATCGAGCGGATGGGCGAGGACGCGTTTGCCGCGGCCGCGCGCGACGCGGGCGTCGACGGCGTGCTCGTCGTCGACTATCCTCCGGAGGAATCGCACGATTTCGCCGCGAAGATGCGCGCGGCGGGCATCGATCCGATTTTCCTGCTCGCGCCGACGTCGACCGACGACCGGATCGCCGCCGTCGGCCACGTGGCGAGCGGCTACGTCTACTATGTATCGCTCAAGGGCGTGACGGGCGCCGGAAATCTGGATGTTTCCAGCATTGCGGGTAAAATCCCGGCCATCAAGTCGCGCGTGCCGCTGCCGATCGGGGTCGGTTTCGGCATCCGCGACGCCGCGACGGCGCGCGCGGTGGCCGAGGTGGCGGACGCCGTCGTGATCGGCAGCCGCCTCGTCCAGTTGCTGGAGCAGGCCGCGCCGGAGAACGCCGCCGCCGAACTCGAGGCGTTCGTCGCCGAGCTGCGCGCCGCGATCGACGGCGCGGCCGAGCCGGCCGCGTAAGCGACGCGCGGGACACGTCAACACAAGCTGATCGCGGGCCGGGGGCAGAACGCCCGGCCCGCCACCGAACAGGAAACCATACGATGAGCTGGCTCGACAAACTGTTGCCGCCGAAGATCAAGCAGACCGATCCGAAAAGCCGCAAGGGGATTCCCGAGGGCCTGTGGGTCAAGTGCCCGTCGTGCGAAGCGGTGCTGTACCGTAACGACGTCGACGCGAATCAGCACGTGTGCCCGAAGTGCGATCACCACATGCGGATCGGCGCGCGCGAGCGCCTCGACGCGCTGCTCGATCCGGAGGGCCGCTACGAGATCGGCCAGGAGATCGTGCCGGTCGATTCGCTGAAGTTCAAGGACAGCCGCAAGTATCCTGATCGTCTGAAGGAAGCGATGGACGAGACGGGCGAGACCGACGCGATGGTCGTGATGGGCGGCGCGATCCACACGCTGCCCGTGGTCGCCGCGTGCTTCGAGTTCTCGTTCATGGGCGGCTCGATGGGCTCGGTCGTCGGCGAGCGCTTCGTGCGCGGCGCGCAGAACGCGCTCGAGCAGCAGGTGCCGTTCATCTGCTTCACCGCGTCGGGCGGCGCGCGGATGCAGGAAAGCCTGCTGTCGCTGATGCAAATGGCGAAGACCACCGCAATGCTGACGAAGCTCTCCGAGGCGAAGCTGCCGTTCATTTCGGTGCTGACCGATCCGACGATGGGCGGCGTGTCGGCGAGCTTCGCGTTCTTGGGCGACGTCGTGATCGCCGAGCCGAAGGCGCTGATCGGCTTCGCGGGCCCGCGCGTGATCGAGCAGACGGTGCGCGAGAAGCTGCCGGAAGGCTTCCAGCGCGCCGAGTTCCTGCTGACGACGGGCGCGATCGACATGATCGTCGACCGCCGCAAGATGCGCGACGAGATCGCGCAACTGCTCGCGCTCTTGCAGCGCCAGCCGGCCGACGCGCTGGCTTGACGGCCGCGCGCATGATCGCACCACCGCGCGTCGCTCGGCTTGCGCCGAGCGGCGCGTTTGTTTTTTCGGCGGATTCTCCCGGACTCGCCGCTTTGACTCGCAGTTGAATTCGATGAGCACTTTTCCCACTCTCGACGCGTGGCTCTCGCATCTCGAAAGCGCGCATCCCGTCGGCATCGACATGGGCCTGACCCGCATCGGCCAGGTCAAGGACGCGCTGAAGCTCGCGTTCGCGTGCCCGGTGGTCACCGTCGGCGGCACGAACGGCAAGGGCTCGACCTGCGCGTTCGTCGAGACGATTCTCGTGCGCGCGGGCTATAAGGTCGGCTGCCACACGTCGCCGCATCTGCTGCGCTTTAACGAGCGCGCGCGCATCGACGGGCGGATCGTCGAGGACGCCGAGCTGCTGCCGCACTTCGAGGCGGTCGAGGCGGCGCGCACGAGCCTGCCGGAGCCGGTGTCGCTCACGTATTTCGAGTTCACGACGCTCGCGATCATGCATCTGTTCGCGTCGCGCGGGCTCGACGCGGTGATCCTCGAAGTCGGGCTCGGCGGCCGGCTCGACGCGGTCAACGTGATCGACACCGATTGCGCGATCGTGACGAGCATCGACGTCGACCACATCGAATACCTCGGCGACACCCGCGAGAAGATCGCGTTCGAGAAGGCGGGCATCTTCCGCGCCGGCAAGCCCGCGATCTGCGGCGACCCGGCGCCGCCGCAGACGCTCGTCGACCACGCGGCGGCGATCGGCGCGGATCTCTGGCTCGTCGGGCGCGACTTCCGCTTCGCGACGCAGCCGGGCAGCGAGCGCCAGCAATGGACGTACGTCGGCCGCGACAAGCGCTATCCGGCGCTCGCGTATCCGGCGCTGCGCGGCGCGAACCAGCTGCTCAACGCATCGGCCGCGCTCGCCGCGCTCGAGGCGCTGCGCGAGCGTCTGCCCGTGTCCGCGCAGGACATCCGGCTCGGGCTCGCGAACGTCGAGTTGCCGGGGCGCTTCCAGGTGCTGCCCGGCAAGCCGCTCGTGCTGCTCGACGTCGCGCACAACCCGCACGCGGCCGCGGTGCTTGCGCAGAATCTCGACAGCATGGGCTACTACCCGTACACGCACGCGGTGTTCGGCGCGATGGCCGACAAGGATCTCGCCGGAATCGTCGCGCGCCTGAAGGGCTCGATCGATCACTGGCATCTGACCGACCTGCCGTTGCCGCGCGCCGCGTCGGCTGACGTGCTGGAGCGCGTGCTGCGCGGCGCGGGCGTCGAGAGCGGCGCGCAGCACAGCGTCACGCGCCACGCGAGTCCGGCCGACGCGTTCCTCGATGCACTAAAAAGCGCATCCGACAATGATAGAATCTTGGTTTTCGGTAGCTTCTACACGGTAGCGGGCGTGATGCCCGTCGTGGACCGCCGCCATGACCACTGACTGACGAGTAGCTTCGGGTTCAGCCATACATGGGAATTTTCTCGTTCGGCAAGAAAGAGGACGACGCGCCGCAAAGGCGCGGGTCGCGGTCCGGCGCCCGGACCGTGCGCACCGAACGCGTGGAGCGCCGGTCGCGCCGCACCGAGCGGCCCGACACCGACGCACTGCTGCTCGATCCGACCCTTCCTGAAAAACAACGCGCGCGCCGGCGCCTCGTCGGTGCGATCGCGCTCGTCGTCGCCGCGGTGATCGTGCTGCCGATGGTGCTTGATTCGCATCCGAAGCCCGTCACCGACGACGTCCAGATCGACATTCCGAACCGTCCGTCGCACCAGGCGGCCGCCGCGAACGACGAAGACGCGTCGGACCTCCAGGCGGGCGTCGCGCACGACGAGCCGCCCGCGTCCGAAACGGCCGCGACCGCGAGCGTCGCGCCCGCCGCGCCGGCGCCGGCGCCCGCGCCCGCCGCGACCGCGAAGACGGACGCGAAGCACACGCAGGACGCGAAGCACACGCAAACCGCCGCCGCGAAGGCGCCGAGTGCCGCGCAGAAGCCGGCCGCGCAGCCGTCGCAGGATGCCGCGGCGGCGCGCGCCTCGGCCGACGGCGACGCGTCGTCGCCCGCATCGCCGCCAGGCGCGCGCTTCGCGCTGCAGCTCGGCTCGTTTCGCGACGACGCGACCGCCCGCGACTGGGCGGCGAAGTTGAAAGCGGCGGGCGTGCCCGCCTATGTCGAGCATCGCAAGCAGGCCGACGGCAGTACGGCTACACTGTTGCGCGCGGGGCCGTTCGCCGATCGCGCGGCCGCCTCCTCCGCGATCGCGAAGGTGCGCGAAGCGGGCCTCACGCAGTAAAGGGCGATGCTGACCGCTTTCGATTACGCCGTCCTGCTGGTGATCGGTCTGTCGGCGATGCGCGGCGCGTGGCGCGGCTTCGTCGGCGAGATCTTCGGCCTGATCGGCTGGATCGCCGCATTTTTGATCGCGTGCCGATTCGTCGGCGTCGTGCTGCCCTACATTCCGGCGACTTGGCCGGGCGGCGCGTTGACCCAGTGGGTCGTCGCGTTCGCGTTGATCGTCATCGGCGTCGTGCTCGTCGCGGGCGTCGCGAACGCGTTGCTGTCGCGGATCGCGCAGGCGACGGGCCTGGGCGGCGTCGACCGGTCGCTCGGCATGATGTTCGGCCTC
The DNA here is from genome assembly GCF_001524445.2 of Burkholderia savannae. Lineage (NCBI taxonomy): Bacteria > Pseudomonadati > Pseudomonadota > Betaproteobacteria > Burkholderiales > Burkholderiaceae > Burkholderia > Burkholderia savannae. Next base: position 120,339 of record NZ_CP013418.1, read on the forward strand.
GTGCGCGGCGTGCTGCTCGTGCTGCTGCTCGTCGCCGGGGCCGGCTTGACCGAGCTGCCGAAACAGGATTTCTGGCGCGACGCGTTGTTGCGTCCGTTCGCCGAACAGGGCGTGCGCGAGCTGAAGCCGCTCTTGCCCGACGGGCTCGCTGCGTACATTCACGTCTGATCCGCGCGAGCGCACCGACCGAACCGTTTTTTGTATCGTTGAAGGACATGCCATGTGCGGCATCGTAGGCGTTATCTCCCAGTCTCCGGTCAACCAGCTCGTCTATGACAGCCTGCTGCTGCTGCAGCACCGCGGTCAGGACGCGGCGGGCATCGCGACGGCGGACGGCAGCAATTTCCACATGTACAAGGCGAACGGCATGGTGCGCGACGTGTTCCGCACGCGCAACATGCGCAGCCTGCCCGGCACGGCCGGGATCGGTCAGGTCCGTTATCCGACGGCGGGCTCCGCGTCGAGCGAAGCCGAAGCGCAACCGTTCTACGTGAACGCGCCGTTCGGCATCATCCTCGCGCACAACGGCAATCTGACGAACTGGCAACAGTTGAAGGACGAGATGTTCCGGATTGACCGCCGCCACATCAACACGAATTCCGACAGCGAAGTGCTGCTGAACGTGCTCGCGCACGAGCTGCAACTGTCGACGACGGGCCTCGAGCTCGATCCGGATTCGCTGTTCAAGGCGGTCGCGGGCGTGCACCGCCGCGCGCACGGCTCGTACGCGATCGTGTCGCTGATCGCGGGCTGCGGCCTGCTCGCGTTCCGCGATCCGTTCGGCATCCGCCCGCTTTGCATCGGCAAGCTCGAGACCGAGCAGGGCACCGAGTGGATCGTCGCGTCGGAATCGGTCGCGGTGGAGGGCATCGGCTTCGAGTTCGTTCGCGATGTGCAGCCGGGCGAGGCGGTCTTCATCGACGTGAACGGCAAGTTCCACAGCCGCCAGTGCGCGGACAAGCCGAGCCTGAACCCGTGCATGTTCGAGTACGTGTACCTCGCGCGTCCGGATTCGTGCCTCGACGGCGTGCCTGTGTACAACGTCCGCCTGCGCATGGGCGACTACCTCGCCGAGAAGGTCAAGCGCGAGCTGCCGAACGTGCCGATCGACGTCGTGATGCCGATTCCCGATTCGTCGCGGCCGGCGGCGATGCAGGTGGCGGCGAAGCTCGGCGTCGAGTACCGCGAAGGCTTCTTCAAGAACCGCTACGTCGGCCGCACGTTCATCATGCCGGGCCAGGCGGTGCGCAAGAAGTCGGTGCGCCAGAAGCTCAACGCGATGAGCATCGAGTTCAAGGACAAGCACGTGCTGATCGTCGACGATTCGATCGTGCGCGGCACCACGTCGCACGAGATCGTGCAGATGGCGCGCGACGCGGGCGCGAAGTCGGTGATCTTCGCGTCGGCGGCGCCGCCCGTGAAGTTCCCGAACGTCTACGGCATCGACATGCCGACGCGCGGCGAGCTCGTCGCGCACGGCCGCACCGACGAGGAAGTCGCGAAGATCATCGGCGCGGATTACCTGATCTATCAGGACGTCGACGATCTGCGCCGCGCGGTGCGCGACATCAATCCGTCGCTCGAGCGCTTCGAGGCGTCGTGCTTCGACGGCGAGTACATCACGGGCGACGTCACGCCCGAGTATCTCGACGCGATCGAGCGCGCGCGTCTCGCGCCCGCGTCGCAGGCCGATCGCGATTCGAACGGCGAAGGCGCCGAGCGCTCGCAGATGAACCTGCAGCTGTCGGTCGAGTGAGCGCCCCGCGCACATGACCGAAAAGGCGTGATACGATGAGGCCTTGCGTCGATTTGATTTCAGCTTGCGGACGCGGGGCAACCCAAAACAGCTAAAGCGAAGGCCGGTGAGCAGCGCCACGCCGGCCCGAGTCGATAGCTGTTCGTACCGCACACTAAGCCCGCTGATGCCGACGCATGAGCGGGCTTTTTGTTGGTCTGCGCATTCGCCGCGCGGCGCGCACGGCGGCGATGCGCTTGAAAACGGATGAACGGAACATGGACGATTCTCTCAACTTCGACACGCTCGCCGTGCGCTCGGGCACGCTGCGCAGCGAATTCAACGAACATTCGGAAGCGCTCTTCCTGACGTCGAGCTTCTGCTACGCGAGCGCGGCCGAGGCGGCCGAGCGCTTCAAGCATTCGGAAGACTATTACACGTACTCGCGCTTCACGAACCCGACCGTCACGATGTTCCAGGATCGCCTCGCGGCGCTCGAGGGCGGCGAGGCGTGCATCGCGACCGCGTCCGGGATGGCGGCGATCACGTCGGTCGTGATGGCCGCGTTGCAGGCGGGCGACCACCTCGTCAGCTCGCGCAGCCTGTTCGGCTCGACGCTCGGGCTGTTCGGGCAGATCTTCGCGAAGTTCGGCATCGAGACGACGTTCGTCGATCCGGCCGATCTCGACGCATGGCGCGCCGCCGTGCGCCCCGAGACGAAGATGTTCTTCCTCGAGACGCCGTCGAACCCGATGACCGAGCTCGCCGACATCGAGGCGATCGGCAAGATCGCGAAGGCGGCGAACGCGCTGTTCGTCGTCGACAACTGTTTCTGCAGCCCGGTGCTGCAGCAGCCGCTCAAGCTCGGCGCGGACGTCGTGATGCACTCGGCGACCAAGTTCCTCGACGGCCAGGGCCGCGTGCTCGGCGGCGCGCTCGTCGGCTCGAAGGCGTTCATCATGGAGAAGGTGTTCCCGTTCGTGCGCACCGCGGGGCCGACGCTGTCCGCGTTCAACGCGTGGGTGCTGCTCAAGGGCATGGAGACGCTGTCGCTGCGCGTGAACCGGCAATCGGAGAACGCGCTCGAGATCGCCCGCTGGCTCGAGGCGCATCCGGCCGTCAAGCGCGTGTTCTATCCGGGGCTCGAATCGCATCCGCAATACGCGCTCGCGAAGCGCCAGCAGAAGTCGGGCGGCTCGGTCGTGTCGTTCGAGCTGAAGGGCGACACGCCCGAGCAGCAGCGCGCGAACGCATGGCGCGTGATCGACGGCACGAAGATCGTGTCGATCACCGCGAATCTCGGCGACACGCGCACGACGATCACGCATCCGGCGACGACGACGCACAGCCGCATCACGCCTCAGGCGCGCGAGGCGGCGGGGATCACCGAGGGGCTGATCCGGCTTGCGGTCGGGCTGGAGGACCCGGCGGACATTCGCGACGATCTCGCGCGGGGGCTCGAGGGCTGACGCTGAAAATCTTGCGGCGCGCACGCATGCATGGCGCGTGGCGCGCGCGTCGAGCCGCATCGCCTTGCTTCGCATCGCTTCGCTTTGTTTCGCCTTGCTTCGCTTCGCGCGGTGCCGCGCGACGCGTGGGAGCGAGCCGCGACACACCGCACCGGGCCGCGACGCGCCGCCTTCGGCGCGTTCGCGCCAACTGCTAAGCTGGCCGTTCGAATGCATCGAACCAGAAGCGTCCCCATGTTTCAGGCCGGCATCGGCATCAATTTCGAAGCGGCGTTGCGCGACGTGGCCGAATACTGGTCGCCGCGCGTCGTCGGGCGCGTGAACGATCAGTACGTGAAGGTCGCGAAGCTGAAGGGCGAATTCACATGGCACAAGCACGCCGACGAGGACGAGATGTTCCACGTCGTCTACGGCAGCTTGCGCATTCGATTCGAGGATCGCGACGTCGTGCTGAACGCGGGCGACTTCTGCATCGTGCCGAAGCACACGATGCACAACCCGGTCGCCGGGGAAGCGTGCGGGATCGCGCTGATCGAGACCGTCGCGACGCTGCACACGGGCGACACGCCGCGGCCGCTCGCGAAGAGCATCGACGCTCAGCTGGCCGGCTGACCCTCGCGCGCGACGATTGTCGAGCGCATGTCGTCGTACATCCATCGCAGCGTTTCGTCGAGCGGCGTGCGGTGCGTGTCGCCGATCGCGCCGCGCAGCTTCTGCCGCGAACCGACCAGCTTCTTCACTTCGTTCGCGCGCACGAAGCGCGGATCGACGCTGACGGCGATCACGTAGCCTGCGATACGCGCGAGCATCGCCAGCACCTCTTTCAACGCATAGCCGCGCTCCGCGCATACGTTGAACGTCTCGCCCGCCGGCGCGGCGTCGATGAGCCGCGCGTACGCGTCGACGATGTCGCGCACGTCGGAGAAATCGCGGCTCACGTCGAGATTGCCCAGCGAGATGCGCGACTCGCCGCGCGCGTAGTGCGCGACGAGCTTCGGCAGCAGATACGCGTCGCTCTGGCCGACGCCCGTGTAGTTGAACGGTCGCGCGATCACGATCGGCAGGCGGTCGAACCAGAGCCTCGCCATGTATTCCATCGCGAGCTTGCTGACCGCGTAGTCGTTCGCCGGCGACGGCGGCGTCGTTTCATCGAGCACTTCGGTCGGCGCATTGCCGTAGACGTTCGCGCTGCTTGCGAGCAGCACCGCGTTCGGGCGCGTGTCGAGGCCCTCGAGCGACGCGAGCAGGTTGCGCGTGCCAACCACGTTGACGAGGTACGTATCCTGCGGATTGCCGTGCGCGACATGCGCGCGCGCCGCGAGATGCACGACCGCGTGCGGCCGGGCATCGGCGACCGCCGCGTGCAGCGAGTCGACGTCGAGCAGATCCGCCTTCACGCATCGCCAGCGCCGCAGCAGCGGATCGCCGAGCACGTCGGTGTTGGGGGCGACCGTGCCCCACACGTCGTAGCCGTCCGCTTCGAGGCGTGCGGCGAGATGGCGCCCGGTGAAGCCTGCGATGCCGGTGACGAGCGCGCGACGCGCGCCGGGTTCAGAAGGTTTCATGGTGACTGTTGCGCGTGATGTCGGCCTCGACCATCATACGGCACAGCGCTTCGAGCGTCGTCTGCGGCGTCCAGCCGAGCTTTTCCTTCGCCTTGTCCGCACAGCCGATCAGCAGATCGACTTCGGCGGGGCGGTAGAACTTCGGATTCACCGACACGAGCACGTTGCCCGTCGCGGTGTCGATTCCGCGCTCGTCCTCGGCCTTGCCGCTCCATTCGAGTTGATAGCCCGCCGCCGCGAACGCCATCCGCACGAAATCGCGCACCGTCTCGGTGCGGTTCGTCGCGAGCACGTAGGTGTCGGGCTCGTCCACCTGTAGCATTCGCCACATTCCTTCCACGTATTCGAGCGCGAAGCCCCAATCGCGCTTTGCGTCCATGTTGCCGAGCTCGAGCCGGCTCGCCTTGCCGAGCTTGATCTTCGCGACGGTGTCGGTGATCTTGCGCGTGACGAACTCGCGGCCGCGCAGCGGCGACTCGTGATTGAACAGGATGCCGCTCGAGCCGAAGATGCCGTACGACTCGCGGTAATTGACCGTCGTCCAGTGCGCGAACAGCTTCGCGACGCCGTACGGGCTGCGCGGATAGAACGGCGTGCTCTCGGTCTGCGGAATCGCCTGCACCTTGCCGAACATCTCCGACGTCGACGCCTGGTAATAGCGCGTCTTCGGGTTCACGATGCGAATCGCCTCGAGCAGGTTCAGCGCGCCGAGGCCCGTGACGTCGGCCGTCGTCGTCGGTTGGTCGAACGACACGCCGACGAAGCTCTGCGCGGCGAGGTTGTACAGCTCGCCCGGCCGGGTCCGTTCGATGAGGCGCAGGCTCGAACCGAGATCGGTTAGATCGTGCTCGACGAGCGTCAGGTTCGGATGCTTGTCGACGCCCAGTTCGGCGATGCGCCAGAAGTTGACCGAGCTCGTGCGGCGATACGTGCCGACGACTTCGTAGCCCTTGTCGAGCAGGAGCTTCGTCAGATAAGCGCCGTCCTGGCCCGTTATCCCGGTGATGATCGCCTTGCGTGCTTGGGTCATTGCGGTTTCCTAATCGAACGATGGGGGAATCGGATCATGCGGACGCGCGCGCGGCGCCCGCGAGCGCCAGCCGGGGCGCGCCGCGCGTCAGGCGCCGCTCGAAGCCGTACCAGCTCGCGCTCGCGTACGCGAGCGTGATGCCGAACGCGAGCGCCGCCGTCAGGTAGCGGTTCAGATGCAGCGGCCAGAGCGCGTACAGCACGCTCAGGTGGACCAGATAGATCGTGTAGCTGACCGTGCCGACATAGACGAGCGCCGGATTCGTCAGCACGCGCTGCACGAGGCCGCGGCCGCGCAGCGCGATCACGACGATCGACGTGCAGAGCACGAGCGAGATGCTGTAGAGCGTCGCATTGGAAAGCGGCGTGTTCGCCGCGCGAAAGCGCGGATACGACAGATGCAGCCACGCGAGCACGGCGAGCGCCGCGCAGGCGGCGGCGATCGCCGCGCCGTAGTACGGCTCGAGCGCGCGGCGGTCGCGGCGCAGCACGACGGCGATGAGCGCGCCCGCGGCGAGCAGATCCATCCGGAACGGCGTCAGGTAGTAGATCGGCCAGAACGAATCGAACCACGGCGTCGCGATCGCGCGCAAAAGCGGCGCGGCGGCGATCAGCGCGGCCGCGACCCACGCGAGCGCGCGCTCGGGAACGAGCAGCACGACGAACGGCCAGAAGATGTAGAACTGCTCCTCGACGGCGAGCGACCACAGCACGTTCAGGCTTTCGTGCCCGATGCCGCCGAGCGACAGGCCGATGTTCGTCGAGAAGAACGCATACCAAGGCCAGTGCCTGGCCCACTCGACGCCGAACAGCAGCGACGACACGACGAGCAGCAGCAGATACGGCGGCAGGATGCGGCGCACGCGGCGCGCGTAGAAGTAGCCGAAGTACGATTCGCCGCGCGCCTTGCGCTCGAGCAGGATGCCGGTGATGAGCAGGCCGCTCAGCACGAAGAAGAGATCGACGCCGATCCAGAGCGGCGCCTTGAGCGCATGCTGGAAGAACACGGCGAGCACGGCGAACGCACGCAGGCCGTCGAGCTGGACGATGCGGCCGGCGTGGGCGGGCGGGGCAACGAGCGTATCGCGAGTCGTCATCGGGCGTGGGGGCGGACGACGACGATTCGATGCGGGCCGCGCGCGGCGCTTTCGTCGCTCGGATCGTCGTGCATCCGCTGAAATAAATGAAAGATCGAACTGAAATCGATTCTAGGGAAAAGAAATCGGCAAAAAAACGCGCCGAGATTCGTTCGACTTTCTCCGATACGGCGCGGCGACCGGGTCGGCCGCGTGAGCGGCGAACGCGGCATGAAATTCGATTCCGATCTTTTTTATCGTGCGCACATCGCAGTGCGGCATTTCCTACGCGGCCGGCGCGGGCCGCCGGTCGTTCCTGCCGGCGCAGGGCCGCATGAAACGGCTAGAAACGATCATTCGATACGCGATTGCACATCGAAATATCCGCAAATATTTCCAAATTTCTTGTGAATATTTTTGCTTGTAACCTGCTTCGCATCGTTTGAAACCTATTTTGCGATGCGTGCATGCGTCGCAAACGCACGAGCGTTTCGCGCGTTTGGCTCGCATTTGCGCCGGACGCGCGCCGGCGTTTCGTCACGGTCGAAGGGAGAGGCGTTTTGCGACGTTTGATGCTAATGGGAGTGGCGGCGTGCGCGGCGGCGGCGTTCGCGGGCGCCGCGCACGCGGAGAACGTGCTGCCCGCGACGACGTCGTGGATCGGCAATACCTATGGTTACGGCGACGGCACGTGGACGCAGATCGACATTCGCGCGATCGCGGTCACGCCCGACGGCAAGGTGTACACGAACGCGCCATGGGACGAGAGCGGCGCGGAGGCGAGCGTCTATCAGGACGGCAAGATGCTCGGCTTCGCGGGCGGCACGCACGGCTGGGGCAACGCGGGCGGCAGCGCGATCGCGGTCAACGGCCGCTATGCGTACGTGGCGATCGCGGTCGGCAACGAGAAAGGGCGGCTCGTCTCGCCGGGCATCTGGCCGGACAAGGGCCGGCAGTGGTACGGGATCTCGCGCCGCGAGATCGGCGACGTGAAGCAGGCCGCGCCGTTTCGCAGCGCGAAGGCGGGCGATGCGCGCGCGAAGCTCGCGGCGAGCTTCCTGATGGTCAACGACGTGCCGACCGACACGCGCGCGGAAGTCGCGGGGCTTGCCGCGAACGACAGCGTGCTGTACGCGACCGATCCGCTGCACGACACCGTCGGCGTGTACGACGCGCAGACGATGCAGAAAAAAGGCTCGTGGAGCGCGCACGAGCCGGGCCGGATCGCGCTCGCGGGCGACGGCACGCTGTGGCTGCTGACCGACACGGTGAACGGCCCAGCGAAGCTCGCGCACGTGCGCCCCGACGGCCGCGCGATCGACGACGCGCCCGAGCTGCCGCCGGGCACCGACGCCGTGGACGTCGCGGCCGACGCGAAGGGCCGCGTGCTGATCGCCGACAACGGCCCGCGCCAGCAGATCCTGATCTTCTCGAAACCCGCCGACGGCGGCTATGCGATGTCCGGCACGCTCGGCGAGCGCGGCGGCATCTTCTCGGGCTACGCGGGACGGCCGGGGCCGCAGCGCTTCAACGGGCTGACGGGCGTCGGCGTGGATCGCGCGGGCAACGTCTACGTCGCGACGAACGGCATCGGCCCGCGCCACGGCACGATCGGCGCGGGGCTCGGCAGCACGCTCGAGAGCTACGCGCCCGACGGCCGGCTGCGCTGGCAGGTGCAGGGCCTGTTGTTCGTCGACGGCGCGTGGATCGATCCGGGCCGCCCGAACAGCGTCTACACCGGCAACAAGCGCTTCGAGCTCGATCTGTCGAAGCCCGTCGGCAAGGAATGGAAATATGCGGGATTCCTGTCGAACCGCTTCAAGTATCCGGACGATCCGGTGTTCAACACCGATCAATGGCCCGGCATGCCGTTCGCGCGCAAGGTCGCCGGCCGCACGTTCCTCTATCTGACCGACATGTACGCGGATCATCTGAAGATCTACCGCTTCGATGCGAAGCGCGACGGCGAGACCGCGATTCCGTCGGGGCTGCTCGCCGGGCGCGCGCGGCCCGTCGACAAGGTGCCGAACCGGCCGTCGGGCGGCGACTGGATCTGGCGCGACGCGAACGGCAACGGCCGCTTCGACGAAGGCGAATTCGAGCTGAACACGACCGGCAAGGGCATGGCGGGCGGCTGGGGCTGGTGGGTCGACACGAGCGGCGACATCTGGCGCACGAGCGACACGCGCGGCATCCGGCGCTTTCGTTTCGGCGGGCTCGACAAGGCCGGCAACCCGATCTACTCGTACGACAAGCTGACGACGTATCCGACGCCCGCGCCGTTTACCGAGCTGCGCCGCGCGCTGTACGACGCGTCGAGCGACACGCTGTACGTGACCGGCTACACGGCCGACGCGCCGCGCGTGGGCGGCCTGTCGAAGGAGATGGGGCGCGTGCTCGTGCGCTTCGACAAGTGGTCGAGCGGCACGCCCGTCGTGCGCTACCAGGTTTCGCTGCCGTGGCAGCTCGACGCGAAGCCGATCTTCACGCTGATCGGGCTGACGCTCGAGGGGCGCTATCTGTTCGGCGTCGAGCCGGTCGGCACCGTGCACGTGTACGACAAGGACAGCGGCCGCGAACTCGGCGTGATCAAGCCGGGGCCGGAAGTGGGGCGCGCGTCCGGCTGGGTCGACGTGCCGTTCGGCATCAGCGCATACCGGCGCGAGAACGGCGAATACCTGATCTTCGTCGAGGAGGACGCGCGCGGCAAGGTGATGATGTATCGATGGAGGCCGCAATGATCGGCGCAGCGGCGAAAGCGGCCGCGAACGCAGCGGGGCGGCGCGGCCATGGATAAAGGCATTCTGAAGAACGTCGCGATCAATTTCTTCGGATTGATCCTGCCGACTTTCGTGTCGCTCGTGACGGTGCCCGCGTACATCAAGGCGCTCGGCGTCGAGCGCTACGGCGTCGTGAGCCTCGTGTGGACGCTGATCGGCTATTTCGGAATCCTCGATCTCGGCATGAGCATGGCCGCGCAGAACCACATCTCGAAGGCGCTCGCGAGCGGCGACGCGAAAGAGAGCGCGCGCGTGTTCTGGAGCGCGTTCTGGCTCAATCTCGCGACCGGGATCGCGGGCGGCCTTCTGATCTACTTCGGCGCGTTCCTGTACACCGCGTACTTCACGAAAGTATCGGTCGAACTGCAGCACGAGGTGTATCTCGCGCTGCCGTGGCTCGCGCTCGCGATTCCGCTCGCGAACGTGTCGTGGGTGTTCGCGGGCGCGATCAACGGCGCCGAGCGTTTCGGCGTGTTCAACACGAACCAGACGATCGGCACGTTCCTGTTCCAGCTGATGCCGCTCTTCGCCGCGTGGCTCGTCGCGCCGACGCTGCAGGTCGTGCTCGCGGCGGCCGTCGGCGCGCGCTTGATCGCCGCCGTGATGCTCGGCGCGGCGAGCATGAAGGTGCTCGGCATCCGCAGGATCGAGCCGCCGCAGCTCGGCACCGCGAAAGGGCTCTTCAATTTCGGCGGCTGGATGCTGATCGCGAGCACGACGAGCATGATCGCCGACACGCTCGACCGCGTGATGCTCGGCGCCGGGCTCGGCGCGAAGTACGTCACGTATTACACGGTGCCGCAGAACCTCGTCACGCGCCTGAACATGCTGCCGAACGCGCTCGTGCGCACGCTGTTTCCGCGGCTGTCGGCGCTCGGGCGCGATCACGCGGACACGCTCGTCAAGCAGTCGCTCGAATTCCTGAACGGCGTGTTCACGCCGATCGCGATCGCCGCGATCTTCGCGCTCGGGCCGTTTCTCGCGCTGTGGGTCGGCAGGGATCTCGCGGAGCTGTCGGCGCCCGTCGGGCGCGTGCTCGTGATCAGCGTGTGGCTCGTCGGCCAGGCGAGCGTCACGCGCATCCTGATCCAGTCGCAGGTCAACCCGGCGCGCGCGGCGGCCGCGGGCCTCGCGCAGATGCCGTTCTTCGTCGGCGCGCTGTGGGTCGGCATCCATCATTTCGGGCTGATCGGCGCGGCCGTCGTCGTCGCGGCGCGCGCGCTCGTCGATTACGGCGTGCTGCTGTATCTGTCCGCGATCCGGATGCGCGCGATCGCGCTCGACATGTTCGCGCACCTCGCATTCCTGCTGGCGAGCCTGTACGTCGCGCCCGCGCTGCCGGGCCTGGCCGCCGCGATCGCCGGATGCGCGGCGGCGGTCGCGCTGAACGTCGGCTGGTCGATCACGATGACGCCCGGCATGCGCGCGCTCGCGCGCAGCGTGCTCGTGCGCCTGAACTCGAGGAAGAGCGTATGAATCGCGATCTTGCAGAACATCCGTTGCAACGCGCCGCGACGTTCCAGGACGTCGAGCGCGCCGCGCGCGACGCGCGCGTCGCCGATGCGCCGCCGCCCCCGCTCCGTGCGCGCGATGCGGCCCGGCCGCTGCGCGTCGCGATCGTCCATGACTGGCTCGTCACCTACGCGGGCGCCGAGCGCGTGCTCGAGCAGATCGTCGCGTGCTTTCCGGACGCGGATCTCTTCAGCCTCGTCGATTTTCTCGACGACCGCACGTTCCTGCGCGGCAAGCCGGTCACGACGTCGTTCATCCAGAAGCTGCCGTACTCGCGCACCAAGTACCGCAGCTACCTGCCGCTGATGCCGCTCGCGATCGAGCAGCTCGACGTGTCCGCTTACGATCTCGTCATTTCGAGCAGCCATGCGGTCGCGAAGGGCATTCTCACCGGGCCGGACCAGGTGCACGTGAGCTACGTGCATTCGCCGATCCGCTATGCGTGGGACCTGCAGCATCAGTACCTCGAACAATCGCAGTTGACGCGCGGGGTCAAATCGGCGCTCGCGCGGCTGATCCTGCATTACATCCGCAACTGGGACGTGCGCACGTCGAATTCGGTCGACCGCTTCGTCGCGAACTCGGCGTTCATCGCGCGGCGCATCCACAAGGTCTATCAGCGCGACGCGGCGGTCGTGTTTCCGCCCGTCGACGTGGACGCGTTCACGCTGTCGACGCACAAGGAAGACTTCTATCTGACCGCGTCGCGGATGGTGCCGTACAAGAAAATCGATCTGATCGTCGACGCGTTCGCGCAGATGCCCGAGCGGCGGCTCGTCGTGATCGGCGACGGCCCCGACATGCGCAAGATCCGCGCGAAGGCCGCGCCGAACGTCGAAATCATGGGCTATCAGCCGTTCTCGGTGCTGCAGGACCGGATGCGCCGCGCGAAAGGGTTCGTGTTCGCGGCCGAGGAGGATTTCGGGATCTCGGTCGTCGAGGCGCAGGCGTGCGGCACGCCCGTCATCGCGTTCGGCAAGGGCGGCGCGCTCGAGACGGTGCGCGACGCGGCGTCGCACGAACGGCCGACCGGCGTGTTCTTCGACGAGCAGAGCGTGCGCGCGATCGTCGAAGCGGTCGACGATTTCGAGCGTGCGCCGGGCCGTTTCACGCCGGAGGACTGTCGCGCGAACGCCGAGCGGTTCTCCGCCGCGCATTTCCGCCGGCGCTTCGTCGCGCAGATCGATGCGCTCCTGCCGAACGCGCAGGCGCGCGCGAAGCGCGCGGACGCGACGCGGCCGAGCGGCCGCGCGGCGCTCGCGGCGAGCGGCCTGAAGACGCTCGTGCTCGACCAGAGCGGCGTGCTGGGCGGCGCCGAGCTGTCGCTGCTCGAGATCATGAAGCATCTGCGCGATTCGGCCGACGTCGTGCTGTTCGACGACGGCCCGTTTCGCGCGGCGCTCGACGAAGCGGGCGTGCATGTCGACGTCGTCGGGCAGCGCGCGCTAGCGGGCGTGCACAAGCAGGGCGGCGTGTCGCTGCGCGCGGCGGGCAGCCTGCTCGCGCTCGTGCGCGAGGTGGCGCGCCGCGCGCGCGAGTTCGACGTGATCTACGCGAACACGCAGCGCGCGATGGTGGTCGGCGCGCTTGCCGGGCGGCTCGCGCGCAAGCCGGTCGTCTGGCATTTGCGCGACATCGTCAGCGACGCGCATTTCGGCCCGAAGCAGCGGCTCGCGATCAAGCAATGCGCGCGGCTCGGCGTGACGCGCGTGATCGCGAACTCGGACGCGTCCGCGCAGGCGTTCCTCGCGCTGACGGGCTTCGATCGCCGCGCGGTGCAGGTCGTCTTCAACGGGATCTCGGCCGAGCCGTTCGTCGCGCTGGAACCGGTGCGCCAAGCCGCGCTGCGCGTGCGTTTCGGCCTGCCGGCCGATGCGTGGATCGTCGGCTCGTTCAGCCGGCTCGCGCACTGGAAGGGGCAGCACGTGCTGCTCGAGGCGGCGCGGCTTTATCCGGACATGCACGTCGCGCTCGTCGGCGCGCCGCTGTTCGGCGAGGACGAATACGCGGCCGAGCTGCGCGGCTTCGTTGCGCTGCACGGGCTTGGCGAGCGCGTGCATTTCCTCGGCTTTCAGCGCGACGTCGCCGCGTGCATGAAGGCGGTCGACGTCGTCGCGCACACGTCGATCACGCCCGAGCCGTTCGGCCGCGTGATCGTCGAGGGAATGCTCGCGAAGCGGCCGGTCGTCGCGGCGCGCGCGGGCGGCGTCGTCGAGATCGTCGACGACGACGTGAACGGCCTGCTCTGCGAGCCCGGCGACGCTCATGCGCTCGCCGATGCGCTCGCCGCGCTGCGCACCGATGCGGTGCTGTGCGAGCGGCTCGTCGCGAGCGGTTACGACACGGCGGTGAGCCGTTTCGGTACGCGGACCTATGTCGAGCAGGTCGAGCGGATTCTCGTCGAGACTGCGCGGCGGCGGTGAAACCGGTTTGCCGTGAGCGGACGGTCGGGCGGGGTTCGGGCGGGTCGGCGCGGGCTCTTGTGCGACTCGCTTGTCGTTTGTCGCTTGCCATGTCGGCATGTGCCGGCACATGCCGTCACGCGTCGATGCGATGAGGAGCCGAGCGCGCGCTGTCGTCGTGGTCGCGCAATGGACGCCGCCGTGCCGACTGTGGAAATGCCGATTGATCCGTTCCCGCGCTCTGTCGAGACTCGGCGGCCTTGCCCAAGCTCGACTGGTCTAAATTAGGCGAATCGCACAAACGCTGGCTCGAACGTTTGGGACAACCATGTCGCCGGCGCGCATCGCGCCCGCCATCCCACTTCGTTGCATGCGTCGCATCGAGGGCAGATGCGTGGATCGCGTCGTTATCGGCAATATCGCTGTCCCGACACCGGGATTGTTGCGTGGCTGTTCATGTCGCCGGGCAAAGCATCCGCCGGGCTCGCGCGGCCGTTTGACGTCGATTCGTTCGGCGGCGTTCGGTTCGGGGCGCGATGCTCCGCCGATATCCGATGCCAAGCGACGGACCAACCGCGGGCGGTCGGCGCTTCGGCGGCCGCGGATAAGGAAAGGCGCTCACATCGCCGCCGCCGTGCGCAGGCGCGATTGGCCGAACGATAAGGCGAATGTCGACGGCGTGGATTCGCACTCGCGCCGATCGGTGAGGATCGGCCGGCTGCATTCCATCTTCCGGGCCAAACGACGGACTGGCTGCTGGCCGCCGCGCTCCGACAGCGCGGTATCGGCGACGCCCGCCGCGTTGCCGCCGCGCCGCCGCCGCCGGGGCGCGGACACGCGACTCACCCGACGGCCAGGCGCATGCCGACGGCCTTGCCGCCGCTTCGCGACCCGGGCCTGCCCGCGAGTGCGCCCGGGCATCGGGCCCGCGCCGGCCCGCACACGGGCCGCGTGCCACCCGCGTCACCTGCGCCACTCGCACCACCCGTACCACCCGCGCGGCCCGTGCCGTCCGTCAAACCGGCATCCGCTGCTGCGCGGCCGCCGCGACGGCACGCTTCGGCTTGAGGTTCGTCGACCAGCGCATCGCCGGCAACTCGAACATTCGATAGAACAGATACGCGACGGGGATGACGGCCGCGATGAACATGAGCGACGGCCAGATCGACAACTGCAACTGCGAGCGATACAGCACCGACGCGAGGCACACGAAGAACGGCAGATGGATCAGGTACAGCGAATAGCTGAAATTGCCGAACCAAGACAGCGCCCGCATCGGCGCGGACGCCGACACGGGCCGCGCGAGCGCCGCGTACAGATAGCACGCGAAGCCTGCCGCCCAAAGCTGGAACGCGGCGTATTGCCCGAAGTGGAACGCGACGCAGCCGAGCGCGACGCCCGCCGCCGCGGCCACGTACCAGAGCCGCGACGGGGCGTGCGCGGCGTGCGCGTCGCGCCGCGCGCGAACGTCGGCGATCCACGCGCCGACCGTCCACGACAGCCAGTACGACGTGAAGAACTGCAGATCGTGCCGTTCGAGCAGCCATGCCGACGCGGCGTTGACGAGCGCGATCGCGACGACGACAGGCAGCATCCCGAAGCGGCGTCGCGCCGCGAAGAGGAGCGGGTAGATCGCGTAGAACTGCACTTCGAGCGACAGCGTCCACAGCGCGCCGTTCGACCCGTACGTGTAGCCCGCGACGCCCTGCAGCGACAGCAGGTTGACGACGAACGACGCGAGCCCGATGTCGCGGATCTTGTGGCTGACGGGCTCGAACTGCAGGCTGATCGAATCGAGCACGAGCGTCGCGATGAGCGCGGCGAGCAGCACCGGGTAGATCCGCGCGAAGCGGCGCGCCCAGAAATTCGGCGCGTTGAGCCGGTACGACGGATCGGCGGCGAGCTTGAGCGCGGCATTGCGGTGGATGCAATAGCCGCTGATCACGAAGAAGATCGGCACGCCGGCCGAGCCCCACGCGAACGGGAACGTCAGATAGCCGACGATCACGCTCGGGTCCAGCGCGTGGCCATACGTCCGATGGAAGCTCTGCATTCCGACCCACACGACCTGACGGCAGTGGAAATACGCGACGAGCAGCGCGGCGAAGCCTCGCAGCGCGTCGATCAGGTGTTCCTTGTGGTCGGTGGCGGGCGGCCGCGCACCCGGCGTCACGCTCGAAGCATTCATGCGGTCCGGTTCCTTGCAATGAGAAAGGCGCAAATGGCGCCATTCGATCGTAATCCGCAAGAAATCCGGGCGGGAGAATAAAAAAATCGCTTTCCGAATAAATGTAATTAATCGTATCCGTTCGTAACGCTTTTCACGTTGCGGCATGGAGGCAAATTATTTATCGATTTTTTTCTGATAGCTTGAGATCCCATGTCGATTGAAGGAAGGAGTCCACGATGGACATGCATTGGATCGCAAGCGGCGCCGTACTGCTCGTCATGGCCGTGTTGTCGGCGTATCGGGACGCGCTGAAGAACGAGCCGATCAACCGCTTCGGCTTTGGCCGCGGCGGCGCGCCTTATTCGGAGGAGTTCGAATAATTGAACGTGCCGGATCGAATCGGTAAATTGTCGCGAAGCACCCGGCAGGCCGGCAAGATCGACCGACTTCGCGACGATTATCCGAATATGCCTATATCCGGGCGGCCCTTTCATATTAATGAAAGTGGAACCGCGTCCAGCAGACTTTTATTCAGATTGATGTTTTGCCGGCGCGTCGGATGCCGATGCGCATCGTTCGTCGAGCGAAGCGGCGCGCGGCGTGCGACCCCGACATGTGACGCCCGGCCAATCGTCAACACTTTCGGGATGCGATCATGTTGAAAGTCACCAAAGCCGTGTTCCCCGTTGCCGGTCTCGGCACACGGTTTTTGCCCGCCACCAAGGCGAGTCCCAAGGAAATGCTGCCGGTCGTCGACAAGCCGCTGATCCAGTATGCGGTCGAAGAGGCGATCAACGCGGGCATCACCGAGATGATCTTCGTGACGGGGCGCAGCAAGCGCGCGATCGAGGATCACTTCGACAAGTCGTTCGAGATCGAGTCCGAGCTCGAGGCGCGCGGCAAGGAGAAGCTGCTCGAGCTCGTGCGCGGCATCAAGCCGAGCCATGTCGATTGCTTCTACGTGCGCCAGGCGGCCGCGCTCGGCCTCGGCCACGCGGTGCTGTGCGCGGAGAAGCTCGTGCACGGCGAGCCGTTCGCGGTGATCCTCGCCGACGATCTGCTGCACGGCGACCAGCCGGTGCTCAAGCAGCTCGTCGACGTCTTCAACCACTATCACAGCTCGGTGATCGGCGTCGAGACGATCGAGCGTGAAGACAGCCGCTCGTACGGCGTCGTCGAAGGCCGCGAGTGGGAAGAGGACATCATCAAGCTGTCGGGCATCATCGAGAAGCCGGCGCCCGAGCATGCGCCGTCGAATCTCGGCGTCGTCGGGCGCTACGTGCTGATGCCGAGCATCTTCGATCATCTGCGCAAGATCAAGCCGGGCGCGGGCGGCGAGCTGCAGCTGACGGACGCGGTGCAGTCGCTGCTGACCGAGGAGCAGGTGCTTGCATACCGCTATTACGGCACCCGCTTCGACTGCGGCAGCAAGCTCGGCTACCTGAAGGCGACCGTCGAGCTCGCGCTCCGGCATCCGGAAGTGGGCCGCGAATTCGAGGCGTACCTGCGCAACTGCCTGCCGGCGCTCGCCGCGGTTGCTTAGCATCCCCGTCTTCTGATTCTGACGTCCAAGGTGTGTGGTGGTTGTTCCGTTCGCCCCGGTTCGCACGAGCCGGGGCATTTTTGTGTCTGGGTTGTGTCTGGGGCGCACGGCGATGCAAGGCGGCGCGGCCGCGCGCGGGCGTCCCGAATTCGAACGGCTTTCGAGCGGCAGGGTGGCCGTGGCTGCTTGCCGGTGGAGATCGTCGGCCGCAAGCAGGGTATCGCCATGCAACCGCGCGCCGACTGACATCGCTCGCCCGCGGCGGCTGTCCGGCATTCCGCCGATTGATCCCGCTTCATCGCGACCGCGTCGCGACGTTGCCGCTAGCCGAAACGCGAGCGCTGCCGGAATGAACGCATGATCGCGGGCGGCGCAGCGTAAAGCCGCGCTTGAACCGCGATTCGCAGCAGGATGGCGTCATCGCGCCGAGCGGGGCGACGTCGAGCGAACGGACCCGAGGTCGCGCGGTCGCGCATGCGTGTATGCGTGTATGCGTGTATGCGGGCGCGCGTCCCAACTCTCCGTCCCGACCGATCCGCCGTTCGTCATCCGAAGCCTGCCTCGCCATGCGTGGCGCGGTGTGCGTGTGCATCGACGCGCCGATCGCGGCCCGCGCCGCAGTCGCGCACCGATTCGACCGCGCCGCCGCCGCCGCGCCGCCCGCACGCGGCTGCCCGCACGCGGTGGTCTCCGCACGGTAGTCCGCATGTCGCGCGCGTCCGATCGACGCCTGTCACCGCGCGACCGCGCGTTCGTGTCGCATGCGTTTGCTGTACGACGCGGCTCGCAACGGCCCTTGGCCGCCGCGAGCGCGTCCATTGCGGCATCGCGTCCGTCACCGCGCGGCCGCGCGCTCGCGCGGCGCGAACCGCCGCCGCAAGGCGGCTTCGAGCGGCTTCTTGTAGTCGAGCACACGCTTTTCCAGGTACTGCCATGAAAGGTGCGCGAGCAGCACGGACAGCGCGAACTGCAGGATTTCAGGCAGTATGTCCTGCAGCGAATGCGGCACGCGTAGCCGCTCGTAGATGCGCGGCATCACGCCGATGCGCTCCGGGATCAGGTTGTGAAACAGATAGAAACCGTAGCTGATCGTGCCGAGGTACGCGATCGGCGCCCATTCGAGCAGCGCGACGGCCGGATGTTCGGGACGGCTCACGATCCAGAACAGCACGATGCCGATCGACACGCCGAGGCCGATGTCCGCGAGGCCGCTCGCCGTCGCGGAAAGCGGCGCGGCCCACAGTGTCAGCGTCGAGCAGAACGCGACGCCCGCCGCGCCGGCCCACGGCATCAGCGCGCCGAGCACGCCTTCGGGCGCGGTCACGCCGCCGCTGCGCAGAATGCCGCCGACGCCGCCGAGCGCGATCAACGCGAAATTCCACGGCGAGAACGCGTAAATGAGCACGGGCGACGCGTGTTGCAGATAGAGCAGTAGATGCGCGGCCGCGGCGAGCGCGATGCCCGCCGCGCACAGCGCGAGATGGCGCGACGCGCGGGTGGAGAGCAGCGCGATCGGCGCGATCAGGTAGAACTGCTGTTCGACGGCGAGGCTCCAGAAATGCGACGTGGTGCCTGGCCAGCCCTCCTTGACGGCGCCGATCCAATAGTCCGACAGAAACACCGCATGCCAGCGCAGCCCGAGGTCGACGTCGTGCTGATAGAGGTGGTGATGCGCGATCGCGAGCGCGGCGAGCAGCAGATAGTAGACGGGCAGGATGCGCAGCGCGCGCTTGCCCGCGAACAGCCAGAACGCGTAGCGGCGGCACGATGCGCCGCGCTCGATCGCGAGCCGGCTGCGGTGCAGCTCGCCGACGATCAGCAAGCCGCTGATGAGGAAGAACGCCCAGACGCCGATCTGGCCGACGTCGAGCGCGCCGAAGTGCGCGCGGTGCGACAGGAAGACGAGTGTGACGGCGACGGCGCGCAAACCGTCGAGCCCTCTAACGTGTTTGACTGCGCGCATTCCAAATCCCAAACGATGCGATGCCGGCGGACAGTATAGGAATGCAAATGTCGAACATAATTCGCTCGAGCGAATCGATGCGCGACGCAAAAAGCGCTGCGCACACGGGTCGAAACGACTTCCGTAGTCAGCGGCGCGCAACAAAACCTGCGGGAAACCCGTGGATAACGCATAAAAGTGCTGCACGAAGCGGCGCGGCGCTTGTAGAATCCGGCGTTGAAGCTCGCATGTCGCGCGCTTCGTGTATCCAACGACCACACCTGGTAGGAGAAACATGGCGACTTCCGCAAAAAAGGTGGCTAAGAAGGCTGCCGCACCGGCCAAGAAAGTGGCTGCCAAAAAAGCAGCGCCCGCGAAGAAAGTAGTGGCCAAGAAGGCTGTCGCGAAGGCGCCCGCCGCTCCGACGCCGCTGAAGGACAAGTTCACGAAGGCTTCGCTCGCAACGCACATCGCCGAGCGCGCGACCGTCGAACTGAAGGCTGTCAAGGCAGTGCTCGCGGCACTCGAGAACGTCGTGCTGGGCTCGATCCACAAGAAGGGCGCAGGCGAGTTCACGCTGCCGGGTCTGCTGAAGATCACGGCGCAAGCCGTGCCGGCGAAGAAGAAGCGCTTCGGCAAGGACCCGTTCACGGGCGAAGAGCGCTGGTTCCCGGCGAAGCCGGCCAGCGTGCGCGTGAAGGCTCGCGCGCTGAAGAAGCTGAAGGACGCGGCAGCGTAAGGACGGCGTGCGGCTTGCCGGAATCGTCCGGTAGCTGCGATAGTCCGAAAAAGTCCCCGCGTGCGAAAGCGCGCGGGGATTTTTTTGTCTGTGCGCGGCGTGACGTGATGTGGCGTGATGCGATGCCGTGTGGGCGCATGGGTGTGCGGACGTGTAGACGTGCGGGCGTGCAGACGTGGACATGCGCGCGCGCGGACGTGCTGCGGCGCGATTCGGCCTGATTCGGAGTGGTTCGGCGTGATTGGACGCGACGCGGTGCGGTGCCGCGATAGTCCGCCTCGATGCGACGAGGCGCGAGGAAGGGGCGAGGAAGGGGCGAGGAAGCGGCGAGGAAGCGGCGAGGAAGGCGGCTGGCGATGCGCAGCCGGTCACGCGCGAGCGCCGCGAATGCCGTCGAATGCCGTCGCGAATGGACATTGTCTGACGTAGCCGGTAGCGGCGATCGCGGAGACGTCGCGGCGAGACAGCGAGACATGCGTCTCTCGATTGCCGCCGATCGACGGGCCGATGCCGTGACGATGCGATGCCATGTCGTCGCGTGATGCTCGACGGCGGGCTGCCGGCAGCGTGACGTTCCGCGTGCGTCGTGCGGCGCACGCAAGAGCGAGCTGAGCGCCGGCTGCTTGGTGAAAGGGCCGCCGAGCGATCGAAGCGCCGAGTCGTCGACGGTCGAATGAGCCGGTGCGGCGAGCGCGTGGCGATCGGCGGCCGGCGTGCGCGATCTGCGAGTGTCGGCCTGCTGGTGTCGACCTGCGAGCATCGACCTGCGAGCATCGACGACACATCGATGCGCGGCACACGACGTACACGCATGCGACGCGGATTCATTTCGAGATTGCGTGCGGGGGGAGGCGCGCCGCCAAGCGCCTCGCTTCGCGCTTGCATCGGCAACGCGCTGCACGGAGCGATCGGGAGGTGACGCGCGTGGTTCCGTGACGCAGCTCGCGCGAGCGCGAAACCGCGCGCGGCCCGATTGCGAACGACGACGGTCGTCGTCGCGCGGCGTCGTTTGCGTCGAATCGGCACGCGCATGCGCTGCACCGTCCGTCGGCAGCCGAACGCCTGAATCGTCGATCGATGCCGGACGCGTCGGGCGTGCCGGGACGTATGTGGCGCGGTGCAATGAAGTGCCGGCGCAAGTTCGGCATGGCGTTTTGCGCCGTTCGCGAGCGTCATGCAGGCACGCGACCGAATTCATGCATGCGGCTGACGCCCGGGACATGTGGCCACGGAACGCATGCGGCGCCGGGCGGAGGTGTCGCGCATGCCGCGCGATCGCGGCAAGGCCGATGGGCGCCGGGCGATCATTGATGTCGTCGATTGGTTGCGTACTCGCGGAGCCGGAAGGCGCGGATGAAAGGCTTGCATCGGCAGCCGCCACGGCGATTGATGGTCGATCGATCCTGCGTTCGTCGAGCAAGCCGGCTCATATCCGGTCAGATGTGATGAAGCGTCGGCATACGATCGGCGCGGCGTCGCGCAACACCAGCGAGCGGCATATGGAGGCGCTGCCGGGAACCCATCGACCGCGCGGTCGCGCTCGGAGGTTTGCTGCGCGGAAAGCGTGTGCGGCAACTGACCGGCAGACCGGCAGACCGGCAGACCGGCAGACCGACAGACCGACAGACCGACAGACCGACAGACCGACAGACCGACAGACCGACAGACCGACAGACCGACAGACCGACAGACCGACAGATCGACAGATCGACAGATCGACAGATCGACGGGATGACTTGACAACAGGGCGCGACGGCGCATCTTGCCGGTCGACTCTTCCGTTCTCGACTCGTCGCCGGCTGCGTCGCGCGTCGGCCGGCTCGCGGCGGTGAAGCCGAGGGCTCACGGGCGCGCCATGGCGGCCTTGCCGGCGCCGCGAGCGAGGCGCAGGGGTGCAGGCCCCAGGAGCCTGACCGAAGCCATCGGAGCGCGTATAGTGCTTGCTGCGTGTAATCCTCTTGCGAAAAGCCTTGCGGCCCGACGCAGCCATGTGCATGCAAACAGGAGCCATGCTCGCCCGGATCGATCCCGATCGGCGATGCCGTCTCCATGACGATCCCCCAAAAGGAAACAGCCCGATCAGCGTAAGCCGATCGGGCTGTTTCGGCCATCAGGCCGGCCATCTCATCAAGCCGGCCGTCCGCATGGGCGTTCGGGCCGGCTTTGCGGTCGCGGCCCGCGACGCCCGAAGGCGCCGCCGAGCCGCTGCCCGCAGCTGCGCTTAGAACTTGTGGCGCAGGCCGAGCGCGACCATCTCTTGCGACTTCGTACCGTTGACGCCGTACGAGCCGATCGATGCTTGCGCCGATTGCGTCGTCGTCGCGTCGAGGCGCTGCGTGCCGCTCGCGTGCTGGTAGGCGCCGGCGAGGTACACGTCCGTGCGCTTGGACAGCGCGTAGTCCGCGCCGAGCGACACTTGGTGGTACTTCGCATCGGTGTCGCCGCTCGCCTTCGTGTATGCATAGCCGAGGCCGAGCAGTATTGCCGGCGTCGCCTGGTACGTCACGAAGCCGCGGCCCGTGTTGTACTTCTCGGTCGACGAGAAGCCCGAGAAGCCGTCCGGCTTGTATTGCGAGTTGCTGTAGCCGAGGCCGACCGTGACCGGGCCGAACACGTACTGGCCTGCCACTTGGGCGATGCCGATCGACTTCGCGCTCGTGTAGCCGGAGTTGATCGCGCCGTCGAAGATCGCGTCGGACGAACCGCTCCACGTCGAGCGCACGCCGCTCGCCGGCGACGGGTTCGACGTGTAGAAATAGCCGGCGGCGACGCCGATCGGGCCGTTGTTGTAAGCGGCGGCTGCCGACCACGTCTGGCCTTGGCCGGGCGAACCCGCGATGCCGCTGAAGCCGTACAGGGCTTCGAACTGGAAGCCGGCGAACACGGGCGACGTGTACTTGACCGTGTTGTTCACGCGCAGGCTGTTGTCGTTGTTGTCGACGTCGCCCGGCGTGGCGAACAGGCTGCCGAAGTAGTTGTCCGCGGTGACCGGCTGAACCAGGTCGACGAGCGGATCGTACTGGCGGCCGAGCGTCAGCGTGCCGTATTGATCGCTTTGCAGACCGACGAACGCCTGGCGGCCGAACATGCGCTTGCCTTGGCCGAGCGTGCCGTCGTTCGAGTTGAAGCCGTTTTCCAACTGGAAGATCGCCTTCAGGCCGGCGCCGAGGTCTTCGGTGCCCTTCAGGCCCCAGCGGCTGCCTTGCAGGTTGCCGCTGCCCATCAGCCACGCGTTGTTGGCCTTGCCATCGTTGCCGTGGACGTAGGTGATCGACGTGTCAATCACGCCATACAGCGTGACGCTGCTTTGAGCCTGAGCTGCACCGGCGGCGCCCAGCAGGGCGAGCGAGAGGGTAGACAGAGCAAGTTTCTTCATCGAGTTATTTCTCCACGCGAGTGAGTCGTTATTTGTTGCGGATTGGAGAATAGCGCACTGCACCAGACGCAAGAAATCCAAAAAAATAAAGTGTCTCAAAAAGGTGACAGCGACGGAAAGTCGTTTTATATCAACTAGATAAGAGATTGTTTCGATTCGGGGAGCGACGGAGGATTGTTGCGGTGCGATTGTTGCGGAAACGAACGTTGCCCCCGTGTAGCCATGCCTTTTCGACCTGTTTCCGCAACGAAATCTAGGTGGGCAAACGTTTGCGCGTGCGAGGCGAACCACGGCGGCGATCGATGTGCGCGCGGCGGCCTCGACCGGATGCGGCGCGACGCGGTTGCGTCGTGGCGCTCGGTGCGCGGATGCGTCGAGCCGAACGTTTGCGTGCGCGCAAGAACCGGAAAGGCGGGCGTAAGGAGCGGGCCGTACCGAGAGAGGCGGCGGTTTGGCGCGTCAATCGCGCGAGTCGCTGCGTGCCGTCGCGGCCTTTCCGCCGATTTCGGCTTCGGCCTCGGCCTCGGCCGAGAGGGCGTCCGACGCGTGCGCCGCGCCGCGCGCCGCCGCGAACTCCGCGCCGAGCAGCAGCACCGCGGCCGAGAAGTACAGCCACATCAGCAGCACCGCGAACGATCCCGCCGCGCCGAACGCGCTCGCGGTGCCCGCGTGCGCGAGGTACAGCGCGAACAGCTTCTTGCCCGCCGAGAACAGCACGGCGGAGACGATGCCGCCCGTCATCGCGTCGCGATTCGATACGCGTGCGTCCGGCAGGAACTTCATCAGCGTGCCGAACGCGAACGCGAGCACCGCGATGCCGATCGAGAACTGCAGCAGATTGCCGATCACGACGTACGGCGACGCGCCCCACAGCCAGCGGCCGATGAACGTGATCGCGGTGTCGAGCACGAGCGACACGATCAGCAGGAACGCGACGCCGAGCACCAGCCCGAACGAGATCAGCCGCACCCGCACGAGGCCGAGCACCGAGGATGCGCGTGTGCCGGTGGCGGGCCAGATCACGCTGAGCGCCGTGTTGAGCGACGCGAACGTCGCCGATGCGCCGAGCGCGAGCATCGCGAACGAGATCAGCGCCGCGAGGCCGCCGCGGCTGCCGCTGCGGTGCGCGCTCTCGACGATCGTCTGCACGCCGGCCGCCGCCTCGTTGCCGATCAGCTCGTGCACGTGGCTGAATACCTCGCCGCGCGCGGCGTCGGCGCCGAAGAACCAGCCGGCGACCGCGATCACCATCACGAGCGTGGGCGCGAGCGAGAACGCCGAATAGAACGCGATGCTCGCGGCCATCGCGGCGCAGCGGTCGGAGGAGAAGCGTTTGAACGCGTTGACCGCCCAGTTGACGTTGTGGCGGACGAGCTTGTGCGGTTGCTGTGGAATCAAGGGTTTCATGGATTGCGCGTACGGGCGCGAACATGGTGGGCGCGCCGGAGTCGTTTGCCGTTCTTGCGTCGGACGCCGGCCGATGAGAAAAGTTTATTCAATCCGGCGAACACGGGCGACGGCACGGGGCGCAGGGGCCGGACGCGCGTGGCTTTGCTGCGCCTTCGGGGCGGCGGGCGCGTGCCGTCGCGGTTCGCCGTCGCGGGCGCGGAGGCGGCCGCCGCTCGCCGCGCGGTCAATCGGGCTCGGGCAGATCGAGACGCCGGACGTCGCCGTTGTCGGGCGTCGCGCTTTCGTGAAACAGGTCGCCGAGATATTGGCCGAGTTCTTCGGCTTCGAGGAAATCGGGAATGACGAAATGCGCGGGACGACGCTTGCCGTCCGAGCCGGGATAGAACGGCACCCAGCGATCCTGCGCGCGTTCGACGAGGATCTGCTTGCCGAATACGTCGAAGCGGAGAGTCGTCATGCGTGGGGCTCCCGAAGGTTGGGCGTTTCGGCCTCGTGAGCCGCGGTGATCGTTCGCGCGGCTTTCATGCCTGTACGCGCGCTGCGCGAACGATGGCGTTCTTGCCGCGGCGCGCGCTTGCTCGACGCGAACGCGGCCGCAACGCGACGTTAGCAGAAAATCGCCCTGTGATGCGCTCGATGCGTCGGTGCATTCGACGGGTTTGATGTTCTCCATTCTCCGGCTGCTCCGGTTGCTCCCGCTGCTCCCGCTGCTCCCGCTGCTCCGGATGCTGCGGATGCTGCGGATGCTGCGGATGTTGCGGATGTTGCGGATGCGCTCGACGTGCTCGGCGGCGTCGATGCCGTGCATGCGCTATGCAAAGCATCGTGTGGCGCATAACGATGGAACGCATTCGTCGTTTCCGCCGACGCGGCGTTGCGATACGCTGCTGACGCCCGCAACGCCCGCAACGCCCGCAACGCCCGCAACGCCCGCGACATGCCGCGACATGCAGCGACCAACGCACCGCCGAAACATGCTCGGCAAATGCAACGCCGACGCCAATCGCAACGGCGGCGGGGCTGTCGCGCGCCGCGCTGCCGGAGCGTCGCCGGCAATGCGGCGGCACCGCACCGCGGCACCACCGCACCGCGGCGCGGCAACGGCAACGGCAACGGCAACGGCAACGGCGCGCCGCGTGCCGCCGCCCCGAGCGTTCGCCGGCGATTGCCGGTAAGCTTCATGACACCATCCCGTTCCCGCCCAGGCCGCCGCAGGCCGATGCCGACCATGACCGACACCTCCCGCTTTCGAAATCCCATCCGCAGCGAAGTCGATCTCGACGCGAACGGCAAGCATGCCGGCTATCTGCGCCTGCCGCACTCGGTCCATCGTTCGGCGTACGGATGGATTCCGATTCCGGTCGTGTCGATCCGCAACGGCAGCGGCCCCGTCGTGCTCGTGATGGCCGGCAATCACGGCGACGAGTACGAAGGGCAGATCGTCGTGTCGCGCATCGTGCGGGAGATCGATGCGGCGCATGTCGCCGGGCAGTTGATCTTCCTGCCGATGGCGAACTTTCCGGCGGCGGACGCCGGCGCGCGCGTGTCGCCGATCGACGGCGGCAACCTGAACCGCAGCTTCCCCGGCGACCCCGCCGGCGCGCCGACCGCCGTGATCGCCGACTACATCGAGCACACGCTGCTGCCGCGCGCGCAGTATTTGATCGATCTGCATTCGGGCGGCAGCTCGCTGCTCTATCGAGGCGGCAACATGCTCGCGCTCGAGCCGCGCGACGCGGCGGAGCGCGCGCGCGTACGCGAGTTGCTCGCCGCGTTCGGCCTGCCGCGCGCGTTCCTGCACGCGCCGAATCCGGTGCATGCGTCGTCGGCCGCGCGCCGGCAGGGCGCGATCTCGATCCTGACCGAACTGGGCGGCGGCGGCATGGCCGACCCGGCGTTGATCCGCGACGCGCGTCGCGGGCTGCTGCATTTTCTCGGTTTCGTCGGCGCGCTGCGCGGCCCGCTCGTGCCGGACAGTCCGCCCGCGACGACACGCTTCATGCGGGTGGGCGGCGCGCATCACTATGTCTATGCGTACGACAGGGGGCTCTACGAGCCGCTCGTCGAGCTCGGCGCGCGCGTGCACGCGGGGCAGCCCGCCGCGCTGATCCATTTTCCCGATACGCCGCTGCGCGAGCCCGTCACGCAGTGCTTCGCGAGCGACGGCGAAGTCGTCTGCAAGCGCGTGCCCGCGCAGGTGCGGCGCGGCGATTGCCTGTTTCAGCTAGCGCAAGACGACGCGTCGGCGTGATCGTGCGGGTGCGTGCGCCCGGGCGAGCGTGGCGACGCGAACGCGTCGCGGAGGATTCGATGCGGCCGACGTCGCGACGGCGCGCCACGCATCGCGACACGCTGCGGTGCCCTGCGCCCTGCGCCTCTTACGCCTTACGTCGGGCGCTGGCGCGTGACTGCCCGCGATGGGCAACGTGAAGAGACGCGAATCGCGAATTGCACGGCGCACGGCGGCGAATCGCATGCTGCGTCCCGCGTCTCGCCGCGCGCGTCAGGGCGGGCCGTTCGGCAATCCGCTCGAGGCTTTCAAGGCGCGCGGCCGTCCCTTTCTCGACCCGCGCCGTTTCCGGATCTCGATGCGGCGGTCGACGGGCGACTCGTCGGTCCGAACGCGCGCGGCGGCTCCGCTGCCGACGCCCGCTCACCCGCGGCGAAGCTGTACGGCGGCCATGGGCCGGACACATAGAGCGGCAAGGCGGTGCGGCGCGCCGTTTGCCGGCATCGCTCGACGAAATCGTCGAGCGTCGCTTGCCTAACGAGAAAGCACAGGCTCGCGAAGCCTTCCACCTGTCCGTCGAACCGCCAGTCGCGGTACAGGTCGCGAAGCGCCGCCGCGATGCGTTCCCCGTGCGACAGCGCGACGGAATTGGGCGCCGCGCGAGCGGCAAGATAGGCGTGGCCGGGGCCGCCTGCTTGCGGGTGCGGCCGCGCGTGCCGCTCGTCGGGAGGCCGAAATCTCAGCCCCATTTCGACGCAGCCGTCGATTCGCTGCAGTAGATCGCGATACGTATCGCTTTCGTCGTCGAGCCACTCGCGCACGGCTCGCTTGTCGTCGAGGCAAGTGGGAAAGCGCATCGGCACGACGGCGCCGTGCCGGAAGAGCGTCGCCACGGTCTCGCCGAACGCGAGCGCCGCCGGTATCGTCGCGGATGGCGCCCGAGCGTGCTCCGAGACGACGGTGCGCAGGTGCGCGCCGTCCACGATTTCGAGCCGTGCGCCGTCCACGCCCGACGGCAGCGCGAAGGAACCCTTTTGCGTCAGCACGGCGTAGGTCAGCCAGACCATGTCGTCTCTTCGGCGAGCGGGGCGCAAAAGCTGTACGGCGGCCAGGGCCCGGAAAAGTCGAAATGCAATCCCCGTGCGGCGAACTCGGCGTCGACGGCTTTCGCTTGCCGACGGAATGCCTGGACATCGCGGTTTCGCACGAGGAACGCCCAGTTCGCGACGATTTCGTTCGGTGAATCCGAGGCCCGCGACGGCCGGCTGCACATCTGCACCGCGTGGCGCTGCAATCGCGCCGAGACGGGCGGCACGCTTTGCTCGAGCCAGCCGCGCAGATTGTGCCCGGCCCGGGCCTGAAGCTGCCGCTCGCGCAGATAATGGGTGCCCGTCGCGCGGGCGGCCCATTCGGGTTCTTCGGCGCGAAGCAGCGCGGCTTGCGAGTCGGTGGCCGCTCGCCGATCGAGCCAGCCTTTGACCGCCCACTCCGTCTTGCCGTCGACGAGATCGAGAACGCGGCTGATGTGCGCGTGAGCGCTTTGCATCGATGCGATGACCCGGTCGGCACTGGAAAACAGCGCGCCGAACTGGGCCGGAAAGACCGGCGAATATCGCATCGTCCACTCGATCACCGCGGCATGAATGGCCACGCGGCCGGCGATCCAGGCCGGGTCCGTCAGCCGCCGCTCGGCGTCGGCTCCGGCAAACTCGCTGCGCGACGCGTCGCAGAGCACCGCGGCCAGATCCCCGTCGCGCAGCAGTTGCAGCCGCGGCTCGCCAGGCGGCCTCGTCGCCCATGCCGGGGCGAGGCGCTCGGCGCGCGCGAAGCAAAACAGATAAAGGGCGGCGTTCATTGCGTTTGCTTGCGCCGCTGGCTTGCTTCCTGGATCGCATCGTCCAGGTCCGCGGCGCTCAGGTGCAGCCGCGCTGGATCGCGGATGTCCGCGGCGAGCGCGCGCCGCACCGCCGACAGCGCCGCGCGGCGGCATACCGACGCGATCTCGGCCGCGGAGAACCCGCTGCTCGCCTCCGCCAGCCAGTCGCCGGTCACGTCGGCGGCGAGCGGCTTGCGGCGCAGGTGCACGTCGAAAATCTCGCGGCGCGCGGCCGGGTCGGGCAGCGCGATCTCGACGATCTCGTCGAAGCGGCCGGGCCGCAGCACGGCCGGATCGAGCATGTCGATGCGGTTCGTGGCGGCGAGCACCATCACGCCTTTGAGCTCCTCGATGCCGTCGAATTCGGCCAGAAACTGCGACAACAGGCGCTCCGGCACGTGCGCGCCGCTGGCGCCTTCGCCGCGTCGGGGCGCGAGCGCATCGATTTCGTCGAAAAACAGCAAGCAGGGCGCCGCGTGCCGCGCTTTGCGGAACACGTCGCGCACGCCTTTTTCCGATTCGCCGATGTATTTCGACATCAACTCCGGCCCTTTGACCGGAATGAAATTGACGCCGCACTCGTTGGCCGCGGCTTTCGCGAGCCAGGTCTTGCCGCAACCGGGCGGGCCGACGAGCAAGATGCCCTTGGAGGGCTTGGCGCCCGCGCGAGTCAGCAGCTCCGGATACCTGAGCGGCCACTCCAGCGCCTCGATCAACTGCGCCTTCGCGTTGCCGAGGCCGCCGACGTCCTCCCAGCGCACGTTGGGAACCTCGACGAAGACTTCGCGAATCGCCGACGGGTCGATCTCGGCCAGCGCGGACAGGAAATCGTCCATGTTCACGACGAGGCGATCGAGCTGCTCGTAGGAAATCGTGCGCAGGCCGAGATCGAGTGTCGACATGAGCCGGCGCAGGCAAAGCATGGCCGCCTCCTTGCACAGCGCCTCGAGATCCGCGCCGACGAAACCGTGCGTGATGTCGGCGAGACGATCCAGGTCGACGTCGGCCGCGAGCGGCATGCCGCGACTGTGGATTTCGAGCACTTCGAGACGGCCGTTGCGATCGGGAATCGGAATCGCGATCTCGCGATCGAAACGGCCCGGCCGGCGCAACGCCGGATCGAGCGCGTTCGGCAGATTGGTGGCGGCGATCACGATGACTTGCTGGCGGCCGTTCAGCCCGTCCATCAACGCCAGCAGCTGCGCGACCACGCGCTTTTCCACCTCGCCGACGACCGTTTCGCGCTTGGGCGCGATCGCGTCGATTTCGTCCAGAAAAACGATGGCGGGCGCCTTGCGCGCGGCTTCCTCGAAGATCTTGCGCAGGTGCGCCTCCGATTCGCCGTAGAACTTGTGGATGACTTCGGGGCCCGACACCGAGAAGAAGGCGGCGTCGCATTCGTGCGCGATGGCCCGTGCGATCAGCGTCTTGCCGCAGCCCGGCGGGCCGTACAGCAACACCCCTTTGGGCGCGTCGACGCCGAGCCGCTCGAAGACTTCGGGATAGCGCAGCGGCAGCTCGATCATTTCGCGGATGCGCATCAATTGCGGCTTGAGG
Organism: Burkholderia savannae; assembly: GCF_001524445.2. Classification (NCBI taxonomy): domain Bacteria; kingdom Pseudomonadati; phylum Pseudomonadota; class Betaproteobacteria; order Burkholderiales; family Burkholderiaceae; genus Burkholderia; species Burkholderia savannae. Next base: position 150,750 of record NZ_CP013418.1, read on the forward strand.
CCGCCGACATCCTCGTACGACAGCGACGGGGCGACCACCGCGGGTTCGCCTTTCGCGGGCCGCCCGATCGACAGCTCGGTGTTCGGGCCGATCAGCACCGGTCCGCGCGGCGTGCAGCTCGTCACCTTGAAATCCGCGTTGCGGCTGCCGAACAGCGTCGCGCGGATGCGGTCGCCCTCGATCACCGGCAGGCCGTCGAGCAGGCCCGCGATGTAGTCGAGATCGCCCGGCGCGGGGGCGGCGTTGATGGGGGTCAGCTGCACCAGGTTCGCCGCACGCGCGGCCACCTTTTTCAGCGTGACGGTCTCGTCGATGGCGGCGCCCGCGTTGCCGCGCACGACGCCGTCCAACTGCACGCGCGACTGGGCGCGCAGCTCCTTGTGCGCGAGCATCGCCTTGCATACGGTGGCGCGCTTGCCGCGCACCTCGACCAGGTCGCCCACGGCCGCGTCCAGCAGGATGAGGTCCTCCGGCCCCATGCGCGCGAGCGCGCGCCCGACGTCGCGGGCGTTGCCCTCCGTCACGCGGAGCTCGAGCCCGGTCTGTTCCGCTTTGTCCATGGTCGCCTCAGTCCGTGCACCGGATTTCGAGAATCCCGTTGTTGCACCCGAACTGCATCTGGTCGCGCGTGTACGGGCGCGGCAACTGCACTTCCTTGATGTATTTTTTGGGGCGGTGCTCGGCGACGATCGTGAGCACGTCGTCCTGGACATCGAGTCTCACGTCTTCCAGGCTCACGCCCGGCATCTCGGCCACCACGAGCGTATGGTCGCTCTCCTCGAACACGTCCACGATCGGCTCGATGACTTCCTGCACCACCGCGTGGCCGGATTTGTCCTTGCGGATGTTGCCGAACGGCTCGACCGAGACTCGGTCCTTGTCCTGTCCCAAGCCGACCTTGATGTTGATGCCGTAGACACCGCGGATGCCCGCATCGGTCGCGCGCTCCTTCAGCAACTGAAGTTCATTGCCGGTCTGGGCCAGTTCGTTGAGCTTCTCCACCAGGTTCACGATGCCCGACATGATGCCTTCGAAGCCACTGGCCGATTCTTTCGCTCCGTCACGCTTGGTCTTCATCGTCGACTCCTCGGAATTCGATGCGGTATTCCTTGACCTTCGAATGGATGGTCTTGTAGTCGACTTGCAAGACTCGTGCCGCTTGGGCCTTGTTGCCGTGCGTCGCCTGCAACACCTGTTCGATGACCCGCCGCTCGATGTCGGCGATATTGCGTCGTACCACCTCCTTCAGGGACAGTCCTTCCCAGCCGAATTCCGTCAGCGGCGCCGCGTGCTTGCCGGACGATGCGATATTGAGGTGAGCCGGCTGCACGACATCGCCGGCGACGAGAACGGCTTGCCGGATCGAGTTGCGCAACTGCCGGACGTTGCCCGGCCACGGGTGATTCAGCAAGAGCTCGCAGGTGGCGTCGGCGAACGTGACGGCGGGCTTGTCCAGTTCCGCGCAGGTTTGCGCGGCGAAGTGCTGCGCGAGGTAGAGGATGTCGTCGCGCCGTTCGCGCAGCGGCGGGACGTGAATCACGAATTCGGACAGCCTGAAGAAGAGGTCGCTGCGGAAGCCGCCTTCGAGCGCCTTTTGCTCGACGTCTTCGTTGGCGGCGGCGACGATGCGCACGTCCAGCGGCAACGGCGTGTTGCCGCCCACACGATACAGCGTGCGCTCCTGGATCACGCGCAGCAGCTTCGCTTGCGACGCGAGCGGCAGGTTGGCGATCTCGTCGAGAAACAGCGTGCCGCGGTTCGCCGCCGAGAACTTGCCGGGCTTGGCGATGGCCGCGCCGGTGAACGCGCCTTTTTCGTAGCCGTAGAGTTCCGATTCGAGCAGCTGCTCCGGTATCGCGCCGCAGTCGATCGCGACGAACGGCGCCGCGCGCCTTCCGCTGCCGCGGTGGATCGCGCGTGCAACCAGTTCCTTGCCCGCGCCGCTTTCGCCGAGGATCAGCACTGAAAACGTGCTTTTCGCCACGAGCCCGATCCGTGCGATCAGGCGGGCGACGGCTTCGCTCGGCCCCATGCTCTCGCACAGGCTGGCGGCCACCGAAGGCTCGCTGCTCCGGCCGCCGCCGTTCGTGAGCGCCGTTCGGATCGCGCTCATCAGGACGTCGTCGTCGACCGACTTCGACACGCAGTCCTGGACGCCCTCGCGCATTGCGCCGATCGCGCCCTGCACGTCCGGCTGGTCGGTGAGCACCACCGCCGGCATCTGCGGCGTCTGCCGCCGGATCGCGTGCAGCAGGTCGAGCCCGCTCATGTCCAGCAGGCGGTCGTCGAGCACCACCGCATCGGAGCGCTGTTGCTCCAGGGTTCGGAGCGCCGCGTAGCCGGTTTGCGCGGACACGGCGTCGAGGCCCGCGCCGCGCAGCAGCTGCGTCAGCCGCGAGCCGAAAATCGGCTCGTTGACGATCAGCACGCGCGCCGGCAGCGCACTTGGAACCGAGTTCATGACGTTCGTCGCGTCAGATCGCCGGGCTGCCGAGCGGATAGCTCACAGCCAGATCGGGCGGCAGCAGGGGGGCCACGCGGTGCAGCGCGCCGACGAACAGCATGCCGGTGCCGCCCGCCGGCAGCGTCTCGTCGATTCGATGCGCGATGAACCGGTCGCGTCGCTGCAGCATGTCGGACGCGAGCCGGTTCTCGACGTCGGTTCGCTGCCCGTCCGCGGAAGCGGCGTTGAGCAGCCGCCATGCGAGCTCGTATTCCTCCACCAGCAATTCCGGCGCTTCGGTGCCGACGATCGTCGCGCCTTCGCGACTCAGCGTCTGCAGCAAGCGATGATTGCGGCTGCCGGCCTTCGCGAGGTCGTCGACGATCTCGAGCTCGTGGCCGCATACCGGCAAGCCGTCCTGATAGATGTGCAGGGATTTCAGATCGAGGCCGAGCCGAGGAATGGCCGCTTCGATGCCGTCCCACATGTGCTCGATATCGAGTGCGCGGCGTCGCCACGCGTTCGCGCCGAGTGTGGTTTGCGCGGCGTCGGCGAGAAGCGGTGCGGCTTGCCCCATGTCGATGCCGGTATGGAGAATCGGGATATAAATCAATGTGCGGCTGCTGTCGGACATGGCCGCTCCCCTTTGCGATTTTCCGTTTCTTTGCATGGCGTCCAACCCATGCTGCAATTGTCATCATAGGAAATAAGCCGGCCGTCTGCGGCAGCATTTGCGCGGCGCGTGGGTCTCGCTTCGAGGGCGGTATGGATAGCATTCCATGGAACGCTTTCCATACCGCGACGCCGCTTCCATATGCCGGATATGCGCGTTTGCGCAAACGGCGCTTCAATCGATTTCGATATTGATCGAAATACAAAAATGAAAAATCGCGATGCCGGCGCATTGTCTCGAACGGCGGATTTGGCGGCGATTTTTCCTGCATCGCGATTCCAGGCTGTCGGCCATTGGCGCCGCGCGCCCGGCGAAGGCTCGCGCGACGACATTCGCGCGCGAAGCGGCACGCTCCGGCATGGGGGTTGCTTTGAGGGCGTAGCCTGCTCCTGCAGCGCAAAGGTCTTTTCCTATCAACGCATCGCAAGGAGGCCATCATGGCCAAAGTGCAGAAATCGACTGACTCGTCGAGCCTGGCCGAAGTTGTCGATCGCATTCTCGACAAGGGCATCGTCATCGACGTGTGGGCGAAGGTGTCGCTCGTCGGCATCGAGCTGCTTTCGATCGAAGCCCGCGTCGTCATTGCATCGGTCGAAACCTATCTCAAGTATGCCGAAGCAATCGGTCTGACCGCGACTGCCGCAGCGCCAGCAGCGTGACCGACGTTGCCGCCGCATGGCGGGCAACTTGGTTTCCGGCCGCGGTAAAGCGGTCGGCCTCGAAAGGAACAGCCATGAACAGCTTGACGCAAGACATGGCCCGCCTGCATCAGGAAGTCACGGCGGGCCACAGGGAGCGGCAGAGACTGCTGCAGAAGCTGGCGGATTCGCGCGAGGACCTGCGAACGGAAGTCGCCCAACTGCTGCGGCAACTGCATCTGGCCAATGCCGGCATGTTCAGCCAAGCGCGCGACGCCCGAACTGCATTCGTGACGGACCTGGTCGAGCGCGTGCGTGATCTCCGACGCTCGTTCGACGCCGATCTGAGGGGAGCCCACCGCGCCTGGCGAGGCTAGGGCCGTTTGCGACCGGGCGCGGCGGCCCGCCGATACGATGCGCTTGGCCGACCGCTGCGCCTGCCGATGCTTTCCGATAACTGGAGGGAATCATGACCGATCTCGCCCCACCGCCGGAACTGGTTGCAGCGGCGCGCGGCGCGAATGGCGATGGCGGCACTCGAGACAGGGTGCGATTGGAAGCGAGTGCCGAGTTCGTGCAGACGCCCGCCGTTCGCAATCTCACCGAACGTGCGCTGACGTATCTCGGCGCGGGCTACGGAGTGCATCTCGCGGGGCCGTCGGGCACCGGCAAGACCACGCTCGCGTTCCACATCGCCGCTCAGCTCGGTCGGCAAGTCGTGCTGATGCACGGCGACGACGAACTCGGCAGTGCCGACCTCGTTGGCCGCGGCGCCGGATACCGCCGCTCGCGGGTGGTCGACAACTTCATCCATTCGGTGGTCAAGACCGAGGAGGAAATGACCACGACCTGGATCGACAATCGCCTGACGACGGCTTGCCAGCACGGCCTCACGCTCATTTACGACGAATTCAACCGATCCCGGCCGGAAGCGAACAACGCGCTGCTGCCGGTATTGTCGGAAGGCATCCTGAACTTGCCCAATCGCATGACGGGCGCCGGTTATCTGACGGTGCATCCGGGCTTTCGCGCGATCTTCACGTCGAATCCGGAAGAGTATGTGGGCGTGCACAAGACGCAGAACGCGTTGATGGGCCGGCTGATCACGATCCAGGTGGGGCACTACGATCGCGAGACGGAGGTCGAGATCGTCCGGGCCCGCTCCGAAATCGCGCGCGCGGACGCGGAGCGCATCGTCGATCTCACCCGCCGGCTGCGCGACGCCGACGAGAGCGGCCACCATCCCAGCCTCCGGGCGGCCATCGCGCTCGCACGTGCGCTCGCGTATTGCGGCGGCGAGGCGACGCGCGAGAACGCCGGCTACCTATGGGCCTGCAGGGACATCCTCGGGGTGGACCTGGAGCCCGTCCCGCAGGCCACCCGTCAAGCAGGCCGGCGCACGAAAGCGCGGAGATGAATCATGCCGATTCCGAGAAAAGGGGTGCACGACATTCGTGCTCGACATACGCCCGGCATGACGCCGATGCCGGTGCACAGCATGTACATGAGGATTTCGTGCATCGAAATGGAGAAAAGCCGGCGGAACATCGAGCGGCAAGCCGCGCTGCGGCGCATCGCCGCCGTCGATGGCCGGATCGCCGATCTGGACCGGGAAAAGGCCAGGCTGCATGCGGCGATCGAAAACGAAGCGCCTCAGACGGGCGACATCCGCGGATCGTTCCAGATCCGATATTGAGAGGGACATCATGCATATCAACTGCATTTCCTGCGGGCACCAGATCGAGGTCGACGACGATTCGTACGCCCGATACCACGGCGCGCTGCGTTGCTGGGTTTGCCATTCGCTGCTGATGGTGGACATCGTCGAAGGCTGCGTCGAGTCCGTCCGTCTCCAGGAAGCCTCCGTGATCGTGCCTCACGGCGCGCAGCCCGCCATGCGCAAGCCGGCCTCGCGCGAGGTGCAGCATGACCAGCCATAGCGGCGCCCGCTATCTGTACGGCGTCCAGCATGCGCGGGACGTGCCGCCGAGCCTTCCGCCCGGGATCGGCGGAACGGCCGTCCATGCACTGACCGACGGCGACGTCGCGGTGATCGTCAGCGATACGGGGCTCGCGAAGGTCCGTCCCGAGCGGCGCCACTTGCTCGCTCATCACACGGTGATCCAGAGCCTCGCGGCCGCCGGCACCGTGCTGCCGGTGGCGTTCGGCACGATCGCGACGAGCGAAGTCGCGCTGCGCAGGATGCTCAAGAAGCACCGGACGGCGCTCGCCGGCGAACTCGCGCGGCTCGTGGGCCACGTGGAAATGAGCGTGCGCCTGAACTGGGACGTGCCGGATCTCTTTCGCCATCTGATCGACGTTCGCCCCGATCTGAAGGCCGCGCGCGACGCCATGCTGGCGCTCGGCGGCGCGGCCACGCGCGACGACAAGATCGAGTTGGGCAGCCGCTTCGAGCGCGTGCTGAACGAAGAGCGGGCGCGCCATGCGGCAAGCGTGGACGAGGCGCTCGACGCGTGCTGCAAGGAGATCCGGCGCGATCCGCTGCGGCACGAGACGGAAATCCTGCGCTTGACCTGCCTCGTGCGAAACGCCGAGCTCGGCCGGTTCGAGTCGGGCGTGGCCGCCGCGTCGCGCGTTCTCGACGATTCGCTGACGCTGAAATACAGCGGACCGTGCCCGCCTCACCATTTCGTCAATCTCAACATGAGTCTGTGAAGGGTGCCATGTTCATTCTCGATAACCTGCTCGCCGCGCCGATCAAGGGCATGTTCTGGATTTTCGAGGAGATCGCGCAGGCCGCCGAGGACGAGACGATCGCCGACATCGAGACGACCAAGGCGGCGCTCGTCGAGCTCTATCGCGAACTCGAATCCGGCCAGATCGACGAGGCCGAATTCGAGTCGCGCGAGCGGGCGTTGCTCGATCGCCTGGACAGCCTGGAAACGCCGTGACATCGCCTTGCTCGCCGCCGTTTCATGCCGTGCGCAGCGCGGACGGCGAACCCGTGCCGGCCGAGCTCGCGCAGCGGCTGTCGCTGTGCGAGTCGCTGGACCGGATTCTCAACAAGGGCGCGGTGATTTCCGCGCAGGTGGTCGTGTCGGTAGCCGACGTCGATCTGCTCTATTTGCATCTGCGCCTCCTTCTGACTTCGGTGGAAACCGCGTTGGCCGGCCGCGCGATGTCACGCGAAGAGGAGTGCCGATGAATGCGCCGCACGCGGCGGCGGTATCGAACGCCGCCGCACTCGCCGCCGCGCTGGAACAAGCGCTGGCGCAGCAACAGGCGCCGCCGCCACGCGCGACGCAACGCGTCGACGTCGCGGCCGCTTCCGCGGGCAACGGCCTCGCGAAGCTCGTTCTGGCGCTGATGAAGCTCTTGCACGAACTGCTCGAACGGCAGGCGTTGCGGCGAATCGAGGCCGGCAGCCTGAACGATGACGAAATCGAGCGGTTGGGGCTCGCGCTGATGCGGCAGGCCGAGGAGATCGAGCGGCTCGCCGGGCAGTTCGGCTTCACCGATGCCGATCTGAATCTCGATCTCGGCCCGCTCGGCCGTCTTTTTTGAGAGCCATCCAATGAGCCAGCCACGCACCGCTTCGCCGCCGCACAGCGTTTCCAGTACGACCGTGGCCGATCTGCTCGAGCGCGTGCTCGACAAGGGCGTCGTCATTACCGGAGACATCCGCATCAATCTGGTCGACGTCGAGCTTCTGACGATCCGCATCCGGCTGCTGGTCTGCTCCGTCGATAAGGCGAGGGAACTCGGCGTCGACTGGTGGAACGCCGATTCGTTCTTTCTGGGGCCGGACAGAGCGCGATCCGCGCTGCCGGGCCGGACCGCCGCCGTCGACGTCGCGGCGGGGGCCGCCGCGCACGCCGACGCAGGGCGTCGGTGACGCGTGCGCCGCGCGGCGCACGCGACATCGGAGCGGATCGAAGGGCGGGCGTGAGCGCGCCGGATTTTTCCGGCGCCGCGAGCGGACGGCGTTCGTCCGTGCGCGGCGAAGCGCTCTTCGCGCTCTTCGCGCCGCAACGCTGACGCGCCGGATGGTCGGTGGCCGGCATCGCTGCCGCGCCCGGCCGGTCGCATCGCCGGATCATGGCGCGCCGCGCGCGTCGGCCACGCGCCATGCGTCTTTCCAACGGCGCTTTCTTCGACGCCGGCCCGGTTTCGCCCGCCGCGCGCCACGTCGCACGGGCTCGCGCCGGCGCTGTCCGCTTCCCCGAAATCCTTGCTACGCCACCGCCGATATCGATATCGAAATTGCTTGGTTAGCCTTTGCGAGTCGAAACGCTAAGGTGACGGACATGGCAGCGGGATGACGTCGCGACGAGCGCGCGCCGGGCGACACGGGCGCGCGTCCGAACGCGACGAACACGCCGCTGCCCTTGTTCCGCAGAACGAACGGGCGCGCCGAAGGCGGCGAGCCGTCATGCCGGCGGCGCCGGCCGCGCGCGACCGTTCGCCTCCGACGATCTCGCCATGACCGACAGCATTATCGACACCGCGCCGCACGACGCGCGCGCGAAGCCACTGATCGACGCGCTGATCGACGAATACGCGGCGCGCTACCGCGCGTATCGGCCCGACAGCCTCGCGTCCGCGGAAGCGGAGCTCGCGCGCTATCCGGCCGAGCTGTTCGCGCCGCCCGAAGGCGCGTTCATCCTGCTGATCCGCGACGGCGAGACGATCGGCGGCGGCGCCTTCAAGCGCTACGACGCGCAGACGGCGGAGCTCAAGCGGATCTGGACGCGCGCCGATCTGCGGCGCCAGGGGCTCGCGCGGCGCGTGGTTCGCGAACTCGAGCTGCGCGCGGCGCGGCAAGGCTATCGGCGCGTCTATCTGACGACGGGCTTCCGGCAGCCGGAGGCATGGGCGCTGTATCTCGACGCCGGGTACGCGGCGCTGTTCGATCGCGACGTCGACCCCGAGATCTACGTGCATCTGCCGTTCGGCAAGGATCTGATCGAGCCGCGCCGCGCCGACACGCTCGGCGACCTGCGCGCGCCCGTGCCGGCCGCGCCGGTCGAATGACGCGATGCGAGGCCCGCGGCTCACACCGGCATGTCGCATCGAAAACGACACCACATTCGCCACCAACAGGAATCGCCGATGACATTGCAATACACGAAGCCATTCGTCCGATCCGCCGCGCGCGCGGTGGCCGCCGCCGTGCTGATCGGCGCGAGCGCGGCGGCGTTCGCCGTCACGTTCGATTTGAGCCCCGGGCAGCCGGGCCGCGTGCGCGGCGCGCGCGACGAGACCGTGATCCGCGCGCTGCCCGCAGCGTTCAAGTTCGCCGAGCCCGACGCGCTGACCATCGGCATCGCGCCGAGCCAGCCGCCCATCAGTTCGTACGCGACCGATGCGCGCACCGTCGTCGGCTTCGACGCCGATCTCGCGCAACTGCTCGCCGACAGCCTCGGCCGCAAGCTGAAGATCGTCGCGCTCGCGTGGGCCGACTGGCCGCTCGCGCTCGAATCGGGCCGCGTCGACGCGGTGCTGTCGAACGTGACCGTGACCGAGGAGCGCAAGGCGAAGTTCGATTTCTCGACGTATCGCAAGGATCAGGTCGGCTTCTACGTGAAGTCCGACAGCAAGATCGCGTCGATCAAGGAGCCGAAGGACGTCGCGGGCCTGCGCGTGATCACCGACGCCGGCACCAACCAGGAAAAGATCCTGCTCGAATGGGATCGCGAGAACGTCGCGCACGGGCTCAAGCCCGTCACGGTCCAGTATTACGACGATCACGCGGTGAAGAACGTCGCGCTGCAGGCGGGCCGCGCGGACGCGATCTTCAGCGTGAACTCGGTGCTCGCGTACCAGGCCGCGCAGCAGCACCGGACGAAGCTCGTCGGCGCCGTGAGCGGCGGCTGGCCGCGCACGGCGGACATCGCGGTCACGACGCGCAGGGGCAGCGGCCTCGCCGAGCCGTTCACGATCGCGATCAACGATTTCATCAGGAACGGCGCGTACCGCCGCGTGCTCGACCGCTGGAGTCTCGGTTCCGAGGCGATCGACGCGTCTCGGACGAATCCGCCGGGCTTGCCGAAGACGTGATGCGCGATGCCTGCGCGACGGCCGTTCGCGAAGCTCGACGAACACGCGCGACGCCAGCGACACGCGCGACGCCGGCGCGACGCGAACAGAACGGCCTCCGCCACGCGAAGCCGCTTCATCGTGTCGCGCCGTGGCGTTGATTGACGAAGTCGCGCGGTGAAGCCGTCCGGCAAGGCGGTTCGGCGCAGCCGCCCATGCGAAATCCGGCGCAGCCGTCCATGCGAAACCGTTCGGCGAAGCCGTCCGATCGCGCGGGCGCGCCGGGCCGCAGAGCCGGACGCTTGCATCGCGTCACCGCATCGTCCGTTTTCCCGATTCATTTTCCATAGCCAGCATTCGCACCCGCCATGTCTTATTCGTTATCGCTGCTGGACAAGAGCCCGATCGCCGAAGGCGCGACGGCGGCCGACGCGCTGCGTTTCACGGTCGCGCTCGCGCAGCGCGCCGAGGCGCTCGGCTATCGGCGCATCTGGATCGCCGAGCACCACGGCGCGCCGGGGCTCGCGAGCTCCGCGCCCGAGATCGTCGTGTCGCACGTGCTCGCGCACACGTCGCGCATTCGCGTCGGCTCCGGCGGCGTGATGCTTCAGCACTACAGCCCGTTCAAGGTTGCCGAGACGTTCAAGCTGCTCGCGTCGCTCGCGCCGGGGCGCGTCGATCTCGGCGTCGGCAAGGCGCCGGGCGGCCTGCCGCTGACGACGCGCGCGCTGCAGTCGCTGCACGACAAGCCGCGCAAGCCCGCGTTCGCCGATCAGCTCGCCGAGCTCGACGCGTTCCTGCGCTGGGGCGTCGCCGAGGATCATCCGCTGGCCGGCGCGGTCGCGCTGCCGGTGCCGCCCGTGGCGCCCGAGCGCGTGCTGCTCGGCGGCTCGCCCGAGAGCGCCGCGCTCGCCGCGCGGCTCGGCTGGCAGTTCTGCTACGCCGGGCACTTCAACGGCGACGAGGCCAACGTCGAGCGTTCGCTCGACGCGTACCGCAGCGCGAGCGGGCGCGCGCCGCTCCTCGCGCTGTACGCGGTCGCGGCGCCGACGAAGGGCGAGGCGGAGCGGCTCATCGGCGCGCTGCGGCTCTTCAAGCTGAAGCTCGCGGGCGGCCAGAGCGTCAATCTCGGCAGCGCGCAGGCGGCGGCCGAGTTCGCGCGCCAGAGCGGCGCGACCGATTACCGGATCGACGAGCTGCGTCCGCACGTGATCGCGGGCGCGCCGCACGACGTGCACCGCGAGCTCGACGCACTCGCGCGCCGCTACGGCGTCGGCGAGTTCGTCGTCGATTCGCCGGTCACGCACTATCCGGCGCGGCTCGCGTCCGTCGAGCTGCTCGCGCGCGACCGCCAGTCCGCGCGGACCTGAGCATTCGAGCGGCGCGCCGCGGCTGCGCGCCTTTGTGCGATTCCAACGACACCGATCCTCGCCATGACCCAGTCCTCGATTCCCTTCGGCATCATGCTGCAAGGCGCCGGCAGCCACATGAACGCGTGGCGGCATCCGAGCAATCCGCCCGACGCGAGCGTCAATCTCGATTTCATGCTGCGCGTCGCGCGCAAGGCGGAGGCGAACGGCATCGCGTTCGCGTTCGTGGCCGACGGCCTCTACATCAACGAGAAGTCGATCCCGCATTTCCTGAACCGCTTCGAGCCGATCTCGCTCTTGTCCGCGCTCGCGGCCGCGACGTCGAAGATCGGCCTCGCGGGCACCGTGTCGACGTCGTACAGCGAGCCGTTTACGGTCGCGCGGCAGTTCGCGTCGCTCGATCTGCTGAGCGGCGGCCGCGCCGGCTGGAACGTCGTGACGACGCCGCTCGAAGGCACCGCGAAGAACTACGGCACGAAGCATCCGGAGCACGAGCTGCGCTACGAGATCGCCGACGAATACCTGAGCGTCGCGCAGGGCCTGTGGGACAGCTGGGACGACGACGCGTTCGTGCGCGACCGCGCGAGCGGCCGCTTCTTCGACCGGGACAAGCTGCACGCGCTCGATCACGCGGGCCGGTTCTTCCAGGTCGCCGGGCCGCTGAACATCCAGCGCTCGCCGCAGGGGCAGCCGGTGATCTTTCAGGCGGGCTCGTCGGACGCGGGGATCGCGCTCGCGGGCAAGTACGCGGACGCGGTGTTCACGCATTCGCCGTCGCTCGACGAGACGCGCGCGTTCACGCAGCGCGTGAAGGACAGCGCGCTCGCGCACGGCCGCCGCGCCGGCGACGTGAAGATCTTCCCCGGCATCGGGCCGATCGTCGGGCGCACGGCGGCCGAAGCGGAGGACAAGTACCGCGCGATCCGCGATCTGCTGACGATCGACGACGCGCTCGCGTACCTCGGCCGCTACTTCGACCATCACGATTTCACGCAGTACCCGCTCGACGCGCCGTTCCCGGCGCTCGGCGACATCGGCCGCAACAGCTTTCGCTCGACGACCGATCGCATCAAGGCCGACGCGCGCGCGAAGGGGCTCACGCTGCGCGAGACGGCGCTTGCCGTCGCGACGCCGCGTCCGCAGTTCATCGGCGCGGCGCAAGACGTCGCCGACGCGCTGATCCGCTGGATCGACGCGGGCGCGGCCGACGGCTTCATCCTCGGCTTCGCGGTGCAGGCGCAGGGGCTCGACGATTTCGTCGAGCTCGTGATTCCGGCGCTCGAGGCGCGCGGCCGCTACCGGCGCACGCTCGCCGGCAGCACGCTGCGCGATCACCTTGGCCTGCCGCGCAAGGAAAGCCGCCGCGCGGCGGCGGAAGTCGCATGACGGCGGCTGTGCGGCGCGCCGCCGCGAGCCGCGCGCGTTTCTCGCCGCGTGCGCGCGGCGCCGCGCCGGGCATCCGCGCGGCACGCCATCGATTCAGCAAGGAACCACGACCATGAGCGACATCACTCACGCCGTCGGCGGCGCGCTGCCGACGCCAGGCATCCCTGCGGCGCGCGGCGCCGCGCCGCGTTTCCGGATCGTGCCGGCCCGCTATCGCGCGCGCACGGCGGGCACCGTGCTCGCCGTCGTGCTGATCGCGCTCGTGCTGAATTCGGTGCTCGGCAATCCGCAATGGGGCTGGCCGGTTTTCGCCGAATGGTTCCTGTCCGAGCCGGTGCTGTCGGGGCTTGCGCGCACGCTGCTGCTGACCGCCCTCGGCGCGCTGTTCGGCTTCGCGTTCGGCGTGCCGCTCGCGCTCGCACGCGTGTCGCGCTCGCCGCTTCTTGCCGCGTGCGCGTGGGCGTTCATCTGGCTGTTCCGCTCGATTCCGCTCATCGTGCTGCTGCTGATCCTCAACAATCTCGGCTATCTGTACGACCACGTGCGGTTCGGCGTGCCGTTCACCGGAATCACGTTCGCGGACGTCGCGACGACCGACCTGATCAGCCCGTTTTGCGCGGCGGTGCTCGGCCTGACGCTCAATCACGCGGCGTTCGCGGCCGAGGGGATTCGCGGCGGCATCCTGTCGGTCGATCAGGGCCAGCTCGAGGCGGCCGCCGCGCTCGGCCTGCCGCGCGCGCGGCAGGCGACGCGCATCGTGCTGCCGCAGGCGATGCGCGCGTTCCTGCCCGTCGCGTTCAACGATCTGATCTCGCTCGCGAAGGGCACGTCGATGGTGTACGTGCTCGCGATGCCGGAACTTTTCTACACGGTGCAGGTGATCTATCGGCGCAACCTCGACGTGATTCCGCTGCTGATGGTCGCGACGGTCTGGTATCTGATCATCCTGACCGTGTTGTCGATCGTGCAGGTGCAGGTCGAGCGTCGCTATGCGCGCGGCGCCGTGCGCAATCCGGGGCGCTCGCCGCTGGCGGCGTTCGTCGCGAAGCTGGCGGATGCGCGGTGGCGGTGGCGGTGGCGCGGGCGCGCGGCGGACGCGGCGGCGGCGGCAGCGGCAACGGACGGTGTGGACAGCGCGGACAGCGCGGACGGCGCGGACGGCGCGGGCGCGGCGAGAGGCGCGAGATCGGCGAAATGGGCGAAATGGGCGAGGCGCGGCGCGGAGAACGGCGCGCACTCGGCCGGCGACGCGTCGGCTTTCGGCGCGGGATTCGCGCACGGCGAAAAGGCGTCGGCCGGATCGGCGGGCGGGGCGAGGGCGGCGGCGCTCGGCGCGTCGGGCGTTTCGGAAGTTTCCGCTACGTTCGGCGGGGGGGAATCGTCCGAGTCCGCTGCTTGGCCGGCTACGAAAGCGCCGAATGCTTCAAATGTTCCGGACGCCCCGGACGCCCCGGACGCGTTGACGCTTGCCGCGCCGAACGCCTGGGCTTTGCCCGCCGCATCGCCTGCACGCGCCGAGGCAAGCTCGCCGGCCGCCGCGCGCGCATGGGCGAGCGGGCGGCGCGGCGGCGAGGTCGCCGTCCATCGAGTATCGAAGAGCTTCGGCCAGCACAAGGTGCTCGACGACGTGTCGTTCGTCGCGCCGGCGGGCAGCGTCACCGTGATCCTCGGCCAGTCCGGTTCCGGCAAATCGACGCTGCTGCGCACGATCAACCACCTGGAGCGCGTCGACGGCGGCTTCATCGACATCGACGGCGAGCTGATCGGCTATCGCCGCGACGGCGACACGCTGTACGAGCTGAAGGAGAAGGACGTGCTGCGCCGGCGCGTCGACGTCGGCATGGTGTTTCAGAACTTCAATCTGTTCCCGCACCTCACCGTGCTCGAGAACGTCGTCGAGGCGCCCGTCGCGTCGGGGCGCGCGACGCGCGCCGAAGCCGAGCGCGTCGCGCGCGAGCTGCTCGCGCGCGTCGGCCTCGCGGCGAAGGCCGACGCGTATCCGCGCCGGCTGTCGGGCGGCCAGCAGCAGCGCGTCGCGATCGCGCGGGCGCTCGCGCTGCGGCCGAAGGTGCTGCTGTTCGACGAGCCGACGTCCGCGCTCGATCCGGAGCTCGTCAACGAAGTGCTCGACGTGATCAAGGAGCTCGCGCGCTCGGGGACGACGCTCGTCATCGTCACGCACGAGATCGGCTTCGCGCGCGAGGTCGCGGACACGGTCCTGTTCATGGAGCGCGGCCGGATCATCGAAGCGGGGCCGCCCGCGCAGGTACTCGGCGCGCCGGCGCATCCGCGCACGCGCGCGTTCCTGTCGAAGGTGCTGTGATGACGGCGCGGCGGCGGGCGGGCGCGGGGCTCGGCAGCGACGGCGATTGCGCAGGCCGTCGTCGTGCCGGCGTTGCGCGAAGCGACGCCGGTGCTCCACGCCGCGTGACGCGGCGCGGCGATGCGGATCGCGGCGGCGATGGCGTTGCGGGCGGCGTTGAAGGCAGCGTTGCGGGCGGCGGCCGGCCGACCGGGCTCGCGGCGCGGTCTGCGGCGGCCGAGAATGCGGGGCCGCGTCGCGCCGAGGTCGGCGGCCGCGGCCGCGGCGACGTCGCCAAGCGCGGCCGCATCGCGTGGCCGAGCGCGCGCGCGTCGTGCCGCGCTGAGCCGAACGCATCGCAGGCGCGGGCGCGATGATCGACCGACGCACGTTCATCGGCGGCGCGGCGACGCTCGCGGCCGCCTTCGCCGCGGCGCCGTTCGGCGCGCGCGCGGCCGGCATCGCGGTCGATCTCGATCCGCGCCAGGCGGGCCGCGTGCGCACGGCGCGCGATCCGGCGGCGGCCGACGCGGCGCGACGCTACCGCTGGGTCGCCGACGGCGCGTTCACCGTCGCGATCGCGCCGCACGCGCCGCCCGTCGCGACATTTGCGACCGACGCGCGCACGGTCGTCGGCGCGGACCCGGACTACGCGCAACTGATCGCCGACGCGCTCGGCCGGCGGCTCGCGCTTTTGCCCGTCGCGTGGGCCGACTGGCCGCTCGGGCTGAGCGCCGGCAAGTACGATGCGGTGATTTCGAACGTCGGCGTCACCGAGAAGCGCAAGGAGAAGTTCGATTTCACGACCTACCGGCTCGGCCTGCACGGCTTCTATGTGAGGGCCGCGAGCCCGATCGCGCGGATCGCCGAGCCGAAGGACGTCGCGGGATTGCGGATCATCACCGGATCGGGGACGAGCCAGGAGCGCATCCTGCTCGAATGGAACCGGCGCAACGTCGCGCGGGGGCTCCGGCCGGCCGACGTGCTGTACTTCGACGACGACGGCGCGTCGCGCGTCGCGCTGCTGTCCGGGCGTGCGGACGCCGAGCTGAATCCGAACGCGACGCTCGCGTACCAGGCGGCGCGCGACGGCAAGATCCGCTGCGTCGGCAACGTGAACGCGGGCTGGCCGGTCAAGGCGGACGTCGCGATCGCGACGCGCAAGGGCAGCGGCCTCGCCGACGCGCTCACGCTCGCGACCAACGATCTGATCCGCAGCGGCAAGTACCGGCAGGCGCTCGCGCGATGGGGGCTGCTGTCGGAGGCGGTCGACGAGTCGGAAACGAATCCGCCGGGGTTGCCGTCGTTTTGAGCGCGCGCGGCGCGTGCGGCGCTGGCCTCGTGGGTTCGCCCGTTGCATAATCGTGACCCTCTTCGTCGCTCGAGCGCCGCCATGCCCCGCTTCTCCCGATCAACGATTCGCCCGGCAGCCCGGCCCGCCGCGCCTCGCCGCCCGCGCCCGTGGCCACGCTCGCCCGTTGCCGCCTTCGCCCCGGCGGCCGTCGCATGACGCTCGCGCTGCTGACGGCCGTCGCCGCCGCCGCCGCGCTGTTGCGGCTCGCGAAGCGTCGCCGTGCGAGCCGGGCGCTGTTCGCCGCGTCCGTCGCCGCGTTCTTCGCGATCGGCTGCGGCCCCGCGCCCGCGTGGTTGCTGCGCCACCTGCAAGCGCCGTACGCGGCGCGCCCGGCGATCGAATGGGGCGAGCGCAACGCGATCGTGATGCTCGGCCTCGGCACCGAGAAGATCGCCGCGACGGGCGCGGTCGAGCCCGGCACGTTTTCGTATTCGCGGGTGGTCGAGGCGGCGAGCCTTTATCGCGGCTGCCGCAAGGCGCGCGCGGGCACCGATTGCAAGGTCGTCGTGAGCGGCGGCGACGCGCGCGGCAACGGCGTGCCGGAGGCGAGCGTCTATCGCGACGCGCTGATCGGGCTCGGCATCGATGCCGCCGACGTGCTGGCCGAGCCGCGCAGCATGAACACGTGGCAGAACGCGCAATTCACGCGCGCCGTGCTGGCCGGCTATCGCGCGGACCGCGTGCTGCTCGTGACGTCGGGCGTCCACTTGCGGCGCAGCGCGCTGTATTTCGCGCACTTCGGCGTGGCCGCGATTGGCGTGCGCGCCGAGTACCTGCAAGCGGTGTCGTTCCCGTTGCCGCTCGCCTACAACTTCTCGCTCGCCGATCTCGCGCTGCACGAATATCTCGGCATCGCGCGCTACCGGCTCTACGACGCGCTCGGCTGGAACCCCGCGAGAACGCAGCCGGGCGACGCGTGACGCGCCGCCCGTTCGCGCGCCGCCGCGACGCGGCGCGTCACTGCGGATAGGCGGGCGTGAACGTCAGCTTGATCGAGTCGATCAGCATGTCGTTGTCGCGCTGATCGGCCGTTTCGCGCCACACGTGCGTTTCTCCCGCATGCGTCGCGTTCCGGTGGTCGACGGGCTCGACGACGGTCGCCGCGCCCGGCACGCGGTTGTTTCTCGGCACGACGCCGCCGCGCGCCTCGCAATACTCGGGCACCGCGATCGCGATGTCCGAGCCCGACGGCCGCGTGACGCTCGTCGCGACGGTTTGCGACGTGCAGCGGCGGTCGGTCCTCGAGGTCGGGCCGACGTCGGCCGTCGACGACCAGCCGTGGTTGTTGGCCCGGTTGTCCGGGTCGTAGCCGATGAAGTTCGGAGCGTAGCCGGCGTAGCCCGCGCCCTGTCCGGCGACGTTTCCCCAGACGCGCACCTGTGTCGCGCCGCCCTGGGGGATGTTGTTGACGAAATTGACGCGACCGTCAATATTTCGTGCCGGATGCCGTAAACGTGCCGGAGTGGCGTGCCGAGAGGGCGCTCGCCGTGCCGGCCGAAGGCCGTAACCGGTAGCCAGGCATTCCGGCATTTCGGCAAGCCCGAGAAATCCGGCCGCGACGATCTCCCGGCACGCGGGCGCGCCGCTCGCGGCACGACCCACGGCGCCGGTTCGGGCGGCGCGGCCGCTGTGCCGGTGCGCGCGATCCCCGCGTGACACGCCGCGGTTTCGCGTGATCTGATAACCTTGCGCCGTGTAAGAAATGGTTTTCCCTTATTGGTGACGGTTCCGCTATCCGATTCTGTCACGTTGTCATATAAAGGAAAGACGATAGATAGACAGTGCGGTCCGTCGCCGCCGCGCCGCGCGCCCGCGCCGCCCGCAATCACGCATTCGTAACCCCAGCAACGCAACGACGTCCAATCAAACCGTTCCCCTTCAATACAACCAGCCCGAGACCACCATGCTCCAACTGTCCCGGCGCCAGTTCCTGAAGCTGTCCGCGACGACGCTCGCCGGCTCGAGTCTAGCCCTGATGGGCTTCTCACCGGCCGAAGCGCTCGCCGAGGTCCGCCAATACAAGCTGGCGCGCACTGTCGAAACCCGCAACACCTGCCCCTACTGCTCGGTCGGTTGCGGGATACTGATGTACAGCCTCGGCGACGGCGCGAAAAACGCCACGTCGAGCATCATCCACATCGAGGGCGATCCCGACCATCCGGTCAACCGCGGCACGCTGTGCCCGAAGGGCGCGAGCCTCATCGACTTCATCCATAGCCCGAGCCGCCTCACGCAGCCCGAGTATCGCGCGGCCGGCTCCGACAAGTGGGCGCCGATCTCGTGGAGCGACGCGCTCGACCGGATCGCGAAGCTGATGAAGGCGGACCGCGACGCGAACTTCGTCGAGACGACGGACGACGGCATGAAGGTCAACCGCTGGCTCACGACGGGCATGCTGGCCGCTTCGGCGGGCAGCAACGAGGTCGGCTATCTGACGCACAAGACCGTGCGCAGCATGGGGATGCTCGCGTTCGACAACCAGGCTCGTGTCTGACATGGCCCGACGGTGGCAGGTCTTGCCCCGACGTTTGGCCGTGGCGCGATGACGAACCATTGGGTCGACATCAAGAACGCGGACGTGATTCTCGTGATGGGCGGCAACGCCGCCGAGGCGCACCCGTGCGGATTCAAATGGGTCACGGAAGCGAAGGCGCATCGCAACGCGCGCCTCGTCGTCGTCGATCCGCGCTTCACGCGCACCGCATCGGTCGCCGACTATTACGCGCCGATTCGAACCGGCACGGACATCGCATTCCTCGGCGGGATCATCAACTACCTGCTGACGAACGACAAGATCCAGCACGAGTACGTCAAGCACTACACGGATTTCTCGTTCATCGTTCGCGAGGACTTCGCGTTCGACGACGGCATCTATTCCGGCTACGACGCGGACAAGCACGCGTACCCGGACAAGTCGACGTGGGACTACGAGCGCGGCGACGACGGCTTCGTGAAGGTCGACGACACGCTTGCGCACCCGCGCTGCGTCTACAACCTGCTCAAGCAGCACTACTCGCGCTACACGCCGGAGATGGTCGAGAAGATCTGCGGCACGCCGAAGGACAAGTTCCTCAAGGTGTGCGAGATGCTTGCGACGACGGCCGTGCCCGGCCGCGCCGGCACGATCCTGTACGCGCTCGGCTGGACGCATCACTCGGTCGGCGCGCAGATGATCCGCACGGGCGCGATGGTGCAGCTGCTGCTCGGCAACATCGGCATCGCGGGCGGCGGCATGAACGCGCTGCGCGGCCACTCGAACATCCAGGGGCTCACCGACCTCGGGCTGATGTCGAACCTGCTGCCGGGCTACATGACGCTGCCGATGCAGGCCGAGCAGGATTTCGACGCGTACATCCAGAAGCGCGCGCAGCAGCCGCTGCGGCCTAACCAGCTGAGCTACTGGAAGAACTACCGCGCGTTCCACGTGAGCTTCATGAAGGCCTGGTGGGGCGATGCGGTGGGCGCCGAGAACAACTGGGGCTACGACTATCTGCCGAAGCTCGACAAGCAGTACGACCTGCTGCAGACGATCGAGCTGATGCACGCGGGCAAGATGAACGGCTACATCTGCCAGGGCTTCAATCCGCTCGCGGCGGCGCCGTCGAAGCGCAAGACCTCCGAGGCGCTCGCGAAGCTCAAGTGGCTCGTGATCATGGACCCGCTCGCGACCGAGACGTCCGAGTTCTGGAAGAACCACGGCGATTTCAACGACGTCGATTCGTCGACGATCCAGACCGAGGTGTTCCGGCTGCCGACGTCGTGCTTCGCGGAAGAGCGCGGCTCGCTCGTCAACTCCGGCCGCGTGCTGCAGTGGCACTGGCAGGGCGCGGAGCCGCCGGGCCAGGCGAAGAGCGACCTCGAGATCATGTCGGGGATCTTCCTGCGGATGCGCGACATGTACAGGAAGGACGGCGGCAAGTACCCCGATCCGATCGTCAATCTGAGCTGGCCGTACGCGAACCCGGAAAGCCCGACGCCCGAAGAGCTCGCGATGGAGTTCAACGGCCGCGCGCTGGCGGACCTGCCCGATCCGAAGGACGCGTCGAAGACGCTCGTGAAGAAGGGCGAGCAACTCGCCGGCTTCGCGCAGCTGAAGGACGACGGCACGACGTCGAGCGGCTGCTGGATCTTCTGCGGCGCGTGGACGCAAGCGGGCAACCAGATGGCGCGGCGCGACAACGCCGATCCGACGGGCATCGGCCAGACGCTCGGCTGGGCGTGGGCGTGGCCCGCGAACCGGCGGATTCTGTACAACCGCGCGTCGTGCGACGTGAGCGGCAAGCCGTTCGACCCGACGCGCAAGCTGATCGGCTGGAACGGCCGTGCGTGGACGGGCCCGGACATTCCCGACTACAAGGCCGACGAGCCGCCCGAAACCGGCATGGGGCCGTTCATCATGAACCCGGAAGGCGTCGCACGCTTCTTCGCGCGCGCCGGGATGAACGAAGGCCCGTTCCCCGAGCACTACGAGCCGTTCGAGACGCCGCTCGCCGCGAACCCGCTGCATCCGAACAACCCGCGGGCGCTGAACAATCCGGCCGCCCGCGTGTTCCCGGACGATCGGGCGGCGTTCGGCAAGGTCGACACGTTCCCGCACGTCGCGACGACGTATCGCCTGACCGAGCACTTCCATTACTGGACGAAGCATGCGCGGCTGAACGCGATCATCCAGCCCGAGCAGTTCGTCGAGATCGGCGAGGATCTCGCGAAGGAGATCGGCGTCGCGCACGGCGAGCGCGTGAAGGTGTCGTCGAACCGCGGGCACATCGTCGCGGTCGCGCTCGTCACGAAGCGGATCAAGCCGCTGACGGTCGACGGCCGCAAGGTGCAGACGGTCGGCATTCCGTTGCATTGGGGCTTCAAGGGGTTGACGAAGCCCGGCTATCTCGCGAACACCCTGACTCCGTCCGTCGGCGACGGCAACTCGTACACACCGGAATTCAAGTCGTTCCTGGTGAAGGTCGAAAAGGCGTAAGGGGAAAGAGATGGCATTGCAATCGCTCGATATCAAGCGCGTCTCGGCCACCACGACGCCGCCGCCCACCGCGCGCGAGCCGGTGACGGGCAGCGTCGCGAAGCTGATCGACGTGTCGAAGTGCATCGGCTGCAAGGCGTGTCAGACGGCTTGCATGGAATGGAACGACCTGCGCGACGAAGTCGGCACGAACGTGGGCGTCTACGACAACCCAGCCGATCTGTCGGAGCACTCGTGGACGGTGATGCGTTTCTCCGAATACGAGAACCCGGCGGGCGACCTCGAGTGGCTGATCCGCAAGGACGGCTGCATGCACTGCGAGGACCCGGGCTGCCTGAAGGCGTGCCCGTCGCCGGGCGCGATCGTTCAGTACAACAACGGGATCGTCGATTTCCACGAGGAGAACTGCATCGGCTGCGGCTATTGCGTGACCGGCTGCCCGTTCAACATCCCGCGGATCTCGAAACAGGACAATCGCGCGTACAAGTGCACGCTGTGCTCGGACCGCGTCGCGGTCGGCCAGGAGCCCGCATGCGTGAAGACCTGCCCGACGGGCGCGATCGTGTTCGGCACGAAGGACGACATGAAGCGGCACGCGGCCGAGCGCGTCGCCGATCTGAAGGGGCGCGGCTTCGAGCACGCGGGGCTGTACGATCCGGCGGGCGTCGGCGGCACGCACGTGATGTACGTGCTGCACCACGCGGACAAGCCTTCGCTGTATCACGGCCTGCCCGACAATCCGTCGATCAGCCCGATGGTGAAGCTGTGGAAGGGCATCGCGAAGCCGCTCGCGGTCGCGGGCATCGCGTTGTCCGCGCTCGCCGGCTTCTTCCACTACACGCGCGTCGGCCCGAACGAAGTGACGGACGAAGAGGAAGCCGCCGCCCGCGACGACGCGCGCCGCATCGAGGAGGACGCGAAATGAAGCATGACGACCCCAACCTGATCGTCCGCTACACGGCGAACGAGCGCTCGAACCACTGGATCACCGCGATCTCGTTCGTGCTGCTCGCGCTGTCCGGGCTCGCGCTGTTCCATCCGTCGATGTTCTGGATGACGGCGCTGTTCGGCGGCGGGCAGTGGACGCGGATTCTGCATCCGTTCGCAGGCCTCGTGATGTTCGTGTCGTTCGCGGTGATGGCCGTGCGCTACTGGCATCACAACCTGCTCGACGCGGGCGATCGCCAGTGGCTGCGGCAGATGGACGACGTGCTCGCGAACCGCGAGGAGAAGCTGCCGGAGGTGGGCCGCTATAACGCGGGGCAGAAGCTGCTATTCTTCGCGATGGTGGCGTGCCTCTTGTTGCTGCTCGTTTCCGGGATCGTGATCTGGCGGCGCTATTTCTCGTTCTACTTTCCGATCGGCGTGATTCGCGCGGCGGCCGTCGTGCATGCGGCGGCGGCGTTCGTTCTGATCGTCGGCATCGTCGTGCATGTGTACGCGGCGCTGTGGGTGAAGGGCTCGATCGGCGCGATGGTGCGCGGCACCGTGACCGTCGGCTGGGCGAGAAAGCACCATCCGAAGTGGTTTCGCGAGAGCGTGAAGTAGCGACGCATCGCACGATGCCGGCGCACGGCGCGCAAGCGGACTTTGCGCGCGCGCCGCGCGACTCGCGACGCCCGCCGGCCGCATGAGCGGCCCGGCGGGCGCGCGCACGGCAGACACAACAAGAAAGCGCCGACGATTCGGCGCTTGTTTTTTTAGGGCACTCACGTGACTGACCCAACCCAACGCATTCTCGAACCGAGCGAAATCGCATCGCTCGATCATTCGGCCATTCCGCGCGTGCGCATGCCCGAGCGCGGCGCCGTGTTCGTCGCGCGCGCCGCGCGGCTGCGCGAGCTCGCGGACCTGAACCCCATCTCGGGCTACCTGCGGCTGATGGCGGCCGTCGCCGACGCGCAGCACGAACTCGTGCAGACGTTCGAGCCGAACGCGCCCGCGCGGGACGCGATCGAGCGGGCGCAACACCATTCGATGCCGCTCGCGCCGGCGCTCGGCGGCGAGCGCGATCCGCGCTGGCGCGACGTGCTGCAAGGCCTGCTCGACCGCGTCGAGCGCGCGGGCCTCGTGAATCCGCCGCTCGCGAAGCTGATCGACGGGCTGCGGCTGCGCGCGCCCGCGGGGCTCGACGCGCAGGCCGACGCGCTCCTCGCGCAGCGCTTCGCCGAGATCGACCCGGCGTCGGCGCCGTTCCTGATGGCCGCGTTGCAGGTGGTGTGGACCGCGCTCGCGAGCCGCATCGCGCCCGCCGACGTTCCTTATCTCGAGCAGCCCGGCCTTTGCCCCGTGTGCGGCGCGCAGCCGGTGGCGAGCATCGTGCGCGTCGGCGGCCAGTATCAGGGCTACCGCTTCCTCCAGTGCGGGCTGTGCTCGAGCGAATGGCACATGGTTCGCACGAAGTGCTCGCACTGCGATTCGACGAAGGGGATCGCGTATCACGGGATCGAAGGCGGCAGCGAAGCGATCAAGGCCGAGTCGTGCGACGAGTGCCACACGTATCGGAAGATCGCCTATCAGGAGAAGGACTACGACGTCGAGCCGCTCGCGGACGATCTCGCGAGCCTCACGCTCGATCTGCTGATGGGCGAGGCGGGCTACCGGCGCGCGTCGCCGAATCCGCTGCTGTGGCCGGACCTGCCGGCCGACGCCGCGGGAGAAGAGCGGACGTGAGCGGACCGGGCGCGAACGAACTGAACGAGCTGCTCGCGCGCGTGCCGTCGGTCGAGCGCGTGCTGTCGTCGCCCGACGTGAAGCCGCTCGTCGACGAATACGGACGCACGCGCGCGCTCGCCGCGGTGCGCGCGTCGCTCGACGCGTGGCGCGACGCCGCGCGCCGCGATCCGGCCGCGGCCGGCGCGCTCGACGACGCGCGGATCGCGGCCGACGTGCGCGCGCGTCTCGCGGCGGACGCGGCGGGCGCGCTGCGCGCGGTGTTCAACCTGACGGGCACCGTGCTGCACACGAATCTCGGGCGCGCGCTGCTGCCGGACGAAGCGGTGCGCGCGGTCGTGCAGGCGCTCACGCAGCCGATGAATCTCGAATTCGATCTCGCGACCGGCCGCCGCGGCGACCGCGACGATCTGATCGACGAGCTCGTCTGCGAGCTGACGAGCGCCGAGGCCGCCACCGTCGTCAACAACAACGCGGCCGCCGTGCTGCTCGCGCTGTCCGCGCTCGCGCCGAAGAAGGAGGTGATCGTATCGCGCGGCGAGCTCGTGGAGATCGGCGGCGCGTTTCGCATTCCCGACATCATGAGCCGCGCGGGCGCGAAGCTGCGCGAGGTCGGCACGACGAATCGCACGCATCTGAGGGACTATGCGGACGCGATCGGGCCGCGCACCGCGCTCCTGATGAAAGTGCATTGCAGCAATTACGCGATCAGCGGCTTCACGAAGGAAGTGACGCTGCAGGAACTCGCGCCGCTCGCGCGCGAGCGCGGGCTGCCCGTGGCCGTCGATCTCGGCAGCGGCACGCTCGTCGACCTGACGCGCTGGGGCTTGCCGAAGGAGACGACGGTGCGCGAGACCGTCGAAGCGGGCGCCGACCTCGTCACGTTCAGCGGCGACAAGCTGCTCGGCGGCCCGCAGGCGGGCCTCGTCGTCGGGCGGCGCGATCTGATCGCGAAGATCAAGAAGCATCCGCTCAAGCGCGCGCTGCGCGTCGGCAAGCTGACGCTCGCCGCGCTCGAGCCGGTGCTGCGCCTGTACCAGGCGCCGGAATTCCTGCGCGAGCGGCTGACGACGCTGCGGCTCCTCACGCGCGCGCAGGCGGACATCGCGGCGGCGGCCGAGCGCGTGCGCCCGGTGCTGCAACAGGCGATCGGCGCGGCATTCGTCGTGAACGTCGAGCCGATGTTCAGCCAGATCGGCAGCGGCGCGCTGCCCGTCGATCAATTGCCGAGCTGCGGCCTCGTCGTGCGCGCGAGCGACGGCAAGCGCAGCGGCCGCGCGCTCGCGCAGCTCGAGAAGCGCCTGCGCGGCTGGCCGCGTCCGGTGCTCGGCCGCATCGCCGACGACGCGCTGCGGCTCGACCTGCGCTGCCTCGAAGCCGACGACGAAGCCGCGCTCGTCGCGCAGTGCGCGCAAGCCTCGACGGACACGCCCGCATGATCGTCGGAACCGCAGGCCACATCGATCACGGCAAGACGACGCTCGTGCGCGCGCTCACGGGCGTCGACACCGATCGGCTGAAGGAAGAGAAGGCGCGCGGCATCTCGATCGAGCTCGGTTACGTGTACACGCCGCTGCCGAACGGCGACGTGCTCGGCTTCATCGACGTGCCCGGCCACGAGAAGCTCGTGCATACGATGGCGGCGGGCGCGTGCGGGATCGACTTCGCGCTCGTCGTGATCGCCGCCGACGACGGCGTGATGCCGCAAACGCGCGAGCATCTCGCGATTCTGCAATTGCTCGGCGTGGCGCGCGGCGCGGTCGCGCTGACCAAATGCGATCGCGCCGACGCGGCGCGCATCGCGCAGGTGCGCGACGAGATCCGCGCGTGGCTCGCGACCTCGCCGCTCGCCGGCGCGCCGATCTTCGAGACGCGCGCGACCGAGGCGGGCGACGCGGGCGTCGCCGCGCTGAACGCGCATCTGCGCGATACGGCGCTCGCATGGCGCGCGCGGCGCGACGATGGCCTGTTCAGGCTCGCGGTCGACCGCGTGTTCACGCTCGCGGGGCAGGGCACCGTCGTGACCGGGACCGCGTTCGCGGGGCGCGTGAGCACGGGCGATACGCTCGCCGTCGCGCGCACGGGCGAATCGGTGCGCGTGCGCAGCATCCATGCGCAGAACCGCGCGACCGACGTCGGCCATGCGGGCGAGCGCTGCGCGCTGAACCTCGCGGGCATCGACAAGGCGGCGCTCGCGCGCGGCGATGCGATCGTCGATCCGCGGCTCGCGGCGCTGTCGCCGCGTATCGACGTCGAGCTGACGCTGACGCCGGACGCCGACCTGACGATCTCGCACTGGACGCCGCTGCACGTGCATCTCGGCACGCTGCACCGCGTCGCGCATGTCGCGCTGCTCGACGGCGACGCACTCGGGCCCGGCCAGCGTGCGCGCGCGCAACTGAATTTCTCGGAGCCGGTGTTCGCGGTGCCGGGCGAGCGCTTCATCGTGCGCAACGCGCAGGCGACGCGCACGGTCGGCGGCGGCCGCGTGCTCGATCCGTTTGGCCCCGCGCGCAAGCGGCGCACGAGCGCGCGGCGCGCATGGCTCGACGCGCTTGCGACGTGGCTCGACGAAGGCCGCCTCGACGCGCTGCTCGACGAAGCGCCGCTCGGCATCACGCGCGCGACGCTGATGCACCTGACCGGCTTGCCGGCGCAGGCGTGGACGCTGCCCGCCGATGCGGTGAACGTCGCGTCGCCGGGCAAGCATGCGGACCAAGCGCGCGTCGTCGCGCGCCGGCATTGGGACGCGCTGCGCGCGCGCGCGCTCGACGCGCTCGCGACGTTTCACCAGCGCTCGCCGGACGAGCAGGGGCCGGACGTCGCGCGGCTGCGCCGGATCGCGGCGCCGCTCGCGGACGACGCATTGTGGCGCGCGCTGACAGACGCGCTGATCGCGGACGGCGCGGTTGCGCGCAGCGGGCCATGGCTGCATCTGCCGTCGCACGCGGTGAGCTTCGACGCGAACGAGGAAGCGTTGGCCGGGCGCTTGCTGCCGCTCGTCGCGGCGGGCCGCTACGATCCGCCGTGGGTGCGCGATCACGCGGCGGCGACGGGCGCGGCGGAGGACGCGGTGCGCGCGCTGCTGCGCAAGCTCGCGCGGCGGGGCGACGTGCAGCAGGTCGTGCGCGATCTGTTCTATCACCGCGACGTGATCGCGGAGCTCGCGCGATTGATCGCGCGGCTCGCGGACGAGCGCGGCGGCTCGCTCGACGCGGCGACGTTTCGCAATGCGACGGGCCTCGGCCGCAAGCGGGCAATTCAAATTCTCGAGTTCTTCGATCGCGTTGGGTATACTCGCTTCCACCGCGATCTTCACTGGTTGCGGGCCGACAGCCGATTGTTGATCGGTTCGCAGTAGCCCGGTTCCGGGCGTGTGTAGTTCGCAACGGATCTCGACGGGACGGCATGCTTCATGTCCGCTCCCGTTTCCGTTCTCGCAGGAAGGCATTCGTATCCGGTGGTGCGGCTGGGCTTCAAACCCAGTTGGTGCGGTCAGCCCGCGCCAGGTCGGTTCGACTCCGGCTGTCTTCCGCCATAAGGCGTTGCGGGAAATTGCGCAATCGGGATTCGAAGCAATTCAGTTCCGCAAATGTCATTCTTTTCCGCAATTCCGTTATTTCGTCGGCTTCACCTTGTCGCCGCGGCGATTGCGAACATAGTGCTCCGTCATGGTGACCGAAGTGTGCCCGAGCTGCCTTTGTGCTTGGCGAATATCGCCCGTGCTGTCCGTCTTGTCGGTGCCAGCCTTCGCCCGCAGACCTCGAAATTGGAATTCGTTGTCGCGCACGCCGGCTTTTCTTCTGGCGTCGCGGAAGCGTCGTCGAAGAGTATCGAGCGTCATTCGTTCGCCTTTCTCGTTGACGACTAGCGCGGTGCTGACAATCTTGTATCCGGCTTTGCGGGCGCGAATGCGATTGATCACGGCCATAAGCTCGCCCGTCACCTCCATTCTGAGCTTCTTGCCGGTCTTGCCCTGATCGATGTGCAGGAAGTTGTCATGGATATCGCGCTCGTCATGCAGCAAGGTATCCTGCGGTCGCTGGTCAGTCAGGTAGGCGAGGTCCATTGCGTCGCGTGTCGGCTGATCCGCATGGTCGTAGACTTTTCGGAACAGGTCATCTTCCACGTACACATCGCGCCCCGACTCGCTGTATTTCTTGATTCCCAAGCAGGGATTCGCCGCCTTTGTCATTCCGATTTCGCGTGCGAAGTTGGCGCAGCATCAAGTACGAAGAGATTTACCTGCGGGCCTACGAGTCGGTCAGCCATGCTCGGCGCTCCATCGGCGACTACATCGAGCTGTACAACCGGAAACGGCCCCATTCGAGCCTGGCGGATCAGACGCCGGATGAGGCATACTTCGCGACGCTGCCTGCGATCAAATCGGCCGCATGATTGCCTCGGACGTTCCACTTAAAAATCTCAGAAACCTGTCCGAACGAGTGAGGCCACCTCTCCCGCGCGCACGTTGACGATCACGGGCAGCCCCGGCTCCTCGATGCGCAGGATCGTCGGCCCGCGATTGCCCATCACCGCGATGAAGCACGTCAGCGCGAGCGTCTCACGCAGCCGCGCGGATCGGCTCGGCCTCGCGCATCGCGGCGACGCCGATCTGCAGTGCCTCGGTGCCGAGGTAGTCCTGCTGCGTGCCGCTGTCCTGCGATACGAATCCTTCCTCGATCAGGCTCGCCAGATGGCGATGCACTTTCGCGGCGCTTTCGTCGACGTGCGCCGCGAACGCCGTCAGCGTCGCGCGCCAGCCGAGCCGCGCGAGTCCCTTGAGCACCGCCATGCCGGTGGCGGCCGCCTGCTCGCGTTGCCGCCGCTTGCGCGGCGCGGGCGCGTCGACGGCCGGCTCAGGTGCGGCGCGCGCGGGAGCGGATCGTCTTCGCGGGTTTCAGGGTAGAGGCCTTTTTCGTCATCCGGCGATCGTAGTGCGTGTCACCGGCGGCGAGCGGACGCCGCCCCGGCCGCGTGACTACCCGCGTGACTACGATAGGAATGCGATGCACGTTGATCCCGATCTATGATTGCGCAATGCGCACCAGGGTTACGCAAAACGTCATTCCTCAATTGGAGGACCGCGATGACGAATGTCGCATCCGCATCCGCATCCGCATCCGCATCCGCATCGGCTTCGCTCGCCGCGCCGTGTCCGTTTCACGCCGCGTCGCCCTCCGGCGCGCCGCGCCCGGCCGGGTGCCCGGCGAGCGCCGGGGCGGCGGCGTTCGATCCGTTCTGCGACGCCTATCAGCAGGACCCGCCCGAATACGTGCGCTGGGCGCGCGAGCAGGAGCCCGTGTTCTACAGCCCGAAGCTCGGCTACTGGGTCGTCGCGCGCTACGACGACATCAAGGCGATCTTTCGCGACAACCGGACGTTCAGCCCGTCGATCGCGCTCGAGAAGATCACGCCGACGGGGGCGGAAGCGAACGCGGTGCTCGCGTCGTACGGCTATGCGATGAACCGCACGCTCGTCAACGAGGACGAGCCCGCGCACATGGCGCGCCGGCGCCTGCTGATCGAGCCTTTCACGCCCGATGCACTGCGCGCGCACGAGCCGATGGTGCGGCGGCTCGCGCGCGAATACGTCGACCGCTTCATCGACGACGGTCGCGCGGATCTCGTCGACCAGATGCTGTGGGAAGTGCCGCTCACGGTCGCGCTGCATTTCCTCGGCGTGCCCGAGGAGGACATGGACACGCTGCGCCGATACTCGATCGCGCACACGGTCAATACGTGGGGCCGTCCGCGGCCGGAGGAGCAGGTTGCGGTCGCGCAGGCGGTCGGGCAGTTCTGGCGCTACGCGGGCAAGGTGCTCGACAAGATGCGCGAAGATCCGTCGGGGCCCGGCTGGATGCAGTTCGGCATCCGCATGCAGCGCGAGCATCCGGACGTCGTCACCGATTCGTATCTGCATTCGATGATGATGGCGGGCATCGTCGCCGCGCACGAGACCACCGCGAACGCCGCCGCGAATGCGCTGAAGCTGCTGCTGCAACACCCGCACGCGTGGCGCGAGCTTTGCGATGACGCGTCGCTGATCCCGAACGCGGTCGACGAATGCCTGCGCCACAACGGATCGATCGCCGCGTGGCGGCGGCTCGCGACGTGCGATGCGACGGTCGGCGGCGTCGCGATTCCGGCCGGCGCGAAACTGCTGATCGTCACGTCGTCGGCGAATCGCGACGAGCGCCACTTCGCCGATCCGGACCTGTTCGACATTCATCGCGACAATCCCGCCGATCACCTGACGTTCGGCTACGGCTCGCATCAATGCATGGGCAAGCATCTCGCGCGAATGGAGATGCAGATCTTCATCGACGAGCTGACACGCCGCCTGCCGCACATGCGGCTTGCCGAGCAACGCTTTACGTATGTGCCGAACACGTCGTTTCGCGGTCCGGAGCATCTGCGGGTCGAATGGAACCCGGCCGAGAATCCGGAGCGGCGGCGCGCGCACGCGCGGCGGTCCGCGCTGGCCGTGCGGATCGGCGAATCGGGCGCGCGCGGCGCGGGGCGCGCGATGCGCGTCGACAGCGTGACGGCCGTGGCCGAGGGCATTCTGCGTGTGCGTCTCGCCGCGCCCGACGGCGCGCCGCTGCCGCGCTGGAGCGCAGGCGCGCACATCGACGTCGAGTGCGGCGACACCGGCCTTTCGCGTCAGTATTCGCTATGCGGCGATCCGGACGAGCGCGGCGCGTACGAGATCGCCGTGCTGCGCGAGCCGGCGAGCCGGGGCGGCTCCGCCTGGATGCACGAGCGGTTGCGGCCCGGCATGCGCGTGAGGATTCGCGGGCCGCGCAATCACTTTCGGCTCGACGCGCATGCGCGCCGTGCGGTCCTGATCGCGGGCGGCATCGGCATCACGCCGATCGGTGCGATCGCGCGGGAAGCGCGTGCGCGCGGCATCGACTACACGTTGCATTACAGCGGGCGCAGCCGGCGAACGATGGCGTTCGTCGGCGAGCTCGCCGCGCTGCACGGCGACCGGCTGCGCTTGCACGTATCGGACGAAGGCGCGCGCCACGATTTCGCCGCGCTCGATGTCGCGCCCGGCACGCAGGTTTATGCGTGCGGGCCGGCGCGGATGCTCGCCGCGCTGGCCGCATGCGCGTCGCGCTGGCCGGCGGACGCGCTGCGCGTCGAGCATTTCGCGGCCGGCGCGCCGCGCGTCGATCCGGCCGCCGAGCAGCCGTTCGAAGTCGAGCTGGCGGATTCGGGCCTCACGCTGACGGTGCCCTCGAACCGGACGCTGCTTGCGACGCTGCGCGCCGCGAACGTCGACGTGCAGAGCGATTGCGAGGAGGGGCTGTGCGGCGCGTGCGAGGTGCGCGTGCTCGCGGGCGAAGTCGACCATCGCGACAGCGTGCTGAGCGCGAGCGAGCGCGCGGCGAACACGCGGATGATGGCGTGTTGCTCGCGCGCGAAGCGCGGGCGGCTCGTGCTCGAACTGTAGCGGGGCTGGCCGCCCCGGCGCAGGACGGGCGACGACGAGGAGACGACGCGCGCGCGTGCGTGCGGGCGTGCGGGAAAGGCTTGACAACAGCCGCTTCGGCGCGCAGCGGGATGGCGAGGGCAACGGGGGGCGGCGTCGGCGGCGATGCGCTTTCGCCGCGTGCGCGGGCGTGGCGAAGCACGGCGCGCGCGGCGCGGCGAAAGCGCATGCCGGGCGTCGGCGAGGCGTGCCTTGCGCGGCGCGCGAACGCATCGCGCAAGGCACGAGGCGCGTCGAATCTGTCGCGCTGCGGCCTGGTCAAAGCGGCTTGCGCATCCTAATTTAAGAATACGCATCGCCGCGATTGGCCGTGATTCGTCGCGATTCGAACGAGACGAGGAAAGGCAAGACGAATATCGGCAAACGGCGCTGAAACCGGCCGACGGCAGCCGGTTTGGACCGGCCGGGTTTTCCGATCGCGCACCGGCGAATCACCGGCGAATCCGGCTGTCGAGCCTTCGCTGCCGACGAAGCGAAGCCGCTAATTGAGCCGGATGAAATGCCGGATCGGATTGGCGCGGCGATGTCGACGCGCGCCGGTCGCCGGATGCGTGCCGCATCCGGCGCGAAAACGCGGCGCGGACGTCGCGTCGCCTCGCCGACGAGCGCGTCGCGGCGGCGAAGCGCGCGTTCGTCCGTTCGACGGCATCCGCGCATTCATTTCACGAGCCGAGGAGAACTGCGATGGCCTTCAAGATTCTCAGTTGCGACGGTGGCGGCATCAGGGGATTGATCACCGCCTTGCTCATTCAGGATCTCGATCGACGCAGCGGGATGCTTGCGAGGACGGACGGCTTCGCCGGCACGTCGACGGGCGGCCTGATCGCGCTCGCGCTTGCGCGCGGCGTGCCGATCTCGCAAGTCGTCGACGTCTACAGAAGGCGAGGCGCGGAGATATTCCAGGAGAACGGCGCGTGGCTCGAACAGAGGGCGGCGCTCGCAACGAACGCCGCGGCTGTCGACGCGCTGGCCGGGCCGGGGCTTCTCGCATGCAAGTACGTGAACACGGGGCTCAAACGCATCGCGCAGGAACTGCTGCGCGGCGGGGATCTGAGCGAGCTGCGCCGCCTGATCGTCGTCAATTCGGCGCGCTTGTGGGACCCGGCGATGCAGGGCTGGACCGCCTGCACGTTCTCGAACGCGAGCGGCAATGCATATCGCCACGTGAGTCTCGTCGACGCGGCGCTCGCCACGTCGGCCGCGCCTTCGTATTTTCCGCCGTACGAAGTGCCGCTGCTCGGCTATTTCGCGGACGGCGGCGTATTCGCGAACAATCCGTCGATGACCGCCGTCTCCGAGGCGCTCGCGAGCGGCCTCGGCGGCGACCTCGGCAATTTGCGCGTGCTGTCGCTCGGCACGGGCGTCAGTCGCGAGGGCGTTCGTCCGGACGCCGTCGGCGACCCGCTCGGATGGGGCGTGACGACATGGTTCTGGCCGTTCGCGAGCAACGGCGTACCGGCGGCGGCGCTGCTCGGGCTGACGTTCGATACGACGACGATGCTCGCGACGCAGCAGGCGGCGCAATTGCTCGGCGGATGCTACCGGCGCGCCAATCTCGCGTTGGGCGATGCCGTGGAACTCGACGACTGGCGCATGGCCGCTCGGCTGGAGAACGAAACGCTCGCGTACATGGCGACGCCCGAGTGGGAGAGCGTTTGCCAGTGGGTCGACGCGAACTGGCGTTGACGGCGTTGACGGCGTGCGCGGCGCGGCGCGCGGTGACGCGGCCGCGCGCCGTGCGGCGGTTCGCCATGCGCTCGGCGCGACCCGAATGATTCCGCGCGCCGTCGCCGTCACGCGTTGCCGAGCAGCGCCGCGATCGTCTCCGGCGACGGCAATTCGTAAGTTCGCCAAACCAGCTCGCCGCGCCGATCGATCATCTGCACCTGCGTGGCGTGATTGTCGAGACCCGTGCGGCCGCCGCCGAAGAACGCCTGCAGCGCGTCGACATCCTTCAGCCCGGGCGCGGCGGCGATCCAGCCGGGACGCGCGCCGAAGCGGGCGAGCCACGCTTGCATTCGCCGCGGCGTGTCTTCGAGCGGGCTGATGCTGAGCGACAGCAACTGGATGTCCGGCTTCGGATGCGGGCCGAGCAGCGTTTGCACGCGCCGGAACACGGCGCCCTGGATCGGGCACGTCGACGAGCAGCCCGTGTAGAACAGCTGCAGCGCGGTAACGCGGCCGGCGAGCAGCGCGCGCAGGCGGGTTGCGCGGCCGTCCGCCGTGCGCAGCGGCATGTCGGGCACCGGCACGGGCGGCGCGATCAGGCCGCCGTGATAGCCGCTTTGGCCGGCCGGCGGCCGTGCGCGTTCTGTCGCCGCGAGCGCGGGCAGCGCCGGCGCGAGCGATGCACCGAGCGCGGCGGCGAGCAGCGCGCGCCGTTGCATGTGGATTTCATCGGCGCTCATGCGGCGCCTCGTTCAGAAAGGTCCAGAGCGCGGTGCAATCGCGCTCGCCGATGCGGTAGCGCGGCATTTCGACATTGATCAATACGTAGGCCGGATCGAGCCCGGTGCGCAGCAGCGCGCAGAACGCATCGCGATCGTAGCGGCTCGGCGGGCCGCCGCGCCGGCTCTGCAAATCGCCGAGCCACATGCGCGTGAGGCGCGGTGCAATCGAATTCGGCACCGCGGCGCCCGCGCCCGCCGCGTGACAGTTCGCGCAGCGCACGAGCGGCGCGGGCAGATCGCCGGGATGCATCGGCAGTCGCCCCTGCAGCCGCGCGTCGCCTCCGAACAACGCACGGCCGCGCGCCGCGAGATCGTTCGCGTGCGCCGCGTGGCCGGGCCACGCGAGCGCAAGCACGAGCGTCAGCGCGAGTCCCGTCGATGATGCGCGGCGCGCGCGCTGTTCGCCGAGCATCGTCACGAGATCCGGATCGACGTCGACACGCTCGGCACGCCCTGCGCGTTCAGCGCGAACAGCATGTAGTAGCCGGGCAGGACGATGCCGGGATCGGCGGGAATCGCGAGCCGGTAGCTCGTTGCGCCGGAGGACGTCATCGCGAGCGGAATGCGCCGCTGGTCGTTGTTCGTCGAATGCGTGACGGACGACAGGCGCATCAGCACGAACGACGTCACCGGCCCCTGCGTCGACACGCTGATCGACGCGCCGAGGCTCGCCGACGTCGGCGCCGACACGATCGCCGGCCGCTGCGCCGGCGTGCCGTCGGCGTTGAGCAGGTACGGCGGCGTCAGGATCTCCGCGTTCAGGTGATTCATCGCGCAGCCGGCGCCGCACTGGCCGCCGCCGCCCGCGAACACGCGGCCGTCCGGCATCAGGATCGCCGTGCTGTGATAGGTGCGCGGCGTCTGCATCGGCTTGAGCAGATTGAAGCGCTGCGTCGCGGGGTCCCAGATTTCGGGAACCATGATCGCGGTCGTGTCGGTGAATGGCATCGGCACGCTCTGGCCGCCGATCATCACGATGTTGCCGTTCGGCAAGATCACGCTGTTCGCGAACGCGCGCTGGTAAGTCATGCCGTTCAGGCGCTGCACCGCCGCCGGCTGATTCGGCCCGCGCGTGATGTCGATCTGATAGACCGAATTCGACGCGTAGGTCGTGACGCTGCCGTTCTGCTGATACGATTTCGCGCCGCCCGCTTTCAGGATCTTGCCGACGTCGTACAGCGACGCGGTGCCGTTGATGCTGAACGGATCGACGCCGCGCATGCCTGCCGACTGAATCGCGCCGCCGCCGTTCGTCGAGATCCAGTTCATCTGCGAGCTCGGCCCCGCATGGAACACGGTGCCGTTGCCTTGTGCGAACAGCCACAGGTGGTTGTCGCCGCGATAGATGCCCTGCGGGTCCGGGCCGACGATATTCGTCTCCGGCACGCCGGGCAGCAGCGTCCACGCGCCGCCGTTCGTCCACACCTCGGCGGTCTTGCCGCCCTGGCCGCCGCTCCACGAGCCGCCGAGCGTGAGCACCGAGCCGTTCGACAGCAGCGTGTCGCCCTGATAGCCGCGCGCGATGTTCATCGTCGCCGCCGCGCTCCACGTGTTGCTCGACCAGTCGTAGAGTGTCGTCTTCGGGCTGCTGTCGCCGCCGTTCACGAGCAGCCGGCCGTCCGGTAGCATCGCGGTGCCGGGGCAGAACATGTCCGAGCCCGCCGACGTTTCGAGATATGGCGTCGCCTGATTCGTCGCCGGATCGAACACGGCGGTTTGCGTTTGCGTCGTCTTGCCGCCGACGTCGTTCTGAAAGCTGAACTGCTGATCCGCCGACCACATCACGAGCTTGCCGTTCGGCGTGTTCGCGAGGCCGATCGGATTGACGGGCAGCGGAATCACCGGGCTCCACGCGGACGGCAGCGTGACCGGGAACGACTGCGGCAGGCTGAGCGCGAACTGATCGTTGAGCGCGTTCGCGTCCTGGCACGGATACTGGATCAGTGGCGCGCCCGACGACAGCGAGCCGCCGCTCACGTTCGCGCACATGCCGCTCGACACCGAGATCAGCCGGTACTTCGATCCGACGGGAACGACCGTCCATTGATCGTTGGTCTGCGCGTCGCCCTGACAGGGGTACTGAATGAGCGGCGTGCCGCTCGTCGTGTTTGCGCCGGACACGTTCAGGCATTGCCCGGTGCTTTGCGACACGACGTGATAGCCGCTGCCGGCCGGCAGCAGCGACCAGCTCGTGCCGCCCTGATTCGAGCATGCGCCCTGCACGACCGGCGCGGCGGCGGCCGTCGATCCGCCACTGACGCTCATGCAAAGATTGCTGCTCGCCGCCGCGACGTTGGTGAACGCGACGACGGGCAAGTACACGTTGAACTGGTCGTTGAGCGCGCCCGCGCTTTGGCACGGATACTGGATCAGCGCCGCGCCGCCCGCGCGCGATGCGCCGCTGACGTTCACGCACATGCCGCTCGACGCGGACACGATCCGGTAGCTCGAGCCGACCGCGACGATCGTCCATTGATCGTTGGTCATGCTGCTGTTCTGACATGCATACTGGATCAGTTGCGTGCCGCTCGCGAGCGAGCCGCCGGGCACGTTCAGGCACAGGCCGCTGCCTTGCAGCACGATGTGATAACGGCTGCCGACGGGGACGAACGACCACGTCGTGTTATTGAGGCCCGCGCACGACGTCTGCACGATGCCCGCGCCCGACGCGGTCGAGTTGCCGGCGGCGGACACGCACAGTCCGCTGTCCGCGCCGACGATGTCCGAATACGAGGCCGTGACGGCCGCGAGCGCGCCTTGCGGCAGCAAGAAGCCGGCGACCAATAAGCACAGCCAATATTGTGCGCGACGCCACGCGAATCGAAAGAAGTGCATCTCCGCCTCGTCATATGTTTTTCCCGCGGCGTATTAAAAGTGGCCGAATCGGATTCGACTGTTCGGCGCATGACTGAATCGCGAATGGAATCGCGCGTTCGGTTGATCGTTCGCAGGCGCGGCGGCGCGGCGGCGTTCGGCGAACGGGAGCGCGGTGCGCGCGTCGATCTCGATCGGCGGGCGACAAGGATAAAAAGGGAAAAGCAACAAGCAACGAAGCCTGTTCCGGTCATAAATGGGAAAACCCGATTTCCCATTTCCGGCGTGAAATATCTGTTTAAATAATTCAGCCGACGCTGAAAAAATCCGAAATTCCGGGCCGCCGGGATTTCGCGATTTCGCGTGCCGCCATTCGCGCGTTTTCCCTAGTGCATGAGAAGACGCGTCGTGCCGTTATCCAAGGAAAAAGAAAGATCGGGGACGAGGGCACCATGAGCGAACGCTTGAAAGCAAGCAGTCCTTCGATGTCGACAGAGCGCAACGAGTCCGCCGGGGAAGACGACGCACGGCCGGCGCGCGCGGCGAGCGACGCGCCCGCCGCGCGCGCCGGTCGTGCGGCTCGTCGACGACGAGCCGAGCGTGCTGTCGTCGCTCGAGCGCGTGCTTCGGCCGAAGCGCTACCGCGTGCTCACCGCCGACAGCGGCGACGCCGCACTCTACGCGCGCTGGCCGAGCACGCGGTCGATCTGATCGTCTCCGACATGCGGATGCCGCGGATGAGCGGCGCGGCGTTTCTTGCGCGCTCGCGCGAGTGCCGGCCGGACGCGATGCGCATTCTGCTGACCGGCTATTCGGAAATCGATTCGGCGGTGCGCGCGATCAACGAGGCCGGCGTCTACCGTTATCTGACGAAGCCTTGGGACGATCACGATCTGCTGATGCCCGTCGAGCAGGCGATCGAGCAGCAACGCCTGCATCGCGAAGCGGCGCGCCTCGACGCGCTCACGCGTGCGCAGAACGACGCGTTGCGCACGCTCAACGCGGGACTCGAAGCGCAGGTGCAGGCGCGCGTCGAAGCGATCCGGCGGACGGCGCGGCTCCTCGACTGACGTGTCGCATCGAGACGCGATTCCGGTGCCACGGTTGCTCGAATCATGCGGCTCAAGCCTGTCCCGATCGCGCTTGCGCGGCTCGCTACCTTCGATGATTCTCGGCGTCCGTGATCTTGCGATAGAGCGACGGGCAGTAGATCCAGTTCGGCTCCCATTTCTCGTGGAAGCGCGACACGAACATCACGAAGAAGATGAGTATCGCGTAGAACACGTAGGTCTTGTCCCCGAGGAATGTCGAGAACACGATCGAGAGGGTGTTCTCCGGCGTCCAGCCGAGATACGCGTTCCAGCAGAGCATCGTCAGGCAATAGAAGGCGTACAGGGCGAACCGCATGGTGTTCTTTCGATCGTCGCCGAGCTTCTGCTGATGATCCTTATAGAGGTCGAGATAGTATTTGTCCTTGGTCAGATGAGCCTCGTCCCGGAGTTCGATCGGGCTCACGCAATCGTGACGCCGGCGGGCGCTGCGCTCCAGCGCGCCTGTCTTGACGTCGAGGTATGAGTGGAGGCTCGTCAGCCAGCTTCCGATCGTCGCGAGATAAATGGCGTCGACGAATGCGGCCAACAGCGGGAGGGCGATCGACGACAGGAATGAAAATCCCACGAATATGAGAATGATCTTGATCGGAAGATTGGCTCTCGACATCAATTCGGGATCGCCGGCGATCGCCATGATTCCCGGCTGGTGAGTCCAAACGAGTGCGTTGTCGGTGAGCAGCGTGAACGCCACCGACAGAAAAAAGAATCTGAGCTCCGTTGCGGCTTGCAGCGTCGAGAACAAGCCCAATCCCTTTGCCGCGCTTTCGCTGCTGTCGCTCAATTTGGATCTCCCGAGGTTGAAGGTGGGGGCCGGTGCGATGTATCGAATCTCAAGCGCTCGCGAAAACAGACTTGATCCCGCGTTGCGTATTTTCCAGTGTCGGAGACCATGGCCGCGATTCGAAAAAAAGCTTGGTTCGAGCATTGTGCCATCGCCGGCGAAAACGAAATGGAGACTCGCCGCGTGACGAACGACACGAAGGCCGAAAGCGAATCGACGATGTGCGCACCCGCACATCGATGATGCCGGAGCAAGGCGGGTCGGTTCTCGGCTTGGCCGACCTCGACGCGCGGGCGTACGCGCTCCTGGTTGCGAAAGGCACGAGCGTAGTGCGCGCGGGATCTGCGGCGTTGCGCGATGCGGCGCGCGTGACGTTCGCGATGCGTTTGCGCCGCGCTCGCGATGCATGTGCGATGCATTTTCGACACGGCAACGTCGGACGCCGACCTGCTTCGCGCGTACCCGTCACGCCGATTGTGAAAACGCCGGCTGTCGTTCACAATGCCCGACAGTCGAGGCCAGCCTTCGACTCATCCGTAGGCTCGTCGATCCGGGAGGGCGCATGCGTTTCGACATCACCGATCTGCGTCTGTTCGTGGCCGTCGTCGAGGCCGGCAGCATCACGCACGGCGCGAGCCGGGTCAATCTGGCGCTGGGCTCGGCGAGCGGACGCATCAAGCAGATGGAGGAGACGGCCGGCGTGCCGCTCCTCGTGCGCGAACGGCTCGGCGTGAAACCCACCGAAGCGGGGCACACACTGTTGCGCCATGCGCGCGCGACGCTCGCATCGATGCAGCGCCTCACCGACGATCTCGGCGAATTCGCGAACGGCTTGCGCGGCACGGTGCGCCTTCTGACCAACACCAACGCGCTCACCGAATTCCTGCCCGGCCCCGTTGCGCGCTTTCTCGCTCGGCATCGCAACGTGAGCATCGAGCTCGAGGAAATGCTCAGCCACGAGATCGTCGAGGCGCTCGTCGAAGGCGTGGCCGACATCGGGATCGTCGCGGCGGGCGAGCACGTCGGCGGGCTGCGGAGCTTTCCGTTCGCGACCGATCGCCTGTGCGCGGTCGTGCCCGCGTCGCAGCCGGAATTCGCGGCCGCGCGCGACGTGTCGTTCGAGACGCTGCTCGATTACGATTTCGTCGGCTACGCGGCGGGCGCGGCGATCCAAACCTATCTCGAAGCGCATGCGCGCGAACGGCATCGGCGGCTCAAGCCGCGCATTCAACTGCGCAGCTTCGACGCGATCTGCCGTCTCGTCGAAAACGGCGTCGGCGTGTCGGTGGTGCCCGAATCGGCCGCACGGCGCTGCAAGCGGACGATGTCGATCAAGACGCTCGTGCTGCGCGACGATTGGGCGCTGCGCGAAATGAAAGTGTGCGTCGCGGACGTCGACGCGTTGCCGACGTATGCGCGGCAATTGCTCGGCCATCTCGTCGAAAGCGGCAGGACGTTCGCGCGGCGCCGCTAGCCTTCCGGTTTCCCGAAGGCTGCCCCCGACAATGCCGCATTGTCGCGCGCGGGCCGGGTGGCGACAATGAACTCGTCGTTTCGTTCAGCGAGGAGCCTTGATCATGCCCGTTCCACACGACGCAGCCATGCCCGCATCGCTCAGCCGGCCGTACAGTCGGCCGCGCAGCTGGCTGTTTACGCCGGCCACGCGCCCGGATCGCTTTGCGAAAGCGCGCGAATGCGGTGCGCACGTGCTGATCGTCGATCTCGAGGATTCGGTCTCGGCCGCCGACAAGCAGCGTGCGCGCGACCACGCGCGTGCGTGGCTGGCGGGCGAGCCGGCCGAAGCGCGGCCGGCGTCGGCCGTGCGCATCAACGCGCCCGATTCCGTCGCCGGCCACGCGGATATCGGCATGCTGATCGACGCGCCGCGCCTGCCCGATTTCATCGTCGTCCCGAAGGTCGAGTCGCCCGAGCGGATCACTCGTCTCGATGCACTCTTGCGCGACGCGGGCAGGGCGCCCCGTTTCGTCGCGACGATCGAGTCCGCGGCGGGCGTCGAGCAGGCCGGCGCGATCGCGCGCGCGTCGGCGTCGATCGAAGCGCTGATGTTCGGCGCGGCCGATTACGCATCCGACGTCGCCGCACAGCCCGACGCGCTCGCGCTGCAGATCGCGCGCGTGCGGATCGCCGCGGCCTGCGCGCCTTGCGGCGTCGCCGCGCTCGACGCGCCCTGTTTCGCGCTGCGCGACGCGGCCGCGCTCGACGCCGATCTCGCGTTCGCCGTGCACAACGGCTTTCGCGGCAAGGCGGCGATTCATCCGTTTCACGTCGCGCCGATCAACGCGGCGTTCACGCCGTCGCCGCAGCGGATCGCGTGGGCGCGCCGCGTGATCGGCGTGGCGTTGCAAGGCGCGGCCGCCGTCGACGGCCGCATGGTCGACGAAGCGATCGCGCGCGAGGCCCGGGACGTCCTGGCCGCCGCGCGCTGACGCCACCCTTTTCTTTGACGAGGAGACGAGCATGAGCACGACGATTCCCGCCTATCGGCAAATCGGCGACAAGCGGTTTCGCGAGACATCCGGCCTGTATTTCGAGGACTTCGAGCCCGGCAACGTCTACGAGCATCGCCCGGGCCGCACGATCACGGACGTCGACAACATCTGGATGACGCTGCTGACGATGAACACGCAGCAGGTGCACTTCGACGCCGAATACGCGGCGAAGACCGAGTGGCGGAAGCTGCTCGTCGACAGCACGTTCACGCTCGCGCTGCTGACCGGCATGAGCGTGCGCACCGTCAGCGCGAAGGTGGTCGCGAATCTCGGCTGGGACCAGGTGAGGGCGAGAGCCCCGGTGTTCGCGGGCGATACGCTCTACGCCGAATCGAGGGTGCTGTCGCGCCGCGAATCGAAGAGCCGGCCGACGCAGGGAATCGTGACTGTCGAGACGACGGGCGTCAATCAGCACGGTGTCATCGTGATGTCGTTCGAACGCACGATGCTGATCTACAAGCGCGGCCATTCGCCGGAAGCCGACGCCAATTACTGAACGACTTGAAACGGAACGCCGAGGAGGTTCGGGATGCAGAAGGATCGTGACGTGAAGGAAATCTATACGGGGAAGCTGACGTCGCCGGATCGCGCGGTGTCGGCGGTGCGAAGCGGCTCGTCGATCGCGCTCGGCATGGCGATGGCGCAGCCGCCGGCGCTGCTCGCCGCGCTCGCCGCCCGCGCGGAAGCGGGCGACGTCGACGAACTGCGCGTGTACTACTTTCATGCGGAAGCGTTCCTGCGCGAGACGCTGTTGCGCTATTCGCTGATGGGGCGGATTCTGCCGCACTGCATGTTCATGGGGCAGCCCGAGCGCGAGCTCGTGAAGCTCGGCGAAGCGGACGGCGGCCGTAAGGTGGTGTTCTTCGTGCCGAATTCGTTCAGCCAGTCGCCGCGGCTGTTCGCCGATCACGTCGACGTCGACGCGATGCTCGTGATGGTGTCGCCGATGGACCGCAACGGCTATTTCACGTTCGGCACGAACAACGACTACACGAGCTCGGTCGCGCGCGCCGCGCGCCGGCTGATCGTCGAAGTCAACCCGAACATGCCGCGCGTGTTCGGCGATTCGCTGCTGCACGTGTCGGAAGTGGACGCGATCGTCGAATCGAGCCATCCGCTGCCGGAACTGACTCCGAAGCCGGGCGGCGCGCTCGATCGCGTGATCGGCGAGCAGATCGCGGAGCTCGTGACGGAGGGCGCGTGCCTGCAAATGGGAATCGGCGCGCTGCCGAACGCGGTGTGCGGCGCGCTCGTCGGCCACCGGCATCTCGGCATCCACACCGAGCTGCTGACGCCGGGGCTCGTCGAGCTGATACGGCGCGGCGTCGTCGACAACAGCCGCAAGACGCTCAACCGGGGCAAGTCGGTGTTTACGTTCGCGATGGGCGACCGCGCGATGTACGATTTCATCCACGACAATCCGGCGCTCGAGAGCCATCCGGTCGATTACGTGAACGATCCCTGCAACATCGCGCGCAACGACAACATGATCTCCGTGAACTCGACGATCGAGATGGACTTGACGGGCGCGTGCAATTCCGAGCACGTCAACGGCCATCAGTACAGCGCGTCGGGCGGGCAGCTCGATTTCGTGCGCGGCGCGTACGCGTCGCGCGGCGGGAAATCGATCCTCGCGTTTCACTCGACCGCCGCGGGCGGCGCGGTCTCGAAGATCGTCGCGCGACTGACGGGGCCCGTCACGACGCCGCGCACCGACACGCACCTCGTCGTGACCGAATACGGCGTGGCGAACCTGAAGGGCTTGTCGTCGACCGAGCGGGCGAACGCGCTGATCCGTCTCGCGCATCCCGATTTCCGCGACGAATTGGCCGCGCACGCACGCGGATTGCACTTGATTTGAACGGAGGATCGCATGGCGAGCGCGATTGCCGATTACCTCGCGCCGACGCCGACGCCGGCCGCCGCCGGCGTCACGAGGATCTGGGGCGTGACGGGCGACAGCCTGAACGGATTGTCCGACAAGCCTGCGCCGAATCGGCGGCATTCGCTGGATGCATACGCGCCATGAGAAAACGGCGGCCTTCGCCGCGGGCGCCGAGGCGGCGGAAACCGGCCGGCTCGCGGTGTGCGCCGGCAGTTGCGGGCCGGGCAATCTGCATCTGATCAACGGCCTGTTCGACTGTCATCGCAATCACGTGCCGGTGCCCGCGATCGCCGCGCAGATTCCTATTACGCGTCGGCGCGCGACGGGCTCGACGAGCTGGCGCGGCCGTCGCCCGCCGGACGGCCGATCCATCCGCAATATCTGACGCGCGTCGTCGACGAGCTCGCCGCCGCCGATGCGATCTTCGCGGCCGACGTCGGCACGCCGACGCTGTGGGCGGCGCGCTATCTGACGATGAGCGGCCGCAGGCGGCTGCACGGCTCGTTCAATCACGGCTCGACGGCGAACGCGCTGCCGCAGGCGCTCGGCGCGCAGGCCGCGCATCCGGGCCGGCAGGTCGTGTCGCTGTCCGGCTGCGGCGGACTGCCGATGCTGCTCGGCGATCTGCCGAGCGCGCGCCGGCTCGATTTGCCGATCAAGGTGATCGCCTACATCAACGGCTCGCTCGGCTTCGTCGCGATGGAAATGAAGG
This sequence comes from Burkholderia savannae, assembly GCF_001524445.2. Taxonomy (NCBI): domain Bacteria; kingdom Pseudomonadati; phylum Pseudomonadota; class Betaproteobacteria; order Burkholderiales; family Burkholderiaceae; genus Burkholderia; species Burkholderia savannae. Next base: position 194,329 of record NZ_CP013418.1, read on the forward strand.
CGGGCGGCTATCTGGATACGGGCACCGATCTGCACGAGACCGATTTCGCGGCGGTCGCGACGGGCGCGGGCCTTTACCGCTTGCGCGTGACCGAATCGCGGGCGCCGCCCGACGCGCCCGGCAAGCTGCTCGCGCATCCGGGGCCGGCGCTCCTCGACGTCGTCACGGACAAGCGCGAGCATGCGATGCCGCCGAAGATCGAATGGGCGCATGCGAAGGGATTCAGCTTGTCCATGCTGCGTGCGGTGCCGAGCGGGCGCGGCGACGAAATGCTCGAGCTCGCGCAGACGAATCCGCGGTGACGCGGCGAAGGCGGCTTCGCCGCGAAGCCGCCTCGTCGAGCGCGGGCGCGGCGATCGATACGATGAATCGTCCGGCGCGCCTGCCGCTGTCGGCGTCGGCCTGCTCATGATTTGGCATCCCTGGGATATCGCGAGGCGTCGACCGGAATTCGAGATCGATATCGGCTTCGATATCGGTCTCGAATTCGACGCCGATACGAATGCGAATCGCGATGAACACGTCGAGCAATTCGAATCGAATATCGCCATCGCGTGATTCGAAAATGCCGCGCCGGCATCGTCGCCATTCGTTCGACGTGCCGGACCGAGCCCGAAGACGGGCGGCGCGCGCCCCATGAGCCGAGCTTCGCCGGCGTTTTCGCGTATTTGAACAATAAGACGCGGCGGCCGATATTCCTGATCTTTCCGGGAAAAAATACCGCGCCTTCACGCAATCCGGAATATTTACATTCCTGACAAACCTGACAGTTCTATTTCGATCGAATGAATCGTTAAATTCGATGCGCAACAAAAATTTCATTTCGATTACTTGTTGGTCAGGAGGGGATGTGAATCATCGAACCCGGTTGGGCCAGGTTTTTGCCGGCGCGATTCTGTGCGTCGCGGCGATGCAGGCGCATGCCGAAAGCGCCACGGACGTTTCGCCGATCTGTACGGCCGTCAGCGCCGAACGGACGAAAGACGCATTGCTGAGCCGCGGCGCTCACTGTCAGAAGTCGTCTCCGCTCGAATACGTGGTCAAGGACGATCAGAACAGCGAGATCGGCCGCGTCGCCATCGACGCGTATGCGTATTCCGACAATCCGTCGAACCAGCTCGCGTGGACCTTGAAGTTCCGGTTCCGCGCGCGCGCGATTTCCGGCAATCCGGGCGGCGTGATGATCAAGCCGGTCGTCGAATGCGGCCCGGCATGCACGGTCGCGCCGAACGCGGGGGTGCCGCTCGCGATCGGCGGCTTGTCCAGCGAAGTGCCGGTGGCGATCACGCCGAACATGGGCGGCGACAATCCGCAGTTGATCCGTCCGACCATCGAGTACCGCGTCGCCAGATCGGGCGATTCGTTCGAGAACGGCGCGAGCGTGAGCTCGTATGCGGGAGCGGGCTACATTCCCGATATTCGATGCGACGTCGGGCTCGCGAAGAGCGGCACGCAAGGCTGCGTCTATCCGGACGCGCCCGCCGTACTGCGCACCATCACCGCCGAGAATCTCGACGTCGACGAATCCGCGATCCATATTCGCGAGGCGCAGGCGGCGGGCAGTCCGGGCAAGTTCGTGTCGCGAGGAGATGGCACAATCTTCCCGGACACTTGGGAGTCGAAGCCGCTCAAGCGCACGCGCGATGCGGACTGGCGTCGCGCCAACCGCAGCAATTCGAAGCAGCAGTGCGTCGTGAAGTACGGTTCGGTCACGGGGCAATGCACGTTCACGGGCGATCCGGAGGAAACGCCGACGGATTGCGACTGCGACGAATATCCGTTCGCCGCGACACAGGAAGGCGCACGGGACAACGAAGTGTCGGTCAAGCGTATCGACGCGAGCGACAATCGCCGCGCCGGTGCGTATCTCGGCAACTTCTATTTGAACCAGCGTGTGCTGGATAGCGAGGAGTTTTACGTCGACGTGGGTTCGCAGGCCGCGTCGAAACGCTGACTCACATAGAAAAACAGCACCGACGATGCCGTGGTTCGCCGTCTCCTTGCGCGAACCGCGGCATCGCACCTGAAGAATTCCATGAGCGAACACGCGAATTTTCCCGCCTGGCTCAATCAGGCCTATCAATGGTGCCAACGGGCAGTCCCGGGGGCAATGCAAAGCGAGACGGTAGCGATCGAGGATGCGCTGCTGCGCGTCGCCGCCGCCGACGTGATCGCCGTCGAAGACGTACCGTCCGTTGCGCTCGCCGCATCCGAAGGCTTTGCGCTGCGCGCGTCCGATACGGCGCGCGCGTCTCGTCGCGAGCCGGTCGAGCTCGACTTCGAGTTCACCCGGCGCGTGCTCGCGTCGCGCACGAGCAGCCCGGCGGCTCGCGCGATCGGCGTGCGGCGGGCGGTCGACATACCCGCCTATTTCCCGTTGCCGGAAAACGCCGACGCGATCGTGCCGAAGTCCGGGCATCAGGTGACGTATCGGGGCGAGAAGTCTTACCTGCGGTTTCAGGCTCCGGTGCCGCCCGGCCATCACGTGATCGCGCCGGGCAGCGAATACCGGAAAGGGGACGTGCTGCTGCCGAAGGGCGGGCGGATCACCGCCGAGCGGCAGGCCGCGCTGATCGCCGCGGGCGTGCGCGAGATCGCGGTGACGAAGCGCCCGCGCATCGGCGTCGTGATCGTCGGCTACGATCAGGTGCCGCCAGGCGAAGCGCGCGAAACATGGCAACGGCCGGACACGCGCGGGCCGTACATCCGCGCGATGCTGCGGCGGTGGGGGTACGACGCGCCGAGCGTCGAATATCTCGCGCCGCCGGACATGACGCAGCCATCGCCCGATGTGCAGCGCGACGAATACGCATTCAAGCGGAAGCTCGTCGAGCTCTCGCAACGCTACGATCTGATCGTCGGCGCGGGATTGCCGGCGGCGCCGCCGTTTCAGGATCTCGGGCTGAATGCGCAGATGATGTACTCGACGGAGCGCTCGTCCGTCGAGATCAAGCAAACGCCGGCTGGGCGCTTCAATTTTGGTCGCAGCGACGATCGCTCGCCGCCGAAGAGGGAGACGGTTGCGCTGACGCGGCCCGACGGCACGCCGCACGGGACGCTGGCGCTGACGTTCTACGACCAGGCGACGCTGATCAACCTGCCCGGCCATACGAGCGCGGTGGCGATGCTGATGCACGCCGTCGTGTCGCACGTGCTCGATTTGCTCGAGCACGTTGCGCGGCCGGGACCGGATTGGGAAACCGGCGCGATCGCGCACGACGTCGAGCGCCATGCCGAGCTCAATGGCATGCAATGGGGCAATCTGCGCCGCGGCGCCAACGGCGAACCGATTGTCCGGCTGCTGCCGTCTCAAGGCGACGGGCCGATCCGCGGCGTCGCTCAGGCCAGCGTGCTCGTCGCGATTCCGGCTGGGCAGGCGCCGTTGCCGGCCGGCAGCGCGGTTCAGTTTCTGCGGCTCGATCGCGCCGGGCCGGATGCGGCGCCGCTCGACGCGTTGCCGGCCGCCGCGCCGGCGGCGCAGCCGTTGCCTTGCGCCGCCGTCGCGACCGCTTCCGCCGCTTCGGATGCGGCCGCCGCGAGCGCCGATCTTCGCGTCGTCTGGAATCAGCTCGACGACTGGTTCGCCGCCGATCGCAGCCGTTTGCCGGGCGGACTCAACGGACCGGCGCCGGCCGGCGAAATCGATGCGATGCATGCGGCGCTCGGCGTGACGCTGCCGCCCGCATTCGTCGAAAGCCTGCGGATTCACGACGGCCAGGCCGATGCGGGCGCGGTGTTCGCCGAGAACGACGCGCTCCTGAGCGCGCGCGAGATCGTCGCGCAATGGTCGATCTGGAAAGGCCTCGTGGCCGGCGGCGATTTCGACGACATGACGTCCGAGCCCGACGCGGGCATCAAGGACGACTGGTACAACCTCAAGTGGATTCCGTTCACGCACGACGGCGGCGGCAATCATTTGTGTCTCGATCTCGATCCCGCCGAAGGCGGAACCGTCGGGCAGGTGATACGGGTCTGGCACGATGACGAGCGGCGCGAGCGCGTTGCGCGGGATTTTGTCGAATGGCTCGCTCACGTGGCGGACGAGCGGGGCGCGCGCTGACGTTCGCCGGCGATTCGCGGCGCGCCGATGCGCCGCCGGCCCCGGGCGGCGAATGAGCGCAGCGCGGCGCGCCGGCGGTTCGTCGCGCGGCGTCGGCCTTCGTCTTTTCGGCCGCGTGCGCGTCGAATTCCGCAACGTCGCGACGCGCCCGGCAGCGGACGGCGGGCCGGCCGGATTGCGGCGCCTTTGATTTCGTCGTGTTCTCCGCTGTCGATCGCGCTGCCGATTTCCCGCTAATGACCGGCGAGCTGCCTCACCTGCTGCGCAAGCCCCGCCAGCGAAATCTGCCCGCGCATCTCGGTCACGAAATTCCCCGCCAGCACCGCGACGATCAGCACCGCGATCGCGCCCTTGAGCGGCTGGCCGATCGACATCGGATCGAGCTTCTGCGCGGATCGCGAGACGAACGCGAGGCCCAGGTCGACGAGCAGCAGCATCGCCATCATCGGCGCGGCGATCCGCGCGATCATGTTCATCAGCATGTCGAGCCGCGCCTGCGCGAACAGCGCGAGCAGCGGCGCGGGCACCGGATCGAACGAGCCGAGCGGCCACCACGCATACGATTCGTACAGCGCGCCGAGCAGGAACGTCATGCCGCCCAGCATCCAGAACGCCGCGATCGTCAGCTGCCCGAACAATGTCGCCATCAGCGAGGTCTGCGTGCCCGAGCTCGGGTTCTGCATCTGCACGTTGTTGAAGCCGGCGACGTCGTCGACGTAGGTGCCGATCGCCTCGGCGGCCCAGAACACGGTGGACGCCGCGATGCCGAGCACGAGCCCGATCACGGCCTCCTTCGCGCAGGCGAACACGAGGAACGCGCCGCGCAGCTGCGGAATCAGCGCCTGCTGGCCGCACGCGACGAACAGGCACCAGAGCGCCGCCGCGCCGCTGCGCAGCGGGCCTTTCATCACGTTGTCGGCGGTCGCGGGCAGGATCGTCATGATCACGAGCAGCCGCTCGCTCGACAGCGCGAGCAGCACGATGAAGCCGATGAATTCGTCGCCGAGGTGCTGCAACGGAAAGATGTCGTAGGTCGTCATGCCGATGTCCGGGCTCCTAGTTCGATGCCCGCGCGGCCGCGAGCCGGCGTGCGAGCGCGCCTTCCTCGATTTCCTCGTCCTGCGCGTCCTCGGCGGCCGCCTCGGCCGCGCGTGCGAGCCGCCGGATGCGCTCGCGCACGACGTCGATCTGCGCATCGTTGCGGGCGATCCGGCGCGCGGCCGCGGCGAGCGCGTCGGCCTTCGCCTGCAGCGCCGCGCGCAGGCGTGCGCATTGCGCGTGCGCGAGCGCGTGCTCGTCGAGCAGCGCGTCGCGATAGCGGCGGCACGCCGCGTAGTCGCCGATCGCGAACGGCGCGCGGCCGGCCGCCATCGCGTCGACGCGCGCCGCGTAGCGGTTCGCCGCATCGCGCTTCGCATGCGCGTGCGCTTCGCACTGCGCGAGCTCGGCCGCCGCCGCGTCGCGTTCGGTGCGCAGCGCGCCTTGCTCCGCGCGCAGCTTCGCGCCGCGCTGCTCGCGGCGCGCGAGCAGCGTCTCGAAGGCGCGCTGCTTGCGGCACGTCATTGGACGAGCGCGTGCAGCGCGGCGAGCGTCGCGTCGGTCGGCGAGTGCTCGTCGGTGCGCTGGTTGAGGAACGCGCGGACCCGGTCGATCTTCGCGACCGCTTCGTCGGCCGCCGGATCGCTGCCCGCCTGGTATTCGCCGAGCTGCAGGAGCGTCTCGATCTCGCGGTGCTTCGCGAGCAGCCGGCGCAGCCGGCCCGCCGCGCCGACGTGCTCGCGCGTCGCGACCTGCGGCATGATCCGCGACAGGCTGCCGAGCACGTCGATCGCCGGATACTGGTTGCGCGCGGCGATCTCGCGCGACAGGATGATGTGGCCGTCGAGAATGCCGCGCACTTCCTCGGCGATCGGATCGCTGCCGGAATCGTCCTCGGCGAGCACCGTGTAGAGCGCGGTGATCGAGCCGCGCTCGCCCATCCCGGTGCGCTCGAGCAGGCGCGGCAGCTCGGCGAACACGGAAGGCGGGAAGCCGCGCCGCGCGGGCGGCTCGCCGGCCGCGAGGCCGATCTCGCGGCCCGCGCGCGCGAAGCGCGTGAGCGAATCCATCATCAGCAGCACGCGCTTGCCCTGGTCGCGAAAATGCTCGGCGATCGCGGTGGCCGCGTACGCGGCCTTCGCGCGCTCGATCGACGAGCGGTCGGACGTCGCGCACACGACGACCGAGCGCGCCATGCCATCCTCGCCCAAGATTAGCTCGACGAATTCGCGCACTTCGCGGCCGCGCTCGCCGATCAGCGCGATCACGTTGACGTCGCACGATGCGCCGCGCGCGAACATGCCGAGCAGCGTGCTCTTGCCGACGCCGGCGGGCGCGAAGATGCCCATCCGCTGCCCTTCGCCGAGCGTGATCAGGCCGTCGACGATGCGCACGCCGGTCGCGAGCGACGCGTCCACCATGCGCCGCGACATCGGGTTCGGCGGCGGCGCGAGCACGGGGCGCAGCGCGTCGCAGTCGAGCGGGCCGCGCCCGTCGATCGGCTCGCCGAAGCTGTCGATCACGCGCCCGAGAACGCCGTCGCCCACCTTCACCGACAGCGGCCGGCGCAGGCCGACAACGCGCGTGCCGCGATTGATCTCGCCGAGCGCGCCGAACGGCGAGAGCAGCGCGACGTTGCGCGTGAAGCCGACGACTTCCGCATGCTGGAGCAGCGCGCCCGACGCGCTGCGCAGCTCGCACAGCTCGCCGAGCGTCGCTTCGAGGCCGACGACGCGCACGAGCGTGCCGATCACTTCGAGCACCTTGCCCGTCATGCCGACGGCGGGCTCGATCGCGAGCCGCGCGGCCATCGCGTCGGCGACGCGGGACAGATCGGTCAGCGCGTTCATGCGCGGCTCGCGTCGTCGAGCGCGCGGGCGAGCGCCGCGCGGATCGCGTTCAGTTGCGTGTCGAGGCTCGCGTCGACGGTGCCGAAATCGGATTCGCATACGCAGGTGCCGGGCGCGACGCGCGGCTCGACGACGACGTCGACGGGCACGTTGCGGCCCTGCCGGCGCCACGCGTCGGCGACGAACCCGAACTGCTCGCGCGCGGCGTCGTAATCGGTTTCGCACACGCGCACCGTCAGATAGCTGGCGCCGGCGACGACGCGCTCGACCGTCTGCGCCGCGCGCGCGAAGAGGCCGCGCGCGTCCTCCGCGCGCACCATCTGCTGGACGGCGGCGGCGACGAGCTCCGCGAGCCGCTCGCGCATCCGGTCGCGCACGCGCCGCTCCTGCTCGAACGAATCGGCCGCTTGCGCGTGCCAGTCGGCGATCGCCTGCGCGCGGCCCGCGTCGTAGCCGCGCGCATAAGCGCTGTCGTGCTCGCGCCGCGCCGCTTCGACGAGCGCGTCGGCCTGCGCGCGCGCGCGGGCGGCGACCCGTTCGGCTTCGTCGCGGGCCGCGCGCAGCACGGCGTCGCGTTGCGCCGCGAGCGCGTCGAGCGCGGCGTCGAGCGCTTGAACCGTCTCGAACGCGTCGCGGCGCAGCACGCCGTGCGGCGCGTCGATGCAGCAATCGTCGGCGAGCGGAATCTGTCGGTTCTTCAGCCAAAAAGCCATGACCACTCCGGATACAGCGACGGCAGGCGCGCGAGCAGCGTCGCGCCGTCCGCGTCCGCCGCCGCGTGTTCGATCCACGGCGCGCGCGCGCGCTCGCGCGGCAACGCGAGGCGCACGATGCGCGCCGGCCCCTTGGGCGACCAGACCCGTTCGCGCTCGAACAGGCACCAGCCTTCCCATGCGATGTCGTCGCCGGACAGTTGCGCGAGCGGCGTGATCGGCGCGCGGCGATCGAGGCCGCGCGCGCGCGGCGCGTCGGGCAGCGCCGTGAGCGCGGCGAGCGCGCGGCAGCCGTCGGCGCCGACCCAGCCGGCGAGCCGCTCGCGGCTCGCGCGGTCGATCCAGTGACGCAGCTCGGCGCGCCGCGACAGCAGCGCGCGCAGGCGCAACAGCCGCAGCGCGTCGGCCACGGGCAGCGCGGCGAGCCGGTCCGCGGGCGCATCGAAGCCGTCGAGTGGCGGCGACGAGGCCCCCACTGCGCGCAGCAGCAGCAGCGAGCATGCGGCGCGCAGCGCGGGCGCGCGCTCGCGCTCGCGCGTCGCGGCGACGAGCGGCGCGAGCGCGCCGTGCCAGCTCGCGTGAATCCAGTCCACCGCGCGTCGCGCGTTCGCGTCGTAGCCGGCAAGCCATGTCGCCCTTGCCGCGACGCTCGCGACGCTTGCAACCGGCGTGCCGCCGCTCATCGCGCGCCGGCCTGCCGAGACGCGGCGGCGGCTTTCGCGCCGCTGCCACCGCTGCCGCCACGGCCACCACCGCCACCACCGCCACCACCGCCACCACCGCCACCGCCACCGCCATTGCCATTGCCATCGCCGCGGCCGCCGCCATTGCCGCCGCGCAGCCGCGCGGCGAGACCGCCCGCGCCAGCTCCCGCGCCGCCATGCCTGCGCGCGCGCCACCACAGCGCGCCGCCCGCGGCCGCGAGCGCGGCGCACACGATGACGGCGGCGAGCACGCCGACGAGCGTCGCGCCGCCGGAGTCCCGCGCGCCCGGCTGCGCGGCCGACACGAGATCGACCGGATCGGCCGCGACCGACGTGACGCTCACTTCGTCGTACGTGAGCCCTTCGACGCCATGGACGACGAGGTTCTTGATCTGCGGCGTGAGCGTCGCGAGATTCGCGTTCGGCCGGTACTTGATGAACACCGACGCCGACGACGGCTTCGCGATCTGCGCGAGCGGATCGTTGTTCGGCAACACGATGTGCACGCGCGCGACGACGACGCCGTCGATCTTCGACAGCGTGTCCGACAGCTCCTGCGACACGCCGTAGATGAAGCGCACGCGCTCCTCGGTCGGCGTCGACACGAGGCCGTCCTTCTTGAAGAGCGCGCCGAGATCGTCGTAGCGCGCCGCGGGCAGCCCGCGCGCGCGCAGCACTTCCATCGCTTTGACGATCTGCTTGTCGTCGACGGCGAGCGTCCAGGTCTTGCCGCCGTCGGGCGTCTTCTTCTGCGCGTCGACGCCGGTTTGCAGCAGCGCGGCCATCATCTCGTTGCAGTCGCGCTCGGCGAGGCCGCCGTAAAGCTCCTGCCGGCAGCCGGCGGCGAGCATCGCGCATGCGACGAGCGCGGCGAGCCGGGCGGCGCGCCGCCCGCGCGCGGCGGCGATCGGGAGATGGAGTCGTTTCATGGTTACTGGTTCTTCATCAGTGAGCCGATCGCGTCCTTCGTCGACGTGACGACGCTCATCTTCGCCTGCAGATCGATCTGCATCGCGGTGGCCTCGGCCGACGCCTGGATCGACGCCGCGAACATCTGGCTCATCGGCAGCTCGCTCGCGTGCCGGCTCAAATAGGCGGCGTTGTCGAGCACCTGCCTGATCGCGGCGTCCGACGTCTCGACGAGCTTCGCGATCGCGCTCGCGTCGTGCGCAGGCGCGACGGGCGGCGCGGGCGTCGCGTTCGACATCAGCGCCTGGAAGCGGCCGGCGACGTCGGCCGGGACGTCGTGCGCCGCCGTGCCGGCCGTGGTCGTCGCAGCCGCCGGGCCGCCGGGCGCCGCCGCGTCGGAGAACGCGGCGTCGAGCGCGCGGGTCAGGTCGGTCGGGGAAAGCGGGGCGGTCATGCGGGCCTCCTCGTCAAAGACGCAGATATTGCCGATGTGCGAACGCGGCCTGCGCGTCGAAGCCGCCCGCGGGATTCGCGGGATTCGCGGGGCTTGCGGGATTCGCGCTCGGCGCATCGGTCGCGTCGCCGCGCGCGGCCGCGCCCGATTCGGGCAACTCCCAGACGCCCGTGCGCTCCGCGCGCTCCTTCGCGAGCATCACGTCGTGCTGCCGCTCGAGCGCGCGCACGAGCGCGACGGCCTGCGCGGGGCTGCCCGCCGCGAGCACCTCGTCGGCGGCGATCCGCCATTGCGGATCGCGCTTCAGTTGCAGCGCGAACGCGAGCAGCGCCTTGCCGTAGATCGCGGTCGTCGCGCCGCTCGCGATTTCCGCGAACACGCGCACGGCGTCGTCGAAATTGCCGAGCGCGACGTGCAGCATGCCGTCGAACATGTCGGCGGCGGGCAATTGCGGCGCGAGCACGCGCAGCGCGTCGATCAGCAGGCCGATGTCGTAGGGATCGGCGGCCGGGCCGCCGAGCGCGCCGCCGAGCGCCAGGCTCGCGGCGTCGATCAGTTCGTTCAGCGCCGCTTGGCTGCATCGCAGATAGGTCGGCCGGGATTCGTCCATGGTGTGCGCTCCGTGTCGCCGCGCGAGCGGCGCATGTCGTTGATGGAAAAGCGTATGGGGCGCAAGGTAGCAGCGCGGGGCGGCCGCTCGGCCGCCGACGCGAAGCGCGCGCATGCGATGCGAAGCGCCGCGCGCGCTTCGCGTCGGGCGGCGCGGCTTCGGGCCGGCGCGCGCGCGCGGCGCGCCGCGCCATTAACGTACGCACCGTGTCCGACTCTCGACAGGAACGGCGGCGATGGCCGAAGAGAAAACCGAAGAGCCTTCCGAGCGCAAGCTGAAGAAGGCCCGCGAGAAGGGGCAGGTCGCGAAAAGCAAGGACGTCGCGGACGCGGTGACGCTCGCGGCCGCGATCGGCGTGCTGACGGCGGGCGAATCGATGCTGACGGGCGGCCTCGTGCGCGCGATGCGCACCGCGCTCGATTTCGTGCACGGCGAGCGCACGCCGCAGGCGACGCTCGCCGCGCTGCACGACCTCGCCGCGAGCGCCGCGCTGACGATGCTGCCGTTCGCCGCCGCGGCGATCGTCGCGGGCGTCGCGTCGCAGGCGCCGCAGGCGGGTTTCATGGTCACGCTCGAGCCCGTGATGCCGAAGTTCGACGCGATCAATCCGATGGCGGGCATCAAGCGGATCTTCTCGCTGAAGTCGCTGCTCGAGCTCGTGAAGATGATCGTCAAGGCGGTGGTGCTCGCGTGCGTGATCTGGAAGATGATGACGTCGCTGTTTCCGCTCGTCGTCGCGAGCGTGTACGAAGCGACGCCGCAACTGTCGCGCGTGCTGTGGACGGTGCTGATGAAGCTGTTCGGCGTCGTCGCGCTCGTCGTCACGGTGTTCGCGGCGGCCGATTACAAGATCGCGCGCGTGATGTTCATCCGCGACAACCGGATGACGAAGGAAGAGGCGAAGCGCGAGCACAAGGAAAGCGAAGGCGATCCGCACACGAAGGGCGAGCGCCGCCGCCTCGCGCGCGAGATCGCGACGAGCGCACCCGCGCGGCAGAACGTCGGGCAGGCGAGCGTGCTCGTCGTCAACCCGACGCACTACGCGGTCGCGATCCGCTACGCGCCCGACGAGCATCCGCTGCCGCGCGTGATCGAGAAAGCCGTCGACGACGGCGCGCTCGCGCTGCGCCGTCACGCGCACGCGCTCGGCGTGCCGATCGTCGGCAATCCGCCGGTCGCGCGCGCGCTGTACCGCATCGAGCGCGACGCGGCGATTCCCGAAGAACTGTTCGAAACGGTGGCCGCGATCCTGCGCTGGGTCGAATCGGTCGCGCCCACGCGCGCCGCCGCCGTCGTTCCCTCCGCGAGGTCGTCATGACGCTGAAAACCCTCAAGCTTCCCGCCGGCGGCGAGGTCGGCATCACGGTGCTGGTCGTCGCGATCGTGTCGCTGATGATCCTGCCGCTGCCGCCCGAGGTGATCGACGTGCTGCTCGGCGTCAACATTGCGATCAGCGTCACGCTGCTGATGGTGACGATGTACGTCGGCAGCATCGTGTCGCTGTCGGTGTTTCCGTCGGTCCTGCTGTTCACGACCCTGTACCGGTTATCGCTGAACATCGCGTCGACGAAGTCGATCCTGCTGCACGCGAACGCGGGCGACATCATCGAGAGCTTCGGCGAGCTCGTCGTCGGCGGCAATCTCGTCGTCGGCCTCGTCGTGTTCCTGATCATCACGACGGTGCAGTTCATCGTGATCGCGAAGGGCTCGGAGCGCGTCGCCGAAGTCGGCGCGCGCTTCACGCTCGACGCGATGCCCGGCAAGCAGATGAGCATCGACGCGGACCTGCGCGCGAACATCCTGACGCCCGACGAGGCGCGCCGCAAGCGCGCGACGCTCGCGAAGGAGAGCCAGTTGCACGGCGGGATGGACGGCGCGATGAAGTTCGTCAAGGGCGACGCGATCGCGGGGCTCATCATCACGCTCGTGAACATCGTCGCGGGCATCGCGATCGGCGTGATGTATCACGGGATGACGGCGGGGGAAGCGGCGAACCGCTTCTCGATCCTGTCGGTCGGCGACGCGATGGTGTCGCAGATTCCGTCGCTGCTGATCTCGGTCGCGGCGGGCGTGATGATCACGCGCGTCGCCGACGATCACGACGAGGGCGAAGGTGCGTCGCTCGGCTCGGAGATCGCGCGGCAGCTCGGCGGCAGCCATCGCGCGCTGTATTTCGCGGCGGTGCTGCTGATCGGCTTCGCCGCCGTGCCGGGCTTTCCGGCCGCGCTGTTCGCGCTGCTGTCGGCCACGCTCGCGTTCGCCGGCTACCGGCTGCAGAAGGGCGCGCGCCGCACGGCCGCGCGCGGCGAGCCGGTGATCGCGCTGCAGCGCGCGGGCGCGAAGAGCGGCACGCCGTCGATCCTGCCGCGCGCGCCGCTCTTCACGTGCGCGATCGGCGTGCGCGTCGCGCCGGATCTCGTCGCGCGGCTCGCGCCCGCCGCGCTCGATCGCGCGTTCGACGAGGAGCGCGCGAAGCTGCAGGAGGAGCAGGGGCTGCCGTTTCCCGGCATCACGCTGTGGACGAGCGGCGCGCTGCCCGAGGCGACGTGCGAGATCCTGATGCGCGACGTGCCGCAGGCGCGGCTCGAACTGCCGGCCGACCAGACGATGCTGCCCGACGCGGCGTCGGATGCGGCGCTCGCCGGCCGCTGCACGAAGCGCGGGCCCGCGGGCGGCCTCGCCGAGAGCTACTGGATCGACGACAAGGCGGTGCCGGCCGGCGCGCGCGCATGGCGCGCCGAGCAGGTGATCGCGCACGAGACGATCGCGCTGCTCAGGCGCAACGCGCATCTGTTCCTCGGCATTCAGGAAACCCAATGGATTCTCGATCAGCTCGGCGCCGATTATCCGGGGCTCGTCGCCGAAGTGCAGAAGGCGCTGCCGACGCAGCGGATCGCGGATGTGCTGCGCCGCCTGCTCGAAGAGCACATCCCGATCCGCAACGCGCGCGACATCATGGAGAGCCTCGTCGCGTGGGGGCCGAAGGAGAAGGACATGCTGATGCTCGCCGAATACGTGCGCGGCGACCTGTCGCGCTATCTCGCGTATCGCGCGGCGCGCGGCGCGCGACGGCTGCCGGCCGTGCTGCTCGACTTGCCGGTGGAGCAGCACATCCGGCAGTCGATCAAGCAGACGCCCGCGGGCAACTTCCTCGCGCTGCCGCCCGAGCAGGTGCGCTATCTCGTCGACAGCGTCGCGTCGTTCGTCGGCGAGACGCCGCGCGACGACGTCGCGCTCGTCACGTCGATGGACGTGCGCCGCTACACGCGGCGGATGATCGAGGCGCGGCTCGGCTGGTTGCCCGTCTATTCGTATCAGGAGCTCGGCGACCAGGTCGAATTGCAGCCGGTCGGCCGCGTGACGATGCCGACGGCGGCGCACGCATGAGCGCCGCTGATCTGAGGCCGGTGCGGATCATCGCGGGCGAGCCGGCCGCCGGGCCGGACGGCGCGTTCCCGGCGCACACGGCGCGGCGGGGTTTCGACTATGCGCAATTGCTGCGGCGCGCGCGCGTCGCGCCGGCCGGCGAGCGCGCGTCGGCCGGCGACGAACGGCGGCGCGACGCATCGCCGCCATGGCGCGACGGCGCGCCGCCGCCGATCGAGCGCGATCCGGCCGCGCTGCCGGATGCGGCCGGGCGCGAGGCGATGGCGCGCGCGTGCGCGGGCTCCGGCGCGTTCGTCAATCAGGTGTTCGCGCAGCGCGAGCGGATGGTGCGCGTCGCCGAGGCGCTCGCGGCCGAGATCGCCGCGCTGTGCGGCGACGACGCGGGAAGCCAGTGGGCGATCAGCCTGCCGCTCGCGCCCGCGCTGCTGCCGGACACGGTGCTGCATCTCGTTCTTTCGCGTTTCGACTTGCGGCTTCGGTTCGAGACGCCGGACGCGGCGACGCGGCACTTACTCTGCACGCATGGCGCGACCCTGCACGCGCGACTCGACACGCTGCTCGCGCATTGCGGCGCGCCGCGCACGATCGAGATCGACGTGGGCTGAGCAAGCGCGTAGCCGGACCCGCAAGTAAACCCGTAAGCAAACCCGTAAGCAAACCCGTAAGCAAACCCGCAAGCGAACCCGCAGGCGAACCCGCAAGCGGACCCGCAAGCGAACCCGCAAGCGAACCCGCAAGCGAACCCGCAAGCGAACCCGCAAGCGAACCCGTAAGCGAACCCGTAAGCGAACCCGTAAGCAAACCCGTAAGCAAACCCGACTATCCGCGACGATGGATACCGAGCCGATCGAACTGGAACCCGACACCGCCGCGCCGCCCGGCATCGACGCCGCGCTGCCGCTGCCCGCGTGCAGCGCGTTCGACGCGGCGCTCGCGCGCCTGATCGCCGACGCGCGGCTCGCCGCGTGGCTCGCGCGCTTTCCGACGTTGTCCGACTGGCGCGCGGCGACGCACGAGCGGCCGCGCTTCGAGCGCCCCGGCGTGCTCGATCTGCGATTGAACGGCGCGAGCGCGCGCGTCGCGATCGACCTCGCTGCGTTTCCGGCGCTCGACGTCGTCGCGGCGCCTGCGCTGGATGCGCGCGGCGACGACGCGAGCCTGTCGCTGCGCACCGCGCTCGCGTCGACGCTGCTCGCGCCGCTCGTCGCCGCGTTCGCGGCGGCGGGGCTCGCCGGCGTGACGATCGGCGGGCTGCGCGCCGCGCCTGCGGCGGCGCTCGACGCGACGCGCTGCGTGTTGACGTTCGCGCTCGACGGCATGCCGATGCGCTGCGCGCTGCTCGATGCGCAGACGCCGTGGCTCGACGCGCTCGCGGCGCGGCTGCCACGCGAGCGGCCGCGCGGCGCGGCGACGGGCGCGCTCGCGCGCGTGCGTCTGCCCGGCCGTGTGCGGCTCGGCTCGCGCGCGCTGCCGCTCGCGGTGCTGCGTAGCCTGCGGCCGGGCGACGTGCTGCTGGACATGGTGCCGTCCGCGCTCGGCGGCGCGCGCTCGGGCCCGCTGCACGCGTGGTGGGGTGCGCGCGGCGCGACGCAATGGCACGCAACCGTTCTGATCGAGGGAACCACGATGACGATGACCGAAACGCCCGACACCGCCGACGATCTCGACGAGCCGATCGTCGCGGGCGACTTGGCGGCGGATTCGCCGGCAGATTTTCCGGCCGATTCACAAGCCGCTTTACCGGCGGTTTCTCCGGCCACTTCAGCAGCCGCTTCACCAACCGCTTCGCTGACCGCTGCGCCACCCACTTCGCCACCCGCATCGCCGGGCGAAGACGCGCCGCCCGCCGCGCCCGAGGCGGCCGCCCTCGGCGACGTCGCTCTGCCCGTGCACGTCGAGATCGACACGCTGTCGCTGTCGATCGCCGAGCTGGCCGCGCTGCGCCCGGGCTACGTGCTCGAGCTGCCGCTCGCCGCGCGCGACGTGCCGGTGCGGCTCGTCGCGTACGGCCAGGCGATCGGCGGCGGCAGGCTCGTCGCGGTGGGCGCGCATCTCGGCGTGCGGATCGACCGGATGGCGGGCGACGATGGTTCAGTTTAACGACATCACCGGCCTCCTGATCGCCGTGCTCGTGATGAGCATGGTGCCGTTCATCGCGATGGTGGTCACGTCGTACGCGAAAGTCGTCGTCGTGCTCGGGCTGTTGCGCAACGCGCTCGGCGTGCAGCAGGTGCCGCCGAACATGGTGCTCAACGGCATCGCGATCCTCGTGTCGCTGTACATCATGGCGCCGATCGGATTCGCCGCGCAGCAGCAGCTGCAGGGGCAGGCGCTGTCGCCGCAGCCGACGCAGGCGATGCTGCAGGCGTTCGGCGCGGCGAAGGAGCCGTTCCGCCAGTTCCTCGCCGCGCACTCGCGCGAGCGCGAGAAGCGCTTCTTCCTGCGCTCCGCGTCGGTGGTCTGGCCGAAGGCCGCGGCCGCGCAACTGCGCGCAGACGATCTGATCGTGCTCGCGCCCGCGTTCACGCTCGCACAGATGACCGACGCGTTTCGCATCGGCTTCATCCTGTATATCGCGTTCATCATCGTCGATCTCGTGATCGCGAACGTGCTGATGTCGATGGGGATGAACCAGGTGCAGCCGACCAACGTCGCGATCCCGTTCAAGCTGATGCTGTTCGTCGTGATGGACGGCTGGTCGACGCTCGTGCACGGCCTCGTGCTGACCTATTCCTGATTCACGCTTACCGCTTACCGCGTACCGCTTACCGCTTACCGCTTACCGCTTACCGATTCCGAGGAGATTCGCCCGATGGAAATCGACGACCTGATCCGGCTCACGTCGCAAGGCATGATGCTGTGTCTCTACATCTCGCTGCCCGTCGTGCTCGTCGCGGCCGCATCCGGCCTCGCGATCTCGTTCCTGCAGGCGATCACGTCGCTGCAGGAGCAGAGCATCTCGTACGGCGTGAAGCTCGTCGCGGTGACGGTGACGGTTGCGATCGCCGGGCCGTGGGCGGCCGCCGAGATCCTGCATTTCGCGCAGCAGCTCTTGTCCGCGGCGGTGCCGTCATGAGCCGCATCACGCGCGCGATCGCGCAAGCACTCCACGCGGCGAAGCCCGATCCGAGGCGGCGCCGGCCGGCGCGCGCGCGCGTCGCGACGACCTACGGCAAGTACGGCACGCGCTTTACGTATTCGAACGGCTATCAGGCGAGCGTGATCGCCGCGCGCAGCCAGATGCTCGCGAAGCTGAAGCCGCGCGCGCGGGCGGCGGCGGCGGGTTCGCGCGGGCGTCGCCGCGCCGATAGCCGGTCTGAAGCGTTCGACGGCGGCGACGAATCGTCGGTGCCGCATGCGCACGTCGCGCCGCATGACGAGCGCGACCGGCAGTCGGGCGGCCGGGGCGGCGGAGGGCAGCAGCGCGAGCAGGAGGAGCGCGACGGCGAATCGGCGAGCGTCCTTGCGCTGCCGCGCGTGCGCGCGGCGCGCACGCGGCCGGGGCTCGCGCCCGCGCAGCGTGCACTCGCCAACCTCGCGCGCACGCCGGCAGGTGCCGCCGAGCGCGAGCAGGCGCTGCGGCATCTGTGGGCCGATACGTTGCTTCAGCTCGGCCGGTGTGTCGACGCGGAGCCGGGCGCGCGCATCACGGCGGCGCTGCTGAGTCACAGCGCGGACCTGCTCGCCGCCCGCCTGCGCACCGGGCCGTGGACGCCGATCGGCTGGAGCGGGGTGAAGCAGCTGCTGCTCGACGCGACGCGAAGCGTGCGCGCCGCGCCGCGCGATGCGGCGGCCGAGCGCGGCGACCGCGCGAGCACGCACTACCTGCTGCTGCCGCTGATGGTGTTCAACGCGGAGCGGCCGTCGACGAATGCGCAGCTCGCTCGCGCGATCGCGAGTGTGCAGACGCTGCGCGGCGGCGTATCCGCGATTGAGCGGGTTGCACAGCGGGCGACACAGCGGGCCGCACAGCGTGGCGCGCCGCGGCCGCGATCGTGAGCGTCGCGGCGCGGGCGGCGCTTCGCAAACGCGGCGGCGAATTCGCGCGACGCACGAACCGCGGCACCGCATCGAACTATTCTGGCTACATCGACGAACGACGCGGCGCGATCGAAGCGACGCACGGATCGCGATCGATTCGATCGATGCCAATGAAACGCACGATGCAAGGACAAGGAGCAACCGATGAAGCTGCTGCGGATCTTGACCGGTTTGCACGCCGGCGCGGAAATCGCGCTCGACGCCGGCGAGCACCGGATCGGCGCGGGCGAGGACGCGGAGATTCGCATCACCGACTGGCGCGACGGCGATCTGTTGCTGTCGATCGACGCGCGCGGCGCAACGCGCGCGCGGCGGGCGGCGAGCGCGCCGCCGGAGACGGCCGCCGATCCGTTCGACGCCGACGGCTCGCCGCTCCTGATGCTCGACTTCGTGCCGGTGCCGTTCGGCGAGACGGCGCTCTGCGTTGGGCCCGCGGGCGGCGAGTGGCCGAGCGATCTCGACCTGCTCGCGACATTGTGGGCGCCGCCGCCCGGCGCCGACGCGGCAAGGCGCGGCGCGCAGCGCAAGCTCGCGGCGTGCGCGGCGGCGGGCGGCGCGCTCGTCGCCGGCCTTCTCGCGATGGGCGCGATGCTCGCGAGCGCGCATCCGGGCGCGCCGCCCGCGGTCGAGACGGCGGATGCGCTCGCGACGCGCATCGGCGGTGAGCTCGGGCGCGCGGGCTACACGGAGCTGCACGCGGCGCCGCGCGGCGCGATGGTCGCCGTCAGCGGGATGGTCGCGACGCCCGCCGACGACCTTGCCGCACGCAAGCTGCTCGACCGGCTCGCCGTGCATCGCGTCGAGCGCCGGTACGACGTCGCGCAGGACGATGCGCAGAGCATCGGCGAATCGCTCGGCGTGCCGGGCGCGACGGTCGCCTACGCGGGGCAGGGGCGCTTTCTCGTGTCGGGCGTCGTGCCGAACGTCGCGCAACTGCGCGCGGCGGTCGACCGGGTGCGCGCGGACGTCGGGCCGAACGTGCGCGCGATCGAAATCGACGCGCGGCAGTCGGGCGACGCGCCCGTGCCCGTCGCGTACTCGGGGATGCTCGAGATCGGCGACGTGCGCTACATCGAGACGCCGGACGGCGTGAAGCACGTGTTTGCGGGCGCGCCGGCCGACGGCGCGCCGAACCTCAACTGACAGGCCTCAACCAACGGGAGAAGCGGCATGTACGAAGCATTGGAACGGGCAGCGGACGATTGCGGACCGCTCGAGCAGGCGCTCGCCGCGCCCGACGCGGCCGCGCGCATCGGCGCGCTGCGCCGGGCGCTCGGCGAGACGGCCGAGCGCGTGAGCGCGGCCACCGCGCAAGCCGCGAGCGAGTTCGATCGCGATGCGATGCAGAAGATCTATCGCGGCTTGCTCGCGGCGCAGCGGATCGTCGCGACGCTGCACGAGGCGAACGCGACGGCCGCGTAGCGGCCACGGTTTCGCCGCGCGGCGTGCGGCGGCAAGCGGTGCGGCGCGAGCCGCGTCCGGCGCCGCCTCACGCTGCGCGGCAAAAAAGCGGCGGGCCGAGCGATGTGCAATAAGGATCGGCTGCGCCGGATTTCTGTCGATGCGTGTACGCACGCACTATCTATGGAGTGTTGACCATGAGCATCATTAATACGGCGTTGCAAGCGGGCGGAGCCCTGTTTAGTGCAGGCAACAGCACCGATGCGGGCATTGCGGCGATGAACAAGATGGCCGAGAACCAAATGAAGATGACGATCGCGCAATCGGAGATGGAGGTGAAGAAGGCCGCCGTGGGCCTGATTCAAAAAGGCGCGGAGAAGATTCAGTAAGTTCGCCGCCGCACGACGCGTGTTGGACAGCCGGCGCTGCGTGCGCCGGCTGTTTTTTTGCGGCGTGCCGGATGCCGGAATGGAGCAGCCATGAGCCAGGAACACTACGAGGGAATCATCGCCGAGGTTTGCGCGATCGTCGATTTGCCGGATGTCGACCATGTGCTCGAAACGCGCTCGATCGAAGTCGAGGGTTTCGACGTGCGGCTCGAATATTTCGAAGACGATCCGGAATCGATGTACGTGAACTTTCATTACGGGATCGTCAGCGCGGGGCGCACGCTCGCGGTGTACCGGCTGCTGCTCGAGGCGAACCTGCTGATCTATGCGCAGGACCAGGCGCAGCTCGGAATCGACGCGGACACGGGCAGCATCGTGCTGCTGATGCGGCTGCCGCTCACGCCGGACGTGACGGGCGAGACGCTTGCCGATCTGTTCGCGCACTACGCGGAGCACGGCCGCTACTGGCGGCAGAACATCATCGAGTCGGGCGACGAGATGTTCGGCGGGATCGCGTCCGGCGAATATTTCTGGCTGCGGGTGTAGCGGGGCGCGGCGCCGGGCGGCAAGCGCGGTAATCGCAGCTATTCCGGCAATTCCGACGACCCCGGCGTTCCCGGCGATCCCGACGATCCCGACGATCCCGACGATCCCGACGATCCCGACGATCCCGGCGATCCGGGCAATCCGGCAATCCGGCAATCCGGCAATCCGGCAATCCGGCAATCCGGGCAATCGTAACGGAACGTCACAAACTGCTGCGCGGATTCGGCCCGGACGAGACGATAGCGGCACGCATCCACGCGCTGCGCCCCGCGACGAGCGGCGGCGCGGCGCGCGGATCGAGCCTGACATCTTCGTATTCGAAACCGCCTGCCGGGAGGACCCGCCATGTTTTCCACACTCCATTTCGCCGCCGCCGCCGCGCTCGCCAATCCTTCGTCCAACGGCGCGTATGCCGCGCGCGTGCTCGACGGCCGCTTCGCCGAAGCGGCCGCGTTCGTCGCCGCGCGCTGCGACGCCGAGCCGGGCGGCCTCGCCGTCGACGTGCGCGACGTCCACGCGTATGCGGACATCCAGCTCGTGCTCGGCCGCTTCGAGGAAGCCGAGGACACGTTCCGCCGCGCGCAGAAGCTGCTGCGCGAATCGCGCGACCAGACGCGCGTGATGACCTGCCGCAACGCGAGCTGGCAGGCGTTTTTCCAGAACCGCTTCGGCATCGCGCAGGCGGGCTTCCAGCGGATCGCGGACGATCGCGCGGCGAGCGTCGAGCAGAAGCTCGAGAGCCTCGTCGGCACGTGCGTCGTCATGCATCATCTCGGCCGCGCCGAGGACGCGATGGCGACGCTCGACGTGCTCGACGCGGCCGCCCGCGACGCCGATCCGCGCTGGCTTCAGCTCGCGGGCGCGCTGCGCGCGGATTTGTTGCTGCAATACCAGATCGGCCGCGCCGACGCGCTCGGCGATCACGTCTACTGGCGCTCGACGCTCGCCGATCTGCCGCCGTCCGCGTTCGCGCAGGCGGGCGCGTCGGCGGCAGCCGACGCCGCGCCGCCGCTGCTGCGGAGGCGCGTCGACTACATGCGGCAGGCGCGCGCGCTCGCGGCCGGCGACCACGCGGCGCTCGCGCGCATCGACGCGCACGTGAGCTGGTGCGCGAAGGCGGGCCTCGCCGACTATCAGCGCAGCGTGCGCCTCGAAGTCGCGCTCGCCGCGCTCGCCGGCCACGCGCCGAACGTCGCCGACGCGATGATCGCGCCGTATCGCGACGCGGCCGGGCGCTGCGGGTCGCACGTGCGCTGGACGCTCGATTATCTGTACTGCGCGGCGAAGGTGCGCGAGCAGCAGGGGCGGATTCGCGAATCGTCGTCGCTGTACGCGCGCTATGCGCTCGCGTCCGTTCGGCACGTGCGCTCCGACGGCGCGGCGCTCGCCCCGGCGCTCGCGATCGCACGCTGCGGCACGCACGCGGCCGCACCGAGCGACGACGTCAGCGCGCGGCTGCCCGGCAAGTACCGGCGCGCGTATCGCTATCTGATGGAGCGGCTCGACCAGCGCGACCTGTCGGTGCGGGAGATCGCCGCGCACATCGACGTGACCGAGCGCGCATTGCAGGCGGCGTTCAAGACGTATCTCGGGCTGTCGCCGAGCGAGCTGATCAGGCGGCAGCGGATGGAGCGGATTCGCGGCGAGCTGCTGTCCGACGCGCCGCGCGCCGCGAGCGTGCTCGAGATCGCAAGCCGCTGGGGCATCCGGCATCGGTCGACGCTCGTGAACGGCTATCGGCGGATGTTCGACGAGGCGCCGTCGCAGACGATCGATCGGTGAAGTCGCGCGGCGGGCGGCGGCGCTCGCCGCGTCGCGCCGGCCGATCGTCGTGCATGGGGCGGGCCTGCGCAGCGAGCGAGGCCGATGGGGCCGGGGCGCTGGTCGTGTGGCGTCCATCGGCCGTTTCTCCGTGCGGGAAGTCTGGCGCGACGGCCGGTGCGGCGCCGCTGGCGATGCCGCGCGCGCAACGCGTTCGCGGCGCGCGCGCCGCCCTCGACGGGCCGGGCCGTGTCACGCATGCCGCGGCCGGGCTTCGTTTGCGCGGGCGTCGTGCGAAGCCGGATGCGATGTCTTCCTGCGCTATGCGTGCTTTCCGTGCTTTCCGTGCTTTCCGCGACATCCGCGAAATCCGCGAAATCCGCATTTGCGCGGATGTTTGCGCCGCGTGCCGATCACCGACGTTTGCTTCGGCTTAACGCGCGTTGCGGATTTCGGGCGAACCCGCTTGTTTCGACATGTTCGATCATGGGCGCGGAAGTCGCGGCCGAGCGACGAATTCGTGACGGCGATCGTCGCGTGCACTCGCGAAAATCGCATTCGAGTGCGCGATGCGCGTCGATCGCGGACGCGAGGCTTGCCATGATGCGCGTTGCCGATTTCGAGCGATCTCGTTTGCTGCGGCGTATGGGAAATCTGTCGCGAACCGCGAACCGCACACACGCACACCGCGAACTGCAAGACGAAACCGGCAAACGAGAGACGTAGAACGAAAAACGTAGAACAACGAACAACGAACCCAACCGCCCGTCACCCCATCCCGCTCGCATGCACGTGCCGCGCCCATTGATACCGATCGAGCCGCAGCAACTGCGAGACGCGCGCGGCGACATCGTCGTCGTGTTCGCCGCGGTCGCTCGCCGCGAGCTCGTTCACCTTCAGGAATCGCCCGACGAGCGCCGTCGACGCCCGATCCCCCGACAGCAGCACGGTCTGCGCATAGCGCCGCCAGTCGTCGTCCCGCAGCGCGAACAGGCACCAGCTCTGCAACGCCGAGCACAGCGGCGTGCCGCGTTCCTGCTCCTCGAGCGTGCGCAGGATGTGCAGCGCGCCGATCCAGTCGCGCCGGCTGATCCGCAGCCGCACGTCGCACAGGTCGACCGCGGCGTTCCGCGGCTGCAACGCGCGCAGCGCAAGCAGCAGTTCGTCGAGGTCCGCGTGCGCGTTCGCGCGCAGCCCGGCCGAGAAGGCCGAGAGCAGCGCGCGCAACGCGGACTTGTTGCACGGTTTGATCGCCATGTCGGTGGGATGCGTCGAGTAGAGATGACCCGGCGACGATGATCGCCGTTGCGCGCGAACGAGCGGGCGGTGCGCGCGAAGCGCCGTCGCGCGCGGCGAACCGCGCCGTGTCGCGCGGCGGCGGCGCGTGGCGCGCAACCCGTCGTTTCGTCCGCCGCGACGCCGCTTCGCCCGCTTCGCGGCGCATGAGGGCGCGCCGCCTAAGCTTGTCGACGAACCGCGGGCGCAGCAAGGCCGCGCGCGTTCTTTTCCCTTTCCCTCAGTCGATTCACATTCATAGCGAGACGATCATGAGCGTTAACGGCATTTCGTTGCAGACTCTCCATCCGTCGCAGTTCCACACTTCGTCGACTTCGCCGAGCAGCCGCGATCGGAAGATCGAGGAACTGCTCCACGAAATCGAGGAACTGCTGATGCAGGGCGATTCGGGCGGCGGCGACGACACGAACATCGGCGGCGATTCGAACGACGACACGCCGGCCGGCAACAACGGCCCGACGAACCACGCGACGCCACCGGCGGGCGGCAAGCCCGGCGAGGACCTGCGCGACGTGAAGCTGAACACGAAGGCGGGCGGCGAGGCGTTGCACCTGAAGATGGACTCGCAGGGCAACCTGTACAACGGCAGCAATAATTCGGTCGGCGTCGTCGACAAGGACGGCAATGTGAAGCTGAACGCCGGCGCGACGAAGGAGCTGGAGCGTCTCGAGTCGGGCGGCAATCCGTTCGTGAACGCGCATGTGGGCAAGCGCGGCGCGGGCGGCAACATGGAGTTCACGCCGGACGAAGTGACGGTGAGCGCGGGCGACCTCAAGCAGAAGGCCGACTTCTGAGCGCGCGGGCGACGCGGCGCGGCGGCACTGGACAAGCGCTTTCGAATCGGTACACACTGCGCGCTCGCGCCGCCGCGTCGCGGCCCGTCCAAACATACGCGGAACCGAACG
The DNA here is from genome assembly GCF_001524445.2 of Burkholderia savannae. Classification (NCBI taxonomy): domain Bacteria; kingdom Pseudomonadati; phylum Pseudomonadota; class Betaproteobacteria; order Burkholderiales; family Burkholderiaceae; genus Burkholderia; species Burkholderia savannae. Next base: position 218,393 of record NZ_CP013418.1, read on the forward strand.
TCCGCCGGAGTCGAACTTGAGCGCGCCGCACGGGGCCGATGCCCGAATCTTCCAGATGATGCAGGACCGGCAGGCGTGGGGCACGCTCGCGCTCGACCGCGACGGCGCGATCGTCGCGGCCACCGCGCGCGCGCGCGCGCTGTTCGGCCGCGCGCTGCCCGCCGGATTGCCGCTGCGCGCGGTGCTCGGCGACGCGGCGGGCGCGGACGCCGCCGCGCTCTTCGAGGCGCTCGAACAAGGACTCGAATTCGAGACCGACGACGCGATCCTGTGGCTCACGCTGCAACCGGTCGAGCGCGATCCGGCGATCGCGGCGACGGTCACGGTCGCCGACGTCACGCCGCTGCGCCGCGCGCTCGACGAGCGCGTCGCGTCGCTGCGTTTTCTCGCGCACGACCTGCGTTCGCCGCAGAATTCGATCCTCGCGCTGACCCAGCTGCACGACGCCGATCCCGACGCGTTCGCCGCGTGCGGCGGCCTCGAACGGATCGCGCAGCTCGCGCGGCATGCGCTGCTGCTCGGTCAGGACTATCTTGTCGCGTCGGCGGCGGACGATTTGCGGCAACGCCATTTCGTGCGCTTCGATCTGCGCGGGATGCTGCGCGAGCTCGTGCCGAAGCTCGAAGTGGCGGCCGTCTATCGCGGCGTCGCGTTGCAGCTCTGGCTCGACGACGCCGCGCCGCTGTGGTTGCGCGGCGCGCGCGTATTTGTTGCCCGCGCGCTGCAGAATCTGATCGACAATGCGGTGCAGGCGTCGCGGCAGGGCGCGCGCGTCGAGATCCGGCTGCACGTGCGCGACGCGCACGCGGAAGTGACGATCCGCGATTGGGCGGGCGGCCTGCCGGGCCTCGCGCCGGACGCTCGGATGACGGATTTCGCGCCGCTCGCGAAGCGCGGCTCGATGGGCTTCGGCCTCGGCCTGCAGCTCGCCGCGCAGGTGGTCGCCGCGCATGCGGGCACGCTGCACGCGGAATCGAATCGGGGCGCGGGCACGTCGTTCGTGATGCGCCTGCCGACGCTCGCGCCGGCGCTCGGCGCGGCGCCCGTCGTGCCCGAGGGCATCGCGCGCTGGCGCGCGAGCGTCGCGCCGGACGGCTGAGCGGCGGCGCGCGTTTTCTCGTTTTTTCGCTTGACGACCCATAATTTCGCGATGTCCGAACCGAACATGCAGCGCACCGTGCAGCAGCCCAAGCAGATCGTCGTCGTCGAGGACGATCCGGTGCAGCGCACGCTGCTCGTCACGTGGCTCAAGGCCGAGGGCTACCGCGTCGAGGCGTTCGAGGACGGGCTCGCCGCGCGGCGCTTTCTCGGCGACAGCTGGGCCGATCTGCTGCTTCTCGACTGGGATCTTCCCGGGATGACGGGCGAGCGGCTGCTCGCATGGGTGCGCGGCCGCGCGCGCTCGATCGTGCCGGTGATCTTCCAGACCGTGCATTCGGACGAAGAGGACATCGTCAAGATTCTTGACGCCGGCGCGGACGACTTCCTCGTCAAGCCGCTCGAAAAGCAGACGCTGCTCGCGCGCGTGCGCGCGCTGCTGCGGCGCTTCGCGGCGCTGTCGGCCGATAGCGCTCGCATGCCGCTCGGCCGCTACGTGCTGTCGCGCGCGACGCTGACGGTGTCCGACGGCGGCGCGTCGCACGCGTTCAGCGCGAAGGAATTCGACATTCTCTGGCATCTGGCCGAGCATCCGGGCGCGGTCGTACAGCGGCAGGACCTGCTGCGGCTCGTGTGGGGCGCGGACGCGTGCGCGCAAACCCGCTCGGTCGACATGTACGTGAGCCGGCTGCGCAGCCGCCTGAAGGCGGCGGGCATCGGCTGGACCGTGCACGCGGCGTATGCGACCGGCTATCGCCTCAACCTGGGCGCGGACGCGGAATCGACGGATCGCGCATCGTGACGCGGCGCGCGGCCGCATCGGCTGCCGCCGTGGCGCTCGCGCTCGCGGGCCATGCGCCGGCGCTGCGCGCGGTGCCGCTCGCGTGGCCGCTCGCGCGCTTCGACTATCGCGTCGGGGCGGTGAGCGCCGTCGACGCGTTGAGCGAGCTGAGCCGCCGTTCGGGTGTCGCAATCGACGTCGACGCGCGCACGCCGTGCCGGCTCGACGTGCGCGACGCGCTGCCCGCGCAGCGTTTCGTCGACTGGGTCGCGCGCACATGCGGGCTTGCGTGGTATTACGACGGCGCGGTGCTGCAACTCGTCGCGCCCGATGCGTTCGGGCGCGCGGCGGTGCGGCTCAATTACGCGACGCCCGCCGAGCTGCGCGCGACGCTCGCTCGGCAGCGGATCGTCGACGGGCGCTGGCGGCCCGCTTATGACGACGCGGCGCGGATCGTGCGGGCCGCCGGCCCGCCGCGCTACGTCGCGCTCGTGCTGGCCGCCGCGCGTGCGCTCGACGTGGCCGCGCAGGCGCGCGTGCGAACCGAGACGCGCGCGTTCCGGCTGCGCGCGCGCGCGGCGGCCGATCGCGACGTGCGCGTCGACGTTGGCGATGGGGACGATGGGGGCGACGCGTCGCTGCCGGGGCTCGCGACGCGGCTGCGCCGGCGGCTTGAAGCGGAGGGCGCGGCGCCGCGCGCGGTGCCGGGCGTGCGCGAATTCACCGCGTCGCTGCCGATCGTCGGCGCGGACGCGCGCTCGAACACCGTGTTGATCCGCGACGTGCCCGCGCGCCTCGCGCACGACGCGCGGCTCGTCGCGCAGCTCGACACGCTGCCCGCGCCGATACGGATCGACGCGTTCGGCGCGACGCTCGCGCCCGCGCAGCTCGATGCGCTGGGGTTGCGGTGGCGCGACGACGTGCGGGCCTCCGCGGCATCGCGCGCGGCGGGCGATGCGCGCGATGCTTCGCGTTCGCCGGGGCGAGCGGAATCGTCGGCGGCGTCGGGTGCGGCGGGTGCGGCGGATTCGCGTCGCGCATCCGCCGTAACCGGCATGTTCGGCATGTCCAGCGCGTCCGGCACGTCTAGCACGTCCGGCATGTCCAGTACGTCCAGTACGTCCAGTACGTCCAGCACATCCAGCACATCCAGCACGTCCAGCACGTCCAGCACATCCAGCACATCCAGCACATCCAGCACATCCAGCACATCCGGCACATCCGGCGCGTCTCGCGCAACCGCCGCAGCCGCCGTAAATGGGACGCCGGCCGCATCCGGCGCGTCCAACGCCGCCGGCGCACCCGGATCGTCCAAACCCGCCAGCGCATCCGCGCCGCGCATCGCGATCGCGACGGACGGCTGCGCGCAGGCGCGTGTACGCGTCGCCGAACTCGCCGCGCGCGGTGCGGCATCGATCGACGTCGACGGCTCGACATTGACGCTTCCCGACGGCAACGCGGATTTCGGCCGTCTGCGGCAGGCGTTCGTCCCGTCGAATGACGGCGACGTGCGAACGCTCGACTCTCGGAGAAGCGGTTTCGCTATGCGCGTCACGCCGCGCGAAACCGCTCAGGCGGGCCGCTACGCGCTCGACATGCGGATCGTCGAGCGCCGCGAGGATGGCGGCGGCCGCTCGGCCGGCGCGCTGTCGCCGGGCGAAGCGACATCGGTCGATACGACGTCGGGCGAAGCAACGCTGGGCGAAGCCACGTCGAGCGTGACGCTCGCGGCAGGGGAGTGCGCGGCGGTGGCGCTGCCGCTTGCCTCCGGGCGCGGCGCGCGGCGGCTCGTGCTGGTGACGCCGCGCGTGATGACGACGGATTCGGCGCTCGTGTCGCGGCCGGCGTCGTCGGGCGCGCCGGCATCGGCGCGAGACGCGCCGGCCATGGCACACGTGAGCGCACCTGCACCCGCACGCGCAACGGCACCCGAAGCCGCAATCGAAGCCGCACCCGCACCTGCATCCGCAACCACAGCCACAGCCACAGCCAAGGCGGCGCTCGCCGCCACGAAGCCGTCGGCGCGGGCGCATCCGTCTTCACGCCCGCCCACGCCCACGCCGCTTTCGTCGCTGCCGGACGGCCTCGGCCTCAGGAGTCAGACGCGCCTGCTCGGCAATTGATGCAAATTCCGCACATTATCAAGCGACGATCGCGCACGATTCGGGCTCGCCGCCGCAATCGTCTTTTGAAATTAATGCGACCAGTCGATTAACGCGGGATCGGGCTTGTTTATATGATTTCTTTTCGATTTTAGATCGACATATAAAAATGCCGGATCGGATGCGCATGCATCTAACGATTAACAATGGACTGCATCATTTCATGCAGTTCGAGCCGATTGTAAGTTGCCCGTAACGCGTCTTTCGTCGTGATCCGGTTGCGCGCCGCGAGCGAGGCGAGATCGTCGTTCAGCGAGCGCGACATGTTGTCCTCCCGGCGCCGCAGGAATTCGTTGACGAGGTGCAGCTTCGCCGGGTCCGCGATCAGCTTGGCGACCTGGTTGTTGTTGTTGAACAGCAGCTCGCTCGCGAGCACGAGACTCTCGCCGTCCGCGCTCGGCACGAGGCTCTGGCAGACGATGCCGATCAGCGATTCGGCGAGCGCGACCGCGTGCCGGTCGCGCTCGCCTGCCGGAAAGAACGACAGCAGCTTGTTGAGCGCGCTGACCGCGCTGCCCGTGTGCATCGTCGCGAGCACGAGGTGCCCGGATTCGCCCGCCTGCAGCAGCGTGTCGGCCGTCTGCGCGTCGCGCACCTCGCCCACCATCACGACGTCCGGCTTCTGCCGCAGCGCCTCGCGCAGCCCGTGCGGAAAATTCGGCGTGTCGGTCGGCACTTCGCGCTGCGAGATGATCGACTGGCGGCGCTCCAGATAGTATTCGATCGGCTCCTCGATCGTGACGATATGCGTGTTGCGCGTCGCGTTGACGTGCTCGAGCAGCGACGCGATCGTCGTCGTCTTGCCCGAGCCCGTCGGGCCGGTGACGAGGATGATGCCCTTCGTGTTGTCGAGCATCGAGCGCACGTACACGGGCAGGCCGAGCTCCTCGAGCGGCAGCGGCGCGAGCGGCAGGCGGCGCATCGAGATCACGATCTTGCGGCCGCCGCCCGCGCGATACACGTGGCAGCGCAGCCGGCAGCGCGTGAGGACGAACGGGCGATCGAGCGTGCCCTGGCGCAGCGCGTTCTCCCAATGCTCGTCGATCGCGTCGAGCAGCGGCCGCATGTCGTCGAGGAGCACCGGTTCGTCGCTCGTCTCGATCCAGCCGCGCGGCGTCTTGATCGTGACGGGGCGGTCCTGCTCGATGTGGATGTCGGTGAACATCTGCTTCAGGTCGATCAGGCCGAGCACTTCGCCCGCGAGATCGCGCAGCGGGGCGGCGGCGGGATGCTGGTTCATCTTGGCGATTCGAATGAATGGAATGGGCGGCGCATTGCGCGCGGCGAGTGGGAAATTGAATGATCTATTGAATTTTGCATGCCAACTAGCTTTTGTCAAACTATTCGGGGTATATTTGCCGCGCAATAATCAATTCAATAATGCGACTGCGTGCGCAGACCTATTATGTAAAGCCGAGGTAATCCCGGGTCCGGAAAGCCATTTCCGGTCGCGAAGGCGGCCCGATGCGTCGGGCGCGGCATCCGGGATCGTCGAGCGGCAAAGCGCGGGGGCCAGCGGCGCACGACGGCAGTCGAGTAACGAGGAAAAACATGATGCACGGCGCTACGGTCGCCGCGGCCGCGTCCATCGCGATCGCGCTCTTTGCAACCGATTGCGCGGCGAGCGGTCCGCCCGCCGGCACCGATCCGGCATCGGGCGATGCATCCGCCGGGCGCTTCGATCACGCGCCGCTGACGGCGCAGCGAGCCGATGTCTTTCGCGCGCCGCCGCAGCCGGCGTCCGCCGTGTCCGCGCCGGGCGCGGACGCGTCGCCCGAGACGGCGGTGCCGGCCGCCGCGACCACGCCCGCGCTCGCGCCTGCGACCGCCGCGCAGCCCACGGCGCGCTCCGTCCCGGACGGGCACGTCCCGAACGGGCATGTCCCAAACGGGCACGTCCCAAACGGGCACGTCCTGAACGAGTATCTCTGGGACGTACGCACGTCCGACGGCACGATTCGCGGCGTCTTGTCGCGATGGGCGCGCACGGCGGGCTGGCAGCTCGTCTGGGATGCGCCCGTCGATTTCAGCATCGATGCGCAGGCGACGCTGCGCGGCTCGTTCGAGGATGCGCTGCAAGCGCTCGTCGCGAGTCTCGGCCGCACGTCGACGCCGATCCAGGCGATTCTCTATCAAGGCAATCACGTGTTGCGCGTCGTCGCGCAAGGAGCGGGCTGATGCGCGTCTATTTCGCCATTTCGTTTCTGGCCGCCGTGCTGCTCGCCGGCTGCACCGGGCTGCGCGGTGGCATCGAGCGGGACGCGCACCGCGATTCGAGCGCGTCGGACACACTCCTCAAGCGCGCGTCCGAAGGCGAAAACACCGTGCATGCGCTCGCGCCCGTCGTCGTCGACAACGGGCTATGGGTGTCGGCGGGCGCCGTCAAGCTGCGAAGCAGCGAACAGCTGCCCGCGCTCTTCGACGAGCCGGCTTCGTTCGATCGCTCGGTCTCTTCGTTATCCGAATTCGCCGAGCAGATCACGCGGCTCACGCAGGTGCCGACGCAGGTCGCCGCGAGCGCGCAGCAGGCGGCCGCGCGTTCGCAGCACGGCGGCGGCGCGGACGGCGCGGCGCGCGGCGCGAGCGTGTTTCTCAACGCGGCGGGCGAGCGCTCGATGCCGCCGCTGCCGCCCGGGATGCCGGGCGGCGCGCCGTCGGGCGTCGGCAAGGCGGGCGGCGGCGCGGGCGCGGACGGCGGCGGCACGTCGTTCGCGGCGGTGCGCATCCTGTACGCGGGCGGCACGCTGAGCGGCCTGCTCGACGCGGCGTGCGCGCGCTTCGGCGTGTTCTGGAAATTCGAGCAGGGGACGATCCGCTTCTTCTTCACCGATACGCGCACGTTCCAGGTCAACGCGATTCCCGGCGACTCGTCGCTGAACGCGTCGGTGGTGAGCGGGGCGACGAGCGACGGCGCGTCGGGCGGCTCGCAGGCGGGCGGCTCGGGCGGCGGCGCGAACGGCGCCGGCTCCGGCACGACGGGCCTCACCGCGAACAACACGGCGAACACCGCGGTGAATTCGCAGCTGTCGGTGTTCAACGGGCTGCAAAGCGCGATCCAGTCGATGCTTTCGCGCTACGGCAGCTCGGTTTCGTCGCCCGCGACCGGCTCGATCTCGGTGACCGACACGCCCGACGTGCTCGAGCGCGTCGCCGCGTTCATGGCGCAGCAGAACCGGTCGCTGTCGCGGCAGGTGCTGCTCAACGTGACCGTGCTCAGCGTGTCGCTGAATGCGGGCGACGCCTACGGCATCGACTGGTCCCTCGTCTACAAGACGGTGTCGGCGGGATTCGACATCGCCAATCCGTTCAAGCCGGTGTCGCTCGCGCCGGCCGATCTGTCCGCGACGGTGCTCAGCCCGACGAGCCGCTTCAACGGCACGAAGCTGCTGATTCGCGCGCTGTCGCAGCAGGGCACGGTGCGGCGCAAGACGTCGGCGTCGGTCACGACGCTCAACAACCAGCCGGTGCCCGTGCAGGTCGCGACGCAGACGGGCTATCTCGCGTCGGTGTCGACGACGAACACCGCGAACGTCGGCTCGTCGACGGCGCTCACGCCGGGCACCGTGACGACCGGCTTCAACATGACGCTGCTGCCGCACGTGCTCGACGACGGCACCGTGATGCTGCAGTTCTCGACGAACATCTCGTCGCTGCTCGAGCTGAAGGAAGTGTCGAGCAGCGCGGGCCGCGACGCGACGCGCATCCAGACGCCCGACGTCGACATGCGCAACTTCCTGCAGCGCGTCGCGATGAAGTCCGGCGAGACGCTCGTCATCAGCGGCTACGAAGGCGCGAACGATTCGCTCGACGAGCGCGGCGTCGGCGTGCCGAAGATGATCGCGCTCGGCGGCGGCTACGAGGCGCAGCGCTCGCGCGAGGTGATCGTGATCCTGATCACGCCCGTCACGCAGCGCGGCGGCGCGTGACGGAGCCGGCGATGAGCGCGCAAGTGATTCAAATCGGCCGCCAGCGCTTCGTCGGCGGGCTGTTCTGGCAATCGCTGTCGAGGCGCAACGAGCTGCGCGCCGAAGCGGTCGAGCTCGCGAAGAAGCTGAAGTTCGACCTGATGGTGCTGCGGATCGATCGCGGCGTCGCGGCGGCCGGCTATGCGAACACGCGCGACGGCTTCGCGCCCGGGCATCTGTCGCTCGGCGCGATGGTGTCGCGCGCGATCGCGCTCGAAGGCGCGTTCTACAACGGGCGGCGCCAGCCCGCGCCGAACTGGCTCGGCGCGTTCGCGCTGCCCGACGGGCGCTGGGCGTATTTCGCGGTGCGCGACCACGCGTTCATGCCGAACGGCGACTGGGTCGGCAGCCGCGAGGAAGCGCTCGAGCGGCTGCATACCGATTACGCGTGGGGCGGCTGGAACGTCGTGATCGGCGAGCCGGAGCTCGAGAGGCAGGGCTTCCAGAATTTTCAGCCGAAGCGGCTCGACGAGCTGCTGCCGCGCCGCGGCGGCCGGCCGCGTACCGAGCGCTGGTGGGCGCTGCGGCCGGTCGAGCGGCGCTTGCCGCCGCGCACCGCGCTGATCGCGGCGGCCGCCGTGTGCGTCGCGGGCGGCGGCCTGCTCGCGTATTGGCATCATCGCGCGAAGGTCGAGGCCGAGGAGCGCGAGGCGGCGCTCGCGCGCGTGCGCGCGGAGCTCGCCGCGCGGCAGGCGAAGAGCGAGCCCGTCGCGCATCCGTGGGCGACGCTGCCCGATGCGATCGCGTTCTCACGCGCGTGCGCGACGCGTTTCGGGCGGCTCGCGCCGGGCGGCTGGCGGCTCGAGCGCTACGAATGCACGCCGGGCACAGCGCACTACGCGTGGGCGCGCAACGGCTCGAACGTGCGCTACCTGCTCGCCGAGCAGCCCGCCGCCATCGTCGCCACCGACGGCGAGCGCGCGACGCTCGACGTGCCGCTCACCGCACCGACGGCGGACGACACGCCGCTCGTCGACGATTCGGCTGTCAGGACACAGCTTCTGTCGCGTCTCCAAATGCTGGATGCGGCCGCTAAACTGGACCGGCTGCTTCCCGATCGATCGTCGCACGCGCCGCTCGCGAATCTCGCGCAGCAGGCGGCCGCCGCGCCCGCGTGGCGCGCGTACCGGTTCAACGCGAGCCTGGGCGGCCTCGCGCCGCCCGAGTTCATGCGCGCGATCGACGTGCCGGGGTTGCGCGTGCAGCGCATCGCTTATCAGAACAATCAGTGGACTCTCGAAGGAGTGCTCTATGCGAAATAGTCGCGTCCGATCGATGTGCGCGCTTGGCGCCGCGCTGCTCGCCGGCGCCGCGCGCGCGGCGGGGGGCCTGCCGTCCGACGACGGCGGCGCGACCGCCGCGCGGCTCACGCAACTGCAAAGCGAGACGGTGCTGCTGCAGGCGCAGTTGAAGAAGCTCGAGACCGAGCAGCAGGTGGCCGAGCGGGCCGCGCAGCTCGCACGCGTGCGCGGCGGCGCGCCGGCCGGGCAGTTCGAGGTGACGGCGATCGAGGGCGTCGGCAAGCGCGCGTTCGCGACGCTGCGGATGAACGGCGGCGCCGAATTCGAAGTACAGCGCGGCGATGCGCTGCCGGATGGCGGGCGCGTCGTCGCGATCGGGCCGCGCGCGGTCGTCGTGTCGAATCGCGGGCGCACGGTCCGGCTGTCGACGGCGTCGCCGTCGCCTTCTTACGCGGGCAATCCGCCGCTGCCGGCCGACGCGGCCGCGCCGTTGCCGACGCTGCCTTCCCTGCCCGCGAGCGGATCATGAGCCAGGACGCGCAACGACCCGACGCGTCGGCCGTGCGCGCGACGCCGCCCGCCGTTGCCGACGCCGCGCCGCCGCGCGGCCCGCGCGCCGTCAGCGAAGCGGGCGACTTCGCCGCGAGCGTCGAGGAGCGCAAGTTCGTCTGCCTGTTCGACGACGGGCGGCTGCTCATCGCCGAAGGCCACGAGATGAATCCGTTCGTGCTGTCGTATCGCGCGCGGCTCGACCGGATGGGCCGGCCGTACCGGCCGACGCCCGCGACGCTGATGCAGGTGCGCGAGGCGTACCGGCAAAACGCCGCGGGCGGCGGCGAGCGGCTCGATCACACGGTGATGCAGGTGCTCGCGAAGGAGCTGATCGGCCGCGCGTGCCGCGAGCGCGCATCCGACATCCACATTCGCGTGCGCCGCTTCAGCACCGAGGTCTACTTCCGCGTGCACAACGAGCTCGCGCGTGTGAACGAGCACACGCGCGAGCACGGCGAGCGGCTGCTCGCGACGCTGTACGGCGCGATGACGACCGTGTCGGACAACAGCTACCGGCCGAGCGAGCGGCAGGACGCGAGCATCGGCGACCGCGACAAGCTGCCGGACGACCTGTACGGCGTGCGGATCGCGACGACGCCGACGAGCGAAGGCAGCCTGATGGTGCTGCGGCTGCTCTACAACGACGCGGGCGACGCGACCGATCTCGCGGCGCTCGGCTTCGCGCCCGGGCACGTCGCGGCGTTCCGCGCGCTGCGCGCGCAGCCGCACGGGATGAACATCATCAGCGGGCCGACGGGCTCCGGCAAATCGACGACGCTGCAGCGTACGCTCGCCGCGCAGATCGACGAATCGCGCGGCAGCCTGCACGTGATCACCGTCGAGGACCCGATCGAATACCCGATCGACGGCGCGGTGCAGACGCCGGTCGCGAACGCGCCGACCGAGGAGGCCCGCGCGCTCGCGTTCGCGGCGGCGATCACGAACGCGATGCGGCTCGACCCGGACACGATCATGATCGGCGAGATCCGCGATCGCGCATCCGGGCAGACGGCGCTGCGCGCGTCGATGACGGGCCATCAGGTGTGGACGACCGTGCACGCGAACAGCGCGCTCGCGATCGCCGACCGCCTGATCGATCTCGGCCTGCACGCACGGATGGTTACCGATCACACGGTGATTTCCGGCCTCGTCAGCCAGCGTCTCGTGAAGCTGCTGTGCCCGCATTGCAAGCTGCGGCTCGTCGATCATCCCGACCGCATCGAGCCGGGCCTCTTCGCGCGGCTGCGCGGCGCGCTCGACGGCCGGATGCAGGACGCGTGCATCGCGGGCGACGGCTGCGCGCATTGCGGCTCGGTCGGCACGATCGGCCGCACGGTCGTCGCCGAAGTGATCCTGCCGGATGCGCGGCTGTTCGAGTTCCTGCGCGAAGGCGACAAGGCCGGCGCGCTCGAATACTGGACCCGCACGCTCGGCGGGGTGACGCTCGCCGAGCACGCGCTGCACAAGATCGCGGCGGGGCTCGTCGATCCGCGCGGCGTCGAGCGGGTCGTCGGCACGCTCGCGCCGGCGGCGGGCGAAGCGCGGCAGCAGCTGTCGCTGGTCGGATTCAGCTATGGCACTTGAGCTGAATCGCCGCTGGGCGAAGCTCTGCCTGAACGCCGACGAGCGGCTGCGCGTGTATCGGAAGATCGCGAAGATGCTCGGCAACGGGCTGCCGCTCCTCAAGGTGCTCGAGGAGCTCGAATGGCGCGCGTCGCGCGAGGGCCGCAAGCCGCGCGAGCCGCTCGCGATCGTGCTGTCCGACTGGCGGCTCGCGGTGCAGAACGGCGGGATGCTGTCTGAGGCGATGGGCGCGTGGGTGCCCGCCACCGAGCAGATGATCGTCGCGGCGGGCGAGCAGGCGGGGCGCATCGAGGACGCGCTCGCGTCGGTCGCCGACATCGTGCAGTCGAGCCGCAAGATCCGCCGCGCGGTCACGGGCGGGCTCGCGTATCCGGTCGGGCTCGTCGTGATGGTGATCGGCTATCTGTACCTGTTCGGCACGCACGTCATCCCGAAATTCGCGCTGATCGCCGATCCGTCGCACTGGCGCGGCGCCGCGCGCTCGCTCTATCTGATGTCGCTGTTCGTGCAGGGCTGGATGCTCGCCGTCGTCGCGGCGCTCGCCGCGGCGCTCGTCGCGCTCGCGTGGTCGCTGCCGCGCTGGCGCGGCCCGCTGCGCATCTATGCGGACCGCGTGCCGCCTTATTCGATCTACCGGCTCGTCGCGGGCAGCGGCTTCCTGATCGCGTTCTCGGCGCTGCAGGCGTCGGGCGTCACCGTCGAGAAGGCGCTGCTCAAGATCGGCGCGGTCGCGGGGCCGTGGCTGCGCGAGCGGATCGACGACACGCTCGTCGGCGTGAAGTCGGGCCTCAACGCCGGCGAGGCGCTGCTCAACGCCGGCTATCAGTTTCCGTCGCGCGAGATCGTCGAGGATCTGTGCATCTACGCCGAATACGGCGGCTTCGACGCGGCGCTCAAGATGCTCGCCGACGAGTGGCTCGAAGAGGGCGTCGCGCGGATCGCCGCGCAGATGCGCGTGCTGAACGGCGCCGCGATCGTCGTGCTCGCGATGCTGATCGGCTGGCTCGTGACGGGCTTCTTCGGCATCCAGCAGGAAATCGCCGCGATGACGCGCGCGATGCATTGACGCCGCGCATTTTCAATCCAGGAGAAACCAACATGAAACCACTCGCTGCCCACCCCGCCTATCGACGCGAACCGGCGTTCTGCCGACGCCACCGCAAGGAGCGCGGCGCGTCGCTGCTCGAGAGCATCGCGTATCTCGGCGTCGCGGCGATCGTGATCGTCGGCGCGATCGCGCTGCTCGGGTCGGCGTTTTCGAGCGCGAATACGAACCGGCTCGCCGAGGAGCTGAATGCGATTCAGACGGGGACCAAGAAGCTTTATATGGGGCAGGTGAACAACTACGGGAGTGAGTCGCTGAATGCGAATCTCATCGCCGCGAAGGTGTTTCCGAACACGCTGCCCACCGGCGACAACGATGCCGTCTCGAATACGTGGGGCGGCACCGTCACGGTGACGGGGGCGGGACAGACTTTCACCGTCGAGTACACGAACGTTCCGCGCGACGTCTGCATCAATACGCTGACCGCCGGCGGAAACTGGTTGTCGGCCAAAGTCGGCGAGAAAGCCGTGAGCTATCCGGTTGCGCCGACCGAGGCGACGGGCGCTTGCACCGGCACCGTCACGATCGTCTGGATGTCGAACTGACGCCGCCCGAGTTTTTTTCCACCGTCCACGCCGCCGCTCATGTACGCCTTAGCCGCCGCGCTCGCCTTCGCAGCGCTCGCCGCCGTCTACGCGACGCTGCAGGGCCCGTTCGCCGTTGCCGCGCTGCAACCGTCGCGCACCGCGCAAGCGCTCGCCGACAACCTCGCCGTCTACCGCCAGGCCGCGCTCGATTACGCGCGCACGCATCCGGGCACGCGCGGCGCGGTGCCGAACGCGCAACTCGCGTTTCCGGCGTGGTATCCGGGCGCGAACCCGCTGTGGCGCAACTATGTCGAGAACGGAACCGTCGTCGCGTACGCGGCGTCGGCGCCGCGCGTGAACATCGCGGGCGAGATCGCGACGCTCGCGGACGGCTCGCTGTTCGCGGGCGTCGCGTATCGCAACGCGGTCGTGCGTCCCGGCTACGCGAATCCGAACGTGCCGGCGAACGGCGTGCCGTTGCCCGCCGGGCTGACGATCGCGAACGGCTTGCCGGTGTGGATGGGGCAAGCGTACTGATGCGCTTCGCGTCTTCCCGCCGCCGCGCGCGCGGCTTCGCGCTGATCGAGATGCTCGGCGCGCTCGCGATCGCCGCGCTGATGCTCGCCGGCATCGCGATGTTGGTGGATACGTCGCTCGACGACGTGCGCGCGCAGCAGGCCGCGCAATACCAGGCGCAGGTGACCGCCGCGGCCACGCGCGCGCTCAAGCGCGACTACGACGCGTGGCTGCAGCGCGCGAACACGCAGGCGCCCGTCGTGATGACGCTCGCCGATTTGCAGGCGACGAACGATCTGCCCGCCGCGCTGCGACCGGCGAACGCGTACGGCCAGCATACGTGCGTGCTCGTCAAGCGGACCGCGAGCGGCGCCGGGCTCGACGCGCTCGTCGTGACGACGGGCGGCGAGACGATCGGCGACAAGGAGCTCGGGCTCGTCGCCGCGAGCGCGGGGCCGGGCGGCGGCTCGATCGGCGCGCGCGTGCCGGCGGAGGCGCGCGGCGCGTTCGACGCGTGGCGCATGCCGCTCGGCGCGTACCTCGGCGGCAGCTCGCCCACGTGCGATCCGGCCGACGCCGCGCCGCCGAACGCCGGCCATCTCGCGAACGAAATCTTCTTCAACGGCCCGGGCCAGCAGATCAACAGCGATTATCTGTATCGCGTCGGCGTCGGCGGCCATCCGGAGGCGAACGCGATGCAGGTGCCGATCTGGCTCACGCACACGTTCGTGGAAGGCAGCGCGGATGCGGCGAACTGCGGAACGGCCGGCGGCTTCGCGAACGGCAAGCTCGGCGCCGACGCGGCCGGCAATCTGCTGAGCTGCAGCAACGGCGTGTGGCGCGGCGCGGGCGGGCACTGGAAGAGTCCCGTCGCCACGGCCGGCACCCTGCCCGACGACGCATCGAACGAAGCCGGCGACGTGCGCCTCACGCTCGACACGTTCCGCGCGTATGCGTGGACAGGCGGCGGCTGGCAGGCGCTCGCGGTGGACCGCGACGGCAACATGATCGTGCCCGGCATCGTCGCGGCGAATCGGCTCGAGATCACGGGCAGCGTCGTCGTCAACACGCCGTGCTCGCCCGATCCTATGCGGCAGAACGCGGGGCTCGTGTCGATGGGCCAGGACGGGCAGGTGCTGTCGTGCCAGAACGGCACATGGCTGCCGCAATCGGGAATCAAGATCGGCGGCACCGACATGGACTGCCAGATCCTGATGGCGACGCCCGGCGCGACCGATTTCCCGCAATGCTCGAGCACCTACGCCGGTCCCTATCCGAACGGATCGCTCATCACGTACGAAGCGGACGGCACGTACACGTACACGATCGACCGGCGCGTGAAGCTCGACAACAACGGGCTCATTTCGGTGAGCGCGTACATGCACATGAGCTATGCGACGTGCGACCTGAAGGGGCGCGAAGGGCAGATGCGGCTCGTCGTCGAAATCATCGACGTGCAGGGCAACAAGGTGATCGCGCACGGCGAGGCGCAGTCGACGAAGCTGATCGAGGACGCCGCGACGATCAACGTCACGCTGAACCAGGCCGCCGAGCCGCGCGGCGGATACGTGGTCAGGCTCGCGAGCAAATGGGCGACGTACGACAGCTACGCGAAGACGCCGTGGCAGTCCACCTATTGCAGCGGCGGTCATACATTCCTCCAGACGCCGCTCGTCACGGGCTGGACCGTCAATTCGTTCTATTGAACGGGCCTTCGCCGCGCGCAGCATTCGCCGCGCACGGCTGCGGTTAACTGCGGGGGTCTCCCATTCGCGGCGCGCGATCCGTCTGATCGACCGACGGTGCGCGCCCCCTCCGGACGGACCCATGAAGGCCAAGATTTCCGTTTTTCTGCCCCTGCTGTGCTCGCTCGCGAGCCTTTCCGCCCACGCCGCGCCGGTTCGCTGGCGCAGCGCCGAAATCCAGTACGCGGCGCAAGGCAAGGACGTGAAGGACGTGCTGCGCGATCTCGCCGCGAGCCAGAACGTCGCGGCGAACGTCGCGCCGGGCGTGAGCGGCGCCGTCAGCGGCAAGATGAAGATGTCGCCGCAGCGCTTCCTCGACACGCTCGCCGCATCGTTCGGCTTCGTCTGGTACTACGACGGCACCGTGCTGTACGTGACGCCCGCGAGCGACATGAAGAGCACGCTCGTGAAGCTCGATCACGCGAACACGGGCGACCTGCGCGACCTGCTCGAGCAGATGAAGGTTGCCGACGCGCGCTATCCGGTCACCTACAACGCGCAGCAGCGCACCGCGCTCGTCGCGGGGCCGCCGCGCTACGTCGAGCTCGTGACGAGCGTCGCCGCGCGGCTCGACGAGAATTCCGCGCGCACGGGCGGCACGACGATCCGCGTGTTCACGCTCAAGCACGCATGGGCCGCCGATCGCGACGTGAACGTCGACGGCACGACCGTGACGATGCCGGGCGTCGCATCGCTGCTGAACCGGATGTATCACCCGGGCGAAGGCAGGCATGCGTCGCAGACGACGGTCGGCAAGCCGATCGGCCGCGCCGCGCCGATGACGGATCTCGGCGGCGGACGCAGCGGCGTGCCGCCTTTGCCGCCGCTGCCGCCGTACATGCAGGCCGCGCAGGCGGGCGACGGCGCGGGCATGCCGGCGGGCGGCCTCGGCGGCCAGGGGAGCGATCCGCGTCCCGGCGGGATGATCGCCGCGGCGATCGCGAATCCGGGCGCGGCGCGCGCGCCCGACGCGCTCGGCGGCGCGAGCGCCGTGCCCGCGGGCGCGAGCGACGCGGCCGACCTGCCGGTGATCCAGCCCGATCCGCGCACGAACTCGATTCTCGTGCGCGACGCGCCCGAGCACATGGCGCAGTACCCGGACCTGATCGCGCTGCTCGACGTGAAGCCGCGCCTCATCGAGATCGAGGCGCGCATCATCGAGATCGACGAAGGCGCGCTCAGGCAGCTCGGCGTCGACTGGCGCGCGCACAACAGCCACGTCGATTTGCAGACGGGCACGGGGCTCACGTCGCAGAACGCGTATGCGAGTGGCTCGCTGAATCCGACGTTCGGCTCGATCACGCTGCCCGGCAACGATTCGGCCGGCGTGCCGGCGAGCCCGCTCGGCCTGTCGCTGACGGCCGTGCTCGGCGACGCGGGCCGCTATCTGCTCGCGCGGATCAACGCGCTCGAATCGTCGAACCAGGCGCGCACCGACGCGAGCCCGAAAGTCACGACGCTCGACAACGTCGAGGCGGTGATGGACAACAAGAAGCAGTTTTTCGTGCGCGTCGCGGGCTACACGTCGGCCGACCTGTACAGCATCTCGACGGGCGTGTCGCTGCGCGTGCTGCCGATGGTCGTCGAGGAGGGCGGACGCACGCAGATCAAGCTCGACGTGCGGATCGTCGACGGCGAGCTGTCGCAGCAGACGGTCGACAACATTCCGGTGATCGTGTCGAACGAGATCAACACGCAGGCGTTCATCGAGCAGGGGCAGGCGCTGCTGATCGCGGGCTACAAGGTGGATGCGCGCTCGAGCACGCTGTCGGGCGTGCCGGTGCTCTCGAAGCTGCCGCTCGTCGGCGCGCTGTTCCGCTCGACCGACAAGCAGGACAGCCATAGCGAGCGGCTCTTTCTCGTCACGCCGCGCGTGATCGAGCCTTGAGCAGGCGCGGCGTGGCGCGGGCGCTTCGCGCCGGCTGGCGGCCGCCGCGCGATTCACGCCGGGCGCGGCGCGGCATCGAGCATGGCCGACGCCGGTGACGCGAAGACTAATTGCGCTTGCGCGCCCGCAAGCGCACCGCCGAATCGAACAGCGCCTGAGCCCGGGCGAGCTCGTCGAGCGCGCGATCGAGGCGCGACACGGCGGCCGCGTATTCGATGCTCGAGGTCGTATCGTCCGCGTCGCCGCGAACGGCGCGAAAGGCGAGGTCGACGTTGCGCGTCGCCTCGAAGAAACGTTGTGCGGCCTGGGCTTCCCGTGAATGCGGGATGGTCGACATGGACGCTGCTCCTCTGTTGCCAAACATGACAAGCCGACGGCAAGCGCTCGCATCGCGCGACGTGCATCGGCGCGAACCACCGAATGCAACCGCATCGTCGGCCGCCGCGAGCGGGCCCGCGTGCCGGATCGCTGCGCGTTCCGATCGGGCCGTCATGGTCGAATGGCGACCAACCGCCGACGCACGCCAACGACGTAACCTTTCATGAGTCGCCGCGCGCCGCGCGCCGCGCGTCCGGCGCGCTCAGGCGCCCGTTGCGTCACCACGCATGGCTTGCCTGCGCGTGGGCCGCGCCGCCGAACGGCGCGACGGCCTCGACGGGCGGCAAATCGAACAGATCCCGCGTGAACCCGCGCGCCTGCTCGGCGGCGGGCCGGCTGCGCAGACGCGTGACCTGCTCGACGAACGTGCCGAAATCGCCGTCGCGCGCCGCCTTCGTGATGTCCGCGAGATCGCGCGCCTTCAGCATGCTCGGCTGCGTGAGCCGCACGAAGTACGGTGCCTCGAGCTCGACCGACAGCGCGAGCGGATAGCGCTTGCCCGTTTGCTCGGCTTCGCGGCCGACGCAATCGACGACCGCCGCGCTTTGCGCGGCGCCGAGCACCTTGCCGGTGCTCACGCTGCGCAGGTGATCGGGATGCACGCGCAGGCGCGTGCCGATGCTGAGCTCGGTCGGCGATGCGCACACGAGCGCGTAGTAATGCTCGCGGCGGCGCCCCGAAGGCAGCGTCGCGCGGCTCGTGATGAACGTGTGCGGCGGCAACTGACGCACCTGGCCGCCCGCATCGATCCACGCGTTCCATAGCAGCACGTCTTCCGGTTTTCTTTCCGCCGGCCGCGCCTTGCTCGACGCCGGCGAGAACAGCGCGATCAGCGAGCCCGTTCGATGCGCGGCAATCTGCGCGCTGTTGCCGAGCGGCTGGCCGATGCCCCACAGAAACCGCCCGCCTCCCAACCGGCGCTCCCATTCCTTTCTCAGCACGATGGTCGGGAGTTCCTCGCCGGACTCGTTACCGATCTTGGTCCAGCAAAACGTCGGGGGCAGGTGTTTCAGTGTCATCAACTCTTTCTCGGAATGCGGCCGACCGCCAGCTTCGACGATCAATTCATTAGGCGTTAATGTATATGTATAATGCATACTATGGAAGCCCCTAAGAGACATTTTTCTGTTCAGGACCTATTGAGCCGGCTGCTGGCCGATACCCGCTCGTCCAGCGAAATAGCTAGGCTTTCGGGCGTCAGTCAGCCCACCGTCTCGCGACTCAGGTCGTCGAGCGGGCGTCGGCTGCGCAGGAGCGGGTCATTCAATAAGCTATGCAGTTTCTACGGCGTCGAGGCGCGTCAGTCGGGCCGGCTTTCGGCCCCGTACAACGATTTGCTGCGCGAGGCGATCGTCGAGGCGTGGGACGGCTCGGAAGAGCACGGCCGCGCGCTGCTCGGCGTGATCAAGGGATTGAAGGAATTGAGCGGCAAGCCGGGATGACGGCCGCTTGCGGCGCCGATGTTCGATGGCGTGCGGATTCGCGGCGCACCGTGCGGGGCGTCGCGAATCCGCACGTTCGGCGTTTGTGCGTGCAGGCTATCCGTCGTCCGCGGTGCGAGTGAACGGCGCGGCCGAACGGTTCGACGCGGATGTGCGGCTTCGTTCGGTGAAGCCAGACGCGGGAAGGCGTGGGCGTTTGCGCGATCACGAATGGGCGATCACGAATGCATGGTCGCGATCGCGCGATCGCGAATGCGAAATCGGCGTGCGCGATCGCCAACAGGCGATCGACGCCCGCCGCGCGGATCGTGAATGGGGGCGAGGAAGAGGGCGCGTGTCGCGCGGCATGTGCAACGGCGTGGCGATTCGCGACGGAGCCGCGCCGTTGCGCGTCATGACGAGGTGTGCGGCGCGATGCGCAAGCCCGATGTGCAAGTCAATGGATTGGCCATCGATCATCGGCTCGAGCGGCACGCTCGGCGCATGTAAGCGCCTTCGACGCGTTCGGCGATCGCATGAAATTGTCGACCGAGCGCCGATCGAACGTCGATCGAACGCCGATCGATGCCGGTGAGCGCAGCGCTCGCATTCGGTCTCGCGCGGAGCATGCGCTGGCCGGTTCGACGGCGCCCGTCGCAGGGACGGTGTCGAGCGGCCGACCGGCGCGGGGTGCGCCGACCGGCCTCATGCGTCATGTCAGGCGGGTCGGCGAGTGCGAACCGCCTTTTTCACGTTTACTTGCGGCCGAGATATAGTTCGGTGCAGATGTGCGTGAAGTGCATTTGCGACGAGCTTTTGGGCGTTTGACCGTTGTCGAGAGAAGCCACGGCGACCGCATACGGGTTGTAGGTGATTCGCCAACGATCGGATGGCACCGACATCGTATGGAAGTCGCCGGTCATGCTGCCGAGGCCCTGACACTGGCCGACGTTCAGGTCGATCAGCAGGTTGCCGTTCGCATCGGTGTAGCCCGACGTTTCCGTCAACAGCGTGTAGGGGCCGTTCTGGCTCTCGCCGTCGTATGCGCGCACCCAGACGCGCTCGCCCGGCGGCAGGCGCACGTTGCCCGTCGAGTCCCACGCGATGACGCCCGCCGACACCACCCGCGCGACGTTCTCGGTGCCGCGCACGAGATGCGTGATGTTCTCGTTGTCGAGGAAGCGATAGAAGCCCGCGGTGCCCGCGCCGTCCGACACGCGCAGCGTGTAGGCTTGCGCGGCGGGTGCCGTCGCGCCCTTGTCGTAGACGCGGAACATCAGCGTCGCGCCCGCCGGCGACGTGATGTTGTACGGCGTGCCCGACGCGAGCGTGGCCCACGTGTTCGGCGCGGTTTCGAGCTCGGCCGTTTGCGTGCCCGCGCCCTTGAACGTCACGTAATTCGTCGTTTGCGTCGAAGGCACTTGCACCGCGTAGTAGTCGAAGTCCGCGACCGTGTCGAGGTTCGCGTTGATCTGCTGGTTGCCGGTCAGCCGCGTCGGATGCAGGATCGAATCGTTCGGCTCGTAGCTGTCGTAGCCCGTCGTGCCGTACACCTGGAACTGGAACGTCGCGTTGCCCGCGCCCTGCTGCGCGCTCACGAGCAGCAAGAGGCGCACCGGGCCGTTCGGGATCGCCTCGACGACCTTGTTCGGCGACAGGTCGGCCTGGCTGTCGAGCACGGTCCACGAGCCGTCTTCGTTGACCTGCACGAGATGCGCGTCGTGCTGTTCGTTTGCCGGCAGGTTCACGACGTACGCGACGATCTTCGTCGCGCTCGGCGCGACGAACTGGAAGCAGTCGGACTGGCCGGCGGGCGCGGTGGGCGCGTTGTACGCGGCGCCGATCGTCACGTCGGTGCAGCCCGCGACGGGCGGCGCGACGGTGGCGGCGGTCGCGGCGGCCGGCGCGCCGAGCGTCGATTGCCGCGTCGCGAGCGACGCGCGCGAGCCGGCCTGCCGGATCGTGCTGGCGGACAGCGTCGGCAACGGCCGCGGCAGGTTCGGCAGCGACGCGCGGCGCGCGGCGAGCTGCTCGCCGATTTTCGTCGGCTCCGCCTTGCTGATGCCGGAAACGTGCGATTGCGCGGCGATGGTCGGCGGTTGCGACCACGACGGGCTCATTGCCGCCGCGGTCAATAGTGCTGCAGCGTATTTCAGTCTTTTCATAGGGTCTCCTAGCGTGTGAGCGCGCTTGACGCGCGGCAATCATCATACGTTTGCCGGAGAAAAAAGGGGCGGGAAAGTTTCGGATTCGGGTTGGCAGGTGGAATCGGTGCCGCCGGCGGATGCATGGCGATGGGATCGGGGTGTTGCGGGCGGCTCGGAAAGCTCGCCCGGGGGCGGCGCGCGGGCGGCGTGGTCGATGCGGGATGCCGGGAGCGTGGCGGTGCGCGGGGGCGTGGGCTGTCGCGGCCGGGGTGAGGCCGCGAGATCGACCCCGCGCACCCGCATCCTGGTGACTCTGTGACTCCGTGACTCCGTGACTCCGTGACTCCGTGACCTCGCGACCCCGTGACCTCGTGACCTCGTGACCTCGTGACCCCGTGACCCCGTGACCCCGTGACCCCATGACCTCGCGACCTCGCGACCTCGCGACCTCGCGACGTCGCGACTTCGTGCCTCCGGCCGGACGTCGTGCGCGATGCGGGCGTTCGATGCGCGATTCGGCAAGCCAATAAGGGAGAGCGGCGCGCTCGTTCGCCCGCGCCTTGGCGAATGCGAACGCGATTTTCATCCGGTCGAGGCGACGCAGGCCGCGCTGCCGGTTCTCACGATCCTTGATCGCATGCGCGGCGATCGCGCCGGCTGCATTGCCTCAACTTATCGGCGCGTCGATGCATTGACGACGGCCGATGCGTGTTCGCGAACGGGCCGCCGAACGCCAATCGCCGCACGCCAATCGCCGAAGGCGGGCGGCGAAGTCTCGCGTTCAAGGCGAGCGCCTTCGCATGCCGCGCCGCGGCGATGCCATGTTTCGAGCCGGGTGCCCGGCGTGCGCGGTCCGCGGGCCGGAGGCTTCGTCTCTCGGCTACGAAGCGCGCCGCCTCACGCCGGGCAGCACGCAGAGCATCTCGTAAGCGAGATTCGCGCCGAGCAGCGCGGTGGTGCCGAACGGATCGTACGGCGGCGCGACCTCGACGAGATCGGCGCCGACGATGTCGAGCCCCCACGCGCCGCGCACGATCTCGAGGCCCTGCGGCACCGTGAGGCCGGCGATTTCCGGCGTGCCCGTGCCCGGCGCGTACGCGGGATCGATACCGTCGATGTCGAAGCTCAGATAGACGGGGCCGCCTTGCACGCGCGAGCGCACTTCGTCCATCAGCGGCGCGAGCGACCGGTTCCAGCATGCCTCGGCCTGGACGACGCGAAAGCCCTGGTCGCGGCACCAGTCGAAATCCTCGGCCGCGTAGCCGGTGCCGCGCAGGCCGATCTGCACGACGCGCCCGCAGTCGAGCAGGCCTTCCTCGACCGCGCGGCGAAACGGCGTGCCGTGCGCGATCTTCTCGCCGAACATCGTGTCGTTGACGTCCGCGTGTGCGTCGACGTGGATGAGGCCGACGCGCCCATGCCTGCGATGCATCGCGCGCAGGATCGGCAGCGTGATCGTGTGGTCGCCGCCGAGCGTGACCGGGCGGCAGCCGTGCGCGAGGATCTCGTCGTACGCCGCTTCGATCCGCGCGATCGAATCGGCGAGGTTGTACGGGTTCGTCGCGACGTCGCCGACGTCGGCGATGCGCAGCGAATCGAACGGCGCCGCGCGCGTGGCCATGTTGTACGGGCGCAGCAGCACCGATTCGCAGCGGATCTGGCGTGGGCCGAACCGCGCGCCCGTGCGGTTCGACGTGCCGAGATCGAACGGCACGCCGACGAAGCATGCGTCGAGCTCCGCGGCGTTCGGCGCTTGCGGCAGCCGCATCATCGTCGCGATGCCGCCGAAGCGGGGCATCGCGTTGCCGCTTTGCGGCTGGAAGTCGCGATTCGACATCGTCTTGCTCCTCTCATATTGGTGGCGTCGTATCATCCGTATGCGACGACAGGTAGCGTTGTACGTCGCCAAAAGGTCAATTTGAATCACGAAGATTCAACGTTTACATCGATGAACTTCTATGTATCGGCGGCGTGCGCCGTGGAGAAAACATGCTCGGCACCCTGACGGACCTGGACCTCCGGCTGATCCGCGTGTTCGTCGCGGTGGCCGACGCAGGCGGCGTGAGCGTCGCGCAATCGGCGCTGAACGTCAGCCAGCCGACGATCAGCTCGCAGTTGGCGACGCTCGAGACGCGCCTCGGCTTCCGGCTGTGCGAGCGCGGGCGTAGCGGCTTTCGGCTGACGACGAAGGGCGAGCGTTTCTATGCGCTCGCGAAGAAGCTGTATGCGGCCGTCGATGCGTTCAGCAGCGAAGCGCGGCACATGGACAAGACGCTCGTCGGCACGCTCGCGATCGGCCTCATCGGCCACACGCCGATCAGCGCGAATGCGCGCATCAGCGGCGCGATCGCGCGCTTCAGGCAGCGCGACGAGGCGGTGCGCTTCGTGATCTCGGTGCGGCCGCCGGGCGAGCTCGAAGAGCGGCTTTTGAGCGGCGACGTTCAGGTTGCGATCGGCTATTTCTGGCACCGCGTGCCGACGCTCGAGTACGCGCCGCTCTTCGTCGAGCGTCAGCTCGCGTATTGCGGGCGCGGCCATCCGCTCTTCGGGCGGGCGGGGCGGCTTTCGGCGGCGCGCGTCGCGGATGCCGAGTGGGCGTGGCGAACCTATCCGTCGCCGGAAGCCGAGCTGTCGACGACGCCCGCGAACGTCACCGCGCACGCCGACAACATGGAGGCCGTCGCGCTGCTGATCCTGTCCGGCCATCATCTCGGCTATCTGCCGCAGCATTTCGCCGCGCCCTACGTGAAGCAGGGGCTGCTCAAGGCGCTGAACCCCGGTGCGCTGCGCTACGACGTGACGTTCCACGTGGTCACGCAGCGGCGCGGCCGGGGCGATCCGATCGTGCAGGCGTTTCTCGACGATCTGATGGACGCGCACCGGGGCGACGCGGCGCACACGTGAGCGACGCTCGCGCGACGGCGTTCGTCGACGGCCGCGCGATTGCCGTGACGTCGAACGGGATTCGATCGCGCGAATGCATCGATGCGGCCCAACGGTGCGCGATCCGGTTTCTTTTCGCGACCGCGCGCGCGGGTGGACCCGTTCCATTTGAGCCATATCAAACCGATTTGCTGCGGCCGCACGCAGTATGCGTTCGGGCGAATGGAGTCCCGACGGCGCCGCGCTTTTGCGTGCCGGGCGGGATCGCAACGGAGCAATGCGATGGAACACAGGTACGAGCGTCGTCGAAGTCGACGGCTGGCCGCGTGGATTCATGCGGTAGGCCTGAGCGCGCTGTTCGCGGTCGCGGTGACGTGGATCGGCGCGATCGTCGATCATCCGGTCCAGCAGGCGATCGTAGACGGGATGGCGGCGCCGGAATGCGAGACGGTGCGCGCGATGCCGGCGGGCTCGCTGCTGTCTGCGACACAGCCGGACAGCGCGGTCTGCCGGTCGTTCTTTCTGTACCGCGCCGCGTACGTCGACGCGGCGAGCAGCGCGGACGGCTATTCCGCGGCCGTGATGCATGCGCGCGCCGACGAGTTCTGGCAGCTCGTCGGCTACGTGCTCGCGCTGTGGTTCGTGTTCGTCTGCATAGTCGGCGGCATCGTGCTGATCGTGCGCAGGCTGTTCGAGCAGCATGCCGGGCAGCGCAAATCCACTTGAGTCGAGACTTCGGGCCGTCGCGCCGCGCCGGCGCGGTGATCGACGCGCGGCGCGCGTTCGCGCAGCCGCATTGGACGGGCGGGCGGCACCGCCGGCGGCCGGGGGCGACGGCCGCGTGCGCGTCGTCGCGACGAAGGCGGCGCGCGATGAATGAGCGGGCGAGTTTTCCGGCGTTTCTTCCGGTCGGCGAGGGTCCGACGTTCTCGACGACGTCGATCGTCGCCGTCGTCGAGAACGCCTGCGGCCGGTACGCGGGGCCGGGCGCGCGCGGCCTCGGCCTCATCGCAGCGCTTCATCGAATCACTTTGTCGAGCCGCTTCGTCGAATCACCTCGTCGCGCCGTCTCATCGCGAGGCCCGCGCCGCCGTTTCGGCCGCGAGCTTCGCATTCAGGCGCAGCATCCCGCTGAAGGTCGCATCGGCGACGTCCATCGGAAAATCGCGCGGCAGCCGGGCCGACACTTCGTCGATGACGCCTGCGGTGCGCGCGGTCAACGCGTCGATCATGTCGTCGACCTCGGCGGGCGCGAAGCCGACGCGCTGGCCCTGCGCGATCCAGTGCCACCGCTGGATCTGATGGATCAGGTAATGGACGTGCTTGCCGCGCACGCCCATCGCGAGCCGCACGCGCTGCGCCGGCAAGCGGTTCGCCCCCCGGCCGATCACCGGATGCGCGGACAGCACGTCGTATAACGGCGTCGATCGATAGCGGTTGCCGGGCAGATGCGCGATGCTGAAATTCTTCGCGTGGCCGTCGGTCGCGGCGAGCAGCCAGAACACGATCTGCGACGCGAAGAACGCGTGGCGGTCGCCCGCGTGCTCGGAGCCGGCGAGCACGTCCATGATCGCCTCGATGCCGGGCCCGCCGTCGGCCTGATATTTGTCGAGCGCGGACGTGCCCGTCGCCTGGCACATGTCTTCCTGCGGCAGGCGCAGAATCCAGCGCGCGTCGCTCGACGGCCTGCGGTCGAAGCGCTCGACGACGAGCGCCTTCTGCTCGTCGAAGTGCGCGATGTCGCAATGCGCGACCGGCAATCCGTACGCGGCGACGATCTTCGAGCACAGCCATTCGTTTTCGACCGACGTGCGCATGTCGGCGCGCCGGTTGCCGACGAGCCCGAGCGGCAGCTTCAGGATATGCGTGGTCGGCGTGCTGCCGTCGGGCAGCAGCCAGCGGCCGCGATGGCGCAGCAGCGCGGTCTTTTCCTGCGCACCCGCGATCGACAGGCGCAGATCGTCGAGCGGCTCGTGCTGCCCGGCTTGCGGCGCGGATGTGATATCGCGCAGCAGCCGCGCGATGTCCGCATCGGCGAGCGCGCGGCCGCGGATGCGTTCGAGATCGTCCGGCGCTTCGTCGGGCGGCAGCATCTGCAGCGCGCCGACGCAATCGCGGCCGAGCGTCGCGAGCAGCTCGAACGGCGACGTGCCGCCCGTCCTGTAGCGCATCGCGATGCGGCGCCGGATCGGTTCGCTGTCGGGCAGCAGGTTGTCGAAGTAGTCGCTGACGAGCCGGCCGCGATACGGCTGGTTGCCCGGCGTGAACGGCAATGACAGCGATAGCGGGCGGCCCTGCGGATCGGCGATCCATTCGTCGAAGTAGACGAGGCGCTCGCCGTCGCGCGCATGCTCCCAGTAGCCGACGGGCAGGCCGTTCATCCACAGATGCAGGCGCGTGGCGCGCGCGCGGCGGGCGCTCACCAGTCCTCCCGCTTCTTCGGGGCGGCGCGCTTGCGCGCGGGGCGGGGCTGGCGCTCGGCGGCGCGCGGGGCGGGCATCGATTGGCTCGCGGGCGGCGCCGGGCGCTTGGCGGCGGCGCGCCCGCTTCCGGAAGCCTGCGCGGCCTTGCGCGCGGGCAAGGCGATGGCTTGCTTCGCGGCGGGCCTGGCGGAAGCGATGTGGATGTAGGTGAGCGTGAGCTCGACGTTGAGAACGCGCAGCACCTTGAACAGCCGCTCGACGCTCGCCGACGCCGGATTCGCCTCGAATTGCGCATACGTCTGCTGCGTGACGCCGAGGCGGCTCGCGACCATCGCCTGCGTCAACCCGGCCACCTTGCGGAAGCCGCGCAGGATGGGCCGTAGTTGGTCGAGCGTCTTGATCTCGTGTTCGATGGTGATGGCCATGCGCGCACCTGATTGAAATACAAGGGATTCACTGTAATCTTAGAAAACAGTTTATATGCTGTAAATCGAATTTACAAGGTTTGAGTTGTATTTCGAGAAAACAGATTGTCGTCTGTTTTTTTGGATGCCGGATGCCGGATGCCGGATGATGAGTGTTGATTGTGTGGGCGTGTAGCAAGTCGCGCGACGGCGCGGGAGAGTCGATTTGTCGCGGTGCGCCGCGCGTGCCGATGCGCCGTCCGCGCGGCAACGTTTGCGTGCATGCGGTTTTTCGTTTGCGTCCGACGATTCACGCGTCGCCCCCGTTTTCAAGCGATTTCGGGCTGCATCGAGGCCGTCGGTTTTGCGCCGAGAATTGCGATGGACCATGCGCTTCCAAGCGGCTACGTCCCGTATAATCCGCAGCTTTTTGACAGTCTGACGATCGGTTTCATTCGCGCTTTCGCATCGACGCCGGGCACGGCCGGAGGCGAACGCGCAGCACGAGCGGGATCGAACGAGATCGAGCGGCGGCGCAACGGGGCGCCCGTCTGGTCGAAGTGCGAATCGCACGAATCGCACGAATCGCACGAATTGAACGAATCGCACACCGGCGTGTGCCGCCGCCCGGCGCGATTCGCGATCGAAATCGTCAGATCGAAAAAAACGGCAAGCCGGCGATGCCGTTGCGGCGCTCGCGCGCGCCGCGCGTTTTTCACGTCAATACGGCCTGTCGCCGACGATCGTCGCGCGATGCATCACCCGATGCGCGCTGCCGTAGTCGTTCACCGCGTAGTGAATCGTCGAGCGGTTGTCCCAAAATGCGACGTCGCCCGCCTGCCAGCGCCAGCGCAGCGTGAACTCGGGCCGCGACTGGTGGGCGAACAGGAAGCGCAGCAGCGCCGCGCTTTCTTCTTCCGGCAGCTCGTTGATCTCGGTCGTGAAGCCTTCGTTGACGAACAGCGCCTTGCGGCCGTTCTCCGGATGCGTGCGCACGACGGGATGGGTGACGGGCGGATTCTTCATGCGCGTGTCCTCCCAGCGCGCGCGATCGTCGGCGGTGAGCCCGAAGCGCTTCAACGGAAACGACTTCGTGAAGTCGTGCTGCGCGGTGAGGCCGTCGAGCTGCGTCTTCACGCGATCGGACAGCGCGCCGTACGCGGCGAAGCCGCTGCCCCACAGCGTGTCGCCGCCCGTCTCGGGCAGCGTGCGCGCGGCGAGGATCGACGCGCTCGGCGGCGTTTCGACGAACGTCACGTCCGTATGCCAGATCGCGTTGTCCTTCAGGTCGAAGACGGCGTTGTCGAGCACCATGATCTCGCGCGCCTGCGGATGCGACGGATAGATCGGGTGAACGTGCAGATCGCCGAAGCCGGCCGCGAAGTCGCGATGCCGAGCGGCGCTCAGGCGCTGATCGCGGAAGAACAGCACCTGATGGTGCGCGAGCGCGTCGCGGATGTCGCGGTGCAAGTCGCCGTCGGCCGCGTTCGCAAGGTCCACGTTGTCGACGATCGCGCCGATCGCGGGCGTCAGTCGGGTCAGTTTCAGTCGAGTCATCGTCGATCCGGGTTCGATGCGGCTTTGAAGCCGCTATCAAGCGCTATGAAGCCGCTATAAAGCCGCTTTGAAACCGCTTTGAAATCGCCGCGAAGCGGCGGCTTGCGCAGCCAGCCGCCCGCGCGCCGCGTGCGGCATGTCGCGTGTTGCGCAAAGCCGGCAAGTCTCGCAAAACGCATTCGTACGGTGAACCAACGAATTGCGCATTGCTTATCCGCCCGCCGGGATTGCAGCGGGCCCGGCGCGGCCGCGGCATGCGCCGTCTCATATCCTTCGCAGATTTCGTTGTTTAACAGACGACGGGCATCCCGGTAATCTCGACGGCCATCCGAATTCAACGCATCCAGAAGAAGGGAAGGCCTCATGATTCTCAAGCGCATCCTCGCCGCCACGACTTTCGCCGTCGCCGCTTTCGCCGCGGTTCACGCGCAGTTCGCCCATGCGGACACGGTGAACGTCGCGTATCAGTACGGCGCCGATCCGGCGAAGCTCGCGCAGGCGGGCGCCGCGTACGAGAAGGCCACCGGTTGGAAGATCAACTGGCGCCGCTTCGATTCGGGCGCGGACGTCGTCGCGGCGCTCGCGTCCGGCGACGTGCAGATCGGCGACGTCGGGCAGAGCCCGTTTACCGCGGCCGTGTCGCGCGGCGTGCCGATCCAGGCGGTCGTGCTGAACGCGATCACCGGCGTGTCCGAGGCGCTCGTCGTGCGCAGCGGCGCGCACATCGACAAGCCGGCCGATCTCGTCGGCAAGACGATCGCAACGCCTTACGCATCGAACTGCCACTACGCGCTGCTCGCGGCGCTCAAGCATTGGGGCATCGATGCGCAGCGCGTGAAGATCGTGAATCTCGGGCCGACCGAGATCGTCGCCGCGTGGGAGCGGGGCGTGATCGACGCCGCCTACACGTGGGACCCGGCGCTCGGCCGCGCGAAGGCGAGCGGCGGCAAGGTGCTCGTCGATTCGGCGCAAGTCGGCAAGTGGGGCGCGCCGACGTTCGATCTGTGGGCGGTGCGCAGCGATTTCGCGCGCGCGCATCCGGATTTCGTATCGAAGTTCGTCAACGTGACGACGCAGGCGATCGCCGACTATCGCGCGAACGCAAAGGCGTGGACGAGCGCGTCGCCGCAAGTCGCCGCGATCTCGCGGCTGAGCGGCGCGACGACGGGCGACATTCCGCAGCTGCTCGCCGGCAATCTCTATCCGACCGCGTCCGAGCAGGCGTCGCCCGAACTGCTCGGCGGAGGGACGGCCGCCGCGATCGCGTCGACCGCGCGTTTCCTGAAGGAGCAGCGCAAGATCGACCGCGTGCTGCCCGACTATCGACCGACGGTGACGGACCAGTTCGTCCGCGCGTCGGTCGCGGCGCGCTGATTCGACGCGGCGGCATCGGCATGGCGAAGCTCTGCGCGCAACAGGTGTCCGTCGTCTACGAATCGCGCCGCGGCGCGTTGACGGCGCTCGATAACGTATCGATGTCGGTCGGCAGCGGCGAGATCGCCGTCGCGCTCGGCGCGTCCGGCTGCGGCAAGAGCACGCTGCTGTCGCTCCTTGCCGGCTTTCAGCGGCCGACGTCGGGCCGCGTCACCGCCGACGGCGCGCCCGTCGCGGGGCCGGGCGCCGATCGCGGCGTCGTGTTTCAGGACGACGCGCTGATGCCGTGGCTGAACGTGATCGACAACGTCGCGTTCGGTCTGCGGATGCAGGGCGTCGGCCGCGATGCGCGAAACGCGCGTGCGCGCGACGTGCTGCGGCTCGTGAAGCTCGCGGGCTTCGAGCAGCATCGCATCGACGAGATCTCGGGCGGAATGCGTCAGCGCGTCGGGCTCGCGCGCGCGCTGGCAGCGGACCCGTCGTTCCTGCTGATGGACGAGCCGCTCGGCGCGCTCGATGCGCTCACGCGCGAGCACATGCAAACGCTGCTGCTCGACGTGTGGCGGGCGACCGGCAAGGGGATTTTTCTGATCACGCACAGCGTCGAGGAGGCGGTGCTGCTCGCGACCGAGCTGCTGATCCTGTCGCCGCGGCCCGGGCGCATCGTCGCGCGCCATTCGCTCGACTTCGCGCGGCGTTACGCGAACGGCGAATCGATGCGCTCGATCAAGAGCGATCCGCGCTTCACCGAAATCCATCTCGCGCTCGTCGAGCAATTGATGCGAGAAACCGAGGAGGTCTGACTTTGGCCGCGACCGAACAGCATCGGGATTTTCCTGTGCCGCTTGCTTCGACGGGCATGCCCGCGACATCGCGAGCGCGTCGCAGGCCGCGCATGCACGCGGGCCACGCGGCCGCGTTCGCGACATGGGCCGCGCTCGTTCTCGGCTGGTGGCTCGCGGCGCGCTTCGAATGGGTGTCGGCCGCGTTGCTGCCGGGCCCCGAGGCGGTGCTGCGCAAGCTCGTCGCGCTGAGCACCGAGGGCTTCGACGACGCGACGCTCGGCCAGCACGTGTTCGCGAGCCTGTCGCGGATCGCGACGGCGTTCGCGCTTGCGGTCGTCACCGCGATTCCGGCCGGCATCCTGATCGCGACGAACCGGATCGTGCGCGGCGTCGTCGATCCGATCGTCGAGTTCTACCGGCCGATTCCGCCGCTCGCGTATTTGCCGTTGATGGTCGTCTGGTTCGGAATTGGCGATGCGTCGAAGATTCTGCTGATCTTTCTGACGATGTTCGCGCCGCTGACGATCGCGACCGCCGCAGGCGCGAGCGGCGTATCGGAGAGCCGCCTGCGCGCGGCCGCGTCGCTTGGCGCGACGCGCTTGAAGCTGCTGCGCCACGTCGTGCTGCCGAGCGCGCTGCCGGACATCCTGACGGGCGTGCGCATCGCGCTCGGCGCGGGCTGGTCGACGCTCGTCGCGGCGGAGCTGATCGCGGCCACGCGCGGGTTGGGCTTCATGGTGTACTCGGCGTCGCGATTCCTCGTGACGGACGTCGTGATCGCGGGGATTCTCGTGATCGGCGCGATCGCGCTCGCGCTGGAAATCGGCTTGCGCGTGCTGCAGCGGCGCTTGACGCCGTGGCGGGCGGAATAGCTCGGTTCGCGCGGGCGTGGCGGCGCGGCGCGTTCGTTCCGGCGATGCGGGGCGATATGGGGCGATGCCGCGCGGTGATCGCCGCTCGCGAGGCGCCGTTCTCGAGCGTCGAGCGACACTGATGTGAAGACCCGTTTGCGCGCGTGATCGCGATGTCTTACGCGCAAGCGCTGCGGCCAGCGCCGCGCGTCATCGTCATCTCATCGCAATTGTCATCGGCATCGTCAATCGGTATCGTCATCGCGCCGGCCGGCGACGCCGCGCGACGCGACTCGCCCCGCTCAATGCGCGTCGTACAGCTCAATGCGCGTCGTGCCGCTGACCGCCGACGACCGACGTCCCCGAGCGGTGCGCCGCCGACGCTTCGGATGACGAAGCACGCAGGCGGCGCGCCTTGAAGATCGCACAGCCCTTCGACGACAGATCGAACAGGAACGACTTCAGCGCGTTCTCGTCGGGAATCGGATTGCGGCCCTTGCCGATCCGGTGGAGCTGTCGCGTGTACCACGTCACCTCGAGCGAGCCGAGGCTGTCGAAGTACTTGACGCCCGTGCTGAGCGGCTTCACGCGGTGCAGCGTTTCCTCGCCGCGCAGCAGGCGCGCGGGCGCGTCGGGCTCGATCGCGAGGATGCGCCCGAGGCCGATCAGGTCGAGCGCGCCGCCGCGCAGCGGCGCTTCCATGCCGGCGAGGCTGCGGAAGCCGCCCGTCACCATCAGCGGCACCTTCACTTGCGCGCGCACCTTTTCGGCGAACGCGAGGAAATACGCCTCGCGCGCGATCGTCGACGCCTTGCGGTCGCCGATCTGCATCACGGGCGCCTCGTAGGTTCCGCCGGAGATCTCGATCAGATCGATGCCCGCCTGCGCGAGCGCGCGGATCACGTCGAGCGATTCGTCCTCGGTGAAGCCGCCGTGCTGGAAGTCGGCGGAATTGAGCTTGATGCCGACCGGAAAGTCGGGGCCGACTCGGCGGCGCACCTCCGCGTACACCGCGAGCACGAAGCGGCGGCGGTTCTCCGCGCTGCCGCCCCATTCGTCGGTGCGCTGGTTGTGCTTCGGCGACAGGAACTGGTTGATCAGGTAGCCATGCGCGCCGTGCAACTGAACGCCGGTGAAGCCGGCCTTTTGCGCGACGGCGGCCGCCGTCCCGTAGCGCCGGATCAGATCGTCGATCTCGGCGCTCGTCAGCGCGCGCGGCACCGCGAAATACCGAGCCAGCTTCGGGCCGAAGCCGATCGCCGACGGCGCGACGGTCTGCTCGTTGAGCCCGCGCATCGCCTGCTTGCCCGGGTGATTGATCTGCATCCAGATCTCGCTGCCGTGCGCCTTCGCGGCCGTGGCCCACTCGCGCAGCCGCGGCAGGTCGCGTTCGTCCTCGATCACGCCGTTGCCGGGCTCGCCGAGCGCCTTGCTGTCGATCATCACGTTGCCGGTGACGAGGAGCCCCGCGCCCGAACTCGACCAGCGCCGGTAAAGCGCGATCAGCTGGGGCGTCACGCGGCCGTCGTGGCCGCAAAGCGCTTCGCTCAGCGCCGATTTCGCGACGCGATTCTTCAGCACGGTGCCGTTCGGCAACGTGAGCGGCTCGGCGAGCAACGCGCCCGCAGCGGGATTCGGATGGGACATGTCGTGACGCTCCGGTTGGGTCGACGGTCAGTTATCCATCGACGAATGTTACATCGCGTGATGTATTGATTGGATCGTAGGTTCAAAATCGGAACCGAGTCAAGACGGAGTGACGCGGACGTCGATGGGGTGCTGGATCGCCAGCGGAGCGGAACCTGGGCGCGAGGCGTCGCTCGCGTGGTGCGCAGTGCGATAACGCGCGGTTGCGCGCAACGCGCGAACTCGCGCCGGAGGCGGCGCGGCAGCGGCGCATGGGCGCGCGGCTCGCTGGAAGACGAGCGCCGCGCATTCATGGAGCGCGCGGCGGGTTCGCGGTCGCCGGCCGCGACGGGCGGCCGGCGAAGTTAGAGGCGTTCATCGAATTCGACGGCGCGTGGCATCGCGGCGCGTCGAAGCGGCATCGAACGGCGAGCCGTGGCGCAAACGCGCGTATTGGGCGTCGAGCGCGCAGAAATCGGCAAAAACGACAAGACGCGCGTCTCGCCGCGACGCGCTCGCGTCGACGTCAATGCATCGACAGACACGACGCGCACTGCGACCGGCCGAACGGCGCGAACGCGAGGCGCGGCAAATCGACCGAGCATGCGGAAACGCCGCCGTCGGCGGACGGCGCTGCGTTGCCGAGGCGCTGCAGCGCGATGCCCGAGCGCCGGTAGAGGCGCTCGATCGACAGCGACATCACGCCGACCACGCGCGTCGCGCCGAGCGACGCGGCCACGGCGAGCACCGACGGAAAGAAGTCCATCCCGAGCGGCTGGCGCTCCGTCGTGCGGCGGCGCCGGCGCGATGCGGCGAAGCGCGACATCTCCCAGACCGCGGGCGATTGCGGCGCGGGCGCCGAGCCGAGCAGATGCGGGAATACGTCGCGCAGCAGATACGGGCCCGTCGTCGGCAGCAAGCGCGCATAACCGCAGATCCCGCGCGCATCGTCGAGCGCGACGACGTGGATCGTCGAAGGACCGTCGAATTCGTCCCATTCCGCACGATCGTCGTGCGCGTGGCCGGCGATCGTCCAGCCGAGCCGACGGACGAACACGTCGTAGCGATACGCGCCGAGATCGGTCTGGACGTGGGGCGGCAGTTCGTCCAATCGGCCCGCGATGATGTATGACATGGCGCTTGGTTCTCCGATGAATCGATCGCCGGGGTGAAGGGAGGGCCCGTGCGATCGCGTATGAACGGTGGCGGTTGCGAGGAACGCGCGTGCGGCGGCCGCGGCCGTTCCGCGGCGCCGCGATTCGCCGCGCTCGTCTTGCAGGCGACGAATGCGGGCCGGCCTCGCCGCTGCACGGCGGCGGCGATGGCGACGGCGATGGCGTTCGGAAAGACGGCGGCCGCGGCTCGATCAGGAATGCGATGCAATTGATCGATTGCATCGCGTCGGCGCGCGGCGGCGCATGATGCGGGCGGCGCTAACGCATCGGGGCGAGGCGCGCGTTCATGGAAAAATGAGCCCTTGCCGCGTCGCCTTCACGGCGGCGAACGTGCGGCTGCGCGTGTTGAGCTTGTCCATCGCATTCTCGATGTGGAAGTCGACCGTGTACTTGGAGATGTCGAGCATGTTCGCGATGACCCACGACGATTTGCCGCGCGCGACCCAAGTAAGGCATATCTGCTCGCGATCCGTCAGGTGAACGGATGGCGGAATGGGACGGGACGTCCGCATGCTCTGGAACTGCAGATTGAACTGCATGCCGAGCAGATAGGCGTTGCGCCACTTCGCCTCGGCGTCGTGCGTGGGCGCGGTGCCGGACAGACTGACCAGCAGCACGCGCCCGAGCGGCTGGTGCAGCGGGATGCTGATGCCGTGGTCGAGGCCCGCGTCCTCCGCTTCCGTCAGCAGATGCCGCTCGCGCAGATTCGACGTCGCGATGTCGCTCCACGAGAACGGCGTGCTGTACCGGAACGCCGCGCGATGCACCGGATCGATGTTGAAGTAGTCGTTGCGGGTATAGTGCTCGACCCACTCGGACGGATAGTGCAGCGAGATGACGTTGATCGACGCGGGATGCGACGCGCCCGTCAGCTCGACGATTGCATGATGCTGATAGCCGATCTGCAGCGCCGCCTGCCTGAAAGTCTCGATCAGCGTGCGGACGTCGCGCGATTCCGGCAAGGTGGCGGAGAACGTGGGTGTCGAAGCGCTTTCTCCGGACGACGACCCCGCACCGTCGTCTCCACCTGTTCGATATTCGCGTTGAAGCAGCCTGCTCAATTTGCATGCCCCCGTTATTGAAAATCAAGACTTTCGGAAGTGCCGTGTACCGGGTTGGGGACGCGTCGCCAATGAAAATCGGATAACGCAATGACGTAGAAATTGTCCGGAAATAATATCAAATGCAATAACGATTGCAAGAGCGGCGTTCGGATTATCTGAGATTTATTCCGGCATGACGTTCGATATTTTTATCTCAACGGCTCGGATATTTTTCGCTGCCTGCAACGATCCGGCAGGAGAGGCCGCGGGGCGTGACGCGTCCGGTTCGGCGGCCGGAAATTTAAACCGTTGGTGCGATGCAATAGACGAGTTCATTTCATTTTCGCATGAACAAGTCTTTGTGCATGCGTCAGTAAGTGCCGTATCGTTTCGGCAACTCGCCGTCAGTGAAGGATGGTGTCGAGTGGATATTCGAGTGGAATCAGGATTTTAGATGCGCGGTGAATTCTTGTTTTCCGCCGGAATATGGTGGAGCGAATATATTCGTGGCGGAACGCAAGCCGGCGCCGGGAAATGGCGGGACCCGAAGCGATCGGGATGCGACCACGCCACCGCTGCCGAGCGCGCGCTTGCGGGCCGTGATTGCGCTGCAGCACGCCGGGCGGGCGGAATGCGGCGGCGGGCAACGGTCGTGCCCCGCGCATCGTGCATCGAACCGCGCGGCGCGGCGAGGCGTGGTCGGCGCGGCGCGACCGCCCGAAGCGCCGCGCGTCGACGGTCGCTCGGCGCGGCCGGCCGTCAGAGCGATTCGACGAGATTTGCGGCATCCGCGCGCAGCGCGACGCGATCGAATTTTCCGTTCGGATTGCGCAGCAGCGACGCGCGCGCCGCGATCGTGTGCGGCACCATGTATGGCGGCAGTTGCTTCGCGCACCACGTGCGCAGCGCGTCGGGCGTGAACGATTCGGCGCACAGCGGCACGACGACGAGCGTGATCGCCTCGCCGAGCTCGTCATGCGGCACGCCGAGCGCGACGGCTTCGGCGACGAGACCGCTCGCGTGCGCGACGTCCTCGATCTCCTCCGGGCTGATCCGGTAGCCGGAACTCTTGATCTGCGCATCGTTACGGGAGACGAAATAGAGGAAGCCGTCGTCGTCGCGGCGCACGAGATCGCCAGACCAGACGGCCGTCTCACGCCGTGCGCCGCCCGGCTTCGTCTCGGGCGACGGCCGATAGCGAAACGCGGTGCGCTCGGGATCGTTCCAATAGCCGAGCGTCACGCACGCGCCGACATGAACCAGCTCGCCGACCTCGTTCGGCGCGCACGGCGAGCCGTCGTCGCGCACGACGAGGACCCGCGCGTTCGGCACCGCCTTGCCGATCGAATCGGGGCGGCGATCGACTTCGGCGGGATCGAGGTAGGTCGAGCGGAACGCTTCGGTGAGCCCGTACATCAGATACGGCGACGCATTCGGGAAGAGCGCGCGCAGTGCGCGCAGCACCGGTTGCGGCATGCGGCCGCCGGTGTTCGCGAAATAGCGCAGTCGCGCGCGCGCGTCGTCGGGCCATGCGGCGCGCGAGAGCTGGGCCCACAGCGGCGGCACGCCCGCGAAGCCGGTGATGCGTTCGCGCACGCAGACGTCGACGACGTCCGCCGGCATTAGATAGTCGACCAGCACGGCGGTCGCGCTCGCGGCCCACGCGGTCGTGAGCTGGCTGAGGCCGGCATCGAAGCTGAGCGGCAGCGCCGCGAGAATGCGATCCTCCGCCGTGTGGCGCAGGTATTGCGCGACGCTCCATGCGCCTTCGAGCAGATTGCGATGGCTCAGCATCACGCCCTTCGGGCGGCCGGTCGAGCCCGACGTGTAGAGGAGCGCGGCGAGATCGGTATCGATCGTGTCAGCTTGCAGCGAGGTTTGCGCGTTGGCGCGCGCGAGCGCCGCGGATTCGGGCGGCGCGTCGGCCTGTATCCATCGCAGATACGTCGTGCGCGACGACGGCGCGGGCGCTTGCGTTTTTGCGTCGGTCAGGATCACGTACGGCATGTTCGCGGGCACGCCGTCGCCGAGAATCCGCGCGCGCAGCGACGACGTGACGAGGCAGCGCGCGCCGCTGTCGACGAGGATGTGATTGACCTGCTCGGGCTTGAGAACCGGATTGATCGGCACGAACACCACGCCCGCGGCGGCCGCGCCGAGCATCGCGACGACCGCCTCGACGCGCTTGTCGAGAAAGATCGCGAGCCGCTCGCCCGGCGCGATATCGAGCGCCCGCAATCGCTCGGCGAATGACAGGCCGAGCGCGGCGAGCGCCAGATAGGTCAGCCGAGCGTCGCGCGCGACGAGTGCCTCGGCGTCGGGCGTGCGGCACGCCGCTTGTCCGACCAGATCGAAGAAATTTCGCATGGTTCCACCTTCGTTCAGAAACACGGGCGGCGCACGTCGAGCGATGCTGCGAGGCTTTCGGTGGCTAACGATCGTCGCGCGAACGCGGCCGATCCTGGCTGCCCGAAAGAGTAGCGAATAGGTGCCGCGAGCGGCGGCAGCGAATGGAGGCAAATTGCCGAACGGGGTGATGCCGAACACTGACGGGCGCGTTTGCTTCGTTTCTCGACGGCGCGTTAGCACATTCGAAATGCGTGTGCGCCTTCGTGGAGGAGATCGTCCGCTCGACGCTATCGTCAATTGTCCTGATGAATCTCGCTTGTCGAATCTCGCTTGTCGATGGTTACAGTCTTTCGAATCTGTTGCGCGTTTCTTACGGGCGGGCATGCCGCGCGATCGCGTGGCGCATGTCGGCGCGATGGCGAAATCGTGTGCGGGCGACGCGGTTGCGCCGTCGCATCGAATGTCCGTGCGATGCGCATGCGTCCCGGTAAATGGATGCGTGCGCAACCATTTCATTCGAGTCGGCTGCTTTGCGTTTGCAGATCGGAAAGGTCGAGGGGCATGCGCATCGATGCGCATGCATGGCCCGATACGGCGTGCTTTCCCGCGGCGGGTGTCACAACGCGTCGTGAAAGATGATCCCGAGCGTGTGCCGCTGCCCGGCGCGCAAGCGGCTCACGCCATGCCGAAGATTCACCCGGTACGGGCCGCGCGCGCCTTGCACCGGACGATGGTGCACGGCGAAGATGACCGCGTCGCCTTGCTCGAGCGGCACGACGTCGACGCGCGATTGCATGCGCGGCCGTTGCTCGGTGATCACGAATTCGCCGCCCGTGAAATCGGCGCCGGGTTCCGACAGCAGGATCGCCGCCTGCAGCGGAAACACGTGCTCGCCGTACAGATCCTGATGCAGGCAGTTGTAATCGTCTTCGCGGTAGCGCAATAGCAGCGGCGTCGGGCGCAACTGTCCGGCGGCGTGACAGCGCTCGATGAATCGTTCGTGCTCGAGAGGAAAGCGTGCATCGATGCGCATCTGCGCGTGCCAGCGATTCGCGATCGGCGCGAGGTGCGCATAGAGCGCCGTGCGCAGCGCCTGAATCAAGCGCGGCAGCGGATAGCCGAAGTACTTGTATTCGCCGCGCCCGAATCCGTGTCGCGCCATCGTCACGCGGCTGCGGAACAGCGCGTCGCGCGCATAGAGCGCGGCGAGCGCTTCGCACGTGCGGCGCGCGAGCAGGCCGCGGACGATCGCGTGGCCGTCGCGATCGAGGGCCTGTTCGATCGGCCGCCACGAGAGCGCGTCGATTCGCTGCGCGAGCGCGGCCTCGCGCGATGCGACGGGTAAAACCGGGGCGTGCGCCGAGTCGTGTGCGCGGGCGGGCGTCGCGGGTGGTTCGAACGTCGCATTCATCGGCGTTTCTTCGCTGCATCGTGGATGGATCGATGCGGCCAGTCTAGCGAAACGGTCGATGCGTCGCGCTCCGAATCTTGCGCCGCAATTCATGCGGAGCGCTTGCGCGGCGAGCCGTCATCCGGCGTCACACCAGCGCGTGGAAGCCCCAGTAGAGCGCGCCCGCGAGGACGATCGAGGCGGGCAGCGTCAGCACCCAGGCGAGCACGAGGCTGCGCACGGTGCTCCATTGCAGCCCCGAGCCGTTCGCGGCCATCGTGCCGGCGACGCCCGACGAGAGCACGTGCGTCGTCGATACCGGCAGCCCGTACGCGTCCGCCGCGCCGATCGTCAGCATCGCGACGACTTCCGCCGAGGCGCCTTGCCCGTAGGTCAGATGCTGCTTGCCGATCTTCTCGCCGACGGTCACGACGATGCGCCGCCACCCGACCATCGTGCCGAGACCGAGCGCGATCGCGACCGCGACCTTGACCCAGGTCGGAATGAACTTCGTCGCGTGATCGAGCTGCTTGCGATAGTCGTCGAGCGCGCGGCGGTCCTGCGGCGCGAACGTCGGCTGTCCGGTCTTCTCCATCAGGCGCACGGCTTCGGACACCAGATACATCGTGTTGCGCACGTTGTCCGCCTGGCCCTCGGGGACTGTCGCGATCGAGCCCGTTGCGCCGACCTCGGCCGCGAGCGCGTCCGACAACTGCCGGACCGCCGGCAGCGTCGTGCCGCTCAGGCGGCGCGACTGCACGTATGCCTCGACGTCGGCGCGCGGGTTCGGCGACGGCGGCGCGTCGCCCGCGTAGCGCGCAAGCGCTTCGGACGCCCGATGCGCGACGGCGATGAACGTCTGCGTCTCGCCGGGCGTGACCGCCTTGTTGAGCGCATACGCAGTCGGCACGGTGCCGATCAGGATCAGCATGATGAGCCCCATGCCTTTCTGTCCGTCGTTCGAGCCGTGCGCGAACGACACGCCCGTGCAGGTCAGGATCAGCAGGCCGCGAACCCAGAGCGGCGGCGGCTCGTTCGTCCGCGGCTCGCGATAGAGCGCGGGCACGCGCACGAGCGCCTTCAGCACGGCGAGCAGCAGGCCCGCGCACAGGAAGCCGACGATCGGCGAGAACAGCAGCGATTTGCCGACGCCCGCCGCCTGCGCCCAGTCGACGCCGCTCGTGCCGGACGAGCCGTGCATCAACTGGTTCGCGAGTCCGACGCCGATGATCGAGCCGATCAGCGTGTGCGAGCTCGACGAAGGCAGGCCGAAATACCAGGTCGCGAGATTCCACGCGATCGCCGCGATCAGCAGCGCGAACACCATCGCGAAGCCCGCGCCGTGGCCGACTTGCAGGATCAGTTCGACGGGCAGCAACTGCAGGATGCCGAACGCGACTGCGCCCGTCGACGCCATCACGCCGAGAAAATTCCAGATGCCCGACCAGATGACGGCGACGTTCGGCGTCAGCGAATGCGTGTAGATGACGGTCGCAACCGCGTTCGCGGTGTCGTGAAAGCCGTTGACGAATTCGAAGCCGAGCGCGATCGCGAGCGCGACGCCGAGCAGCAGGTAGGGGAGAGCCGTGTGCTCGCCGACGGGCGCGAGATCCGCGAACAGGTGGACGAACACGTAGGCGGCGCCGGCCGCGACGAGGGTGACGAGAAGCGCGATGCCCAGATGCCGAGTGCGGCCGAGCTCTTCGCTCGTCGCGGCGGACAGAGGGTGGTTCATGACGGCCCTTGATATGACTGACCGTTCGATCCTAGCGCCCGCGATCAGGCAGTTTGATGACAGCGCTCAAAGGGGGCGCGATTCTCCGGCGGCGCGACGGGCGGACGCAGGGCGGCGCGAGGTCAGCCTCCGATCGCCTGTTCGATCCGCGCGAGCACGGACGGCCAGCCGCGCGCCATGCCTTCGTACGCGATCCGCGCCTGCGGCGCGTCCAGATCGAAGCCCGCATGCTCGAAGAACACGCGCGTGCCGCCGTCCTCGGGCGCGAGCCGCCAGGTGATCGTCGTGTCGAGCGTGCCCTGCGCGAACAGGATCGCGAACCGGCGCTCCGGCTCGACCGTGGTCACTTCGCATGGCTGCTTGCCCCACGGGCCCATGTCGAGCGTGAACCGGTGGCCGTGCGCGGGGCTCACGTCGCCCGCCGCCCACCAGCGCGCGAGCGCCGCGGGCTCGGTGAGCGCCGCCCAGACTTGCGCAGGCGGGCGGGCGACGAATCGTTCGAGGCGGATCGGGGCGGCTTCGTTCATTGGGGCGGGTTCGGCGGCGTTTCGGGGAATACGCATGATAGTGGATGCCGCGCCCGCGGCGTCATAGCCGGCATGCGCGCCGCTCGGCCGCGCGCGTTGGCGCCGTGCCGCGCCCGGCGGCGGCCGCGCGCTTCGCCGGCGCTCATGGAATCGGCAGTTCGGCCTCGCGCTTCACCTCGCGCAGCGACAGCGCCGACTCGATCGACGTGACGCCCGGCAGCACGCGCAGCGTCTCGCGCAGGAACGTCCCGTAATCGTCGAGATCGTGCGCGACGACTTGCAGCAGATAGTCGGCGGAGCCCGACACGTTGTGGCACGACAGGATGCGCGGAATGCCGAGCACCTCGCGCTCGAAGCGGTTGGCGACGCCGCGATCGTGAACCGCGCAGCGCAGCAGCACGAACGCGATGACGCCGAAGCCGAGCGCGTTGCGCGAGATCTGCGCGCGATAGCGCTCGATGTAGCCGTCGCTTTCGAGGCGCTTCAGGCGGCGCGCGCACGGCGTTTCGCTCAGCCCCACCGAGTCGGCGAGGCGGGCGACCGGAATGCGTCCGTCGAGCTGCACCGCGGCGAGGATGGCGCGGTCGGTTTTGTCGAGATCGATCATGGTGTGGGGATGCTCTAAAAAATCGGTTTCTAGTAGTGTATTCCAATAATTCCGTCGTGCTGGAAGGCTAAATTAGCCAAATAACCCTCGTTGAGCAGGGGCAACATGGAACCCTTTCCGAATCCGGGCTTGACCATGTTTTCCGCTCATTTGCTGCTCGTCTACATCGCCGCCGTCGTCGCCGTCTACGCGGTGCCCGGGCCGGACATGGCGTTCGTGCTGCAAACGGGCATCGGCCGCGGCGCGCGGCACGGCGCGGCCGCCGCCGCGGGGCTCGGGCTCGCGCGCGCCGTGCACGTGACGCTGTCCGCGTGCGGCGTCGCCGCGCTCCTCAAGAGCGCGCCGTGGCTCTACGAGACCGTGCGCTACGGCGGCGCGCTGTACCTCGCGTACGTCGCGGTGCAGATCTTCCGCTCGCCGGCGTTCGCGCTGTCCGACGACGGCGCGGCCGAGCCCGCCGCGCGGCTGCGCCATACGTTCGTCAAAGGCCTGCTCACCAACCTGCTGAACCCGAAGGCGCTGCTGTTCTGCTCGGTGCTGCTGCCGCAGTTCGTCCAACGGGGCGGCGCGCCGGTGATCGTGCAAATGGCGACGCTCGGTGCCGTGCTCGTGCTCGCGGGCCTGTGCTTCGATCTCGCGTGCGTCGCCGGCGCGGCGCGCATCGCGGGATGGTTGCGCGCGCATCCGCTTGCGCAGACCGCGCAGCGCTGGACGTTTTCGGCCGTGCTGCTCGGTTTTGCGCTGCGACTGTCGATCGACTGACCTGCCGCGCGCGAGCGCCGGCATCGGCTCCGGCGGCGACGCGCGAAGCCGCCCGCGCGTGCGAAGCAACTAACCGCGAAATGCCGGCATCCGCGCGCCGCGCGCGCGTTGCGCCACACGCGCGCGCCGCACGCACGCACACGCACACGCACGCCGCGCCGCGCCGCGCCGAACTTCGCGAATGCGCCGGCGCACGCCTTCGCGAACGCTCGAGAGGCCGATACAGGATCGCCGCGCGTGCTTTACACTTGCTCTGCCGTACTGTCGCACGGTCCTGTCGACGGCGTGTGTGCGCCGTCCGACATACCGCCCGGAACTGCGATCGCGCGACCGTGTCCGAATCCTGGCAACCCGTTATCACGGCTTCTGGAGGACTCGAATATGGCAAGGCATCTTCACGCCGGCAACGAACCGCCGATCGTCGCCGAATCCACGTGCATCGGTCCGTGCGATCCGGCCGAGACGATCCGTGTGGTGGTGATGTTGCGGCGGCAGGAAGAGCAGCACCTCGATTCGCTGTTGCAAGGCCTCGCGAGCGGCGATCCCGACGCGAAGCCGGTTTCGCGCGAAGCGTTCGCGCAGCGTTTCTGCGCGCACCCCGACGATGTCGGCAAAGTCGAGGCGTTCGCGAAGCAGCACGGCCTGACGGTCGCGCGCGTCGATCCGGTCGAGAGCCTCGTCGTGCTGTCGGGCACGATCGCGCAGTTCGAGGCGGCGTTCGGCGTGAAACTGCAGCGCTTCGAGCACCGGACGATCGGCCAGTATCGCGGCCGCACGGGCGATATCGCGCTGCCAGACGAGTTGCACGACGTCGTCACCGCGGTGCTCGGGCTCGACAACCGTCCGCAGGCCCGGCCGCATTTCCGGCTGCGGCCGACTTTCCAGCCGGCGCGCGGCGGCGCGGCCGTCACCTACACGCCGCCGCAGCTCGCATCCCTGTATGGTTTTCCGCCCGGCGACGGCGCGGGCGAGTGCATCGCGATCGTCGAGCTCGGCGGCGGGTATCGGCCGGCCGAGATCCAGCAGTATTTCAGCGGCCTCGGGCTCGCTCGGCAGCCGAAGCTCGTCGACGTGAACGTCGGCGCCGGCCGCAATGCGCCGACGGGCGACCCGAGCGGGCCGGACGGCGAAGTCGCGCTCGATCTCGAGGTCGCGGGCGCGATCGCGCCCGGCGCGACGCTCGCCGTCTATTTCGCGCAGAACAGCGACGCGGGCTTCATTCAGGCGGTCAACCAGGCGGTGCACGACACGACGAACCGGCCGTCGGTCGTGTCGATCAGTTGGGGCGGCCCGGAGGCCGCGTGGACGTCGCAATCGCTGCAGGCGTTCAACCGCGTGCTGCAGTCGGCCGCGGCGCTCGGCGTGACCGTGTGCGCGGCGTCCGGCGACGCCGGCTCGGCCGACGGCGTGCAGGACGGCGCGAACCACGTCGACTTTCCGGCGTCGAGCCCGTACGTGCTCGCGTGCGGCGGCACGCGGCTCGATGCGCTGCCGGGGCAGGGCATCCGCAGCGAGGTCGTATGGA
Source organism: Burkholderia savannae (assembly GCF_001524445.2). NCBI lineage: Bacteria > Pseudomonadati > Pseudomonadota > Betaproteobacteria > Burkholderiales > Burkholderiaceae > Burkholderia > Burkholderia savannae. The sequence continues at coordinate 262,519 of NZ_CP013418.1, forward strand.
ACGACGACGCGGCGGGCGGCGGTTCGACGGGCGGCGGCGTGAGCGACGTGTTCGATTTGCCGGACTGGCAGAAGGGGCTGAGCGCGACGCTCGCGCGGGGCGGCGCCGCGTCGCCGCTCGCGAAGCGCGGCGTGCCCGACGTCGCGGGCGACGCGTCGCCCGCGACGGGCTACGAGGTGCTCGTCGGCGGCACGTCGGCGGTGATGGGCGGCACGAGCGCCGTCGCGCCGCTCTGGGCCGCGCTCGTCGCGCGGATCAACGCGGCGGTGGGCAGTTCCGCGGGCTGGATCAACCCGAAGCTGTACCGGAACGCGGGCGCGCTGCGCGACGTCACGGTCGGCGACAACGGCGCGTACGCGGCGACGCCCGGCTGGGACGCATGCACGGGGCTCGGCAGCCCGGACGGCGCGAAGGTCGTGGCGGCGCTCAAGAGCGGCGCCACGGGGTGATCGCGGGCCGATGCGACGGCTGGCGGTGCGTCGCGGGCCGCCGCGCCGCCGCATCCGGCGCGGCGGTTCGCAGGCTGCGGCGTCGCGGCGCTTGACGCGCGCGCGGCGCCATTCGAGATTGGCGGCGCGGGATCGGTAGAGGCGGTTCCGGTCGCGGCGCTCCGGCGGCGTCGGCGCGCGGCGCATCGATCATGCCGGCGGGCCGTTCGTCGCCGCGGCGACGACGCGGCGGGCCGCGATGTCGCACGGCCGACGCGGCGGCGATGTCGGGGCTTTCCGGCTCGCCGTGCGGTGACGCCGGCATTCCGGCATCACGGCATTCCGGCATCACGGCTGTGCTTCGCCGCTTCGCCGTTGCGGCGAGGCGGCGACGGCAAAGGCGGCGGCCGCGCATTGCGCGAAGCCGGCCCCGGGGCCGGCTCGACGTGACCGGCCGCTCGCGATGCGCGCGCGGCCGCGATCGGCGGCAAACGGTTTGGCACGATTGACGATTCGTTCATGCACCCTCCAATGGAACCAGAAGGAGCAGCACGATGAGCATCGATTCGACTTCTTCGGGCGGCACGCAGCCGCTCCATCATGGCGCTTCCGCTTCGGTTCACGCGCCGCCGCCGATCGTCGCGGCGCCGAAGCGCGACGGCGACCAGCCGTTCTTCGATCCGGTCGCGTACGGCAATGGCCCCGACGATTCGGTGACGGACACGACCGAGGCCGCCGCGATCACGCATCACACGATCCAGATCGACGGCCGCACGATCGCGTACACGGCGACGGCGGGCCATCTCGTGACCGTCGACGCGAGCAGTTCGCAGCCGAACGCGAAGATCTTCTACGTCGCGTTCACGCAGGACGGCCAGCAGGAGCAAACGCGGCCGGTCACGTTCTTCTACAACGGCGGGCCGGGCTCGTCGGCGGTGTTCGTGCTGCTCGGCTCGTTCGCGCCGCGGCGGATCAGGACGTCGATGCCGAGCTTCACGCCGCCCGCGCCGTACCGGATGGAGGACAATCCGGACAGCCTGATCGACAAGAGCGACCTCGTGTTCATCAATCCGGTCGGCACCGGCTACTCGGCGGCGGTCGCGCCGCACAAGAACCGCGATTTCTGGGGCGTCGACCAGGACGCGAACTCGATCAAGCAGTTCATCAAGCGCTTTCTGACGAAGAACAACCGCTGGAATTCGCCGAAATTCCTGTTCGGCGAATCGTACGGCACCGCGCGCAGCTGCGTGCTCGCCTACAAGCTGCACGAGGACGGCGTCGACCTGAACGGGATCACGCTGCAATCATCGATCCTCGACTACAAGCAGGCGGGCAATCCGGTGGGCGCGCTGCCGACCGCCGCGGCCGACGCGTGGTACCACAAGCGGCTCGGCGTCGCGCCGGCGCCGGCCGATCTCGGCGCGTTCGTCGAGGAGGTCGCGCAGTTCGCGCGCACCGGCTATCTCGACGCGCTGCGCAAGTTCCCGCAGCCCGACGAGGCGGTGGTCAAGAAGCTGTCCGGCTACACCGGCATCGACACGACGACGCTCCTGTCGTGGAGCCTCGACGTCGCGAGCTACGACACGCGCGGCAACGCGCTCTTCCTGACGACGCTCCTGAAGGCGAGCGGCCTCGCGCTCGGTGCATACGACGGCCGCGTGACGGGGATCGAATCGGGGATCGCGGGCAAGATCGATCCGAACTCGGGCGGCAACGATCCGACGATGACGGCCGTGTCGGGCGTCTACACGGCGATGTGGAACTCGTATCTGAACGAGCAGCTGAAGTACACGTCGAACTCGTCGTTCGCCGACCTGAACGATCAGGCGTTCAAGTTCTGGGACTTCGGCCACATCGATCCGACGGGCGCGCAGCAGGGCGTCGACGCGAAGGGCAACGTGATCCTCTACACGGCGGGCGATCTCGCGGCGACGATGGCGCTGAACGTCGATCTGAAGGTGCTGTCGGCGAACGGCTTCTACGATTTCGTCACGCCGTTCTATCAGACGGTGCTCGATCTTCAGCAGATGCCGCTCGAGGATGCGACGGTGCGGCGGAACCTGTCTGCGCGGTTCTATCCGTCGGGACACATGGTGTATCTCGACGGCGGTTCGCGCGCCGCGCTCAAGCACGATCTCGCGCAGCTGTACGAATCGGCGGTGCACGACACCGCGGCCGTGATGCGGATTCGCGCGTTGCAGGAGAAGACGCGCGGGGCGTGATTCCGGCGATGCGACGAGCGCCCGAAATGCCTGGGTTTCAGGGCTTTGTCGGGCGCTCGCCGTGCTGGCTGCGGTCGAGCGCCGCCGCGCCGACGCTGGTCCCGGGATTCGTCGGCGGGCTTGGTCGGATGGTTTCGATGATCTGAAACCGCATGCGGGGACGCGTTCGTCTCGATTCTCGATGCCGCGCGGTCAGCGCGCGAACATGCCCGTCGCTTGGGCGATGGAGGCCGCTTCGCGCCGCTCGTTCAGCAGCAGAGCGAAACTATCGGCAGATTCGTTGCGCGATGCCTGATGGTCGAGAGCGCACGCTCGGGCCGCATTCACGAAGCGCGCCGGTGGCGGGAATGGTGGGAGCGGCGCGGAGCATGACCTTCCCGTGTCGTCCGGGACATCTCGGTCGATGAGATGGAATCGGGAGGCGGGGAAGCGCCACACAACGGCCGAATGGCCCGGCTTCCCAATCAACCGCCCGACCGCTTGACTGCTTGATTGCCCGACTGCCCGACTGCCCGACTGCCCGACTGCCCGACTGCCCGACTGCCCGACTGCCCGACTGCCCAACCACCCAACCACCCAACCACCCAACCACCCAACCACCCAACCACCCAACCACCCAACCACCCAACCGCCCGAGTCGCCGCCGCTCACCGGGAAAAGCGCTCGCGCAGCCGCTCCTCGATGAATCCGAGAAACACCCGGCAGGCCGACATGTCTTGCCGATGCTGCGGATACACGGCGTTGACGGGCAGCGGCGCCTGCGCGAACGGCTCGAGCACCGCCACGAGCTGGCCCGCGTCCAGCGCGGGCTCGACGATGAAGTGCGGCAGCAGCGCGATGCCGAGCCCCGCGACAGCCGCGTCGCGGATCACGTCGCCGTTGTTCGCGAGCAGCGCGCCTTGCACTTCGAATGTGCGGCGCGCGCCGTCGATCGCGAACTCCCAGCCGGTTCGGCCTTCCTGGCCGTACAGCAGGCAGACGTGCGCGTGCAGATCGGCGGGCGTCGCCGGCGCGCCTCGCTTGCGCCGATAGGCCGGACTGCAGCACGCGACCATCCGCAGCGCGCCGAGACGGCGTGCGATCAGCGTCGAATCGGGCAGCGCGCCGATGCGCAGCGCGAGATCGAATCCTTCGCCGATCAGGTCGACGTGGCGGTCGCTCAGCTCGACGTGCAGCCGCACGGCCGGGTGCTGGACGAGGAACTCGGCGATCAGCGGCGACAAGCGCGTGATGCCGAACGACATCGGCGCGCTGATCTTCAGCGTTCCGCGCAGGTCGCCGCGGCGCGCGGACATCGCTTCTTCCGTTTCCGCGATCTCGGCGAGGATGCGCGTCGCGCGCGCATGGAACTCCTGGCCGAGCTCCGTCACCGCGAGCTTGCGCGTGTTGCGCACGAGCAGCCGGACGCCGAGCGACGCCTCGAGCGCCATCACGCGCCGGCTGACGAACTGCTTGGACAGCAGGAGCTTGTCGGCCGCGCCCGTGAAGCTTCCCGCTTCGACTGTCGCGACGAATATCCGGAGGTCGTCGAATTGCATGATTGTCCACCAATATGAGACAGTAATTATCTCTCTGTTTATATATGTATCAAAATAGTTGACGTAAGCTGCAGGCATCGATCGACGAGGCGCGCAACCCGCAGCGCCCGCGATGAAACGGAGGTCATCATGATTGAAGTCAGGGCAGCACATCAACGCGGCCGCGCCGAGCACGGCTGGCTCAGCTCGCGCCATACGTTCTCGTTCGCCGAATACTACGATCCGGCGCAAGTCGGGTTCTCGGACCTGCTCGTGATCAACGACGATCGCGTCGCGCCCGGCCGCGGCTTCGGCATGCATCCGCACCGCGACATGGAAATCCTGTCGTACGTGCTCGAAGGCGCGCTAGAACATCGCGACACGATGGGCACGGGCTCCGTGATCGTGCCGGGCGACGTGCAGCTGATGAGCGCGGGCAAGGGCATCGCGCACAGCGAATTCAACCATTCGTCGGCGCAGCCCGTGCATTTCCTGCAGATCTGGATCGGGCCGTCGGTGCGCGGCGTCGAGCCGCGCTACCAGCAGACGAGCGTGAGCGACGGCGACAAGCGCGGGAAGCTGCGCCTCATCGTGTCGCCGGAAGGGCAGGACGGCTCGCTGAAAATTCGCCAGGACGCGCGGGTGTACGCGGGCCTGTTCGACGGCGATGCGAGCGAGCGGTTCGTGCTACCGCCGCAGCGTTTCGCGTACGTGCACGTCGCGCGCGGATCGGTGACGGTGAACGGCGTCGCGCTGCAAGAGGGCGACGGCGCGCGGATTCGCGACGAGCAGGCGCTGCAAATCGAGAACGGCAGGCAGGCGGAGGTCTTGCTGTTCGATTTGCGGCCGATCGAAGTCACCGCGGAATGGGCGTGACGACGTCGCGCGGGGGCGGCCGTGCGCGGACGGCCGCGGCGCGGGCCATCCCGCGCGCGCGGTTCGGCCGCGGGCCGTTCGCGGCGATTAAAGCGCGCAGCGATTTCGCGCGGATCGCCTGCCGGCCGGCATCCGTTGCATTCTTCAGGAACCCGATGCAATGAAACTGAACCTTCCATCGCTGCTCACGTTCAACGGCGGCTTCGTCGATACGGCCGGCTTTCTCGCGCTGCAGGGCCTCTTCACCGCGCACGTGACGGGCAACTTCGTCACGCTCGGCGCGACGCTCGTCTCCGGCAGCACGGGCGCCGTCGCAAAGCTGTTGGCGCTGCCTGTCTTCTGTCTCGTCGTGCTTGCGGCGGGCGTCGCGCGGCGCTCGATGATGCGTGCGCGCGCGCCGGCGCTGAAGATCCTGCTGGGTGCGCAATGGCTGCTGCTCGCGATCGGCGCGGCGCTTGCGATCCGCCTCGGTCCTTTCACGGACGGCGATGCGTGGCCGGCGATCATGACCGGAATGATCCTCGTGATGGCGATGGCGATCCAGAACGCGGTGCATCGGCTGCATCTGCCGGACGCGTTGCCGACGACGCTGATGACGGGCACCGTCACGCAACTGATGCTGCATCTGTCGAACCGCCTCGCCGGCGACGACGTGCCGCGCGCAGGCGGGCCGTCGCGGCTCGCGAACATGGCGTGGACCGTCGCGACGTTCGCACTCGGATGCGGCGCGGCGGCGGGACTTTATCTGATCGGCGGCGCATGGGCGTTTGCGTTGCCGCCGGTGCTGATCGGGGCGGCGCTGCTCGTCGACGAAGAAAAGGCGATGGAGAAGGCGTTGTGAGCGGCTGCGTGAGCCGCCGCGAGGCCCGAAGCGGATCGGGCTCAGGCCGGGTACGCGCGGATGAAGCGGCGAACTGCCTCGACGGCGACCGCGCCTTCCGACAGGTTGGCGACGGCCGAGCGCCGCGGGCCGGCGCGCACCTCGCCGATCGCGAACATGCCCGGCTGCGAAGTTTCGAATGCGGCGGCGAAGGTCGTGCCGGACGCCGCGCGGCCGGTGCGGACGAATCCGCGGTCGTCCACGTCGACGGCGCCGCCGAGCCATTCGGTGTTCGCGCGCAGCGTGACGCGCGCGAGCCGCGGGTCGTACTCGGGGCGCAGCGACGATGCGATGACGAGCGCGTGCGCGCCGATGCGTTCGCCGTCGCGGGCGACGAGGCCGAACGGGTAGGCGTCGCAGTCGAGGCGCACGGTGCGGCTGCCGATCGTCAGGCGTGGACCGAATCGCTGAAGCTCCGCCGTGTCGGCCCGTGCGAATTCGTCGTCGATCCCGAACGGCAGGCGACCTTCGACGACGATCGTGTTCAGGCGCCTCGATGCGGCGTGCGCGGCGGCGATCATGCCGCTCGGCCCGCTGCCGACGATCGCCACATCGAAGTCGCGCCCGGGATCGCGCCCGGGATCGCGATGGCCGGCGCGCGGGGCGCCGCGTGCGGCAGACGCGGCGGAAGGCCCGTAGGCGAGCAGGCCGATGCGGCGAAGCAGGAAAAGACGCACGAGCAAGTCGCGCAGGTCCGGCTCGCGCTCCAGCAGAACCCCAAGCGTGGCGCGATGGATTCGCACGAGGCGGCAAGCGGACGACGCGACCACCGTGGTTTCGCAGGCGATGTCGTTCAGCAGGTCGAGCTCGCCGGTGAAGGTGCCGGGGCCGTGATCGACGCCGCACGGCGTGGCCGGATGCGCGGGCGGCGCGCATCGGGTCGTGCCGTCGAGCACGATGTACAGATAGTCGCTGCGCGTGCCGCTCGCGCACAGCGTCGCGCCGGCATCGACTTCGACGACGCAGCCGTACCGGGACGCGCGTTCGATCAGGTCGTGCGGCAACCCGTACGCGGCGAAGTCGTCGGTATGCTTCAGATGCCCCAGTAGATTTCGGAGGTGATTCATCGAAGAGTGCGCGTCGCCAGGAGCGCGAGGCATCGGATCTGCGCTTGCGCAAGCGTTGCCTCGGCCTGACACCTGCCGTCCTGACGGATTGTTCAAGTATAGATCGCGGGACGTTTCTCCCGACGGCCGCCGGCGCGAGGCGGCGGCGCGAAGTGCGAAGATGATGCGCGCATGGCGCGCGAATGACAACTGGTGAGGACCGAGCGTCGTCGACGTTTCTGTAAAAAAGACACCTTTGTTCTATCGAAGGATGCAATCGGCCATTATCCTTAACCCGATCGAAGGAGTAGCCGCCATGGGGCGATCTGCCGATACCGAAGCGAGCACACTGCCGAGCCTGACGATGAGCAGCACTGATCTTGCCCCGATGGAGCTGCACGAGGCGTTTCGCGGCGCGGCGATCGAGACGATCGAGACGCGCGCCGACGCACACGCGCCCGTCGTGCTGACGCGCGTGCGGCATGCGGAGTGCGGTTTCGGCGTCGTCGAGTTCCTGCCGCCCGCCGATTGCTGCTTGATCGGCGTGGCGCTGCCGGCGCGCACGCCATGCGCGACGCCGGGCGCCGACGACGCGCCGGGTCGGGATGCGCGCATCGCCTTGCGAATCCGACAGGAGGGCGAGCCGTTTCGCGCCGATCTGCAAAGGCCGTTCGACATGCTGTTCCACGTGCTGCCGCGGCGCACGCTGGCCGAGCTGACGGCCGACATGCAAATGGGCGGCGTTCGCGAGCTCGCATGTCCGGACGACAGCCACGACGCGGTGCTGCAGTGTCTCGTCGGGGCGCTGCTGACGGCGGCGTCCGGCGCTTCGCCGCGCAGCCCGCTGCTCGCCGGTCACGTGGCGCGCGCGATGCAGATCCACATCGTGCAGACTTATGGCGTGGCCGCGCCGAACGCGCCCGCGAAGGGCGGGCTGGCGAACTGGCAACTGGAGCGCGCGAAGGCGATCCTCGAGGAGAACGCCGCCGGCGAGGTGCCGATCTCGCAGGTCGCGTCGGCGTGCGGCTTGTCGCGCAGCTACTTCATCAAGGCGTTTCGGCAAACGGTCGGCACGACGCCGCACCGGTGGCTGCTCGAGCACAAGATCGAACGCGTGAAGCACTGCCTGCTTTCGAACTCCGAACCGATCGCCGACATCGCGCACCAGTGCGGCTTCTCGGATCAGGCGCATCTGACGCGCGTCTTCACCAGCATGATCGGCACGCCGCCCGCCGCGTGGCGTCGCGTGAACCGGAAATAGCGGGGTTTCGTCGAAGCGCGCCGGCCAGGCGCGGCGCGCCGACGATTTTCGCGAACGCCTGCGTGAAATGGCTCTGGCTCGAAAAGCCGCAATGCGCCGCGATGCGCGCAAGGGGCCAGTCGCCATGCGCGAGCAGATGCTTCGCGGTGTCGATGCGCCGTTCGAGCGCCATTGATGCGGCGTCTTGCCGGTCGTCGCGCGCAAGCTGACGGAGAATCGGCGCATCGTCGTCGCGAGCCACGGTTGTTTCGACGAGATGGGCGTGCCCGCCGCGCCGGGCGATCTCGCGTCGCACCGGTGTCTGCGTTTTCCGTATCGGCAAGGGCGGCAGAGCTGGACGTTCAGCCGCGATGGCGGGGCGGAGAAGGTCGAGGTTCGCGGCAGGCTGACCGCGAACAGTCTCGACATCCTGCGTGAAGGCGTGCTCGACGGGCAGGGCGTCGCGCTCGCGCCGACCTGGCGCGTGCACGACGACGTCGTCGCGGGCCGCGTGCTGCCGCTGTTCGAGGCGTGGCGCATGACGCCGCCGGGCGGCGACGCGCAAGTCTATGGGGCGTATCTGCCGAATCGGCGACATTCGCGAAAGGTGCAGACGTTCATCGCGTTTCTCGCCGAACGCATTCCGCAGGCGCTCGACCGCTGACGGATCGCGCCCGGGCTTGCGCGTCGGGCGTCGGCGATGGCCGGGGCGACCGTGTCCGGGACGAGCTGGTGGCGGCGCGACGGATCGCCGGCGTGTGGCGGCTATCGACTGGCGTGCCGATCTTTCCGGTCGCTTGAATGGGGCCGATCGAATTGGGCCGCTTGAATGAGACCGCTCGAATGTAGCTGCTCAAATGGAGCTGCTCAAATGCGGCGGCTCGAATCGGGCCGAGAGCCATCGCGCACGCGTTGATCGGAAGCGTCGTGCGCCGGCATGCATGAAGCGGCCGCGCGCTTGCTCGCGGCCGGATTGCGGAGAAACGAGCGAAATCGGCAATCGACAATCGACAATCGGCGATCGGATTCGGCCGGCGCGTCCGCTCGCATGGCGGGCGCGCCGGCCGATCCGGTTCAGCGAGCCGGAACGGGCGCCAGCACTTCGTGCGCGCTCGCGGTGCGCTGCGCAGCCTTGTGGACCATCGTGTATGCGTAATCGACGCCCATGCCGTAAGCGCCCGAATGCTCCTTCACGAGCGTCATCACGGCGTCGTACGTCTCGCGGTGCGCCCAGTCGCGCTGCCATTCGAGCAGCACCTGCTGCCACGTGACCGGCACGACGCCCGCCTGGATCATCCGCTGCATCGCGTAGTCGTGCGCTTCCTTGCTGGTGCCGCCCGACGCGTCGGCGACCATGTAGATCTCGTAGCCGCCCTCGGCCATCGCGCACAGCGCGAACGTCAGGTTGCAGACTTCGGTCCACAGTCCGGACACGACGACTTTCTTGCGGCCGTTCGCCTTCAGCGCGTCGCGCACTTTCCGGTCGTCCCACGAGTTCATCGACGAGCGCTCGAGCAGCTTGTGATCGGGGAACACGTCGAGCAGCTCCGGGTACGTGAAGCCGGAGAACGATTCCGATTCGACCGTCGTGATCGTCGTCGGGATGTTGAAGATCTTCGCGGCCTTCGCGAGGCCGACGACGTTGTTCTTCAACGTCTGGCGATCGATCGACTGAACGCCGAACGCCATTTGCGGCTGCTGATCGATGAAGATCATCTGGCAGTTGTGCGGAGTGAGGACTTCGAGCTTCGGGTCGGACATGACAATCTCCGGGGTGACGCCGTTCAGGGCGGGAGTGAACAAAGACATTCGATGCGCGGCGATCGCTGTGATCGCTGCGATCGCGCACATCGTTTCTGGATCGAATGCGAACGCGGCACGCCGCCGACGCCGCGCGCCGCGTTCAGGCCGGGCGGCCGAGTCGAAACGCGGGCGCGCCGACTCGAACGATCTGCTGCGGGATGGATGCTAGAGCGTGGATGTCCGGCCGTCTTGAACAATAGTGCGCAAACTTGGCGAGGAGTCCGGTGAACGTTGCGCGTCGGCTTGCGTGCGAACTGCTCGCCGTCGACGATGATGCCGCCGCATCGCCGCATCGCCGCATCGCCGTATCGCCGTATCGCCGCATCGCCGTATCGCCGCATCGCGCCATTCGATGTCGCGTGCGCGTGCGCGTGCGAACGCGTCGCGTCGCGTCGCTATCGTTCAAAACTGGCGACAAACGTTCAATACGCGAGCGCCCGCAAATGCGATAGTCAGCCGCGACCGATCGAGACGCCCGCGAACGGATCGCAGGTTCACCGCTCGCGCGCCAGCTCGACGTTCCGACGACGCACACGACCACTACATCCGGACTACCCATCATGAAAGCTTATGTCTTGTCGCTCGCCATGGGGCTGCTCGTGGGCATCATCTACGGCGTCTCCAACGTGCGCTCGCCGGCGCCGCCCGTGATCGCACTCGTCGGCCTGCTCGGCATCCTCGCGGGCGAGCAGGTGCCGCCGCTCGTCAAGCGGCTGCTGAGCAACGCCGAGACGTCGACTTCCTGGTATCAGCACCAGGTCAAGCCGCACATGTTCGGCCAATTGCCGACTTGCCCGAAGGCGCCGGACGCGCCGGCGCAGGTCGCGGCCGCCCGTCACCCCGATTCGTCATCCGGAGAGCAACGCCATGGCTGACCACGCCGCACACGCCACCCCCGATCTGATCCTGCACCGCGGTCGCTTCACGACGCTCGACCGTTCGAATCCGGCCGCGAGCGCGGTCGCGATCAAGAGCGGCCGGTTCGTCGCCGTCGGCGGCGACGAGCTGCTCGCGTCGGCGGGCGCGAACACGCGGATCGTCGACCTGCAAGGCAAGGGCGTGTTGCCGGGCCTGATCGACAACCATCTGCACATCATTCGCGGCGGCCTGAACTTCAACATGGAGTTGCGCTGGGACGGCGTGCGCAGCCTCGCCGACGCGATGGCGATGCTGCGCCGCCAGGCGGCCGTCACGCCCGCGCCGCAATGGGTGCGCGTGGTCGGCGGCTTCACCGAGCATCAGTTCGCCGAGAAGCGTTTGCCGACGATCGACGAGCTGAACGCCGTCGCGCCCGATACGCCGGTCTTCATCCTGCATCTGTACGATCGCGCGCTGCTCAACGGCGCGGCGCTGCGCGCGGTCGGCTATACGAAGGACACGCCGGAGCCGCCGGGCGGCCGGATCGCGCGCGACGCGGCGGGCAATCCGACCGGGCTGCTGCTCGCGCGGCCGAATGCGGCGATTCTCTACGCGACGCTCGCGAAGGGGCCGAAGCTGCCGTTCGAATATCAACTGAATTCGACGCGGCACTTCATGCGCGAGCTGAACCGGCTCGGCGTGACGGGCGCGATCGACGCCGGCGGCGGCTTCCAGAACTATCCGGACGATTACGCGGTGATCGAGCAGTTGGCGAAGGACGATCAACTGACGATCCGGCTCGCGTACAACCTGTTCACGCAGAAGCCGAAGGAAGAGAAGCAGGACTTCCTGAACTGGACCGCGACATCGAAATACCACGACGGCACCGACTATTTTCGCCACAACGGCGCGGGCGAGATGCTGGTGTTCTCGGCGGCGGACTTCGAGGATTTCCGCGAGCCGCGCCCCGATCTTTCGCCCGACATGGAAGGCGAGCTCGAAGCGGTCGTGCGCGTGCTCGCGCAGAATCGCTGGCCGTGGCGCTTGCATGCGACCTACGACGAAACGATCAGCCGCGCGCTCGACGTGTTCGAGCGCGTGAACCGCGACATTCCGCTCGACGGGCTGAACTGGTTCTTCGATCACGCGGAGACGATTTCCGACGAATCGATCGACCGGATCGCCGCGCTGGGCGGCGGGATCGCGGTTCAGCACCGGATGGCGTACCAGGGCGAATACTTCGTCGAGCGCTACGGCCAGGCCGCGGCGGAAGCGACGCCGCCTGTCAGGCGGATGCTCGACAAGGGCGTCAACGTGTCGGCCGGCACCGATGCGACGCGCGTCGCGTCGTACAACCCGTGGGTGTCGCTCGCTTGGCTCGTCACCGGCAAGACGGTCGGCGGCGCGCAGCTTTATCCGCGCGCGAATTGCGTCGATCGCGAAACCGCGCTGCGGATGTGGACCGAGAACGTCACGTGGTTCTCGAACGAAGTCGGCAAGAAGGGCCGGATTCAGGTCGGGCAGCTCGCGGATCTGATCGTGCCCGACCGCGATTTCTTCGCATGCCCGGAATCCGACATCGCGGATACGACGTCGCTCTTGACCGTCGTCGGCGGCAAGGTCGTCTACGGCGCGGGGCCGTTCGCCGACATCGACGAAGGCGCGCCGCCGCCCGCGATGCCGGACTGGTCGCCCGCCCGCGTGTTCGGCGGCTATGCGGCGTGGGGCGACAGGGAAGGCGGCGCGTCGCTGCAGCAGGTGGTCCGGCAGGCGGCGCAGGCGTGCGCGTGCGCGAACCGTTGCGGCATTCATGCGCATCGGCATGCGAGCGCGTGGAGCAGCAAGCTGCCGGTCGACGATCTGAAGAGCTTCTGGGGCGCGCTCGGCTGCTCGTGCTGGGCGGTGTGAGCACGCGCTCGGGCGCGCGTGCCGCGCGTCGCTGTCTCGTCGCATTCCGGTGACGCGCTTGGTCGCGTCGCGCGACGAAGCGTCGGCGGGAGCGACGCGGACATTCCGGCGCATTCGGCCGTCCAGCTGTTCTTCGCGCGCGCGAACGCGCGGCAGCGGCCGCGCACGCCCGGCGCGCAGTCCGCCGAAATACGTTTCGCCGGCGAGATCTGCCGCCGTCTCGACGGCATCCCGCTCGCGATCGAACCGGCGGCCGCGCGCGCGGCGACGCTCGGCCTGGAAGGCGTGCACCGCCGCCTCGACGATTGCCTCGCGATTCTCGGCGGACTCGTCCCCGGGGCCGGCTGGCCGGACCAAACGCCGCGCGGGCGCGCAGCAGGCGCCGGCGCGGCATGTCGATGACTTCACCACTTTGGGAAACAAGCATGCAAACACGACGCTCGGGAATACGTTCGGCCTTGCTGGCCGCCCTGATGTTCGGCTTCGCGCAGATGCCCGCCGCTTTCGCGGATGCGGATGCGGGCGCCGCCGCCGAATCCGCGCGCGCGATCGCATCGGCGCCGCCGGTCGCCGTCGGGCCGCAATACGACACGACGCATGTCTACGTCGCGGTTCCCGATCTGGACGCGTTCGTCGACAGCTTCGTCGCGACGTTCGGCGGGAAGGCGTCGCCGCGCGTGACGCTCACCGTCACGCCGACGCCGAGCGAAACGCTGTCGCAATACGTGCAGACGCCGGTGGGAATGCTGTCGGTATTCGGGTTCAAGACGCCGATTCCCTATCCGTTCGGCGCCGAGCGCACGGGCTATCTCGTGACGGATCTCGACGACGCGGTGAAGGCCGCGCGGGCCGCCGGCGCGGACATCGTCGTCGATTCGTTCGACGACCCGATCGGCCGCGACGCCGTCGTTCGCTGGCCGGGCGGCGTGATGATGCAGCTGTATTGGCACCGGAAGGCGCCGTCTTACGCGCCGCTCGCGACGGTTCCGGACAATCGCGTCTATCTGTCGCCGTACGAGGCGGATCGCTTCGTCAAGAGCTGGGTCCGGTTTTCGCACGGCAAGATCGTCTCCGACAACCGTCGCGAAGACGGCGGCGCAATCGGCCGGCCGGGCGCCGAGGTGCGCAAGATCGTGATCGAATCGACTTTCGGACGCGTCGCCGCGTTCGTGACCGACGGCAAGCTGCCGTATCCGTACGGCCGCGAAACGACCGGCTACGCGGTCGCCGACCTCGATGCGACGCTCGAGAACGCGCAGGCGGCGGGCGTCAAGGTTCTGGCGCAGCCCTATCGCACGCAGGCCGGGCGCACCGCGATGCTCGCGTTCCCCGGCGGCTATATCGCGGAAGTGCACGACGCGCAATGACGATGCGCCGCGTTTCCGCGCTCGGTTGCTGGGCGCTGATGTCGCTGTTCGCGGCGGTGCGCGCGCATGCGGCGGATGCGTCGCCCATGTCACCCGCGTCGCCGACGTCACCAGCGTCGCCCACGACGCCCACGTCGCCCGCGTCACCCACGTCACCCATGTCACCCACGTCGCCCGCATCGCCGGACGCATCGTCCTGCACGAAGGCGCGTCCGGCGATCTTGTTCAATCGCTGGCAGGAGGATTGGTCGGCGCTCGCGGACCCGTGCGTGCCGCGCAGGCCGCTCGATGCGCTGAAATACCTGCCGCTGCTCGGCCGCAGCGACACGTATCTGTCGCTCGGCGCGGTGCTGCGCGAGCGGCTCGAGATGAACGACGCGCCGCTGTTCGGCCTCGGCCGCGCGCACGACGACACCTACGTGCTGCAGCGCGCGCAGGTGCATGCCGACCTGCGAATCGCCGGGCACGTGCAGGTGTTCGTGCAGCTCGAGGACGCGCGCACGTTCGGCAAGGACGACGTCGGCTCCGTCGATCGAAATCGCGTGGATCTGCGCCAGGCGTTCGTGACCTATGCCGGCGCGATCGGGCCCGGCGTCTTCAAGGCGCGAATCGGCCGCCAGGAGATGGCGTTCGACTTGCAGCGCTTCGTGTCGGTGCGCGACGGCCCGAACGTGCGCCAGGCGTTCGACGGAATCTGGGCCGACTGGGAAGAGGGCCCGTGGCGCTTCATCGGCTATGCGACGCAGCCCGTCCAGTATCGCGACGATCACGCATTCGACGACGTGTCGAACCGCAATCTCACGTTCAGCGGCGTGCGCATCGAACGTCAGGGCGTGGGGCCCGGCGATCTGTCCGCTTATTATTCGCGGTACAACCGGGCGCAGGCCCGGTTTCTGGACGGCTCGGGTGCGGAGCATCGCGACGTGTTCGATGTCCGGTACGCGGGCAGGCAGCGCAACGTCGATTGGGACGTCGAAGGCATGCTCCAGTCGGGGCACGTCGGCGCGCAGCGCATCGACGCGTGGGCGGTGGGCTCGCTCGCGGGCTATACGTTCGCCAACGTGCGCTGGACGCCGCGCGTCGGCTTGCAGGTCGACGCCGCGTCGGGCGACCGGCACCCGCACGACGGCCGCATCGAGACGTTCAATCCGCTGTTCCCGAACGGCTACTACTTCGCGCTCGCCGGCTACACCGGCTATACGAATTTGATTCACGTGAAGCCGTCGGTCACGTTGAAGCCGAGCAACGCGCTCACGCTGCTCGCGGCGGTCGGGCTTCAGTGGCGCGCGACGACGGCGGACGCGGTCTATGCGCAGGGCGCGTCGCCCGTGCCGGGCACGGCGGGGCGCGGCGGCAAGTGGACCGGTTTCTACACGCAGTTGCGCGCCGATTGGGCGGTGACGGCGAATCTGGCGGCGGCGCTCGAAATCGTGCATTTTCAGATCGGCGACGCGATCCGCGCCGAGGGCGGTCGAAACGCGGATTATCTGGGCGCGGAGTTGAAATTCGGCTGGTAGCCGCGTCAGCGGCGCGGCGCATCCGAATTCCTCGGCGCTGGCGAACGATGTTGCCAGTCGGAGCGTGCACGCGTGGTTCGATCGAATCCTGAATCGTGGAAATTCGGATTCGCTCAAGTGCGAGCACGGCGCGTGTGTCGCGCATGAATCCGCCGGGCGCGGCATGGCGAAGCTCGGGCGAAGGCGGGTCTCTGCGCCGCATCGACGCGCGCCGCAGGCGCGTCAGACCGGCATCTCGCCGGCGACCTTGAGCCGCGTGCTGTCGATGTCGACCGAAGATCCGCGCATCAGCACCGTATTGGCGATCGCCGACGCGCTCGCTTCGACCGTCGGGTATCTGCTGCATAGCGAGCGCGTCTACCCGATTCCGATTCTCGAATGGGACGAGATGCTCGATTTCTCGCGCGGCCATGACAACGCCGCCCGCAACACGCGATGGGTGACGGTCGATACGCCGCGCGGCCCCGGCGCGTTTGCGGCGCGTACGAAACCGTCGATGGCGCCGCGGTTTCGTGAAGGGTCGGTCGTGATCGTGGAGCCGGGCCTCGCGTTTCGCGACGCTCAGGTGGTCGTCGCCGCGATCGACGGCGGCGAGCCGGCGCTGCGCCGCGTGATCGAGGACGGCGAGGCCGTCCGGCTCAAAAGCGTCGGCGCGCCGCACGCGCAGACGGTCGACGCTTTCGGCCGGGGCGTTGCGGTGCTCGGCGTCGTGACCGAGTCGCGCCTCATCAATCCTTGAACGAGAATGGATTGAAGCTCGTGTGATAGTCGTAGTAGTCGATCTGATCCACGCGCTTGAGGCGCTTCGACACGGTCGTGACGACGGGCAGCAGCACGAGCTCGTAGATCAGCTTGAAGGCTATCTGGATGCCGATCATCGTCAGCACGACGTCCCGCGGCAGCCGCCCCCAGAAGAGGATCGCGCAGAACAGCGTGCTGTCGATCACGATCGCGACGCCGGTGCTCGACACGATACGCGCCCACAGATGGCGGCCGGCCGTCGCGATTTTGAGTTTCGCGAGAAACGTCGTGTTGATGAACTCGCCGCAGAAATACGCGACGGTCGACGCGACGAACGTTCGGGCGAATTCGAGCGCGAGCGCCGGGTATGCGGCGGCGAGCGTTGGGTTTCGCGCCTCCCAGCTGGGCAACGCGGGCGGCAGCGACAGCAGCCAGGTGCCGATGATGAACATCAGGTTCACCGCCAGCCCGCCCCAGATCACCAGGCGGCTGACGCGATATCCGTAGACCTCGGTGATGATCGTGCTGAACGCGTAGGTCATCGGAAACGCGATCAGCGCCGCTGGAATGCCGAAGCTGACGGCGCCGAGAAGCGGCAGCCCATCGATCCTGAGCTCGATGACGCGCGCGCCCGTCACGTTCGACAGCATCAGGAAGCCGACATAGACAAGCGCGAGCAGCAAGACGGCGGGCGTCAGTCGATGCTTGAGCGTCGGGAAGTACGACAGCGGGACGAGCCTGTCCGTGTAAGTGGCGGCGTTGAGAAAGCCGATGTGCGCGACGTCCTCGCGCGAGAACTTGCCGAGCCACGATTTCGTGTTCAGCTCGCGCGGCGACATCTTGAAGGTGGCGCCGGAATCGCACACGCGCACCAGGACGAGCAACGCATCGTTGTCGAGCGACGGCTCGATGACGTCTGCGATTTCATGAGAAGCGTATTCCATGATCGGCCTGCGAGGCGGGCTATTGTCGGATCAAGCGCAGATTCGGCACGTCGTGCAGCGGCTCGCTGCTGCGAACCGGGTTGATGTCGATGCCGCCGCGGCGCGTGTAGCGGGCCGCGACGGTCAGCCGTGCGGGCGCGCATCGTTGCTGAATGTCCTTGAAAATCCGCTCGACGCATTGCTCGTGGAATTCCTCGTGATTGCGAAACGACACGACGTACCTGAGCAGCGCCTCGCGATCGATGCGCCGGCCTTCGTAGGCGATCGAGACCGTACCCCAGTCGGGCTGTCCCGTCACGAGGCAGTTCGATTTCAGCAGGTTCGAATAGAGCGTTTCGCGGACCTGTTCGTCATGCGTCGCGAGGAGCCGCCGGTCCACGTCGAATGCGTCGATCGCGATGTCCTGCTCGTCGATCGACGTGCCGGCCGGCGTGCCGATGTGGCGCGCGGCGGCGCGCTCCAGCGGCTCGAGCGTGACGGAAACGGGCGCGCCCGCGCAGCGCGACAGGTCTTGCGCGGCGATGCGCTCGACGTCAGCCGGAGTCTCGAACGACGTGTTGTTGAAGGTGTTGAAATACAGCTTCATCGATTTCGACTCGATCACGTTCGGCGATGCGCACGGCACGACGATCGTCGCGATCGCGACGCGCGGCACGCCGCGCGGCGTCAACCACGAGAGCTCGTAGTGGTTCCACACGTCGACGCCGAAGAACGGCAACGGGCCCGTGATGCCGATTTCCTCGCGCTTGATCGTGCGCGGAATCGCGAAAAGCTTCTCCGGGTTGTACGTGGATTCGTACTTGGATTGCTTGCCAAGCTCCATGGCGCCTCGGTTCGGCGATGAATTCATGTTTTTGGGATTCCTGGTTTCGGTATTTCGATTCTCGATCAACCAAATTCGGTCGTTCAGGCGCGTGGACGGAAGAACCTTGTTCATTCGACGAGCTTCGGCATGATACCCGATGGTTCCGTTGTTAATCGGCGAGTAAAACGGGATCTGCGAGAGATTATGCGATCAATCCGGAAGGCCGATTCATTCGTTTTTTTGATCGGGATGGTTTCGATTGTTTTGTGTTTTGGCGGAGGGCGTAAAGTTTGTGGAAATGAATTAAAGATATAAATAATATATGTTCGATTATCCATTTGTGCATGTTGGACATGAATGGTTGTGGGCGCGTGCACATGGCTTGTGCCGAGTGTGGTGCCGCTCGGTCGGTTACGGAGGGAGTACCTGTTAGATCTACGAGTTTCGATGGGTTGCCAATTCATCCATATTATCTCCCTTAAGATAATTATTGTTTTTGCAATATGGAAATAGGCTTGACGCAGTAGCTGTCTGAGTTATTAAAAGAGAAGTTGCAGGTCGTGCTTGTAATTCGTCTGTCGAATGACGAAGCCAGCGAAAAAATGCTCAGATCGCGGACGCGATTCGATGTGTCGATGAAATCCCAGGTTCCGATCGCTGAGCGGAATCGTCATTGACAGGGAAATCGGTCAGTCGAAATGCTGGAGGAGCGCCGAAAGGGTTCAGGTCGAGGCAATGCGATAGGTCGATGCGGCCCGGTAGATGGACAAGATCGGGATGCGGCGGGGATCAATCGATCAGTTGAATCGATGCTCGCGCCGGGTGGAAGGAACGGGCAATTCGTGGGGCGCTGCCTGTATGCGTGGCCGCCGGGCGGCGTGGCGGAGGCTGCGGGGATTCAGTGAGCCTCGCTTAAGAAGGCGACGACGAGATAAACCGGCTAGGGCCTGCTCCCGCTAATAACGGGCTTGCGAACGTGCCTTTGCGCCCGCATGGCAAGGAGAGAGGAGGCGCAATAGCCGTCGCTATTGCAACGACGAACGACGCCGCCATGCGGGCGCAAAGGCACGTTCCCGTGATCGAAAAAATCCGTCGAGGGGCTGGCCGCCAGAAGGGCCGATCGCTGCGCCATGCTCCTCGCGAATACGTCGAGTATTCGCTTCGTCGCAATCCTTGCGCTCGGCCCTTCTGGCGGCCAGCGCAAGCCCGTTATTAGCGGGAACAGGCCCTAGGCCGATGTGCGGACGTTGCTCCGGATTTGACTGACGGATGCGCGTGAGAGAGCACGATCGCTGGCCGAGCTTCACGGCGACGATGGCGGCGCTGCATGCTCGCATCGGCGGCAGCCGCCGTGACATGCGTGACGAGCGCCGATCGCTCGGCCCGGGCAGCGTGTTGCGCGCGCAAGCATTTTCATGCGGGCACGCGCGCACGGCGTTCGTCCATTTTCATCACGCCACACGCAGCTTGTTCGCGCCCGGCTGTGTCGGCGCGCCTGATCTGTCCGGCATCCGATGATCGATCCGCGTGAAAACGGCCGCAAAGAAGGCAAGCCGTGATCGCGCGATGAGTTAGGCCGCCGCCTGTCAGCCCTTCCGATCTGCCTCGGAACAGGCGGCTTTCGCGATCGCCGTGATCGGCGATCGCTTTTTTATTTCGACGCGTGCGCGCTGGCCGAAGCGCGCACGCTCTACGCCGCGCCGCGCCGCGCCGCGCCGCACACCGCACACCGCACACTGCGCTTCGCCTCATTGCGCGGCGAGCTGTCTGCGCATCGCGTCGACGAACGCCGGGTCCGTCTCGCCGAGCGTGTTCGTACGCGCGACGATGCGGCCGTCGGCGTCGAGCAGCACGATCGTGCTCGAATGATTGAACTCGCCGCTCGCGAGCTTCCGGTACTGAACGCCGAACAGCGCGGCGACCGTCCGCGTGTTGTCGCGGTCGGTGCGCGCGAGCCGCCAGCGCGCGTCGAGGCCGTGCGCGTTCGCCGTCTTGCGCAGCACCGCGACCGAATCGCGATCGGGATCGATCGTCACCGCGACGACCTTGATTCGCTTGCGCGCCGCTTCGCCGCCCGCGTCGAGCGTGAGGCCGATCGTCTCGAACAGCATCGGGCACACCATCTTGCACGACGTATAGAACATGCTGACGAGCGTCGGCGTTCCGCGCAAATCGGCGAGACGAAATGTTTTGCCATCCTGATCGGTCAGCAGCGTGCTCGTCTGATAGAGCGAATCCGTCGCCGCCGAGGGGGCGGCCGCGGTGGCCGCGGCCGATGTGGCGACGCCCGCGCCTCGAGCGGTCGTCGCGACGCATGCTGCGACGCACAGCGCGAGCGCGCCGCGCCGGATGCGATGTCCTGGCTTCATCGTTGATCTCCTGAAATCGAACGGGCGCAGCGAAAGCCGAGGCTTCCGGTCGAATCCGCGCCGGTGAGGGAAGACAGCAGCGCGACGCGCATCAGCACCGCATAGCTGTCGCGGCGCACGATGCTGATCGCGCCGGCGCCGCAGAATCGTTGCTGGTCCGGGTCGCCTTGCGTGCGACTGTCGCCGCTGATGAAGAGCGCATTGAAATCGTCGACCCATTCCCAGATCAGCCCGTGCAGGTTGTATGCGCCGTAGACGTTCGGCACGCCGCCGACGGGCGGCAGCACGCGCGCGGCAGGCTGTTCGTACCACGACAGAATCTGCCGGCGCCACAGCGGATCGTTGCGCGCGTCGGGGCGCGTCGCGTCGGCCGCCGCCGCGTATTCCCATTCGAGCCACGTCGGCAGCCGCGCGCGTTCGCTGGCGCAGTACGCACGCGCGGCGAACCAGCTGACGCCCGTGACCGGCGCGTCGGGCGGCGTTTGCGGCGCCGCATGCAACGGATCGGCCCAGTCGGCGAGATACGCGGGCCCGGCGAACACGCGCGCGACGCGGTCGCGCCGCCATTCGGGATGCGCGCTCACGAACGCCGAGAACGCGCGGACGGTCACGGGCGTGTCCTGCAACTCGAACGCGTCGATGCGAACGGGCGTCGAGCGGCCTGGGACGTCCTGCGGCAGCGCGCTTTCGAAGTCGCCGCCCGGCAGCCGCACGAAGCGCGCGGCGTGCGCGCCGCCCGCGGCGAGGGCAAGCGCCGCGGCGACGATCGCGATGCCGGCCAGCCGGGCCGCGCTCGCGGCGCAACACATGGACGACGGTTTCGAGGCGCGCATGGCGGTTCTCCCCGATGTCGGCGGTCAGTGCGACGCTTCGGCGACGGCGGGCGTCTTCGCGCGCGCCTTCGCGACTTCGTCCGCGCCGATCCGGCCGCCCGGATTGTTCCAGCTGTTGAGCACGTACGTCAGCACGTTCGCGACTTCGTCGTCGGTCAGCTGCGCCATCGGCGGCATCGCCGAGTCGTAGTCGCGGCCGTTGACCGTCACCTTGCCGTTCAGCCCGTGCAGCAGGATGCCGATCGCGCGCTGCGGATTCGCCGCAAGGAAATCGGAGCCGGCAAGCGGCGGGAACACGCCCGGCAAGCCGGTGCCGCCGCTCTGATGGCACACGGCGCAAGTGCTCGCGAACACCGCGCCGCCCGCTTTCACTTGCGCCGGCAGTGACAGCGGCGCGCCGCTCGTCTTGACGAGCGAGGCGCCGCCTTTCGTGCCGTCTTTCGTGCCGGCGGCCGCCGCCGGCGATCCCGTTGAACCCGATCCCGCCGCGGCGTTGACGCTGTCGCCGCTATAAAGCGTATCGAGCTCCTTGCCCGAATAAATTGCTTTGTTGTCCGGACCATCGACTTTCAGGATCGCGAGCGCGCCTTTGTTGAACGCGCGGAAGATCGAGTGATCGACGAACGTATAGTTGCCCGGCACGCGCGTATGGAATTCGATCGTCGCCGCGCCGCCCGCCGGAATCAGCGTCGTCTGCACGTCGTTCTGCGTGACGCTGGAGCCGTCCGCGCGCACTTTGTCGAACACCGCGCCGATCACGTGGAAGCTCGACACGAGATTCGGCCCGCCGTTGCCGATGAAGAGGCGCACCGTCTCGTCGGTGCGCGCGCGCATCGCCTTGTCGCCCGTCAGCGCGCCTTCGGCGCCGTTGAAGACGACGTAGGTCGGGCGCTCGTCGATCGCCTTGTCCATGTCGAACGATTGCAGCCCCTTCTCGCGATATTTGCCGTTCGTGTAGAAATCGCCCTGCATCACGTAGTACTCGTGGTCGACCTTCGGCAGCCCTTCGGGCGGCTCGACGAGAATCAGGCCGTACATCCCGTTCGCGACATGCATGCCGACGGGCGCGGTCGCGCAGTGATACACGAAGAGCCCTTCGTTCAGCGCCTTGAACGTGAAGCGCGATTCGTGGCCGGGCGCGGTGAAGCTCGACGTCGCGCCGCCGCCCGGCCCCGTCACCGCGTGCAGATCGATGTTGTGCGGCATTTTGCTGTCCGGACGGTTCTTGAGATGGAACTCGACCGTGTCGCCTTGCCGCACGCGGATGAAGTTGCCGGGCACCGCGCCGCCGAAGGTCCAGAACGTGTAGTTCACGCCGTCCGCGATCGGCATCACTTTCTCGATCACTTCGAGATCGACGATGACTTTCGCCGGATAGCGGCGAGCGATGGGCGGCGGCACGTTCGGCGGGCTCACGAGCGTCGCGTGGATCGGCTCGCCTTGCGGCGGGCCGAAGTCGCCGGGAATCTTGCCGGATGCGCTCGCCGTTGCGGCATGCGCGCTCGTCGCGACGACGGCGCCGAACAGGACGGACAGGAACGTGGCGCGCAGTTGGCCACGGATCGATTGCAGGTCTTCTTTCATGATTAGCCCCTCGCTGGCTTCGTTTCCTCCAAGCTATCGATCGCGAGGCAGGCGAGTATTGATGCGCAGCAAATGCATCTTTGTGGGCAGGCGCGGGGCGGCGAATAACTTAATCCAGATGAATTTCTGGAGAAGCGGCTGCGCCCGCTTGTCGCAGGTATTGCGGTGTGCGAACGGATCGCGCGTTACGCGCGATCCGTTCGTCTGCTGCGTGGGGATGCGCCGTCGTGCGCGGCGCGCTTGCGGATAGAAAGTGGCCGACCGGTCACGGTCGGCCAAAAAGGTTCCGGCTTTATCCGAGGGCCATTGCCAGAACCCGAGAAACGGCCGGCGGCGCTGCGCCGCCGTGCCGCCGCGCCGCGCATGGGCGGTGCGGCAAGGCGGCGGCGAAGCTCGCCGGCAAGCCGCGCGCGATGCCCGCGATGGGCGGCGGCGCGACGAAACGGCACGGCTGCGTGCGACACGTCAGCGCGCACGCAAGTCAGCGCACGCGCAACCTGTCCGCGAGCGAGCGGAACCCCGCCGCGAACACGTGCTCGCTGATCGACGCCGCGACCGGCTGCAACTCGACGCCTTGCGTCGTGAAGTTCGCCCACCATTGCGCGAACGTCTTGCCCGAATCGGTGACGGGGAAGAGCTCCACGCCTGCGACATAGTCGCGCACCGGCATCGACGTCTCGATGATCGAATACTCGAGCGCGTGATTCGGTTCGTCGAGCTTCAGCAGTTTTTCGCGGACGTAGCCGTCCGACAGCGTCAGATGGCGGATCGCGCCCACCGTGTAAGCGTCCGGGCCGGGCTCGAGCCGGCTCTCGACGATCGCCGGATGGAACGCGGCGAGGCCGTCGAAATCGCGGAAGAACGCCCAGACGCGCTCGATCGGCGCGTCGATGACACTGCTGGCGAAGGAGGTGTGGTTCATCGTCGTTCGGTTTCTCGTGCAAGGCGCGCGCTTCGCGCGCGGGTCATGACGCGACGCGCCTGTCGATCTCCTTGAAGCGCCGCGTCATGTCGGTCAATGCGGTTTCGGCGGGCAGGCGCTCCATCGAGCTCGCGCCGTAGAAACCGTGGCACTGCGGACACGCGCGCAGGATGTACGCGGCGTCCTCGGGCGACGCGATCGGGCCGCCGTGGCAGAGCACGATCATGTCGTCGCGCACGGATTTTGCCGCATCGGCCCAGTTGCGCACGAGCGGCACGCAATCGGCGAGCGTGCGCGCGGTGTTCGCGCCGATCGTGCCGCCCGTCGTGAGGCCGAGATGCGCGACGACGATGTCCGCGCCGGCTTCGGCCATCGCGATCGCGTCGGCTTCGCTGAACACGTAAGGCGTCGTCAGCAGGCCCTTGCCGTGCGCGAGGCGGATCATGTCGACTTCGAGCGCGTAGCCCATCCCGGTCTCCTCGAGATTCGCGCGGAAGTTGCCGTCGATGAGGCCGACGGTCGGGAAGTTCTGCACGCCGGAAAATCCGAGCCGGATCAGCTCGTCGAGAAACGCGTCGAAGTTGCAGAACGGATCGGTGCCGTTCACGCCGGCGAGCACGGGCGTCGACTTGACGACGGGCAGCACCTCGCGCGCCATGTCGACGACGATCTCGTTCGCGTTGCCGTACGCGAGCAGGCCCGCGAGCGAGCCGCGCCCGGCCATCCGGTAGCGGCCCGAGTTGTAGATCACGATGAGGTCGATGCCGCCCGCTTCCTCGCATTTCGCGGACAGGCCCGTCCCCGCGCCGCCGCCTATGATCGGCTCGCCGCGCGCAATGGCCGCGCGCAGTTTCTCGAGGATCTCGGCGCGTGAAAGTCTCTTCATCTTCAATTCCGGTGTGCTGCGAGAAGCGATAAGAAGTGTTCGACGGCGACGTCGGCGAACCGTGGATCGTTGATGTGCGCGGGCACGCGCACGAGGCGGCGGCGCTCTGTCTGGACGACCGTCGCCTCGAGCGCGTCGAACAGCGCCGCGTCGGCTTCCGGGCTCCAGAACGCCTGGCCCGGCGCGTCGAGCGCCGACACGCCGCCTTCGGGAATCAGGAACCGCACGGGGCCGTCGCACGCGTTCAGCTTCGCGCCGATCCACTCGCCGATCAGGCGGTTCTCGGCCGGCGTCGTGCGCATCAGCGTGACTTGCGGATTGTGCTTGTACAGCAGGCGGCCGGCGTAGCGGGGCGGCACCGTGTCGATGTGGCTGAAGTTCACCATGTCGAGCGCGCCGCACGAGCCGACGTACGGCGTCTTGCTGCGCGCGATCGCGTCGAAGCGATCCTCGCCGCACGCGAGCACGCCGCCCATCAGCAGGTCGCAGACTTCGGTGGTGGTGAGATCGAGCACGCCGTCGAGCAGGCCGCTGTCCGCGAGCTTCTCCATCGCATGGCCGCCGTTGCCGGTCGCGTGGAACACGATGCAGTCGAAGCGCGCTTCGAGCCGCGACGTGACCGCCTGGATGCACGGCGTCGTCACGCCGAACATCGTCAGGCCGAGCGCGGGCTTCAGGTCGCCGGGCAACGGCTGCATGTCGCGCACCGCGCCCGCGATCATGTGCGCGCCGTTCGCGAGCACCTGGCGCGAGATCCGGTTCAGGCCGGCGACGTCCGTCACCGAATAGAGCATCGCGATGTCCGACGAGCCGACGTACGCGGACACGTTGCCCGACGCCATCGTCGAGATCATCAGCTTCGGCACGCCGACGGGCAGCGCCTGCATCGCCGGCGTGACGAGCGCCGTGCCGCCCGAGCCGCCGATGCCGATCAGCGCGGCGACGTCGTCGCGGCTCGCGAGGTAGCGCTCGAATGCGACCGCCATCGCGGCGATCGCGCGGCCGCGATCGTCGCAGAATACGGCGGACGCGCCGTCCGGATGGTGCGCGGCGACGATGTCCGCGCCGATGTCGGCCGCGAGGCCCGGCGTGCGGGTCGATAGGTCGACGACGACCGCCGAAAGCCCCGATTCGACGATCCGGTCCTTGACGAAATGCGCTTCCGCGCCTTTTGTATCAACGGTTGCCGCAACGTAGATCTGTTTACGGTGGGGTACCATTTGGTCTCCTTCGCCAATCGTTCGTTTGTCGCACGATGTCACCGCGATTCGATTCCGCGATCACTTTAACATAGATGAGACGGCCGTCTCAGCGGTCGTCCTCACAAAACACATGCCAACTACCGAATCCGCACCGGAACCGCTGTCCGAGACTCGCGCGCAGACCCGCGAGCTGCTGCTGCAAACCGCGCTGTCGATGCTCGAGCAAGGCTGGTTTCCGTCGATCACCGAGCTCGCGAACGCATCCGGCGTGTCGCGCGCGACCGCTTACCGTTATTTCCCCTCCCAGGCGGCGCTCGTGAGCACCGTCGTCGACGAAAGCCTCGGGCCGGTGCTGCAATGGCGGCCGACGTCGACGTCGGTCGAGGCGCGCGTCAACGAGTTGCTCGACTTCGCGTATCCGCGGATGGAGCAGCACGAGGGCGCATTGCGTGCCGCGCTGCAGGTCGCGCTGCATCAATGGGCGAACGAGCGCGCGCGGCGCGCGCAGGACGAGCCGAAGTACCGGCGCGGCAATCGCCGCCGGCTGCTGACGCTCGCGGTCGAGCCGATGGTGCAGGCGGGCGTCGATCCGGCCGCGGCCGCGCGGCTCGCGCAGGCGCTGTCGCTGCTCTACGGCACCGAGGCGATGGTCGTGCTGAAGGACATCTGGGGGCTCGACTTCCAGCAGTTCATGACCGTCGTCAAATGGATGAGCGCGGCGCTCGTGCGGGCGACGCTCGCAGAGACGGGCGGCGCGGATTCGGCCGCGAGCGGCGCCGTTCCGGCCGGGCGTGCCGAGGCTGCGAGCGATGCAGGCGCGAACGCCGGCGCCGGGGCGGGCGGTGTGGGGGCCGGGGGGCGCGATGCGGGTTCGGCGCGCAGCGTCGGCGCGGCCGGTGACGGCGCGGGTGCGCGGCGCGGCGTCGAGCCCGCGGCGGGCGCGGATGCGGATGCGGCGAGTGCGATCGAGCCGGCCGGCGGTGCCCGTGCCGCGGACGACACGGCCGCGGCGAGCGGCGGCGCTGCGCCGGGCGGTGCGGATCACGCGCACGAAACCGGCGGCCCGGGCGGCCCGGGCGTCGAGGACGGCACGCGCGCATCGCCGGCTTCCGGATCGCCGGCTCCGGGCGGCGGCGAGCGCGATGGCTGAATGGCGAGCCGTCAATGCAGCAACTGGCGCGAGGCGCGAGGCAGGCACTGCAAATCGGGAGTCAGCGGCAACAAGCCGGAAGCGCAGTGCCAGAGGCCGGAATTCGGAAGCGAAAGGCCAAGAAACGGGAGCCCGGAGCCGCACGCCACCGTCGTCGCGAACGCGAATGCGTGCCCGCGCCGACGAGACCGCATCGGATTGCGCCGCGCGATGCGAAAGCCGCCGTCGACGTGAAAGCCGGCCGCACGGCGCATCGAAAAAACGATACCGAATGGACATCGTCTGCGCGCTTACGTCGCGCGGCCCGGCCAATCGAACATCGTGTAAGGCAGCGCGCGTTTGTGGCGTGTCGCGTCGTAGAACCGCAGCACCGTCTCGCTCACCGCTTCGTCGGCCGGCTTGCCTTCGAGGAAGTCGTCGATCTGCTCGTAAGTGACGCCGTATGCGTGCTCGTCGGGCAGTTGCGGGCGCAACGTTTCCAGATCGGCGGTCGGCGTCTTCGTCACGAGCCGCTCGTCCGCGCCGAGCGTGCGCGCGACCTCGCGCACGCGGCGCTTGGTCAGGCCCGCGAGCGGCAGCACGTCCGCGCCGCCGTCGCCGAATTTCGTGAAGAAGCCCATCACCGATTCCGCCGCGTGATCGGTGCCGATCACGACGCCGCGCCGCGCGCCCGCGGCCGCGTATTGCGCGATCATCCGCTCGCGCGCCTTGATGTTGCCGAGCACGAAGTCCTGGTGCGCGTGGTCGAGATACGCGAGGCCGCCCGCGGCGAGCACGGCGAGCATCGCGTCGGCGGCGGGCTTCACGTCGACCGTGAGCGTTTCGTCCGCGCGCACGAACGCGAGCGCGCGCTGTGCGTCCGCTTCGTCATGCTGCGCGCCGTACGGCAGCCGCATCGCCACGAAGCGCGCGTCGTAGCCCGACACGCGCAGCCGCTCGACGGCCAGTTGCGCGAGCCGGCCCGCCGTCGACGAATCGACGCCGCCGCTGATGCCTAGCACGTAGGCGCGCAATCCGGCCGCGCGCAGGTAGTCGGCGAGGAACGCGATCCGGCGCTCGGCTTCGTCGTGCGCGTCGAACGACGGCGAAACGTGCAGCTCGGCTGCGATCGCCTGCTGGCGGGCGGCGTGATCGGGGCGGGACATCGGCGCGCTCCTCGGCGACGGAATCGAAGGTTCGATCATAGGCGGATTCGCGCGCGCACGCCGGCCGTCAACGGCGGCGCGCGAGCGTGACGCCGGCGAGCGCGGCCGCGAAGCCGGCGATCTGCAGCGGCACGAGCGTTTCGCCGAAGAATGCGTAGCCCTGCAGCGCGGCGAGGGGCGGCGCGAGGAACAGCAGCGATGTCGCGCGCGCCGCCTCGCCCCGCCGCAACATCGCCATCAGCAGCATCACCGCGACGCCGGACAGCATTCCGACGCCCCATGCGAGCGAAACCCACAGCGCGGGCGTGCCGTGCCAGCGGGTTTCGCCGAGCACGACGGCGGCGGCGCCGGCGACGAGCGCGGCGCCGAAGTTCTGCAACGCAACCGCGGTGCGCAAGTCGGTCTGCGCGAGCGAGGTTTTCTGATAGAGCGAGCCGGCCGTGATCGACGCGACGGCCGCGACCGCGATCGCGACGACGACCCATGCGGGCGCGCCGCCCGCCGTCGCGGGGGCGGCGTCGAGCTTCGGCGCGAGCACGAGCGCGACGCCCGCCACGCCGAGCGCCATGCCGAGCCAGCCCCGCGCGGACAGCCGCTCGCCGAAGAGCGGCGCGGCGAGCGCGGCGGTCGCGAGCGGTTGCAGCGCGCCGAGGAGCGCCATCACGCCGGCGTTGAGCCCTTGCGCGACGGCCCAGTAGCTCGCGCTCAGATAGACGCCTTGCAGCAGCGCCCCTGCGAACAGATGGCGTCCCCAATCGCGCCGCGCGGGCCACGGCGCGCGGACGGCGAGCGCGACGCACGCATAGAGGAGCGCGGTGCCCGAGAAGCGCGCGAGCAGATACAGGTTCGGATCGGCGTAAGGCTTGATCGCGCGGGCGACGATGAAGCCCGTGGACCACAGCGCGACGAACGCCGCGGCGGCGAGAGAAGCGGAAACCGGCATGCGAAGCGGACCGGACGAAGCCGGCATGACGTGGAAGCCGCCGAGTATCGCGCACCCGGGCGCGGCCGTCTTGTCGGATTCTGCACAGCCGGCGGCTGCGCGCGATCGCGGCCCGGCGTCAGTCGATCGAGAACGTATCGAGCGGCTGGTTCGCGCTCGCTTCGGTCGCGAAGCGCGCGTTCAACTGCTGATGCAGCCGGCGCGCTTCGTCGAGCGTGAGATCGATCCAGTACGGATCGCCGGCGGCGTCGTTGAGCCGTTCAGGCGGGAACTGGATTTCGAGGACGATGCCTTTGCGGTACATCGGTGCACCCCTGTCGGTTGGCTGGTGGTCGAGCCCGCGAGTTTAGCAACGTGCGGCGAAGGCGATTGCCGCGCGACGCGAAATACTGAATTGCTCGTTCGTGTGGGCCGCCGGTTCGGGTCCTCCGTTTTGGGGGCTTCGTTTGGTTCGTCCGTTCTGTTCGTCCGTCTCGAAGGCGCGCGTCGGCTGCGAAGGGAGGTTGCCGGAGTGGAGTGCGGGTAGCGCTTGATTCGGCGCGTTGCCCCGAACGATCGCGATAGCGCTTGAGCTCGGCGCGGGTTCGCTGCGCGTCGTTCCCGTATCGATCGCGAAGCCATGACGCTGCGGGCGGCCGCGCGACGCGCGCCTGAGCATGGCGTTCCCGGCGCATCGCGCGTGCGTCCCGTCCGAAATCGCCGTGCGCCGCGCGTGTCGAACTGCGTGTGGCGCCGCACGAATCCCCGCGTCGCACGGTTGGCTGTCGACCGCGCGCGGCGCGACCGAGCGGCCTTGCCGGTTGGCGAACGCGCAAATGCGTATTTGCGCATTTGCGCGGATGTGCGGATGTGCGGATGTGCGGATGTGCGGATGTGCGGATGTGCGCCGCCGCCCGCGCGCCGCGTCACGCTTTGCGCGCCGCCGCAACCGTGCCCGACGAGCCGCGTCAGGCTCCGCTCGGTCTCGTGCGTTTCACTCCGGCTGCGCCGCGAAATCCAGCAGGATCTTGCAGCTTTCGCGCGGATTGCGCTCCGCGAGATCGAACGCATGCGCGACGTCGCGAAAATCGACCTTGTGCGTGACGATGTGCTCCGGATGCACGAGCCCCTTGGCGATCCATTCGATGACCGGCGCGAACATCGCGCAATTGAGCCGCGACGCGCACAGCGTCAGTTCTTTCTTCGTCAGCTCGGCCTGCACGATCGACGACGGCTCCGACGAGAAGCCGAGCACGCCGATCCGCCCGGCGGGCGCCGCGAGCCGCACCGCTTCCTCGAGGATCGACGGATGGCAGACGGCGTCGAAGATCAGCGTCGGGCCGCCGTCGACGCCGCGCCGCAGCAGCGCGTCGGGCAGCGCTTCGGCCGCCGCGTTGATCACCTCGTCGGCCGCCGCGCCGCACCGGCGCGCCAGTTCCAGGCGCTCGTCGAGGCGATCGGTGATGAACGCGCGGATGCCGTAGACGTGCTTGAGCACCTGCAGCAGCGTGAGGCCCACCGTGCCCGCGCCGTAGATCAGCGCGACGTCGGACGGCAGCACGCCGGTGCGCGCGGTCGCGTTCGCCGCGACCGCGAACGGCTCGACGATCGCCGCGCACGTGTCGGCGATCTCGGGCGGAATCCGGTACGCGTTCGCCGCGGGCACGCAGGCGTACTCGCTGAAGCCGCCGTCGCGATGCACGCCGAGCACGCTCAGGTTGCGGCACACGTTGCGCCGCCCGATCGCGCACGCATGGCAGTGCCCGCAGCTGATGACCGGATCGACCGCGACGATCTCGCCGACGCGCGACGCGTCGACGCCCGCGCCGACCGATTCGATGCGCCCGACGAACTCGTGGCCGATGATCCGCGGATACGAGACGAACGGGTTCTTGCCGTGGAAGATGTGCAGATCGGAACCGCAAATGCCCGCATAACGCACGCGCACGCGCACTTCGCCCGCGGCGGGCGCGGGCGTCGGCAATTCACGCACGCCCATGCTATTGGGCCGGTCGACGACGACGCTCAGCATGTCCTGATTCTCCTTCGTGTTTCGTTTCGTGTAGTTCGTGCGCGCACGCGCTCACCCGCTCACCAGTTCCACATCGAGCCGTCGCGCAGGCGGGCGACGGGCAGGTAGGCGCGCTCGTACGGATATTTCGCGGCGAGCGCCTCGTCGATGTCGACGCCGAGGCCCGGCACGTCGTCCATCACGAGATGGCCGTCCTCGAAGCGATAGCTGTGCGGAAAGACTTCGTCGGTCAGCGCGTTGTGCGGCATCAGCTCCTGAATGCCGAAGTTCGGCGCCCACAGGCCGAAGTTGACGGCGGCCGCCATGCACACGGGCGACAGGTCGGTCGCGCCGTGGAAGCCCGTGCGGACCTGGTACATCGCCGCGTAGTCGGCGATGCGGCGCACGTGCGTGATGCCGCCCGCGTGGACGATCGTCGCGCGGATGTAGTCGATCAGCTGGTCGCGGATCAGATCCTTGCAGTCCCAAATCGAATTGAAGACCTCGCCCACCGCGAGCGGCGTCGTCGTGTGGCTGCGGATCAATCGGAACGCGTCCTGGTTTTCGGCGGGCGTCGCGTCTTCGAGCCAGAACAGCCGGTACGGCTCGAGATCGCGGCCGAGGCGCGCGGCCTCGATCGGCGTGAGCCGGTGATGCGCGTCGTGCAGCAGATGCGGCGCGTCGCCGACCGCGTCGCGCACCTTGCGGAAGAGCTCCGGCGTGTGGCGCAGATAGAGCGCGGTGTCCCACGGCTCCTCGGGCGGCAGGCCCTTTTCGGCGGGCTCGTACGCGCCCGCGGTCTTGCCGACGCCGTACACCTTCGACAGCCCCGGCACGCCCGACTGCACGCGGATCGCGCGGTAGCCCGCCTCGATGTGCCGATGCACGGCGTCGATCGCTTCCTCGTGGTCGCGCCCGGTCGCGTGGCCGTACACCATCAGCCCGTCGCGGCTGCGGCCGCCGAGCAGCCGATAGACGGGCATGCCGGCGAGCTTGCCCAGGATGTCCCACAGCGCCATGTCGATCGCGGCGATCGCCGTCATC
Source organism: Burkholderia savannae (assembly GCF_001524445.2). Classification (NCBI taxonomy): domain Bacteria; kingdom Pseudomonadati; phylum Pseudomonadota; class Betaproteobacteria; order Burkholderiales; family Burkholderiaceae; genus Burkholderia; species Burkholderia savannae. The sequence goes on from NZ_CP013418.1 coordinate 294,739, forward strand.
GTGACGGGCCCGCGCCGCCAGTACGCGCCGCGGTACAGGTATTGCCAGATGTCCTCGATATTGCGCGGGTCGCGCCCGACGAGGCACGGAAACACGTGATCCTCGAGATACGCGCGCACGGCGAGCTCGCGCCCGTTGAGCGTCGCGTCGCCGAGGCCGTAGACGCCTTCGTTGGTGACGATCTTGACCGTCACGAAATTCCGGCCGGGGCAGGTGACGATGATGTTCAGCCGTTCGATTTTCACGCGGCTTCTCCGATGAGTGGTTCAGTCGACAAAGTAGTGCGGCGCGCGGTCGCGCACCTCGGGCAGATGGGAGCTCACGCGGTCGACGTGCACCGCGACCGACGCGCCGAGCAGCGCCATGTTGCGCGACGCGATGTGCGCGAGGATCTGCTCGTGCTCGTGCAGCGCGCGGCGCGCGTGGTCCTCGACGCGATCGAGCAGCAGCCAGCGCACGCGGTCGAACTGCCGCTTCATCGGCTGCAGCATCTCCCACACGTGCGGCCGGCCGGCGAACTCGAACATGCGGCCGTGCATCGTTTCGTCGAGCGCGAAGAAGGTGTCGACGTCGCGCGCGGCCACCGCGTCGCGCTGCGCGCCGACGAGGCGCGCGAGTTCCTCGAGCTGCGCCGGCGTGATCTTTTGCGCGAGATCGACGTGGTTCGCGCATTCGAGCGTGCTGCGCGCAAAGCGTCCTTCTTCGAGCATCGACACCGAGATCGGCGCGACGAGCGTGCCGACCTTGCGGTAGATCTGCACGAGCCGTTCGTCGGCGAGTTGCGCGAGCGCCTCGCGCACGGGCGTGCGGCTCACGTCGATCGTGGCCGAGATCACCGCCTCCGACAGCGCGGTGCGCGGCGGCAGCGCGCCGCGCACGATCGCGTTGCGCAGCAGCGCGTGCACCTGTTGCGTGTACGACGCGTCGGCGTCGAGCGCGAAGCCGTGCAGCGCCGCGACGACCATGTCTTCAGTGGATTCCTTGTCGCTCATCAACGGGTTCTTCATCAAGGGCGAGGCACAGTTCATTTCATCTTTCTACCATGGTACATCTGGTGAGAAAGGAAGCCGACTTAGCGTATACACCAATAAAACCGGGAGTGTACTCGGAATACTCTGCCGGAAGTCACATATCTACCATGGTACAAACCGCCAATTCAATCGTCATGCCGCTTCTTTCGTCCGATCAATGCCGCAATTTGCCGGCCGAGGTGTCCTATCCCCGCTACGACAGGCGCGCGCTGCGCACGGGCATCGTGCACCTCGGCCTCGGCGCGTTCCATCGCGCGCATCAGGCGTGCTACACGGAGACGCTCGTCGAGCGCGGCGACATGCGCTGGGGCATCGCGGGCGTCGAGCTGCGGCGACCGCACACCGTCGAGCGGCTCGCCGCGCAGGATCATCTCTATTCGGTCACCGAGCGCGACGGCGACGCCGCGCGCACCCGCATCGTCGGCGCGGTCCATCGCGCGCTGTTCGCGCCGCAGGCGCTCGCGCCGCTCCTCGGCCTGATCGCCGATCCGGCCGTGCCGATCGTCAGCCTGACCGTCACCGAGAAGGGCTATTACCGCAAGGCGGGCGGCGCTGAGCTCGACGCCGACGATCCCGCGATCCGCCGCGACCTGCAGCAGCCGGATGCGCCGTGGACGACGCTCGGCGTGCTCGTGGCCGGCATCCGGCGGCGTCCGGCGGGCGCGCCGCTGTCGGTCGTTTGCTGCGACAACATGCCGTCGAACGGCGACACGCTGCGCACGCTGCTCGCGCAATACGCGGAGCAGGTCGACGGCGCGCTCGCGCGGCGCATCCGCGACGACATCGCGTTCCCGAACACGATGGTCGACCGGATCGTGCCCGCCGCGACGCCCGAATCGCTCGACTGGGCCCAAGCGCGGATCGGCGTGCGCGACGAGGCGGCGATCGTCTGCGAGCCGTTCGCGCAGTGGGTGTTCGAGGACAGCTTCGCCGGCGCGCGGCCCCGCTGGGAAGAGGCGGGCGCGCTCGTCGCGACCGACGTGCGCCCGTACGAGAAGATGAAGCTGCGACTGCTGAACGGCTCGCATTCGGCGATCGCGTACGTCGGCCAATTGCGCGCGCGGCGCACGGTGTCCGATGCGATGGCCGATCCGCTGATCGACGCGTTCGTGCGCGGCGTGATGACGCGCGACCTGCTCGCGACCGTCGACGTGCCGGCCGGCTACGACGTGCACGCGTATTGCGCGTCGCTGATCGAGCGCTTTCGCAACCCGGCGCTCGCGCATCGCACCGCGCAGATCGCGACGGACGGCACGCAGAAGGTGCCGCTGCGCTGGCTGCCGGCGCTCGAGCAGAGCGCGGCGGCGGGCGTCGAGCGGCCGTATCTCGAGCGTGCGCTCGCCGCGTGGCTGCATTACGTGGAAGCGCCGCACGACGAGGCCGGCAAGCCGCTCGCGCTCGACGATCCGGGCGCCGACGCGCTTGCGCGAACCCTGCATGCGGCGTGCAGCGCGACCGACGCGGTGCGCGCGGCGCTGGATCGGCTCGCGTCGCGCGGCGCGGCGCGATGGCCCGATGCGCTGACGGCGCGCGTCGGCTCGCATCTGGAGACGTTGCGCGAGCGCGGCACGGACGCGCTGCTGAGGCCGTTGCTCGACGCTTGAGCGCGGGCGAGGCGAGCGCGGCGCTCGATGCCGTCGGTCGCGTCAGTCCGCCGTGCGCCGCCTCTTGCGTTTCATGTTTCGCGTTTCGCGCGAGACGGACCGCGCGCGAGGCCGGCCGCGGCAACGAAGACACAGAGGAACAGAGGGCCGTGGCGCGGGGCAGCGGGTGGCGAGCCGCCCGAGCGCCAGGTTGCCCGGCGGCGCGCCGCACGAACCGGTCCGCGATCGGCCCGCATTCGGTCCGCATTCGACCCGCGACCGCCGCCGCCAGCGGCGCCGACAAATCATAGGAACGCCGGCAGCGTCGGCATGAAGGAGACAGGCATGAATCAGAGAACGATGGGGTGGATCACGGTATTGCTGCTGTTCATCGTGTACGGCATCAACTATCTCGATCGCGTCGCGCTGTCGATCGTCGCGCCGATGGTGCAGAAGGATCTCGGGATCGACGCCGCGCAGATGGGCATCGTCTTCAGCACGTTCTTCGTCGGCTATGCGCTGTTCAATTTCGTCGGCGGCCTCGCGTCCGACCGGCTCGGGCCGAAGCTCGTCTACGTGCTGGCCGTCGGCCTCTGGTCGATCTTTTGCGGGATGACGGCGATCACGGTCGGCTTCGTCAGCCTGCTGATCGTGCGCCTGCTGTTCGGCATGGCGGAGGGGCCGCTCTGCTCCGCCGCGAACAAGATGGTCAACAACTGGCTGCCGCGCGAATCGGCGGCCACCGCGATGGGGCTGTTGAGCGCGGGCTCGCCGCTCGGCGGCGCGATCGCCGGGCCGATCGTCGGCATGCTCGCCGTGCAGTTCGGCTGGCGGCCGGCGTTCTGGATCGTCTGCGTGATCGGCCTCGCGTGGGTGCTCGTGTGGGTCGCGACCACGTCGGACCGGCCCGCGGCGGGTTCGGCTTCGTCCGCGGCGGGGCTTGCCGGCGCCGGCGGTGCAGTATCCGCGGCCGCGCCGCGTGCGGCCGCGGGCGGCGTCGATGCGCCGTTGCTTCGGCATTATCTGAAGCAGCCGCGCATCCTCGCGACGGGCGTCGCGTTCTTCGGCTACAACTACGTGCTGTTCTTCTTCCTGAGCTGGTTTCCGAGCTATCTCGTGCAGGCGCATCACCTGAATATCCGTGAGATGAGCGTGGCGACGGTCGTGCCGTGGCTTGTCGGCACCGTCGGCCTTGCGTGCGGCGGCTTCGTTTCGGATGTGATCTACAAGCTCACCGGCAACGCGATGCTGTCGCGCCGGATCGTGCTCGTCACCTGCCTGCTCGGCGCGGGGATCTGCGTCGCGATCGCGGGCGCGGTGCGCTCGACGCAGGGCGCGATCGCGCTGATGTCCGTGTCGCTCTTCTTCCTCTACGTGACGGGGGCGATCTACTGGGCGATCGTGCAGGACGTCGTCGCGCCCGAGCGCGTCGGCGCGGTCAGCGGCTGCCTGCATTGCATGGGGAGCCTGTCGGGCGTCGTCGGGCCGGCCGTCACCGGGTTCATCGTCGAGCGCAGCGGCTCGTTCGCGTCCGCGTTCGTGCTCGCCGGCGCTATCGCGCTGGTCGGCGCGGTGCTGTCCGCGCTCTTCCTGCGCAACCGTCCGTGCGACGCGCGCGTGTTGCGCGAAAGTCCGATTCTGTAAGGGTGGTTTGTGGTTTGCGGCGCGCGATCCGTGGTCCGTGGTCCGTGGTCCGCTGGCATTCGATTCATGCTGGCGGCAGACGGCAGACGGCAGATGGCAGAGGGCAAACGGCACATGACACGCGTGGCGCGGGCAGGGCCGGATCGGCAGGCGATCGGCGCGACTTCATCGCGCCGTACTACAATAGCCCGCCATTCGCCATCCTCGATCCGACCGCGGCCCGGCAGCGCCGCGCGCCATGCTTGCAGAACAACGTCATCGCTACATCCTGTCCGAACTCGGCCGCACGGGCGCGGTGTCGGTCGCGCAGCTCGTGAACGCGCTCGCCGTGTCGCGCGAGACGATCCGCCGCGACCTGAACGCGCTCGCCGCGCGCGGCCTCGTGATCACGACGCACGGCGGCGCGCTCGCGGCCGATCGGCATGAGCCGAGCGTGTCCGAGCGCGACGCGTCGCACGCGGACGCGAAGCGTGCGATCGGCCGGCGTGCGGCCGAATTCGTGCCCGACGGCGCGTCGGTGCTGCTCGACTCGGGCAGCACGGTCTACGCGGTCGCGCTCGCGCTCGTCGACCGCCACCGGCTGGCCATCTACACGAACGACTGGCGAATCGTCGGCGTGCTCGGCCGCCGCAACGGCAACCGCGTGACGCTCCTCGGCGGCGAGCTGTCCGAAGACGAGGACGCGACGTTCGGCCTCGACACGATCCAGCAGCTCGCGCAATACCACGTCGACTTCGCGTTCGTCGGCGCGGGCGGAATCACGCCCGACGGCACGCTCACCGATTACTCGCGCGTCGTGGCCGAGGTGCGCGGGCGGATGCTCGCGGCGGCGGCCGCGCCGATCGTGGTGGCCGATCACTCGAAGTTCGGGCGCGTGACGCCCGTGCGGATCAACGGCTCGGACGCCGCGCGCTTTCTCGTGACCGAGCGCGCGCCGGACAAGGCGACGCGGCGGGCGTTGACGTCGCGGGGGATCGAGCTCGTCGTCTGCGGTTGAGCGCCGGGGTGTCGAGCGAGCGTCGCGAGCGTGCGAGATTCCGGCGCGACGTGCGCCGAACTTCTCTCAGTCCATCGAAGCGCGGCAACGCGATGCAGCGTGGGCGGGTGCCGAGGACGATCGGTTTTCGTCGCGTGCGGATGAGCGCGGGGGTATCGAGGGAGTGTCGCGAGCGTGCGAGATTCCGGCACGGCGTGCGCCGAACTTCTCTCAATCCATCGAAGCGCGGCAACGCGATGCAGCGTGGGCGGGTGCCGAGGATGTTCGATTTTGTCGTTCGCGGGCGAGCGCCGGTGCGTCGGGCGAGCGTCTCGACCATGCGACGCATGCCTTGTTTCGTAAATCGCGCGCTGCGGGACGCCGTTGCGCCTCGCGTCGCTCCGTCTCGATCGCCCGATTTCGTCCGCCCGCCGCCTACCACGCTCGCCGCGCGGCCGTCCGCCGCGCCAAAGCCAAAGCCAAAGCCAAAGCCAAAGCCAAAGCCGAAACGACACGGAAACTTCATCGGAACGTCACACGCACGGCAAGCGCGCGTTGAACACTCATCGCTTCGACTTTGAAAGGCGATGAGCCGAGGAGGGCGGCGATGTCCGTCAGCGTGCGCAGCTATCTTTCCCCGACGTTGGTCCTGCTGGCCTTCGACTGGCCCGACGCGCGGCGTCGCGACGATTTTCTCGGCTTCGCGATCAAACGCACGCCCGGCTTCTGGACGGCGGACGGCAAGACGCGCGCCGCGACGAGCTGGCTGCCGAACCGGCTGACGTTCGACGGCCCCGCGGCCGACACGCAAGGCGACGCGCCGACCGACCAGGCGCCGATCCAGAAATTCATGTGGTGGGACGCGCGGATCGATCCGCCGGATCGCGGCCTGACGTTTCGCTACGACGTCTATCCGGTCGTCGGCACGCCCGCGTCGCTGCGCGTGCTCGAAGCCGAAGCGGGCGTGTGCAGCGTCACGCTGCCCGCGCACGTCGAGGACGGCGTCGGCACGTGGTTCAACCGCGCGGTGGTGAGCTCGCAGGCGTTCGCGAGGCAGGTCCGCGCGCTCGATCTCGCGGCCGGCGGCGCACCGTCGCCCGACGCGGCGCGGCGTTTGCGCGCGTGGCTCGCGAACGATCTGCAGGAAACCTTCGGCCTGATGCTCGGCGGCGCTGCGCGGCGCGCCGTGTCGGCCGTCTATCACCTGACCGATCCGTTGTGGGCGATTCCCGCATTCGACGCGTTCGGCCGCGCGCACGGCGCGGATGCGCTCGCGATCGTCTACGACGCGCACGAGACGAAGCGCGGCCGCGGCGAGGCGCCGCTGCCTTCGCCGAACCAGCCGGCCGTCGAGCAGTTGACGGGCCTCGCGATGCTCGCGCCGCGCGACAAGACGCGGATCATGCACGACAAATTCATCGTCGCGGGCGACGAATCCGGGCCCGCGCGCGTGCTGACCGGTTCGGCGAACTTCACGACGGAAGGCATCACCGAGCAGGCGAACGTGCTGCACACGTTCGAATCGGCGGCGCTCGCCGAGCTGTACGACGCCCGCGCGCATGCGCTCGCGTCGAATCCGGGCATTGCCGAGACGGCCCGGCTCGCGCCCGGCTGGTCGGAGCCGGTCGCAGTCGGCTCGGCGCGCGTGCGCGTGTCGTTCTCGCCGGAGCCGCGCGGCGCGCGCACGCAGATCGACACGATCGTCGACGCGATTCGCGGCGCGCAGCATTCGGTCGCGTTCTGCCTTTTCATGCCGACCGACGCCGCGCTGCGCGACGCGTGCTTCGCGGCGGGCGACCGCGGGCTGATGATGTTCGGGCTCGTCAACGCGATCAGCGCGCGCGGCGCGCAGCAGGCGGACGCGGACCAGCGCGACGGCAAGACACTCGATGCGGCGCGCCTCGCGAACCTCGAGCTGTATCACCGCAGCCGGTCGAATCGCGACGTGATCGACGCCGCGTACTTCTCGCCCGCGACGGTGCCGGACGGCTTCGAGCCGGAGCTGCGGCTCTTTCCGGGCGAGGCGCCGCCCGCCTATCCGCCCGTCGTCGTTCACCACAAGTTCATCGTGATCGATGCGGAGGGGGCCAATCCGATCGTCTACAGCGGCTCGGCGAACATGAGCGCGAACTCCGAGCACTACAACGACGAGAACCTGCTCGAGATTCGCGATGCGCGCGTCGCGGCGATCTACCTCGCGGAATTTCTGCGACTGTACGAGCACTATCGTGCGCGCGCGCTGGCGATCGCTTCGCGCGGCGAATCGGGCTCGGGAGCGGATGCGGGCGCGCGCGGCAAGCTCGCGTTGCAGCCCGATTCGCGGTGGGCGAAAAAGTATTTCGTCGCGGGCAGCCCCGAGGAGAAGGCGCGGATCGCGTTGGCGTCGCCGGCTACCGCGCGCTGACGGGCGGCGGGGCGCTGCGCTTGTATTTCACGGATCGCGTCGGCGTCGCGCGCGTTCTATCGCGACGGCGATTGCATTCCGGCCGGTTTGGCGCGCAGGCGCACAAGGATTTTCTTGGCGGGCCGGCGGCGCTGGACACGTGCGGTCAGCCCGTGCGTCGACGCCGGCTCGTGCGGCGAGCGCCGTCGCAACGCGGTGCGCAAAGCCGGTGGTCGCCGGCTGGGGGATCGGCAGGAAGGCCGCGGCGCGGATCGCGCTTCGCGCGACGCATGTTGTCATGCGGCCGCGATCGGCCCGCGACCGCGCGGTCGACGATGCAGCGGCCGCTCGGCTCGGCGACGTGCGGCGATCAGCGCGCGACGTAACGCAGCACCGTCTCGGCGATCATCGCGCGATGCCGCGCGCGCAGCCGCGGCGACGACGGGTCGCGGCCGAACGCGGTGCCGAACGTATAGCGGTTCGCGACGCGATGAAAGCAGAACGAGCTGATCAGCAAGTGCAGATCGAACGGATCGACGTCGCCGCGGAAAACGCCGCTCTCGACGCCGCGCGCGAGCAGTTCCTCGAGCGTCTTGATGATGCTGACGTTGCGGTTCTTGAACGACTTCAGCTGCTCGAGATACTTCGCGCCATGAATGTTCTCGATCGTCACGAGGCGCACGAAATCGCGGTGCTTGTCGTGATAGTCGAACGTGAATTCGACGAGCCGGCGCAGCCCTTCGTGCGGCTCCAGTTCGCCGACATGCAGCTCGAGCTCGAGCGCGCGGATGTCGCCGTAGACTTTCTCCAGCACCGCTTCGTACAGCCCTTCCTTGCTGTCGAAGTAGTAATAGAGCATCCGCTTCGTCGTGTTCGTGCGCTCGGCGATCGCGTCGACGCGCGCGCCCGACAGCCCCATCGCGGAGAACTCCTGCGTGGCGACGTCGAGGATGTTGCGCTTCGTCTGCTCGGGATCGTATTTGCGGCGCGCCTCATCGCTCCGTGCATCGGCGTCGGGCGCTGCGGCCTTGCTTCCTTGTTTCATTTTGGCGTGATCGGGCGGCGGCATGGTCGGCGCATTCTAGCACGCACCCCGATGGGCTTTTGCCCGATTCCCGGCTCTAAAAGACGGGCTTGCGGGAGCGTGAGCCGCGTCGCGCGGCGAGCGCGTCGCGCGCTTCGTACGCGCTGTACGTGAGCTGCGCGGCGGCTAGCCCGGCGAGGCCGAACGTGCGCGCGAGGCCGAACCGCGCGAAGCCGTCCGGTACGGGACGCCCTTGCGCGAGCGCCGCCGCGAGCACTTCGCCCGCGACCGTCGTCGGCGCCATCCCGTGTCCGCCGAAACCGACCGCGTGCCACACGCCGTCCGCGTCGCGGCCGATCTGCGGCATCTTGTGGCGCGCGTAGCTCATGAGGCCGCCCCATGCGAACTGCACGGCGACGTCGCGCAATTGCGGATAGACGCGCGCGAGATCGCGCTTGAGCAGCCGCGCGATCGCTTCCGGCCCGCGTTCGAGCACCGAGATGCGGCCGCCCCACAGGATGCGGGTGTCGGCGAGCGGCCGGTAGTAGTCGAACGCGAAACGGGTGTCGTAGACGGCCGATTCGCACGCGATCGCGCCGGCGAGCCGCGCGCCGAGTGGCTCGGTCGCGATCACGTAGGTCGCGATCGGCAGCACCGCGCGCTCGATGCGCGGATACACGCCGCGCGCGTAGCCGCCGCCCGCGAACACGACGCGCCGCGCGTGCACCGCGCCGCCGTCGGTCTCGACGACGAAGCCCGCGCCGTCGCGGCGGATCGCGCGCGCGGCCGAATGTTCGTGGATTCGCGCGCCGCTTCGCGCGACCGCCGCCGCGACGCCGAGCACGTACTTGAGCGGATGGAAGTGGAACGCGTTGCGCTCGAAGAGGCCGCCGTGATAGCGGTCGGTCTTCAGTCGCGTGCGCAGCTCGCATGCGTCGAGCGGCTCCCAGTCGATGCCGAACGCTTCCTTCATCAGCTTGCGCGGCGCGGACAGGCGCGCCGGATCGTCGAACCAGTTGGCGAGGATCACGCCGCCGTCGACGAGCTCGCAGTCGATGCCGTAGCGCGCGGCGCGCGCGCGGATCAGGTCGACCGCGTCGAGCGTCAAGCGATAGAGCGCGCGTGCGGACGCGGGGCCGAGCGTGCGCAGGAGGTCCGCGTTGTCGAGGCTGTAGCCGCCGAACACGAAGCCGCCGTTGCGGCCCGACGCGCCGTAGCCGACCGTCTGCGCATCGAGCACCGCAATGTCGCGCGCGCCGCGCTCGACGAGCCCGAGCGCCGTCGACAGGCCGGCGAGGCCGCCGCCTACGATGCAGACGTCGACGTCGATGCGTTCGGCGAGCGCGGGGTAGGGCGTGCGCGTCGCGGTGGCTTCGTAATAGTTCTGCATGCGTTTATCGTGCGTGGTGGAGGGGCGAGGGCGAATCGTCTGACTATCGTATCGGTTGTGTTGCGTGCGATGAAGCAGAGTCTGCACGGATGGACGGCGGCGCGCGCCGCAGACGCCCCGGTGCGCGACGGATTCGATGTCGCCATTCCGGGAGGGTTCCGCGCTTGGCGTACCGCATTGCGCGTCGGAACTCGGTCGGCTGTTTCAAGGTTTGCCTACTGCCTACTGCCGACTGCCGACTGCCGACTGCCGACTGCCGACTGCCGACTGCCGACTGCCGACTGCCGACTGCCTACTGCCTACTGCCTACTGCCTACTGCCTACTGCCTACTGCCTACTGCCTACTGCCTACTGCCTACTGCCTACTGCCTACTGCCTACTGCCCGATCGCTGACCGCTGACCGCTGACCGCTGACCATTGGCCGTGGCTGCTGGCCGCCGACCGTCCTTCGCCAGTCACAAATTGCCAATCGCCGACGTCGATGCGCATGTCATGTCAACGTTATCGTCAGTGCCGCTGCCGCTGCCGCTGCCGCTGCCGATGCCGATGCCGTCCGTCCAAACCCGACAGCCGAGCGTCGCCGATCGATTGCGAGGAGCAGTCGCCGGCCGCCGGCGGCGAACCCGTTCCGAGCTTGTTTTCAGCCGTCGTCCGCGGCGAGCGGGCGTTGTGCGGCGCACATCGGGCGCATGCCGCGGTCGGCGCGCGAATCGTCCGCATCGCGTGACGTGTCGGTGCGGCTTGCGGCGAACGACGCGCCGCCGCGGCCGTCCCGCGCCTCGACGATCGTGCGGCCGTCCGCATTGGCCGACGCGCATGCCGCCGCAACGCTCACGTCTCCGCCGCCCGCGCCGCCGTCCGCGTCATCGCACGCGTCGCTTCCGTTTCCGCCGCATATCCGTCCCGCATCGCCGCGTCCCGCGTCGCCGCGTTCCGCTTCGACGCGTCCCGCATCGTCGCGCTCCGCCCGATCGCGCTCGAGCCGATGATAGTGATCGAGCCGTCTTGCGTCGATCAGCGCGACGTACGCCGCGCCGTTCTTCGTGATGATCTTCGCGCCGCCGTCCCGCACCTCGTCCGCCAGCTCGGAGAAGCGGGCGCGGGCGATGGACAGCGGCACGATGTCGCCGATGCGTATGGTCATGGTCGATCTCGCGTGGCCGGCCCGCCGCCGGCCGATGAACGGATGAACAGGATGGTCGCGTCAGCTTATCGGCCGCGCCGGCGCGACGGAACCCAGCCATTCGGCCAACGCGACGAACGGTTCGCTGTTCGCGGCGGCGTCGGGCGCGACGAGGTAGTAGCCGGCGTCGCTCGGTAGTCGCAGGTCGAGCGGCGCGCAGAGGCGCCCCGATGCGAGCTCGTCGGCGACGAGCAGCGCCGGCATCAGCGCGACGCCCATTCCCGCGTGCGCGGCCGCCGTCAGCATCGTGAACAGCTCGTAGCGCGGCCCGCGCACCGCGCGCAGGTCGTTGTCGAGACCGTGCGCGCGAAACCAGTCGCGCCACGCATCCGCGCGCGTCGACAGGTGCAGGAGCGGCAAATCGAGCAGCGCGTCGCGGGTGATCGAGCCGTTCGCCGGCAGCAGCGCCGGACTGCAGACGGGCAGCATGTCGCCTTCGCGGAACAGCAGCCGCCCTTGCGTGCCGGGCCACAGCGCGTGGCCGAAGTAGATCGCCGCGTCGAACGCCGAATCGCTGAACAGGAACGGCTCGGTGCGCACCGACAGGTTCACCGTGATGTCGGGCCGCAGCGCGCGAAACTGGGGCAGGCGGGGGATCAGCCACTGGCTCGCGAACGTCGGCACGACCGCGAGCTCGAGCGTCGCGCCGATCCCGCGCTGCGCCATCAGCTCGAGCGTGTCGCGCTCGATCCGCTCGAGGTTGCGGCGCACGAGCCCCGCGTAGTGCCGGCCGTGCGGCGTCAGCACGACCCGCTTCTTGATCCGCAGGAACAATGCGACGCCGAGCCGCTCCTCCAGCGACGTGATCTGGCGGCTGACCGCGCTTTGCGTGAGCGCGAGCTCGTCGGCCGCGCGGGTGAAGCTTTCGTGGCGGGCCGCCGCTTCGAAGACCTGCAGCGCCGCGAGGTTCGGAATGCCTTTTCGCATCGACGGTCGAACGATCGGGAAATCGCGAGTTGGTGAGTTTTGAGAATGAACTGGTGAGTTTATATCAATTGCCGAGCGAATTTCGCGCACCGAAAATCGACCCCGATCATTACCGCGGGCCGCCCGATGCGCGGCCCGCCCCGCCACGACGCAAACCCACGGAAGAACCCGATGAACGCGAACCTCGCCGCCTTGCTCGCCACCGTTGCCGGTCAGCCGACCATCGGCGAGTTGATGCGCCTGATGCATGTGCCGGCTTGCCTCGAGCGCTGCGAGCCGGGCGTCGTCAGGCGCGCCGAGCTCGCGCAGGCGCTCAACATGGCGCTCTTCGCGGATCTGCTCGAACGGGTGCCGACGGGCCGCGCTTACACGCGCGACGTCGCGCGCGACGGCGGTCGCGTGACGTTCGATCACGGCGCGCTGCGCACCGTGCGCTGGCCGTCGTGCGGCGCGCTGCCGCCCGGCGAGGCGGCGTTCACGCGCATCCTGCGGCCGCTCGGCTATCGGCTGAACGGCACGTATCCGCTCGAGCGCCTGAAGATGACGGGCCGCTCGTACGCGCATCTCGACGCGCCCGACCAGATCGCGCAGTTCTTCGTGAGCGAGCTGCATCCGGAGCGCTTCAGCGCCGCGTTCCAGGCGGCCGCGACGAACGTGCTCGACACATCGGCCGACCCGCTGACGCCGCAGGCCGCAGCGACGCTCGGCGAGCTCGAGCGCGACGCGTCGCTGCCGCTCGCCGACGCGCAGGCGCTCATGCCGGTGCTCGTGCGCTGCTTCGATCGCCAGCACGCGACGCCGGCGCTCGCCGACTACGAAACGCTGCTCGCCGAATCGGCGGAGATGGCGTGGATCGCGACCGAGGGCAACGCGTTCAACCACGCGACCGACCGCGTGCCCGACGTCGATGCGCTCGCCGACGCACAACGCGCGCTCGGGCGGCCGATCAAGCCGGCCGTCGAGGTGTCGCGCTCGGGCCGCGTGCGGCAGACGGCGTTCCGCGCGGACCCGGTGACGCGCGCGTTCGTCGACGCGTCGGGCGCGCTCGTCGAGCGCGAGGTGCCGGGCTCGTTCTACGAATTCATCACGCGCGACGCGCTCGCCGACACCGAGACCGGCCGCCGCGCGCTCGACCTGAGCTTCGACGCGGGCAACGCGACCGGCATCTTCAAGATGACGGCCGCCGCCTGACGCGTTCTGCACCCGATTTGCCTTTCGCTCGACTTCCACCGCACCGGAGCCGCCATGACGCTCGCTGACGCCGCCGTCGACTATCCGTTCGCCGCGCCGTTCGCCGACCCGCAGGGCTCGCCGATCCGCGAGCTGTTCAAGCACGTCGGCAAGCCGGGGATGATCTCGTTCGCGGGCGGCTATCCGTCCGCCGATCTGTTCGACCGCGAAGGCATCGCGGCGGCGCTTGCGCAGGCGGCCCGCGACGATCCGCTCGCGTGCCTGCAGTACGGCGACACGGCGGGCCAGCCGGGCCTGCGCCGCGCGCTCGCCAACTGGATGGCGAGCGCGCGCGGCGTTCCGTGCGATGCCGCGCAGGTGCTCGTCACGACGGGCTCGCAGCAGGGCTTCGATCTGCTCGTGCGCACGCTGATCGAGCCGGGCGACGTCGCGCTCGTCGAGGCGCCCGCGTATCCGGCCGCGCTGCAGGCGCTGCGGCTCGCGGGCGCGAAGCTCGCGCCGGTGCGCACCGACGCCGACGGCGTCGATCCCGACGCGCTCGCCGCGCAGCTTGCCGCGTGGCCGGCGAACGAGCGCCGCCCGAAGCTGCTGTATACGGTGCCGACGTTCGCGAACCCGACCGGCGCGACGCTGCCGCCCGCACGCCGCGCGCGGCTCGCCGAGATCGCGGCCGGCGCGCGGCTCGTGCTCGTCGAGGACGATCCGTACGCGGACCTGCGTTTCTCCGGCGAGCCGGTGAAGCCGGTGCTCGCGCACGACGGCGCGAAGGACTGGACCGTCTATCTCGGCAGCCTGTCGAAGATCGTCGCGCCGGGCCTGCGGATCGGCTGGGCGGTCGCGCCCGCCGCGATCGCGCGCCGGATGACGGTCGCGAAGCAGACGAGCGACTTGTGCACCGCACCGATCGCGCAGGAGGCGATCCGGCGCTATCTGGAGAGCGGCCGGCTCGCGGCGCATTTGCGCACGATCGCGCAGACTTACGGCAGCCGTTGCCGCGCGCTCGTCAGCGCGCTCGCCCAATTCGTGCCGGACGACATCGAATGGCGCGAGCCGTCGGGCGGCATGTTCGTGTGGGCGCGCCTCGCGCGCGGCCGCGACGCGGCGGAGCTGCTCAAGCGCGCGCTCGAGCACAACGTGATGTACGTGCCGGGCGCGGCGTTCTACGCGCGCGACGCGGATGCGAGCAGCCTGCGGCTGTCGTTCGCCGCGCCGGGCGAGGCGGAGATCTTCGAGGGCGTGCGCCGGCTGCGCGCGGCGCTCGCGGCGGGCCGGTGTTAGCGTGAACAGGCCCTCGACCGAACGGCCGGCCCGCTTGCATGCGGCGCGCGAACGCGGTCCAATCGATCCATTCACGGCGGCGACGCCGCACCGATCAACCTGATTCTGTTCTAAAGAGGAAGCGATGCAATTCAACGACATTCTCGCCGCGCTCGACGTCGATCTGGCCCGCTGGCAGGGCAATGCGCTGACCGCCCGGTCGCCCGTGGACGGCGCGACGCTCGCGACGCTCGCCGCCGACAGCCCGGCCGAAACCGGGCGCAAGATCGACGCCGCGCATCAAGCGTTCCTCAAGTGGCGCACGGTGCCCGCGCCCGTGCGCGGCGAGCTCGTGCGCGTGTTCGGCAACGTGCTGCGCGAGCACAAGGCGGCGCTCGGCCGGCTCGTCACGCTCGAGGCGGGCAAGATCGCGTCCGAGGGCCTGGGCGAAGTGCAGGAGATGATCGACATCTGCGATTTCGCGGTTGGCTTGTCGCGGCAGCTCTACGGCCTGACGATCGCGTCCGAGCGTCCCGGCCACCGGATGATGGAGACGTGGCATCCGCTCGGCGTGTGCGGCGTGATTTCCGCGTTCAATTTCCCGGTCGCCGTGTGGTCGTGGAACGCGGCGCTCGCGTTCGTTTGCGGCGATCCGGTCGTCTGGAAGCCGTCCGAGAAGACGCCGCTCACCGCGATCGCGTGCCACACGCTGTTCGCGAAGGCGGTGCGCGAATTCGGCAAGACGCATCCGGGCGTCGTGCCCGACGGGTTGCATCAGCTCGTGCTCGGCGGCCGCGACGTCGGCGAGGTGCTGGCCGCCTCGCCGAAGGTGCCGCTCGTGTCCGCGACGGGCAGCGTGCGGATGGGAACCGAAGTCGCGCAGGTGCTGAGCCGGCGTCTCGCGCGCAGCATCCTCGAGCTCGGCGGCAACAACGGGATGATCGTCGCGCCGAGCGCGGATCTCGATCTGGTCGTGCGCGCGGTCACGTTCGCCGCGGTCGGCACCGCGGGCCAGCGCTGCACGACGCTGCGCCGGCTGATCGTGCATCGCGACGTCGCCGACCGGCTGCTGCCGCGTCTCGAGAAGGCGTTCGCGTCGGTGAGGGTCGGCGATCCGCTCGAGACGGGCACGCTGGTCGGCCCGCTGATCGACCGCGCGGCGTTCGACGCGATGCAAAAGGCGCTTGCCGACGCGCGCGAGCAGGGCGGCGAAGTGAAGGGCGGCGAGCGAGTTGATCTCGGCCGTGATGACGCGTACTACGTGCGCCCGGCGCTCGTGCGGATGCCCGGGCAGGCGGCCGTCGTCGCGCGCGAGACGTTCGCGCCGATTCTCTACGTGCTCGTCTACGACGATTTCGACGATGCGCTCGCGATCCACAACGGCGTGCCGCAAGGGCTGTCGTCGGCGATCTTCACGAACGACATGCGCGAGGCCGAGCAGTTCATGTCGGCGGCGGGCAGCGATTGCGGGATCGTGAACGTGAACATCGGCACGAGCGGCGCGGAGATCGGCGGCGCGTTCGGCGGCGAGAAGGAGACGGGCGGCGGCCGCGAATCGGGCTCCGACGCGTGGAAGAGCTACATGCGCCGCGCGACGAACACGATCAACTACAGCCGCGAATTGCCGCTCGCGCAGGGCGTGAAGTTCGACGTGTAAGCGGGGCGCGCCGTTGGCGGCGCGCGCACGGTCAAACGGCCGGCTGCGCGTTCGCGAAAGCGCCGCAGCCGATCGTGCGCAGCGCGTCGCCGGCGCGCACGACGAAGAGTGCGTCGAGCCCGTGGCGTTCGGCGTGCGCGTATCCCGCTCGTTCGCCGAGCACCATCAGCGCGGTCGCGTACGCGTCCGCGTCGGCACAGGTCGCGGCGATCACCGTCACTGAAGCGATGCCGCTGCGCAGCGGCGCGCCGGTGCGCGGGTCCATCGTATGCGAGATGCGCGCGCCGCCGACGTCGGCCCAATGCCGGTAGTCGCCCGATGTCGCGACGGCCGCGTCGGCGAGCTCGATCACGCCCATCGCGCCGCGTCGCGCGTAGTCGGGCGCTTCGAGCGCGATCGACCACGGCGAGCCGTCCGGCTTGCGTCCGCGCGCGCAACTCGCCGTCGATGCCGACGAGCCACGCGCCGATGCCGTGGCGGTCGAGCACTCGCGCGAGTTCGTCGACGCCGAAGCCCTTCGCGATCCCGCACAGGTCGAATGCGGCGTTCGCGAGCCTGCGTGCGCGGCGGCGTGCGACGTCGACTTCGAGCAGTTCGTCGATCGGGCGGCACGGCGACGCGCGGCGCGCGCTCGATGCGCGCCGCGTATCGGGCGCATCGAGCGCGTTGAGCGTATCGAGAGCATCGAGCGCGTTAGGCACATTAGGCACGTTAGGCCGGTTAGGGCTATTAGGCCCGTCAAGCCCGTCAAGCCCATCAGGCCCATCAGGCCCACGCGTCGCATCGGCCAAATCCGCACACCGCTCGCCCGCCGGCGCTCCCGGCCCGAATCCCCACGCGTCGACGAGCGAGCCGACGCCGATATTGAACGCGTTGCCCGTCTCGCGACCGATTTCCTGCGCGCGCGCGAGCACCGCGGCGAGGTTCGCGGAAACCGGCATCCAGCATCGGGGCGCCGCGCGATTGAGCCGCGACAGATCGGAGTCGGCTTTCCAGTTCGACATCTGTTCGTCGACCGCGCGCACCGCCGCGTCGAGTTCGGCGGCGATCGCCTTCGCGTCGGCCGGCGGCGGCGCATAGAACTGCGCGTCGTAGCGCGTGCCCATCGTCGCGCCGCTCGCGCGGCAGCGATTCAGCCGCGCGCCGGGCGACCATTCAATAGACGTCTTCGACATAGCGCCCCTGCATTCTCAATTGCGCGACGGACAAGCCCGAGCCCGACAGGATGCGTTCCCACGCGTGCGCGACGCCGTCGGCCATCGAGCGGCCGCCGCACACCATGATTTGCGCGCCGTGCGCGACGAGATCGCGCAACGTGCGCGCGTCGGCGACAAGCCGGTCCTGCACGTAGGCCCGGCGCTCCGCGCGCGAGAACGCGGTCGTCAGCGCGTGCAGCCGGCGGTCGCGCACGAGGCTGGCGAGTTCGTCGCGATAGAGAAAGCCGTCGCCCGCGTTGCGCGCGCCGAAATACAGATGCATTGGGCGGCGCGCCGCATTGTGCCGAATGAAGCCGATCAGCGGGCCGATGCCGGTGCCCGCGCCGATCAGGATCACGGGCGCGTCTCCCGTGGCCGGCCGGAAGCGCGCGTGTGCGCGGATGAACGCGTCGATCGTGTCGCCCGGGCGCAGGGCGGTCAGGTAGGTCGAGCACGCGCCGTTCGGATGGCGGCGCACGCAGATCTCGACGACGCCGTCCGACGATGCGCTCGCGAGCGAGTAGTAGCGCGGCGACGCGCCGCCCGGCGGCACGACGCCGAGGAGATCGCCGGTCTCGAACGGCGGCAGCCGCCGTGTTGCGAACGCGGCCCATGGCGCGGTCGTGCGCGCGGTGCGTTCGGCGGGGGCGAAGCGCAACACTGACGTCACGGCCTGCGGGTCCGAGCCGTAGTCGTCGCGCGCGACGAGCGTGAGCGGCATCGTGCGCGGCGGCGTCGGCGTGTAGCGGATGTCGAGCGCAAGCCCGAGCGCCTCTTCGCCGAGCCGCGCGCACCACGCGCGGAATTCGTGCTCGGACTGCCGATCGACGGTTCCGAGATCGAGCAACGGCATCAGCCCTTTCGCGACGAGCGCGTCGTGGACGCTTCGCGCGTAGCCGCAAAACCGCGGAAACTGGCGGTTGCCGAAGCCGAGCACCGCGAATGACACGTCTTGCGTCAGCGGCAGCCGCGCGAGCTTCGACAGGAACTGTTGCGCGCCGTCCGGCGCGTCGCCGTCGCCGTAGGTCGCGGTCAGCACGATGAAGCGCCGGGCCCGGCGATAGTCGCGGGCGACGTCGTTCATCGGCGCGACATGCACGCGCAGGCCTGCTTGCGTGAGCGCCGCGTGCAGCGCGGATGCGTTGCCCCACGTGCTGTTGCCTTCGCTGCCGACGAGCAGCACGGTGTCCGCTTCGCGCGCCGACGCGTTGCCCGCGAGCCTCGGCCGCGCGCGTCGCCGGCGCGCCCACAGCATGACGCCCGTCACCGCGAGGAGCGGCGCCGACAGCGACGCCGCGCCCAGCGCCAGGCCGAGCCACCACAATCCTTCGCCCGTGTGCAGCATTTTCACGGCGGCATGCAGGCGCTGCCAGCGGTCGGCGGCGCGGTAGGCGAGCGAAGCGCCCGTCGACGGATCGACGACGCCGGCGCCGTTCGTCGTCTTCAGCTCGATCACGCCGCCGCCCGGCTCGTCCGGCGCGGGGAACGTCAGTTGGCGCAGCGTCGACGTGTCGATCGCGCGCAGCGCGGGCATTTGCTCGACGGGCATCGGCGCCGCCGCGTGCGCCGCCATGCTCGCTTGCGCATCGAACGCCGAGGCCGACGCGCCGCGCTCGGGAATCACGCCGAACGTCGTCAGCGACAGCGCGAGCCCCGTGAGCGCCGACAGCGTGAGCCCGGCGAGCGCGACGCGCGCAGTCTCGTTGTGCAGCCGCTGCAGCCCGTCGCCGCCGATCCGGCCGAACAGTCGCCGCCAGCCGCCCATCCGGCGCGCGAGCAGCGCGAGCCCGGACAGCGCGACGAACAGCATCGCGGCGGCGGTCGCGCCCGTCGCGATCCGGCCCGCGTCGCCGAGAAAGAGCTTGCGGTGCAAATTCGTCAGCCAGCGCACGGCGGGCGACGGCCGAAAGTCGGCGACCGGCCGGCCCGTCGAGGGATCGACGATCGACGCGCGCGGCTCGTCGGCGGCCGCGTAGTAGGCGACGATCTGGCCCGACGGCCGCCGCACGAGCTTTTCGACGCCGGGCACTTGCGCGCGCACGCGGCCGGCGAGCGTCGCGACGTCGAGCGGCGCGTGCGGCGTGCCGGCGACTGTCGCGCGCTCGAGCGCGGGCTGGATCGACAGCGCCGCGCCCGTCAGCGTGACGACGATCACCAGCACGGCGGCGATCAGTCCGGGAATCGAATGAAGCTTGCGCAGCATGGAACGCCTCTTGTCCTCGTGTTAAAGCGAATAGCGGAACGACTTCACGTAGCCGCGGCCCTTGACCGCCTTGCCGGCGCTCGCCGCGGTCAGCGGCACGACGACTTCCGACGGGTTCTCGTTCATGTCCTCGACCGCGGTGTCGATGTGGATTTCGCAGCCGGCGTCGAGCAGCGCGTCGGCCACGTCGAGCGTCGCGCGCAGCGTCTTGCCCGCGCCGACGCTCGCGCCCGTGATGCCGTCGAGCCGCTGCGAGCCGCCCGTCGCGCGATACCAGTCGCGCAGATGCCGGTAGTACTTCGTCTGGCGGCCGGCCATCCACAGCGCGCCCTGGTAGCGGCCCGCGCGATCGGTGACGTACAGGACGACGTACGCGCCGTCGCCGCCGTAGTCGGCAAGCTGCGTCTCGAACGTGACCTCGCGCGCGGAGGCGAGCGACGGCGCGGCGAGCGCGCCTGCGAGCGCCGCGATCGGCAATGCGTGTTTCATCTGGGTTCTCCTGGTATCGGTGAGGATGGCGGCGCGGACCGCATCGAGCCGGGTGTCGCGTGTCGTCCGGGCGCCGGAAGGGCGGTGGCGGCGGGGGAATGTCGGCGTCGCGATCGGCGCGGCGGCGGACGCCGTATCGTCGGCTCGCAAGCGTCGCAAGCCGGGCGAGTCACTCGCGCCGCTTACGCCGCCCGCGCCGTGACCGCCGGAACTCCGCCCGTGCCGCGACCTTTCGCCGCTGCTTCGCGATCGCGCCGATCGTGCTGATCGTGCCGATCGTGCCGATCGCGCGCCGGCAGCCACGCGAGGCCGCACGCGGCCGCGCCGGAGGCCGCCATGTCGCGGGCGGGCATTCGGCAATCGGTCATGGGCGGGAAGGTCGACACGGCCATGGACTCAGCCATCAAATTCAGCGAACGACGCGGCCATCGACTCAGCCATCAATTCAGCGATCGATGCCGCCATCGACGCGCCCATCGCATCGCCGGCTGCGCCAAACAATGCAGCGCGGCAACCCGGCGGCGCCGCGCGACCAGCCGCCTTCAGCGAATCTGCACGTCGGGCTTCGAGCCCGGCTTCAGCGCGCCGCCCGCGGGCGCGCCCGTCGCCGGCCCGCCCGCCGGGGCTTGCGCGCGCGGCGCGCGGCCATGGTCGTCGTCATCGTCGTGGTCGTGCTTGCGGTCGCCCTCGCGCTTCATCCGCACGACGTCGAGCGTCACCGGATCGAGCTTCGCCTTGAAGCGCTTGCCGTCGGCGTCGTGGCCCTTGATTTCGTAGCAGCCGTCGTCGGCCTTCAGCTTGTCGACGCGCCAGCCTTTGTGCTGCGCCATCGCGCGCACTGCGTCGCGCGGCTTCCAGTCGGCGAGCGGCGCGTGGCAGTCGTCGCCGTCGTCCGCCATCGCCGCGCGGATGCCGAGCGCGCTTGCGAGCACGAGCGACGCGAGCGAAACGAGCGTCACGCCCTTGATCAGTCGCGAGGTTTTCATTGCGTGATATCTCCTGTTCGGATCGTCGGGCTCTACAATGCGCTCGGCACCTGAAGCGAAGCTTGCGGGCGCGAAAAAGTTTCTTCATGTTCGCTTCAGGTTCGCATGGCAGAGTCGCGCCACTCATTCATCAGGACACGCGCATGAGAGTGCTTCTCGTCGAAGACGACCCGTGGCTCGGAGAGGCCGTCCGCGACCAGATCGAGAAAGACGGGCATCCGGCCGATTTCGTCGGCAGCCTCGCCGACGCGCGCCGGCACGTCGCGGTCGCGACCTACGATCTGATCCTGCTCGATCTGCTGCTGCCCGACGGCCGCGGGCTCGACTTCCTGCGCGAGCTGCGCGCGGGCGGATCGACGGTGCCCGTCATCATCCTGACCGCGCTCGATCAGGTCGCGAACCGGATCGCCGGGCTGAACGCCGGCGCGGACGACTATCTGGTGAAGCCGTTCGATCTGTCCGAGCTGTCCGCGCGCGTGAGCGCGGTCGCGCGCCGCTATGCGGGCAATCCGAATCCGCTCGTGAAGCTCGGCGAGCTCGCGATCGACACCGCCGCGCGCAGCGTGAAGCGCGGCGATGCGCGAGTCGACCTGACCGCGAGCGAATGGGCGCTTCTCGAAACGCTGCTCCAGCATCCCGGGATGATCCTGTCGAAGCCGCGGCTCGAGGAGCGTCTGTATTCGTTCAGCGACGAAGTGGAGAGCAACACGATCGAGGTGCACGTGAGCCGCCTGCGCAAGAAGCTCGGCGCCGACGTGATCGAGACCGTGCGCGGCCTCGGCTACCGGCTGAGGCGGGACTAGCGATGCTGCGCAGTCTGCAGGGGCGGCTCGCGGCGGCGCTCGTGGCTGGCTTCGTCGTGCTGTCGCTCGCGGCCGGGACGGCCGCGTTCTACGTGTTGCGCGACGAGGTCGAGCGGATGTCCGACAGCGCGCTGCAGGAGACCGCGCAGCGGCTGCTGCCGCTCGCCGTGATGGACATCGTCGGGCGCGATTCGGACGGCGACGACGGCGAGGGCGCGAGCGGGGGCCGCATCGCGGCGGTCCGCCCGCACGACGAGCTGCTGACGTACGTCGTGCGCGACGAGACCGGCAAGACGCTGCTGCGCTCGCACGATGCCGACGCGTCGATTTTTCCGATGGACATGAAGGCGGGCTTCCGGCGCACCGCGACGCATCGGATCTACGCGGAGACGGTGCTGCAGGGCACGGTCACGCTGTTGATCGCGCAGCCGCTCACGATGCGCCGGCAAGCGCAAGTGCAGGCCGCGATCGCGGTCGTGCGGCCGCTCGCGTTGTTCCTGCCCGCCGGCCTGTTCGGAATCTGGCTGATCGTGCGCTCCGGCTTGAAGCCGATCCGGCGCTTTTGCGACGCGATCGCCGCGCGCGGCCGCAACGATCTGACGCCGCTCGACAAGGGCGGGCTGCCGAGCGAGATCGCGCCCGTGGCCGATGCGGTCACCGAGCTGATGGCGCGCCTCGATCGCGCGCTCGCCGCCGAGCGCAGCTTCACCGCGAACAGCGCGCACGAGTTGCGCACGCCGATCGCCGCGGCGCTCGCGCAGACGCAGCGCCTGATCGTCGAAGTGCCGAGCGAGCCGTTGCGCGAGCGCGCGGAGCGGGTCGAGGGCGCGCTGCATACGCTGTCGCGGGTCAGCGAGCAGTTGATGCAGCTCGCGAAGGCCGAGGACGGGCGCGTGCTCGCGGACACGCCGCAGGATTTGCGGCCGGTGCTGTCGCTCGTCGTCGACGATTTCCGGCGCGTCGCGCGCGATCGCGCGATCGCGCTCGATCTGCCCGACGCGGCCGTGACGTCGCGGATCGATCCGGACGCGTTCGCGATCGTCGTGCGCAATCTGGTCGAGAATGCGCTCAAGCACGGCGCGGCGGCGGAGCCGGTGCAGGTCGCGCTGTCGGCGGCGGGCGCGCTCAGCGTGACGAACCGCGGGCCGGCGCTGCCGGCGCGCGAGATCGAACGTCTGACGAAGCCGTTCGAGCGCGGCGCGACGACGGCGAAGGGCAGCGGGCTCGGACTCGCGATCGTCGATGCGATCGCGAAAGGGGCGGGCGCGTCGTTCACGCTGCGCTCGCCGGCGCCGGGCGGCGCGGACGGGGTTCAGGCGGTGGTCGAAGGGTTGGCGCTCGGCGGCGATCGGGCGCGGGGCGCGTGAGATTGCAATGGACGCGCCCGCCGCGGGTTTCTCGATCGCGGCGAGCGCTGCGCTCTCGATCGCCGCGCGCGCCGCGCGTGAAGCTCGACGTTTGAGCGGCGGGCGCGGTCGCCCGTACGGGGCGCGCCCGCGGCCCGCTTGCGCGCCCGTCCGAAGAAAAGGCTCGGAATCCATCCCGAGCCTTTTCCTGTCGCGATTCCGGCGCCGCGCCCGATCAGATCGCCGGCGATCGCGGCCGCCCGTGTCGGGCCGCCGCGTGGGTTCGGCGCGCGTTCGCCGGGGTCGCGGCCCGATAGCGGGCGCTCAAGGCATCGCGTGTTTCGTCGAGACGGGCGCTCGGCGCGCGAGCGGATCGGCAAATGATCGCGCGGGGCGTCAGAACCAGCCGGATATCCAACCCGTGATTCCGTTGAACGTACTCTTGATGCTGTCCCACGCGTTTTTGAGCCATGCGACGACGTCTCTTACGACTCCCACGATGAAATCTGCAATCTTATTGAAAAGATCGTTGAAGAAATTACCGATCTTGTCTATCAAGACGACAATGGGCTGCTGAAGATCGGGGTGTTCCAATCCGATTTTTATCGCCGTATCGAAAATCTTGTCGATTCTCGCGTTGGAATCCTCCTTCGCCTTTTTTCTCTGTTCTTCCATCTTCTTTTTGAATTCTTCGACGGACGTGGGGGACGCTCCCGCGCTCTTCAGCGCTTCGGTTGCGCCGACGATGCCGGTCTCGATTCCGCTCGCTTCTTCCTGTCCGGATGCTTGGGCGTCGATCTGCAGCCCCTTCAGCAAGTCGTTTTCCTGCGCCGAAAGCTTGACGGAAGACGCCTGCGCGGCGGTGAAATAAGCGGCGAGTTGCTGCGAGGCGGCATAGCGACGCGGCGACGCTTGGCCGACAGAGGATTTGTAATGCGCACGCATTTCCTCCAGGACATCGACAAATTGGCTCATTTCGTGGCTCCTCGGAAAAGCACGGATTGAATTTGATAGCGAGAGCCGTGCCGATTATCTCTCGTCTAAAGAGTAGGATTTATTCATCGGCGAATACCTACCATTTTTGTTAGCTTGACATTTTCAGGCTTGGGTATTTTCCGACGGCGGCGGGCGGCATGTTCCGCTCCGCGCATGCGCGCTTCGGATGCCGGTTCCGCACGGTGTCGCCGTCGTCCGGGGCGAGCCGCACGGTGAGCGCGGCATGCAATCGAGCCGGCGCGCGGACCGCGCCGGGCAGGGGCGCGGCTTGCATCAAAGCCCTGGCTCGGCGGCCCTGTTGCATCGGATGCCGGCAGGGGGCGGCGCCGGCGCGCTGCCGGCCGCTTACGCGGCGGTCCGCGCCGCCGTCGACCCCCGCACGATCTTGAACGACCGGCTTGAACGACCGGAGTCGCACGGGCCGCGCACTTGTGTGCAAGCGTCGCCGATCACACGGCGCTTGCGGTATGCCGGGCGGCATTCGCCGGGCATCGAGTGAGGCCCATCGGCGGGCGGTCAGCGCGCTTCGAATCCCGAATCCCGAATCCCGAATCCCGAATCCCGAATCCCGAATCCCGAATCCCGGGGCTCGCGCTTCGAGCCCCGCGGCGCATGCGCGCTTCGAATTCGACGACATGCAATGTCGCGCCCCGACGCCGTTCGTGTCGCGCTGCGATGCTTCGCAATTCGCGTCGCGCGCGGCGTTCCGGCGACTGGAGCGGCATCCCGGTTTCCCGCGTGCCCGCGTCGGTCGAGACCGCGCGAGCGATGCATTGCGTGGACAATGGGCCGATTCTGCGATTCTGCGACGCGCCGATGCGCCGATGCGCCGATGCGCCGATGCGCCGACGCGCCGACGCGCCGACGCGCCGATTCGCCGATTCGCCGGGCGGCGCGGGACGATCGAGTCGCGTCATTCGCGACGTTCGATGCGGCACGCCCCGTCGACGTCTTTTACAATCGAATCCGCCGTCGCGGCGCCGGGCACGGATGTCGATCCGGGATCGACGCGCAGGCCTCGGGCCTCGGGCTTCAGGCTTCTGGCTTCGGCGCCGATCGGCGACCCATTCATCGTTTCGGGAAACATTCCGTGAGTGACAACGCATACACCAACGAATTCGGCCAGCCGATCGGCGCGCCGGTGCCCGGCTGGCAGCCGCGTCCCGCGCCGCCGCGCACGCCGATGCAGGGCCGGTTCTGCCGGATCGAGCCGGTCGACGCGAGCCGGCACGCGGACGATCTCTACGCGGCATACGCATTGGCCGCCGACGGCCGTGACTGGACGTACATGAGCGCCGGCCCGTTCGCCGACGCCGCGAGCTACCGCGCGTATCTGGCGAAGGCGGCCGAAACCGACGATCCGCTGCATCACGCGATCGTCGATCTCGCGACGGGCAAGGCGGTCGGCACCTGCGCGCTGATGCGGACCGACCGGGCGAACGGCGTGATCGAGGTCGGCTTCGTCGCGTATTCGCCGCTGCTGCAGAAGACGTGCGCGGGCACCGAAGCGATGTTCCTGCTGATGCAGCGCGTGTTCGACGAGCTCGGCTATCGCCGCTTCGAATGGAAATGCGACAGCCTCAACGCGCCGTCGCGCGCGGCGGCGCTCCGCTACGGCTTCGCGTACGAGGGGCTGTTTCGGCAGGCCGTCGTCTACAAGGGCCGGTCGCGCGACACCGCGTGGTATTCGATCGTCGACCGCGAATGGCCGGCGTTGCGCTCGGCGTTCGGGCAGTGGCTCGCCGCCGGGAATTTCGACGAGCGGGGCCGTCAGCGGCAGCCGCTGGCGACGCTGATCGCGGCGGCGCGCGGCGGCGCCGCGTGACGAAAAGGGGCGCGGCGCGCCCCTCGCCGTTCTTCCCGGCGGCCGTGCGCCCGGTAAAATGTCCGAAACGCCAACGGCCGCCCGCGGCCGTGATTCGACAACGACGACATTCGGAGACACCCCCGCCATGGCTTCAACGGAAAGCGCCTCGCGCACGTCGGCGTGCGCGACGACGATCGACGCCGGCGCCATCTCGGCGCGCCTCGACCGCCTGCCGCCCACGCGCAGCGTCTGGAAACTGGTGGCGCTGCTGAGCCTCGGATTCTTCTTCGAGCTGTACGATCTGCTTTACAGCGGCTACGTGGCGCCCGGCCTCGTGAAGAGCGGCATCCTCACCGCGACGACGCACGGGCTGTTCGGCACGACGGGCGTCGCGAGCTTCATCGCGGCGTTGTTCGCGGGGCTCTTCGTCGGCACGATCGCGTGCGGATTTCTCGCCGACCGCTTCGGCCGCCGCGCGGTGTTCACGTGGTCGCTCCTGTGGTACACGGCCGCGAACATCGTGATGGCGTTTCAGGATACGGCCGCGGGCCTCAATTTCTGGCGCTTCGTCGTCGGGCTCGGGCTCGGCGTCGAAATGGTGACGATCGGCACGTACATCTCCGAACTGGTTCCGAAGCAGATTCGCGGCCGCGCGTTCGCGTGCGAGCAGGCGGTCGGCTTCGTCGCGGTGCCTGTCGTCGCGCTGCTCGCGTATCTGCTCGTCCCGCGCGCGCCCCTCGGCCTCGACGGCTGGCGTTGGGTCGTGCTGATCGGCGCGCACGGCGCGATCTTCGTCTGGTGGATTCGCCGCCGGTTGCCCGAAAGCCCGCGCTGGCTCGCGCAGCAAGGCAGGCTCGACGAAGCGGATCGCGTGCTCGCCGCGCTCGAGGCGAGGGTCGAGGCGGAGTATGGCCGGCCGCTGCCGCCGCCCGCGCCCGCCGAGCCCGTCGCGCCGCGCGGCCGGTTCCGCGACATGTGGGCGCCGCCGTACCGCAAGCGCACGGTGATGATGACGATCTTCAACGTGTTCCAGACGGTCGGCTTCTACGGCTTCGCGAACTGGGTGCCGACGCTGCTCATCAAGCAGGGGATCACCGTCACGACGAGCCTCATGTATTCGAGCGTGATCGCGCTCGCGGCGCCGATCGGGCCGCTGATCGGCCTCGCGATCGCCGACCGCTTCGAGCGCAAGGCCGTGATCGTCGCGATGGCCGGCGCGGCGATGATCGCGGGGCTGATGTTCAGCCGGGCGTCGGCGGCGTGGTGGCTCGTCGCGCTCGGCGTGTGCCTGACGCTCGCGAACAACATCATGTCGTACAGCTTCCACGCGTATCAGGCGGAGCTGTTCCCGACCGCCATCCGGGCGCGCGCGGTCGGCTTCGTCTATTCGTGGAGCCGCTTTTCGGCGATCTTCACGTCGTTCGCGATCGCGGCTGTGTTGAAGGGGTTCGGCACGCCGGGCGTGTTCGTGTTCATCGCGGGCGCGATGGCGATCGTGATGGCGTCGATCGGGCTGATGGGGCCGAGAACGAAGGGAATCGCGCTCGAGACGATTTCGCATTGATGCGCGCCGGGCGGGCAGCGCGCGTTCGATGTGTGCGCGTGCGTGCCGCCCACGCCTGGCGAAGCGTGCGCCGCCCGCGCTTGGCGCAACGCGTGACGGCCGGGCGGACGTGCGCGCGGCGTGCCGGCGCGTCGAATTCGGCCGCGATGCAGAGGCTGTTTGATCCGCGCCTTTCGCTTCCCGGCGAACTCACCCGATCGAGCCGGCCTAACCGGGCTCACCTGGCTGAGCTTGTCCAACCGCGCGCATCCGGCCAGACCCATTCGACCGGACCCATTCGACCGGACCCATTCGACCAGACCCATTCGACCAGACCCATTCGACCAGACCCATCCGGCCAGACCCATCCGGCCAGACTCATCCGGCCAGACTCATCCGGCGCGCACGGCGCACGCGGCTGCCCCGCGCCGCCGGATGCGGCCGCGCCATTTTCGCCGTCCGGCTCAAGCCTCCAGCGCAAGCAGCGCGAACGACGCGAGCCAGTGCTCGCCCATGTAGTCCCCCGCGACGTGCGCGAGCGCGCTCGCGAGATGCGCGTCGGCCGCGTCGGCGAGCGCCGTCTTGCGCGGATCGCCGTCCGGCAGCGCTCGCGCGAGCGAGCGCTGGCACCATGCGCGGCTCAGGTTCAGGCCGTCGAGGTGCGCGATCTTGCCGTCGGTGCGATCGGTGACGGTGGCCGGCGTGAAAAGCGTCGCCGGCTCGCGCGCGGCGAGCGACGGCAGGAACGCGTCGAACCAAGCGAGGAACTCGGCCGCCGGCAGCACGCGCCGCATCAGCTCCGCCTCCATCAACGCCGGCGACAGGAACTCGTCGCCGCTCGGCTCCCACGCCTGGCAGTTCGCGTCGCGCAGATGCCAGCGCCGCGCGGTGTCGACGATCAGCGCTTCGAGCGCCGCGCGCCCGGTTTGCCGCGCGAAGTCGAGCGCGAGCGACAGCGCGAACGCGGTGTTGAAGTGCGTGCCGACGCGCAGCGGATAGGTCGCCTTCGGCAGAAATTCGGTGAAGCGGTCGACGAAGATCTCCGTCAGCGGCGCGAGCGTGGCCGACCAGCGGCGGCCCGCATTCGACGTCATCGACGCGAGCTGCGCGGACAGCGCGAGCAGCCATCCCCAGCCGTACGGCCTCTCGAAGCCGAGATTGTGCGGCAGGCTCAAGTACGCCGCCTCGCCGGCGACGTTGTCGGCGGTGAAGTGCGCGTCGACGGTGTCGACGATCCGCTGCGCCTGTGGCAGATCCGCGAAGCGATCGAGCAGCCGCGTGACGAGCCAGTAACCATGCACGCACGAATGCCAGTCGTAGCTGCCGTAGAAGATCGGATGCAGCGCGCGCGGCCCGCGCACGTCTTCCGGGCCGGCGAGCGAGTGCGTGAGCTTGTTCGGGTATTCGCGCGTCAGGTGGCCGAGCGCGAGGTTCGCGAATTGCGAGGCGAGAGCGGGCGTCAGTTGTCGAGTATGCATGGCGAGGGCGTCGGGAAAGGCGGCGCGCGTCGCGCGCGGCCGCGGTCGACGACATGTTACCCGCCGATGCCGGAGCATGCATGAATGGCCGCGTTCGCCGCGCGGGCGCGCGGCGCGGCGAGGCACGGCGAGGCACGGCGTGGCACGGCGAGGCGCGGCGAGGCACGGCGTGGCACGGCGTGGCGTCTATGGGCGGCAGTGCAGCCGGCGGTAGCGGGCTTCGAGCTCGATCTGCTGCTCGCTGCGCTCGCGCTGCTCTTTTGCGTCTTTCTCGGTGGCCGGATAGGGCTTGTGAGCCCACGGGCGACTCCAGCGATCGGACGCGAGCGGCGCGAAGTTCGACGGTGCGCCGCCGTTCGCGGACGGCAGCGGCCGCGACGGCGGCGGCTCGTAGACGGGCGGCGCGGGGACTTTCCACGGCGTCGCGCTGTTGATCGTGCTCGGCGCGAGCAGCGACGGCGGCGCCGAGCGCGCGGCGGCTTGCGCGTGGCGCGCCAGATTGTCGATCTTCGACGCCAGTTCGTCGCATTCTTCCTGCCGGCCCTGATCCTGCGCGAACGCGAAGTTACGCTGCAGCGGCGCGATGTATTGCGGCTTCGCGTCGGGCTGCGCGTGCTTCGACAGCGTTTGCGGCGCGAGGCTGCGAGGCGGCGGCGAACGGAATCGGGCGGCCTCGGGCGGCGGCGTATGCAGCGGCGTGTGCGACGGTGTAAGCGGCGATGTTTGCGGCGGCGCTTGTGGCCGCATTGGCGACGAAGCCGTTTCGGGCGTGGGCGTTGCGCTCGACGGCGAGCCGCCGAGCGGCTGCGCTTGCGCGCTCGTGCACGCCGCCAGCAGGGTCGCGACCAGTGCCGCGCGCGACATCGGGACATTCATGTGGCGAGTAGCGACGAAAATCTAACGAGCCGCGAATCGTCTCATGGTTAACCCTGCGGTGTCGACCGGATTCGCGTGGAGATTTGTCTCGATGCGAATGACCGGCTCGGGCGTCCCGTCGATGAAAGCCCCCGGCCGCGTTTGCCGGCGCGCACCGGGCGAGCGGTTCTCGTCCGCGCATCAGCCGGCCGTTCAGGGCCGGCCGGCGCGCGGGGTGTGGCGCGCCGGTTGCATGATGCGCTCTCATGCGTCTCGGTCACGCGGATCGCACGCGCCGGCCGCCCCATGTTGCCGATTCCGTTTGGCGGAAATCGGCGCATGTCGCGCCATCCATTGCGTTCCTCCACCCATTCGATCGAGGCCCTCCGTTTCATGCCGAGGCGCCGATTGGGCGGGTGCGCCGGCAATGTGCCGCGCAGCCGCCTCCCGTTGCCGGATTGGCCGAGTCACGATGGTCGCGCATGCCGGGCCGAGGCCGCGCCGCCAGCCGCCTTGCCGATACGCTTCGCTTCGCTTGGCGGCATCCGTTGCCGGGAATGCCGAATGGCCGCTCTTCGTCAAAAGCGGGCGGCAGACGCGCGAGGCGCACGGTGGCCGCACCGGCCGGCGTTTTCGATTCGAAACGAAAGGCTGTCGCTCGGCAATCGCGCGGCAGCCTCGCCTCACAGGCGAAATTTATTTCGGATCGACGGCCGCAATTTCCACGGCGGCCGCACGATGCCCGCGAGGCCGTTGCGTCAGGCGTGCGCGCTCGTGATGATCGCCCAGGTCGCGATCACGCTGGCGGCCGTCGTATACGGGCCGTAGCGCGTATAGATCTGGCCCGCTTCCCGCTTCGCCTTTTCGATGTCGTTATCGGGATTGGGAATCTGCGGATCGGACACGTTGCGCACCGAGTACCAGCGAGTCAGCGGGAAGTCCTTCATCGTCAGTCCGATCA
Organism: Burkholderia savannae; assembly: GCF_001524445.2. Classification (NCBI taxonomy): domain Bacteria; kingdom Pseudomonadati; phylum Pseudomonadota; class Betaproteobacteria; order Burkholderiales; family Burkholderiaceae; genus Burkholderia; species Burkholderia savannae. The sequence goes on from NZ_CP013418.1 coordinate 325,649, forward strand.
TCGCGTCCCCCATGTCGCATGCGCGTCCCAGATTCTGCAAGCGATAGTGATCCGTCGAATCGTCGAAGCCGAAGAAGTCCGTCGTGACGAGCGCGTCGGCGGGCTTCGTGAAAATGGTCGGCACGGGCCGCGCCCCCTGGATGTACGCCGCGTTGACCTTCGTCAGATCGGGCGCGATTGCATCGATCGCGCCGGCCGGCAGCTCGGAAGGGCTGTATTCGGACTTCGCGAATGCGGCCTCCTTGAACTGCGTCGTGCAGTCGAACTTGACCTTGCTCGCGATCACGACATCGCCCAGTTTCGCTTGGGTGCCGATTCCGCCGCCCGTGCCCGTCGTGATCAGCAGCCTGGGCCGGATCGTCTGCACGAGCTCGGCGACGAGGCGTTGAAGCGGCGTGTGCGGGCCGTCATATGCGAAGTGCAGGCCGGACTTGAACAGCAGCACGCGGGCGTTGCCGATCACGCACGGGAAATACAGGCCGAGCGTGTGATAGTAGCGGGCCATGTCCGGCTTCGTGTCGTTGAACGGCGCGCGGGGCCCCGTGACGAGCGGGATGTACGCATCGACGCCGTGACGGTACAAATACCACGCCGACGGCAGATGATCGGGCGTGAAGAGCGCCGCGAGCGCCGCGGCCTCGGCGGCCGTCCACGTGACGACGAGCGCGTCGTAGCCGGCGAAGCGGGTGAGGTCGTCGTTCTCGTGCGGCGCGGGATCGAGCGGCTGCGCGGCGGGCCGTGCGCCGGCGGGCCACGAGACGGGGTGAGGCAGGCGGCTCGCCCTGGCCAGCAGCGCGGCTTCCAAGCCGCCCTTGACGAAGCGCTCGGCGGGCGCTTCGGGATCATAGTTGAGGATCAGATCCTCGACGTCGAATGAATGGTTCATGAGGGCACCTAAGTTGTTCGAATGATCGGGTGCTTCAGTACATCTTCGCGCGCTGGCTCGCGATTTCCTGCAGCGCCCTGCGGTGTTGCCGGCAGCGTTCGAGCAGCGGCTCGTTCAGGGATTTTTCCGACAGCTCGCGGGTGGTTCGCAATCCCGCCGGCGATCCGCGCTTCGTGTGCAGCCACTCTCTCAGGCTCTTTTCTTTGGTCTGCGAAGGACCGAGATCGACGATCGTCGGCGGCTCGCTCGGGTCCAGGTATTGCAATTGCCGGATTCGCTCGTTGCTCAGATCGATCCACGAGATGTAGCCGCCCGGCAGGATCTCGCGCGGCTTCGTGAGCGCGCCGGTGAAGCTGTAGCGCGTGCCGCTCGTGACGACCGGATCGTAGAAGTGCGGCGTGATGAAATCGGAGACGGCGATGCCTTGAATCGAATAGCTGTATTTTTCCGCTTCGACCGGATCGCAGCCTTCGACGAGGTACTCGAACTGCGCGCTGCCGTCCTGGATCTTGCCGCCGACGATCTCGATCGACGTCGACGACTGCAGACGGTTGCCGGCGGGATCGATCAGCATCTCGATCGTTTCGTGGCTCGCGGCGATTGTCCATCCGTCGTTGCCGCGCGTCGCGGCGACTTTCGCATACGGCTGGTTGTGCTGATCCAGGTGAAATCCGCCTTCGCCTTCGGGCAGGACGGGAACCAGCAGCACCGGCCATATGCCGGCCGGAATTTGATTCTGCGACGGCAAATGCCGGACGGTCGCCTGCACGTTCCAGAACGGCGGCAAATCTCGGATGACTTGCACGTTCAGTGCGGCGGCAGCGGCTTCCACGAGAGCGGGATCGATGGCGTTCGTCGTATCGACGAGGCCGATCTGGATGACAGTCATTTCGGTCTCCTACAGTAAATGCCTCGCCGGATCGGCCGGGCGTGACGACGCCGAGCGTGCGCGCGTCACGGCCCAAGGAAGCGGCGAGGCAATGAACGTCCGTGCGCGCAGACGTCGTCCGCGCGGCGGAGCTGAAAGACTTGAAAAGAGTGGAATGCGTGTGCGCTCCCCATGCGCACTTGTACCGGAATCGAATACTTTTAATCAGCGCAACGGCGAAGCGGGCGCTTCGGGGCGGCTGGTACGACTCCAGCGTAGGTTATGCGTCTCGAAAGTCAAGAGCGCTAAAACCCGATTAATCGTCGATTAGTCGTTCATTGATATTGCAAGTTTTTGCGCGGTTTTTCATTAAACGATAATTGAATTGCGATGCGTTTTCTCGTGTTCGTTTCGTGCCGGCCGCTCGATGCGGCGACGTCGCGGGGCGGCCGTGCCGGCCGTCGTTCGGGCTCGGCCGCGAGTGTCTCTTTCTGCGATGTTTTCGTGTGTGAGCGGCAAGTGCATGCCGGCGCGTCGGCGTGAGCGGCGACGCAAACATGCGCTCGGTTCGCGTGAGTGTGCGGCGGAATCGGAGCGATGCGCGTCGTTTCGCGATTCGTCGGCGGGCGGGCGATTAACCGAGCCGAATCGAATCAAATCGAGTTTAATCGAGGAGAAAGAAAGGAACGCGAGCGGTGTTTGAAAGAAAACCGAATGGCGGACCGAATGCGGCGATGCGCCCGGCCGTGACGAGTCGATCGCGAAGCGTGCGTCGATCTCGGGTGAGCGCCTCGCGGAGCGACGCCGTGCACGATGCGATGCGCGCGGCGCGCAGCGCGGCCCCTCGGCTACGCCGGCTTGCCCGGCTTGCGGCGCGCCGAACCCGCGCGCGCCGCCTGCGCGCACGCTTCGTCGAGCCGGCGCATCGCGTCGGCGACGTCGCTCCGAAAGTGCACGAGCGCCGCGTTCTCCGGCGCGGGCGGTTGCAACCCCGTCCAGAGCAAATCGATCAACTGCTCGGCCGTCGTCTCGGTATCAAGTTTCCGGTGCCCGAGAATCGCATCCCACAGCACATGCTCGATCGGCCCGAACACCATCGAGCGCAGCAGGCTGAGCGGAATGTCGGCGCGCACCTCTCCGGCCGACTGCCCGCGTGCGAGCACGTCCATCAGCGGCGCCGTGTAGCGGCGCTGCAACGCCGTCAATTCGTCGGCGAGCGCGTGCTGCTTCGCGCGCCCCTCGGACAGCACCAGCGCGCAGAGGCCGGTGCCGTTCACGAGCATCAGCCGCAAGTGCGTGCGGACGATGAACGCGAACTGCTGCCGCACCGACGCGTCGCGCGGCATCCCGGTCTCGAACGCGTCGATGATTTCGTCATACCAATCGGCGATCACGCGTGCGCACAGCTCCCGCTTGCCGCGGAAGTAGCTGAACACGGTCGCCTCGGACACGCCGACCCGCTGCGCGATCTCCGCCGCGGTCGCGTGCTCGTAGCCCTTTTCCGCGAAGACTTCGCGCCCGGCGCGCAGGATGTCCTGCACGCGCTGCTGCGATTTGCGGCCGGCGGGCGCGCGCGGCGCGTCCGCGCGCTCGGCTTTCTGGGGGGCGGTCATACGGGTTTTCCTGCGGCGTCGGGCGTCGTTGCGATGCCGTCGATCATAGCTGAGTATCGCTCAAAAAACTATTGACGCTTGAGCGGGTCAAGCGCGAAACTAACGAGAATTTCCGCAGAATACGGCAACGAAAGATGGATTCGCCGATTTGAGCGAGACTCAATAATCGGCGCTTCCGTGGACTTCCTGGAGACGGAGGAGACATGATCAACCTGCCCGGCGTGAACTTCATGCTCGGTGAAGACATCGAGATGCTGCGCGATTCGATCGCGCATTTCGCCGCGAAGGAAATCGCGCCGCGCGCGGCCGAGATCGATCGCACCGATCAATTCCCGATGGACCTCTGGCGCAAGTTCGGCGAGCTGGGCGTGCTCGGGATGACCGTCGCCGAGGAATACGGCGGCGCGAGTCTCGGCTATACCGCGCACATGGTCGCGATGGAGGAGATCTCGCGCGCGTCGGCGTCGGTCGGGCTGTCGTACGGCGCGCATTCGAACCTGTGCGTGAACCAGATCCACCGCAACGGCACCGACGCGCAGAAGCGCAAGTACCTGCCGAAGCTGATCTCCGGCGAGCACGTAGGCGCGCTTGCGATGAGCGAGCCGAACGCGGGCTCCGACGTCGTCAGCATGAAGCTGCGTGCGGACAAGCGCGGCGAGCGCTACGTGCTGAACGGCACGAAGATGTGGATCACGAACGGCCCGGATTGCGACACGCTCGTCGTCTACGCGAAGACGGAGCCCGAGGCCGGCGCGCGCGGCATTACCGCGTTCATCGTCGAGAAGGGGATGAAGGGCTTCTCGGTCGCGCAGAAGCTCGACAAGCTCGGAATGCGCGGCTCGCATACGGGCGAGCTCGTGTTCGAGGACGTCGAGGTGCCGCAAGAGAACATCCTCGGCGAGCTCAACGGCGGCGTGAAGGTGCTGATGAGCGGGCTCGATTACGAGCGTGCGGTGCTCGCGGGCGGGCCGACGGGCATCATGGCCGCGTGTCTCGACGCGGTCGTGCCGTATGTCCACGATCGCAAGCAGTTCGGCCAGCCGATCGGCGAATTCCAGCTGATCCAGGGCAAGATCGCCGACATGTACACGACGTTCCAGGCGTGCCGCGCGTATCTGTACGCGGTCGGCCGCCATCTCGATTCGGCGGGCAGCGCGCACGTGCGCCAGGTGCGCAAGGACTGCGCGGGCGTGATCCTCTACACCGCCGAGAAGGCGACGTGGATGGCGGGCGAGGCGATCCAGATCTTGGGCGGCAACGGCTACATCAACGAGTACCCGGTCGGCCGCCTGTGGCGCGACGCGAAGCTCTACGAAATCGGCGCCGGCACGAGCGAGATCCGCCGCATGCTGATCGGCCGCGAGCTGTTCGCGGAAACCGCCTGACCCAGCGCGCGGAGCCCACGCGATGCCGATCATCGAATCCAAGCTGAACCCGCGCGCCGACGAGTTTCGCGCGAACGCCGCGGCGCTCGAGGCGCTCGTCGCCGACCTGCGCGAGAAGATCGACCGGCTGGCGCTTGGCGGCGGCCAGGCCGCGCGCGACAAGCACCTGTCGCGCGGCAAGCTGCTGCCGCGCGAGCGGATCGCGCAACTGCTCGATCCGGGCACGCCGTTCCTCGAGCTGTCGCAACTCGCCGCATACGGGATGTACAACGACGACGCGCCGGGCGCGGGCATCGTCACGGGCATCGGCAGAATCGCCGGCCGCGAGTGCGTGATCGTCTGCAACGACGCGACGGTCAAGGGCGGAACCTACTATCCGGTGACCGTGAAGAAGCACGTGCGCGCGCAGGAAATCGCGGCCGAGAACCGGCTGCCGTGCGTGTACCTCGTCGATTCGGGCGGCGCGAACCTGCCGAACCAGGACGACGTGTTTCCCGACCGCGATCATTTCGGCCGGATCTTCTTCAACCAGGCGAACCTGTCGGCGGCGGGCATCGCGCAGATCGCGGTCGTGATGGGCTCGTGCACCGCGGGCGGCGCGTACGTGCCCGCGATGAGCGACGAATCGATCATCGTCAAGGAGCAGGGGACGATCTTTCTCGGCGGCCCGCCGCTCGTGAAGGCGGCCACCGGCGAGGAAGTGAGCGCCGAGGATCTGGGCGGCGGCGACGTGCACACGCGCCTGTCCGGCGTGGCGGACCATCTCGCGCAGAACGACGCGCACGCGCTCGCGATCGCGCGCACGATCGTCGGCAACTTGGGTGCGCGCCGCGGCGCGTCGCTCGCGATGCGCGAGCCGCTGCCGCCGCGCTACGACGCGAAAAGCCTGTACGGCGTGATTCCGGTCGATACGCGAAAGCCGTTCGACGTGCGCGAGGTGATCGCGCGCATCGTCGACGATTCCGCGTTCGACGAATTCAAGGCGCGCTACGGCACGACGCTCGTCACGGGCTTCGCGCGCATCTGGGGGCACCCGGTCGGCATCGTCGCGAACAACGGCATCCTGTTTTCCGAATCGGCGACGAAAGGCGCGCACTTCATCGAGCTGTGCTGCCAGCGCAAGATCCCGCTCGTGTTCCTGCAGAACATCACGGGCTTCATGGTCGGCCGCAAATACGAGAACGAGGGCATCGCGCGCCATGGCGCGAAGATGGTGACGGCCGTGTCGACCGCGAAGGTGCCGAAGTTCACGGTGATCATCGGCGGCTCGTTCGGCGCGGGCAATTACGGCATGTGCGGCCGCGCGTTCGGCCCGCGGTTCCTGTGGATGTGGCCGAACGCGCGGATCTCGGTGATGGGCGGCGAGCAGGCGGCGTCGGTGCTCGCGACGGTGCGCCGCGACGGGATCGAGGCGAAGGGCGGCGAATGGTCGGCGCAAGACGAGGAGGCGTTCAAGCAGCCGATTCGCGACCAGTACGAACGCCAGGGCCATCCGTACTACGCGAGCGCGCGCCTGTGGGACGACGGCGTGATCGACCCCGCGCAGACGCGCGACGTGCTGGGCCTCGGCCTTGCCGCCGCGATGAACGCGCCGATCGAGGACACGCGGTTCGGCGTGTTCCGGATGTGATGGACGCAAGGAGCCGACGATGCGCTACGAAACGATCGAAGTGACCGACGACGGCCGCATCGCGACCGTCACGCTCGCGCGCCCCGACGTGCGCAACGCGTTCAACGAGACGATGATCGCCGAGCTGACGACCGCGTTCGACCGCATCGACGCGCATCCGTCGCTGCGCGCGGCCGTGCTCGCCGCGCGCGGCCCGGCGTTCTGCGCGGGCGCGGACCTGAACTGGATGAAGAGGATGGCGGGCTTCTCCGACGACGAGAACCGCGCCGACGCGCGGCGTCTCGCGCGCATGCTCGAGGCGATCCATCGTTGCGCGAAGCCCGTGATCGCGCGCGTGCACGGCGACGCGTACGCGGGCGGCGTGGGGCTCGTCGCCGCGTGCGACATCGCGATCGCGGCCGAGGACGTGAAGTTCTGCCTGTCGGAAGCGCGCCTCGGGCTGATTCCCGCGACGATCGCGCCGTACGTCGTGCGCGCGCTCGGCGAGCGCGCCGCGCGGCGCTATTTCGCGACGGCCGAAGCGTTCGACTGCGCGAAGGCCGCGCAGCTCGGCTTCGTCCATGAGCGCGTGCCGGCCGATGCGCTCGACGCGACCGTCGCGAGGCTGGCCGAAGCCTTGTGCGCGAACGGCCCGCAGGCGGTGCGCGCGTGCAAGACGCTCGTGCGCGACGTCGCGGGCCGCGCGCTCGACGCCGCGCTGATCGAGCAGACCGCCGACTGGATCGCGAAGACGCGTGCGGGCGCGGAGGCGCGCGAAGGCGTCGCGTCGTTCCTCGAGAAGCGCACGCCGTCGTGGCGCGCGTGACGCGGCGCGCGCCGCCGCCGCCGCCCGCGCACAGCGGAGCGGTGCCGTAGCGGCCGTGACGAAGCGCGGCGCGCGGCCCGCGCACCGAACCGAATCCGTTATCGATCTTTCGTTTTCCGACCCATCATGTTCGACAAGATCCTGATCGCCAATCGCGGCGAAATCGCCTGCCGGGTCGCCGCGACCTGCAAACGCCTCGGCATCGCGAGCGTCGCGGTCTATTCGGACGCCGACGCGCACGCGAAGCACGTCGCCGCGTGCGACGAGGCCGTGCACATCGGCGGCCCGGCCGCCGCCGACAGCTATCTGCGGATCGAGCGCATCATCGACGCCGCGCGCGCGGCGGGCGCGCAGGCGATCCATCCGGGCTACGGCTTTCTGTCGGAGAACGAGGATTTCGCGCGCGCGTGCGAGGAGGCGGGGATCGTGTTCGTCGGGCCGCCCGTCGAGGCGATCGCCGCGATGGGCTCGAAGGCCGCCGCGAAGGCGCTGATGCACGCGGCCGCGGTGCCGCTCGTGCCCGGCTATCACGGCGACGATCAGACCCCCGCGCTGCTGCAACGCGAGGCCGACCGCATCGGCTATCCGGTGCTGCTGAAGGCGAGCGCGGGCGGCGGCGGCAAGGGGATGCGCGTCGTCGAGCGCGCGGCCGATTTCGCGGCGGCGCTCGCGTCGTGCCAGCGCGAGGCGGCGGCGAGCTTCGGCAACGATCGCGTGCTGATCGAGAAATACCTGCAGCGGCCGCGCCACGTCGAAGTGCAGGTGTTCGGCGACACGCACGGCCACGCGGTCTACCTGTTCGACCGCGACTGCTCGGTGCAGCGCCGCCACCAGAAGGTGCTCGAGGAAGCGCCCGCGCCGGGCCTCGCGGATGAGCTCCGGCAGGCGATGGGCGAGGCCGCCGTCGCGGCCGCGCGCGCGGTCGGCTACGTCGGCGCGGGCACCGTCGAATTCATCATGACGGGCGACGCGTTCTACTTCATGGAGATGAACACGCGCCTGCAGGTCGAGCATCCGGTGACGGAGATGGTGACGGGGCTCGATCTCGTCGAGTGGCAACTGCGCGTGGCGGCGGGCGAGCCGCTGCCGATGAAGCAGGCCGATCTGCACGTGCGCGGCCACGCGATCGAGGCGCGCCTGTACGCGGAGAATCCGGCGCGCGGCTTCCTGCCGTCGACCGGACGCCTGAAGCACCTGCGATTTCCGGCGGGCGTCGAATTCGCCATCGGCGCGGCCGTGCGGATCGACAGCGGCGTTCGCGAGGGCGACGCGATCACGCCGTTCTACGATCCGATGATTGCGAAGCTGATCGTTCACGGCGACACGCGCGCGCAGGCGCTCGCGACGCTCGGCCGCGCGCTGCGCGAATGCGAGGTCGTCGGCCTGCATACGAATGCGGAGTTCCTGCAGCGGATCGTCGCGAGCCGGCCGTTCGCCGACGCGGATCTCGACACCGGCCTGATCGAGCGCCATCGCGACGCGCTGTTCGCGCCGCAGCCGGCGCCCGCGGCGGCGCTCGGCCTCGCGTGCGCGGCGCTGCTCGCGCGCGAGCGTGAGTTCGCGGGCGAGGGCGGCGCGGCGTCGCCGTGGGGCGCGCTGCCGAACTGGCGGCTGAACGCCGGCTACCGGCGCACGATCGAATGGCGCGCGCTCGACGACGACGCGACGCTCGAAGTCCGCTATCTGGACCACGGCGGCGCGCAGTCGCTCGAAGCGGGCGGCGTCGCGAAGCCGTTCGCGTGGTCGCGCGGCGCGGGGCCGCTCGACTTCGACGTGACGTTGGGCGGCGTGCGCGCGAGCGGCCGCGTGCATGTCGACGGCGACACGTTCCACGTGTTCTGCCAGGGCGTCGCGTGCGCGTTCGTGTGGCGCAACCTGCTCGCGCACGCGGCCGATTCGACGGAAGGCGAGGGCCGGCTCACCGCGCCGATGCCGGGCAAGGTGATCGCGGTGCTCGTCGAGCCGGGGCAGAAGGTCGAGCAGGGCGATCCGCTCATCGTGATGGAGGCGATGAAGATGGAGCACACGATCGGCGCGCCCGCGGCGGGCGTCGTCGGCGAGGTGCTGTACGCGGTGGGCGACCAGGTGGCGGACGGCGCGCAACTGCTCGTGATGGGGCCGGCTTGAGCGAGCGGCGCACGTTAACGATATCTGACAGTCCGGTTACATGATGTCCGCTAGACTCGAATACTGGTGCGGGCGGTAGCGCAGGGCATGCGCTACACTGCGTAATTCCCTTCCCTCCGGCATGCAATGACATCCCCTGTCGATTTGAACGGCTTGCGCATCGGTATCACGATCGGCCTGCGCGAGCCGAACGAGAGCCTCTGGATCAACGGCATCAAGCAAAACGCGCTGTTTCTCGCGAAGCTGCTGATGAAATCGTCGCGCGGCTATCGGGTGACGATCGTCAACACGACGGACGTGCCGATCACCGACGCGCTGCCGTGGGACCGCCGGATTTTCGACACCCGCTCGTTCGTCGACATGAAGGATTCGCTCGACGTGCTGATCGAGCTCGGCGGCCAGATCGACGGCGAGCAGACCGCGTATCTGAAGGCGCGCGGCGTGAAGCTCGTCAGCTACTGCTGCGGCTTCGAATACATCCACGCGACGCAATCGATCCTGTTCGGCCGCCGGATGTGGGAAACGCTGTTCATCAACCGCGGCTACGACGAGATCTGGGCGATTCCGCAGATCGCGCCGTCGTCGCTGCCGTTCCTGCAATCGCTGCGGCGCTGCCCTGGGCGCGTCGTGCCGTTCGTCTGGGACCCGATGTTCCTCACCGAGCGCACGCGGCTGCTGCGCGAGCGCGGCGAGTACCGGCCGAGCGGCAAGCGCGCGAAGCGGCTCACGGTGATGGAGCCGAACCACGATGTCGTCAAGTTCTGCGTGTATCCGATGCTCATCATCGATGAAGTCTATCGGCGCGATCCGGATGCGATCGCGTTCGCGCACGTGACGAACGCCGAGCGGCTCGCGCACGACAGCCCGGAATTCGTGATGTTGATGAATTATCTGGAGATCGTCCGCGCGAGCAAGGCGAGCTTCGTCGGCCGCTTCGATACGCCGACGTTCCTCGCCGAACACACGGACGTCGTCGTGTCGCACCAGTGGGAGAACCCGCTCAACTACTTCTATTTCGACGTCTGCTGGCAGGGCTATCCGCTCGTCCACAACGCGCATCTCGTGCCCGACATCGGCTACTACTATCCGGACAACGACGTGCTGACGGGCGCGGAAGTGCTGACGCGCGTGCTGCGCGAGCACGACGACGACTGGGAAGGCTACGCGACGCGGCAGCGCAGCCTGCTGCGCCGCTATACGTCGAAGAATCCGACGCTCGTCGCCGAATACGACACGCTGCTCGCGAATCTCGTCAACGACTGCGGGCGCTGAGCGGCGAGCGAACGAACGCCGCGCGTGCGATCGGCGCCGCGGCGCTTCGGCCCGCGTGCCGATCCCGCCGGTTCCGGCTCTTCAATTCGATTGGTCTCGATTCAGCCTAGTCATTGCCCGGCGAGCGACGGCGTCACGCCTTGCTGCTCGCGCGGCGCATAGGAGACGAGGTGCCAGCGGCCGTCGCTCTCCCGGCGCAAGCTCAACTTCTCGAACACGACCTTGCCGCCTTGCAGCGTCGTCGTGAAATCGACGTTCGCGTATAGCCCGTCCGGCACGTCCTTCGTGTTCGCGAACTGGATCAGCATGATGTCCGACCATCCTCGCCGCGCGACCGCGCCGAGCGGCGCGCGCAGCCGCCGCGTGTCGTCGGCGAAGCGCTGCGCCGTGTATCGCTCCTTGACGAAAGCGGCGGAATCCCGCCAGACCAGATCGAAGCGGCCGTCGTCGATCTGCTTCAGCACGTCCTCGGCGCTTTGCAGCACCGCGTCGGGAGACGGGCTCGCCTGCGCGTGGGCGAGCGGGCCGGCGGCCAGCATGGCGGCGGCGATCACGCATCGGGCGACTAGCTTGTTCAAGCGACCTCCGGGTCGAAATAGGGCGGCGCGGCGCATGCGGCGATGCCTGCGTTACCGGTACAGCGCGGCGAGCGCTTCCGTATAGGCCGCGACGTTGTTCGGGTTGTAGATGCTGACCGAATCCAGAATGTGCCGCGACTGCTCGCGATACGCGTCGAGGTTCGCGTCGTGCTCGTGGAACGCCTTCAGCAACTGGCGGCCGCCTTCCTGGCAGTCGAAATCCGGATAGAAATAACCGGCGCGGCCGAGGTACGGCGAATTGTGGACGAGCGGATAGTCGCCGTACAGCAACTCGTAGTACAGATAGTTCTGCGCGTTTTCCCACGTGTGCGACACGACCGCGTCGCCGTACGCCGCCATGAATTCGTAGACCGCGAAGCGCCCCTCGAACGTCGTGAGCCCATGCGCGACGATGTCGAGGCTGCGCGCGAAATGGACGAACGTCGTGTGCTCCTTCATGTGCAGCGTGTTGCACACGCGCACGAATTCGACGAAGTTCGGCTGCGCGCGATACGCCTCCTCGGTGACGAGCATCGGCACGATGCTCGTCTTCACCATGCAGATGTTCGGCTCGAACGTCGCGACGCGCCAGCGCGGCTTGCCCGGCTTGTAGCCGAATTCGAGCCCCGGGCCGAGCGTCGCGCGCGCCTTGTCGAACAGCAGCGGATGCCAGATGTGCGGCACGATCGTCACCGGGCTGCGCAGCCCCGATTCGAGATAGTGGCTGCACGAATGCTCGAATTCCGGAATCGTCCAGACGCCGTCGTAGCGCGCGCCCGAGAACAGGAAGCCGGACGGCTTGTCGAAGATCGCGCGCTCGATGTCGATCACGTAGTCGTTGCCCACGCGCATCGTCACGACCTTGCCGCCGCGCTGCTGATATGCGGCGATCCATTCGGCGTTGAACTGCGCGCTCATTTCGATCAGCACGTCGCAGCGCGTCATCGCCTCGTCCATCGAGATGAGCGGCACGTTCCATTCGCCGAGCATCAGTTGCGGATCGGCGTCGCCCGTGCCGCCGTTGACCATCACCGCTTCGGCGACGAGCGGCGACTGGCGCAGCAGCAGCACGAGCAGCAGGCAGTTCTGGAAGATGCCGTTTTCCCACAGCGACTGGCCGGCGCCGCGCACGAACAGCGACACGCCGACGACGAGACGCTTGCCGCCGTTCGGCACGTCACGGGCGGTGGTTTCGGACATGCGTTCTCTCCGGGAATAGGCTTAGGCGAACAGACGCGCGACATACGCGTCGAGGTTGTCGCGGTTGTCGATCGAGACTTCGCGCAGCAGCGCGTCGGCGTGGCGGCGATAGTCGTCGAGATGCGCGTCGTGATGGCGCCACGCGTGCAGCAGCGCGCGGCCGCCCGCCGCGGAATCGAATTCCGGGTAGTAGTAGCCGGCGTCGCCGAGGCGCGGCGAGTTGTGCACGAGCGGGTAGCCGCCGTACAGCACGTCGTAGTACAGATAGTTCTGCGCGTTTTCCCACTGGTGCGAGATCACCGCGTCGCCGTGCTGCGCGAGGAACGACGGCAGATCGATGCGCGGCTCGAAGGTCGCCTTGTGCTGGCGGACGAGATCGAGACTGTTCGCGAAATGGACGAACGTCCGATGCTCCTTCATGTGCAGCGAGTTGACGACGAACAGATGCTCGACCGCGTCGGGCTGCACGCGGTGGAATTCGTCGGCGGCGAGCATCGGGTAGTGGCAGGTCTTCACGACCGAGATGTTCGGCTCGAGGATCGACAGCCGCCACTTCGGGCGGCCGGGCGCATAGCCGAAGCGCAGGCCCTCGGCCTCGAGCTGGCGCGCGCGGCGCTCGATGAAGTACGGCGACCAGATGTGCGGCATCAGATGGACGGGCGCCCGCAGCAGCGTGCGCAGCAGCGGCATCGCGGTCTTTTCGTACTGGGGCAGCGTCCAGGCTTCGTCGAACGGGCCGCCGTTGAAGATGTGGCCCGACGGCCGGCCGAACATCGGCGTCTCGCAAAGCCCCGCGTACGTGTGCCCGACGAAGCAGACGACGAGCTTCTTGCCGAGCGCCTTCATGTACTTGAGCCAGTCGACGGGCAGCTGCGCGCCCATCTCGATCACGACGTCGAGCGCGTGCGACACGTCGCGCGGGTTCACGAGCGGCACGTCGAGGCCGCCGAGATCGAGGCCGGCGGGCAACGCTTTCGCGTCGCCGCCGTTCAGGAAGTAGATCGGGCCGACCCGCTCCGACTTCCTGAGCATCATCGCGAGGAACGCAATGTTCTGATGAATGCCGTTTTCCCAGATCGCCTGGCCGTCGCGGGCGAAGAGCGAGATGCCGACGGCCAGGCGCTTGCCGGGCGCGTCACGCGGCCCGGTCGATGAAGAGTGGACGGAGTCGATCACCAGCTATATCCATATCCTGCACCGAAGGTCTTGTTCTGCCCCGACACGCCGATGCCCAGCTTGAGAATGCCGTTGGTTGTCACATGCGCGCTCGCGCCGAATGCCATCCCCGACTGACCTGCGAAGCGCGCGACGCCGACGGCGACGTTGATCGTCTTGCCCGGCTCGACCTGCGGCAGCATCGTCAGCGCGGTGGCGGCCGCGATGCCCTGACGGGCCATCGAATCGGTTTGCTGCAGCGCTTGCTGAGTCTGGGTCAACTGCGAGCCCAGATTGTTGATCTGGGACTGCTGGCCCGTCAGCGATTGTGACATAGAAGTGGACAGCGCATTCAACTGGTTGACGTTGACCGCGTCGGTGCCTTCCGTGCCGGCGGCGACGTTCGTGACCTGCCGCTGCTGCGTCGAGCTGCCGACCGAGACGACGTTCGAGCGGCCGCCGTCGGTCGAGCCCGCGCCGATCGCGACCGAGTTCGAGCCGGCCGTGACGGACGGCGCGGTGGCGTTCGGCGCGCTCATGTCGGCGGCGATGCCCGTGCTCGACGGCAGCGAGCGGATGACGTTGGTCGTGCTGTTGACGATCGTCGTCGACAGCGACGTGAGCTGCGTGCTGATGTTGGTCACGCTCGTCGACAGCGACGCGACGCTGGTGTTCGTCGTCGACAGGCCGGTGGACAGCGAGCCGATGCCCGTGGAAGTCGACGTGGAGAGCGACGCGACGTTGCTGTTGGTGGTCGACAGGCTGGTGGACAGCGAGCCGACGGCGGTCGAGGTCGACGTGGAGAGCGACGCGACGTTGCTGTTGGTGGTCGACAGGCCGGTGGACAGCGAGCCGACGGCGGTCGAAGTCGACGTGGACAGCGAGGCGACGTTGCTGTTGGTCGCGGCGAGGCCGGTCGACGCCGACGTGGAGAGCGACGCGACGCTGCTGTTGGTCGTGCTCAGGCCGGTGGACAGCGAGTTCACGTAGGTGAGCGTCGACGTGGACAGCGACGCGAGGTTGCTGTTGGTTGTCGCGAGACCGGTGGACAGCGAGCCGATCGAGCTCAGCGCGGACGAGAAGGTCGTGGAAGTCGACGTGGACAGCGAAGCGACGTTGCTGTTGGTCGTGCTCAGGCCAGTGGACAGCGAATCGACGCTAGTCGAAGTCGACGTGGACAGCGAAGCGATCGAGCTGTTGGCCGACGACAAGCCGGTCGAGGTGGAGGTCGACAGTGAGGTCAGGCTGCTGTTGGTGGTGCTGAGGCCGGTGGACAGCGAGCCGATACCCGTGGAAGTCGACGTGGACAGCGACGCGACGTTGCTGTTGGTGGTGCTCAGGCCGGTGGACAGCGAATCGACGCTGGTCGAAGTCGAGGTCGAGAGCGAGGCGACGTTACTGTTGGTCGTGCTCAGGCCAGTGGACAGCGAATCGACGCTAGTCGAAGTCGACGTGGACAGCGAGGCGATCGAGCTGTTGGCCGACGACAAGCCGGTCGAGGTGGAGGTCGACAGTGAGGTCAGGCTGCTGTTGGTGGTGCTGAGGCCGGTGGACAGCGAGCCGATGCCCGTGGAGGTCGACGTGGACAGCGACGCGACGTTGCTGTTGGTGGTGCTCAGGCCGGTGGACAGCGAATCGACGCTGGTCGAAGTCGAGGTCGAGAGCGAGGCGACGTTGCTGTTGGTCGTGCTCAGGCCAGTGGACAGCGAATCGACGCTAGTCGAAGTCGACGTGGACAGCGAGGCGATCGAGCTGTTGGCCGACGACAAGCCGGTCGAGGTGGAGGTCGACAGCGAGGTGAGGCTGCTGTTGGTCGTGCTGAGGCCGGTGGACAGCGAGCCGATGCCCGTGGAGGTCGATGTGGACAGCGACGCGACGTTGCTGTTGGTCGTGCTCAGGCCGGTCGACAACGAATCGACGCTGGTCGAGGTCGAGGTCGAGAGCGAAGCGACGGAGCTGTTCGCCGAGCTGATACCCGACGAAGCGGAAGTGGACAGCGAGGTCAGCGAGCTATTGGTGCTGCTGAGACCACTGGACAGCGACGCGACGTTGCTGTTCGTGGTGCTGAGGCCGGTGGACAGCGAGCCGATGCCTGTGGAGGTCGACGTGGACAGCGACGCGACGTTGCTGTTGGTGGTGCTCAGGCCGGTGGACAGCGAATCGACGCTAGTCGAAGTCGACGTGGACAGCGAGGCGATCGAGCTGTTGGCCGAGCTGAGGCCGGTCGAAGCCGATGTCGAGAGCGATGCGACGTTGCTGTTGGTGGTCGACAAGCCGGTCGACGCAGAGGTCGACAGCGACGCGACGTTGCTGTTCGTGGTGCTGAGGCCGGTGGACAGCGAGCCGATACCCGTGGAGGTCGACGTGGACAGCGACGCGACGTTGCTGTTGGTGGTGCTCAGGCCGGTGGACAGCGAATCGACGCTGGTCGAAGTCGACGTGGACAGCGAGGCGATCGAGCTGTTGGCCGAGCTGAGGCCGGTCGAAGCCGACGTCGAGAGCGATGCGACGTTGCTGTTGGTGGTCGACAAGCCGGTCGACGCAGAGGTCGAGAGCGAAGCGACGGAGCTATTCGCCGAGCTGATGCCCGACGAGGCGGAAGTCGACAGCGAGGTCAGCGAGCTGTTGGTGGTGCTGAGGCCGGTGGACAGCGAGGCAACGTTGCTATTGGTCGTCGAGAGTCCCGTCGACAACGAACCGATGCCGGTCGACGTCGAAGTCGAAAGCGAAGCGACAGTGCTGTTGGTGGTGCTCAGACCGGTCGACAACGAATCGACGCTGGTCGAGGTCGAGGTCGAGAGCGAAGCGACGGAGCTGTTCGCCGAGCTGATACCCGACGAAGCGGAGGTGGACAGCGAGGTCAGCGAGCTATTGGTGCTGCTCAGGCCACTGGACAGCGAAGCGACGTTGCTGTTGGTCGTGCTGAGGCCCGTCGACAACGAGCCGATGCCGGTCGACGTGGAAGTCGACAGTGAAGCGATCGAGCTGTTGGCCGAGCTGAGGCCGGTCGAAGCCGACGTCGAAAGCGATGCGACGTTGCTGTTGGTGGTCGACAGGCCGGTCGACGCAGAGGTCGAGAGCGAAGCGACGGAGCTGTTCGCCGAGCTGATACCCGACGAAGCGGAAGTGGACAGCGAGGTCAGTGAGCTGTTTGTGGTGCTGAGGCCGGTGGACAGCGAGCCGATGCCCGTGGAAGTCGACGTGGACAGCGAGGCGACGGTGCTGTTCGTCGTGCTCAGGCCGGTCGACAACGAGCCGATGCCGGTCGACGTGGAAGTCGACAGTGAAGCGATCGAGCTGTTGGCCGAGCTGAGGCCGGTCGAAGCCGACGTCGAAAGCGAAGCGACGTTGCTGTTGGTGGTCGACAAGCCGGTCGACGTGGAGGTCGACAGAGACGCGACGGAGCTGTTCGCCGAGCTGATGCCCGACGAAGCAGAAGTGGACAGCGAGGTCAGCGAGCTATTGGTGCTGCTGAGACCGCTGGACAGCGAGGCGACGTTGCTGTTGGTGGTGCTGAGGCCGGTGGACAGCGAGCCGATGCCCGTGGAAGTCGACGTGGACAGCGAGGCAACATTGCTGTTGGTGGTGCTCAGGCCAGTCGACAACGAGCCGATGCCGGTCGACGTCGAAGTCGAGAGCGAAGCGATCGAGCTATTGGCCGAGCTGAGGCCGGTCGAAGCCGACGTCGAAAGCGATGCGACATTGCTGTTGGTGGTCGACAGCCCGGTGGAAAGCGAGTTGACGCCGCTTTGCGCGGTGCTGATGCCCGACGAAGCGGAAGTGGACAGCGAGGTCAGCGAGCTATTCGTCGTGCTCAGGCCGGTCGACAACGAGCCGATGCCGGTCGACGTGGAGGTCGAGAGCGAAGCGATCGAGCTATTCGCGGAGCTGAGGCCGGTCGAAGCCGACGTCGAAAGCGATGCGACATTGCTGTTGGTGGTCGACAGCCCGGTGGAAAGCGAGTTGACGCCGCTCTGCGCGGTGCTGATGCCCGACGAAGCGGAAGTGGACAGCGAGGTCAGCGAGCTATTAGTGCTGCTCAGGCCGCTGGACAGCGAGGCAACGTTGCTATTGGTCGTCGAGAGTCCCGTCGACAGCGAGCCGATGCCGGTCGACGTCGAAGTCGAAAGCGACGCGATCGAGCTGTTGGCCGACGAAAGCCCGCTCGACGCGGAAGTCGACAACGAAGTCAGGCTGCTATTTGTAGACGACAGCCCGGACGACAGCGAGGCGACGTTGCTGTTGGTGGTGCTCAGCCCGCTCGAAAGCGAAGTGATCGAGCTATTGGCCGACGACAAGCCCGTCGACGTCGAAGTCGACAACGAAGCGACGCTGCTGTTCGTCGACGACAGCCCCGTCGACAGCGACGAGATCGAGCTGTTGAACGTCGACATGCTGCTCGACAGCGAGCTGATGCCCGTCGAGGCCGACGTCGACAGCGAATAGAGCTGGCTGCCGTTGATCGCCTGCGAGCTCGTCGCCGTGACGGCGCCCGCCGCGACGCCCGACAGCAGCACGCCGCCCGTCGGGCCCGCGCCCGCGACGTTGCTCATCGTCAGCGTGTTGCCGTTCGTGCCGCCCGTGCGGAAGTAGATGTTGCCGGTGCTGCCGTTCAGGACGACTTGCGTGTCGTCGGCCGACAGGCCGATCCAGTCGGTCGTCGAGCCGGGCGTGACGCCGCCCGCCCACGACCCGATGCCGGTCGTGCAGGGCGACGTCAGCGAGGCGCTCGCGCCGTAGCCGGTATACGTCGGAAGAACGCCGTTGTTGTAGTTCGCGCACATCACCGAGTTCGATTGCGCGAATGCGGCGGGCGATGCGACGAGGCTCAGGCCGAATGCCGCCAGCGCCGCGACGGAGATGCCGCGCAGCCGCGTCCAGATCGGGCAGACGGAGGCGGTCGCGACGGCGGTCGCGCCGCCGCGACGCCCGTTCGTGTGCTCCGATACCGCAACCCAGCTCCGCGTGGTCTCGCACCAGATGGTTTTGTAGATCTTGTTCATCTCCGCCCTTTTTGCAATCGAACCGACTAAGAAAGTGACCGCACTTTGTTCCGTCTGAAGATCTCGGTCGGTCGACTGGGCGCCGGAGTTTTTCGGCCGCTTTTAAACACGCTTCGATCATCGAACTGTTGTTTGCAGCCGCGATTCTATTTATGTGTTGGTTAGCGGACTGACAAGAACTGTAAAAAGGAATTGAATTTATTGTTAATAATCGTCAATCCGTCTTTTTAATTTGATCGGCCAGTTCGATTCGATTCGCCGGGATTCGTTGAATAAACGTATGACGATTCCGGGGTGAATGGCTCGGGCCTTGGTGCGCGGGGCTTCGGGAGGGAAGTGAGAGGCGGCTGCGGATTTTGTCCGGGTTGTAAATTATTTAAATGAAATCGCCGGGCGGCAATCGCCATTTAATTTCAATTTGCTTTCTGATTTATAAATATTGGTTTTCGTTTGCCGGTGGCTGGCGGTAATGAATTTTAATATTCGATGCTGGATTTAGAGTTGAGGTTCTACTTGGTCTGGGCGCGCGAGGCATTTGTCCGATTTTTAACGGGAAATCCCGAATTGCGTTTTGCCGCCGTGCGCCGGCATCGCGACTGCCGCGCGCGGCGATCTTGCTGCGCGTCTGGTATTTCCCGATAGTGCCGGCACGCGCGGCGCGATGGCGACGAAGCGCGCGACGGTGGCGCGCCGCGCGACCGCCGGACGCATGCGACGGCTTTCCGGACAACGGGGCGCCCGGCGAAAGGCGGGCGCACGGCATCGTTCTACGGCGACCGGGCGCGGATCGCGGTTTCGTCGGAGCGCGTGCGCGCGCCACCGCGTGCGTCACGGCAAGCGGCGCGAGGGCTGCGCGAGCATCGATGCGCTTGCCGCCCGACCGCCCGACCGCCCGACCGCCCGACCGCCCGACCGCCCGACTGTCCGACTGTCCGACTGTCCGACTGTCCGACTGTCCGACCGCGCCGACCGTGCCGACCGTGCCGACTGCGCCGACCGCGCCGACCGACTGACCGACTGACCGCGCGTGCCGGCCGCGCTACGCATTCGTCCCGCGCGATGCATTGCGCTTTCGCCGCGACGCGCGGCACGAGCGCGGCTGTCCGTCCGCGGCCGCCAGCGCGGCCAGATCGTCGCGCACCCGGTCGAGCGCCGCCGTCCAATCGCGATACCGGGTTTGCCGATATAGCCGGATCGAGCGATACCACGGGCTGTCGTCGCGATCGATCGACCAGACCCAGTGCGGATTCACGTCGAGCAGCAGCCAGGTCGGCCGCCCGAGCGCGCCCGCGAGGTGCGCAACCGACGTGCAGACGGTCACGACGAGATCCAGATTCGCCAGATAGGCGGCCGTATCGTCGAAGGTCGGCAACCCGGCCGTGTGATCGATTACGTCGAGCCCCGCCGCGCGCATCGTTTCGACGTCGCGCGCGCCGTCGACCTGAAGGCTGTGGAACGCGACGCCGGCGACGTCGCGCCATGCGCGCGCAAGCGCTCGGATCGAGCGCGCGCAGCGGGTTGCGCTGGTGCGTCCGGCTGCCGCTCCAGACGAGCCCGACGCGCAGCCGGCCGTCGGCGGGCAGCCGCGCCGCCCATCGCGCGGCGCGCGCCCGATCCGCGAACAGGTAGCCGTGCGCCGACGGAATCGTGTCGGGCCGCACGCCGAGCACGAGCGGCGCGCTGCCGACGGGCAGATGGCGGTCGAACGCCGGCAGCCGGCGCGCGTCGTGCGGCGCGATGCGCATCGGCGCGCCGGCGAAGCTGCGCGCGAGGAGCGTCTCGAGGCCGGCGAAGCATGCGAAGACGACGCGGCCGCCCGCGCGTGCGGCCCGCTCGGCGACGACCGGCGCGAAGCGCGCGAACTGCAGCGCGTCGCCGAATCCCTGCTCGCCCCATAGCATCAATGTCTTGCCCGCAAGCGGCTCGCCCTGCCATTGCAGCTCGGCAGACGGGCGCGGACGATCGTCGAGCTCGCGCGCGCCGCGCCAGCGCGCCTCGTGATTGAGCCAGCCGTTCGCGTAGTCGCCGTGCAGCAATTGCAGCATCGCGAGCGACCATTGCATGACCGGATCGTCGGGCGCGCCTCGGTGCGCCTGCGTCGCCGCGGCGAGCGCGTCCGGCCAGCGCTGCCATTCCTTCAGCGCATTCGCGCGCGCGAGTTGCGCAATTGAGTAGCCCGGGCCGAGCGCGCACGCACGCTCGGCCGCGATCAGCGCGCGGGCCGGCTCGTGCAGCGCGAGCCACGCGTTCGAGCAGTTGCACCATGCCATCTGACTGTCCGGGTCCGCGCGGATCGCGGCTTCGGCCTGCGCGAGCGCATCCCGATGCTTGCCGGTCTGATAACGGAGGGCGGCGAGATTGTTGCGCAGCATCGGGTGCGCGGGATCGAGCGCGTCCGCGCGGCCGTACGCGTCGGCCGCAGCCGCGTATTCGCCCGCGTAGTGATGCGTGAGGCCGAGCAGGAACCACGACCGCGCGTCGGCGGGCGCGCGCTCGCACAGCGCCTGCGCGACCGTGCGGGCGAGCGCGTGTCGGCGAAGCTCGTGCAGCAGCGCGATCCATTCGGGCAGCCCGCTCGTCGCGGCCGGATCGGCGCGATGCGCGGCGTCGAACGCGAGCTGCGCGCGCTCGGGCTGCCCGGCGAGCCGAGCGAGGCGCGCGCGTTCGAGCCACGCGGCCACGCAAGGCGGCGTCGCGGCGAGCGCCGGTTCCAGCGCGATGGCCGCTTCGTCGAAGCGGCCGAGCAGGCGCAGCCAGTGCGCGCGGCATGCGATCGCATCGGCGCAGGCTGGGGCGGCCGCGTGCCACGCGCCGATCGCGTCGGCGGCGGCGATCAGTTCGCCGCGCTGCAATTGCGCTTGGATGTCGGCGAAACGGTTCGGGTCGGCGGGCATGACGTTCGCTCGAAAGGCCGGCGCGGCTCGATTCGCCGCCGATTACGGCGATGGTCGAGGGCCGCGGGCGGCTCAAGGTCCGAACGATATCCGATTTTGGGGCGGCTCGAAGGCGCCGCCGGGCCGGGCGAAAGCCGGCCGCGAGGCGCGCATCGCCCGACGGGCGATGCAAGGATGCGTTCGCGCATCGATCGGCGCGCGCGGCGAGGTCGTCGACCGGGGTGCGGTCGTGCGCGGCGTCGCGCCGCGCGGATCGCGCCGGCTTATTGATCCGCCGGCGGCATGACGTTCGGCGTCGACGCGCAGTCGAACGTGAGGCTCGACGGCTTGCCGCGCCGATCGTCGCCGTGGAAGTCGGCGTCGCGCTCGAGCGTTTGCACGGCGCGCTCGCCGCATACGCGCGCGGCGACCTTCGTGCACGTTTCGAATTTCCCGAACGCGCCGCCGCATGCGACGCGGTAGGCGAGCGGATGGCCGGGCAGGCTCGCCTGCGTCACCGAGTAGGTCGGCCCGCTCGACGCGCTGCATCCCGCGAGCGCGGCGAGTGTCAATCCCATCCATGCGATGTGCTTCATCATCGTGTTTCTCCTGGCTGATGCGCAAACGAAGCGCGGCCGGGCGCGTTCGTCGTTCCGGCCGGGCGCGCCCGATGCCGGGCCGCGGCCGGGGCGGCGTGCGCCGGCCGCGATGCCGGGCGCCGTCCGTTGCCCGTTGCCGTGCCGGCCCGTCGTTACTTCCACTGATAGAGCATGCCCGCGCCGATCACCTTCTGATTGCCGCTGAAGCCGCCGTTCACCGACGCCTTCAGGTTCTCGGTGATCCGCGCCTGCATGCCGACCGCCATCGCCTTCTGGCCGAGGAACGACGCGGTGCCGATCCCCATCGCGAAGTTCGAGTCGCGATCCATGTGCGGAATCGACGCCATCGCCGCGACCGCCGCGATGCCCTGGCGGGCCATCGAGTCGGTCTGCTGCAGTTGCTGTTGCGTCTGGTTCAGTTGCGCGCCCAGATTGTTGATCTGCGTCTGCTGCGTGGACAGCGATTGCGTCAGCGTCGTCGACACCGCATTGAGCTGATTGACGTTGACCGCGTCGGTGCCCTCCGTGCCGGCGGCGACGTTCGTGACCTGACGCTGCTGCGTGTCGCTGCCGACCGACACGACGTTCGAGCGGCCACCGTCGGTCGAGCCCGCGCCGATCGCGACCGAGTTCGAGCCGGCCGTGACGGACGGCGTCGTCGCCTTCGGCGAGCTCATGTCGGCGGCGATGCCCGTGCTCGCGGGCAGCGACCGGATCACGTTGTCCGTGATCGACGTCGACAGCGACGTGAGCTGCGTGTTGATGTTGGTCACGCTCGTCGACAGCGACGCGACGTTGCTGTTGGTCGACGACAGGCCCGTGGACAGCGAGCCGATGCCGGTCGAGGCCGACGTGGAGAGCGACGCGAGGTTGCTGTTGGTCGACGACAGGCCCGTGGACAGCGAGCTGATGCCGGTCGAGGCCGACGTGGAGAGCGACGCGAGGTTGCTGTTGGTCGACGACAAGCCCGTGGACAGCGAGCCGATCGCGGTCGAGGTCGACGTGGAGAGCGACGCGAGATTGCTGTTCGTCGCGTTCAGGCCGGTCGACAGCGACGCGACGTTGCTGTTGGTCGCATAGAGCTGGCTGCCGTTGACGGCGTCGGTGCTGGTCGCGGAGATGCGGCCGGCGGCGACGTTCGTGACCTGACGCTCGGCGCCCGGCGCCCCCACGCTGAACACGCCGACCGGTGCGCTTCCGGCGAAGCCGCCGAACGTGAGGCCGCC
The DNA here is from genome assembly GCF_001524445.2 of Burkholderia savannae. NCBI lineage: Bacteria > Pseudomonadati > Pseudomonadota > Betaproteobacteria > Burkholderiales > Burkholderiaceae > Burkholderia > Burkholderia savannae. The sequence continues at coordinate 348,869 of NZ_CP013418.1, forward strand.
GACGGTCGCGGACGCGACGGGCACGGCCGCCGACGTCGTCGCGCCGTTGCCGATCGCGACCGAGTTGTCGATGTTCGCGGCGGCGTTCGGTCCGATGGCGACGCTGTTCGCGCCCGTCGCGACGCTGTCCGGATCGGTCGAGTTCGCGTGGAAGTACTTGATGCCGTTCGCGTTGATGCTGTCGATCGCTGCGCCGACGCTGCTGTTCGTCGTGGTCGTGCCGTTGGCGTTGTACGTCGTGTACGACGGCGCGGAGATCGTGCCCGTTGCCGGATCGTACGTCGCGCCGCCGCCGAGCGCGGCCGCGGTGCTGTTGCCGAGGTTGGTCGTGTTCGACGTGATCGAGCTGATGCTCGTCGACAGCGAGCCGATGCCGGTCGAGGTCGACGTGGACAGCGACGTGAGGCTGCTGTTGGTCGACGAGAGGCCGGTGGACAGCGAACCGATGCCGGTCGAGGCGGAGGTCGACAGCGAGGCGATCGAGCTGGTGGCCGAGCTCAGGCCCGTGGAGGTCGACGTGGAGAGCGACGTGAGGCTGCTGTTGGTCGACGAGAGGCCGGTGGACAGTGAACCGATGCCGGTCGAGGCGGAGGTCGACAGCGAGGCGATCGAGCTGGTGGCCGAGCTCAGGCCCGTGGAGGTCGACGTGGAGAGCGACGCGAGGTTGCTGTTGGTCGACGAGAGGCCGGTGGACAGTGAACCGATGCCGGTCGAGGTCGACGTCGACAGCGAGGCGACCGTGCTGTTCGTGCTGCTGAGGCCCGTCGACAGCGAACCGATGCCGCTTTGCGCCGAGCTGAGGCCCGACGACGTCGAGGTCGACAGCGACGCGAGCGAGCTGGTGGTGGTGCTCAGGCCGGTCGACAGCGACGCGACGTTGCTGTTCGTGGTCGACAAGCCGGTGGACAGCGAATCGATGCCGCTCTGTGCGGTACTGATGCCGGACGACGTGGAAGTCGACAGCGAAGCGATGGAGCTGGTGGCCGAGCTCAAGCCCGTCGACGTCGACGTGGAGAGCGACGCGACGGTGCTGTCGGTGGTCGAGAGACCAGTCGACAGCGAACCGATGCCGGTCGAGGTGGAGGTCGACAGCGAGGCGATCGAGCTATTCGCGGAGCTCAGGCCCGTCGACGTCGACGTGGACAGCGACGTGACGGTGCTATCGGTGGTCGAGAGGCCGGTGGACAACGAGCCGATACCGGTCGACGTGGAGGTCGACAGCGAGGCGATTGAGCTATTCGCCGAGCTCAAGCCGGTCGACGTCGACGTGGACAGCGACGCGACGGTGCTGTCGGTGGTCGACAGACCGGTGGACAGCGAGCCGATACCGGTCGACGTGGAGGTCGACAGCGAAGCGATCGAGCTATTCGCGGAGCTCAAGCCGGTCGACGTCGACGTGGACAGCGACGTGACGGTGCTGTCGGTGGTCGAGAGACCAGTCGACAGCGAACCGATGCCGGTCGACGTGGAGGTCGACAGCGAAGCGATCGAGCTATTCGCGGAGCTCAAGCCGGTCGACGTCGACGTGGAGAGCGAAGCGACGGTGCTGCCGGTGGTCGAGAGACCAGTCGACAGCGAACCGATGCCGGTCGACGTGGAGGTCGACAGCGAAGCGATCGAGCTGGTGGCCGAGCTGAGGCCCGTCGACGTCGACGTGGAGAGCGAAGCGACGGTGCTGTCGGTGGTCGAGAGACCGGTGGACAGCGAGCCGATACCGGTCGACGTGGAGGTCGACAGCGAAGCGATCGAGCTATTCGCCGAGCTCAGGCCGGTCGATGTCGACGTGGAGAGCGAAGCGACGGTGCTGTCGGTGGTCGAGAGGCCGGTGGACAACGAGCCGATGCCGGTCGACGTGGAGGTCGACAGCGAGGCGATCGAGCTGTTCGCGGAGCTGAGGCCCGTCGAGGTCGACGTGGAGAGCGAAGTGACGGTGCTGTCGGTGGTCGAGAGACCGGTGGACAGCGAGCCGATGCCGGTCGACGTGGAGGTCGACAGCGAAGCGATCGAGCTGTTCGCCGAGCTCAAGCCGGTCGATGTCGACGTGGAGAGCGACGCGACGGTGCTATCGGTGGTCGAGAGGCCGGTGGACAACGAGCCGATGCCGGTCGACGTGGAGGTCGACAGTGATGCGATCGAGCTATTCGCGGAGCTCAAGCCGGTCGACGTCGACGTGGAGAGCGACGCGGCGGTGCTGTCGGTGGTCGACAGGCCGGTGGACAACGAGCCGATGCCGGTCGACGTGGAGGTCGACAGCGAAGCGATCGAGCTATTCGCGGAGCTCAGGCCGGTCGACGTCGACGTGGAGAGCGAAGCGACGGTGCTATCGGTGGTCGAGAGGCCGGTGGACAACGAGCCGATACCGGTCGACGTGGAGGTCGACAGCGAGGCGATCGAGCTGGTGGCCGAGCTCAAGCCCGTCGACGTCGACGTGGAGAGCGACGCGACGGTGCTGTCGGTGGTCGAGAGACCGGTGGACAACGAGCCGATGCCGGTCGACGTGGAGGTCGACAGCGAAGCGATCGAGCTATTCGCGGAGCTCAAGCCGGTCGAGGTCGACGTGGAGAGCGAAGCGACGGTGCTGTCGGTGGTCGAGAGACCAGTCGACAGCGAACCGATGCCGGTCGAGGTGGAGGTCGAGAGCGAGGCGATGGAGCTGTTCGCGGAGCTGAGGCCGGTCGAGGTCGACGTGGAGAGCGAAGTGACGTTGCTGTCGGTGGTCGACAGACCGGTGGACAACGAACCGATACCGGTCGACGTGGAGGTCGACAGCGAGGCGATCGAGCTATTCGCGGAGCTCAGGCCCGTCGACGTCGAAGTCGAGAGTGACGTGACGGTGCTGTCGGTGGTCGAGAGGCCAGTCGACAGCGAACCGATGCCGGTCGACGTGGAGGTCGACAGCGAAGCGATGGAGCTATTCGCGGAGCTCAAGCCGGTCGACGTCGACGTGGAGAGCGACGTGACGGTGCTGTCGGTGGTCGAGAGACCGGTGGACAGCGAACCGATGCCGGTCGACGTGGAGGTCGACAGCGAAGCGATGGAGCTATTCGCGGAGCTCAGGCCCGTCGACGTCGACGTGGAGAGCGACGCGACGGTGCTATCGGTGGTCGACAGACCGGTGGACAGCGAGCCGATACCGGTCGACGTGGAGGTCGACAGCGAAGCGATGGAGCTATTCGCCGAGCTCAGGCCCGTCGACGTCGAAGTCGAGAGCGAAGCGACGTTGCTGTCGGTCGTCGACAACCCCGTCGACAGCGACGCGATCGAGCTCGAAGCCGAATCGAGTTTCGATGCGACGGCGTAGAGCTGGCTGCCGTTGATCGCATCGGTGCTGGTCGCCGTGACCTGGCCGGCGGCGACGTTCGTGATCTGGCGCTCCGCGCCCGGTGCGCCGACGCTCACGACGCCCACCGGCGCGCTGCCGGCGAACGTGCCGAGCGTGGTCGAGCCGACCGTCGCGCTGCTGGTGGGGGTGGCCGCGGCCGTCACCGAATTCGCGCCGAGCGCGACCGAGTTCGCCGTGGCGGCCGTCGCGCCCGTGCCGATCGCGACGGCGTCGGCGCCTGTCGCGACGCTGTCCGGCCCCGTCGAGTTCGCGTGAAAATACTTGATGCCGTTCGCGTTGATGCTGTCGATCGCCGAACCGACGCTGTTGTTCGTCGTGGTCGTGCCGTTGGCGTTGTACGTCGTGTACGACGGCGCGGAGATCGTGCCCGTCGCCGAGTTGTAAGTCGCGCCGCCGCCGAGCGCGGCCGCGGTGCTGTTGCCGAGATTGTTGGTCGTGGTCGTGACCGTCGACAGGCCCGTCGACAGCGAACCGATGCCGGTCGACGTGGAGGTCGACAGCGAGGTCAGCGAGCTGTTGGTGGTGCTGAGGCCGCTGGACAGCGACGCGACGTTGCTGTTCGTCGTGCTCAGGCCAGTCGACAACGAGCCGATGCCCGTGGAAGTCGACGTGGACAGTGAGGCGACCGTGCTGTTGGTGGTCGACAGTCCGGTGGAAAGGGAGTTGACGCCGCTTTGCGCGGTGCTGATGCCCGACGAGGCGGAAGTCGACAGCGAGGTCAGCGAGCTATTGGTGGTGCTGAGGCCCGTTGACAACGAGCCGATGCCGGTCGACGTGGAGGTCGACAGCGAAGCGACGGAGCTGTTCGCCGAGCTGATACCCGACGAAGCGGAAGTGGACAGCGAGGTCAGTGAGCTGTTGGTGCTGCTGAGGCCACTGGACAGTGAAGCGACGTTGCTATTCGTCGTGCTCAGGCCAGTCGACAACGAGCCGATGCCGGTCGAGGCGGAGGTCGAAAGCGAAGCGACGTTGCTGTTGGTGGTCGACAGCCCGGTGGAAAGCGAGTTGACGCCGCTTTGCGCGGTACTGATGCCCGACGAAGCGGAAGTCGACAGCGAGGTCAGCGAGCTGTTCGTGGTGCTGAGGCCGGTGGACAGCGAGCCGATGCCGGTCGACGTGGAGGTCGACAGCGAAGCGATCGAGCTATTGGCCGAGCTGAGGCCGGTCGAAGTCGACGTCGAAAGCGAAGCGACATTGCTGTTGGTGGTCGACAAGCCGGTCGACGCAGAGGTCGAGAGCGAAGCGACGGAGCTATTCGCCGAACTGATGCCCGACGAGGCGGAAGTCGACAGAGAGGTCAGCGAGCTATTCGTGGAGCTGAGGCCGGTCGAAGCCGACGTCGAAAGCGATGCGACAGTGCTGTTCGTCGTCGACAAGCCGGTCGACGCAGAGGTCGAGAGCGAAGCGACGGAACTGTTCGCCGAGCTGATACCCGACGAAGCGGAAGTGGACAGCGAGGTCAGTGAGCTGTTGGTGGTGCTGAGGCCGCTGGACAGCGACGCGACGTTGCTGTTCGTCGTGCTCAGGCCAGTCGACAACGAGCCGATGCCGGTCGACGTCGAAGTCGAGAGCGAAGCGATCGAGCTATTCGCGGAGCTGAGGCCGGTCGAAGCCGACGTCGAAAGCGAAGCGACATTGCTGTTGGTGGTCGACAAGCCGGTCGACGCAGAGGTCGAGAGCGAAGCGACGGAGCTATTCGCCGAGCTGATGCCCGACGAGGCGGAAGTCGACAGCGAGGTCAGCGAGCTGTTCGTGGTGCTGAGGCCGGTGGACAGCGAGCCGATGCCGGTCGACGTGGAGGTCGACAGCGAAGCGGTCGAGCTATTTGCGGAGCTGAGGCCGGTCGAAGTCGACGTCGAAAGCGAAGTGACAGTGCTGTTGGTGGTCGACAAGCCGGTCGACGTGGAGGTCGACAGCGAAGCGACGGAGCTGTTCGCCGAGCTGATACCCGACGAAGCGGAAGTGGACAGCGAGGTCAGTGAGCTGTTGGTGGTGCTCAGACCACTGGACAGCGAAGCGACGTTGCTGTTGGTGGTCGACAGTCCGGTGGAAAGCGAGTTGACGCCGCTTTGCGCGGTGCTGATGCCCGACGAGGCGGAAGTCGACAGCGAGGTCAGCGAGCTGTTCGTGCTGCTCAGGCCAGTCGACAACGAGCCGATGCCGGTCGAAGCCGACGTCGAAAGCGAAGTGACAGTGCTGTTGGTGGTCGACAAGCCGGTCGACGCAGAGGTCGACAGCGAAGCGACGGAGCTGTTCGCTGAGCTGATACCCGACGAGGCGGAAGTCGACAGCGAGGTCAGCGAGCTATTGGTGCTGCTGAGACCACTGGACAGCGAAGCGACGTTGCTGTTTGTCGTGCTGAGGCCGGTGGACAGCGAGCCGATACCCGTGGAAGTCGACGTGGACAGCGAGGCAACATTGCTGTTCGTCGTCGACAAGCCGGTCGACGCAGAGGTCGAGAGCGAAGCGACGGAACTGTTCGCCGAGCTGATACCCGACGAAGCGGAAGTGGACAGCGAGGTCAGTGAGCTGTTGGTGGTGCTGAGGCCGCTGGACAGCGACGCGACGTTGCTGTTCGTCGTGCTCAGGCCAGTCGACAACGAGCCGATGCCGGTCGAAGCCGACGTCGAAAGCGAAGCGACGTTGCTGTTGGTGGTCGACAGTCCGGTGGAAAGCGAGTTGACGCCGCTTTGCGCGGTGCTGATGCCCGACGAGGCGGAAGTGGACAGCGAGGTCAGCGAGCTGTTCGTCGTGCTCAGGCCCGTCGACAACGAGCCAATGCCGGTCGACGCCGACGTCGAAAGCGAAGCGACAGTGCTGTTGGTGGTCGACAAGCCGGTCGACGCAGAAGTCGAGAGCGAAGCGACGGAGCTATTCGCCGAGCTGATGCCCGACGAGGCGGAAGTGGACAGCGAGGTCAGCGAGCTGTTCGTCGTGCTCAGGCCCGTCGACAACGAGCCAATGCCGGTCGAAGCCGACGTCGAAAGCGAAGCAACATTGCTGTTGGTGGTCGACAAGCCGGTTGACGCAGAGGTCGAAAGCGAAGCGACGGAGCTATTCGCCGAGCTGATGCCCGACGAAGCGGAAGTCGACAGCGAGGTCAGCGAGCTGTTCGTGCTGCTGAGCCCCGTCGACAACGAGCCGATGCCCGTCGACGCCGACGTCGACAGGCTTGCGATGCTGCTCGCCGTCGTGCTCATGCCGGTGCTCAGCTGCGAAACCGTCACCGCGTCCTGCGGCGCGGAGCCGTCGGCGACGTTCGTGATGCGGCGAAGGGCGGTCGCGCTGCCGACCGATACTTCGGACAGCGGCGCCGCGGTGCCCGTCAGGTAGCCGGTGCCGGTCGGTGCCGACGCGCCGGTCACGCTGCCCGCGCCGATCGCGACGCTGTTCGTGTACGCGGCCGAGCTGTTGTTGCCGATCGCGACCGAGCCGGTGCCGGCCGCTGTTGCGCCGGTGCCCGCCGCGACCGAGTTGTCGCCCGTCGCGACCGCCTGCGTGCCGAGCGCCGACGCCGCGGAGCCGCTCGCGAGCGCGCCGTTGCCGAGCGCCGATGCGTTGGTGTTGGTGGCGGAGGCCAGATTGCCGATGGCGAGCGCCGGGTTCGAGGTGGTGTTGGTCGCGAGCGCGCCGTTACCGATCGCGATGCCGTTGATCGTCGACACCGTCGAGCTCGTGCCCATCGCGATGCCGCCCGTCGCCGCCGCCGTCGTGTTCGCGGACCGGCCGATCGCGATCGAGTTGTTGCCGAGCGCGGCCGACCCGCCCGTGCCGCTGCCGTTGCCGCCGCCGATCGCGATCGCGCTCGTGCCGGACGCCGTCGCGTCGTTGCCGACCGCGGTCGCGCCCGTGTTGAGCGCCTTCGAGCCCGAGCCGATGCCGATCGCGCTGTTGCCCGTCGCGGTCGACGCCTGGCCGAAAGCCTGAGAGTAGTTGCCCGAGGCTGTCGCGTTCGCGCCGATCGCGATCGCGGTCGAACCCGATGCGGTCGTGGTGCTGCCGGCGCCGCCGCCGATCGCGATCGCCTGAGCGCCCGTCGCGCAAACCGACAGGCTGCAACTGGTCGTCGATACACCGCCGACCGCGTATTGCGCTTGCGCGGCGTCGATGCCGCCGCCCGCGACCAGCACGGCGGCGACGATCGCTTTCGCGACGGCCGACTTGTTCGGCTTGCCTCGGGCGGACGAGATTTCCGAAGCGGCGACCCACGCGCCAAGCGCTTCATTCCAGATTGAGCGATACGAGCGATTCATACGAAAGTAGCCTCCGAGGGCTGGCGCAACACGGCAGAGTGATTCGTCTGACCAGGGAGTCCGTGCTCGCGCTATTTGAGTTTGGTGGCCGGAGTCTATTTGATCGGCGTATTTACAACTTAAAAGGATTGCAAAGTTCGGTTTGAAAATAGTTAAAGAAAGTTTGATGCGCGTGCGCCTTGGGTGGTCGGTTTGCGTCGATTGAAAAAGTAATACGAATGTGTATGGCGCTTGGGGTGATGCTCGTCTTGTCCAGGTGGGGCAAGGGATGCCCGGGATCGATGGTTCGAAATGCGCTGCCGGGGCGAGCGTAAAGATACGGCGGTCTCGCGCAAAACGTTTGCGCCTGACATTTGTCTTTCTATTTGTAATGATGTTTTAAATATGTCTTTGGGGTCGGCGTTTTGAATCTGGTTAATTGATTAATTAAATTGTCTATTCTGGAAATCATTGTTGATTTAATTCGGCCTCGTATCCCGATATTCAATGAAGTTCGTTTGTCCGTTGGTGCGCCGGATCGTGCGCTGTCACGTCGGGCGGGCGTCTGCGGGGTGTAGGGGGCGAGGCGATCAATTGCTCGTCTTGTGCACAAATTGTCCGAGAAATGTCGGCGATGCTTCCAAGTCTCTTGCTCACAATTACGCGTCGCCGGTGTAATTGCCGGGCATCGTTACCTGTCTGATACGCTTTGTCACAATGCTTTCGTATTGCTTGTGCCCCCGCGGATTGTCGAGCAGCTAGCGATAGATGCGAAAAACGGCTCGTAATCGAGCAAGAACGTGGACGAATGCCGAACGCTTGCGCGCAACGCTGCGACGCCGCCTGCCGCTTCCGGTGCGGTATTTTTTGCCGAGCGTGACGTGGGGCGCGGCGGTTTTTAATCGTGTGATCAGGCGTTCGTAATGTATCGTTTTCGCGACGATCGACCGTGGCGTGCGCGGCATTCGCTCGCACGCTCGGCGGCGGACGACAGGTGCGCGGCGCACGCCGACGAAGCCGGAGTAACGGAAAGCGCAGGCGCGCGAACGCCGATCGATCGGCGTGCTCCGTCGACGGGGCATGGCAGGGCGGCGTCGCGCTCGCCCATGGCGCTGCGAGCCGCGTGGCGACGCCGCCCGCAAACGAGGGCTATTTCTTGATGAAGCGCAGCGCGAGGCGCGCGAGCCGCGGCACGATCATCGGCCGCAGCAGCCGCTTGTCGTAGCCCGCCATGCGCCGTTCGTTCTCGGCGAGACACAGCGCGATCAACTCGCGCGGGTTCAGCGCGTCGCCGACCGTCGTCGCCGTGTTGGCCGGAAAGTTCGCGTCCCGCGCGACGCCGTCGGCGTCGATGCCGCGCGCAATGCCGATGCGTTCCCAGATCAGGAGCGCCCACACCGCCGCGACTCGCGCGAAGAGCCACGGCCTGCGCCACCACGGCATGTTGCGTCCGTACCATGCGAACCAGTTCACGAAGAACAGGATGTGCCGGCCTTCTTCCTGAATCACCGGCTCGAACGTCTCGACGAGCGCTTCCGGAAAATAGCCCGAGCGCTGCGCGGAGCGGAACAGCCCGAACGCGAAGAAGCTGTCGATGCACTCGCTGAAGCCCGTGACCATCCACGCCCATTCGGCGTCCTTCGGCGCCGGATACGCGGGCTCGGGCGCAAGCCGGATGCCGTACGCCTCGACGAGCTTCGACAGCACGGCCTTGTGGCGCGCTTCCTCGGCCGCGTCCATGTCGAGCGCCCGGCGCAGCAGCGGATCGCGCACGGTCGACGCGAACGTCGCGACGCGAATCGACGCGCGACCTTCGGTCTGCACGGCGATGTCCCAGATGGGCAGCGACGTCAGGCGCTGAAGTTCTTCGGGGCTGAGGGGCGGCCAGCCGATGACGGCCGGCTTGTACGGGTTGTGGGTATCGAGCAGCATCCGGCAGAACATCTGCTTGTGCGTGTCGGAACCGATCTGCACCGGGCCGCGACTCTCATGGACCCAGTTGCGCATAGCGTGATCCGCCGCCGCTTGCTCTTGTCGCAGCGTGTCAGACATGGCCTGATTGGTATCGTGATTTCGGGAGCTGACGATTCTTACATAGCTCGACGAATCACGTATTTTGGCGGCCGGCCCCGCAAGCGCCGAGGGCGCGGGCGGGCACGCCGGCCGGGGCCCGCGCCGGCGTCAACAGTGCGAATCGACCCAGAGGCGTCCCCAGCGGAACGCATAGGCGAGCGCGTGCTCTTCGTCGAAGAAGAAATCGATGGCGTCGAACGAGTAGGCGCGCGCGGGCGCGGGGCCGGCCTTCTCGATCGTGAGGTTCGCGGCGAACAGGCCGTTCGGCAAGCGCGCCGCGGCGGGCGCAACCTCATAACCCTTGTAGCGGATCGAACGATTCATGGCTTTCGCGAAGGGATGGAACGTGCGTGCAGCGTAAGCAATCGCCTCGCGCGCGTGAACCAATCTTTAAACGTAAGCAAATCACTCGGCGCGGGCGAATGGTCATGACCCAGGCATCTTCGTCGCATATGCGGCGCGCGACGGGGGGGCGCCGCACGCCGTGTCGCGAGCATGGACGGCCCCGCGTTCGACCGTGCGACAAACCCGGGCGATCGAGCGGGGAGGCGACGAGGCGATGCGTTGCCCGATGGCGGGGCGGCTTGCGCTCGCGATCGGGCAGTGAATGAGCGGGACCGACGATGAAGGAGACGAATCGGCGCGGCGACGTGCAGGCGCCGCGAGCGATCGACGGACGGACGAAGCGCTCGCCGCGCTGCGCCGCGAGCGCGCCGCGTATGCGTTCAGCTCGTCGCGGCTTCCAGCGCCGGCGCAAGCGCGCCGCCGCCGGCGACGCGGGTCGCCGCGCGGTGCAATGCGAACGCGAGCGCGAATTCGGCGGCTTGCGCGCCGACGGTTTCGAGCTGCGCCGCGACCTTCGTGTCGGAGCAACTGTCGGCCGTTTCGAAGCGTGTCTCGAGCGTGTTGACCGCGGCGCCGAACGGCGTCGGCCAGCCGCGCAGCGCGTGGACGATCGCGCGCAGCGACGTCAGCACCGTGCCCGCCGCCTGCCAGCCATAGGCGGTGACGATGCAGCCGACCGCGCGCCCGTCGAGATAGGGCCGCTCGTCGGCGCGCAGTTCCTCGAGCGTGTCGAGCGCATTCTTCACGAGGCCGGACACGCCGCCGTGGTAGCCGGGCGTCGCGATGACGATCGCATCGGCCGCGCGCACCGCGTCGATCAGCTCGTGCTGCGCGTCGGTGAGCGCGCGCCGCTCGGGCGCGTAGTGCGGCAGCGTGTGCAGGAACGGGCCGTCGAACAGGCGGGTGCGGGCGCCCGCGGCCTGCGCGCCGCGCAGCGCGAAGCCGAGCGCGCGCTCGGTCGACGAGGCCGCGCGGGTCGTGCCGCCGATGCCGACGATGAACGGCCGGCGATGTTGGTCGAATGCGGTCAAAGTGCGCTCCATGAGGGTGCGGCGCCTGGCTGAATCAGGCGGAGAGTTGCATGTTAGCGACCCAATCGGCGCCCGGGAAACGACTTTTCGTTCTATCGATATGCCCGGCGGCCGCCCGGCCGGCGTCGCGCGCGGCGCAATTGGATAGCAGAAATGCTTGGTTGGGATGCAGCGGACGGGCCGATATGATCGCTTCCGTCTCCTCCATGAAATCTTCTCTGACATGGGTTGGCCCCGCCGGTGGGAATGTCGGCGGGGCTTTTTTTCGTGTCCGCGCGCGGCGGATGCGGCGGCGGGTGCGCGCCCGGGCGAGCGGCGCGATGCAGTCGCCCGATTGTCGCCGCGTTCGAATCCGTTGCAGTGCTGCGGCGTGCCGCGCGCCTCGGATCGACGGCGAAGAGGGCGCTGCGGGCCGGTTCGTGTGATATCGCGCCATCTTATGGCCATGGCGCAAATCAAGAATCGCGATTGGATCGATATCCGCCGAGCGACGATCAGGCGAAACGCGCCGCGATTCAGGGGGGGCGCTCGTGCGGCGCCTAGCCCGTTTCGCCTCGTCCATCGAGGATAGGCATCCAGGAGCGACATCGTATGGCCCGCGCGCTTCTTGCCGGGCACGACCGGCAACCGCGTATCCAACGAGGCCGTCGTGCAGGGCCTCGCCGCCGCCGACGTGTGGCCGCACCTCAACGACACGTCGGCGTGGCCGGGCTGTTACGAGGACGTGTCCGACATACGCTTTCACGACGGCTTGGGTCCGACGCCGCGGCTCGGCGCGCGCTTCAGGTTCATGACGTTCGGCTTCTCCGTCGAGGCGGGGGCGAGTACGAGCCCCCGCCCTCGGCCGGCCGGCGCGGATCGCATGGCACGGTCGGGGCGACGGTGCGAGCGACACGGCGCTCGACGTGCATCGCGCGTGGCTCTTCGAGGATTTGCCGGGCGGCCGCGTGCGCATCCTCACGCAGGAGACGCAGATCGGCCAGCCGGCGCGGGAGCTCGCCGCGACGAAGCCGAATTCGATGGTGAACGCGGGGCGGGCGTGGATCGACGGGCTCGCGGCGACGGCCGCGGCCGTCGCCGCGAAGGTTCGCGTAGCGTTGATGTTGCGCGCCGGGGTGTGTGCGCGGTTCGACGCGGTCGAGCGCGCCGCGTGCGGAGCGGCGACGCATCGCGCGCAGGCACGCGGTTCACGTCATGGAATGATCGGTTGCGTTGCGTTGCGTTGCGTTGCAGTTGCAATTGCAACTGCAATTGCGGGCGAAGGCGAAGGTTGCGATGTGGACGCATACACGATGCGTCGACAAAGGGCTGCATAGTCGACAACGCCGACACCGACACCGACACAAACGTACACGTACATGTGAATGCACATGCACATCGGACACGAGCATCGCACATCGCACATCGCACCGACGCGGACACGCTCGCATACGCCCATGCCCATTCACGTCCACGCACTCATGCAAACGGAAATGCCGACGCACTATACATGCATGCACATGCAAATGCGGTAAGGCACGCGCATGCATCCCGTCGCGTTGCAACGGCAAAGTCCAAACCAAAGCCGCTAGCCCACGCGCTTCCTCCGCGCGGCCGGCTTGCCCTTCGCGCCGCATGTCTAGAGCAGCCGCGCGTGCGCCGGATCGCGAAGCGCGCGTTCGTGCCGGACGGCGACCTTGTCGAACCCGGGAATCGCGAGCGGCGGGGCGCAGCATTGCGTCGATCTCGCCGAGCACGCGCGCGCTTGACGGAGCCCGCGAGCTCGAGCGCGCGCTGCGTCGGCACGACGCACGCGTTGCATGCGCACGAAGCGGGGCGCGGAACTTTCTAGCAACCGGGTCGCCATGCCGCTCACCGCCGGCTGCGTCGGCGCGAACCGGGCGGCTGCGCGCGTCACGTTGCGTTCGTCCAGCGGCGCATCGAACGCCTTCAGCAGGTTGAAGTCGAGCATTCTGATATCGATCGCGATCGTTGACCGGAGTTGGCGGGCGGAGCGCGGCTCATGTCTCGATGGCGTCGCCGGCTCGAGCGCGCGACGGGCGAATCAACGGCGAACAGCGATGAACCGACACGAATCAGTCTGCGGAATTGCGCCGGGCGCGGATGTCCGCCGCATCGCCGCGCGCGCGGCGGAAAACGACAAATGCGCGGCGGCGAAAGCCCGCGCGGATGGGCTGCGGCGCTCGTTCGAGCCTCGATTGCGCATCGCGCAAATGCGCGTCGCGGCCCACGCGCGCGGCATGGGCGCGCGCGGCCGCGCGGGCCGCCCGCCGGGGCCGCGCCGCGCGCTGCGGCGCATCATCCGGATTGGCGGCCGCTTTCGTCCGCGCGCCGAAACGCTCGCTCGCGTCACTTGTACAAACGTGTCGCATTTGCGCAAGCGTTTGTCGTAATTCGTCGGCTGCACGGGGTTTTTTCTGGCAACCATGTAGGCACGCTGTGACGGCGTATTTCCCCGCTCAACGAGGAGACGTTGCAATGGATGCCCCGAAGGTCGTAGTCGAAGGTCTGTGCAAGGTGTTTGGAAGCAATCCGCGGCAAGCGCTCGACATGCTCGCCGCGGGCGCGACGAAGGATGAAGTGTTCGCGCGCACGGGCCAGGTGGTCGGCGTGCACAACGTGTCGTTCGACGTGCGGGAAGGCGAGATTTTCGTGTTGATGGGCCTGTCCGGCTCCGGCAAGTCGACGCTGATCCGGCTCGTCAACCGGCTCGTCGAGCCGAGCGCCGGCAAGGTGATGATCGACGGCCGCGACGTCGCCGCGGTGCGCCGCGCGGAGCTGACCGCGCTGCGCCGCACGGACATGAGCATGGTGTTCCAGTCGTTCGCGCTGATGCCGCAGCGCACGGTGCTGTCGAACGCCGCGTTCGGGCTCGAAGTCGCCGGCATGAGCCGCAAGGACCGCGAGCGGCGCGCGATGGACGTGCTCGAGCAGGTGGGCCTCGCGCAGTTCGCGCACAAGCTGCCCGCCGAGCTTTCGGGCGGCATGCAGCAGCGCGTCGGCCTCGCGCGCGCGCTCGCCGTCAACCCGTCGCTGATGATCATGGACGAGGCATTCTCCGCGCTCGATCCGCTCAAGCGCAAGGAAATGCAGAACGTGCTGCTGCAGCTTCAGAAGGAGCAGCGCCGCACGATCATGTTCGTGTCGCACGATCTCGAGGAGGCGCTGCGCATCGGCAGCCGCATCGCGATCATGGAAGGCGGCCGGCTCGTGCAGGTCGGCACGCCGCAGGAGATCATCGCGAACCCCGCCGACGACTACGTGCGCGCGTTCTTCGAAGGCATCGACACGAGCCGCTACCTGACGGCGGGCGACCTGATGCTGACGGGCGCGGTGCCGCTCGTGTCGAAGCTCGATGCGACGCATGTCGCCGCGTCGCTGAACGGCAGCGCCGAATACGCGTTCGTGCTCGACGAGGCGCGCAAGATTCGCGGCTTCGTCACGCGCGACGCGCTGAACGGCGCGACGCCGAACGTGCGCCAGGTCGAAAGCATCCGGCGCGACGCGACGCTCGAGCACGTCGTCGAGCGCGTCGTCGCGCATTCGCATGCGCTGCCCGTCGTCGACGACGACGGCCGCTACTGCGGCTCGGTCGATCGGGCCGTGCTCCTGAAAGCCATTACGCGTTCGCGAGGTTCCCATGTCTGAACTCATTCCGCTCGGCAGCTGGGTCGACCAGACGGTTCACTATCTGCTCGACCACGACGCGAAGACGTTCGACGCGATCGGCCGCGCGATCGAAGGGCTCGCCGCGCTCGTCGAGCACGGGCTGCAGGCCGTGCCGATGTGGCTGATGATGGCGATCTTCATCGGCGTGGGGCTCTGGCGCGTCGGCTGGCGCTTCGCGATCTTCACCGCGGCGTCGCTGCTCCTGATCTTCGCGATGGGCTTCTGGGACCAGACGGTCGTCACGCTCGGGCTCACGCTGTCGTCGACGATCGTGAGCCTCGTGCTCGGCATTCCGCTCGGCATCTGGGCCGCGAAGAGCAAGTGGGTCGCCGCGATCGTGCGGCCGATCCTCGACCTGATGCAGACGATGCCCGCGTTCGTCTATCTGATTCCGGCCGCGATGCTGTTCGGCCTCGGCCGCGTGCCGGGCATCCTGTCGACGGTGATCTTCGCGATGCCGCCCGCGGTGCGCCTGACGAGCCTCGGCATCCGCCACGTGAACCGCGAGATCGTCGAGGCGGGGCAGGCGTTCGGATGCACGCCGTGGCAACTGCTCTACAAGGTGCAGTTTCCGAACGCGTTGCCGTCGATCATGCAGGGCGTGAACCAGACGATCATGATGGCGCTGTCGATGGTGATCATCGCGTCGATGGTCGGCGCGGGCGGCCTCGGCAACGACGTGCTCGCGAGCATCCAGCGCCTCGACATCGGCCTCGGCTTCGAAAGCGGCCTGTCGGTCGTGCTGCTCGCGATCATTCTCGATCGCATCACCGAGAGCTTCGGCCGCGCGCCGGGCACGGCGAAGGCGCCGCTTTTCTCGGGCCTGCGGCAATGGCTCGGTCCGCGTTCGCGCTCGCCGGTCGCGCAGGCCTGACGCGTCCCGCACTCCCTCGCCTCTTCGTTTCGCCGATCCGGTCGTCTCCGGCGGGCCGTCCGCCGCCGGAGCGGCTTCGTGCAATCCGTTCGCTGGAGAACGATGTGACGTCCGCCGCCGCTGCCGCACCCGCCGACTGCGCCGAGCCGGTTTCCTCGGTCGCGCATTTCGGGTTCCTGACGTTGCCGAATTTCTCGATGATCGCGTTCACGAGCGCGGTCGAAGTGCTGCGCATGGCGAACTACGTCGCGCGCGCCGACCACTACCGCTGGTCGATCTTCTCGCTCGACGGCGCGCCCGTGCGCGCGAGCAACGGGATCGCGGTGCGGCCGACGCAGCCGCTCGACCTCGACGATCCGCCCGACGCGATGATCGTCTGCGGCGGCATCCGGATTCGCGAGGCGGTCGACGAGCCGGTGCGCGGCGCGCTCGCGGCGCTCGCCGCGCGCGGCGTGCCGCTCGGCGGCATCTGCACGGGCGCGTACGCGCTGATGGCGTGCGGGCTGCTCGACGGCTACCGGTGCGCGGTGCATTGGGAGAACCTGTCGGCGCTGTATGCGGAGTTTCCGCAGGTGCGCTTCGCCGACGAGCTGTTCGTCGTCGATCGCGACCGCCTGACCTGCACCGGCGGCACCGCGCCGCTCGACCTGATGCTGAACCTCGTCGGCGCGCGGCTCGGGCCGCCGCTCGCCGCGCAGGTCTCCGAGCAGTTCATTCTCGAGCGCATTCGCGGCGCGACCGATCCGCAGCCGATTCCGGTCGACGCGCGCGTCGGCTTCTCACGCGCGGAGCTGATCGAAGTCGTGCGGCTGATGGAGGCGAACATCGAGGAGCCGCTGTCGCTCGAGGAGCTCGCGCGGCTCGTGCGGCTGTCGCAGCGCCATGTGCAACGGATGTTCAAGGTCTATCTGAACGTGTCGCCGACACATTACTACCTGACGCTGCGCCTGAAGCGCGCGCGCGATCTGCTGCGCACCACCGACGCGTCGATCGCGCGCGTGACGACGATCTGCGGCTTTCATTCGCCGTGCCATTTCAGCAAGGCGTACCGCGCGCAGTTCGGCCATGCGCCGAGCCACGAGCGGCGCGTGCCGGCGCGCTGAGCGCATCGAACGAAACGCGCGGCCGCCGGGATCGCGGCGCGCGTTCAAGCCACGAATCGATCCCATGTTGACGACATCTTTGTAGATGAGGAGAAGCACGATGAAGCGAAATCTGATCGCGGCGGCCTGCGGGCTCGCCATCGCGGCCGCGCCGCTCGCGAGCGCCCGGGCGGGCGATCCGCCGACCTGCAAGGCCGTGCGCTTTGCGGACGTCGGCTGGACCGACATCGCCGCGACGACGGGGCTCGCGTCGACGATGCTCGCCGGGCTCGGTTATGCGCCGACGAAGACGATCGCGTCGGTGCCGATCACGTTCGCCGGGATCAAGAGCAAGCAGATCGACGTGTTTCTCGGCTACTGGTCGCCGACGATGGACCCGATGATTGCGCCGTTCACGAAGGCAGGCACGATCAAGGTGCTCGCCGCGCCGAACCTGACGGGCGCGAAGTACACGCTCGCGGTGCCCGACTACGTGTACCAGGGCGGCCTGAAGTCGTTCGCCGACATCCAGAAGTACGCGGACAAGCTGAACGGCAAGATCTACGGGATCGAGCCCGGCAACGACGGCAACGCGCTCATCAAGAAGATGGTCGACGGCAACCAGTTCGGCCTCGGCAAGTTCAAGCTCGTCGAGTCGAGCGAGGCGGGGATGCTCGTCGAAGTGAACCGCGCGATCCGCGACAAGCAGTGGATCGTGTTCCTCGGCTGGGAGCCGCATCCGATGAACGTGCAGATGAAGATCGATTACCTGAGCGGCGGCGACGACGTGTTCGGCCCGAATTACGGCGAAGCGAAGGTGCTGACCGCGACGCCGCCCGATTACGCGGCGCGCTGCCCGAACGTCGCGAAGTTCGTGTCGAATCTGCAGTTCACGACGTCGATCGAGAATCACGTGATGCTGCCGATCATGAACAAGGAAGAGCCGAACAAGGCGGCGGCCGAATGGCTGAAGGCGAACCCGCAGTCGCTCGACAAGTGGCTCGCCGGCGTGACGACGTTCGACGGCAAGCCGGGCCTGCCCGCCGTCAAGCATTACCTCGGCATCCAGTAACGCCGGGTTCGCCGCGCGAGGCGGGCACAGCCCCGCGTCGCGCGGCCGTCGGCCGCTTGGTCGTCGGCGCGCGTCGCCGAGGCGGGCGGTCGCCTTCCTTCCCCTGAAACCTTCCGGCCATCGGCGCCCGTCGCGCGCCGTGCTCCCCGGACGCTTCCAAAAAGCAGAAAGCTGAAAGTTTTCTTAGAGCCCGGTTGGAAATGCAAATTTCCGCCCTCGTAGCCACGCTGATGTAGCGCGCTGCTTTGCAAGTAGCCCGTCGGCAAGGAGTGCAGGCGTGGACCAGATGAGCTGGAATTCGCCATTTCATCAATTTTCAAACGGGCTCCTGGAATTGCCCGCATACGCTGTAACGGGGGCAAAAGAAATGCGCCGGGCCGTTCTGTTCATCTTCGTCGCGTGCGCGGCGTTCACGCATCGACGCGGAAAGGTGCGTCACGGGTTCTTCCGCCAACTGCCCGATCACTCGACGTTTACCGCTCCGCTCAATTGTTTCGCTTACGCGTTCTCCACCGTGCCGAATACGCCGTATTCGACGAGTCGCATTTTCCGGAGTTCGCGATCCTCAGACGCGAGTGGAACACGTTCCGCGACGAGGCGCTCGCGTTGCGCGACGACAGCCGGATCAAGGCGTCGGGCGAGTACGACGACATCGGCTTCAATTCGTTCTTCCGCAAGGGCTGGAAGCGGTTCTGCCTGAAGTGGTACGACCGTCCGCATCCGTCGGCGCTCGCGCATCGTCCGCGCTCGCTCGCGATCCTGTCGAAGATTCCGTCGGTAAAGGCGGCGATGCTCGCGCAGCTGCCGCCGGGGGGCAAGCTCGGGCTGCATCGCGATCCGTACGCCGGGTCGCTGCGCGATCACCTCGGGCTCGCGACGCCGAACGACGCCGAACGACGACGAATGCGCGATCGTCGTCGACGGCGATCCGTACGCGTGGCGCGACGGCGAGGCGGTGATGTTCGACGAAACCTATCTGCATTGGGCCGAGAACCGCACCGATCAGGACCGCATCATTCTGTTCCGCGACATCGAGCGGCCGATGCGATACCGCCGGGCGCAGGCGGTGAACGGCGCGATCGGCGGCGCTCGGATGCGCGCGGCGGCGTCGCCGAACGAAACGGGTGACCGCACGGGAGGCCTGAACCGGCTGTTCCGCTATCTGTACGCGATCGGCGCGTCGGCAAGCGGATGAAGGCGTGGAATCGCACCGCCTATTACGTCGTCAAGTGGGCGCTGTTCGGCCGGCTACTCGTCGCGATACCGTGGCGGTGAGCGTTCGCTCGCGCGCGCCGTTTCGCTTCCGGCGTCGCCGGCGCGGCGTTGGCTGCCGGATCAGAAGAAATCGAGCGCGCCGAACACCTTGTTCGCCTTTCGCTTCGCGTCGCTCGACAGGTTGCTGTCCTCGACCGCCTGTTTCGCGACCTGCGTGCCGACGTTCTTGACGACGCTCAGCACCGCCGACACCGGATTGAAGCGGCCCTTCGTGACGATGTCGACGACCGCCCTGCCGATGCCCTTGAACACCGCGACGATATATTTGCCGGCCTGCTCGAAGCCCCATTGGAGATTGTCCTTGTTGGTGCCGTCGAGCCGTACGTGCGTGTCGCTCGTCTGGTCGAGCTGGTGACCGGTTTCGCGCAGATGCTGCCAGCCGCCGCCGCCCACGACGTCCTGCAGCAGGCCCGCTTCGGTGCCGTGCCGCGCGTCGCCGTCCTTCGTGAACCCGTCGATCTTGCCGTCGCCGACGACGTCGTTCGGCCGCTCGCTGCCTTCGCGGTTCTTCGCGCTCTTCACGTACGTGAGCAGCGCCGCGGCCTTGTACGCCTGATCGGGATCGTTGTACATGTCGCCGCCGACGAACTGGTTCAGCTTGTCGCGGATGCCGCTCTGGTTGCCGAGGTGCTTGAGGAGCGGATTGTCGTCGATGATCTGCTGCGCGGTGCGGTTGTCGCCGGGCGGGCGTTTCGTCTGCGCGTCCGGCATTTGCGCCGCAAAGCGCGCCATCGACGGATCGGGCGATGCGACGCAGCGCGCGGGCGGCGCATCGTTTGGCGCATCGTTCGTCGATTCGACGAGCGACAGCGGGGCGTCGGCATCGGCCGCAGACGTCATCGCGAACCGCAGCGGCAGCTGCGACGAATGCGGCGTTCGCTGCGAATCGGGCCCGCCGCATTCGCGGATCGCTTGTCGAACCAGTCGTTTCAATTGTTGCCGGACATTGGCGTCGATGTCGGCGTCGATCGAGGACGGCAACCGCTCGTCGCCGAACGAGGCTGCAAGGTTCGTGGCGAGCGGGGCGCCGACGATGTTGCCGGGAATTCGGATCATGGGCGTGCGGGTGGAGGCGGCCGACAGCGGCCGAGGCCCGCAATCTTATGAGCGGGGCGGCGCGCCGCACGCGCGCGGCGCGAAGGGCGCGCGCGGAAAGCGAAGCGTTGTGTGGCGAAGCGGTGCGGCGCGCGTTGTCGCGATTCCCGAGATTCCCGAGATTCCCGTGATTGCCGCGTGCGCGGCGCGCGGCTGGCCGTGGGGCGGCGCGAGCGGCGCGGCCGGCGCAAGCCCGCCGTCGGCGTGAGCGGGCCCTAGACCGGAATCGCGCCGCCGCGCAGCCGGATCGCGACGCGCACGATCCGGATCAGCGCGCCCGACAGCAGCGCGAGCGCGGTCGGCAGGTCGCGGCGGCGGATGTCGAGCAGCAGCACGATCCGCACGTCGTCGCTCTCGTTCCAGACTTCGTGCTCGAACGTGTCGTCCCATAGCAGGAACTGGCCGTCGTCGAGGCGGTAGTCGCGGCCGTCGATCTTCAGGACGGCGGCGGGCGCGCCGTCAGCGCGCCTGGGCATCGACAGCACCAGATAGCCGCGCAGGATGCCGCGAAACGGCCCGCGGTGCGGCGGGATGCGCTTGCCCGGCGCGAGAAACGAGAACGACGCGGACAGCACGTCGGGCGACGCCGCGACGATCGACGCGAGCGTCGGGCAGCGCCCGAGGTTCTGCGGGAAGCGCACGCCGTATGCCTGCATGATGAACATGCGCCAGTCGCGCGCGTCGTTCGCGGAGATCGCCGCCTGCTCGCGCATGATCTCGTGGAAGCGCGGAATCCGGCTCAGGTCGCGCGACACCGCGAGCGCTTCGTCGCGGATCGCGCGCCACGCGCCCGTGAAGCGCGCGGCGTCCGGAAACAGCGCGGCCGCGTCCAGCTCGGCGCCGCAATGGATTCGTCGATCGTAGAGGTCGCGCAGCTTGCGCGCGCCGAAATCGTAGATGGCAGCCATATCCAGGCGTTCGTCGGGCAGACGCGTCGGGCGCGGCCGGTCGGTCGGTCGTCCGGCGGCGCGCCGCGTGAAATCAAGGACCGGGTTCTTATAACGATAGTCGCAAACGCGGCGCGTTGCGCGTTCGCCGGCCGCCGCGCCGCGTTTCGTCGGGTTTCATTTCGTTTCATCACGCCCCGGCGGTGGTCCGCGTCGGTCGCCCGAGTAGCGTAGCGCCCCGCGTGCGAGGCGGGCATGCGTTTGTCGCGTGGAAGCGAACGATCGGCGAAACGTAAGCGGGTTCGCGGCGGCGCGGAGAAAGGGAACGCCGGCCGAGCGTGGCGCGCGGCTGGTGGCGACGTGTCGGGGCGTCGGGGCAGGCGGGGGAGGCGCGTCGGGCGTATCCGCGCGGTGCGGGCGGCCGCACCGCGCGGCGCGGCGGGCGAATCGCACGCTCGAATCGTCGGCTTGAATCGTCGGCTCGAATCGCGGGCTCAAATCGCAGACTCAAATCCCAAGCCCGAATCCCAAGCCCGAATGGAACCGATTCGGCGCGCCCGCCCGCCGCGCAGCGCGGGCGGCGCGGTTTAGCGCCGATCGTCGTCGACGTAGTTGCGGATCACGTCGACGAAGCTCGCATCGCCCTTCAGGCCGAGCGCTTCGGCGCGCGACGTGTCCCATCGCCCCGGCCAGCTGCCGACGATCTTCACGACGCGCTCGTCCTCGGCGCGGCGGATCAGCTTCACCGCGTCGATGCCGGCGACTTCGCGCAGCGCGTCGATCATTTCGTCAACCGTCACCGAGATTCCCGGCAGGTTGATCACGCGCCGGTTGCCGAGCTTCGCGCCGTCGAGCTCGCAGCCGGCGACGAGCGCGTCGATCGCGCGGCGCGGCGACAGCAGCCAAAGCCGCGTGCCGCCCGGCACCGGGCAGACCGCCTCCTCGCCGTTCAGCGGCTCGCGAATGATCCCGCTCGCGAACGACGAGGCCGCCGCGTTCGGCCGGCCCGGCCGCACGCTGATCGTCGGCAGCCGCAGCACGCGGCCGTCGACGAAGCCGCGGCGCGTATAGTCCGACAGCAGCAGCTCGGCGATCGCCTTCTGCACGCCGTACGACGACTGCGGATCGAGCGCGGTGTCGTCCTCGACGAGCTCGGGCAGCGCGCCGCCGTACACCGCGACCGAACTCGTGAACACGATGCGCGGCCGGTGCCCGCGCGCGCGGCACACGTCGAGCAACAGGCGCGACGCGTCGAGGTTGATGCGCATCCCGAGGTCGAAATCGGCTTCCGCCTGGCCGCTGACGATCGCGGCGAGATGGAAGATCGCGTGCGTGCGCGCGTCGATCGCGGCGTCGAGCACGGCGCGCTCGCCGATGTCGCCGACGATCGCGCTCACGCGCGGATCGCCGAAGTCGCCGCCCTTGACGACGTCGAGCAGCACGAGCTCGTCGATCCGCCGCGGCGCGCCGTCCGGGCCGGCCAGTTCGCCGCGCGCGAGCAGCTGTTTCGCGAGACGCTGGCCGAGAAAGCCGGCGCCGCCAGTGATCAGAACCTTCATCGCAATGTGCCTCGTGAGAATGCGGGATTACAGGTAGGGTGCGAGCCAGCCGAGGCCCTCGGACGTGCCGGCCCTCGGCCGATACTCGCAGCCGATCCAGCCGTCGTAGCCGAGCGCGTCGATCAGCTCGAACAGATACGGATAGTGGATTTCGCCGACGTCGGGCTCGTGCCGCTCGGGCACGCCGGCGATCTGGATGTGGCCGATGCCCGCGATGTCGCGCGTCAACTTCGTCGCCAGATCGCCTTCGACGATCTGGCAGTGATAGCAGTCGAACTGCACC
Source organism: Burkholderia savannae (assembly GCF_001524445.2). Classification (NCBI taxonomy): domain Bacteria; kingdom Pseudomonadati; phylum Pseudomonadota; class Betaproteobacteria; order Burkholderiales; family Burkholderiaceae; genus Burkholderia; species Burkholderia savannae. The sequence continues at coordinate 371,689 of NZ_CP013418.1, forward strand.
TTCAGGTTCGGCGCGCCGACTTCGCGGCAGATCGCCTGCGCGTCGTCCTGGCGGTTCAGGAAGAAGCCCGGCATGTCGCGCGGGTTGATCGGCTCGATGACGATCGTCGCGTTCTGCGCGCGCGCTGCTTCGGCCGCGTGCGCGAGATTGCGCAGGTACGTGTCGCGGTGCTTCGCGCGATCCTGCTCCGGTGCGATCAGGCCCGCCATCACGTGGATCTTGTCGTTGCCGATCACGCGCGCGTAGCCGAGCGCGGTGTCGATCGCGCGCTTGAACTCGTCCTCGCGGCCCGGCAGCGACGCGATGCCGCGCTCGCCCGCCGCCCAGTCGCCGGGCGGCGCGTTGAAGAGCGCCTGCACGAGGCCGTTCGCGTCGAGGCGCGATTTCAGCTCGGCGGCGGGGAAGTCGTACGGAAACAGGTACTCGACCGCCTTGAAGTCGTCGCGTGCCGCGGCGGCGAAGCGCTCGAGGAACGCGTGCTCGTTGTACATCATCGTGAGGTTGGCGGCGAAGCGTGGCATGGCGTCGGTTCCAGGTCCGGAGGTTGAAAGGCGGGCGGCACGGCGCGCATTCCGGCGTGCGCCGCGCCGCCGACGATCGATTATCGGTTGACGAGCTTCGCCGGCGTGAGCCACACGGCGATCGCGCCGATCACGAGCATCGCGGCGAGCACGTACATGCCGGCGGACGTGCTGCTCGTCGCGTCCTTCAGATAGCCGATCAGATAGGGGCTCGCGAAGCCGGCGAGGTTGCCGATCGAGTTGATGATCGCGATGCCGGCCGCGGCGCCCGTGCCCGCGAGGAACGCGGTCGGCAGCGACCAGAAGAGCGGCGCGCAGGTGAGCACGCCGCCCGCGGCGATCGACAGGAACAGGATCGACACGGTGGTGTTGTGCGAGTACGCGGCGGCCACCGAGAAGCCGGCGGTGCCCATCAGCGCGGGCACGATCAGGTGCCAGCGGCGCTCGCGGCGCTTGTCCGCGCTGTGGCCGAAGAGATTCATCGCGACGATCGCGAACGCGAACGGAATCGCGCTCAGCAGGCCGATCTGCAGCGTATCGGTGATGCCCGTCGATTTGACGAGCGTCGGCATCCAGAACGTGAGCCCGTACTGGCCGGTGACGAACGTGAAATAGATCAGCGACATCCACCACATGCGCGGATCGCGCAGCACGCTCGCGAGCGAGTGCGCGTGCTTGTCGCGCTCGTGCGGCTGCGCGTCGATCGCGTCGGTCAGCAGCTTTTTCTCGCGCTCGGTGAGCCACTTCGCGCTGCGGATGCTGTTGTCGAGATAGAGGATCGTCGCGATGCCGATCGCGATCGCGGGCACCGCCTCGATCACGAACATCCATTGCCAGCCCTGAAAGCCCGAGCCGCCGTGGAAGCGCTCCATGATCCAGCCGGACAGCGGATTGCCGAAGATGCCCGACACCGGAATCGCCGACATGAACACCGCGATGATCTTCGCGCGGCGGTGCGTCGGGAACCAGTACGTGAGGTACAGGATCACGCCCGGATAGAAGCCCGCTTCCGCGAGGCCGAGCAGGAAGCGCAGCACGTAGAACTGCGTCGGCGTCTTCACGAACGCGAAGAGCGCGGACAGCAGGCCCCAGGTGATCATGATCCGCGCGATCCAGATGCGCGCGCCGATCCGGTGCATCAGCATGTTGCTCGGCAGCTCGAACAGGAAATAGCCGAGAAAGAAGATGCCCGCGCCGAGGCCGAACACGGTCTCGCTGAACGCGAGATCCTGCGACATCTGCAGCTTCGCGAAGCCGACGTTCACGCGGTCCAGGTACGCGACCACGTAGCAGAGCATCAGGAACGGCACGATGCGCCAGAACACTTTCTTGTAGGTCAGATCGAGCTCGGCCTGTCCGGCCGCCTCGAGCGGCCGGGCCGCGGCTGCTTGGCTGGGAATCATTTCCGCTGTCTCCATGAGTTGTCGACGCCGGCCGCGTGCGCGGCCGGTGCGTTTTGTCGTGTGCTGGTGGATGGGCCCGCGCACACGGCGGGCTGAACTGCGTTACCAGCGCGCGCCGAACGCATCGCGCAGTTCGGCGAGCGCGGCGTCGTCGAGCGGCTCGGGTTTCGGATGCGTCATCAGCCACAGGCGCGCGGTTTCCTCGAGCTCCTCGAGCGCGTACGACGCGTGCGCGACCGACGGCCCCCAGACGACCGGGCCGAGCCGCTCGAGCAGCACGCCGCGCACGCGATCGGCGAGCGCCGCGACTTCGGCGGCCACCGCGGGGTCGCCCGGCCGGCGATAACGAATGAGCGGAACGTGGCCGACCTTCATCACGTAGTACGGCGTGATCGGCGGCAGCACGTCGGCCTCGCTCCAGACGCCCGCGAGCGTGAGCGCGACGAGGTGCGTCGAATGCGTGTGGACGATGCCGCGCGCTTGCGCGTTGCGCGCGTAGATGCCGCGATGCAGCGCGAGCGTCTTCGACGGCTTGCCGCCCGACACCGCGTGGCCCGCGAGATCGACCTTCGCGATGCCGGCGGGGTCGAGCCGGCCGAGGCACGCGTCGGTCGGCGTGATCAGCCAGCCGTCGTCGAGCTTCGCGCTGATGTTGCCCGCGCTGCCGACCGCATGGCCGCGCGCGTAGAGGCTCGCGCCGATCTCGCAGATCTCGTCGCGCAGCTTCGCTTCGGCGGTGCTCATGCCGCGCCCTCCAGCGCGCGCAGCGCCTTGTCGAAGAAATCGGTCGCGCCGAAGTTGCCGGATTTGAGCGCGAGGCCGAGCGGCTCGGCGTCGAGCGTCGCGCGGGGGCCTGCTCCGGTCGTCCCGCGGGGGCCTGCTCCGGTCGTCGCGGTGGCGGGCACGCCGGGATCGATCTGCGCGCCGATCTGCAGCGCCTTCACGTCGAGCGCCTGCACGACCGCGCCGGACGTTTCGCCGCCCGCGACGACGAACTTGCGCACGCCCATCTCGCGCAGCCCGCGCGCGATCGCGGCGAGCGTCGCCTCGACGAGATGGCCGGCCGCCTCGACGCCGAGCGCCTGTTGCACCCGTTTCACTTCGTCGGGCGAGGCGCTCGCGTAGATCAGCACGGGCTGCGGCAGATGCGCGCGCGCGAACGCGAGCGCCTGCTCGACGACGGGCTCGCCGCGCGCGGCCGCGAGCGGATCGATCCGGAATGCCGGACGCTCGGCGCGCCACGCGGCGACTTGCGCGTTGGTCGCCTTCGACGCGCTGCCGGCGAGCACCGCCGATGCGCCGTCGATCCTCGGCAGCGCGGCCGCGTCGCGGCGCTCGGGCAAGAGCCCGCCGAGCCGGAAGTTCGCGGGCAGGCCGAGCGCGACGCCCGAGCCGCCCGTGACGAGGGGCAGGTCCGCGCACGCTTCGCCGAGCACGTGCAGATCGCGGTCGGTCAGCGCGTCTGCGATCGCAATCCGCACGCCGTCGCGGCGCAGCGCGTCGATCGTCTCGCGCACGGCGCACGCGCCGAGCGCGATCGCGTCACGGCGGATCAGGCCGACCTTCGATGCCGTCTGCCGCTGCAGCACGCGCACGAGGTTCGCGTCCGTCATCGGCGTGAGCGGATGGTTTTCCATCCCGGATTCATTGAGCAGCGCATCGCCGACGAACAGATGGCCGCGATAGACCGTGCGGCCGTTCTCCGGAAACGCGGGGCACGCGATCGTGAACGCGCGCTCGCCGCCGAGCGCGTCGAGCAGCGCATCGGCGACGGGGCCGATGTTGCCCGCGTCGGTCGAATCGAACGTCGAGCAGTATTTGAAGAAGAACTGGCGGCAGCCCTGCGCGCGCAGCCAGTCGAGCGCGGCGAGCGATTGCGCGACCGCGTCGGCGGCGCAGAGCGTGCGCGATTTCAGCGCGACGACGATCGCATCGGCTTGCACGGGCGCGCCGTCGGCCGGCACGCCGATCGTCTGCACGGTGCGCATGCCGCTCTTGACGAGCATGTTCGCGAGATCGGTCGCGCCGGTGAAATCGTCGGCGATGCAGCCGAGCGGGGGGCGAGAGGCGTGATCGGTGTTCATGGCGACGGGAGGCTCCGGAGAATCAGCCGCGCGCCGGCAGCGTGATGCCGGGGAACGTCTTGATGACGGCCGAGTCGTCCTCGCCGCCGTGGCCCGCGCTCGACGCGCTCAGGAACATCTGGTGCGCGGCGGCCGACAGCGGCAGCGGGAATTTGGCGCGGCGCGCGGTGTCGAGCACGAGGCCGAGATCCTTCACGAAGATGTCGACGGCCGACAGCGGCGTGAAGTCGCCGTTCAGGATGTGCGGCACGCGGTTCTCGAACATCCACGAATTGCCGGCGCTGTGCGTGATCACGTCGTAGAGCGCGTCGGGATCGACGCCTTCGCGCAGGCCGAGCGCCATCGCCTCGGCCGCCGCCGCGATGTGCACGCCCGCGAGCAGCTGATTGATGATCTTCACCTTCGAGCCCGCGCCGTGCGCGCCGCCGAGCCGGTAGACCTTGCCCGCGATCGCGGCGAGCACGTCGTCGCACGTTTCGTACGCGGCGGCGGGGCCCGACGTCATCATCGTCATTTCGCCCGCCGCCGCGCGCGCGGCGCCGCCCGATACGGGCGCATCGAGCATCAGCACGCCCGCCGCCGCGAGCCGCGCGCCGAGCTCGGCCGCGAACTCAGGCGCGACCGTCGCGCTCGAGATCACGACGCCGCCGGGCTGCATCGCGGCCGCCGCGCCGTGCTCGCCGAACAGCACGGCGTCGGTTTGCTCCGCGTTGACGACGAGCGTGATCACGACGTCGCACCGCGCGCCGAGCTCGGCGGGCGTCGCGCAGCGCAAGCCGCCTTCGGCGGCGAACGCGGCGAGCACGTTCTCGCGCACGTCGCACGCATGCACCCGAAAGCCCGCGCGCAACAGCGAGCGCGCGACACCCAGGCCCATCGCGCCCAGTCCGATGACTCCAACATTCCGTGACATGGTCAAACTTCTTCCTGATTCGATTAGATTCGTTCGTGGGCGCTCCGCGCGCGCCGTGCGGCCGCTCGCGAAGCGCGGCTCAGCAAATGCAGGCTTGCTCGAGACGGCGAGCCGCGTTGTACATGTGCGCGCGGGCCGCGTTGCGGGCCGCGGACGGATCGCGCGCGCGGATCGCGTCGGCGATCGCCGCGTGCTCCTCGCGCACCTGCCGTGAGAAGTCCTCGCGGGTGGCCTCGTTGCCGCGCGTGACCTTCACGCCCGCTTCGAGGTACTGATTCAGGAAGCTCAGCGTCTTCAGGAAGTACGGATTGCCGGTGACGCTCGCGATCGTCCGGTGGAACGCGACGTCCTCCGCGACGCCGTCGCGGCCTTCGGCGACCGCATCGTCGATCTTCGCGAGCGCGGCGTCGATGTCGTCCATGTCCTCGTCGGTGCGGCAGAGCGCGGCTTCGGCGGCGACCTCGGCCTCGATCGCGCGACGCACCGCGAGCAGATGCGGCAGCGAGCTCGCCTCGACCGCCTCCGCGTAATCGATCCGCAGCGGGCGGATCGCCGCGTGCTGCGCGATGTAGACGCCGCTGCCCTGACGCGGCTCGACGACGCCCTCGTTCTTCAGACGCGAGATCGCCTCGCGAATCACCGTGCGGCTCACGCCGAATTCCTGCGCGAGCACGGCTTCGGTCGGCAGCTTGCCGGTGCCGGCGAAGCTGCCGATCTCGATCTGCTTCAGAAGCTGCTGGGCGACCGTGTCGCTCATCGCCCGGGTCGGAATTTTCTCGAACATGGCGTTCATTTTGTAAGGTGATGTGGTCATCATACAACTTTGATTTGACGTGGGCATTCGGGATAACCCTTGGGAGATGGGTTTTGGCGAAACCGCGCCGGGGCGACCAGAATAGAAGTTTTCCGCTGCCCGGAACCCGCCGCCCGCCGGCGGCGCGGCGCTTCCGGGCGCTCCACGCGAGGCCGACCGCATGACGCCGCCGATCAAGCTGGTCCTGTTCGATATGGAGGGCGTATTGTCGGACTACGACCGCGCCGCACGCACCGCGCGCCTGGCCGACCTGACGGGGCGGCCGCCCGACGCGGTGCGCCATGCGATCTGGGAGTCGGGGCTCGAAGCGCGCGCCGACGCGGGGCTCATCGGCGTCGACCGATACCTGAGCGAGCTGGCCGAGCTGCTCGGCGCGCCGGTGAGCCGCGACGACTGGCTGATCGCGCGCAAGGCGTCGATCACGCCGAACCTGGACGTCGTCGCGCTCGCCGAGCGCGTCGCGCAGCGCAGCCGGATCGCGGTGCTGACGAACAACTGCCGGCTCGTGACCGATTACATCGATTATCTGAATCCGCCCGTTGCGCGCGTGTTCGGCGCGGACGTCTATCCGTCGGCGACGTTCGGCGCGGCGAAGCCGGATGCGCAGGCTTATCTGGGATGCGTCGGATGGCTCGGCGCGACGGCGCAAGAGACGCTGTTCATCGACGATGCGGATTCGAACGTCGAGGGCGCGGTGAAGGCGGGGTTGCTGGGATGCAAGTTCGTGAGCGCCCAGGCGCTGGCGGACGAACTGGAGCGGCGGCGGTTGATCTAGGTGCGGCGCGGCCGGCGGGCGCGGTTTGGGCGAGTCGAATCGAATCGTGCTTTCGCTTGCGTTCGAGATCGCGCCCGTGCTTGGCTTGGCTTGGCTTGGCGCTCGCGCTTCATTGCGTTGCGTCGCGCGGTGCCCTGGTTGCGATTGTTTTACTCACATCAAACTTGTCCCCATTGGAGCGAGCTCAATCATGCCGAACACCCCTCCGGAATTGCTGAAAGCCGCCGATATCGAAGCGATGGACGTAGTGCGTTCGGTCCATACGCTGAACGAGAACGCGGTGCGCTTGAAGAAGCCGCTGAGCGACAAGACCGGGATCACGCAGTTCGGGTTTCTGATCATCACGATCATGCCGGGGCACGAATCGTCCGAGTACCACCGGCATCTTTACGAAGAGGAGTGCGTGTACATCCTGTCCGGGTACGGCGAGGCGACGATCGGCGAACGGACGTTTCCGGTCGGGCCGGGCGATTTTCTGGGGTTCGCGCAGCGCGGGCCGGCGCATGTGCTGAAGAACTCGGGGGATGTGCCCCTCGTATTCATCGCGGCGGGGCAGCGGTTGGAGCAGGATGTCTGTGATTATCCGCGGTTGGGGAAGCGGTTGTTTGTGGCGGGGGAGGTGGAGGGGTATGTGGAGTTGGAGGGCGACGGTGCGGTGTGAATTCGACGGAGGCTACGTACGGCAACGGCGGATTTTGGGCGCTTTGGGAATTGGCATGCCGTTGTCGCGTCGATTGATTGGCGGTTGCGATTGATTCCTTGGCATCTGGCTGTCATGGGGGGTGCCCCTATGTCTTTCGTCAAGCGTTAGGGGCTGACTTGGGTTGGTAAATGGTGCCATCACGCAGCATGGCGAACAGGACGTCGCAGCGTCGTCGTGCCAGTGCGATGAGGGCCTGGTTGTGGCGCTTGCCTTGCTGGATCTTGCGCGAGTAATAGGCCCGCGAGACTGGGTCTCGTAAGGCCGCGAAGGCAGAGAGGAACAAGGCTCGCTTGAGCACCTTGTTGCCCCGTCTGGATGGATGCTCGCCACGGATCGACGAGCCTGAGCGCCGGGTGACCGGCGCGAGGCCAGCGTAGGCCGCCAGATGCGCGGCGGAGGCGAAGGCTTTATGGGCGACTTCGGTCAGGAGTCTGGCGGCGGTCCTGACGCCGACTCCCGGCATGCTGGTCAGGACCGGCCAAAGAGGGTGAGCAAGCACCAGCCGCTCAACTTCGGCGGCGATTTCGTCACGCTGCTTGCGCAAGGCGGCGAGTTGCTGGGCCAAACGAGGCATGACGATGGTGGCAGCCTGCGTGCCGGGCACGATCACGGCTTGCTCGTTCAGCGCGTGAACGATTTCGGCCGCCAAGTTCTTGCCCATGCGCGGTGCGAGCTTGATGAGGCGGTTGGCGAGGGTCTTCTCGCTGGCAGCGGCAAGTGCGCTTGGGGACGGGTAGCGCTCAAGCAGATCGAGCACCGCCGGATGGTCGAGGCGCGGTCCGAGAACGCGCTCGAGCGCCGGATGGATTTGAGTAAGCAAGCCGCGAATGCGGTTGCTGGTCTGCGTGACCTGAGCGGCGAGGTCGTCATCGAAGCCGCACAGCATGGTGAGCTCGGCGAGCTGCTCGTCGGCGAGTCGAAGCGAGCGCAGCGTATGCGGCATCGAGCGAGCGGCTTCGGCGATGATCGCGGCATCGCGGGCATCGGTCTTGGCTTCGCCGGCGTGCAGATCGGCAATACGGCGCATGGCCAGTCCGGGAAGATAGGCGACGAGTATGCCTTCAGCACGGGCGACGGCTACAGGAAGCGCACCTATGGTGGAAGGCTGGTCGACGACGAACAGAAGTCGGCCGTGAGTCTTGAGCTCGGCGATGAGGGCTCGCAGCTTGACCTCGTCGTTGGGTAGCGCCTGGTTGTACAGACGCTTGCCATTTCGATCGAGTGCAACGGCGTGATGCTGGCCTTTACCGACGTCGACGCCGATGAAGATATCGATGGCGTCATGTTGTTGGGTTTCTTGCATCGCAGTTTATGCAGAGTGAACGGATTGGCCTGCAACAACGGTGGCAAGTCTCGGCATCCACGTTACGGACGGCGTCGGGATATCCCGGCCAAACCCCTATCAGCGATCACCAGCCACCCACCAGGCCCGGTGACAACACCCCCCGGATCATGACTGCGACTGGGGGCGGGAATCATACCGGGCCTGGCTGGCCAAAACCCCGATTATCGGGGCGTGAAGATAGTAACGGGGCTATCCGCCATTTTCCGGCTCCGGCGGCATTCGGCCGGCAGCGGAGGTAGTGTCCCCAGTTCCCAGTTCCCAGTCCCCAGTCCCCAGTCCCCAGTCCCCGGTGCGCGGCGCGGGCGTCTAAAGCCTTCGCCACGGCAATCTGGGCAGTTTGCCTCGATCTCGAATGTCGTCTATAATTGAGCGCGTACTCACTCTTTTTCGATTCGAACCACGATGGCGCGCCCTCTGAGCCCGGAAAAACGCAATGCCCTTTTGTTGTCGGCGACGCAGGCCGTTGCCGACCAAGGCGTGCTGGCGAGCACGGCGAGCATCGCCCGCGGCGCGGGAGTCGCGGAAGGAACGCTGTTCACCTACTTCGAGAACAAGGAAGTCCTGTTCCAGGAACTGTACCTGCACCTCAAAAACGAGCTGGCCGATTATGTCATGCCAGACTATCCGGATAACGCGAGCTACCGGCTTCGCATGGAACACATCTTCCAGCGTTACGTGGGCTGGGGGCTGGCCAATGCGGCCGGGCGCCTTGCGCTTTCGAAGCTGTCGGCTTCGGGAGTGCTGCAGGAAGGAACGCGGGCACGAGGCATGGAGCCGTTCCTGGCCGTGTCCCGGATGATGGAGGATGCGGTGCAGAACGGCGTGCTTGCCGATGCGCCGATTGCGTTTCTTTACGCCGTGATCGAGCGCATTGCCGACATCACGATCGAGTACGTCGACAGGGAACCCGAGGGTGCCGAACGTCATCGGCAACTGGGGTTTCGTGCCGCGTGGAGAGCTGTCACGGAGTAATTTTTTTGCATTTTAAGTGAGCGCGTACGCGCTCAATATTGGAGGGAGCAATCATCATGCGCAGTCAGAAGTGGTTCATTACCGGAGCATCCGGCGGGCTCGGTTTGGCCCTCACCGAAAAAGTGCTCGCCGACGGGCATCGTGTGGTTGCCGCGGTGCGACGAGTCGCAGCGCTGCAGGCGCTGAAGGAAGCCTGGCCCGATGCGCTCGAAGTGGAGTCGGTCGACGTGACCCGTCCTGAGCAGGTGCAGGCCGTCGCGGCGCGCCATCCCGATGTCGATGTGGTCGTCAACAACGCGGGTGGCGCCGTCATCGGCGCAATGGAGGAAATGACCGAAGCCGACATCGAGCAGCAGATCGCGCTCAATCTGCTCGCGCCCATCCACATCACGCGCGCCTTCCTCGGCGCGATGCGCGCGCGAAAGCACGGCACGTTCGTCCATGTCACCAGTGTCGGAGGACGCGCCGCCTTCCCGAGCGGCTCGCTCTATCACGCTGCGAAATACGGCCTCGAGGGTTTTGCGGAAGCGGTGAGCCAGGAAGTGGCCGAATTCGGCATCAAGACCCTCATCGTCGAACCGGGCTCCATCAAGACGGGCTTCGTGGCCAACATTCGCTGGACCGACGAACTCGCCTGCTACAAGGACGGCGTGGTCGGCAAGCTGCGCCAGCAGATCAAGGCGGTCGGCGATGAATACGCATCGGGCGATCCCGTGAAAATGGCCGGCGCCATCTATGCGATCAGCCAGTTGCCGGAGCCGCCGCTGCGCACCGTCCTCGGCGGGGACGCCTACGCGGTGCTCGAAGCCGCTTATAGCCGGAGCCTCGCCGCGCTGCAGGCCCAAAAGGACCTCGCCGGTTCGGTGATGTTCGAAGGCAAGGCGGGATTCAATCCCCAGTAACCATTGCCGCGGCGCCGGCCGCGGCCCGCCCGAAAGATCGCCGCACGCCACGAGCGCGGCAGCGGTCGGGCCCGGCAGACGCCTGATTGCATGGGCGAGGCACGGCGCTTCTCCATTCATGGCATTTCATTTTCATCGCGCGGATGTCGGCGCATAACGGAGGTTCTACGATCATGTCAAAAGTCTGGTTGATTACCGGCGCGTCCCGAGGGCTCGGCCGCGCCATTCTCGAGGCCGCCTTGCAGGACGACGGCATGGTTCTGGCCACCGCGCGCGACACTTCGCGGTTCGCCGATTTGCAGGCGCGTCACGGCGAGCGTCTGGCGACGTTCGAGCTGGACGTGACCAACGAGGAGCGGGCAAAGCGCGCCGTAGCCGAAGCGGTGCGCCGGTTCGGGCGTCTGGACGCACTCGTCAACAACGCCGGTTACGGCCATGTCCAGCCGTTCGAGTACACGTCTTCGGACGATTTCCGCGCACAGTTCGAAACCAATCTTTTTGGAGTGGTCAACCTCACGCGCGCAGTCATTCCGGTGATGCGCTCGCAGGGCAGCGGCCACATCTTTCAGATTTCATCGGCGGGCGGCCGCATCAGCAGCCCGGGACTCTCCGCTTACCAGTCGGCGAAATGGGCCGTCGGCGGATTCAGCGATGTCGTCGGCAAGGAACTCGCACCGTTCGGCATCCGCGTCTGCACGCTGGAACCAGGCGGCATGCGCACCGAATGGGGATACGAGGCGCGTTCGACACTGCAAGACCTTCCCCGGGACTATCAGCAATCGATGGCCGGGTTCAAGGCGCTGATCGACGCGTACGTGGGCCATGAAGTGGGAGATCCCGAGCGCGTCGCTAAACTGATCGTCATGCTGGCTTCGCGTGAATTCGTGCCGGCGCGGCTGGTGCTTGGCTCGGATGCCTGGCAGGTCGTCGAAGCCGAGGAGGACGTCCGCCGCGAGACCGGGCAAAACTGGAAGGCCGTGACGCTTGCAGCCGATTTCGGCGCGGCACCGCTCGAATGGCCCGCGGAGTGAACGCATGCGCGTCGTACTGATCGGCGCGACCGGCATGGTCGGCCAGGGTGTATTGCGTGCCTGCCTCGCAGCGGAGGACGTCGCCGAAATCATCGTCATCGGCCGGCGCGCGCTGGAGGGGGGCGTGGACCCGCGGGTCAAGGTATTCACCTTGCCCGACCTCGCAAGTTTTCGGGCCATGGACGACACGTTCGCCGGTGTCGACGCCTGCTTTTTCTGCGCAGGGGTGTCGTCTTTCGGCTTGTCCGAGGCCGCCTATCGCGCGGTAACCTACGACCTCACGCTCAATGTCGCCCGGGAACTGCTTCGCGTGAGCCCTGCCATGACGATGGTTTATGTATCCGGCGCCGGCGCCGACAGCAGTGAACAAGGCCGAAGCATGTGGGCTCGCGTTCGCGGCCAAATCGAGAATGCGCTGCAGCGACTGCCATTCCGGCAAGTGGTCATTTTCCGCCCATCCGCGATCCTGCCTGAGAACGGCATTCAGTCGCGCACGGCTTCGTATCGCTGGATGTACGTCGCACTCAAACCGCTGCTGCTGTTGCTTCGGCGAATTTCACCCGCCAGCGTCCTGACCACCCGGGCCGTTGGCGATGCGATGCTCAACGCGGCGCGCCACGGGGTGCCCCAGCGCGTTCTGACGCCGGCCGCGATCCATCGTCTGGCCAGCGCACGGGCGTAACGCGAACGGCCGGTGTGCTCGGGAAACCATCGTCAGGATGCCATCCCGAAGGGTCGCTCAGGGTTGAATTGGCACATCGATTTCAACGACGAGCAGTGGCGCGGCTATGTGTCCGATGGCCAATGCCGGCGCGGCTGGAGCGCCGCCGCCGCACGCAAGACCTGCCTCGTCGTCGGCATGCTGCTGTCGCCGACGATCGCGCTGCCCGCGATCGTCGAGCGCGCGCGGGCATGCTTCGCGCGCTTCGCGCTCGCGTATGCGGGCGCGGCGGCGGATCGCGGGTGCCGTTTGCCTGGGCCTTCCGAACGCCGCGGCCGGCGCGGCCGCCGCGTCATGACTACGTCGGCCGCGGTTTGCGCCTAGACTGTCGTTTTCCGTTTGCGGGGCGAGCCGCGATGCTCGGCCGCGAAACTCGAAGCCGAGTGCCGGTTCGAACGTCTTTCACGCAACGAAAGGGAGGCAGCATGCGCTACGAGCTTTACTACTGGCCGGACATCCAGGGGCGCGGCGAATTCGTGCGGCTCGCGCTCGAGGCGGCCGAAGCCGAATACGTGGACGTCGCGCGCGAATCGCCGCGCAAGGGCCTGGGCGTGTCGGCGATGATGGGGCTCCTGGAGAGCGATTCGCTGGAGTGCCTGCCGTTCGCGCCGCCGTTCCTCAAGGCGGGCGAGCAGATCATCGGGCAAACGGCCAACATCCTGCTGTTCCTCGGCGCGCGGCATCACCTCGCGCCGCGCGACGACGCAGGGCGGCTGTGGACGCATCAATTGCAGCTGACGGTGTCCGATTTCGTCGTCGAGGTTCACGACAGTCACCATCCGATCGCAAGCGGCCTGTATTACGAGGACCAGAAAGCGCAAGCCGCGATGCGGGCGGAGGATTTCATCAAGCATCGGCTGCCGAAGTTCCTCGGCTATTTCGGCAAGGTGCTCGCGCACAATCCGCACAAGAGCGGCTACATGGCGGGCGGCGGCCTGACGTATATGGATCTGTCGATGTTCCAGCTGATCGAGGGCTTGCGCTACGCGTTTCCGAAGGCGATGGCGCGTATCGAGAAGAAGCATGCCGGGCTGGTCGAGCTGCACGACAGGATCGCGCAGCATCCGCCGATCGCGCGCTATCTGGCGTCCGGTCGGCGCATTCCGTTCAACGAGCAGGGGATCTTCCGGCATTACGCCGAGCTGGATCGATGAGCGGCGGCGCGTCGATCGGCATGCCGTGCTCGCCGATCGTCGGCGCGTGTCGGGCGGGGCGGCGCGAGCCATGACGAATTCCGCATCGCCGTTCGTCGCGCATCCGGAAGGAAGCGGCCGATTCGGCCGCGATGCATCGCCCGGATTCGGCGTTCGTCGTCCGACGCCGCGAGATCCGGGCCGCCGGCGCGAATCCTTGCCGCCGGCGGCCCGCTGCGGCCGAGCCTTCGGAATCAGTTGCCTTTGTCTTGACGCAGCGTCCAGACGGTCGCCGTGTTCGTGTTGTCGTCGACGGCCGCGAATTGCGGCTGCCCGCCGCCGCTCGCCCCGAACGCGAGTCCGAACGCCGCCCCCGGCACCGAGTCGACTTGCATTTGCGCGATGAAGCGCCCCTCGGGCGTGAACTCGACGATTTCGCTCGGCTGATTCGGATCGGCATTGACGGCGTCGCCGTTCGCGGTGACGAGGTGGCCGTTCGGCGCGAGCGCCAGCGCGAGCGGCCCGTGCAGGTGCATGTTGTCGAAATAGATCATGCGCCCGACGCCGTTGTTGCGCGTCGTCGACGCGGCGCCGTGAATCGCGAACACCGCGTTGTCGCCCGTCGACGCGACGTACAGCACGTCGCGGGTCGAATCGTATGCGAGGCCCGTCGGCCCGACGACGAGCGCCGCCGGATCGCTTCGATGCAGATAGCCCGACGCGATGACGAGCGAGCTCGGCAGCACCGTGACGCCGTTCTCGCCGATCGTCATGTCGAGCCGCGCCACCGTGCCGTTCAGCACGTTCGACACGAACGCCGTGATGCGTTGCCCCCGGTCGATCACCGCGAGATCCCACGGCCCGTCGAGCAGCGCGGGGCTGGTCAGTTCCTTGACGAGCGTGCCTTGCGGATTGACGACGAGCAGCGAGCCGGACGACGCGAGCGTCGTGCCGTCCTTCGTCGGCAGGTTGCCGACGAGCACGAAGCCGCTGTGGAGCACCGCGAGCGCGGTGGTGAGGCCGACGTTGCCGCCCTGGAAGAAGACCACGGGATCGCCGTTCGGCACGAGCTTCACGATCGTCGTGCCGGTGCCCTGCAGGTTCGCTGTGTTGTTGAAGTTCGAGACGACGACGTCGCCCGGCTTCAGCGTGCTCCATGAGGGCACGCCGCTCGGCACGAATGCGATGCCGTACGGATTGAGATCGCCGTTCGCGGGGACCGTCGACCCGGTCATCGCCGATGGCGGAAGAATCGTCTCGTTGCCGCTCGCCCACGCGAAGCCGGACGATAGCGCGACGATGCCGGCGCCGCAGACGGCGTTGCGCAGGCCGCGCGCGGCGGCGCGGCACGCGCGACGGGCGCGCGCGAGCGTTCGCAAGCAGGCGGCGGGAGTGACGCGGGCGGGTCGGGGGATGAAACATGACGTAGAGCTTTCATGGCTTGACTCCATTTTCGAAACGTCGAACAGCAGCCGATTGCCGGACGGCACAAATGAGACGGGCGCGCGGCCGCCCCGCGGCCAAACGCCGCGCGCATGGCCGCTCGGCGTAAACGTGCGGCGTCGCGCCGTTATTCCATGCCGATGCGAGCGGATGCGCGCGCGTGCCGGGCGCGGCGCCGCATTGCTGTGTTGCGGCCGACGAGCCACGTATCCGCTTAACGCGTTCGCGGGCGGCTGCCGCCGCGGCGGCCATGATCGCGCCTCGTCGCGATCGCGCGGCGCGCAAGCGGGTATTACCCGAAGCGTCGAGCCCGGCTATCATTTGATTCGGTTCGCCTGCCGGGATTGTCCTGCAGCCGAAAGATCCTGTTTGATCCTGTTTCAACACCAGCACAGCCCGCAGCGACGTCACTATGAATTCCACTCCCGATGCATCCCAACGCCCCGCCATTCGCGCCCTCACGCCGCTCGAAGCGCGCGTGCTCGGCGTATTGATCGAGAAGCAGCACACGGTTCCGGATACCTATCCGCTGTCGCTCAACGCGCTGACGGCCGGCTGCAATCAGAAGACCGCCCGATCGCCGGTGATGAACGTGTCGGAGGCCGAGGTGCTCACGGCGATCGACGGCCTGAAGCGTCTGAGCCTCGCGTCGGAGGGCAGCAGCAGCCGCGTGCCGCGCTTCGAGCACAACATGAACCGCGTGCTCGGCATTCCGAGCCAGGCGGCCGCGTTGCTGACGATGCTGCTGCTGCGCGGTCCGCAGACGGGCGCGGAGCTGCGCCTGAACACCGCGCGCCTGCACGGCTTCGCCGACATCTCGTCGGTCGAGGCGTTCCTCGACGAGCTCGCCGCGCGCACGCCGCCGCTCGTCGTCAAGCTCGCGCGCGCGCCGGGCGAGCGCGAGAGCCGGTGGATGCATCTGCTGTGCGGCGACATCGCGCCGGACGAAGCGCCCGCGCGCGGCGCGCAGGACGACGCGGTGCCGCCGTCGGAGTTCGAAGCGCTGAAGGCCGAGCAGAAGGCGCTGACGGCGGAGCTCGCGCAACTGCGCGCGTTCGTCGAGCACATGGCGAACGAGCTCGGCATCGACGTCGGCAAGTTTTCGCGCGGGGGCTGATCTTCGCGCGCGAGCGGTCGTGGCTTGCGGCATGCGCGCCGGCGTCAGCCTTGTTCGACGCGTCTGAGTCCGATGCCGCGCGGCCTGCTCGCCCGACGCCGACGCCGACGCGTGCGCCGAAGCGGCATGCGCCGCGCGAATCCCGGCGCCCGCCATGGCGCAAACGGCGTATCGATTGGCTTTGATGCCGCAGTCTCGCTGCGCCGGGCCATCTACAGTGGAGCTTCGTCACCACCACACCGGAGTCCGCGATGAAAGCAGAAGGCATCCTTCCCGATCACGTCAACCGCGTCGAGATCGACGGCGTATCGATTCGCAAAGGGACGGTCGCCGCGTTTCTCGCCAACGCGCGCGTCTGGAGCGACGCGCACGCGTCGGCGCAGGCGCACGCGCAGGCCGAGCGCGACTTGCTCGACACGCTACCGTCGCTGCGCGCGCTCGGATTGTTCGACGTGCTGGAGATTCGCGACGCGCGGCTGCGGGCGTTCGTCGGCGCGCATTCCGCTGCCGGTTGAATCGGCATCGGCATCAGCATCGGCATCGGCAGCGCTAGCGACGTCGGCGTCATGCCCCCAATTCGCTGTTCCAATCCGCGTCCGGATCGGCCGGCGCATCGCCCGCCGCGCCCGCGATCGCCGCCGCCTCCCCCGCGCCGCCCGCCGCGACGCCTTTCTCGCGGTAAGCCGCGGGCGGCGCGCCGAACTGCTTGCGGAACTCGCGCCCGAGGTGCGACGCGTCCGCGAACCCGCAGCTCGATGCGATGTCGGCGACGGTGCGGTCCGAGCTCGTCAGGAGCCACGCGGCCGTGCGCAGCCGCACCTGCTTCGCGAACGCCTGCGGGCTCCTGCCGGTCTGCGCCTTGAACAGCCGCTCGAGCTGCCGCGTCGACAGATCGAGCTTGCACGCGAGCTCGTCGAGCGGCAGCGCGCGCCCGACATGCTGCTCCATCAGCAGGATCGCGCGCTTGACCTTCGGATGCGTCGCGGGCTCGAGCCCCGGCGGGTGCGGCTGCGGCGCGTTGCCCTTCTGCATCTCGCCGACGAGCAGGATTCGGAGCGCCTTCTGCACCGTTGCGTGATCGAAGTGGCGCAGCAGGATCGCCGCGGCGACGTCGATCGACGCGCGCCCGCCCGAGCACGTGATCCGCCGCCGGTCGATCACGAACAGGCGATCGGCGATCAGCAGATCCGGATCGGCGTTCGGGAAGCGCTCGACGAAATCCCAATAATGGAACCAGCTCACGCACACGCGGTGCCCGTCGAGCACGCCCGCGCGCATCAGCGCGAACGCGCCCGTGCAGATCCCGACGAGGTTCGCGCCCGCCGCCGCCGCGCGGCGGACGAACTGCAGCGTCTGCGGCCCCGCCTGCGGCCCCGAATGCAGCAGGCCGCCCACGACGACCACGTAGTCGAACGCGTCGGCGTCGTCGAACGTCTGCCACGGCGTCACCTGAATCCCGCAGCTCGCGCGCACGGGCGCGAGCGTGTCGCCGATCACGGTCCACGAGCAGCGCACGGGCTTGCTGTGGTCGCCGTCGTCGGCAGACAGCCGCAGCATGTCGACGAACCCCGAGAACGCGGTCAGCGTGAAATTCGGCAGCAGCACGATTGCGAAGCGCAGGCGCGGCTGGGCGGAATCGGCGGCAAGGGGCGAAGCGGGTACGTCGGCGGTCATGTCTGCAAAATCTTCGGTTGGCCGGGGCGCGGCCCGGCGTGTCTCCAGTCTACGGGCGCCCGACGCCCGGGCAGCCGCGCAGACCGTACTGCGAGCGTCGCCGATCGGGCCGCGCGGGACTTGTGTTTTTTCGCCGCGAACCATCGCCGAAACGCACGGAATGCCTGTCACGCGCGGCGGTTGGCGGCGGCGTCCCACGCCGATGCCGTTTTTGTTCTATCGGCGGATTTTACGCTTTGATGTACTGACGCCCAACGTCAACCAAGCATCGTTACGCAAGGGCAGCCAGATGAACGTCAGCGTTTTCGATCTGTTCAAGATCGGCATCGGTCCGTCGAGCTCGCACACCGTCGGGCCGATGATCGCCGCGTGCCGGTTCGCGTCGCACGTCGAGGATGCGAACCTGCTCGGCTTCGTGCGCCGCGTGCGGATCGGGCTGTACGGCTCGCTCGGCGCGACGGGCAAGGGCCACGGCACCGACAAGGCGGTGCTGCTCGGCCTCGAGGGCCATCTGCCGGACGCGATCGATCCCGACCTGATCGAGCCCCGCTTGAACGCGATTCGCGCGGAAAAATCGCTCGCGCTGCTCGGCAAGCGCGGCATCCGCTTCGACGAGAAGGAGGACATCGGCTTCTACCGCAAGCTGATGAGCGGCACGAGCGTCGTGCATCCGAACGGCATGCGTTTCCAGGCGTTCGACGAGCACGGCCAACTGCTCGTCGAGAAGGAATATTACTCGGTGGGCGGCGGCTTCGTCGTCAATCGCGACGGCGACCGCGTGAACGGCGTGCGCGCGGCGGCGGATGTGCCGCATCCGTTCCGCACCGGCGACGACCTGATGCGCGCGTGCCGCGCGAGCGGCCTGTCGATCGCCGAGCTCACGTTTCGCAACGAATGCGCGCTGCGCCCCGCCGACGAAGTGCGCGCGGGCCTCGTCGCGATCTGGAAGACGATGGCCGCATGCGTCGAGCGCGGCTGCAAGGTCGACGGCGAGCTGCCCGGCCCGATGCGCGTGAAGCGCCGCGCGGCCGAGCTCCACACGCGGCTGCGCGATCGATCGGAGGAATCGCTGCGCGATCCGCTGTCGATGCTCGACTGGGTGAACCTCTACGCGATGGCGGTCAACGAGGAGAACGCGGCGGGCGGGCGCGTCGTCACCGCGCCGACGAACGGCGCGGCGGGCGTGATCCCGGCCGTGCTCCATTACTACGTGAAATTCGTACCGGGCTCGAACGAGCAGGGCATCGTCGATTTTCTGCTCACCGCCGCGGCGATCGGGATCATCTACAAGGAAACCGCGTCGATCTCCGGCGCGGAGGTCGGCTGCCAGGGCGAGGTCGGCGTCGCGTGCTCGATGGCCGCCGCCGCGCTCGCGGCGGTGATGGGCGGCACGCCCGGGCAGGTCGAAAACGCGGCCGAGATCGGCATGGAGCACAACCTCGGGATGACGTGCGATCCCGTCGGCGGCCTCGTGCAGATTCCGTGCATCGAGCGCAACGCGATGGGCGCGATCAAGGCGCTCAACGCGTCGCGGATCGCGCTGAAGGGCGACGGCCAGCACTACGTGTCGCTCGATTCCGTCATCAAGACGATGCGCGAGACGGGCGCCGACATGAAGACGAAATACAAGGAAACGTCGCGCGGCGGCCTCGCCGTGAACGTCATCGAATGCTAACGAAGGGTCCATCAACATGAGCCGCTACTCGATATTCAGCCTGTTTCGCAACGGCCTGTCGTATCACGAGAACTGGGAAAAGCAGTGGAAGAGCCCGGAGCCGAAGCGCGAGTACGACGTCGTGATCGTCGGCGGCGGCGGGCACGGCCTCGCGACCGCGTACTACCTCGCGAAGGAGCACGGCGTGACCAACGTCGCGGTGCTCGAGAAGGGCTGGATCGGCGGCGGCAACACCGCGCGCAACACGACGATCGTGCGCTCGAACTACCTGTGGGACGAATCCGCCGCGCTCTACGAGAAGGCGATGAAGCTGTGGGAAGGGCTCGCGCAGGACCTGAATTACAACGTGATGTTCAGCCAGCGCGGCGTGATGAACCTCGCGCACACGCTGCAGGACGTGCGCGACACCGAGCGGCGCGTGAACGCGAACCGCCTGAACGGCGTCGATGCCGAGTTCCTGACGCCCGCGCAGATCAAGGAGATCGAGCCGACGATCAACCTGAACAGCCGCTATCCGGTGCTCGGCGCGTCGATCCAGCGGCGCGGCGGCGTCGCGCGGCACGACGCGGTGGCCTGGGGCTTCGCGCGCGGCGCGGACCGCGCGGGCGTCGACATCATCCAGAACTGCCAGGTGACGGGCATCCGCCGCGAAGGCGGCGCGGTGGTCGGCGTCGACACGGTGAAGGGCTTCATCAAGGCGAAGAAGGTCGCGGTGGTCGCGGCCGGCAACACGACGACGCTCGCCGACATGGCCGGCGTGCGGCTGCCGCTCGAAAGCCATCCGCTGCAGGCGCTCGTGTCGGAGCCGATCAAGCCCGTCGTGAACACGGTCGTGATGTCGAACGCGGTGCATGCGTACATCAGCCAGTCCGACAAGGGCGATCTCGTGATCGGCGCGGGCATCGATCAATACGCGGGCTTCGGCCAGCGCGGCAGCTTCCAGATCATCGAAGGCACGCTGCAGGCGATCGTCGAGATGTTCCCGGTGTTCTCTCGCGTGCGGATGAACCGCCAGTGGGGCGGTATCGTCGACGTGTCGCCGGACGCGTGCCCGATCATCAGCAAGACCGACGTGAAGGGCCTGTACTTCAACTGCGGCTGGGGCACGGGCGGCTTCAAGGCGACGCCGGGCTCGGGCTGGGTGTTCGCGCACACGATCGCGCGCGACGAGCCGCATCCGCTCAATGCGCCGTTCGCGCTCGAGCGCTTCTACAACGGCCACCTGATCGACGAGCACGGCGCGGCCGCCGTCGCGCACTGACCGAACCACCGCGCACTGACGTGCATGGGACCAGAGTAAAGCGCTGAAGCGCCAACGCTGGTCGACTGCGATGCATGGGATCGGGGTAAGCGCTGAAGCGCCAACGCTGGTCGACTGCGATGCATGGGATCGGGGTAAGCGCTAAAGCGCCAACTCTGGTCGACTGCGATGCATGGGACCAGAGGTAAGCGCTAAAGCGCTAACTCTGGTCGACAGAGGAGAACGAAACATGTTGCTGATCGAATGTCCGTGGTGCGGCCCGCGCGCCGAATCCGAATTCAGTTGCGGCGGCGAAGCCGATATCGCGCGCCCGCTCGACACGGACAAGCTGTCCGACCGCGAATGGGGCGACTACCTGTTCATGCGCAAGAATCCGCGCGGCGCGCACCGCGAGCAATGGCTGCATGCGCAGGGCTGCCGCCGCTGGTTCGTCGCGCAGCGCGATACCGTCACTTACGAGTTTCAGGGCTACGAAACGTTCGGCGCAGCCGCCGCCAACGCAGCAGAGGACACGAGCAAATGAGCCAGAAAGACCGACTCGGCGCAGGCGGGCGCATCAACCGCGCACAGCCGCTCACCTTCACGTTCAACGGCCGCACGTATCAGGGCTTCCAGGGCGACACGCTCGCGTCCGCGCTGCTCGCGAACGGCGTACACTTCGTCGCGCGCAGCTTCAAGTATCACCGGCCGCGCGGGATCGTGACGGCGGGCGTCGACGAGCCGAACGCCGTCGTGCAGCTCGAAACCGGCGCGTACACGGTGCCGAACGCGCGCGCGACCGAGATCGAGCTGTACCAGGGGCTCGTCGCGACGAGCGTGAACGCGAAGCCGTCCATCGAGCACGACCGGATGGCCGTGATGCAGAAGTTCTCGCGCTTCCTGCCGGCGGGCTTCTACTACAAGACGTTCATGTGGCCGCGCAACCTGTGGCCGAAGTACGAAGAGAAGATCCGCGAAGCGGCGGGCCTCGGCAAGGCGCCCGATACGCTCGACGCCGACCGCTACGACAAGCGCTACGCGCACTGCGACGTGCTCGTCGTCGGCGGCGGCCCGACGGGGCTCGCGGCCGCGCACGCGGCGGCCGTGAACGGCGCGCGCGTGATGCTCGTCGACGATCAGCGCGAGCTCGGCGGCAGCCTGCTCGCGAGCCGCGCGGAGATCGACGGCAAGCCCGCGCTGCAATGGGTCGAGAAGATCGAAGCGGAGCTCGCGAAGCTGCCCGACGTGACGATCCTCGCGCGCAGCACCGCGTTCGGCTATCAGGATCACAACCTCGTGACCGTCGTGCAGCGGCTCACCGACCATCTTCCGGTGTCGATGCGCAAGGGCACGCGCGAGCTGATCTGGAAGGTGCGCGCGAAGCGCGTGATCCTTGCCGCGGGCGCGCACGAGCGGCCGCTCGTGTTCGGCAACAACGACCTGCCGGGCGTGATGACCGCGTCGGCCGTGTCGACGTACATTCATCGCTACGGCGTGCTGCCGGGGCGCGTCGCGGTCGTCGCGACGAACAACGATCGCGGCTATCAGTGCGCGCTCGATCTCAAGGCGTGCGGCGCGAAAGTGACGGTCGTCGATGCGCGCTCGTCGACGCGCGGCGCGTTGCCCGCGGTCGCGAAGCGCAACGGCATCGCCGTGATGAGCGGCGCGGTCGTGTCGAGCGCGGCGGGCAAGCTGCGCGTCGCGTCGGTGGACGTCGCGTCGTACGCGAATGGCCGCTCGGGCGGCAAGATCGCGACGCTGCCGTGCGAGCTCGTCGCGATGTCGGGCGGCTTCAGCCCGGTGCTGCACCTGTTCGCGCAATCGGGCGGCAAGGCGCACTGGAACGACGACAAGACGTGCTTCGTGCCCGGCAAGCCGGTGCAGGCGGAAGCGAGCGTCGGCGCGGCGGTGGGCGAGTTCGAGTTGTCGCGCGCGCTGCGGCTCGCGGTCGACGCGGGCGTGGCCGCGGCGAAGTCGACGGGTCTCGCCGCCGAGCGGCCGCCCGTGCCGAAGGTCGCCGAAGCTGTGGAGGACGCGCTGCTGCCGTTATGGCTCGCGAGCGGCGCGGACGCGGCGGTTCGCGGTCCGAAGCAGTTCGTCGATTTCCAGAACGACGTCGGCGCGGCCGACATCCTGCTCGCCGCGCGCGAAGGCTTCGAATCGGTCGAGCACGTGAAGCGCTACACGGCGATGGGCTTCGGCACCGATCAGGGCAAGCTCGGCAACATCAACGGGATGGCGATTCTCGCGCAGGCGCTCGGCAAGTCGATTCCGGAGACGGGTACGACGACGTTTCGCCCAAACTACACGCCGGTGTCGTTCGGCGCGTTCGCGGGCCGCGAGCTCGGCGATTTCCTCGATCCGGTACGCAAGACCTGCATCCACGAATGGCACGTCGAGCACGGCGCGCTGTTTGAGGACGTCGGCAACTGGAAGCGGCCGTGGTATTTCCCGAAGAGCGGCGAGGATCTGCACGCCGCCGTGAAGCGCGAATGCCTTGCGGTGCGCAACGGCGTCGGCATGCTCGACGCATCGACGCTCGGCAAGATCGACATCCAGGGGCCGGACGCGGTGAAGCTCCTGAACTGGATGTACACGAACCCGTGGAACAAGCTCGAAGTCGGCAAGTGCCGCTACGGGCTGATGCTCGACGAGAACGGCATGGTGTTCGACGACGGCGTGACCGTGCGTCTCGGCGAACAGCATTTCATGATGACGACGACGACGGGCGGCGCGGCGCGCGTGCTCACGTGGCTCGAACGCTGGTTGCAGACGGAATGGCCGGACATGAAAGTGCGGCTCGCGTCCGTCACCGATCACTGGGCGACGTTCGCGGTGGTCGGGCCGAAGAGCCGCAAGGTCGTGCAGAAGGTGTGCAAGGACATCGATTTCGCGAACGATGCGTTCCCGTTCATGAGCTATCGCGACGGCACAGTCGCGGGCGCGAAGGCGCGCGTGATGCGCATCAGCTTCTCGGGCGAGCTCGCGTACGAAGTGAACGTGCCGGCGAACGCGGGCCGCGCGGTGTGGGAAGCGCTGATGGAAGCGGGCGCGGAATTCGACATCACGCCGTACGGCACCGAGACGATGCACGTGCTGCGCGCGGAGAAGGGTTACATCATCGTCGGTCAGGACACCGACGGATCGATCACGCCGTTCGATCTCGGGATGGGCGGGCTCGTCGCGAAGTCGAAGGATTTTCTCGGCCGCCGCTCGCTCACGCGCGCCGATACCGCGAAGAGCGGCCGCAAGCAGTTCGTCGGCCTGCTGACCGAGGACGCGCAGTACGTGCTGCCGGAAGGCGGCCAGATCGTCGAGGCAGACGCGGCCGCGCGCGCCGACGGCACGATCGAGATGCTCGGCCACGTCACGTCGAGCTATTACAGCCCGATTCTGAAGCGCTCGATCGCGCTCGCGGTGGTGAAGGGCGGCCTGAGCAGGATGGGCGAGCGCGTCGCGGTTTCGCTCGCCAACGGCCGGCGCGTGGTCGCGACGATCTCGAGCCCGGTTTTCTACGACACCGAAGGGGTACGTCAGCATGTGGAATGAAACGAGAAACGAGGCTTCGGCGGCGGCGCACGCGCAGGGCGGCGTGCGGCTCGAATCGCCGTTCGTCGGCGCGGGCGACGCGTTGAAGGCGTACGACGCGCGCGCGTCGAAGAAATTCCTGTTCCGCGAACGGCCGTTCCTCGACCTCGTCAACGTGCGCGGCGAGCCGGGCGATCCCGCCTTCGTGCGCGCGTTCGAGCAGGCCGTCGGCTGCCGGCCGCCCGTGAAGCCGAACACGGTCGCGCGCAGCGCCGACTATGACGTGCTGTGGCTCGGCCCCGACGAATGGCTCGTGCGCTCGAACGGCGCGGTCGCGGCGGGCGCGCTCGCCGCGACGCTCGCGGAGGCGATGCAGGGGCTCTATGCGGCGGCCGTCGACGTCGGCAGCGGCTACACGATCGTCGAAGTGAGCGGCGCGCGCGCGCGCGACGTGCTCGCGCGCGGCTGCCCGCTCGATCTGCATCCGCGCGCGTTCGGCGTCGGGCAGTGTGCGCAGAGCCATTACTTCAAGGCATCGATCACGCTCGTGCCGACCGGCGACGATTCGTTCGACATCGTCGTGCGGCGCAGTTTCGCCGATTACTTCTGCCGCATCATGCTCGACGCGGCGACGCCGCTCGCCTGATGAAACCCGTCGAGGCGCCGTTCGCGACGCTCGATCCGGCGCGCGCGCGCGGGCGCGGCTGGAGCGTGTTCGTCGACGCGCTGAAGGTGCCGGCGCGCATCGGCATTCATCCGCACGAGCACGCGGCGCCGCAGCCCGTCGTGCTCGACGCGCGGCTGGCCTATCGCCGCGAGCCGTCGGAGGCGAGCGGCGACGGCTGGATCGACTACGACGCGTATTGCGCGCGGATCGCGTCGTTCCTCGCGCACAAGCCGCACACGCGGTTGCTCGAGACGCTCGCGCTCGAGATCGCCGTGCTGTCGTTCGACGAATGGCCGGCGCTCGACGCGCTGACGCTCGCGCTGCACAAGCCGAAGATCCGGCCGGGGACGAAGCGGGTCGGCGTCGAGCTAGACTGGACGCGCGCGGACCATGCGGCGTGGCGCGCGGCCGCGCGCGAGGCAGCCGCGCGCGGCTGAGCGAACCGGCGCGCGCGGCCGGGTTGTCGCTTCGCGCGGCTTCGTGGTGTCGTGGCGGCGTGGCAGCGCAGCGCCGTCATCGCGCCGCTTCGTCATCGCGCATGTCGCGCGCATCGTCGTCGTGACGTGCAATGCGCGCCACGCTGCGTTGTGCGCCCGATGCGCCCGATGCGCCCGGCGAGGCCGGCGCGCGCTGCGCACGCGCGCCGGCCTCGCCGGGCCGTGCATCACGAGCAGGCCTTGCCGTGCGACGCGTGGAAGCCCTTCGCTTTCGCGGCCGCTTCCGACAGGTATTCGCCGTGCTTGGTCTTGCCGTAGTACTTGTCGGTCGCGCAGTGGTACACCTTCGTGTCGGTGTTCACCCACACCTGACCGGGCGCGCCGGCGCTCGCCGCGCTCTTCGTCGCGGCGGTCGCGCCCGGCGTGCCCGAGGCGGCGGCCGGAGCCGACGCCGCGGCGGCCGGCGCCGTCGCGGCCGATGCGCCGCTCGCCGCCGCGGCCTTCGATGCGCCGTACCACGTCTTCAAGCCCTTATGGCCCGAGCATGCGCCTTTCTTCGACGCGCCGGAGTAGAGCGTGCCGTCCTTGCAAAGGCCGGTCGTGCCGGCGGGTGCGCTTGCCGGAGCTTGCGCGAAGCTGCTGATCGAGATGCACAGGCCGGCGGCGAGTGCCGAGAGAAGGGCGGTCTTTTTCATTTCTACTCCTGACGATGTGGGGTTGGCGCGCGTCCACTTGCGTGAGCGTGTGTGCGCACGTTGCGACACGCGCGCAGCCCTGACGCAAAAGCATGCGCCAGTACCGACATTAACTCCCGGGTTCCGCGCCCGGTTGACACGCGAGCGCGCGAACGGCTCGGCAAAAGTGCAACCATGCGTGACAGGGTGTAACAGGCCGGCGCACGCGCGACAGGGCGGGCGGCGCGATCGTGAGATACTCGCCACCCTGCCGCGCTGCGGCCGTACATCGACGGGAGTCGCCGTGTTTGCGAGTTTTGAACCGACCCACACCGGATTTGTCGCGGAGATCGACGGCTGCCGATGCAGCATCGAGGGCGCGCCGTCGCCGATCGCCGATCGGATCGACTGGCGCTGGACCATCGCGCAGCCGGAGCCGGACAATCTCGACGGCTCCGATCCTTTCAAATACGAAGTGCTGGCGACGGGCGAAACCGTGACGCCGCTGCAGGCCGAGCAGCAGATCGTCGCGTGGCTCGAAGCGCATCCGCCCGAGGACGCGTGATCCGGCGCGCGGCCGCGCGCGTCGACGCTCAGGCCATCACGACATAGACCTTGCGCAGCGTCTCGCTGATTTCCCAGACGCCGGCGGTATCGGCCGGAAAGAACAGCGTGTCGCCCGCGCGGATCTCCACCGGCTCGCCGCCCGCCGGCGTGAACGTGCAGACGCCCGACAGGACGTGCATCACCTCGGCGTTCGCGAGCTGCCGCTCGAAGCGGCCCGGCGAGCATTCCCACAGCCCGGTCTGATTGTCGCCCGCGCCTTCGAGCGGAATGTCGAGGCAGCGGGTGCGCGCGACGGTCGCGCCGAGCGGGCGCGCGACCGCGCCGGCATCGTCGAGCCCGGCGGCGCGGGCCGATTGCGATATGACGGTGATGGGCATCTGGCGAATTCCGTGTGGTTCGTGTCGACGGGGAATTGAAAGGATTGCGCGGCGGCGCGCCGGTCAGCGGCCGGCATCGACCGCGTCCGCGAGCTCGGCGAGCGAGCGGAAGTGATAGTCGGGGCGGGTGATTTCGGATTCGATCGTGCCGCCCGAGCCCTGCTGAGCGTGCCGGCGCTCGATCCAGCACGTCGCGATGCCGAGCCGCATCGACACGCCGATGTCGTGATACTGACTCTGCGCGACGTGCAGGTTGTCCTCCTGCCGATAGCCCCACGCGCCCTCGAAGCGGCCGCGCGCATACGCGAAGTAGCGCGGATCGGGCTTCTCGCAGAGCGCGTCGTCGCAGCTCAGCTCGAGATCGAACGGATGATCGAGCGTCGCCGCGAAATGTTCGAGCGCCCATCGCTGCGCATTCGTCATCGTCACCAGCTTGAAGTGCCGGCGCAGCCGCTTCAGCGCGTCGACCGAATCGGCGAACGCGGGCCAACGCGCGACCGAGTCGCGAAAACCGCGAGCGGCCGCGTCGCCGCCGGGCAGGCCGAGCGCGGGCGCGACCGCGTGCCAGCAGCGGACGAGATCGTCGGGATACCACGTCGCGTTCGCGTGCTTGCGGGCGGCGCGGTAGGCGCGCAGGAAATCCTCGTCGGCGACGCGCGCGCCGGGCGCGACGTCGCGCACGTAGTCGAGCATGCCGCGCTCGAAATCGATCAACGTGCCGACGACGTCGAAGGTCAGGACTCTGAATCGGGTGAGGCTCATGGTGGATGGTGCTCGCTGGTTCGGGACGATGGGAAGCGTGACGTGGCCGGCGCGGCGATCGCACCGCGCGCGCCGACGTCCGATGCCGGCGACGGCGGCGCGGCCCGCATCGCGTATCACGGATTCGCGGATTCGCGGATTCGCGCGTGGCGGCGGGCCCGCCGCATGTCGCGCCGGACATCGTTCGACGTGCGATCAGCTTAAGCGCTGACCATGTCGCGGCGATGCTGAAATGGCCGGGCCGGACCGCAGCGAATGCCGAATTGCGGAGCGCGACCGGGGAAATGTGCCGAGCGGAAGGTTTCGTCGCGTCGGCGGAGCAGTGTGACGGAAAATCGGCGCTGCGACCTGCGACCTGCGACCTGCGACCTGCGACCTGCGACCCTCAACCCTCAACCCTCAACCCTCAACCCTCAACCCTCAACCCTCAACCCGCGACCCGCGACCCACGACCCACGACCCGCAACCCGCAACCCGTGACGCACGATGCCGCTGATCCGCGCCGGCCGCGCATCCGTTCGGGCCGGTCGAGCCCGCTTGCCGAATAGGGCTTTCCGCCGTCACGGCGCGCTCCATTGTTACACTTGCGTCAACTTTCCTCTGCTGAAGCCCGCCATGAAGCCCCAGCTTCTCGTGCTGATCCCGCTGCGCGACCACGCGCGCGCGCAAGTCGCCGACGCCTTCGACATCATCTACGCCCCCACGCCCGACGAGCGTCGCGACGCGATCGCCGAGCGCGGCGCCGCCGTGCGGGCCGTGCTGACGAACGGCACGGCCGGCCTGCTTGCCGACGAGATCGCGCGCCTGCCGAACCTCGAGTTCGTCGGCGCGCTGGGCGCCGGTTACGAAAACGTCGCGGTGGCCGACGCGCGCTCGCGCGGGATCGTCGTCGTCAACGGCGCGGGCACGAACGACGACTGCGTCGCCGATCACGCGTTCGCGCTGCTGCTCGCGGCGGTGCGCGAGGTCGCGAAGCTCGATGCGGCGTGCCGCGCGGGCGTGTGGCGCGACGCGCTGCCGATGCCGCCGAACGTCTGCGGCAAGCGGCTCGGAATCGTCGGGCTCGGCAACATCGGCGAGAAGATCGCCCGCCGCGCGGCGGGCTTCGATCTCGAGATCGGCTACCACAACCGCAAGCCGCGCGAAGGCGCCGCATTCCGCTATTTCGCGGCGCTCGACGCGCTCGCTCGCTGGGCGGATTTTCTGGTCGTCGCGACGCCGGGCGGCGCGGCGACGCGGCATCTGATCGACGCGCGCATCCTCGATGCGCTCGGCGAGCACGGGTTTCTCGTCAACGTGTCGCGCGGCAGCGTCGTCGACACGGCGGCGCTCGCCGACGCATTGCGCGAAGGCCGCGTCGCGGGTGCGGGGCTCGACGTCTACGAAGGGGAGCCGGAGCCGCCGCGCGCGCTGACGGCGCTCGACAACGTCGTGCTGACGCCGCACATGGGCGGCTGGTCGCCGGAGGCGCTCGACCGCTCGGTGCGGCAGTTCCTCGAGAACGCGGCGCGCCATTTCTCGGGGCGGCCGGTGCTGACGCCGATCTGACGAACGACCGTCCCGGCACGAACACACAAGGAGAAACGATGTCGACCTACACGGCCGAAGTGACGTGGCAGAAGCAGGAAAGCGAAGCGTTCACCGACAATCGCTACAGCCGCAAGCACGAATGGCGCTTCGACGGCGGCGTTCGCGTGCCGGCGTCGAGCTCGCCGCACGTGGTGCGCGTGCCGTTTTCCGATCCGGCGGCGGTCGATCCGGAAGAGGCGTTCGTCGCGGCGCTGTCGAGCTGCCACATGCTGTGGTTCCTGTCGCTCGCCGCGCAGAGGAAATTCGTCGTCACGGGCTATCGCGACGTGGCCGAAGGCACGATGGAAAAGAACGCCGACGGCAAGGAAGTGATGACGCGCATCGTGTTGAAGCCGCATGTGACGTTCGGCGGCGAGCGGGCGCCGACGCGCGAGGACGTCGACGCGCTGCACCACGCGGCGCATGAAGCGTGCTATCTCGCGAACTCGGTGAAGAGCGAGATCGGCGTCGAGGGGAGCTGGGCGCACGAGCACGCGCGCTGAGCGGCGCGCGGTTTCGGCGACGTTGCCGCGGCCTCCCGGGCGGCGCAACGGCGGGCGGCGACGCCGCGCGGCACGGCTCGCCGCCGCCCGCCGAACGGCGCATCCGCACCGCCGAAGGTTGCGGCCGTTGTGTCTGTCGCCTAATCTCCAGACATCATTTGCCTGCCGCGCCGGCGCGCGCCGGCATGGTCGACGCCGCCGGCGTCTTCATCCGGGCGGGCGGTGCGCCGCGGCCGGCATCGGCGAACGCGGCGGCCACGACAGACTGCTTCCGCCCGCGCGACGGGCGGCGCGCCGCCGCTCGCGCCCGGAACGCTTCGGAGCGCTCCGGAACGCGGCGGCGCGGTGCAGCAAGCTCGGCCTGCGGCCGCATTCTGCGATCGAGCTTATGAACGGCTTTCTGGCAACGACACCTCGGGGGAGTCGAGATGGCCTCGGGCATCAGGCGATTGGGGGAAAAAGCGTCGCGCTGGATCGACCTCGGCTTGTGGAGCGCCGCCGTGCTGCTGCTGTTGACGGCGGGCATCGGCGCGCTCGGCACGACGAACCTGTTCGACAGCGAGGCGGACGTCCACCGCGCCAACGAAGTGATTTCGGGGCTCGAACGGCTGCTGTCGCTCGCCCGCGACATGGAAACCGGGCAGCGCGGATACATCATCACCGGCAAGCCGGAATACCTGCAGCCTTACGAAGCGGCGCTGCCCGACATTCGCAAGCAGTTCGATTTCCTCGCGCCGCTCGTGCAGGACGAAGCGGTCCAGCGGCAGCGGCTCGCCGCGCTGCACACGCTGCTCGACAAGAAGCAGGATGAGCTCGCCTCGACGATCGCGCTTCGCAAGACCGTGGGTTTCGATGCGGCGCGCGCGGTCGTTTCGAACGATTCCGGCAAGATCTTCATGGATCAGGCGCGCGCGCTCGCCAACGACATGGAGGCGAGCGTCGAGCAACGATTGGTCGCCCTGCGCGAGCGCGCGAGAACGACACGCGACGTCGCCATCGCGGTGGGGCTCGCGTCCGGCCTGCTGACGCTCGCGGTGTGCCTGTCGTTCGGCTACATGATGCGCCGCCTGCTGCTCGTCGAGGCGAGCGCGGCCGACGATCTCTTCGAGC
Organism: Burkholderia savannae; assembly: GCF_001524445.2. Taxonomy (NCBI): domain Bacteria; kingdom Pseudomonadati; phylum Pseudomonadota; class Betaproteobacteria; order Burkholderiales; family Burkholderiaceae; genus Burkholderia; species Burkholderia savannae. The sequence goes on from NZ_CP013418.1 coordinate 402,349, forward strand.
AGCGGGAATTGCTTCACGTCACGCTCGCGAGCATCGGCGACGGCGTCGTGGCGACCGACGTCGACGGCCGCGTCACGTTCTTCAACCGGGCCGCCGAGGAGATGACCGCGCTCGCCGGCGACGCCGTCGTCGGCCGGCCGATCGCCGAGGCGCTGACCTTCCGGCACGCATCGGCGCGACGCGCGATCGACAATCCGGCGCGCGTCGCGGTCGAGCGGCAACGCACCGCGACCCTGCCGGCTCACGCGCGGCTCGTCGGCCGCAACGGCGGCGAGCTGCCGGTCGACGGCAATGCCGCGCCCACTTTCGACGCGAACGGCAGGCTGATCGGCGCGGTGCTCGTCGTGCGCGACGTGTCGGAGCGTGAGCGGGCCGAGGAGCGATTCCGGCTCGCCGTCGAGGCCGCGCCGAACGCGATGATCATGGTGGGGCGCGAAGGCCGGATCGTGCTCGTCAATTCGCAAGCCGAAAGATTGTTCGGCTACGTGCGCGACGACATGATCGGACAGAATGTCGACATGCTGGTGCCGGAGCGTTTTCGTTCCGGGCATGCCGCCCATCGGAGCGCATTCTTCGGCAAGCCGGGCGCGCGGCCGATGGGCGCCGGGCGCGACCTGTACGGCCTGCGGCGCGACGGCGCCGAGTTCCCGGTCGAAATCGGGCTCAACCCGATCACGACGTCGGAAGGCACGTTCGTGCTCAGCTCGATCGCCGACATCACCGAGCGCAAGCGCTCGGAGCTCGAGCTGCGCCGCCGAAGCGAGGAGCTCGCGCGCTCGAATCAGGATCTCGAACAGTTTGCGTACGTGGCGTCACACGATCTCCAGGAGCCGTTGCGCGCGGTCGCGGGGCCGTTGCAGTTGCTGCAGCGCCGATATCAGGGGCAACTCGACGCGCGGGCCGACGAGTTCATCGGCCACGCGGTCGACGGCGCGACCCGAATGCAGGCGCTCATCGACGACCTGCTGAGCTATTCGCGCGTCGGGCGCCTGGAGGACGCGCGCCAGTCCGTCGACTGCGAGCGCGCGCTCGACGAGGCGCTCCGGAACCTGAGCGCCGCCGTCCGCGACGCCGGCGCGCGCATCAGTCACGACCGGCTGCCGGTCGTCCACGGCATCCCCGCGCAGGTCGTCCTTCTGTTCCAGAATCTGCTCGGAAACGCGATCAAGTTCCGCCGCAAGGATCGCACCGCGCATATCCATCTGGCGTCGGAAACGCGCGACGACGCGTGGGCGTTCCGGATCAGCGACAACGGCATCGGAATCGATCCTCAGTATTTCGAGCGCATCTTCCTGATCTTCCAGCGCCTGCATACGCGGCGCGAATATCCGGGAACGGGGCTCGGGCTCGCGCTTTGCAAGCGCATCGTCGAACACCATGGCGGCCGCATCTGGGTCGAGTCCGCGCCGGGGCAGGGAACGACGTTTTCGTTCACGCTGTCGCGGCCGGCCGCGGATGAAACGGGACGTCGATGAAACGCGATGAAACGCGATGAAACGCGCAATCCGAAGGAGGTGAGCGATGATGGCCGATGACGGAGGAAATCTCGTCGAGATCCTGCTGGTCGAGGACTCTCCGACCGACGTGATGATGACGAAGGAGGCGCTCGACTACTACAAGGTGCTCAATCCGCTGCAGGTCGTCGAGGACGGCGTCGAGGCGATGGCGTACCTGAGGCGCGAGGGGCGCTACGCGTCGGCGCGACGGCCGGGCCTCATCATTCTCGATCTCAATTTGCCGAAAATGAGCGGCCGCGAGGTTCTTCAGGAACTGAAGCGCGATCCGCGGCTCAGCACGATTCCGGTCGTGATCCTGACGACGTCGAAATCGGAAGAGGACATCGCGAGATCGTACGGACTGCATGCGAACTGCTACATCAGCAAGCCCGTCGATTTCGGCAAATTCACGGACGTCGTGCACAGCATCAACGAGTTCTGGCTCGGCGTGGTCACACTGCCGCCCGCGAAGCCATGAACGCATCGTCCAGAAACGTCGACATCCTGCTGGTGGAGGACAGCGAGACCGATGCGCTGCTGATCGGCGAAGCGCTGACCGACGTGACCGATTTCGAGCCGCGCGTGTCGAGCGCCGAGCTGCTGTCGACGGCGCTCGCGTCCGCGAAGCGCATGCATTACGACGTCGTCCTGCTCGATCTCGGCTTGCCCGACGCGCATGGGCTCGACACGTTCCGCCAATTTCACCGGCAGGTGCCCGACGTTCCCGTGCTCGTGCTGACGGGCCTCGACGATCTGTCGGTCGGGCTGCAGGCCATACAGGAGGGCGCGCAGGACTATCTGCTCAAGAAGCGGGTCGAGACGTCGCTGCTGAGCCGGGCGATACGCTATGCGATGGAGCGGCACCGTGTCGCCGCGGCGCTGTCGGCGAGCGAGGAGCGGTTTCAGCTCGCGGTCAGCGGCGCCAGCGCCGGGCTGTGGGACTGGAATCCGCAGACGGGCGCGATGTACGTGTCGCCGCACTTCAAGAAGATCATGGGCTACGACGACCACGAACTGCCCGACGAGATTACGGGGCACCGCGACGCGATTCACGCCGCCGACCTGAAGCGCGTGACCGACGCGCTGAAGGCGCACCTCGAGCATCGCGACACGTACGACGTCGAATACCGGGTGCGCACGCGCTGCGGCGATTTCCGATGGATTCAGTCGCGCGGGCAGGCGTTGTGGAACGGCGCGGGCGAGCCGTATCGGATGGTCGGCTGGATCATGGACGTCACCGACCGCAAGCGCGACGAAGACGCGCTGCGTGTGTCGCGCGAGGAGCTGCAACGCCTGTCGGCGCATATCCAGGGCATTCGCGAGGAAGAGAAAACGCGCATTGCGCGGGAATTGCACGACGATCTCGGGCAGCAGCTGACGGCGCTGAAGATGGCGGTCACTCAGGTCGAGGGCGAGCTGAAGGACGCGGGCTGGTCGTCGCGCGCGAGCCGCTTGCCGAACGTGTATGCGTTGATCAGCCAACTGCTGGATTCGGTGCGGCGGATCGCGGCGGACCTGCGCCCCGTGATGCTGGACGATCTCGGGCTGACTCCGGCGATCGAATGGCTGACGCACGAGTTCGGCGTGCGGTATCGCATCCGGGTGGTGAGCCGCATCGAGGCCGACGACATCGCGTTCAGTCGCGACGGCGCGACCGAGGTGTTCCGCATCGTTCAGGAGGCGCTCACCAACGTCGCGCGACATTCGGAAGCGACCGAAGTCGAGCTCGACATCGTGCGCGACGAGCCGCACTGCATCGTGCGGATCGCCGACAACGGCCACGGCACGGCTCGCGAAACGCGTCCCAATCGTCATTCCCTCGGTCTGCTCGGCATGCGCGAGCGCGCCGCGCGGCTCGGCGGCGAAATCCGGATCGATACAGCGCCCGGCCGCGGATTCGCGTTGACGGCCACGCTGCCGCTGGCGGTGATCGAGGCGGCCGATCCGGGCTGAGCGGCGGCGTTTCTCGCGTTCATCAAGCGCATCGCGTGGTGCAGTGCGTCGCGCTGCGGACATGGAGCGCGTCGACGCGCGGTTTCCCGTCGACGATGACGCCGCTTTTTTTGCGTTGCCGGACGACGCGGCCTGCAGGCTGGCGCATGATGCCCGCGTAGCAGCCCTGAACGAAGTGTCTTTGGCTTGCCGCGCGCGCGGCGCATCCGCGCAAGGGCGGCCGTGTGACGGCTTCGCATCCGGCGTCGCCGTCGATCGCTGCTGCGCGGGCCGAAGGCTGCGCATGTGCGTTCCCGCCGGAAAACGAAGCGCGCCGTCTCGCAACGGCCGGCGGCGACGCGCGTGCCGGCGTCGTCGCGCGAACGGGGCGGCCCATCAGTTCGCTGCCGCGCCGGCCGCGTCGCGCGCGGCGGCGCGCGCGTCGTCCGTCGACGCGAGCGCCTCGAGCGCCAAGCCTTTCGTCTCGATCCCCAGCGCGCCGACCGCCAGCGCGGCGACGACGAACGACAGCGCGCCGAGCGTGAACACGCCGCCTTGGCCGAAGAGCGGCAGCACGATGCCGACCACATACGGCCCGATCAGCGAGCCGACCCGGCCGATCGCCGACGCGAAGCCCGAACCCGTCGCGCGCGCGCCCGTGCCGTACAGCTCCGGCGTGTACGTGTAGAGCACCGCCCACATGCCGAACAGGAAGAACTGCATTGCGAGCCCGGTGCCGACGAGCAGCGTCACGCTGCTGCCGAACAGTGCGCTCTGTCCGTACACGTAAGCCATCGCGGCGCCGCCGACGAGCGACGCGATGCAGGTCGGCTTGCGTCCCCAGCGCTCGACGAGCCACGCCGCGCACAGGAAGCCGGGAATGCCGCCGAGCGAGATCAGCACCGTATAGAACACCGATTGCGTGACGGGGAAGCCCGCCTGCTGCAGCAGCGCGCCGAGCCACGAGGTGAGGCCGTAGAAGCCGAGCAGCGCGAAGAACCACAGCAGCCAGACCATCGTCGTGCGACGGCGGTAGGCAGCGCTCCAGATCTCTCGCAACGCGCCGCGGCCACGCGCGGCGGCGGGCTCCGCGAGCCGCGACGGCGCAGGCAGGCTCGACACGCGCGCGGACTTCATCACCTTCGCCTCGACGTGCGCGAGCACGCGCTCGGCCTCGGCGAGCCGGCCGTGGTGCTCGAGCCAACGCGGCGATTCCGGCACGAGCCGGCGCACGACGAGCACGAACACGGCGGGCAGCGCGAGCAGCGCGAACACGGTGCGCCAGCCGAACAGCGGGAGCACGAAGTACGACACGATGCCGGCGGTGATGAAGCCGAGCGGCCAGAAGCCGTCCATCAGCGCGATCAGCCGGCCGCGCTTCGCGGCGGGAACGAATTCGGACAAGAGCGTTTGCGCGACCGGAAACTCCATGCCCATGCCGATTCCGAGCAGCACGCGATAGACGATCAGCGCGTCGACGTTCTGCGCGGTCGAGCAGAGGTACGACGCCGCGCCCCACAGCACCATGCTCCACTGGAACACGGGGCGCCGGCCGAAGCGGTCGGCGAGCAGGCCCGCGATTGCCGCACCGAGCACCATCCCGAAGAAGCTCGCGCTCGCGACGAGGCCGGCCGTCGCCGTCGATAGGCCGAACTCCTTCTTGATCGAGCCGAGCACGAAGGTCATCGTGCCGAGATCCACCGAGTCGAAGAAAAACGCGATCGCGATGATCACGAAGATGAGCTTGTGATAGCCGGAAAACGGCAATCGTTCGAGGCGGGCGGCGGCGCTGGCGCGCGTGGCGCTCGAAGGGGCGGCGAGGGCGGCTGGCATGGCGGTCTCTGGTGGTAACGCGGCCCCGGCGCGGGATGCGCGGGGCGCGCGGTTCGTTCAGTAGACTTGGCCATTATTCGCCGCCATAGAAGGAAAGCGGCATGCGGGTGGAACGGGCGCGCCATCGGCGGGGCGGCGCCGCGTTCGCGGCGACGCCGTCCGCCGAAGGCGGGCGCGCCGGCGCGTGACGCCGCCGGCGCGCCGCGCGGGCTTACGCGAGCGCTCGCCGCATCATGTGGTTCGCGCTCGACCGGTAGTCGGTCATCGACGACTGCAACTCGCGCAGGATCGCGTGCGCGCCGGCGTCGGCGGGCGCGTCGTGAAAGCGCGCGATCCACTGGCGAAGCCACAGCGGGCTCGCGGCCAGGTAGCGGCGAATCGAGTGGCCGTCGTCGAGCCGCGCATGGTCGTCGAGCAGGAACACGCCCGTCAGCCGCGCGACGATCTTGCCGTGCCGGCCTTCTTGCCAGACCGGCGTCGCGTGATCGTAGCGATAGTCGGCGGGCTGCGTGTGGACGAGACAATGCTGCAGCACGTCCGCATGCTCGCCCGGCTCGATCACGTAATGACGGCTCGTCGTGCCGGCGAGGCTGCGCACGTCGTTGAACGCGGTCACGTCGACGACCGACGTGCCGAGCCAGTCGAGGTGGATATCCGCGGCGGAGCCGAACGACACGAGCAGCGCGCGATCGAAGAACGCACGGAGCTCGTCGCCCGTGAGGCCGAGGCGCTCGCCGTCGTGGCACGCCTGCACGTCGAGCTGCTGCGCGGTCGCGATCCCCGAGCTGTGCGCGAAGCACTTGAGGAACGGCAACTGCTCGATCTGCTCCGCCTTGACGCGTCGCGCGCGCGAGCCGTCCTGATACAGCGGGAATCCCGCCGCGTCGCGGCGTACGAGCTGCTGTTCGGTGTACGCGAGCTTGGCAGGCTTGTCGACGAGGCGCGGCAAAATCAGGCGCTCGTAGATCAGTTGCGATTCCTGACTGAAGTAGATGCCCGCCGGGTCCGCGTTCAGCGCGAAGCGGTTGTGCAGCATGCTGGCTTCGATCACCGTTTCGCCGTCGTCGCGACGTCCCGAATGCGTGATCGCGAGCAGGCGCAGCGGCGTGTCGCGGCGCGCATGCTGCGAAGCATGCAATGTCGGATCGGCGGCGATCTGCGCGACGAAGCCATGGAACAGCTGAGCCATTCCGTTCGATAGCTTGAGGCCGAGCGGATAGTTGGTGGTCGGCGTGCTCGGCAACACGATCCAGTCGACGCTGTCGATCGCGGCCGGCAACTCGCCCGGCGCGATGTCGCGGCGCACGGGCGGCTCGCCCGCCGCGGCCGACGTTTCGAGCACGGTCCAGACCGGTCCGCACGCCTTGTGCGACGCGTTCGAGCGATCGCGCAACTCGAGCGTGAGCTCGCGCAACGCGTGGTAGAGCAGCGCCATCGTCGCGCTGTAGCGCGGGCTCTGGCGCAAGCCGAGATTCACGACGTTGCTGTAGTCGCTGTTGTATCGGCAAGGAATCCCGACCAGATATTCGAGGCAGCGCAGCGGCAGCGGCTTGAACTGGTCGACTCGCACGCTGTAACTCGCATCGTCGCGCGTCACGGTCTTGCCTGGGCGGGCGTAATCTTCGAGCGCGCGGTCGTACGCGTCGATCGAATAGCCGCGCGGCACGAGCAGCTCGCGCGCGAAATTCAGCGCTTGCGGGATCTGGATGTAGCGGGCGAGCAGATACTCGTGGTCCTCGTAGCGATCGAGCTCCTCGACGAACGAGCGAATCGTGACGCCGAAGCTGCGCGCGGCCGTCAGCACGTGTTCGGCGAGCGCGGCGGGATCGGTCGGCAGGGCTTGCGCGCTCGCAAGGTGCGACGCGAGCCGGTCTTCGATCTTGCGATACGTGTCGACGATCGGCCGCAGCGCATCGAGAATCGTATCGGCCGATACGAGACGCTCGTCCGCCGGATAGTGCGCGAGCGAGGCCTCCGCCTGGCGGAACAGCCCGACGTCGGGGCGCGACATGCCGAGCTCGTCGCGCAGCGTTTCGGCGTCGACGATGCCGATGCCGCGGCGCTCGAGCTCGAGCCGCAGCCAGCGGACCTGATCGCCCGTCCCGCATGCCTTGCGCACGCCGCCCGGCACGCGCGCGTCGAAGACGTTCAGCGCATCCTCGAGGCCGACGCGGATGCCGTCGAGATCGAGTGCGATCGCCACGTCGACGAGCAACGCCTGGAACGGGCCAGGCAGCAGCAGCGAGATCTTGCACGACGGAAAGTTGTCGCGAAGCTTGTCGACGCTCGGGCGCAGTTGCGTGGCGGCGAGCTCGACGGCCTTCTCGTGCGCATCGTCGGTGCCCGCTTGCAGCAGCTTCGCGATCGCCTTGCGCGTGGGCACGTCGATCAGCGAATCGTCGCTCGTGTCGCCGCTGACGGGGTCGCGATGGTATTGGTCCACGGCGGCGACGAGCATGAACAGCACCGGAACGCCGGCCTTGACGAGCGGCGACTGATAGAGCGTGATCGAATTCTCGACGATCGTGTGGTTGAACACTTCGATCTCGGGCCGCACGCCGACGTCCGCGAAGTGGGCGAGCTGATCCGCGAGGAACGCGTTCGGATTGTCATAGCCGCCACCTGCCTGGAACACGACAGGCCCGGGGCTGAACGACGCGACGTCGGGCGCGAGCTGCGCGTGGCCGTAGCGCTTCAGGTGCGCGCGCCGCAGCGGGCTTTGCGACGCGCGGCGGTCGCCGCGCGCGCTCGTCGACAGATTCAGGATCGCGGACGGCTCCAGGTCGAGCAGCGAGGGCACGATGCGATCGTAGTCCTCGAGCACGATGTGATTGCGCTGAGAGCCGACGCCGATCGGCGCGTTCAGCCCGGGAATCGCGAGCGTCGCCTGGTCGTCGGTCGCGCGCGTGTGCAGATGGACCACCGCCGCGCCTTCGCGGAGGGCCTCGCGCGATGCGTCGACGATGCCTTCCGCCGTGATCGGCAGAAAGGGCGAGCGCGCCTTGCCCGGCTGCCAGTAGCCGGCGTCGCATGTGCGCCAGCCGTGTTCGAACAGCGATTCGAGCACGGCCGCATTGTCGGCGCGAATCCGCTCGACGAAGTCCGGCGACAGATACGTGTGGATTCGATCGTGTGTCCAGGTCAGGCTGCCGTCTTCGGTGGCGGTCCAGCCGAACGTCGTGAGCTGCAGGACGATCTGCCGGGCCAGTTCGATCGACGACAGGCGCTCGAGCGTCGTGCGCGTGATCAACGGCGGCTGGGCGAGCGACGGCGAAGTCAGCGTGCGATGCCATACGTTGCCGTCCGGTGTCCAGCCGTTCCGGCGCAGCGCGTCCGGCGCGGTGGCCGATTCTTGCGCGCCTTCGTATTCGGTCAGATCGATCGGCGCATCGAAGCCGAATTCGCGCACGATGCCGCCCGCGGGCACGGCCTCCCATCCGTTGGCCTCGAGAGCCTTGGTCGTGGCCTCGCGCGTATCGGCGGGCAGCAGCTCGAGCAACGCATGCGGGATGAACTTCGGCTCCAGCGGATCGAGGAACTTCGGGACAGCGCCGACAGGGGCTGCAGTGATGTAGAAGGTCTTGACCATGATCGTCCTGAAATACGTTAGAAAGTGATCCTAAATAATTGAGATCGGATGCGACATTTCATGGTGCCGCTGAATCGCCGGGCCGGGTTGTGCCGCGTTTCGCCTCGGTCCGGGTCGTGAACGGCTCGTCCGCCTAAATGCGGAAGGCACCTCGCCGGTATGGCTGTAAGGTGCCTTGCAGACATCTTACAATAAAATTACGCTGATTTATAAAAATAATTATGAGTTGAATTTTTTGAAATTGAAATGCGCGTAATTTCGGTGGTGTTAATTTATTCGATTCGTTTGTTTCGATTGGGGAGAATCGTGCGGCGCGCTTGATGTCATGGCTTGATGGGCGGGCGCTGGGGCTCCGTGGGCATTGGGCGCGGATTGCGCCGTTTCCTGATTCCGATATGGCGATAAAGCGGGGTTCGATATTTTCGTGAGCAATGTGAATCGATGGATGACTGAATTTGAATATTCAATGGATTCGATATCGATCGGCAAACCATTTAGGCGGATGGGTTCGGGGAATTTCTGTTTTTGTGAAATCGATATTTCAGTAAATTGCGTGCCGATTGCTTAATCGTTGCATCGAACGAACTGCAGTGCGGTGCAGTGCAGTGCTGCGCTTGATCGTCGAGATGAGCCGGCAATCGATCGGCGCGGGCACAACGCTTGGACGGGCGCCCCGGCGGTCGCGGATTGCGTTTCGGGCAGGGGGCTTGATCGGCGCATTGCGCGGCAAGCGGTAATCGATCCGCGCCGCGCTGCTTTGTCGACCTAGCCGCCGGTGCGTGCGCTCAGCCCGCACTGATTGCGATCGCGCAGGGATGGATTCGAACGTGCGCGGCATGCGGGGCGGCCGGCGCGTCATCGATGCGCTCCTTGCCGATTCGAGGCGAGCGGCATGCGTCGCTCAGGCTATCGTGGGATTGGCGTCGGGAGGTCGCCCGTATCGACCGAAATCATGCGACATCGCGCGGGTGATCCTCGAGAAGCGCCGGTTCCTCATTGTCGGCGCAGTATCGTTGTGGCCGGTGCGCGCATGGCACCGAACATGCGCGACGCAGGGCGGGGCGCAGGATTTGCCTGTCGGGTGCGCGTGCGTCGATCGAGCGAGCGGACAGTCGGTCGACCGGTCGTTTATTCGAGGCACGTGCGACATGCGGCACCGGTGGCCGCATCGAACGCGCTCGAAGCGTTCTCGCGCGTCGATGGCCATCGGTGCGGCATCCGCCGAACGAGCCTACGCGGTGGCGGGCGCTCGGGCAGGCTTGCCGCCGCGTGCAGGCGCGCCGTTCGCGACGTAGTACCGCACGTTCGCGCGTTCGAGCGGCTCGCGCTTGCGGATCTTGTCGGCGATCTTCTCGGCGATCATGATCGTCGGCGCGTTCAGATTGCCGGTCGTGATGATCGGCATGATCGACGCATCGACGACGCGCAGCCCCTCGAGCCCATGCACGCGGCCTTCGTCGTCGACGACGGCCGTGTCGTCGAAGCCCATCTTGCACGAGCAGGACGGATGGAACGCCGTTTCCGCGCGGGCGCGCACGAATGCATCGAGGTCGTTGTCGCTTTTCAGATCGATGCCCGGATTCAGCTCGCGGCCGCGGAAGCGGTCGAGTGCCGGCTGGCGCATGATCTCGCGCGTCGCGCGGATCGCATCGCGGAATTCGCGCCAGTCGAGCGCTTCCGACATGTAGTTGAACAGAATGCTCGGATGCGCGTTCGGATCGCGCGAGCGCAGCTTCACGCGGCCGCGGCTCGGCGAACGCATCGAGCCGACGTGCGCCTGGAAGCCGTGCATCTCGATCGCGTTCGAGCCGTTGTAATTGATCGCGACGGGTAGGAAGTGATACTGGATGTTCGGCCACCGGTCGTCGTCGCGCGTGCGGATGAAGCCGCCCGCTTCGAAGTGGTTGCTCGCGCCGAGGCCCGTGCCGTTGATCATCCATTCGAGGCCGATCTTCGGCTGGTTCCACCACTTGAGCGCCGGATATAGCGACACCGGCTCCTTGCATTCGTACTGGATGTACATCTCCAGGTGATCCTGCAGATTGCGGCCGACGCCGGGCAGATCGAGCACGATGGGAATGTCGAGCTCACGCAGCCATTCGCCGGGGCCGACGCCCGAGCGCTGCAGCAGTTGCGGCGACGCGATCGCGCCGCTGCACACGAGCACTTCGCGGCGCGCATGCGCGGTGACGCGCTCGTTGCCGTGCAGGAACGCGACGCCCGTCGCGCGCTTGCCGGAGAACAGAATGCGATCGGCAAGCGCATGCGTGACGATCTCGAGATTCGGGCGTGGGCGCGCCTGGTCGAGATAGCCGCGCGCGGTCGATGCGCGGCGGCCTCGCGGCGTGACCGTGCGGTCCATCGGGCCGAAGCCTTCCTGCTGATAGCCGTTGAGGTCGTCGGTGCGCGGATAGCCGGCCTGCACGCCGGCCTCGACCATCGCCTCGAAAAGCGGATTCACGCCGGGCTTGCTCGTCGTCACGGACACCGGGCCGTCGCCGCCGTGATAGTCGTTCGGGCCGACGTCGCGCGTCTCGGCCTTCATGAAGTACGGCAGGCAGTCGAGGTACGACCAGTCTTCGAGGCCCTTGTGGGTCGACCAGTTGTCGTAGTCGAGCGCGTTGCCGCGGATGTAGCACATTCCGTTGATCAGCGACGAGCCGCCGAGGCCCTTGCCGCGGCCGCACTCCATCCGCCGATGATTCATGTGCGGCTCGGGATCGGTTTCGTATGCCCAGTTGTAGCGGCGGCCCTGCAGCGGGTAGGCGAGCGCCGCCGGCATCTGCGTGCGGAAGTCGAGCCGGTAGTCGGGGCCGCCCGCCTCGAGGAGCAGCACGGTGACGTCCGGGTCCTCGGTGAGGCGCGTCGCGAGCACGTTGCCCGCTGAGCCCGCGCCGCAGATGATGTAATCGAATTCGCGCGTCGTCATCGTTGCGTTCTCCTCAATGCTTAGAACACCGGTTGATAGCGGCCGAGCTCGACCTGCACCGATTTGATTCGAGTGTAGTGCTCGAGCGTCGTGATGCCGTTCTCGCGTCCGACACCGGATTGCTTGTAGCCGCCAACGGGCATCTCGGCGGGCGATTCGCCCCACGTGTTGATCCAGCAGATGCCGGCTTCGAGGCGATGGATCGCGCGGTGCGCGCGAGACAGGTTCTCGGTGACGACGCCCGCCGCGAGGCCGTATTCGGTCGCGTTCGCGCGCGCGATCGCCTCGTCTTCCGTCTCGAACGACAGAATGCTCATCACCGGGCCGAAGATTTCTTCGCGAACGATCTTCATGTCGTCGCGGCAATCGCCGAACACGGTCGGCGCGACGTACTGGCCGCTCGCGAAGTGGTCGTGCGCGAGGCGCGCGCCACCCGCGAGCAGCTTCGCGCCTTCGGTTTTGCCGCTCTCGATGTAGCCGAGCACCTTGTCGAGTTGCGCGGCGCTCGCGAGCGGGCCGAAATTCGTGTCGGGGTCCGAAGGTTTGCCGACGCGGATTCGCGCGACGCGTTCGAGCACGCGCTGCACGAACGCCTCTTTCACCGCTTGCTGCACGAACACGCGCGTGCCGTTCGTGCACACCTGCCCCGCACTGAAGAAGTTCGCGGTGACGGCGATGTCGGCCGCGCGGTCGAGCTCGGCGTCGTCGAACACGATGAGCGGCGACTTGCCGCCCAGCTCCATCGTCACCTCCTTCAGCGACGAAGCGCCTGCGAGCGACATCACTTTCTTGCCGGTCTCGACGCCGCCCGTGAACGACACCTTCGCGATCCCCGGATGCGCGGTAAGCAGCGCGCCGACCGAGCCGTCGCCCTGCACGACGTTGAACACGCCGGCGGGCACGCCCGCTTCGGTATAGATCTCGGCGAGCTTGAGCGCGGACAGCGGCGTGACTTCGCTCGGCTTGAAGATCATCGCGTTGCCGGCGGCGAGCGCGGGCGCGCTCTTCCAGCACGCGATCTGGATCGGATAGTTCCACGCGCCGATGCCCGCGCATACGCCGAGCGGCTCGCGCCGCGTGTAGACGAACGATTCCGGACGCAGCGGCACTTGCAGGCCTTCGATCGCGGTCGCGAGGCCCGCGTAGTACTCGATCACGTCGGCGCCCGTGACGATGTCGACGGCGCGCGTTTCGGCGATCGGCTTGCCGGTGTCGCGCATTTCGAGCTCGGCGAGTTCGTCGTTGTGCTCGCGCAGCAGTTCGACCGCGCGGCGCAGGATGCGCGAGCGCTGCATCGCGGTCATCGCCGCCCATTCGCGCTGGCCTTCGCGCGCGGACGCGACCGCGCGCTCGACGTCGTCGGCGCTCGCTTGCTGAACGCTTGCTAGCAGTTCGCCCGTCGCCGGATCGAACGTGTCGAACGTCTTGCCGCTCGTGGCGTCGGCGTAGGCGCCGGCGATGTAAAGGCGTTGCAGGCCGTATACGGACATAAGGATCTCCTTGAGTGGGCGAGGGTGCGTGGCGCGTCAGGCGCGCGGCGCGAGCAACAGGTCGATGTAATCGTTGGCGAGCTTCAGGGCTGCCTCGGTGTCGAACGGTTCGCCCGCGAGCGCGCCGCGCAGCCACAGGCCGTCGATCAGCGCGGCGAGGCCGCTTGCGGCCTCGCGGGCTCGCGCGCGGGGCCGCGTCTTTGCGAACTCCGCGCACAGATTCGAATAGAGCCGCCGCGTGTTGACGCGCTGCAGGCGTTTCAACGTCGGCTCGTGCATGCTCTGCGACCAGAACGCGAGCCAGGTCTTCATCACGGGCGCGCTGATTTGCGTGCCGTCGAAGTTGGCCGCGACGACGGCACGCAGCCGCGCGCGCGGCTCACCACCGGAGGCCGCGGCGCGATGGCGCGCGGTCGCGGCCCACAGGTCGCGCAGCACATGGCGCATCGTTGCTTCGAGCAGGCCGTCCTTGTCGCCGAAGTAATGGCTGACGATGCCCGTCGAGATGTTCGCGCGCTGAGCGACGGATGCGAGCGTCGTGCCGGGCAGGCCGGCCTCGTCGATGGAGCGGAGCGTCGCGTCGATCAATTGGGCGCGACGGATCTCGCGCATTCCGAGTTTGGGCATCGCGGGGCCTTTGTGCGCGAGGCGGGTGAGCGAAGCCGAAAGGATAGCGGTTTTTTATTGAACGTTCAATCAATAAAAAATATGTGGGGATCGATCGATGTGACGGGGTGCTCGAGGTGGGTGGGGGCTTTTTGCTCGCGTCGGCCGCCGGCGTGCGCGTGCCGCATCGGTGCGCAGTTAATCCGCGCATTGGTGAAAGTGAATTGGAAGATTGATGAGAATGTTTAAAACGTTTCAATCGGCAATTCGTGTATTACGGGTTCGTGTTATAGGCGGGGCGTTAATGCCAATAAGTATGAAGTTAAATATCCGTTTTGGTGCGCGACTGTCATCGGATGGGTATTGCGAAAGCGGAAGGGTGATGCGATCGCGATGTCGGAATTGGAGATTTCGCGCTTCGGCGGGTATTGATTCGGATGGGTGGGGTATCCGGGGCGGGCGCGCGAGGATCGGTTCTGGAGGGTTGTGTGACGGGCGTCTCGGTCGATGCCGTCGTGATGCGTTCTATATCACAGAAAATATTTCGGGGCGATGAAGGGGTTAATCGGATCAGGGATTTTAGAATGATTTGTTAAATGTACGGAAGGATACATTGATGAGTTTTTTGAGGCAAAACATTAAAAGTAGTTGAGGAGGTTGTATTCAGCGTATTAGTATTAACACCGCAAAAGCGCAAGCCGCCGCGCGACGGTTGAGAAAGCGGAATGGCGATGGGAAGCGGTAATCCTCAAGAGGCGTCATGCGAGATAGAGGCGCTGGAGACCACGGGCTAAAGGGAGCGGGGGAACCGCGACAGGCCCGGGGAGGCGTATTGCCTGTTGCGAATGCGGCATGGCGATGCGCGGCTCCGGCGAGTGGGTAGTCGTCACGGCGCGCGCGAGGCAGGGCGGGCAGATCGCGCGGGAGGGCGGGCGGCTACGTGGAGGCGTCCGAGAAGGGCGCGGGATCAGCTCATTTGCCGAGCAGATGCGGGAGAAACGCCATGCCTATCGAGAAACAGGTCGTTGCGCTGCCGAGCGGACTGAAGGTCCACGTCGAGCGCCACGTGTTCGATCCGGCCTTCGAGACGGCCATCCTCGTGAACGGCGCGCTGGCGACGACGGCGTCGTTCGGCCAGACGATTCGCTACCTGGGCGAGCGCCTGAACGCGGTGTGCTTCGACTTGCCGTACGCGGGTCAGTCGCGCCAGCACAATCCGGGCGAGTACATTCTGACGAAGGACGACGAGGTCGAGATTCTGCTGCACCTGGCCGAGCGGTTCGAGCCGAGCTACCTGCTGTCGGTGTCGTGGGGCGGGGTGGCGTCGCTGTTCGCGCTGTCGCGGGGCTGCGCGAGCGTGCGGCGTGCGGTGGTCGCGTCGTTCTCGCCGTTCCTGAACGACGCGATGACGGACTACGTGACGCGCGCGCGCGATCACATCGCGGCGGGCGAGAACCTGAAGGCGGCGCAGTTGCTGAACGACACGGTGGGCCGCTACCTGCCGCGGATCATGAAGCTGTACAACTACCGCTACCTGACGAAGCTGCCGCGCAAGGAGCAGGACCAGGTGGCGTTCCACGTCGACCAGATTCTGTCGATGCAGCCGGAGCAGTACCTGCCGGAATTCCGCAACATCGGCTGCGACGTGAAGTTCATCAACGGGGAGCTGGACGAGTACACGACGTCGTCGGACGTGCGTCGGCTGGCGGCGTACGTGCGCCGGGCGGAGTTCGCGACGATCCGGCAGGCGGGGCACTTCCTGGACCTCGAGGGGCGTCAGCAGCAGGAGCAGGTTCGCACGGCGATCCTGGGGTTCTTCGGCGAGGAGCGGGCGAGCGCGGCGCGGGACGAGGCGCAGGGCGAGGCGCTCGCGCCGCTGGGGCAGATGCCGGCGCTGTCGTAACGGCGTGCGTGGGCCGAGGCAGGCGGGCGTTCGCGCGCGGCCGGTGTCGCGGCTCGTTCAAATCAGGCAGGCAGGCGTGGCGCGCGCCGCGTGACGCGGCGACGGCAAGGCGCGTTCGTGTCACGGAACGGTTCGTTCAACGGAAGATCCCGACGGCAGGCGGCCGAACCCCGGCCGGCGACGGGCGATCCGGTTTGAACGTTTCGCGTTCGCGCCAACGGCTGCCGCGCGCAATCGAGTGACGAAGCGATGTCGAAAGTAATCGTGACGGCGATCGGGTCGGCGGGGGACGTGCACCCGCTGCTCGGGGTGGGCCGGGCGCTGTCGGCGCGCGGCCACGAGGTGGTGTTCTGCACGCATCCGCCGTTCGAGGCGGCGGTGCGCGCGAGCGGCTTCGCGTTCGTGCCGGTGGGCACGGCGCGGGAGTACGCGCAGGCGATGGCGGACCCGGCGCTGTGGGACCCGCGCACGTCGTTCAAGACGCTGTGGCGGGTGATCGCGCCGGTGGTGCGGCCGCACTTCGACGCGCTGCGCGCGCTGAGCGACGCGGACACGGTGCTGGTGGGCACGCTGTGGGCGTTCTCGGCGCGGCTGATGCAGGAGCGCTACGGGACGCGCTACGTGTCGGTGCAGGTGTCGCCGTCGACGCTGCTGTCGGCGCACGCGCCGCCGACGCACAAGCGGCTGACGATCCCGGCGGGGCTGCCGCTGGCGGTGAAGGCGGGGCTGATGACGCTGATCGAGCGGCAGGTGCTGGACCGGGTGTGCGGGCCGGAGCTGAACGCGGTGCGGCAGGCGCTGGATCTCGCGCCGGCGAGGCGGATTCTGGGGCGGTGGCTGCATTCGACGGACGGGGTGCTGTGCCTGTTTCCGTCGTGGTTCGCGCCGGCGCAGCGGGATTGGCCGGCGAATCACCTGCAAAGCGGGTTTCCGCTGTTCAACGACGCGGGGCCGCACGAGGCGGACCCGGAGCTGGACGCGTTCGTCGCGTCGGGCGATGCGCCGGTGGTGTTCACGGCGGGCTCGACGCTGGTGGACGGGCGGACCTACGAGCGGGCGGTGACGCAGGTGCTGCAAGCGACGGGCGTGCGGGGCATCCTGCTCGCGCCGGACGCGCCGGCGGCATCGGACGGGACGACGGGGCCAACGGGAACGAGGGCGCACGATGATGCGCCACGCAACGGCGTGACGCTGCTCAAGCGGCGCTACGTGCCGCTGGCGGCGTTGCTGCCGCGCTGCCGGGCGCTGGTGCATCACGGCGGGATCGGGACGGCGTCGCTGGCGTACGCGGCGGGGGTGCCGCAGGTGGTGACGCCGTTCGCGCACGACCAGTTCGACAACGCGCAGCGGGTGGCGGCGAGCGGCTGCGGGGTGCGGCTGGACGCGCCGGTGCGGGGCGAGCCGCTTGCGCGCTCGCTGCTGCGGGTGCTGGGCGACGAGGCGATGGCGGCGCGCTGCGGTGAGGTGCGGGCGCGGATGGCGGCGCAGCCGAACGGCTGCGACGAGGCGGCGCGCTTCATCGAGCGCTTCGCGCCGGGGGTGGCGGCGCGGCAGGCGCAGCCGGCATGAGCGCGCAAGCGTTGCCGGCGGATCGGGCCGCGAGCGCGCCGCCGGCGCCGGCCGCACCGGCGCTGCGCGGCGCGAGGCTCGCGCTGCTGACGTTCGCGCTGTCGCTCGCGACGTTCATCGAGGTGCTGGATTCGACGGTGGCGAACGTCGCGGTGCCGGCGATCTCGGGCAGCCTCGGGGTGTCGAACAGCCAGGGGACGTGGGTGATCAGCTCGTACTCGGTGGCCGCGGCGATCGCGGTGCCGCTGACGGGGTGGCTCGCGCGGCGGGTGGGGGAGCTGAGGCTGTTCGTCGCGTCGGTGATCCTGTTCACGCTGACGTCGCTGCTGTGCGGGCTCGCGCGGGACCTGGAGGTGCTGGTGGCGTGCCGGGCGCTGCAGGGGCTGTTCTCGGGGCCGATGGTGCCGCTGTCGCAGACGATTCTGCTGCGCGCGTTCCCGCCGGCCAGGCGCACGCTGGCGCTGGCGCTGTGGGGGATGACGGTGCTGCTCGCGCCGATCTTGGGGCCGGTGGTGGGCGGCTGGCTGATCGACAACTTCTCGTGGCCGTGGATCTTCCTGATCAACCTGCCGATCGGGCTGTTCTCGTTCGCGGTGTGCACGCTGATGCTGCACCCGCAGGAGCAGCGGGGCGAGGCGAGCCCGATCGACGTGACGGGGATCGTGCTGCTGGTGATCGGGGTGGGGGCGCTGCAGGCGGTGCTGGATCTGGGCCACGACCGGGGCTGGTTCGATTCGTCGCTGATCACGACGCTCGCGATCGTGGCGGGGGTGTCGCTCGTGTCGCTGCTGATCTGGGAGCTGGGGGAGGCGCATCCGGTGGTGGAGCTGAGCCTGTTCCGGGAGCGGACCTTCACGTTCTGCGTGGTGATCATCTCGCTGGGGATGATGAGCTTCTCGGTGGTGGGGGTGGTGTTTCCGCTGTGGCTGCAGTCGGTGATGGGCTACACGGCGTACCAGGCGGGGCTGGCGACGGCGTCGATGGGGGTGCTGGCGCTGGTGTTCTCGATCCTGGTGGGGCTGTACGCGAGCCGGGTGGACGCGCGGGTGCTGGTGACGTTCGGATTCCTGGTGTTCGCGGGGGTGATGTGGTGGAGCACGCACTTCACGCTGACGATGACGTTCGCGCAGGTGGTGACGCCGCGGCTGATCCAGGGGATGGGGCTGCCGTGCTTCTTCATTCCGCTGACGGCGGCGACGCTGTCGCGGGTGTCGGACGACAAGCTGGCGGCGGCGTCGAGCCTGTCGAACTTCTTGAGGACGCTGTCGGCGGCGTTCGGCACGGCGCTGAGCGTGACGTGGTGGGACAACCGGGCGACGTATCACTACGCGGTGGTGTCGCAGTCGGTGACGCGAGCGTCGGAGAACACGCAGCGGTACGTGGACGCGCTGCACGCGATGGGTCTGCACGGGACGCGGGAGCTGAGCTCGCTGCACCAGGTGGTGCGGCAGCAGGCGTACATGATGGCGACGAACGACATGTTCTACATGGCGAGCGGGACGTGCGTGTTGCTGGCGGGGCTGATGTGGCTGACGCGGCCGAAGCGGGGCGCGGCGGCGACGATGGGGCATTGAGGCGCCATGCTCCGGGTGTGAGGGCGAAGGGCGATGCGTCGAAGTCCTGACGACTTGGCGCAGCGATAGGGTGCGCGGCGAGCACCCGAACCACCGAGGGAAGAGCGATGACGAGCTTGGGCGCGCTGGTGATTCTGTATTACCCGACGGACGAGCAGTTGTCGGGCCTGGAGGCGCTCGCGCGCGACAGCGACGCGCTCGTGGTCGTCGACAACACGCCGCACGAGCACGCGGCGGCGCGCGAGCGGGTGGGGGCGCTGTCGTCGCGGGGGAATATCGTATGGCGGCACCAGGGCAACCGCGGCGGGGTGGCGGGCGCGTACAACGCGGGGCTGTCGGCGCTGTTCGCGCAGGGCGTCGACGCGGTGGCGCTGTTCGACCAGGATTCGACGGTGCCGGCGGGGTACTTCGCGCAGATGCGCGACGCGTGCGCGCGGCTGGGCGAGGGGGCAGGCGCGGGCGCGTTCGTCGCGGGGCCGCGGATCTACGACGCGAACGAAGCGCGCTTCCTGCCGGAGCTGATGACGAGCGGCGTGACGGTGCGCCGGGTGCGGGTGGAAGGGGAGACGGCGCCGCAGCGCTGCGCGTTCCTGATCTCGTCGGGCAGCGTGATCTCACGGGCGGCGTACGCGCGGCTCGGAAGGTTCGACGAGGCGCTGTTCATCGACCACGTCGACACCGAGTACTGCCTGCGCGCGCTTGCGCACAACGTGCCGCTGTACGTGGTGCCGTCGCTGGTGCTGACGCACCGGATCGGGGCGCGGCGGCGGCACAAGGTGGGGCCGTTCGAGCTGACCGCGATGCATCACTCGTGGCAGCGGCGGTATTACGGCGCGCGCAACGCGATGCAGCTGGGGCTGCAGTACGGGCTGCGGTTTCCGGTGGCGCTGGTGCCGAATCTGCTGACGGTGTGGCAGGTGATCCAGGTGGTGCTGTGCGAGCGGGAGAAGGGGGCGAAGCTGCGGGGGATCGCGCTGGGCGTGCTCGACGGCGTGTTCGGGCGGCTCGGATCGTTCGACGAGGCGCGCTCGGGCACGGCGGCTCGCGAGCCGGTGCGGCTGGGGTGAATGGAATGGATCGAACAACGGGCAGGACGCGGCGCGACGATAAAGATCGGATATCGAACGAAATCGTTGCGAAGACGAATCGAATGGACTCGGCGTGGAGATGCTGCGGCGGTCGACAGGTCGACAGGAGGCAGTGACGGACGAGCAGAACACGCGCGGAGTCCGCGCAACCAAGCGGTAAGCGCCGATCACGGCGGGCGCGCGGCAAGCATACCGGATGATCGATCGTGGAAGCACCGGCAACGCGCGCCGACAATCGGGCGGCACCGGCTAGCGAAGCACCGCGCGCGCAGCCGCATCGCAACGATCAGTCAAGCATGAATCGAGCACGAACGAAGGACGTACGACGCGGATGAATCAGGCGGCAACGAGAACGACAGGAGGACGCGCGGCGCGCTGGTTCGCGGCGGCGGCGCTCGCATGGACGCTGGCCGGCTGCGTGCCGTCGGGGTTCAAGCCGACGCTCGCGCCGCGCGAGCCCGGCGACGACGCGCTCGCGCAGACGACGGGCGGCGCCACGCACGGCGCATGGCCGAGCCCGGACTGGGTGCGGCAGCTCGGCGATCCGCAGCTCGACGCGCTGGTCGCCGAAGCGCTGCAGCAGAACCCGACGCTGCAGGCCGCGCAGGCGCGAATCGGCGTCGCGCAGTCGCAGTTGCAGCAGTTCGAATCGCTCACGGGGCTCACCGCGACGACGGGCGCGTCGCTCAGCAAGGCGCACGTGCCGCGCTCGGGCGGCACCATCAATACGACGTTGAACGGCTTGCCGGTGTCGGTGCCGCTCGTGGGCGAGTCGGTGGTGTCGTCGTCGTCGCTGTTCGTCGGGCTGAACTACCAGCTGGATCTGTGGGGCAAGAACGCGGCGGCGACGCGCGGGCTGATGTCGATGCGCGACGCGGCGCGGGTCGAGGCGGAGCAGGCGCGGCTCACGCTGTCGGTGGCGATCGTGACGCTGTACGGCGAGCTGGACCGCGCGTACGCGCTGCGCGAGCTGCTGCTGCTCAAGCGCCGCTCGAGCGAGCAGGTCGAGACGGTGCTGCGCGAGCGCGCGGCGCGCGGGATCGACAACGGCTACGACGCGGACGATGCGGCGCTCAAGCGCAGCAAGCTGCTCGAGCAGATCGCGCTGCTCGACGAGCAGATCCAGCTGCAGAAGCTGCAGCTGGGGGTGCTGACGGGGCGCGGGCCGGAGCGGGGGCTGTCGCTCGCGCGGCCGAAGCTCGCGCCGCTCGCGGACGCGCCGCTGCCGGCGCGGCTGCCGGCGGGGCTCCTGGGTCGGCGGCCGGACATCGTCGCGGCGCGGCTGCGGGTGGAGGCGGCGTATGCGTCGATCGACGGCACGCGCGCGTCGTTCTACCCGGACGTGAACCTGGCGGCGCTGGGCGGGCTGTTCGCGCTGGCGCCGGCGTCGCTGTTCAAGCACGATGCGCTGGGCGGCTCGATCGGGCCGGCGCTGTCGCTGCCGATCTTCGATCGCGGCCGGCTGAAGGCGAAGCTGGGCGGCGACGTGGCGAACGCGGACGTGGCGCTCGCGCTGTACAACCAGACGGTGGATGGGGCGCTGGGCGAGGTGGCGCGGCAGCTGACGTCGCTGTCGACGGTCGATGCGCTGCTCAAGGAGCAGCAGCAGGCGGTGCGCTCGGCGCAGCGGATGGTGGCGCTGGCGGAGGACCGGCACCGTCGCGGGATGGGGATGCGGAAGGACGTGAACCTGGCGAAGCTGACGCTGCTGGACGAGCGCTCGCACGCGATCGAGCTGCAAGCGCGGCGTCGGACGTTGCGGGTGGGGCTGATCGGGGCGCTGGGCGGCGGGTTCGACGCGCGGCAGGCGAGCGGCGGGCCGCTCGCGCAGGCGGGCAAGCCGTTCGCGGCGGCGTCGCGGCCGGCCGAGGCGAACGAGCCGCAGCGCGACTGACCGGTGCGGTCGCGGGATTCGGCGGACGGTCGAAGCGACGGGCGAACGCGCGGCGGCGATCGAATGGCGGTCGACGCGATGCATGCTTCGGCGGGCGATGCAATGCTATTCGGGAGCGTCGAGCGCGCATGCATCAGGCACGAACGCATCGGGCATCAACGCATCGAGCACCATCAAGTAGGAAGACATCACCACGAGCGCCACCTCCATTGTGAATACGAGAGATTCAACCGACACTGCAACCGAACATCGAAGCCCTCCGGAGCGATCCGCGACGCCGCCCGGGCATGCCCGGCCAACGCACGATAGCGCCACCGACATCACGCACGCGAAGACCTTGAACGACACCGCCACTCACACCCGGCGCGCCAAGGCGCCGAACGATACGACGACCGCGGACGGCGCGCACGCGACGCCGGCGTCCGAGCACGCGCATCCCGACGCGGCCGCGTCGCTCGCCGCGCGCCGCGCGACGCGCCGCCGCCGCTTCACGCTGTTCTTCGGACTGCTGGCGATCGTCGCGCTCGCGGCGGCGCTCTACTGGTTCCTCGTCGGCCGCTTTAGCGAGGAGACCGACGACGCGTACGTGGCGGGCAACGTCGTGCAGATCGCCGCGCAGATTCAGGGGACG
The DNA here is from genome assembly GCF_001524445.2 of Burkholderia savannae. Lineage (NCBI taxonomy): Bacteria > Pseudomonadati > Pseudomonadota > Betaproteobacteria > Burkholderiales > Burkholderiaceae > Burkholderia > Burkholderia savannae. The sequence goes on from NZ_CP013418.1 coordinate 424,883, forward strand.
GTGACCGACATCCTGGTGACGGACACGCAGCGGGTGAAGGCGGGGCAGGTGCTGGTGAAGCTCGACGACGCGGACGCGTCGGCGGCATACGCGCAGGCGCGGGCGCAGCTCGCGCAGGCGGTGCGGCAGGTGGCGAACACGCGGCTGTCGATGGGGATGTACGAAGAGACGGTGAAGGCGCGGGAGGCGGACCTGAAGCTCGCGCAGCAGGCGTACCGGGCGCGGGTGGGGGCGTCGGTGGAGGTGGTGGCGCCGGAGGAGCTGGCGCGGGCGAAGTCGTCGCTGGCGAACGCGCAGGCGGCGCTGGCGGGCGCGCAGGCGCAGCTGGACGCGGCGCGCGCGCTGGGCAGCGAGCGGCCGGCCGGGCAGAACCCGGCGGTGCAGCAGGCGGGCGCGCAGTTCAAGCTCGCGTACCGGAACCTGAAGCGCACGACGATCGTGTCGCCGGTGGACGGGACGGTCGGGCAGCGGTCGGTGCAGATCGGGCAGCAGGTGGGGCCGGGGGTGCCGCTGATGTCGGTGGTGCAACTGCGGCAGGTGTGGGTGGAGGCGAACTTCAAGGAAGGGCAGATCCGGCACATGCGGGTGGGGCAGCCGGTGCAGCTCGAGTCGGACCTGTACGGCGCGCGGGTGACGTATCGGGGCCGGGTGGAGGGGTTCTCGGCGGGGACGGGGAGCGCGTTCTCGATGCTGCCGCCGCAGAACGCGGCGGGGAACTGGATCAAGGTGGTGCAGCGGGTGCCGGTGGTGATCTCGCTGGAGCCGTCGGAGCTGGCGGCGCATCCGCTGCGGGTGGGGCTGTCGATGAAGGCGACGGTCCGCACGAAGGAGCGGGGCGGGCATCTGCTCGACGGCGAGGCGCCGCTGCCGGGCTTGCGCACGCAGGTGCACGACGGGTATGCGGGCGAGGCCGACGCGGCGGCGGAGGCGGTGATTCGGGAGAACGACGGCGGCCGGTGACGAGGCGCTCGCGGCATGTCGAACGACGGGACGCGGCGAATGTTCGTCGGGCGCGATCGCCGCATTGCCGGCGGCGATCGCGAGCCGCCCGCCGCGCGGTGACATCGCGATGCGGGTGCGATGCGCTTCAATCGTACGGATGACGAAGCATGTCGATGGTCGATTCGCGCTCGATTCGCGATTGCAGGCGACTTGTTCGTCGAGCGATGCGGCGCGGTTGCCTTCGTGACGGAGCGGGAACGACGTGAAGTCGTGAAGCGCAGCGCGAACAGGGCATGGCCGACGCGCGACGCGGAAGGCGAGCGCTCCAACGGTGCGCTCGCCCAAGGCGAACGAAGCCAATCGACTTCGTTCGTCTTGGCATCATCGGATACGCGCGCTTGGCAACACGGGAAATCCGGCGACGAATCCGCGATCCCCGCATATGCATCTCGCGACGAAGTCACGTTCGTCCCGGCAAGCTTCTGAAGCGAACGCGGTCGCCCGGAGCCGCGCCGCGAGCGCCGGGACGGCGGGGCGGCGGGACGCCGAACGCCCGCCCGTCTTCTCATGGCGATTTACTCGCGCCGGTCCTTCGCGTCGCGGGACAAGTGGCCCCAGAGGAACTCATATCCGATCGCTTCGTGCTCGGCCGTGTCGATTGCGTCGGCGCTGCCGTGGCCGCCATCGGTTTTTTCGAGCAGCCATACGTTCCGGTGCCCTTGCGCATGCATGCGCGCGACCATCTTCCGAGCATGCGCGGGATGCACGCGATCGTCGCTCGTCGACGTCGTGAAGAGCGCCGGCGGATATGCAACGTCGTGCGCGACTCGATGATACGGCGAGTATGCCGTGAGCGTCGGCGCATGGCCGGGATCGTCAGGATCGCCAAATTCGTCGAGCCACGACGCGCCCGCATGCAAGTGCGGATAGCGCTGCATGTCGAGCAGCGGCACGTCGCTCACCACCGCGCCGAACAGGTCCGGGCGCTGGATCATGCATGCCGCCACCAGCAAGCCGCCGTTGCTGCCGCCGCGGATGCCGAGCTGCCCGGCCGTCGTCACGCCGTCCGCCACGAGCCTTTCGGCGACGGCGATGAAATCGTCGAACGAGCGCTGCCGCTCCGTTTGTCGCGCCGCTTCGTGCCATCGCGTGCCGAATTCGCCGCCGCCGCGAATATGCGCGAAGACAGCGATGCCGCCTTTTTCGAGCCAGCCGATGCCGAGCAGCGGATCGTAGTCCGGTGTGAGCGCAATCGCGAAGCCGCCGTAGCCGTACAGCAGGCACGGACGCGGTGCGCGACCCGCATCGTCCAATGCGTCGCGCGGGCCGACCAGCGTATACGGCACCAGCGTGCCGTCGCGCGAGCGCGCATGTTCGCGCCGCACCGTCAGCGTGGATGCATCGAATTGGGTCGGCCAGCGATCGAGCAGCGTCCATGCCGACAGGTCGTCGTCGGCGAGGTCGGCGAGCGAGTATTCGGGCGGCGTCAGGTAATCGCCGACGCTCACGTACACCTCGTCATCGAACGTCGGCTCGACGGGCGACACGTCGACCTGCGCGAGCCCGCGCGCCGGGAACGGGCGCGCGCGCCAGCGCCAGGCGCCGTCGTCCTGCTGCTCGGGCAGCCAGAGCAGCGTGCGCGTGAGCACGTCGTCGAGCCACGACACCAGCAGGTAGCGGCGAGTGTGCGTCCAGCCGCACGCCGACGTGCGATCGTTCGGCTCGAACAACGTAGCGAACGCGCGCTCGCCCGCGACGAACGCATCTTCCCGGATCGCGAGCAGGCTGCCGCCCGTGTAGCGCGCGCCGCCGCAGGTCCAGTCGAGCCTCGGCTGGAGCAGCAGCCAACCGTTCCAGTAGCCGACCTCGACGTGCGCCGGGGCGTCGTAGCGAATCCATGCGCCGTCGTCGCCGAGGCGATACGTATTCGCGTCGTAGAAGTTGATCGCCTGCTCGATCATGTGGTGCCGATCGACCGGATCGTATTGCGCGTCGACGGAGATGTCGCCGCGTGCGCCGCGAAACACGACGGGCGCGTCCGATAGCAGGGTGCCGCGCGTCCAGCGCCTGACTTCGCGCGGATAGCCGGAGCGCGTGACGCTCGGGCCGCCGTTGTCCCAGCCGACATAGACCGTGTCGCGATCGATCCATTCGATCGAATGTTTGCCGGCCGCCTCGATCGAGAAGCCGCCGTCGACGAACCGGCGCTGCTCGATATCGAACTCGCGCACGACGACCGCATCGGCGCCGCCGTCGGACAGCACGATCAGCGCGCGATCGCCGTCCGGCTCGAGGATGAGCTCGCCGTCGAACACCCATTGAACGTCTTCCGCCGCGCCGAGCGCGTCGAGATCGATCAGCGTCTGCCACTCGGCGCGGCCGCTGCGCCAGCTCGCCCACGGCGCGCGCCGCCACAGGCCTTTCGGATGGCGCTCGTCCTGCCATACGTCGTAGGCCCACGCTTGCCAGCGCTGCGGGATCACGGGCCGCTCGCGAGGCAGCAGCGCCTTCGTGAAGCGCTCGACGAGCGCGCGGTAGCGTGCGCCGTCGAGCCATGGCGCGCCGTGCGTGCGCGCATTCTGCGCGTCGACCCAGTCGACGCTCGCGGGGCTTTCCAGTTCTTCGAGGAAGCGGTACGGATCGGCCTGATCAGGCCAGGAAGCATGAGGCATGGCGTATTCACAATGAGCGTTGCGTGTAATGGTAGCGTAAGGCGTGATGTGCCTGCGCTTCGATTGCTGGGCCGACGGCCCGAGCGTCCTTCGCGCGAGCGCGTTGCCGCGGCGTGCGCGAGCGACGCGCGCACGCTTTCGTCGTACGTGAGAACGACGAGCGCCGGCGTCGCACGTGTCGCGCTTCCCGCCCGAATCAATCCGACATCGCGACTATCTCCCGCATGCCCGGCCTCATTTCGAAATGAAAAATAATTGGTTCGGCTTTTGCGGCGGCTCTTTCATAGTGGAGCCTTGATGGCTATAGACGGCGCTCGGACAGCGCTCGCCGTCGAGCCCGGCCCATGTCTCGTGCACGATGCGCGATACCCACAAGGAGACGCCATGACGGTTGAACTCGAAGAACGCTCCACACATGCGGTGCTCGAAGCCGCACGCGAAGCCGCGCGCGCGGCGGGCTTGCCGTATGCGGGCGGCATATCGCCTCGCGACGCATGGGCGCTCGTCACGGCCGGCGCCGCGCGGCTCGTCGACGTGCGCACCGCGGAGGAGCGCGCGTTCGTCGGCCACGTGCCGGACAGTCTGCACGTGCCCTGGGCGACCGGCACGAGCCTCACGCGCAACCCGCGCTTCGCGCGCGAGCTCGAAGCGAAGACGGGCAAGGACGCGGCCGTGCTGCTGCTGTGCCGCAGCGGCAACCGTTCGGCGCTCGCCGCGGAAGCGGCGGCGAAGGCGGGCTTCACGCAAGTCTTCAACGTGCTCGAAGGCTTCGAGGGCGAGCTCGACGATGCGGGCCATCGCGGCGCGATCAACGGCTGGCGGTTGCACGGGTTGCCGTGGCAGCAGAGTTGACCGATGCGGTCGGTTCCGGTGCGGCAACCGGCATCGACCGGCCGTGAGTAGCGAGCAGCAGTCAGCCAGCAACGAGAAACAACGAGAAGCAACAAGGAGCGGCAGCCGTGGCGGTATTCGACATCGACGACATCGTTCAATCGCTTCAAACCGTGCGCCAGCGCTGGCGCGAAGTGCAGCGCCGCTCGCTCGAGCCGGGCGGGCGCGAATTGCCGGCGCGAGAGGCGCTCGCGAGCATCGTCGAAACGCTGAAGGGCGTGCTGTTTCCGATGCGGCTCGGGCCGCCCGATCTTAGGCAGGAGAGCGAAAATTTCTACGTGAGCCATGCGCTCGACGACGCGCTGCACGCGCTCCTCGCGCAGGCGCGGCTCGAGCTGCGCTACAAGGGGCGGCACGACGCGAGCGCGCAGGCCGAGGCCGCGATCGAAGCGAAGACCGACGCCGCGGTGCGCGCGTTCGCCGCGCGCCTGCCCGCGATCCGCGCGCTGCTCGACAGCGACGTGCTCGCCGCGTTTCATGGCGATCCGGCCGCGGGCAGCGTCGACGAGGTGCTGCTCTGCTACCCGGGCGTCCTCGCGATGATTCACCACCGGCTCGCGCACGAGCTGTACCGCCTCGAATTGCCGCTCCTCGCGCGCATCGTCGCGGAGCATGCGCATGCGCAGACGGGGATCGACATTCACCCCGGCGCGCAGATCGGCGGCGGCTTCTTCATCGACCACGGCACGGGCGTCGTGATCGGCGAGACGGCGATCATCGGCGAGCGCGTGCGCGTCTATCAGGCGGTCACGCTGGGTGCGAAGCGCTTTCCGCGGGACGCATCCGGACATCTCGAAAAAGGCCTCGCGCGCCATCCGATCGTCGAAGACGACGTCGTCATCTACGCGGGCGCGACGATTCTCGGCCGCGTGACGATCGGTAAGGGCGCGGTGATCGGCGGCAACGTCTGGATCACGCAGGACGTCGCGCCGGGCAGCCATGTCACGCAGGCCGTCACGCGCAGCGATCCGGCGCGGCCGGCCGACGTGCAGGCCGACGCGCCGGCTGGCGTGCCGGGCGCGAATGGCGCGAACGGCGCAAGCGACACGGCGCTTTCCGCCGCGGGAGCGCTGTGATGACGGCGCTCGTCCAACGTTTCGGCGCGGCGATTCGCCAGTTGCGCGAGGCGCGCGCGTGGTCGCAGGAGCAACTCGCCGAGCATGCGGGCTTGAACCGCTCGTACGTCGGCGAGATCGAGCGCGGCACCGCGATCGCTTCGATCGTCACCGTCGAGAAGCTCGCGCGCGCGTTCGGCGTGCCGATCGCGCGGCTGTTGTCCTCCGGCGTCGACGTATCCGAGGCCGCGTCGCAAGGATTCGGCGTGTCGCCGGCATCGAACGCGTCGCTGTCGACCGCGCGCTGAATCCCTGTTCGATCTCCCCGAATTGGCGTCTATAGCATGTTGAGCCGCCCAAATGGCGTCTCGATAATGCGTTCTGCTGATAAGCATTCCAGATTTAGTTCTATAGCCCCCGGAGTCCTCTATGTCGACGATAGTGAGCGGCCAGACGGCGCTCGGCGACAACGCAGCACGGCAACTCGCCAATGCCACCAAGACTGTTCCGCAGCTTTCCACGATCACGCCGCGCTGGCTGACGCACCTGCTGCAATGGGTGCCCGTCGAGGCCGGCATCTATCGTCTGAATCAGGTGAAGAACCCGGAAGCGGTGCGGGCCGCCTGCACCGCGCGCGAGGACGAGGGCGCGCTGCCGAGCACCTTCGTGCCGTACGAGGAAGCGCCGCGCGAATACTTCCTGAACGCAGTGAGCACGGTGCTCGACGTTCACACGCGAATCTCCGATCTCTATAGCAGTCCGCACGATCAGATCAAGGAGCAACTGCGCCTGACGATCGAGACGATCAAGGAACTGCAGGAAAGCCAGCTGATCAACAACCCCGATTACGGGCTGCTCGCGAACGTCGCGGAAGAGCAGCGCGTGTTTCCGCTGACGGGCGCGCCGACGCCCGACGATCTTGACGAATTGCTGACGAAAGTGTGGAAGGAGCCTGCGTTCTTCCTCACGCACCCGCTCGCGGTCGCCGCGTTCGGCCGCGAATGCACGCGGCGCGGCGTGCCGCCGCCGACCACGAGCCTGTTCGGCTCGCAGTTCCTGACGTGGCGCGGCATTCCGCTGATTCCGTCGGACAAGGTGCCGGTTGCCGACGGCAAGACGAAAATCCTGCTGCTGCGCGTCGGCGACAAGCGGCAGGGCGTCGTCGGCCTCTATCAGCCGGGCGTCGCGGGCGAGCAGGGGCCGGGCCTGTCGGTTCGGTTCATGGGGATCAACAATCAGGCGATCGCGTCGTATCTGATTTCGCTGTACTGCTCGCTCGCCGTCCATTCGCCGGATGCGCTGGCTGTCCTCGATGACGTGGAGATCGGCAAGTACCATGACTATCCCGACACCTACCGTTAATCCTGCCGCGAGCGCCTCGAGCGTCGCGCCGCCGCATGCGCCGCTGCCTGCCGGATTGCCCGATCCGGCGACGCTCGCGCGCCTCGCGTCCGAGTTTCTCGCGGCGTTGCCGGGGCAATCCGCCGCGCCCGACGTCGGCGCGGGAAGCGGCGCGGTCGGCGGCGTGCCGTCGGCGCTGCCGGCCGCCGCGCCGCTTCTCGCGTCGGCGTCGAATCCCGCGCCGGCGGGCTCGCCGCTCGCCGGGCCCGGCGGCACCGGCACGGGCATGCCGGGCGTCGGTGCGCCGCCCGGCAAGGTGCCCGGCGCGAACCTCGCGCCCGCGCCGACGCACGTGCTGTCGCTCGGCAATCGCGCGCCCGCGCTCGCGCCGCACGCGGCGGCGCAAAACGGATTGCCGGACAACGTCGTAGCGATCGCGCCGGCGCTCGAGCCGCGCGCGGGCGGTGCCGCACTCGGCGTGCCGCCCGTGCAGGAGGCCGTCGCCACGCAATCGGCAACCGACGCGTCCGCGACGGCGATGCCGTCTGCGTTCGCATCGTCGTCTTCGCCGTATTACTTCGTCGACCGCGCATCGCACGGCTGGCAGCGCGACGCCGCGCAGATCGTCGTGCCGCAGGACGGCATCGCGTCGCCGCGCGCGTTCGGCCTGCCGGACGAGCAGGCGCTGCGCGACCTGCTGCCGATTCAGCGGCCGCAGGCCGATCGACACGGCGCGTCGCGCTACTTCATCGACGATGCGCGGCCCGCGGCTTCGCATTCGCCCGGAGCCGGCGCGCATCCGCCGTTCGACGTCAACGCGATTCGCCGCGACTTCCCGATCCTCTCCGAACGGGTGAACGGCAAACCGCTTGTCTGGTTCGACAACGCGGCGACGACGCACAAGCCGCAAGCGGTGATCGACCGTCTCGCCTACTTCTACGCGCACGAGAATTCGAACATCCACCGCGCCGCGCATACGCTCGCGGGGCGCGCGACCGACGCGTACGAGCATGCGCGCGCGACCGTGCAGCGCTTCATCGGCGCGGCGTCGCCGGACGAGATCGTGTTCGTGCGCGGCACGACGGAGGCGATCAACCTGATCGCGAAAACGTGGGGAGTCCGGAACGTCGGCGAAGGCGACGAGATCGTCGTGTCGCATCTCGAGCATCATGCGAACATCGTGCCGTGGCAGCAACTGGCCGCATCGAAGGGGGCGACGCTGCGCGTGATTCCCGTCGACGACACGGGGCAGGTATTGCTCGACGAGTACCGGAAGCTGCTCAACGACCGCACGAAGATCGTCTCCGTCACGCAGGTGTCGAATGCGCTCGGCACGGTCGTGCCGGTGAAGGAGATCGTCGAGCTCGCGCATCGCGCGGGAGCGAAGGCGCTCGTCGACGGCGCGCAGTCGATTTCGCACATGCGTGTCGACGTGCAGGCGCTCGATGCCGACTTCTTCGTGTTCTCTGGGCACAAGATCTACGGGCCGACCGGCATCGGCGTCGTGTACGGCAAGCGCGCGCTGCTCGACGACATGCCGCCGTGGCAGGGAGGCGGCAACATGATCGCGGACGTGACGTTCGAGCGCACCGTGTTCCAGCCGCCGCCGAACCGTTTCGAGGCGGGAACGGGCAACATCGCCGACGCGGTCGGGCTCGGTGCGGCGCTCGAATATGTGACGCGCGTCGGCATCGAGAACATCGCGCGCTACGAGCACGATCTGCTTGCCTATGCGACGGGCGTGCTCGCGCCGGTGCCGGGCGTGCGGCTGGTCGGCACCGCACGCGACAAGGCGAGCGTGCTGTCATTCGTGCTGAAGGGCTACGAGACGGAAGAAGTCGGGCGGGCGCTGAACGAGGAGGGCATCGCCGTGCGCTCCGGGCATCACTGCGCGCAGCCGATCCTGCGTCGCTTCGGACTCGAAGCGACGGTGCGTCCGTCGCTTGCTTTCTACAACACGTGCGACGAGGTCGATGCGATGGTCGATGTGGTGCGAGGGCTCGCGGCGCGGCGCGGGTAGCCCCGCGCGCCACATCGTGACGATGCCGGCTCGGTCGATTCGCGCGAAACGACCGGGCCGGCTGCCGCATCGACGAACAACTCGAGGCCCGGCTTCCGGTTGATTCGACATACGAAAAAAAGACCCGGCGCGAGCCGGGTCGAAGAGAGCGATGCAGGCGGCGAAGGCCGCGCCGGCCACGAGCCTGCAGCCGGCTGATCCTCGCCGCCACGACATCACTCCGCGTGGTCGTTGCGCACGCGGCGGCTCGACGCTTGATCGACCGCCGCGCGTCGCGATCAGATCATCCGTTCGAACGCGCCATCCTTCATCACGAAGCGATGAACGAGCGCCGCGAGCGCATGCATGCCGATCAGCACGATGAAGAGCGTCGCCGACAGGCTGTGCCATTCGCCGATGCTCGCGCCGAGCGAATGAGGCGATGCGATCGTCGGCAGCGGGACGATGCCCGCGAGCTTCAATTGCCACGTGCGGCCGTTCGCATTCAGCCAGCCGAGCAGCGGCACGGCGATCAGCGCGGCGTACAGCAGCTTGTGAACCGCGCTCGCCGCGAGTGACAGCAGCGCGCCCTGCTGATGCGCGGGCGGGCTGCGGCGCACGATTGACCACAGCGCGCGCGCCGCAATGACGGCGATCAGTGCGGTGCCGAGCGCGACATGCCAGGCGACGAGGCCGGCGGGCGGCGCCGTACCGTGCACGTCGGGCATCGTCCAGCCGAGCACGAATTGAGCGAGCACGAGCGCGGCAACGCTCCAGTGCAGGATGCGGCTGAGCAGGTCGTAGCGAGCTGGCGTTCGGGTGGCGTGTGTCATCGCGCGGATCGTCATATAGGTAAGCCGTTCGTAGGGATCGGTCGGCGCAACGTGTCGTGCGCCGTCGTACATTACCGGGCTCGATCGATTATGGCGGCCGATTCTTATGGAAATCTTAAGGCCGGGGCGTGGCCGCGCAAATGGCGGCGCACCACGTGCGATGCGGCGTGCGTCGCCGCTCGGCCCGCCGGCTGATCGGGCGCCGGCTCAAAGCCAGTTCGGCCGGCCCATGTGCGCGGGGTGCGGGCCGTCGACGTAGGAATCGGCGACGGTCTGCCGCGTCGCGCATCCGCTGGCCGCGGCAAGCGCACTCAGACAAAGCAGAAAAATGAGAATGCGTTTCATGTCGTTTCTTCGATGCGGGCTGCGGTTTCGCGTGCCGCCACTGTGCCGGGCGTGCGCTTAAGCCTCGCTTAACGGTCCGAATCGAACGCCGCGACACGATCGCGCAGCGTTTGCGTTCTCGCCATTCATTATGTAAAAATATATAATGTTATTTTGTAGATTGTGGAGGTGAGGCGATGGGTGCTGCCGGTTCGTCGATCGAACTGTCCGGGATGCGCGCGTCGGCCGACGCCGCTTGCGCGCTGCTGAAGGCGCTGTCGAATCCGGATCGATTGCTGATGATGTGCGAGCTTGCTCAATGCGGCGAGCTGTGCGTGAGCGACATCGAAGCGCGGCTCGACATCCGCCAGCCGACGCTGTCGCAACAGCTCGCCGTGCTGCGCGAGAGCGCGCTCGTCGAAACGCGGCGCGACGGCAAGAACGTCTACTACGCGCTCGCGAGCGAGCCGGCGATCGCGATCATGTCCGTGCTCTACGAGCAATTCTGTGCAACGAACAAGAAGGGGAAGCGCCGTGGCCGTTGATCTCGTTCATTTCACGCCGGGCCTCTCGTTCGCGGGCGGCCTGATGATCGGCGCCGCAGCCGCGCTGCTCGTGCTCTTCGACGGCCGCATCGCCGGCATCAGCGGCATCGTCGGCGGGCTGCTCGCCGGCCGGCGCGGCGGTGCGGGCTGGCGCGCGGCGTTTCTCGCCGGCATGATCGCGGCCGCGCTCGTCGCGAGCGCGCTCGACTGGTTCTCGATGCCCGTCGTCGACGCGGGCTGGGCCAGGGTGATCGCCGGCGGCGTGCTGGTCGGCATCGGCACGCGCTATGCGGGCGGCTGCACGAGCGGACACGGCGTGTGCGGGATCTCGCGCGGCGCGTTGCGCTCGATCGTCGCCACGGCGGTATTCATGGCGGCGGGCATCGCGACGGTGTTCGTGCTGCGCCACGTGTTCGGAGGGTGACATGAGCGTGTTGTTCGCATTCCTGTCCGGCTTGCTGTTCGGCGCCGGTTTATTGGTGTCCGGGATGGCGAATCCCGCGAAGGTGCAGGGCTTTCTCGATCTTGCCGGCAACTGGGACCCGTCGCTCGCGTTCGTGATGGCAGGCGCGATCGCGGTCGGCTCGGTCGCATTCGCGTTCGCCAAGCGGCGCGAGCGCTCGTTGCTCGGGCTGCCGATGCAGATCCCGCCGCGCGGGGCCGTCACGCTCAGGCTCGTCGCGGGCAGCGCGGCGTTCGGCGTCGGCTGGGGGCTCGTCGGCTACTGTCCGGGGCCGGCGGTCGTGTCGCTCGGCTTGGGCGGCGCGAAGGCGTTCGGCTTCGTCGCGGCGATGCTGATCGGCATGGCGGCGTTCGAAGGGATCGAACGCGCCGGGGCCGGGCGTTGAACGGCGCGCGGCGCGCGCCGGAGAGGCGCGGGAATGCGTAGGATCGGGGTCTTCCTGTTTCTGCCTTCGACTGCCCGATGATCGCCATCCGTTTGCTCGAGCCCGTTCACGCCGCCGCGTTCAAGGCTTTGCGTCTCGCCGCGATCGATGCGTCGCCGAGCGCGGTATGGCCGACGCGCGACGAAGAAGCGGCGCGATCGACGGCGGAAGTGGAGGCGCGGCTTCGCGCGTCGGACACGCAGGCGGTGTTCGGCGCGCTGGCCGCCGAAGGCGAATTGATTGGCATCGCCGGCGTGCGCAGGGATGCGCTCGTGCAGGTCGGCCATAAGGCGACGCTTTGGGGCGTGTTCGTGGCGCCCGCGCATCGCGGCGCCGGGCTTGCGCGACGGTTGATCGACGCCGCGTTGACGCACGCGGCGCGCGATTGGGGCATCGCTCAGGTCAATCTATGCGTGAACACGGAAAACGAACTCGCGAAGGCGCTGTATGCGTCGCTCGGCTTCGAGACGTTCGGCGTCGAGCGGCGTGCGATGCGTGTCGGCGATCGGTTTTATGACGAGCAGCACATGGTTCGGTTGCTTCGTTGAGCGCGGCATGTGCGGTGGTCAGGCGCGCCCGACGGCTTGTGTCGTCGCGTCGCGGCCGCGTTTCGGCGATGTCGCGTTGCGCGTTGTTCGCGCGACCTCTATCGCCCGGCGCTCTTCGCCGTGCTCGTTCCTATTGCGCGATTCGGGCCGGGCGGACGCCGGATGACGGTCGGCACACGCCGGCGCTGTGATTGCCGGGAACGCGCATTTCCCGATGTCTGGCGGCAGCGGTCCATTTCATCGAGCGATTCCAAGCGGGCTCGCACGATCGCGGCGCGGCGTCATCAAGCGGCTGCTTGCGTTTGCTGCCGTTGCTGTTGCGCCGCCTCGTTCTCCTGTTCCCATTCGTACCAGTCGTCGCCGAGCAACTCGATCGGATGTTGAGTGCGGTCGGAGCCGTTGCCGCATGACAGCGCGTCGACCGAGCAATATCGATCGCATCCCCAGCAATTGCGTTCGGGGTGTTTCGGATGCAGCGGAAATTTCTTCGCCATGCCGGGGGGCCTCGCAAAATGCGTTGGAGGGTGTCGCGGCGGCGATGTCAGACGGCGCCTTGGCGGGCGGGGTAGGCGGCTGGGAAAGGCGCGACGCGCGCACGACTTCGTGCGTGGTGAGCTGACAGGATTTCTGTCGCCGCGACCAGCATATTTTGTCGAGCGGGCGACGCGCGTTCCTTGATGTCGCGCATCGAATCGCACGGTGCGACGCCGCGTCGCGCGGCGTTGCACCGTGTTGCGGCATGTCGCTGCCTGTTGCGGCATGTCGCGCCGGCGGCGGCCGCGCGGCGTCGATCCGTGTTGTCCGTGTCGACTGCGTCGGTCGACGCCGGACACGGCGCTTACCGGCTTGCGGCTTGCGCAGCGAGGTGCTGGCGGATCAGCGTCAAGTAACGGTCACCCACCGTGCGATCGATTTCGGCGCGCCGGGGCGGCTTGCGCAGCGAGATCGGCGGCCAGACGCCCAGGTAGCGGCAAACGGCCGACAAATAAGGCTTGCGGACGCGCCCCATGTGCCGAGCCGCGCGCTCCACGCGTTCGTCGCCGACCTGGCTGCGCAGCCAGGCGAGGATTTGGCGATCGGTATCGTTGACGATGCGAATCAGGTGCTCCATTTGACACCTCACTGGCTAAAAACACAGTACTGTTAATTTATCCAGTATTTGTCGTATGTGCAACTGCATTAAATAGGGTGCGAATTGGGGCGCGAAGGGCGCCGGCAGTTGGAATGCGGCGCGGCGCGGGACCCACGCGGTAGCGCAGTGAGGAGAACGCGGCGCGAAAAGGGGGGGCGCACGCTCAGGCGAGACGGGTTCGTTCAGCCGCGCAGCGTTCGATGCCGATGAATGCGGCGAGGCGGGGAGCGGCCCGGCGACGAACGAATCTCATGCGCGGCGTCGATCGTCGGCCGGAGGCCGGAGGCCTTCTCGGCGGCAATGGAACCTCGGCGCGGTTGCGAGGGCGGCATGACGAACGCGAAGCGCCGCGCTTTCCGCGAGCGGGGCATTCGCGGTCGTGCGTCCGAGAAGGTCAGACGGGCAAGCGCAGCGAAGCCAGCGTCGCGCGCACCCTCGCCGAAACGATGCGCACGGCCTTGCCGGGGCCGCGGCATCGCCATGCGGGCGTCGCCGGCCGTTCGATCCGTTCGGCGACGATGAAGCCCATGACCGCGATCGTCGCGGGCACGTGCGCCGGTCCGGCCAGCAGCGGCAGCAACATCAGCGCCCAGCAATTCCCCGCGCACGACGCGCCGCTCGCCAGCCCGAAGCGCAGCGCGTCGCGTTCGGCGGCCATGCCGAACGCCGCCAATGGCGGCCGGCGATGGCAGACGTTCAGGAACCACTGCTTGGCGGGCGAAGCCTGCCAAAGCAGCGCGAGCGCAAGCCCGGCGCTCATTCGCGCGACGGCGCCCGGCGCGGCCCAGGTCAGCGCGATCGCGGCGATCTGCAAGCCGATCCACGCGGCGAGCCAGACGGCCGCGTAGCCGGCGACGAAGAGGAGCGCCGCCCGCGTGCGGCGGCGCGCGAAACTGCGCTCCAGTACATGCCGCAGCGGCGACGCGGCGAGCGGCGCCATCATCGCCGCGACCATCAGCACGGAATCGGCCGCGAACTTCGCCGGCGAGTTCGACAAATACGCGAGACGCAGCCAGGTCGACAGCGGCACGCGCCAGTCGCCCGCGATCGCGCAGAGCGCGGGCGGCATCAGGCCGCCCGCGCCGACGATCAACGCGGACCACGCGATCACGCTGATCGACGCGAGCGCGACGAGCGGCGCGTCGAGCCGTCGCTCGGCGAGCTTCATCATCGGCCCCGCGTCACGTGCTCTGCCGATACACGCTGATGCGGCCGATGCTCACCTGCGACTCTTCGGCCACCGGCGTCGCCGCGACGAGCCGCACGTCGAGCTTGGACGGCGGCAACGCGCCGGCAAGATGCAGCGCATCGATCACGTGCGAGATTTCGAGCACGAACGTCACGCCGTCGCCCGCGTGTCCGTCCTCGGCCACCGTCGCCTTGCTCACGCCGAAGAGCGCGACGCAGCCGGCGAGATGGTCGGGATACTTCGCGGGGTCCTCGCCTTCGGGAACGTTGATGTAGACGTTGAGGACGGTCGCGTCGTCGAGACCGCGGACATTCTCGAGGTTCAGGAAGATGCGGTCGGGCGTCGATGATGTCGCGGCCGCGGTCGCCGCCAGATTGGCGGTGAGCTTGCGGTGCACGCCGGCGTCGAGCGTGACGGACGAGCGCGCCTCCGAGCCCGCCACCGGGACGTGCTGGTCGCTTGCGCCGAACAGCTCGACGATCTTCGGATCGGTCACGGCGAAGTCCTCCTGCGGCGTTTCGGCCGTCGCCTGCGCGCGCAGGCGGCTCACGCGTGCGGCCGTCAGCGGCGTCGCGGTCGGCGCCGATACGTCATCGTAAGCATAGCCGAGCTTCGACAGGTCGCTCATTTCGCCGGGCGTGTAGGTCCAGATGTCTCCGTGCGGCATCGGCATCTTGAAAGGCCGCTCGCCGATGGCGGCCGGGCCTTTCAGCCAATTCACGGCGGTCGGGTCGACGTGAGCCGGGGGATTCCTTCGCCAGACTTCCCACAGCCGGTCGATGTTCGCGTGGTGCAGCCAGAAGATCGGGTCGAGGCCCGCGATGTCGGGGTGGGACATCAATCCGGGCAGGCCCGTCGCCCGATTCTTGCCGCCGACGATGCCGTGCACCGCGTCGTGCGGCTGCGTCTCGATTCCGCCGTGCACCCGGCCGCTATGGCTGAAGCCCGTATCCACCCCGCCGAATCCGGGGCTGCCTCCGCTCGCCACGCCTTCGAAATCGGGATCGCCGAGTGCGTTCATGTTGATCCACTGGGTCGGCACGTAGACTTCGCCGTTGTTGTACGGGCCGTAGCGCTGCTTCACGTACAGCGGATTGTTGCCTTTCCCGTCCGGCCAGTCGGGCGACGCGAAGGCCTTCGGCAGAAGATCCTGGCCCGGCTTGAAATAATTCCAGTAGGGCAGCGCCCAGTTCTTGGGCCCGCGCAGCTTCGCGATCTCGTCGCGCACGACGGCCTCCAACGCGAGCAGGTAGCCGCGATGCCAGGGCAGGAAGTACCAGCTGCCGTGCTGGCATTGTCTCCAGAAGGTCTGGTAATCGGCCGTGCTCGGCATCTTGTCGTGCGCGTTCAGGTAGCCCACGCGTTGCCACAGGTCCTTCTGGAATCCGTGGATGGCCGCGTAGAAACGCCAGCTGGCCCGATCGTCGAGCGCGCGCGCCTGCATCGCCTTGACGCCGCGTGCGTACCAGAGAATCGGCTCGGCCCAGTCGGCACCCAGATCCCAGATGTTTTGACGTAAGTAAGTCATGCTGATTTCCCCTTTTTTATAAGCGTGCAGCATGCCGCGATCGGATTGGTCGAATCCGATCGTCCAAACGACTATCGATCAATTGAAATGGATAAAGCGTTATCCGATGGAAAGGAAGGTCACGTTAATTGTTGGTCATTGTTCAAACGGCGATTCGGCTCGCACGGAAAGCGCCGGTCTTTGTCGAGGCAACGAGTTCCGGCTTCGTTTTCTGGTTTTGGGCATCGGGCCGTCGCCATGAAAATGCTAGTTCATTTTCTGTCCGTTTTCATGGGTAAATGAGATGTTGCGGAAAATTGGCGATTCGATCGGATCGATTCGATTCTGGGCGATGCCGGTTTTGCCGAGAAGATTGGTGTTTTCCACTCGGGGATTCCACGCGAGCGGGTTCGTTGCGGATCGGGCCGTGTTTCGTCGGGCGTCGTCGGGCGTCGCGGGGATCTCGAATCGGGGCAGCGGGCGAGCTGCGGCGCCGGCGAAATTCGATTCGATGAGCCGGCGCAGGAAGCGGGTTTCGAGGAATCGAAAAGATCGATCTCTTCGGTAAACAGTTAAAACGAAGTGCGTCGAACCGGCCCGGTCGAGATCGTCGATGAGCTGATTGCAAGCGTCGCGCGCTCCAATCGTATCGAGTCGCGGCGGATTTTCTCAGAGCGTTTCCGATGTCATGTCGCGATGCGCGTCGCGACGATCACCGAGCCGCATCCAATTGAACGCGAGCAGGGCGCAACCGGGCCACCGGCTCGAGCACGGGTTCGATCGGCTCTCGCCGCGACGCCCGCGCCCCGATCGCACGCGTCACGTCGTCGCGACGAGAAACGCCTCGCCGCTCGACGGCCGCAGGCCGTCGGTCCGGCCGCGGAAATAGCGCCGGACGAGATCGTCGGTCGACACGTGCCGGGCCTCGCGCAATCCCGCCTCGCGGGCGAACGCGAGCATCTCGGACGGGCCGAAGAAGCTGACGAACGGCGTGCCCGCCGCACGTGCCCGCGCGTAGACGGCTTCGTGCTGCGCGCGCTCGGCGGGATCGTCGATGAGTTCGAGCGGCAGCAGGAACGTCATCGCGAGCGTCGAGCCGGGCGCGAGCGTCGCGATCTGGCGCAGCGTGTCGGCGATCGCGTCGCGCGTCAGATACATCGAGACGCCGGTGGACGACACGACGGCCGGCCGTTCCCCGTCGAAGCCGGCCGCCTTCAACTGTTCGCGCCAGACGCCGCCCGCCTCGAAATCGACCGGCACGAGCCGCAGCCAGTCCGGCACGCCATAGCCGAGCGCGATCAGGCGCTGCCGCTTCCACGCCTGCGTGGCGGGCTGGTCGACCTCGAATACCCGCAGATGCGACGCGAGCTTGGCCCTGCGCTGCGCGAACGTGTCGAGACCCGCGCCGAGCACGACGTACTGGGCCACGCCATGCGCGGCCTGCTCGCAGACCAGATCCTCGACGAAGCGCGCGCGGCCGACGATCGACGCCCGGTAGCCGCGCGTCGCTTGCGCATCCATGTCCGGCCGGCTGCGCCAGCCTTCGTCCGGCGCGGCCAACTGCAGGCCGATCTCGTCGTCGAGCACGTGCGGCGGCGCATCGATCTCGACGTGCAACGCGCGCCACAGCGCGACGCGCACCGCGGTGCTGTCCGGCGCTGCGATCGATTGGTTCGGCATGACGCTCCCCCTTCCGTGGACGAATTTCGTCGGTACGTCACAGTGTATCGATCGTGCGGCGCCGCCCCAAGCGGGGGCGCGATCCTCGCTGCGCCGCTGACGGCGCGAGGATCGGGGCGGCCCGTTCAGGCGAGCGTCACGGCCGCGCCGCTTTTCCGTCGAGCGCGGCAGGCATCAGCTCGACGTAGCGCGCGTCAGTCAGCGTGCGCAGGAACGCGACGAGATCGTCGACGTCGGCGTCCGTCATTGCGGGCGGCGTGCCGGGGCGGCGATTCATCGGCGTCGAATTCACGTTGATGTTGCCGCGATACGCGGGCGGCACGTCGTCGAACGTGTCGCGGCCGTGATACCAGTGCGCCGGATCGGTCGAGCGCGTGTTGTAGAACGCGACTGCGTCGCGCAGCGTGTCGAACACGCCGTTGTGCATGAACGTCTCCTTGATCGCGACGTTGCGCAGCCCCGGCGTGCGCAGGTAGCCGCACCATTGCGTCGGCCCGGGCCAGCGCAGCTTCGCCGCGGTGTCGCACAGGCCGTTGTCGAAGCGGCGCGGATCGCGGTTCGCGGGCAGCGCGCGATTGCGCGGCACCGCGATCGCGTCGTAGCCGAAGTCGGTGAAGAGCGAGCGCTCGGGCCGGCTCGCGGTGTCCGACAGCGTGTGGCAGCTCATGCAGTTGCCCTTGTCCGGATTCTTGAAGAGCGCAAGCCCGCGCAGTTCCTGCGGCGTGAGCGGCGCGCGCTTCGTCACGTATGCGTCGTAGCGCGACGAGAAGGGCGCCATTTCGTCGCTTTGCAGATACGCCTGCACCGCTTCGCCGAGCGCGCGCACCATCCGCTCGGGATCGCGGCGCACCGACGGGCCGAAGCGCTCGGCGAGCGCCGCGCCGAGCTCGGTGCCGTCGATCTTGCGCATGAGCGCCGCGGGCGACGCGTTGTTCATCTCGTTCGGATCGAAGAGCGGGCCGCGCAACTGCTCGGCGAGCGTATCGGCGCGGCCGTCCGAGAAAAGGCCTCCGAACGGCGCGGGCGCGAGCGCGTCGTCGTCCTGATAGAAGTGGCGGCGCGGCACATAGCGCACGTACAGCAGCGAAGGCGCGTTGCGGCTGCTGAAGCGGCCGGGCCGGCTGCCCTGCGGCACGCGCGGGCCGGCGAGCGCCGCGCTCGACAGCGTCGGCGCGAATGCGCGGCCCGGATCGTGGCAGCTCGCGCACGACGTGCCGCGCGGCTGCGACAGCCGGGCATCGAAGAACACGCGCTTGCCGAGCGCGACGAGCGCCGGCTCCGGGCGGAACACCGCCGCAGTCGGATCGACTTTCGACGCGACCTGCGGCGTGTGTCGGCCAATCGTGCCGACGACGCGCTGCGGCGGCGCGCCGGGAAGCAGGGTCGCCGCCGCCGAGCGGGGCGAGGCGGGCGCGGCGGGGGCGGTGTCGGGCGTGATTTTCATATCGGCTGCGTTCGTCGTGCTAGTGGCGCCCGTCGCGGCCGTCGTGTGAATCGCGCTCATCGTGTTCGTCGCCGCCGAACCGGACGCGAAGGCAATCACCGATGCGCACGCGACGAGCGCGCCGCATGCGGCGCGCGCGATGGCCGGGATGATGCGATGTTTCTTCATCGTGCGAGCGAGCGGGATGTGCGGTGAGAACGGGGCGGTCGCGCCGCGTCGGCTGCGCCGGCCGACGGATCGGCAAGCGCCATCGCGGGCGCGCGCTCGTCGAATTCGAGCGCGCGCCGGGCGGCGAATGCCGGTGGTTTAACGTGCGCCGCCCGACGATGCGCGGGGGCGCGGCCGAATCGCGCCACGGCCGGCACCGCCGTCGCATGCGGGGCGACGGTATCGACGGCGCCTGCTTTCGGCGCGCGGGCCGGCGCGGCGCGCCGCGCGCGTTCCGCGCATGCGGGCGCACGCCGCGTCGCCGCGCGTCGCTTGCGGCCGGTCACGGCGTGACGAAGCCGGTCTTGTCGCACGCGAGCGTCGTGCCCGCCTGGTCGCAGGTCGCGAGCAGCTTGCCCGCCGCCGTGTACGCCTTGAACGTCCAGCCGCGCGCGGGCGACGCGCGCCGCTCCATGATCAGGAAGCCGAAGCTGTTGTTGTGCGACAGCTTGTCGATGACGACGCCGGGTGCGGGCGTGAGGTTTGCCGGGAACGGATCGGGCAGCGCGACGTCGAGGTTGTCGCCGCCGTTGCCCGATACGATCGTCGCCGGATGGCCGGACGCGAAGTTGATCGCCTGGAAGTCGTGCACGTGGCCGTGCAGCGCGACCTGCACGCCGGGCGGGTAGTACGCCTGTGCATAGAGGCTCGACATCACCGACTGCAGCGCGAGATTGCCCGGCGCGGGCGTGCTGCCCGGGATCGGCGCGAACGCGAGGATCGGATGATGGTTCGTGAAGATCGTCGTCGACATGCCGGGCCTGTTCGCGAGCGCGGCCACCGTCTGGAACTGTTTCTGGTAGATCTGGAATTGCGTGTCGGTCGTCTTCAGCGCCGCGCGGCCGACCTTCGCGGTATCGAACACGATCACCTGCGAGCCGGTGCCGAGCGACACCGCGTAGGGCTCCGAATAATTCGCGTTGCCGTCGTTCGCGGGATCGTTGCACGAGCGCGCGTCCGAGTACGGGCGGGGATCGAGGAAGCGGAACCAGCCTTGGCCCGCGCGCGCGCATTCCTCATGATTGCCGCGCACGACCACCCACGGCGCTTTCGCGAAGAGCGGCGCGGCGGGCTCGAACAGGTCCGCGCGCCAGGTGTCCCAGCCGTAGCCCCACGGGCTGTTCCTGCAGCCGGCGATGTCGGGCGGGCACGCGTTCTCGCGATAGTGATAATCGCCGACGTGCAGCACGAGATCCGGATTCAGCTTCGCGACGCTCGCCGCGATCGTCGCGAACGGCCACACGGTTGCGTCGCTGCACGCCTGGAATGCGTTGTCGGCCTTCTTCATCCGGCAGCCGGTGTCGGCGATGATCGCCACGCGCTGCGGCTCGGCCTTCGGCAGCGGCAGCGTTCGTCCGGCGACGGTCACGTCCTTCGCGTTCGCGGGCAGTGCCGTTTCGCAGACGGATACCGAAAAGCTCGACGGCTTCGAATCGGCCGGATCGCTCGCGGTCGGGCGTTGCGCGGCGGTGCCCGCGGCGACGCGCAGCGTCATCCGCGCGATCTTGCCGTCGGCGCTCAGTTGCGGGCAGACGGCGGGCGCAGGCTCCGCCGACGCCGCGGCGGGCGGCGCGTAGCTCGTGATCACGCGGGCGATGGCCTGGTTGGCGTCGCCGATCTCGACCCACGCCGCCTGGATGTTCGCGGGCGCGCTCGCGGCGTCCGGCTGGTTATCGATGCTGCTCGTGCAGGCGTGGAACAGCGTGGCGCCCGCGAGCGCCGGCAGAAGCGCGGCGGCGCGGCGAAGAATCGGTCGTGGCATGGTCGTTTCCGTTGGAAAGACGTAAAAGTACGCATGGCCGATGTAATAAATGTGAAGGCGGCGTGACATCATCGCATGGCGATGGCGATGGCGATGGCGATGGCGATGGCGATGGCGATGGCAAGGGCAAGGGCAAGGGCAAGGGCAAGGGCCGAAAGCAAGGGTCGAAAGCAAGGGTCGAAAGCAAGGGTCGAAAGCAAGGGCGGCGCGAACGTGAGTGAGCCTTTGAGGCGCGCCGCACACCACGCACCGCACACCACGCACCGCACACCACGCATCGCGGCACATCGACCGCCCGCGCTTGCCGATCGATCGCCGTTACGCGCCCCGATTCTCACCGAACCGAAACAGCCGCGCGGGCGTTTCGACGAAGATCGCGCGCCGCATCGCGTCGTCGCGCATCCATCGTTGCGCGAGCGTGAGTGCGCGGCCGAACGTTTCGGTTCGCTCGAACTGCGTATGCGGCCAGTCGCTGCCCCAGACGAGCCGCTGCGCGCCGAATTCGCCCTCGAGCGCATCGAACGCTTCGCGCGCGCGGGCTGCCGCTTCGTCGGGCGCGAGCGGCCAGTTGCGGTAGACGCCGGAAATCTTCACCCATACGCGCCGCGTCGCGGCCGTGCGCAGCAGATCGCGGAAGCCCGCGTCGGCGATGCCGTGCGCCGGGTCCGGGCGGCCGAAATGATCGATGACGACGTTCACGCGATGCGCGAGCAGCGGCGCGATCAGCCGCCGCAGCCGGTGCGCTTGCGCGTGCAGCTCGACATGCCAGCGCAGCGCCGCGACGCGCTCGAGCGTCGCGCGCCATGCGGGGCCGTCGAGCGCCGGGTCCGGCATCCCGATCAGATTCAGCCGGATGCCGACGATGCCCGCGCGATCGAGCGCGTCGAGCTCGTCCTGCGCGCGGCCCGCGTCGATCACCGCGACGCCGCGCAGACGCCGCGGCTGCCGCGCGAGCGCGCGCAGCAGGTAGCGGCAGTCGCTGCCGAGAAAGCTCGGCTGCACGAGCACGCCGTGCGAGACGCGATGCGCGTCGAGCTGGGCGAGGTACGCGTCGAGCGTCGCGTCGTAATCGGGCGCGTAGCGGCGGCGCCCGGCGAGCGGCAGCCCCGTTTCGAACACGTGCGCGTGCGCGTCGACGCCGACGATGCCGCCGGCTTCATCCCGGATCGCCGCTATGGGCGCGCGGGCCGTTCCCTGTTGCTCGCTCAACGCTCGATGCTCCTCATGCCGTGAATCTGCCGCCCGAATCCGCCGCGCCTTCAGCGATGCTGCGCGCGCGGCGCGGCGACGCCGCGGGTTCCCGCGCCGGCAGCGGCGTTCGCGCGCTCGTCGAACGTGCGCCCGCGCGTCTCGGGCAGCATCAGCACCGCGACGACGACGATCGAATACGCGATCGCCGCGTCGATGCCGATCGCGGTGCCGAGCGGCATGCCCGCCGACATGTGGCCGACGAGCACCGGAAAGCCGGCCGACGCGACGCGTCCGAAGTTGTAGCAAAAGCCGACGCCCGTGCCGCGGGTGCCGCGCGGATACAGCTCGTTGAAGAGCGCGCCCATGCTCGCCGGGATGCCGGCCGCGAAGAAGCCGAGCGGAAAGCCGAGCACGAGCATCGCGGCGTTGCCGAGCGGCAGGAACAGATAGGCGATCACGGTCGCGACGCAGCACGCGGAGAACGCGAGGATCGTGCGGCGCCGTCCGATGCGGTCGAGCAATTGCGCGCTCGCGACGCAGCCGCAGAAGAACGCAAAGATGATGACGGCCAGATAGCCGCCCGTGCCGAGCACCGACAGATGCCGCTCCGCTTTCAGATACGTCGGCAGCCACGTCATCAGCGCGTAGTAGCCGCCGTGCGCGCCGACGCCGAGCAGCGCGCCGATCAGCGTGATGCGCAACGTGTCCCGCGCGAAGATGCCGACGAGCGGAGCCGCGGCGGCGTGCGGCGCAGCCCGCGCTCCGGATGCGTTCGCCGCAGGCTCGACGATGCCGCGCCGCACGTAGACGATCAGCAGCGCGGGCAGCAGGCCGACGGCGAACATCGCGCGCCACGCGAGCTCGGCGGGCATCAGCGAGAACGCGAGCGCATAGAGCAGCACGGCCGCCGCCCAGCCGAGCGCCCACGCGCTCTGCACGGTGCCCATCGCCTTGCCGCGATGCTCGGCGCGGATCGTCTCCGCCATCAGCACCGCGCCCGCCGCCCATTCGCCGCCGAAGCCGAGGCCCTGCAGCGTTTTCAGGACGACGAACTGCGGATAGCTCGTCGCGAACGCGCAGAGGAACGTGCCGACCGAGAAGAACGCGATCGTCCATTGCAGCGTTCTCACGCGGCCGAAGCGGTCGGACAACATGCCGGCCGCCCAGCCGCCGATCGCCGACGCGACGAGCGTCGCGCCGCCGACAAAGCCCGCCTGCGTGCGCGACAGCGACCATTCGGCGATGATCGCGGGAATCACGAGGCTGAACATCTGCACGTCCAGCGCATCGAGCGCCCAGCCGCCGAAGCAGGCCCAGAACGTGCGCCGTTCCCGGGCCGAGATCGTGCCGAACCATTTGAACACTGTCGTCTCCTGTTGCCCGACGGGCGTTGCGGCGCGCCGCCGCGGTTCGCGGCGCTCGCCCGTCGGCGCGCATGCGCGCGTTCGCGTGTCGGTGCGCTTGCGCCGTTTGCGTTAGCGGATCTCCGCCTGATAGATGAACTCGCTCGCGGGGCCGCGCGAGCGCCGCCATTCGAGCGGCCGGCGGTCGTAGCCGTACGCGAGCCGCTCGATCACGACGGCGGGCGTGCCCGGCTCGATGCGCAACAGGCGCGCATGCACGGGGCCGATCGCCTCGACGGTCAGCGTCTCCGTCGCCGACGCGACGATCTGGTTGCAGTGCGCTTCATAGACCGGGTACAGCAAGTCGCCGATCGCGTCGAGCTCGAGCCGCGCGAACGCGGCGAAGCGGTCGTAAGGCAGCCAGATTTCCTCGGCGAGCATCGGCGCGCCGTCGATCAGCCGCAGGCGCGTCATTTCGATCACCGGTTCGCGGCTCGGAATCTGCAGCGCGGCGGCGACGGCCGACGGCGCTTCGACGATCTCGCGGCGCAGGACCCGGCTCTCCGGTATCCGGCGCTCGCCATGCCTGCTCTGGAAGCGGAAGAAGCGGAACAGCGAGCTGTCGAAGCTCGCGCGCCGCACGAACGTGCCGCGCCCCTGGAAGCGTTCGAGCATCCCGTCGGCGACGAGCAGGTCGACCGCCTTGCGCACAGTGCCGATCGCGACGTCGTAGCGCTTGGCGAGCGCCTGCTCGGTCGGGATCGCCTCGCCCGGCCGCCAGTGCCGGGCGGCGATGAGCGCGGCCAGCTCGTCGCGCAGACGCTGATAACGGGGCAGACGGTCGTCGGTGGCGTGCATGGTTTCTCCCAATTCATCTATATGTTTGCATGACTTGTGGCGAGGCGAATCGGTGAAAACCCGATGAGTGCCGCTAAATTCCGACGTGAGACGCGGGTTATTACGCATTGCCGCATTCCACTATTCAACCAATCATCTATATGAATTTTGAACCAGGAGACAGCAGGTGGACGAGTCCTCAACCCGCGAACGGGCGGTCATGACGAAAATCGCGCGTCGGCTGATGCCGCTGCTCGTGATCATGTTCCTGATCGCGTTCATCGACCGGCAGAACGTCGGCTTCGCGAAGCTGCAGATGGTGCACGCGCTCGGGATGACCGAGGCGTCGTACGGGCTCGGCGCTTCGCTGTTCTTCATCGGATACCTGCTGTTCGAGGTGCCGAGCACGCTCGCGCTGCACCGGTTCGGCGCGCGCCTCTGGCTCGCGCGCATCATGATGACGTGGGGCGCGATCACGGTGCTGCTCGGCTTCACGCATTCGACGGGCGTCTTCTACGTGTTTCGCTTTCTGCTCGGCGTCGCGGAGGCGGGCTTCTATCCGGGCGTCATCTATTACCTGACGCTGTGGTTTCCGCAAAGCCACCGCACGCGCGTGCTCGGCTTCTTCACGCTTGGCAGCGCGCTCGCGAACATGCTCGGCTCGCTCGCGGGCGGGCTGCTGCTGTCGCTCGACGGCCGGCTCGGGCTCGCCGGGTGGCAGTGGGTGTTCGTCGCCACGGGGCTGCCCGCCGTTGCCGTCGCGCTCGTCGCGCTGCGCTTCCTGCCGGAGTCGGTCGAGCGCGCGACGTTTCTGTCCGACGACGAGAAGCGCCTCGTGCTCGCCGCGCTCGAGCGCGAGGCGTCGCCCGACGCGATGTCCGAATCGCCGTGGCGCGCGCTCGTCGATCCGCGCGTGCTGATGTTCGCGCTCGCGTACATGCTGATGTCGACGTCGCTGTACGGCGTCACGTACTGGCTGCCGACGCTCTTGAAGAGCAGCGGCGTGCCGCCGTCGACGAACGGGCTGCTGAACATGATTCCGTGGGCGATCTCGGCGCTGCTGTTGCTGTGGCTGCCGGCGCGGCTCAAGCGCGAGCGGATCGTGTTGAAGGCGATGGCGCTCGTCGCGGGCGTGGGCGTCGCCGGTTTCGCGCTGAGCCTTGCGCTGCCGGGCCTGCCGCTGCGCTTCGCCGCGCTCGTGCTGGGCGGCGCGTGCATCCCGCTGCTGTATCCGTGCTTCTGGTCGCTGCCGCCGCGTTTCTTCACCGGCGCGCGCGCCGCGGCCAGCATCGCCGCGATCAACTCGATCGGCAATCTCGGCGGCTTCTTCGCGCAGAACCTGATGCCGTACGTCGGCAAGGTCGCGGGCAGCGCGAGCGCGCCGATGCTCGTGCCCGTCGTGTGTCTCGCGACGCTCGGCGTCGGCATGCTGGCGGTCGCGACGACGCTCGGCCGGCGGCCGCGCGCGGGCGTCGCGGCTTGAGCGCCGCGTGACGCGGCGACGGCGTCTCGGGCGGTCCGGGCGCGCGTGAAGGGGGCAGGTCACTTCGAGCCAGCGACCTCAACACGCTCGCAGATGATTTGGATCGACTACGTTCAGAGGTGGCCTCACTCGTTCGGACAGGTTTCTGAGATTTTTAAGTGGAACGTCCGAGGCAATCATGCTGCCGATTTGATCGCATCCAAAGCATCCAAAGCATCCAAAGCATCCGAAGCGTTTGGAGCATTCGAGGTATTCGAAGTGCTCGAAGCGCTCGAAGCATCCGATCGCTTCGTCGCGATTTAGCCGTCGGCGTGTTTCGTGACACAATCGCGAGCCCTGTCTCGCCGGCAATTTTCTTTCGGCCACGATAAGCATCACGAGGAAAACTTGGGCTACAAGCTCATCGCCTTCGATTTCGACGGCACGCTCGCGGATTCGCTCGCGTGCTTTCTTCATGCGCTGTCCGAGTCCGCGCGGCATCACGGCTTTCGCGCGATCGACGACGCGCTGCTGCCGCAAGTGCGCGGGATGTCGGCCCGCGAGATCGTCGAGCTGCTCGGCGTGCCGCAGTGGAAAGTGCCGCGCATCGCCGCCGACATGCGGCGGCGGATGCAGGCGCGCGCGCCCGACGTGCGGCTCTTTCCGGGAATCGACGCGACGCTGCGCGCGCTCGCGCAACGGGGGACGCGCGTCGCCGTCGCGACGTCGAATTCGGAGGCCGTCGTGCGTGCGATCGCCGGCCCGGCGACGTGCGCGCACATCCGGCATTTCAGTTGCGGGATTTCGCTGTTCGGCAAGGCGCGGCGCTTGCGGTTGCTCGCGCGCGCAAGCGGGTTCGCGCGCGCCGACGTGCTGTACGTCGGCGACGAAGTGCGCGACGCCGAGGCCGCGGACAACGCCGGGATCGCGTTCAGGGGCGTCGCGTGGGGCTATACCGCGCCGCAGGCGCTGCGGGCGCATTGTGGACTGCCGTTGATCGAGCGGCCGGAGGAACTGCTGGCGCTGTAGCGCGCTCATGTCGCCGCGCCGGTCCGATGCGGCGTGAATCGCGCGCGGCGTGGAGGGCGGGCCTCGCCGTCTCACTGTCGCGCTGCATAAACGCCTCACCATCCCACCATCCCACCATCCCACCGCACCACCGCACCGCCGTCTAACGCCCGGGATCGCTCCGCCAAGTCGCGGCGGTGACGAACGACGCGGCACGCCGGGGCCGACGCGTCACCCTGATGCGCCGTATGGGCGAGCATGGGCGACCCCAGTGATGCGACAGGATCGGCGGTTTCGGTCGCTCGCGCGTCCCGCGTCCTGCGGACGATCGCCGACCGACGGGCGCCGCGAGTCGCGAGTCGCGCCCGCGCGGCCGCCTGTCACGCGTCGCTCATGACTCGCTCGCGCCCGCGGTCTTGCGCGGGCGGCGCGGGCGCGCGGTCGACTTGCGCGGAGCCTTCGCGGGCGCCGCTTCGGCCGCTGGTTCGCCGGCGGCGGCCGGGGTGGCCGCATCCGCATCGGCCTTGGCGGCCGGCGCCGCTTCGGCCGCGCGCGGCTTGCTTTTCTTCGCCGGGGCCTTGCGCACGCGCGAACGCGCGGGCTTCGCCGCTTCGGTTTCCTGCGCTTCGGTCGTCTCGTGCGTGCGGGCCGGTTCGTGCGGCTCGTGCGCATCCCGCGCTTCGCGGGCCGGGTGCGCCTCGCGTGCGTCATCCGCGGCGCGCTCGCGCCGGGTTTCGCGCGTCTCGGCGAAGTCCGCACCGAGGATCTCGGCGTCGGCATCGAGGCTCGCAGCGTGGCTTTCCGCGCCCGGCTCGACGATCAGCGGCATCTGCTCGGGCACGCGCTTCTTCGCGCCGCGGCCCTTGCCGTGCCCCTTCTTGCCGGACGGCTTCGCGCCCGCGTGGTTTTCCTCGGCGGCCGAGGCCGTCTCGAAGGGCTTGACCGTCTCGACGGCGGCCGGCTGGATCGAGCGGAACACGAACGTGCCCGATTTGTCGTCGCGGCCGATCTCGAGGAGCCCGCGCGCCTGCGCTTCCTCGAGCAGGTTGCCGAACGCGCGGAAGCCGTAGTACGACTCGTTGAAATCCGGCTTGCGCCGCTTGATCGCGCTCTTGAGCACCGATGCCCAGATCTTGCCGCTCTCGCCGCGCTCGGACGCGAGCGCGTCGAACGTCTCGACGGCGAGCGAGATCGCTTCCGCCTTGCGCGCGTCGCCGTCGTGCTTGCGGTGCTTGTCGTCGTCGGCCGTGCGCTTCGCGCCCGCCTCGGCCTTGCGCGCGTCGCGCTTCGCGAGCGCGCGCTGCTGCTCGCGGGCGAGGTCATCGTAGAAGATGAATTCGTCGCAGTTCGCGACGAGCAGATCCGACGTCGAGTTCTTCACGCCGACGCCGATCACGCGCTTCGCGTTCTCGCGCAGCTTCGACACGAGCGGCGAGAAGTCCGAATCGCCGCTGATGATGACGAACGTGTCCACGTGCGCCTTCGTGTAGCAAAGATCGAGCGCGTCGACGACGAGCCGGATGTCCGCCGAATTCTTGCCCGACTGCCGCACGTGCGGGATTTCGATCAGCTCGAAGCTCGCTTCGTGCATCGCCGCCTTGAACGTCTTGTAGCGATCCCAGTCGCAATACGCTTTCTTGACGACGATGCTGCCCTTGAGCAGCAGCTTCTCGAGCACGGGCTTGATGTCGAATTTCTCGAACTTCGTGTCGCGCACGCCGAGCGCGATGTTTTCGAAGTCGCAAAAGAGCGCCATGTTGACGCTGTCCTGGGGTAAGGCCATGGGGTCTCCAACCTGAGTGTCGGGTCGATCATGCGATCGAGGATGGCGCACATGATAGCGGGTCGGCGCGGTCGCGCGGAAATCCGCGTGTTCGACGGCGTGCGCGGCGATGTGCGCGGGGGCTCGGGCGGCGGTGCGAACGGTGGGCCAAAGAATGCGCGGCACGCGCGCTTGTCGTGGCGCGCCGACGCGAATGCGCGGCGCGTTTCGCGCACGTTTGTGGGGGGCGGCATCGTTCGAGCGCGCGGCGTCGTGCGCTCGGAGGCGATGGAGCGGCGGCGCGATTGCGCGACGGCACGACGGCGCGACGGCGCGACGGCGTAACGGCGCGACCGAGTGACCGAGCGGCCGAGTGACCGAGCGGCCGAGCGGCCGAGCGGCCGAGCGAGGCCGCCCGCGCTTTTTTCGCGCGATAGCCGCCGGCTGCATGGGCGGCGCGCGCGAAGCGCGTCCGGCTCAAATCGGAAAGCTCGTGGTCGACAGAATCTCCTTCAGCACGACGAATGTCCGGATTTGCCGCACGCCGGGCAGATACAGCAGTTGCTCGGCGTGCAGCCGGTTGAACGTGTCGCTGTCGCGCGTGCGAATCAGCATGATGTAGTCGAATTCCCCCGTCACGACATGGCATTCCATGCAGCCGGACACCTTCTGCGCGGCCTGCTCGAATGCGTCGAACGAATCGGGCGTCGAGCGGTCGAGCACGACGCCGATCATCACGAGCATGCCGGCGTTCAGCGCCTTCGGCTCGAGCAGCGCGACGATGCCGCGAATCAGGCCCATCTCCTTCAGGCGCTCGACGCGGCGCAGGCACGCGGGCGCGCTCAGGTTCACCTTCGCGGCGAGCGCGACGTTCGAGATCGACGCGTCGCGCTGCAGCACGCGAAGGATCGCGCGGTCGACACGGTCGATGTCCGCGCCGGCCGGCTGGGCGACGGCCTTCGGCGTGGATTTTTTTGTTGCGCGCATGATATGTCGTTCCTAATTAAATTAATCGAATGACTTATATGTCGTCATAAAAGTAGGTGATTGGCAATATGTTCGCAACCCTGTTTTTCCCGATCGTTCTTAACATGGGACGTCGCGGCGAATCGCGATCGGGCTGCGCGGCGCGCGGTTCGATGCGTTCGCGCGCCCGAATCTTCGATGACAGGAGCGATCGATGAATCTTCAGAAATTCCCGCGTTATCCGCTGACCTTCGGCCCGACGCCGATCCAGCCGCTCAAGCGCCTCACCGCGCATCTGGGCGGCAAGGTCGAGCTGTACGCGAAGCGCGACGACTGCAACAGCGGCCTCGCGTTCGGCGGCAACAAGACGCGCAAGCTCGAATACCTGATTCCCGACGCGCTCGCGCAAGGCTGCGACACGCTCGTGTCGATCGGCGGCATCCAGTCGAACCAGACGCGCCAGGTCGCGGCGGTCGCCGCGCATCTCGGCATGAAGTGCGTGCTCGTGCAGGAGAACTGGGTCAACTATCACGACGCCGTCTACGATCGCGTCGGCAACATCCAGATGTCGCGCATGATGGGCGCCGACGTGCGCCTCGTGCCGGACGGCTTCGACATCGGCTTTCGCAAGAGCTGGGAGGACGCGCTCGCCGACGTGCGCGCGCAAGGCGGCAAGCCGTACGCGATTCCGGCCGGCTGCTCCGATCATCCGTTGGGCGGCCTCGGCTTCGTCGGTTTCGCCGAGGAGGTGCGCGCGCAGGAAGCCGAGCTCGGCTTCAAGTTCGACTACGTCGTCGTGTGCTCGGTGACGGGCAGCACGCAGGCGGGGATGGTCGTCGGCTTCGCGGCCGACGGGCGCGCGGACCGCGTGATCGGCGTCGACGCGTCGGCCAAGCCCGTGCAGACGCGCGAGCAGATCCTCAGGATCGCGAAGAACACCGCCGATCGCGTCGAGCTCGGCCGCGACATCACGAGCGACGACGTCGTGCTCGACGAGCGCTTCGGCGGCCCGGAATACGGGCTGCCGAACGAAGGCACGCTCGAGGCGATTCGCCTGTGCGCTAAGCTCGAAGGCATGCTCACCGACCCCGTCTACGAAGGCAAATCGATGCACGGGATGATCGAGAAGGTGCGGCTCGGCGAATTCCCGG
This sequence comes from Burkholderia savannae, assembly GCF_001524445.2. NCBI lineage: Bacteria > Pseudomonadati > Pseudomonadota > Betaproteobacteria > Burkholderiales > Burkholderiaceae > Burkholderia > Burkholderia savannae. The sequence continues at coordinate 455,561 of NZ_CP013418.1, forward strand.
CCGGCTCGAAAGTGCTGTACGCGCATCTCGGCGGCGTGCCCGCGCTGAACGCGTACAGCTTCCTGTTTCGCGACGGTTGACCCGGCGCGTCGGGCCGCCGCGCGTGTTCGCGCCGATGAGCGGGGCGAGGCGTTCGTGCGACGAAACGGCGGCGGCGCGCTGGTGGCAGCCGCCGTCGTCGCCGACGCTCGTGTGCGTCGTCGGCGACGACACGCTGCCCGCCGCGTGCTGCGGCGCGCTCGCGAAGCGGCTCGCCGGCATGCCGCAGATCGCGCTGCTCGGCTGCGCCGAACCGGCGCGGCTGCATGCGTCGTGGGTCGATGCGCGGTCGAGCGCGGCGGCGCGGCCGCCCGCCGAAATCGCGCCGCTCGAGCGCGCGCTCGGCCGGTTGTCGCGCGACGCTCGGCTACTGTTGTGGTCGCAGCAGCCCGCGACGCTCGACTGGATCGGCGGCGTGCACGGCCATCGGACGTTCGTCGTGCGCCATTGTCCGCTGACGTGCGACGAGATCGAGCTGCAACGCGCGGTCGACGCGGCGCTCGCGCTGCTGAGGGCCGCGATGCGGTCGCGGATCGACGCGGAATATTGACCCGGTCAGCGAGTGCGGCGTGTCGGGCGGAATTCGGGCGGCGTCGGCGATGTCGGTTGTGTCGGTCATGTCGGCATGCGTTTGCCGGCGTGGTTGCCGATCATCGGCGAAAGCCCGTCGTGCCGGGCATGCGGTGATTGGGGCGGCGGAATCGGCATCGGTCATCCGGCGGCGTTCGCCGCTCACCGCTCACCGCTCACCGCTCACCACTCATTGCTCATTGCTCATTGCAAGCTGCTCACCGCTAGCCGAGCGCCGCTCACTACTCGCCGTTCGGCGGCTCGACGAGCCCGCGGCGGCGATCCGCACCCGGTGCGCCGGATCGACCGCCTGGGTCGAATGTCGAGATGGTGCGTCGCGGCCGCGACGCAAACTCCAGTAAAGATCGCAATAAAGATCCCCGCAAAGCTCCCAGCAAAAGCCCGCGATGAAACCGAAATCGCGCGTGCAACAGCGCGGCGCGTCGCGCCGGCAGCCTGAGCGAACCGGCGAGCGTCCGCCGCGCTCGCGCGCCGCATGGCCGGTTCGCTTCGCGACGCGCGACGTTCGTTCGCGTCGCGGCCGTCGCGGGCCGCATCGTTTCCCTACATTCGTCGTATTCCGGCAACCTTGGAGAACGCCATGGGCATACAAAAGGTTCAGCAAGGCGCGACTGCGCTCAATGTCTCTTCCGAATCGTCTTCCGGGCAGCACGCAACCGGGCAAACACAGGCGCGGCAATCGTCGCAGCGCGGCGCCGGGGCCGCGCTCGGCGGCCTGAAGGATCTTCAGAACCTGACGCGCGGCGATCTGATCATGGAGCACGGCAACATGCACGCGGTGATGTACGCGGCGGGCGACAAGCCGCTCGTCCACTCGACGAACGGGCGCTTCTTCGGCGTCCTTCAGCAAGGCCCGGATTACCTGACGAAGAAGTTCGGCAACGAGACGCCCAAGAAGCTGCCGGTGTACCGGATGAAGAACGCCGAATCGCCCATTCCCGAGGAAGCGGCGCGCATCGGCGAGCAATGGGCGCTGCGCTCGCGCGAGTCCAACCCGACGAAGACCAAGACTCCATTCGGTGAGGAGCGCTTGAACGATGCAGACGAAGACAAGGCCGAGGAGTGGTCGCCCGAAGCGACGTTTCGCGCGGCGCGCGCCGCGCTCAGAAGCGCCGAAGGCATGCCGCTCAGCAAGAACCAGGGCGTCAGCTGCTCGCAGTTCGTCACGTACGCGTATCAGGCGGCGGCGCTGAAGAAAGGCGGGGATGCGTCCAACGGCGCGCCGGAACTGCTCGGCCACGTCAAGCAGGCCGGCGCGCATCAGCAAGGCGCGCTCAAGAGTGCGGCAAGCAAGGACGAGCGGCTGCAGCAGCAGACCGAACTGGTCCGAGACGCGCACGGGCGGGCGACCGAAGTCATGCCGCATACGCTGCAGGTCAACGCGAAACACATGACGGCGGACGTTCTCTCGTCGCAATTGCGCAAGCCGGGCGGCGATTTCGAGCTCGCGGGGTATGCGGTGCCTTACGAGAACGGCGACGAATCCGGCGTCAAGCTGTTGCCGAAGGACGATCCCCGCGCGAAGCAGAAAATCTCGGAGATCGGCAAAGCCGGCGACGCATGAGCGCGTTCGCGCCCGCTTCCGGCACGCCGCGCGCGGGCCGCGGCCGCGACGCCGGCGGTCCGCCGCTCGCGGCCGACGAAACCGCGGAACGCGCGATCAGCGCGGCGACCGTGCAAACGTGCAAACGGGCAGCCGGGCTCCGGCCGATCCCGTCAAATCCCGCTCGGCGCGGCCGCGCGCCTGCCGGCCGCCTCAGGCCGCTCGCGCGCGCCTCGCGTCGCGCACCGCCTGTCCCTCTTCGGCGAGATCCCAGAACAGCCCCGCCATGATCTGCAGCGATTGCCGCGCGACGCTGCCGAGCAGGTGCTCGTTCGGCGCGTGCTGCGAGCACGCCGCGTACGAATGCGGAATCCACAGCGTCGGCAGCCCGAGCAGCTCGGCGAACACGTCGTTCGGCAGCGAGCCGCCGAGATTCGGCAACAGCGCGGGCGCGTCGCCCGTCGTCGCTTCGATCGACGCGAGGCTCCAGCGCACCCACGGATCGTCCGGGTCGAGCCGCGTCGCCTCCATCCGCGTGCCGCGCTCGGCGATCTCGATGTCGGAGAAGCCGTGCGCGTCGAGATGCGCGCGCAGCCGGTTCAGCAGATTCGGCCCGTCGCTGCCCACGACGTAGCGCAACTGGCAATGCGCGTGCGCATGCCCGGGGATCGCGTTGACGGGTGCATCCGGATTGCCGGTCCTGAACGCGAGAATTTCCAGCGCGTTCCAAGCGAGCACCCGCTCGATCGGCGTGAGGCCCGGCTCGCCCCAGTCGCGATCGACTTGCGGATCGTTCGGGCCGCCGCCGACATCGAGCGCACGCAGCGCGTCGCGCACCGGCTGCGGCACGCCGCCCGGCCGCCAGCCGTCGACGAGTATCCGGCCGCGCGCGTCGACCATCGTCGCCAGCGCGTTCGCGAGCCGGATGCCGGGGCTGCGCAACAGGCCGCCCCAGTTGCCCGAATGATGGCCGCCGTCGCGCAGCCCGATCGACAGCGTGAAATTCAGGTTGCCGCGCGAGCCGAGGAACATCGTCGGCCGCGCCGCCGCGACGCGTGGCCCGTCCGACGCGATGAAGAGGTCGGCCGCGAGCGCGTCGCGATGCGCGGCGCAGATCTGCGCGAGCCCGGGCGAGCCGGTTTCCTCGCCCATCTCGATGATCGCCTTCACGTTGTAGCCGAGCCGGCCGCCGCGCGCGTCGATCACCTGCGCGAGCGCGGCGAGGTTGATCGTGTGCTGGCCCTTGTTGTCGGCGGTGCCGCGGCCGTACCAGCGGTCGCCGTCGACGACGATCCGCCACGGCTCGAGCCCCGCGCGCCACTGCGCGTCGTGGCCGGGCACGACGTCGCCGTGGCCGTACGTGAGGACGGTCAGCGCGCCGGGGGCCTCGATGCGCTCGGCGATCAGGAACGGGCTGCCGCCTTCGAGCGGGCTGTCGACGATCGTCGCCGTGAAGCCGAGCGCCGCGAGCGATGGCGCGATGTGATCGGTCAGGTACGCATAGAGCTGCGGCCGCGACGACGCGAGCTGGCTCTCGGTGCGCACGGCGACGCGCGCGTTCAGTTCGTGCAGGAAGCGGCCGTCGTCGAAGTACGACGCGGCCATGTCGATGGCTCGACTGCGACTCGTCATGTCTGTCTCTCCATGTTGAGGGTTCAGGCGGCGCGCTGCGCGCCGGCGGCCGGCGGATCGGGCAGGCCGAGGCCCGGCTCCGGCGTCAGCGCCGACGCGAGCAGCTTGCGTGTATACGGATGGCCCGGCTGCGCGAAGATCCGCCCGGCCGCGTCCTGCTCCACGATGCGGCCGCGCTCCATCACCGCCACGCGATCGGCGAGATGCTCGACGACGCCGAGGTCGTGGCTGATGAACAGGTAGCTCAAGCCGAGCTCGGCCTTCAGGTCGAGCAGCAGGTTCAGGATCTGCGCCTGCACGGACACGTCGAGCGCGGACGTCGGCTCGTCGCACACGAGGATGCCGGGGCGCAGGATCAGCGCGCGCGCGATCGCGACGCGCTGCCGCTGGCCGCCCGACAACTGGCCCGGATACTGGCCGTGCGTGCGCTGCGGCATCCCGACGAGGTCGAGCATCCGGCGCACTTCGGCGTCCTGCTCGTCGCGCGTGCCGCGCCGGTGCACGCGCAGCGGCAGCCCGACGATCTGCGCGACCGTCTTGCGCGGGTTCAGCGACGAATACGGGTCCTGGAAGATCGGCTGGATGCGCAGCGCGGTGCGCCGGGCGTCGCGCGGGTCGACCTGCCGGCCGTCGAGCAGCACGCTGCCCGAGGTGGGCGGCAGCAGGCCGAGCAGCATCTTCGCGAGCGTGCTCTTGCCGCAGCCGGATTCGCCGACGAGCGCGAGCGTCTCGCCGCGATGAAGGCGCAGCGACACGCCGTCGACCGCACGCAGCGGCGTCGGCGCGTGGAAGAGGCCGTGTTTCAGCATGAACGTGCGGGTGAGCGCGCACAGTTCGAGTGCGACGTCGGTGCCGGGCGAGGCAGCGTGGAGGTCGGCGTCGACGCCGGCACGGGGCGGCGCGGATGCAGCGGATGCAGCGGATGCAGCGGATGCAGCGGATGCAGCGGATGCAGCGGATGCAGCGGATGCAGCGGATGCAGCGGATGCAGCGGATGCATTGGACGCGGAAAGCGGAGCGGCGTTCATCGGCTGATTTCCTCGCAAGCGGATTCGACAAGCACGCAGCGCGCGCGATGGCCGCCGCCGGCGTCGACGAACGCCGGCGTCTGCGCGCACGCGTCGCGCGCGAGCGCGCAGCGGTTGCGGAACGCGCAGCCGTCGATGTTGCCGACGAGCGACGGCACGACGCCCGCAATCGCGTCGAGCCGCGAGCCGGGCCGCGTCTTGCCGCGCACCGGAATGCAGTTCAGCAGGCCGCGCGTGTACGGATGCGCGGGCCGCGCGAACAGCTGCGCGGCGCTCGCGGTTTCGACGACTTCGCCCGCGTACATCACCGCCACGCGATCGGCGATCCGCGACACCACGCCGAGATCGTGCGTGATGAACAGCACCGCGGTGCCGAACTCGCGCTGCAGCTCGCGCAGCATCCGCAGGATCTCGGCCTGGATCGTCACGTCGAGCGCGGTCGTCGGCTCGTCGGCGATGATGAGATCGGGCTCGCACATCAGCGCCATCGCGATCATCACGCGCTGCCGCAGCCCGCCCGACAGTTGATGCGGATACTGGCGCAGCCGCTCGGCCGCGTGCGCGACGCCCGCGCGTTCGAGCAGATGCACCGCGCGCTCGCGCGCCTGCGCGAGCGACGCGCCGCGATGCCGGCGCAGCGCCTCGCACAGCTGGTTGCCGAGCGTGTACGCGGGATTGAGCGAGGTCATCGGGTCCTGGAAGATCATCGCGATCCGGTTGCCGCGCAGCCCGTTCATCGCGCGGCGCTCGAGCGACAGCAGATCGATGCCGTCGAACGCGAGCCGATCCGCGCGGCGCTGCGCGTGCCGCGGCAGCAGATCCATCAGCGCGAGCGACGTCATCGATTTGCCGCAGCCGGATTCGCCGACCACGCACAGCAGCTCGCCGCGCTCGAGGCGCAGGTCGATGCCGCGCACCGCGTGCAGCACGCCGTTCGGGGTCGGCAGGTCGACCCGCAGATTGTCGACTTCGAGCAATGCAGCCATCGGGCTTCTCCTTGACGCCGGTCGGTCAGCGGCCTTCGGGCGAGCTCAGGTCGCGAACGCCGTCGCCGACGAGATTGATCGCGAGCACCGTGATCGCGAGCGCCGCGCCCGGAATCAGGATCACCCACGGCTGGAAGAACATGTACGCCTTGCCTTCGGCGATCATCAGCCCCCACGACGGCATCGGCGCGGGCACGCCGAGCCCGAGGAACGACAGCGTCGCCTCGAGCAGGATCGCGTGCGCCATCTCGAGCGTCGCGACGACGATCAGCGCGCCCGAGACGTTCGGCAGCAGCTCGCGCAGCAGGATGTAGGGCGTCGATGCGCCGACGGCCTTCGCGGCCGCGATGAATTCGGCGTCACGCAACTGCTGCGCGATCGAGCGCGACACGACCGCGAAGCGGTCCCACAGCAGCAGGCCGAGCAGCACGATCACGGTGGCGAGCGAGCCGCCGAGCAGCGAGGACATCGCGAGCGCGACGAGCACGACGGGCATCGCGAGCCGCGTCGTGATCAGGTAGCTGATCGCCGCGTCGACGCGGCCGCCGAAGTAGCCGGCGAGCACGCCGAGCGTCGTGCCGATGACCCCGGACAGCGCGGCCGCCGCGACGCCGATCACGAGCGACACGCGCGCGCCGAAGAGCAGGCGGCTCAGGTAGTCGCGGCCGAGCTTGTCGGTGCCGAGCGGGTAGGCCCAGTTGCCGCGCGCGGCGTCCCACGCGGGCGGCAGCAGCCGGCGCGTCAGGTCCTGGCCGTACGGATCGTGCGGCGCGAGCCACGGCGCGAAGAGGGCGGCGAGCACGGCGAGCGCGACGAGCGCCGCGCCGATCGACAGGCCCCGATGGCCGAGCAGCCGGCGTGCCGCGCGCCGCCACGCGGGGCGGGCGGGCGCGTCGATGCGCAGGGCCGGGAGAGAGTGCGAGCGCAAGGGCATGGGCCGCTCCTGTCGGACGGGAAGCTATCGGGCGCGAATGCGCGGATCGAGCGCCGCGTTCGCGACGTCGGCGAGAAAGGTCAGCGCGACGTAGAACATCGCGATGATGAGGACGACGGCCTGCACCACGGGGAAATCGTTGCGCGCGATCGCATCCCACGCGAGCTGGCCGAGCCCTTGCAGCGAGAACACCGATTCGATGACGACCGAGCCGCCGAGCATGAAGCCGAGCTCGACCGCCGCGAGCGCGACCACCGGAATCAGCGCGTTGCGCAGCGCGTGCTTGAAGACGACGCGCGCCGGGCTCAGGCCCTTCGCGCGGGCAGTGCGGATGTAGTCGGCGCCGAGCACGTCGAGCATCCCGGCGCGCGTGAGCCGCATCATCGCGGGCGTCGCGTAGTAGCCGAGCGCGACGGCAGGCAGCACGAAGTGGCGCCAGTCGTCGTTGCCGGCCACGGGCAGCCACTTGAGCCCGACCGCGAACACGAGGATCAGCGTCAAGCCGAACCAGAAGCTCGGCATCGCCTGGCCGATCACCGCGACGAGGAGCGCCGCGCGATCGATCCAGGTGTCGCGGTACAGCGCGGCGACGACGCCGAGCGGAATCGCCACCGCCACGGCGAGCGCGAGCGCGACGCCGCCGAGCTTCAGCGTGATCGGCAGGCGCTCGGCGATCAGATCGGCGACCGACGACTGAAAGAAGTACGAGCGGCCGAAATCGAGGTGCGCCGCGCGCCACAGCCAGTCCGCGTACTGCGCGGCGACAGGCCGGTCGAGCCCGTACTGGATGCGCAGCGCGTCCACTTGCGCGGCGGTCGCCTCGGGGCCGGCGATCGCGGTCGCGAGGTCGCCGGACAGATGGAGCAGCGCGAAACTGACGATCGACACGGTGAGCGCGACGGCGATCGCGAGGCCCAGACGGCGGAACAGATAAGCTGACATTGCGCGAGGTACGGATCGGTTGGGTTCGGTTCGGTTCGGTGAAGGGCGCGGCCGGATGCGGCGGTCAAGTGTCGAACGAGCGTCGATCGGCGGCGGACGGTCGGGGCGCGGCGCGCGCCGGCCGGGCAGCGGCGAATCGGGCGCACGGGCCGATCCGGCTGCGCGGGCGATCGGCGCGGCGCGCGCCGGCCTACTTCCAGCTCGCTTCGTAGAAGCGCGGCAGCTCGTCCGGATAGGCGCTGAAGTTCAGCGCCGACGCGTACGCGTAGTTCGTCGAATACGAGAAGAGCGGCGCCCAGTACGCCTGCCCGCTGATCCGCGCGAGCGCCTTCGCGTAGTTCGTCTTGCGCACGGCCGGGTCGCTCGACGTGTCGGCGGCATCGAGCCATTTCTCGACGGTCGCGTCCTTCGCGCTGTCGTCGGGGCCGCCCTTGAAGTAGACGCTGACGAACGCGGACGCGTCGTTGACCGAGAACGAGCCCCAAGCCTGGAACGTGAGCGGCGTCTTGCCCGAGCGCTGCGCGGTGCGCAGCGCCGCGTACTGCAGGTAGTGCAGCCGCGCGTTGATGCCGACCTTGCGCAGATCGCCGATCAGCGCCTCCGCGTACTCGCGCTCGCGGTACGCGTACAGATCGGTGTCGAAGCCGTTCGGGTAGCCCGCCGCCTTCAGCAGCTCGCGCGCCTTCGCGGGGTCGTAGTCGTACTTGACGACGCCCGACGTATCGCAGCCGAACTGCGTGCGAAAGCACGGCGCATAGACGGGCTGGCTGCCGCCGCGCACGAGGCTCTTCGCGAGCGCGCCGCGGTTGATCGCGTAGTTGACCGCCTGCCGCACGCGCGCGTCCTTGAACGGCGAGTTCGGCGCGGACGCGCCCGCCGCGTCCATCGACAGATAGCCGATGCGCATCGTCTCGCCGCTTTGCACGGTGAGGTTCGGCATTGCCTTCAGCGAATCGGCCTGGTCGGCCGGCACGCGCCAGATCCAGTCGACGGCGCCCGTCATGAGCTGCGCGGAGCGCGTCTCCGGATCGGGGATCACGACGAACTTGATCGTGCCGATCCTCGGCTGGCCGAGCGGGCTGTCCTTGAAATAGTTCGGGTTCTTGACCATCGTCACGCCGACGCCCGGCGTCACCGCCACGATCCTGTACGGCCCGGTGCCGACGGGCGCCTTGCCGAACCCCTGCAGCCCGACCTTCTTGAAGTACGCGGCCGGATAGATCGGCGTGGGGCCGGACAGGTATTCGAGCGCCGCCGGGAATGGCGCCTTGAGCCGGATGCGAACCTGGTAGTCGCCCGTCTTCTCGGCGCTCTGAATCCAGTCGGTGTTCTGCCGCGTGACGACCTTCGAATCCGGCGCGACGACGTAGTTGAACGTGAACGCGACGTCGTCGGCCGTGAGCTTGTCGCCGTTGTGGAAGGTCACGTCGCGGCGCAGGTCGACGACGAGCGACGTCGGCGATTCCCACTTCCACGCCGTCGCGAGCTGCGGCTTGTACGCGCCCGTCTTCGGATCGCGGTAGATCAGCGTGTCCCACGCCATGTGCGCGATGATCACGCCTTCGCGCAGGTTGTTGTGATACGGCGAGATGTTCTCCGGCTCGCTGTCGGACGCGTAGACGAGCGTGTCGTTCGTCTTGCCGGCGTGCGCGGCGGGCGGCAGCGACAGCATCAGCGCGAACGCGAGCATCGGCGCGAGCGCCGCGCGGGCGGAAAAGCGGAGGGCGGGGCGAACGGCGAACCGACGATTCATCGCAAGGCTCCTGGAAATCCGGGACGGGGCGGCCGGGCGGGGCCGCGGCGGGCATGGGGGCCACGCTCAGGAGCCAAGCGTAAACAGCGAATTTTGTTGCGACTATTATCGAAAAAATAAGTCTGCGTTGCCGAAACGGCATCGCGGCGCCGGCGATCGCGAGGAGGCGCAATGAAGCACCATCAACTGCAGGACACCGCATTGCGCTACTTCCTCGAAGTCGTGCGCGCGGGATCGATCAGCGAGGCGTCCGCGCGGCTGAACGTCGCCGGCTCGGCGATCAGCCGCCAGATCGCGCATCTCGAGCAGGTGCTCGGCACGCCGCTGTTCGAGCGCCGCTCGCGCGGGATGGTCGCGAGCGCGGCGGGCGAGATGCTCGCCGCGTATGCGTTTCGCACCGAGCTCGAGGCCGACCGGCTCGTGCAGGACATCGACGCGTTGCAGGGGCTGCGGCGCGGCCAGGTGCGCGTCGCGATGTCGGAGGGCTTCGCGATCGAGTTCGTGCCGCACGCGATCGCCGATTTCCGCCGCACGTATCCCGGCATCGTGTTCCAGGCGGCCGTGTGCGCGCCCGCCGACGTCACGCGCCGCGTGAAGAAGGGCGAGGCGGACGTCGGCGTGACGTTCAGCCGCACGCCCGAGAGCGACATCAAGGTCGAGCACCGGCAGAGCGCGCCGGTGATGGCGGTGATGCGCGGCGATCATCCGCTTGCGCGCCTCGAGCGGGTGTCGGTGCTGCAGATGAGCGCATATCCGCTCGCGCTGCCCGATCCGAGCACGACGATCCGGCAGCTGTTCGACGTCGTGTCGAGCCGCCAGAACCTGACGATCGAGCCGGTGATGGTCAGCAACAACATCGTCGCGCTGCACAACTTCGCGATCGCGTGCGATGCGATCTCGATCTCCGGCGAGGTCACGGTGCGCTCGCGGCAGGCGCGCGGCGAGCTCGCGGTGCGGCCGATCGCCGATCGCGGGATGGACGCGCGCGCGGTGGAATTGCAGACGCTCGTCGGGCGCACGCTGCCGAAGGTCGTGCAGCTCTTTCTCGAATTCCTGCGCGCGCGGCTCGCGAGCGACGGCAGCGGCAGCGGCGGCGGCGGCGACGCGACGTTTCATTGATGCAACGGAATGGGCGGTTGCGCGGCGCGGCGCGCAACGCGGGCGTCACGTGACATGTTCCGTAACGTCGGCGCCGCGTGCGCCGGGCCGCGCCGCCGCGGCCTTGAGGCGACGGCGTTCGCCGCGCGCGTGGCGGCTGGCACTCTTATTGCTCCTGACTGGGAAAGAACCGATTCAGGGAGCTTCACATGGGATTCGTCGGGGTCGAGCGCCGGCGCGTGCGCGTCGCAGAGCCGAATGAGATCGACGGCGAGACGCTGATCGCCGAGGTGGCGTCCGAGCCGCTCGCCGCGCACGGCGGCGCGCCGTCCGACGGAACGCCGCCGCTCACGCTGTACGGCGCATATCAGCAAGGCTTCGCCGACTATCTCGGCGGGCGCGCCAATCCGTATCGGATCGGCAGCCGCCTCGCCGGCATCTGGCACGAAGGGCACGCGGAGGCCGCGTCGAACGACGCGCTCGATTTCGCGGCGCGCGCGCGAGCGTGCTGGGGCGCGCGTGCGGCGGCGAGCCCGATCGCGTTCTTTCGCCGGCGCGGCTAGCGGGCTGCCGAAAGACGGGGGCGCGAGGGGCTCGCACGAAGTTTGGGGGGGGCGCCCCGTCGCCGAAGCCGGGCCCGAAGCCGCACGAGCGGTTTGTCGCGCATGCGGAGAGGGCGACGATTTTCTCCGGCATCCCGCCCGCAGAATCCCGGCAGCGTGCCGGGGCCCGTTCACGCCGATTTCGCGCGAACGGCGGGCTGGCGCGGGCCGCCGGGCGGGTCGAGCGCGAGCGGCTTCGCCGCTCAGCCGAGCGCGCCGCCGCGTGGCAAGCCGGCGAGCGCATGCGTGCGCATCACCTTCCGATACCACAGCGTCCACATCATCAGCGCACCGTAGATCGCGTAGCCGACGAACGGCGCGACCACGAGCACGCGCTCGACCGGCCAGTTCCAGATCATCCACGCGCGCAGCAGATTCTCGGCGACGAGCCCGGCTCCCCAGACGAGCGTCATCAGCCGCATCGCCGACACGAACGCCGGCCGCTCGACCCACAGCGCGTCGATTCGCGCGGCGCCGTCGTGCGCCTCGCGCGCGACCGTCGCCCGCGCGAGATGGAACACGAGCGGCTTGGGCAGCGCGAGCGAGCCGAGGAACGCGACGCCGATCGCGCCGGACGCGAGCGATTCGCGCATCAGCAGCATGCGCGGGCTGCCGCCCGCGAGCGCGGCGGCGATCGACAGCACGATGCCGAACAGCACGACCGCGGACAGCGCGTCGATGCGCCGGAAGCGCGCGAGTTCGATCGCGCTCCAGACGAGCGGCGGCACGGCCGACGCGATCAGGCCGCCCGTCTCGCCCCAGTGCGGCACCGCCGCACGATAGGCGGCCCAGGGGAGCAGCAGGTTCACCGTCAGTTCGGCGACGAGACCGGGGCGTATCTTCATGGCGGCGACGGATTCCGTTGGGTTGGCCGGGGCGCGATCGGCGCGGACCGGGGAGCGGGCGCGGGCGCGCGGCCGGCCGTTCGATTCGCTTCAGGCACTGCGCTTCAGGCACCTCGCTTCGAGCACCTCGCTTCAAGCACCTATCATGCCGGATTTCGCGAGCGTCGAGCGAAACGCGCGCGCAGGGCAAGCGGGCGAAGCGCCGCGCGCGCCGTCCGAGGGGGCGCGGCGCTTCGCCCGCTTGCCGCTACGCGGGCTTGCCCTGCGCCCGGCGCTCGAAGAAGTCGAGCGCATGCTGGCGCGTCGTGATCGGCGCGACGCTCGCGGCCGGATCGTGCCCGTCGCGCCGCGACGTGCCCGTCACGAGGCTTTTCTGCAAATCGTTGAGCGGCGCGGTCGGCGGCGGATGGACGAAGTCGGTCGCCGGCGCGGCGATCGTCGGCAGATCGGTGCGCGGCGTGCTGCGCGTGAAAAGCTGCGCGAGCGTCGGCGCATTCGCGATCCGCGCGCTCTTCAGCATCCTGTCGGGCGGGATGCCGAGCCAGTCGCGCAGCGTCGCGAGGATCGACGTGTGGTCGTACGGGACGTTCGTCGGCGAGCGGAACACGGTGCCCGCCTCGATGTACGGCGACACGACGACGGCCGGCACCCGCACGCCGAAGCGATCGAAGTCGAACGTTTCGTCGCCGGGGGTGCTCGCCGCGTCGGGCGGCGTCGCGTTCGCGGGCGGCAGCACGTGATCGAAGCAGCCGCCGTGCTCGTCGTAGGTCACGACGAGCAGCGTGCGCGGCCAGCCGGGCGATGTGCTGAGCGCCGTCCAGATGCCGTGCAGGAATGCGTCGCCCGCGCTCACGTCGTGCGGCGGATGCTGGTCGTTCGGCTCGAACAGGAAGCTCGGCTCGATGAACGCGTACTGCGGGAGCGCGTCGTGCTTGCACGCGGCGACGAAATCCGGGAAGTGCCTGAAGCGATCGGCGTACTTGTCGTCCCACAGCGTCGGAAACATCGTGTGCGTGAGCGACGGCGTGACGAGCGTGTCGCTGTACACCGCCCAGCTCGCGCCGATCGACGACAGCGCGTCGAAGATCGTCGGCACGTTCCATTCGAGCGGATCGGGGATCTCGCCGTTGTTCACGCGCCCGTTCGACGTGCCCGCGTGCGCGAACGCGCGGTTTGGCCAGGTCTGGCTCGGCACCGACGCGAACCAGGCGTCGGACACCGCGTACGCGCGCGCGAGCGCCGTGAGCGTCGGCAACTGCGCGACGCTGTGGCATTGCATCACGTGGCCGGGATCGGTCGTCTGCGTCGTTTCGTAATTGACGACGAAGCCCTGCATCGGCGGCCACGGCGCTTGCGCGTCGCGCGGGCCGAGGATCTGGCTCGTCACGTTGACGAACGTCTCCTGCGGATCGGGAATCACGCTATTCGTTGCTTCGAGCGTGACGGCGATCGGCTTGCCGGACTTCGACGGATTCGACATGCCGGGCTTCAGGCCGTCGAACTGCGGCGAGCTGCGCGCGGGCAGCACGTGCGCGGGCTGCGTGCCGGGCGGGTAGAGCCAGCCGAGCATCGTGTCGAACGAGCGGTTCTCGAACATCACGACGACGACGTGCTCGACGTTTTCCAGGATCTTCGCCACGATCTTCTCCTTTTTATGCGCGGACGGCGTCGCTGGCCGTCGCGCGCCTTGCTTGACGAGCGCAACGGATGGATTAGGTATATCCGATATTTCGGGAAAAACAAGGCGGCGACGAAATCGTCGCCGGCGCGCAATTCCCGCTCCCGCTCGGCGCGGCCGAGCCGGCCGGCGCTGTCGCGACGCCGGCGCGGCGAACGATCCGATCGCCACGCGCGGCGGCGTTTTCGCGGCCGCGCAGGGCCGCGCGGCGATCCGCCCCGCGTCATGCACCGCAGAGCGCTCGGCGCTCGTGAGCGCCGAGCGGACGACGCATCTCAGCGGCGGCGCGGCCCGGCCGCACGAGACGATGCGCGCGGCGCGCGATGGCGCGGGCCTAGCAGGCTGTTGAAAACGACTTTGAGGGGTGCTTGCAGACGGTTTCGCGGGTCGTCCACCGCTTCCCGAAGTCGTGCGGGCGGCTTGTAGCGCGTTTTACGAGGTCGGAAATTGTCAGCCGTAGTCCTCGCGAGAGAATTTCAGCAGCCTGCTAGCGGTGTTCGCGCCGCAGCCGCGCGATCGCCTGCCACGCGCAGCCGGCCGTCGTGCCCGCGATGCCGAGCATGACGATGAGCACGCCGAGCCCGAAGCCGGGCGGCATCTCGCCGGAATCGGACGGAAACGGCTTCGCGAGCAGCGCGCACGCCGTGCCGCCCGCGATCAGCGCCGCGCACGCGAGCCAGTACCCGCGCCCGCGCGTTCGCGCGAACGCGCCGCGCAGCGACCAGCCGAGGCCGAACAGATACAGCAGCGCGAGCGCGCCGAGCCCGGTCCATTCGGCGAATGTCGTCGCGCCGGCTGCGGCGGCGAGCGTGGCGGGAGCGGTCATCGGAGCGGCACCTCTTCACCTCTACGGGGCGGGAAAATCGGAAAGACCGGCTATCTTAGCGAATCGCGCGGAGCGCGCGCGGGACGCGCGCCTTGCCCCTGTCCCGCGCGCGGCTACGCCAGCGGAATCATCGCAGCGTGTCTAGAATCGACGCTTTCCGACCGACGAGGAGCAGCACGATGAATTTGGAGTTCGTAGCCCCCGCATCCGCATCCGCGGCCGCCACAGCCGCGGTCACCGCAACGGACCCTGCCGCGCTTGCCGGGCGGCTCGACCGCGTGTTCGCGACGGCGCTCGCCGAGCGGCGCGTCGTCGGCGCGGTCGCGCTCGTCGCGCGCGATGGCGAAGTCGTCTATCGGCGCGCGCATGGGTTCGCGGAGCGAGAAACGCGGCAGCCGATGCGCGAGGACACGCTGTTTCGCCTGTCGTCGATCACCAAGCCGATTGTCACCGCCGCGGTGCTGCGCCTCGTCGCCGACGGCCGGATGGCGCTCGACGCGCCGATCACGCGCTGGCTGCCGGCGTTCGCGCCGAAGCTGCCCGACGGCCGCGCGCCCGCGCTGACCGTGCATCAATTGCTCGCGCACACGGCGGGGCTCAGCTACGGGCTGCTCGAAGAGCCCGGCTCGATCTATCACGCGCTCGGCATTTCCGACGGCATCGATCTCGTCGACTTCGATCTCGAGGAGAACCTGCGGCGCATCGCGGCCGCGCCGCTCGCGTTCGAGCCGGGCAGCGCATGGCGCTATTCGCTCGCGCTCGACGTGCTCGGCGCGGCGATCGAGCGCGCGACCGGGCTCGAGCTGCCCGACGCGGTCGCGCAGCTCGTCACGACGCCGCTCGGGATGCGCGACACGGGCTTCGTCGCGGCCGATCCCGCGCGCTTCGCGGTGGCGTACGCGAACGCCGCGCCGGAACCCGCGCGGATCACCGACAACCTCGACGTGCCGCTGCCCGACGGGCAAGGCGTCGCGGTGCGCTTCGCGCCGTCGCGGGCGTTCGACGCGTCGGCGTTTCCGTCGGGCGGCGCGGGCATGTACGGCAGCGCCGACGACGTGCTGCGCATGCTCGAGACGATCCGCACGGGCGGCGACGGCTTCCTGCCCGCCGCGCTCGTCGACGCGATGCGCACCGATCACACGGGGCCGGCCGCCGAGACGCGCGGCCCCGGCTGGGGCTTCGGCTACGGCGGCGCGGTGCTGTCCGATCCGGCGCTCGCGCAGTCGCCGCAAAGCGCGGGGACGCTGCAATGGGGCGGCGTCTACGGGCATTCCTGGTTCGTCGACGCGGCGCGCGGGCTTACCGTGCTGCTGATGACGAACACCGCGTATGAAGGGATGTCGGGGCCGTTGACGGTCGAGGTGCGCGACGCGGTTTACGGCGGGTGATTCGCGGCCCGCCTTTGCGGTGCGCGCGGCGCGAAGAAGGACGGCGCTTGGCCTCGCGGCGGCGGGCGCGGGCGGCGTCGGCGGTCCGGGCGGTCTGGAAGGTCCGTGCGGCGGCGGCTTGGGCCGCCGCACGGGGGCGAACGCATCGCGGCGACGCTGACGCACTCGCGCGCCGCGCCGAGTCGCGTCAAACGGAACCGAGCCGAGCGGGCCGACCCGAGCCGGGCCAAACCGGGCCAAACCGGGCCAAACCGGGCCAAACCGGGCCAAACCGAACCGGGCCGGGCCGAACTGAGCTGAACTGAGCTGAACTGAGCCGCCCCGAACCGAACCGAACCGAACCGAACCGAACCGAACCGAACCGATCCGCGCCGCCCGCTCGCTCGCCTGCGCCCGCCGCCGGAGCCGCCCGCGTCCGTCGGCGCCCGCGTCCGTCGGCGCACGCGCCGCGCGAGCCCTTCTCCGGCGACGCGGCTTACCGCGGCGGCTGGCCTTCCGGCCCCGCATGCTCGGGCGCGCGATTGAGCAGATGCGTGCGCGTGTCCGCCGCGAGCGACACGTAGCGCTCGTACTGCCGCAGCACGTCGGCGATGATCTCGTCGCCGCGCAGATACTCGATGTCGTAGCCGAGCCGCCCGTCCGCGAAGAACGTCAGCACCTCGTACACGTGCTCGCGCTGCGGCTCGGGCTCGGCCGCCTCGCGGATTCGGAACGCGGGCGCGGACTTGCGCGACACCCGCGCGCCGTACACGAAGTCGCGCTGCGCGGGCGCGGGCACCGTGAGGCGCACCGCATCGTCGTCGTCGCGCGCGACGTGCGCGTCGACGCCGCCCGCCTTCAATTCGTCCGCGACCTTGCGCAGCGCGGGCTCGACTGTCCGCTCAACGAACTGTCGCGCCTCGGCGTCGGTCGTCTGCCGCAGGATATGCGACAGGCGGTGCCGCCAGTGCTGGCCGGTCCAGAAGCTCGTCGCGGGCGCCATGTCCTGCGAGTAGTGCGCGTGGTCGGCCTTCAGGCCGCGCCAGAGCCCGTAGCAGAGCGCGAGCATCACGAGCGCGACGGGCAGCGCGGCGACGAGCGTGAGCGCCTGCAGCGCCTTCAGTCCGCCCGTGACGAGCAGCACCGAGGCCGTCACGCCGAGCACCGCCGCCCAGAAGAGCCGCTGCCACACGGGTGAATGCGCGGCGCCGCGCGTCGCGATCGCGTCGATCACGAATGCGCCCGAATCGGCCGACGTCACGAAGAACACCGCGATCAGCACGATCGCCGCGATCGACAGCAGCCGCGTGAGCGGCAGGTAGTCGAAGAAGCGGAACAGCAGCGCGTCGACGTTGGATGCGGTCTGCGCGAGCGCGCCCGCGGCCGCGTGCGTGTCGAGCCAGATCGCGCTGTTGCCGAACGCGGTCATCCAGACGAGGTTGAACGCGGTCGGCACGAGCAGCACGCCGATCACGAACTCGCGGATCGTGCGGCCGCGCGAGATGCGCGCGATGAACATCCCGACGAACGGCGACCACGACACCCACCACGCCCAGTAGAGCAGCGTCCAGCCGCCGAACCAGCCTTGCTCGTTCGGCGTCTCGTACGCGTACGTGCGAAACGACAGCGACACGAGCTTCGACAGATATTCGCCGAGGTTGTCGCCCATCGCGCGCAGCAGGAACGACGTCGGCCCCGCGACGACGACGAACGCGAGCAGCGCGAACGCGAGCATCAGGTTCAGCTCGGACAGCCGGCGCACGCCCTTGTCGAGCCCGCTCGCGGCGGAGAGCCCGGCGAGCGCGACGACGACCGCGACGAGGCCGACGCGGAACGCATCGCTGCCGGTGTCCCAGCCGGCGACCGTATGCAGGCCCGCGCTCAGCTGCAGCACGCCGTAGCCGAGCGTCACCGCGATCCCGGCGAGCGTGCCGACGAGCGCGAACGCGTCGACCGCGTGGCCGATCCAGCCGTTCACGCCGTCGCGCAGCACCGGATAAAGCCCCGAGCGCAGCGTGAGCGGCAGGTTGTAGCGAAAGCCGAAATACGCGAGCACGAGGCCCATCACGCCGTACGTCGCCCACGCGTGCAGGCCCCAGTGGAAGAACGACATCAGCATCGCCTCCCGCGCGGCGGCGGGCGTGCCGCCCGCGGCCGTCGGCGGCGACAGGTAATGCTGGATCGGCTCGCCGACGCCGAAGTACATGAGGCCGATGCCCATGCCGGCCGCGAACAGCATCGCGGTCCACGACACGAAGCTGAATTCGGGCTCGGCGTCGTCCGGGCCGAGCTTGATGTTGCCGAAGCGGCTCGCCGCGATCAGCACGAGGAAGATCAGGAAGGTCGTGATCGCGAGCACGTAGAACCAGTCGAAGCGCGTGACGATCCACTGCTGGCCGGCGCCGAAGAGCGCGCCGGCTTCGCTCGGCCGCAGCGCGCAGGCAGCGAGCAGCGCGCCGATCGCGGCGAGCGACGGCACGACGACTTGCGGCTTGAGCGTCGTGCGCGGCGTAGGTCGGGATGAGGGCATGAGCGGATCTCCGGAAAAAGGACGCGTCGCGGGGCGCGCGCCGCGGCGGCCGAGCCCGGCATGGGGACGATGTGGACGGCGCGGAGGCGGCGGCGCGCGCGAGGCGCGGGGTGGAGGGGCTGCAACGGCGAGGATGCAGGCCGAAACTGACGAATTGTAAGCTATTCGATGAAGTTGCCTGACAATGCGCGCGCGGATCGCGCCGCGCGCCCTGTGGCGCGGGCTGGCGGCGCTCGCCCGGAGGCAGTGCAAACCCCGATGAAAATTTATTTTTTCTCTTCTTCCTATTGTGTAAATTTACTTTCATCAATCAGCGCATCGTCCCGACCGCCGAATGTCCAGTTCCAGCCCGACCGTCACACCGCTCGACGCCGAACCGTCGATCGCCGCGCGCATCGCCGCCGCGCTGCCGTCGCTCACGCCGATCCATCGGCGCATGGGCGAGTACGTGCTCGCGAATCCGTTCCGCGCGGCGACGATGCGGATCGACGAGCTCGCGAACGCGGTCGACGCATCGATCGCCACCGCGAACCGCTTCGCGCGCGCGCTCGGCTTCGACGGCTATCCGGCGCTGCGCGCGGCGCTCGTGCGCGGCTTCGAGGCGACGCTCGCGCCCGTCGAGCGGCTGCGCTCCGCGCAGGAGCGCGAAGCGGGCGCGCGCGGCGGCGAGCTGATCGACGCGAGCTTCGAGCAGGCGCTCGCGAACCTCGATCGCACGCGCGGGCGGCTCGATCGCGCGAACGTCGAGGCGGCCGTCGATTCGCTGCTCGCCGCGCGCCGGATCTTCCTCGTCGGGATGGGCGCGAGCGCGTTTCTCGCCGGGCTGATGGAGCACGGGCTGTCCGTGTATCGCGACAACGTGCACTCGCTCGCGCTGCTCGGCGGCCCGACCGACGCCGCGCGGCGCCTGTTCAACGCGCGCGGCGACGATCTCGTCGTCGCGATCGCGTTTCCGCGCTACGTGCACGACACGATCGAGCTCGCGCGCCGCGCGGCCGAACGCGGCGCGCCGGTGCTCGCGATCACCGACGGGCCCGACTCGCCGATCGCGCCGTTCGCCACGCGCGCGCTCTTCGTGCACGCGGAGCGCCGGCTCGCGGCGACGTCCGAGGCCGCGGTGCTCGCGTTGCTCGAGGCGCTGATCGACGCGGTCGCGCATCGCTCGCAGCGCTCCGCGCGCGCGGCCGCCGAAGTGACCGAATTCATGCTGCCGTGGCTCGAGGCGCGGGGCGCGTGCGTCGCGCCGCCGCGCCCGCCGCGCCGTTCCAGGAAAACCGACCGATGACTTCACCCTCAACCGCAATCGTTGCGATTCACGGCGGCGCAGGCACGATCCTGCGTCAGGCAATGACAGCCGACGCCGAAGCGCAGTACCGCGCCGAGCTGAACGCGATCCTCGCCGCCGCGCAGAAGGTGCTCGCCGAGGGCGGCAGCGCGCTCGACGCGGTCAGCGTCGCCGTGCGGATGCTCGAGGATTGCCCGCTCTTCAACGCAGGGCGCGGGGCCGTCTACACGGCCGACGGCACGCACGAGCTCGACGCCGCGATCATGGACGGCGCGACGCTGAAAGCGGGCGCGATCTGCTGCGCGACGCGCGTGCGCAACCCGGTGCTCGCCGCGCGGCGCGTGCTCGAGGCGAGCGAGCACGTGATGTTCGCCGGCGCGGGCGCCGACGCGTTCGCGGCCGCGCAGGGGCTCGAGCTCGCGGAGCCGGGCTACTTCGACACCGAGTTCCGCCGCGCGCAGTGGTTGAAGGCGCGGCAGGCGGCGGGCGCGATGCTCGATCACGACGCGGCGACGGCGTTCGCGTCCGGCGACGGCAACGGTAACGGCAACGGTAACGGCAACGGCGCCGTCGCGTTCGCGCCGCAGCCGCTCGATCCGGACCGCAAGCACGGCACGGTCGGCGCGGTCGCGCGCGATCTGCACGGCCATCTCGCCGCGGCGACGTCGACGGGCGGGATCACGAACAAGCAGCCGGGGCGCGTCGGCGACACGCCGATCATCGGCGCGGGCTGCTACGCGAACGACGTGACGTGCGCGGTGTCGTCGACGGGCACGGGCGAGATGTTCATTCGCCTCGCGACCGCGTATGACGTGTCCGCGCAGATCGAATACCGCGGCGCGTCGCTCGCGTCGGCCGCGTACGACGTCGTGATGAACAAGCTGCCGCGGATCGCGGGGCGCGGCGGCGTCATCGCGATCGACGCGCGCGGCAACCTCGCGATGCCGTTCAACACCGAGGGGATGTACCGCGGCTACGCGCGCGTCGGCGAGGCGCCCGTGACCGCGATCTACCGCGAGGAGGCGGCGTGACGCCGCCAGCCGCGCAGACACAGGAGAGCCGGAAGATGAGCGCGAGCCGAACCGCCCCGAGCCTGCGCGAGCAGCGCGTGCTCGAAGTCGACGGGCTGTCCGTCACGTTCCGCCGCGAGGGCGCCGCGTTCGAGGCGGTGCGCGGGCTGTCGTTCCACGTCGATCGCGGCGAGACGCTCGCGATCGTCGGCGAATCGGGCTCCGGCAAATCGGTGACGTCGCTCGCGCTGATGCGCCTCGTCGAGCACGGCGGCGGCGCGATCACGGGCGGCGGGATCGCGCTGCGCCGGCGCAACGGCGCGACGCTCGATCTCGTGCGCGCGTCGCCGTCGGCGCTGCGCAGCGTGCGCGGCGCGGACGTGGCGATGATCTTCCAGGAGCCGATGACGTCGCTCAATCCGGTTTTCACGGTCGGCGACCAGATCAGCGAGGCGATCGCGCTGCACCAAAACAAGAACGCGGGCGAAGCGCGCGCGGAGGCGCTGCGCCTGCTCGATCTCGTGCGCATTCCCGAGGCGCGCCGCGTGTTCGCGCGCCATCCGCATCAGCTCTCGGGCGGGATGCGGCAGCGCGTGATGATCGCGATGGCGCTGTCGTGCCGGCCGGCGCTGCTGATCGCCGACGAGCCGACCACCGCGCTCGACGTGACGATCCAGGCGCAGATCCTTCAATTGATCCGCGGGCTGCAGGACGAGATGGACATGGGCGTGATCTTCATCACGCACGACATGGGCGTCGTCGCGGAAGTCGCCGATCGCGTGCTCGTCATGTATCGCGGCGAGAAGGTCGAGGAGGGCGCGTCCGATGCGATCTTCGCCGCGCCGTCGCATCCGTACACGAAGGCGCTGCTCGCGGCGGTGCCGCGGCTCGGCTCGATGCAGGGCACCGACGCGCCCGCGAAATTCCCGCTGCTGCGCTTCGATCCGGTCACGGGCGATGCGGTCGTCGTCGAGAACGGCGACGCCGCGCCCGCGTCGGGCGACGCGGCATCCGCATCCGCATCGGTTGGTTCGGTTGCCCCGGTTGCTTCGCTTGATTCTGCCGCATCGACCGCTACAACCGCTACAACCGCTACAACCGCTACAACCGCTACAACCGCTACAACCGCTACAACCGCTACAACCGCTACAACCGCTACAACCGCTACAACCGCATCAACCGCTACAACCGCATCAACCGCATCAACCGCATCGACCGCATCGACCACATCGACCGCCGCGCCGGCGGCGCACGCGCGCGCCGCCGGCGCTTTCGCGCAGCCCGCGATCGATCCGGCGTCGCCGCCGCTGCTGCGCGTGCGCGACCTCGTCACGCGCTTTCCGGTCAAGAGCGGCGCGTTCGGCCGCGTGTCGCAATACGTGCACGCGGTCGAGCGCGTGAGCTTCGAGCTGCGCGCGGGCGAGACGCTCGCGCTCGTCGGCGAATCCGGCTGCGGCAAGTCGACGACGGGCCGCTCGCTGCTGCGCCTCGTCGACAGCCTGAGCGGCTCGATCGAATTCGAGGGGCGCGAGATCGGCGCGCTGAAGGGCCGCGCGCTGCAGGCGCTGCGCCGCAACATCCAGTTCATCTTTCAGGACCCGTTCGCGTCGCTGAATCCGCGCCTGACAGTCGGCTTCTCGATCATGGAGCCGCTCCTCGTGCACGGCGTCGCGAGCGGCAAGGCGGCGCAGGCGCGCGTCGACTGGCTGCTCGAGCGCGTCGGCCTGCCCGCCGACGCCGCGCGCCGCTATCCGCACGAATTCTCCGGCGGCCAGCGCCAGCGGATCGCGATCGCGCGCGCGCTCGCGCTGAACCCGAAGGTCGTGATCGCCGACGAATCGGTGTCGGCGCTCGACGTATCGGTGCAGGCGCAGATCGTCAACCTGATGCTCGACCTGCAGCGCGAGCTCGGCGTCGCGTATCTGTTCATCTCGCACGACATGGCGGTCGTCGAGCGGATCAGCCATCGCGTCGCGGTGATGTACCTCGGGCAGATCGTCGAGATCGGCCCGCGCCGCGCGGTGTTCGAGACGCCGCGCCATCCATACACGAAGAAGCTGATGAGCGCGGTGCCGATCGCCGATCCCGCGCGCCGACACGCGCAGCGCACGCTGCCCGCCGACGAGCTGCCGAGCCCGATCCGCGCGATCGGCGACGAGCCCGTCGTCGCGCCGCTCGTCGCGGTCGGGCCGGACCACTTCGTCGCCGAGCATCGGGTCGGCGGCGCGTATTGAGGAGGCGCGGCGCAGCGCGGGCGCGAAATGGGCGAGCCGCGCGGCGCATGCATGGCGCGCGAGCGCCGCAGGCGAACGCGGCGCGAGCGCGCGATGTGCGAATGCGATACGCAATTGCGGCACGCGCATGCAAAACGCAGATGCAAAACGCAGACGCAATACGCAGACGCAATACGCGAGCGCGATGCGCCCGCGGGACGAAGCAAACGCCGCGCGCGCGATGCGCGAGCGGCATCGAATCAGCAGAGGAAGTCGAGAAGAGCGCAGCAAGCCGATGACGCGAGGCCCCGGACCATCCGCACGAAACCCGGCCCCGCCGAACGACGCCAGCAGGACCACACGAACCCAGTCACACGCACTTACGAAGCATCGCCAAGGAGCCCACCCATGACTACGCCGCATTCGTTCTTGCCGTTCTCGCCGCGCGCGCTTTTCGTCGCCTGCGCGGGCGTGATCGCGATGTCGTCCGCGTCGCTCGCGTTCGCCGAGCGGGCCGCGGTGATGGCCGTCGATTCGACGTTCACCACGCTCGATCCGTACGATTCGAACGACACGCTGTCGCAGGCGGTGTCGAAATCGTTCTACCAAGGCCTGTTCGGCTTCGACAAGGACATGAAGCTCGTGAACGTGCTCGCGACCGGCTACGACGCGAGCGCCGACGCGAAGGTCTACACGATCAAGCTGCGCCAGGGCGTGAAATTCCAGGACGGCACCGATTTCAACGCGGCCGCGGTGAAGGCGAACTTCGACCGCGTGACCGATCCGGCGAACAAGCTCAAGCGCTACAACCTGTTCCGCCGGATCGCGAAGACGGAAGTCGTCGATCCGTACACGGTGAAGGTCACGCTGACCGAGCCGTTCTCGGCGTTCGTCAACGTGCTCGCGCATCCGTCGGCCGTGATGATCTCGCCCGCCGCGCTGAAGAAGTACGGGCGCGACATCGGGCTGCACCCCGTCGGCACCGGCCCGTTCGAGTTCGTCGAATGGAAGCAGACCGACGACCTGAAGGTGAAGAAGTTCGCCGGCTACTGGAAGCCCGGCTATCCGAAGATCGACGCGATCGACTGGAAGCCCGTCGTCGACAACAACACGCGCGCCGCGCTGATGAAGACGGGCGAAGCCGATTTCGCGTTCCGCATTCCGTTCGAGCAGACGGCGGACCTGAAGGCGAGCCCGAAAGTCGACGTGATCGAGCGCACGTCGATCATCCAGCGCTACGTGAGCCTGAACGTGATGCAAAAGCCGTTCGACAATCCGAAGGTTCGCGAGGCGCTCAACTACGCGGTCAACAAGGACGCGCTCGCGAAGGTCGCGTTCTCGGGCAACGCGACGCCCGCGGCCGGCATCGTGCCGCAGGGCGTCGACTACGCGGTGAAGCTCGGCCCGTGGCCGTACGATCCGGCCAAGGCGCGCGCGCTGCTGAAGGAGGCGGGCTACCCGAACGGCTTCGAGACGACGCTCTGGTCCGCGTACAACAACTCGACCTCGCAGAAGGCGATCCAGTTCGTCCAGCAGCAGCTCGCGCAGGTGGGCGTGAAGGCGCAGGTGCAGGCGCTCGAGGCGGGCGAGCGGGTCGCGAAGGTCGAAAGCGCGCAGGACCCGGCGAAGGCGCCCGTGCGGATGTACTACACCGGCTGGTCCGCGTCGACGGGCGAATCCGACTGGGCGATCTCGCCGCTGCTCGCGTCGTCGTCGGTTCCGCCGAAGCTCATGAACACCGCGTACTACAAGAACGACGCGGTCGACGACGATCTCGCGAAGGCGTTGCAAACCACCGACCGCGCGAAGAAGGCGACGCTCTACGGCGATGCGCAAAAGCGCATCTGGGCCGACGCGCCGTGGATTCCGCTCGTGCAGGAGAAGATCGTCTATGCGCGCAGCAAGCGCCTGCAGGGCGCTTACGTGATGCCGGACGGCTCGTTCAACTTCGACGAGATCGCGATCAAGTGACGCGACGCGGCCCGGGCGGCCCGCCGGATCGGCGCGATTGCGCCGAATCCGCCGATCCGCGCGCATCGGGCGTAGGCGGCGCGCGGCCCGTCGGCGCGCCGCATCGAGAGGCAAGCGCATGCTGAATTTTCTGGTCAAACGATTGTTCGGGCTCCTGCCGACGCTGCTGAGCGTTGCGGTGCTCGTGTTCCTGTTCGTGCACCTGCTGCCGGGCGACCCCGCTCGGCTCGCGGCGGGGCCGGAGGCGGACGACGCGACGGTCGCGCTCGTGCGCGCCGATCTCGGCCTCGACAAGCCGCTGCCCGCGCAGTTCGCGAACTTCTTCGCGCGGATCGCGCACGGCGACTTCGGCACGTCGACGCGCAGCAAGCGGCCCGTCGCGACCGAGATCGGCGAGCGCTTCATGCCGACGCTGTCGCTGACCGTCGTCAGCATGGCCTGGGCGACGCTCTTCGGCATGGGGATCGGCATCGCGTCGGCCGTGTGGCGCAACCGCTGGCCGGACCGCGTCGGGATGACGCTCGCGGTGTCGGGCATCTCGTTTCCGGCGTTCGCGCTCGGGATGCTGCTGATGGAAGTGTTCTCGGTGAAGCTCGGCTGGCTGCCCGTGGTGCCGGACGGCTCGTGGAGAAGCTACGTGCTGCCGTCGCTCACGCTCGGCGCGGCCGTGGCCGCGGTGATGGCGCGCTTCACGCGCGCGTCGTTCGTCGAGGTGCTGCACGAGGATTTCGTGCGCACCGCGCGCGCGAAGGGCGTGCGCGAGCCGGTGGTCGTGCTCAAGCACTGCCTGCGCAACGCGATGATTCCGGTCGTCACGATGATGGGGCTGCAGTTCGGCTTCCTGCTCGGCGGCTCGATCGTCGTCGAGGCGGTGTTCAACTGGCCGGGGCTCGGCCGCCTGCTCGTCGATGCGGTGACGATGCGCGACTACCCGGTGATCCAGGCGATCGTGCTGCTGTTCTCGCTCGAGTTCATCCTGATCAACCTGACCGTCGACGTGCTGTACGCGGTCATCAACCCGACGATCCGTTTCAAGTGAGGCGCGCATGAACGCGACTGTTCCTACCACCCCGGCCGCCGCGCCGGCCGCGATCCGCACGCCGTGGAGCGAGTTTTGGCGCAAGTTCAGAAAGCAGCACGTCGCGCTCGCGGCGGGGGCGTTCGTGCTGCTGCTCGTCGCCGTCGCGATCGTCGGCCCGCATTTCGTGCCGTACGACCCGGAGAACTATTTCGACTACGACGCGTTGAACGCGGGGCCGTCGGCCGCGCACTGGTTCGGCGTCGATTCGCTCGGCCGCGACATCTTCAGCCGGATCGTCGCGGGCGCGCGGATCTCGCTCGCCGCGGGCTTCTTCTCGGTCGCGCTCGGCGCGGCGATCGGCACGTTCTTCGGCCTGCTGGCCGGCTACTACGAAGGCTGGTGGGACCGCGCGACGATGCGCGTCGCCGACGTATTGTTCGCGTTCCCGGGCATCCTGCTCGCGATCGGCGTGGTCGCGATCCTCGGCAACGGGATGGTCAACGTGATCTGCGCGGTCGCGGTGTTCAGCGTGCCCGCGTTCGCGCGGCTCGTGCGCGGCAACACGCTCGCGCTCAAGCAGATGACCTACGTCGAGGCCGCGCGCAGCATCGGCGCGTCCGACCGCACGATCATCATGCGCCACATCCTGCCGGGCACGGTGTCGTCGGTCGTCGTCTATTTCACGATGCGCATCGGCACGTCGATCATCACCGCCGCGAGCCTGTCGTTCCTCGGCCTCGGCGCGCAGCCGCCGACGCCCGAGTGGGGCGCGATGCTCAACGAGGCGCGCGCGGACATGGTGAACGCGCCGCACGTCGCGCTCTTTCCGAGCATCGCGATCTTCCTGACCGTGCTCGCGTTCAACCTGCTCGGCGACGGGCTGCGCGACGCGCTCGACCCGAAGCTGGAGCGGCGCTGATGGGCGCGCACGCAGCGGGCGGGCCGGACGCGGCGGGCGGCGTGAACGTGACGCACGCAGCGGATCGGGCGGACGCCGCGCCGCACGTCGGCGCGCTGCCGGCGGGGCCGCTTTGCAGCATCGCCGACGTCGCGGGCGTGACGGTCGGCCACGCGACGCTCGATTCGGGCGGCGTGCAGACGGGCGTGAGCGTCGTGCGGCCGCACGCGGGCGACGTCTATCGCGACAAGGTGCCCGCCGCCGCGGCGGTGATCAACGGCTTCGGCAAGAGCGTCGGGCTCGTGCAGCTCGACGAGCTCGGCGTGCTCGAGACGCCGCTCGCGCTGACGAACACGTTCGGCGTGGCGGCGCTCGCGCACGCGCAGATCCGCGCGGCCATCGATGCGAATCCGCAGATCGGCCGCGCGTGGCCGACCGTCAATCCGCTCGTGTTCGAATGCAACGACGGCTATCTGAACGATCAGCACGCGTTCGCGGTGACGCCCGAGCACTACGCGCAGGCGCTTGCCGACGCGCGGCCCGGGTTCGCGCGCGGTGCGGTCGGCGCGGGGCGCGGGATGTCGTGCTTCGACCTGAAGGGCGGAATCGGCTCGGCGTCGCGCGTCGCGCGCGCGGCGGGCGAATCGTGGACGGTGGGCGCGCTCGTGCTCGCGAACTTCGGCCGGCTGCCGATGCTGACGATCGACGGCGTGCCGGTCGGGCGGATGATCGCCGCGCGGGACGCGGGCGGCGCGCAGGCGGCGGCCGGCGCGCAGGGCGCGGGCGCGGCGCGGGACGATGCCGGCACCGGCGGCACGGGCGGCATGGGCCGCGCCGGCGACGCGGCGCACGATGCGGGTGACTGCGCGAATGCCCGCGCGAACAGCGGAGCGGCCGGCGGCCTCGCGCCCGACGCCGCCGCTGCGCGGCCGGATGCGCCGCCGCCCGAGCAGGGCTCGATCATCATGCTCGTCGCGACCGACGCGCCGCTGTCGTCGCGGCAGCTGAGGCGCGTCGCGCTGCGCGCGGCCGCGGGCCTCGCGCGCACGGGCTCGGTGTACGGCCACGGCAGCGGCGACATCGCGCTCGCGTTCTCGACCGCGTACACGGTGCCGCACGACGCCGAGCGCATCGCGCTGCCGGCGCTCGTCGCCGACGCCGCGCTCGATCCGCTCTTCGCGGCCGCGGCCGACAGCGTCGAGCAGGCGATCGTCGACGCGCTGTGGCGCGCGACGAGCGTCGTGGGCCGCGACGGCCACGCGCGCCGCGCGCTGCGCGACGCCGCGCCGGAAGTCGAACGATGGATGCGCGCATCGCGCGAGGCAAACCGATGAAAGTGCTGATTTCGACCGATATCGAAGGGGTGGCGGGCGTCGTGAGCGCCGAGCAGACGCGCGCCGGCAATCCCGAATACGAGCGTGCGCGCCGCTGGATGACGGCGGAAGCGAACGCGGCAGTCGAAGGCGCGTTCGCGGGCGGCGCGACGCGCGTGTGGGTCAACGATTCGCACGGCGGCTTTCGCAACCTGCTGCCCGACGGCATCGACGCCCGCGCGCGCGTCGTGCTCGGCAAGCCGCGCACGCTCGGGATGATGGCGGGCCTCGAAGCCGGGCCCGATCTCGTGTTCATGATCGGCTTTCACGCGAAGGCGGGCACACGCGGGCTGCTCGCGCACACAATCAACAGCGGCGCGTTCGCGCGCGTGCTGCTCGACGGGCGCGAAGCCGGCGAGGCCGGGCTCTACGGCGCGCTCGCGCACGAATACGGCGCGCACGTGGCGCTGCTGTCCGGCGACGACGTGTTCGTCGACGAGACGCGGCCGCTCTTTCCGGCCGCGCGCTTCGTGACCGTCAAGGAGGCGACGGGATTCGCGAGCGGCGCGTCGATGACGCCCGCCGCCGCGTGCGCGGCGATCGGCGTCGCGGCGCGGCAGGCGGTCGAGCAGGCGCGCGAGGTCGCGCACCTGGCGCGCCCGCACGCGCCGCGCGCGGCGGCCTGCGAGCTGCGCGCACAGACCGTCGCGGCCGCCGATCTCTTCTGCCAGTGGCCGTCGCTCGAGCGCGTCGACGCGCTCACGCTGCGGTTCGCCGCGCCGTCGATCGAGCACGTCGTGCGAACGTTGAACTGCCTGTCGGCGATGTCGTTCATGCTGCGTTGAATCGCGCTTGCGCGTCAGCGCACGGGCGGCGGGAAATCTGTCAGGTCAAATAGAACGTGTTAGAGGTGTTGTCGAATCCGACATTGACCGCACCGCCGCTCAGCGGCACCGCGAGACTGTTCGTCGGCGTGAACGGGGCGATCATGCCGTTTACGCCGGACGACAGGAACAGATCCGCCCAATCGAGCAGATAGAACGCCGCTTGCGTATTCGTGATCACAGCAGTGGCGTTCATCGTCGATATCGCGGTTGCGCCGTTGACCGTTGCCCGTTGCGCGAGCCCGAAAGCGCCGGACGCGCCGATTTGCAGATTCCGGATGGAGTACGCGCCGGCCGGCCCGATGCCCGCATTGCCGTTGTCGATCTGGCCGTTGCGGAACGAATAGAGCGTCTCGATCCGCGCCGGTCCGTTCGTCGTCGCATTGATCTCGAGCACGTTGCCTGCCGTCAGCGTGGTCGCCGTCATGTAAAGGAAAATGGCGTCGTCGATGACGACGCTGTTGTGCTCGTACGGCGAGAACGCCTGCCATATGACGGACGCGCTCACCGATGCGCCGCGCATGTTCGCCAGTGTCGAGCTGACATAAGTGTCGACCCGTCTCGTCAACGTGACCGCAAGCCGCGCATCGCGGATCTTCGCCACGCCTGCCGAATCGATCGCGATGTAGATCGTGCAAACCGGCATGATCCGTGCGCCGGCCTGCCACTCGACGCGGCAGACCGGCTCCGCGCATCTCACACGATTCTTCTCAGCGTGCCGTAGCTTTCGGATCCGGTGACGGCGCCTCGAAGTCCCTCGACGAACTCCTCCCCACTGAGAACGGCCGGTTGCTGGAGGTAGAACGTATTGGTCCGTTCGTTGAAGCCGACCTGGGCGGCCGGATTCTGGGTGGACAGCGTGATCGGCAGCGCGTTGCTGGCTACCTGCGATATCACCGAGCCATTGTTGCTGTACGACGCGAGGAACAGCGAGAGATTTTCGATCGGCGTAAACGATGCCCTCATGTTGTACGCGACCGGCACGGCGTTGAGCGGCGCCGCGACAGGAACATTGTTGACGACCGCCTGCTGGGCAAGCCCGAAACTGAAGTTGCCGGCCTGGCTGTTGAGGAGGTTGAACGTGCTGGGGCTGCCGCCGTCGGCGCCGGTGAACTGGGCGCGTTCGAACGTGTAGGTCCAGCCGGTTTGAATCGGCGCACCCGTTTGCGACGTCATCATGATCGTGGCGCCCGCCTGCAGGACGGTGGTCGTCGCGTACATCGTGTACTGCTCCTGCCACGAGATCTGGTTCAACTGGAGCGGCTGGAACGTTACCCAGGCGATCGGCAGGTTGCCCTGCTGCAGTGGATCCGAGATCACGCTCTTGACGAGCGTGACATGAAGCCCATTTTGGTAAATGGTATTCAATCCGGTGTTGCTGATAGAAATGTTGATCTGGTAATTCATTCTTAATCCCCTTGAGTGAGGCATTAAAGAAAAACCAGCCATCGACGAGCTGGCGCTGCGACATCCCAGGCATACGCGGTTGCCCGGACGATAATCGCGTGATTCGGGATCCGAGTGATATTTCCGGATGCGTCTGTACGTGAGCGGCAAGAAAGCATGTGACGCCAAGTGTCGGTCGAGTACGGGCGCATAGGGCAGCAATCAACATCCGGTTTGCGTGAGTTTCCGCAGCATTTTGGTGAATGGCTGGTTTGATGTTTTCTTTTTCGTTTCGTGAGATAAGCGATCTGCTGGAATCAGGATAGGACGAATGGCGAGGTATTCAAGCGAAGATCTGATTTCAAATGGAATTAAAGCGGCATTCGTCGTCGATCCGCTCCTTGGCTGAAAGAAGCTTTAATTGCGCCGGACATGACGGGATTGGCTCCTGTTTCCGTTCGGGGCCGATCGACCGGCCAGCCGACGATTGGGGGGCGCGGCCCGGGCGCCGCGGATCGTCGCATGGCCGAAAAAAGTGGGGATAAGGAGGGGCGATCCGCCCGAATGGCCGATTGCGTGCGCGGCACGGATCGCACACACAACCGGCGGACGTCGGTTCGTTCAGATATCGAAGAACACCGTCTCCCGCTCGCCCTGCATGCGGATGTCGAAGCGATAAACGGTCACGCCGTTCGCCTGCGCGTCGCGCTTCGCGATCAGCGTCGCGCGGCGCTCGGCCGGCACGGTGTTCAGCGCCGCGTCGGCTTCGTTCGCGGCCGCTTCGTCGTCGAAGTAGATCCGCGTGAACGCATGCGTGAGAATGCCGCGCATCATCACGGTCACGTCGACGTGCGGCGCGTCCGTCTCCGACGTGCGCGCCGGTTTCACCGTTCGCACGACGAAGCGGTTCTGCGCGTCGGTGCCGGTGCCGACGCGCGCGAAGCCGTTGAAGCCGCGCTGCGCGGCGTCGTCGCGCGACGTCGGATAGCGGCCCTCGCCGTCGACTTGCGTGAATTCGAGCACCGCGTCGCCGACGGCGTTGCCGTCGCCGTCGATCACGCGGCCGACGAGCAGGATGTGCTCGCCTGCCGCGTCGGGCGTCGCGATCTCGGGCGTGAAGAGGCTCTTCAGATCGAAGTTGTACTGCTGCGGGCAGAGGCCGTACGCGAAGTACGGGCCGACGGTTTGCGAAGGGGTCTGTTTCGGCGTCGTCATGTTCAGCGCTCCGTCGGGGTGGCGTCGCGGCCGCGCAACACGATGTCGAATTCGTAGCCGAGCGCGAAGCCTTCTTCGGTCGTGCCGATCGAGAAGCGCGAGATCAGGCGATCGCGCGCGTCCTCGGGCGTGCCCTGGAAGATCGGGTCGAGCGCGAGGAGCGGATCGCCCGGGAAATACATCTGCGTGACGAGCCGCGAGCCGAAATAGTCGCCGAACAGCGAGAAATGGATGTGGTTCGGCCGCCACGCGTTCGGATGATTGCCCCACGGATATGCGCCCGGCTTGATCGTGAGGAAGCGGTAGCGGCCGTTCTCGTCGGTGAGGCACCGGCCCGCGCCGAGGAAGTTCGGATCGAGCGGCGCGTCGTGCTGATCGACCTTGTGCACGTAGCGGCCCGCGGCGTTCGCCTGCCAGACCTCGACGAGCGTGTTGCGCACCGGCTTGCCGCCTTCGTCGAGCACGCGGCCCGTGACGATGATCCGCTCGCCGAGCGGCTCGCCGTTCTTCGCCGCGTTCTTCGTCAGGTCGTGGTCGAGCGGGCCGAGGTCGCCCGCGCCATAGACGGGCGCGTGCTGGTTGCGCAGCTTTTCCTTCAGCGGGATCAGCGGCTGCGTCGGGCCGCGCTTCACCGACGAGCGGTACGGCGGATGAATGTACGCGGGATGCGACGGCCAGTCGCGCGGCGCGAGCGTCGAGGAATCCATCAGGATCGTCTCCGGGTTGATGGTTGTCAAGGCGGGATGGGGGGACTTTAGCTAATCCGGAAAGTTATGCAAAATGATGTTTTATCGCTAATCGTATAACCAGACGTTATGCAACACCGGATTGCCGACGGCCGGGTCAAGTTCCGGCACCTGCAGTGCTTTCTCGCCGTCGCGCAGTTCGGCAGCGTGCAGAAGGCCGCGCAAAGCCTGTCGATCACGCAGCCGGCCGTGTCGAAGACGATCGCCGAGCTCGAGTCGATCCTCGGCGTGAAGCTGTTCGAGCGCGGCCGTCAGGGCGCGCGGCCGACGCGCGAGGGGCAACTGTTCATTCCGCACGCGAGCGCGTGCGTGCTCGCGCTGCGGCAGGGCGTCGGGCTCCTCGCGCGCGAGAGCGGCGGCGCGGCCGCGACGCTCGAGATCGGGATGTTGCCGACCGTCGCCGCGTCGCTCGCACCCGCCGTCTTGCAGGCGCTCGCGAGCGAATGGCCGCGCGCGGTCGTGCGGATCGCGACCGTCGCGAACGCCGAGCTGCTCGAACGGCTGAAGGCGGGCGCGATCGAGTGCGCGATCGGGCGGCTGTCGGAGCCGGAGCGGATGGTCGGGCTGTCGTTCGAGCACCTGTACAACGAGCCGCTCGTCGCGGTCGTGCGCGCGGGCCATCCGCTCGCGGCGAGCGCCGCGCCCGCCGCGCAGCTCGCGCGCCATCCGGTCGTGCTGCCGCCGTACGGCACGATGATTCGCCAGGCGGCCGAGCAACTGCTGAGCGCGTGCGGCGCGCCGCCGCTCGAATCGTTCGTCGAGGTGCTGTCGGTGTCCGTCGCGCGCGCGCTCGCGCTCGAAAACGACGCGGTGTGGTTCGTGCCGCGCTACGCGGCCGAATACGATCTCGCGGCGGGCACGCTCGTGCGGCTCGCGCTGCCCGTCGAGGGCGCGGACGAGCCGGTCGGGCTGATCCTGCGCACCGATGCGCAGCTTTCGCCCGTCGCGCGCTCGCTGATCGAGGCCGTGCGGGCGGTCGCGCGGCGGCGGCTCGGCGCGGCGGGCGGGCGAAGTCGCCGCGACGGGCAGGGTGCGCCGAAGCGGGCGCGCGGCACGCGAAAGCGCGGGGCGTGACGCGCGACGTCCATCCGCTCATTCCATGCCGAGCTTGCCGAAATCGAATCGCTCCGCCGACAGCAGGAAGCCGCTCGATTTCTTGCCCGGCGCCGCGCCCTTGATCTGGCATTGCTTGAAGAACGACACGTACGTGTTCTGATTGAACTCGCTGTCCGGCGCCGGCTCGACGTAGCGCACCCATAGCTCGAGCGTGTCCTTGTTCGGCATCGCGATGAAGTGCCCGGCATCGCGCATCTTGCTGACGTAGGCGCTCGACATCCACCACGCGTACGCGGTCCGGCTGCGCATCAGCTCGCCGCGCGTATCGACGAACAGCACGCATGCGAGCGCCGAAT
Organism: Burkholderia savannae; assembly: GCF_001524445.2. Taxonomy (NCBI): domain Bacteria; kingdom Pseudomonadati; phylum Pseudomonadota; class Betaproteobacteria; order Burkholderiales; family Burkholderiaceae; genus Burkholderia; species Burkholderia savannae. The sequence continues at coordinate 489,309 of NZ_CP013418.1, forward strand.
TGGGCGTCGCGCAGATCAGCGCGAGATCGGCCGGCTTGATCGAGAAATAGCCTTCCCAGCTCGGCCGCTCGCCTTTTTGCTTCGGCGGTGCGATCGGCGCGGCCTGGCGGCTCTTGACCTGCACGTAGATCGGCGTTTCCGGCGCGTTGCGATCGACCGGCTTCGGCGCGTCGTCGAGCCGCGACAGATGCCGGTACGCGCGCGTCACGACGAGATCGAAGCCTTTGTCGATCGGCAGCTTGAACGCCTCCATGTTGTGGCGGAAGCACTCGGACATGATGTAGTGCTCGCCCGCCGCGCCGATGTAGAGCAGTTCGGTGGGAATGGACGACGATGATTTGGCGTGGGTCATGGCGAACAGGATGGGTGGGCCGCTAGGCCGGCAACGGCGTGTTGCGATTCGAATGCGTTCGGCGTCGACGTTTCGGTTTTTGACACGAACGACGTGCCCGGCCGCGCGCGTCGTTCGGCCCGCGCTCGCGCTCGCGCGTGACGCAGAATTATGACGAACGGGACCGCGCGCGCAAGCGCGTCCGCATCGACGAAGCGTGACGAAGCGCGACGCAGCGCGGCGAAGGCGCCATGCCCGGCCGCGCGGGCATGGCGGAATTGATCGCGTGATCGCGCGTGACGTGGGCGTTATCGGCGTCGATCCGGCATTCTTGAGCGCTTTCCGGCGACGTGAATCGAATCGCCGCGCGCAAAGTCAACATCGCGCCGAACGTCCGATAAAATGGCCGCTCGTCGCGTTCCGCGACGTCGATTCGAAATGTCCCCGATCGATTGGCCCGTGTCGCCGATTCGGCGCGCCGAGGCGCTTCGCGGTCGGAATATTCCGATTCTTCCGGCACGGCGGCGCGCGATCGCGCGTCGTCCCGATGCGCGCCGCGCGGCGCACTTCGGGGCCATGGCCGGCGATCTTTTCCGTGACGAAGCGCGTCGCGCTCATCTAGACAAGCATGAAATCGATACATGCCGGCTTGCGCGGACGGCGAGGACCGTCACACCGGATGCCGCTCGGCTACATGGTGATCGCCGGCGCGGTGGCGGTCGCGATCGTCATGATGTCCATCTGCGCGGCCATCCTGCGCGACAGCCGCGACGACGCGTTCGAGCACGCGCAAGGCGCCGCGCGCAACACGCTGCAGATGATCGCGCGCGACGTCACGCGCGGCTTTCACCTGTACGACGAGACTCTCGCGCGCATCGCCGCGCAGCTCGGCGACAGCAGGATCGCCGCGCTGCCCGCCGACTTGCGCCGCTCGGTCCTGTTCGATTCCGCGGCGGCCGCGAGGGAGGCCGGCACGCTGTACGTGCTCGACGCGCACGGGCGCGTGCGGCTCGCATCGGCGAACGGGCCGCTGCCCACGGCGAGCTTCGCGTCGTACGACTTCTTCGCCGTGCTGCGCGACGCGCCGAGGCCCGGAACGTATCTGAGCGGGCCGTACCGCCTGCCGTCGCGCGACGGCGAGCCGTGCGTCGCGCTGTCGCACCGCGTCGAGCGCGCGGACGGCTCGTTCGCGGGCGTCGTCTTGCTCGCGGTGCGCCTCGCGTACTTTCAGCAGTTGCTGGCGGCGGCCGATGCGGGCCCGCACGGCGCGATCCTGCTGATTCACGCGGACGGGCGCATCGTGATGCGGATTCCGTTCGACGAGAAATTCATCGGCCTCGACCTGAGCGGGACGAGCATCTACACGCGCACGCAATTCGGCCGCTCGGGCGAGTTCTTCGACGCCGGGCCGATCGATCGCGTGAAGCGCTTCTACCTGTATCGGCGGCTCGACGAAATTCCGCTGATCGTGCAGGTGGCGATCGCCGAAGACGACATCTACGAGACGTGGCGCGCTCGCGCGTGGCGCTTCGGCGTGCTGACGGGCGTGTTCGCGCTGATCTTCGTCCTGATGAGCGCGTATCTCGCGCATTCGCTGTGGCGCAAGTCGACGGCCGAAGCGGCGCTCGCACGGCTCGCGGGCACCGACAGCCTCACGGGGCTGCACAACCGGCGCGCGCTCGACGAGACGCTCGAGCGCGAATGGCGGCGCGCGGTGTACGGCGAGCGTCCGCTCGCGATCCTGTTCGTCGACATCGATCGCTTCAAGCGCTACAACGACACGTACGGGCACCGCGTCGGCGATGAGGTGCTCGCGACCGTGTCGCGCTGCATCGCGCAGCAGGCGGCGCGGCTCGGCGACGTCGTCGCGCGATACGGGGGCGAGGAGTTCGTCGTCGTGCTGCCGGACACGCCGCGCGGCGGCGCGCTCGTCGTCGCCGAGCGCGTGCGGCTCGGCGTGCGGATGCTCGGGATCGAGCACGAAGGGTCGGAAGTCGGGTTCGTGACGGTCAGCGTCGGCGTCGCGGTGTGGCAGCCGGACGGCGCGCCCGCGCCGCGCGTCGCGGCGATCGTCGAGGCGGCCGATCGCGCGCTCTATCAGGCGAAGGCGAGCGGGCGCAATCGCGTCGTCGACGTCGGGCTCGGATGAGGCGGCCGGCAATGGGCGGCTTCGGGGCGCTCGGTGCGTGCGCCGGCGGTTTCGGGCGATTTCGGCGGCCTAAGGCGGTTGGGGGGATCGGATGGCTCGAACGACTCGGATGACGTGAACGAAGCGCGCGACACGCGCGACGCGAACGACACGAACGACACGAACAACGCGAACAACGCGAACGTCTCGAATGATTCGAAGGACACGGCCGACATGAACGAAGCGAACAATGCGACCGTCGCGAGCAGCCCAAACGACTTGACCGGCGACAACGCGGTTGCCCCATAATTGCCGCCCGCCGCCCGCCGCCCGCCGCCCGCCGCCCGCCGCCCGCCGCCCGCCGCCTCCCCGAATTCGCCCGCCGCCTGACGGCCCGACACGCAAATCCCGCGCATCACCGCAACACGACGGCGCGCCGCCGGACATAGAATGGCCTTTCCCGACACGCGAAAGGTGCGCGATGAGCGAACGACAATGGAGCGCGGTGGACGATTTCCTCTGCGATCAGCTCGCGCCGTCCGATCCGGCGCTGGACGCGGCGCTCGCGTCGAGCCGGGCGGCCGGCCTGCCCGCCATCAACGTCACCGCGAATCAGGGCAAGTTCCTGAACCTGCTCGCGACGATCCGCGGCGCACGCCGGATTCTCGAGCTCGGCACGCTCGGCGGCTACAGCACGATCTGGCTCGCGCGGGCGCTGCCGCCGGGCGGCGCGCTGCTCACGCTCGAGGCCAATCCGGACTACGCGGCGCTCGCACGCGAGAACATCGCGCGCGCGGGGCTGGCGAACGTCGTGACGGTCGTCGCCGGCCGCGCGAAGGACAGCCTCGAGCGGCTGATCGCCGAGCGGGCCGAGCCGTTCGATCTGATCTTCGTCGACGCCGACAAGGACAACTATCCGCAATACCTGCCGCTCGCGGTCGCGCTGTCCCGCGCGGGGACGGTGATCGTCACCGACAACGTCGTGCGGCAGGGGCGCGTCGCGGATCGGCGCAACCACGATCCGGACGCGATCGGCGTGCGCGAATACTTCCGCCTGATCGCCGCGCATCCGCGCCTGTCGACGACCGCGCTGCAGACCGTCGGCTCGAAAGGCTGGGACGGTTTCGCGCTGACCGTCGTGACGGCATAGGCCAAAGCGCGTCGACGGCGTGCGAACGAGCGCCTCACGGAATTCGGCGCGCGCCGAATTCCGGCTCAATCGGGCCGGGTTCGATGGATGACGACGATCGGATATCGTCGTTTCCAGATGGCGCAGGCGAGCGAATGTCCGATCGCGCTGTTCGACATCGCGCTCGCCAAGCCGGGGACGTACGGAATCGACGCCAGCACGCCGTGGGAGCCGGACGTGACTTCATATTTCTTGGGGAGCTCGATCAGGGTGGTGCAGAGACGATCCCAATCCGTCGCGGTTCGCGACGAGTGGGAGCCGGCGTGATCGATGGCGGCGTACCTGCCGCTCGTCGGGTAGCACGGCGCGCCCACTTGGACGCCCTGGACGGCGCCTCCGTCGAACAGCGCGACGAGCATTTCGCCGAACGTGGTGTCGCAACGCGCATTTTGTATCGCGGGCGCGCACATCCAGCGCGACGGCCACAGGCCGTTCGTGTTCCAGCCCTTGCTCTTGCGGCTCGGCGCGGCCGCATACCAGCCGTAGGGAGGCGTATGCGAGGTGCCGGGCACGGCGAATTTGCCCAGCAGGCCGTTGCGCCCGTTCGCTCGATGCAAGTCGAACGGGGGCCACGCCGACAACAGGGCGAGTTCCTTGTTGGTCGACGCATCGGGATTGGACGCCGACAACGACGTGACGGGAACCTTCGGCTGTTGCGCGCTCGGCGCGGCCTTCGCCTGGACGATCAGGCCCCGGCCGCGGCGAAGCGTGATTTGGCCGTGCCTGGTGAATGCGTCGATCACGAAAATGGCGGCGTCGCCCAACTCGACCGGGCGGGTGATCGCGTGTCCGTGGCAATCGACGACGCCGTAAGGTTGCATGTCCGCATAGGGCTTCTTGTCGATCCAGCCCATCGAGATTTGAAGCGATTCAGCCGGGTGGGCCGTCGTCAGGAACGCGTCGCGGACGGCGATCAGAAAGGGCCGGTCGAAGAGCCGCGCCAACTGCTCAAGCTCTCCGAACCGCCCGAACCCGCTGTATTGTCCGGCGACTGCCGCATCGATATCCGCACTGGCGCTCATGGATTCCTCGTCGATGTGTTCTAGGGCCGGTTCACGCTGGTAACGGGCTTGCGCCGGCCGCCAGAAGGGCCGAGCGCGAGGATCGCGACGAAGCGAATACTCGACGTATTCGCGAGGAGCACCGCGCAGCGATCGGTCCTTCTGGCGGCCGGCTCCTCGAAGGATTTTTTCGATCACGGGAACGTGCCCGTGCGCCCGCATTGCGGCGTGGTTCCGTCGTTGCAATGGCGACGGCTGTTGCGCCTCCTCTCTCTCCTTGCCTTGCGGGCGCAAAGGCACGTTCGCAAGCCCGTTACCAACGTGAACTGGCCCTAGGGGTTTGTGTGGCTCGCGAGGGCGAATTGTGCGCCGCCGCCCGCATCGGGCGGGCGGCAACTGCGAGATTTCGGAGCGTGCGCCGTCAGGCCGCGCGCCGCCGCCGCACCGCCTGCGCGAGCGTGTCGAGCACGGGCTCGGTCTGCGCCCAGCTCAGGCACGCGTCGGTGATCGACACGCCGTATTGCAGCGGCACGCCCGGCTTCAGTTCCTGCCGGCCGGCCTCCAGGTTGCTCTCGATCATCACGCCGGTAATGCGCCGCTCGCCGTGCGACAGTTGTCGCGCGAGATCTTCGGCGACGTCGGCCTGCCGCAGGTGCGACTTGTTCGAGTTCGCATGCGAGCAGTCGACCATCACCTGTTCGCGCAGGCTCGCCGCGCGCAGCACCGCGCAGGCGTCCTCGATGCTCGCGCCGTCGTAGTTCGGGCCCTTCTTGCCGCCGCGCAGGATCACGTGCGCGTCGTCGTTGCCGCGCGTCTCGAAGATCGCGGCCATGCCCATCTTCGTCATCCCCATGAACGCATGGGTCGCGCGCGCCGCGACGATCGCGTCGGCCGCGATCTGCACGCCGCCGTCGGTGCCGTTCTTGAAGCCGATCGGGCAGCTCAGGCCCGACGCGAGCTGGCGGTGGCTCTGGCTCTCGGTCGTGCGCGCGCCGATCGCGCCCCATGCGATCAGGTCCGCGATGTACTGCGGGCTCAGCAGATCGAGGAATTCCGTGCCCGCGGGCAGGCCGAGCGCATTGATGTCGAGGAGCAGACGGCGCGCCGCGCGCAGCCCTTCGTTGATGCGGAAGCTGCCGTCCAGGCGCGGATCGTTGATGTAGCCCTTCCAGCCGACGGTCGTCCGCGGCTTCTCGAAATACACGCGCATCACGATCAGCAGGTCGTCCTGCAGTGCGTCGGCGGCGGCCTTGAGCCGGCGCGCGTAGTCGAGCGCCTGGTCGTGATCGTGGATCGAGCACGGGCCGACGACCGTCACGAGGCGGTCGTCGCGGCCGTGCAGCACGCCGCCGATCGCCTGGCGGCTCTGCTCGACGAGCGTCTGGACGGCGGGCGGCACGGGCAGCTCGTCCTGCAGCAGCGCCGGGGAGATGAGCGGGCGCACCGCGCCGATGCGGACGTCGTCGATGCGCGTCGTGTCCTGCGTCGCGTCGGCGAAGCCCGCTTCCCGGTCGTGCAGGGGATTGTCTAAGTTTTGCATGGTGGGGTTCCGATTCTGCGAAATGAATCGCGATTATGGCATTCGCGCCGCGGCCCGGGAGGCGGGCGGCCGCGTCCGCGCTGCGCTGCCGCAAACGGCGGTACGGCGCCGGCCGGAGCCGCTCGCGGCCGCGCGGGCTGGCGTGCGGCCGGTTTTCTGTGCGAAGGTGTCGAATTCGGCGAGGCTGGTTCGTCGCTGTGTCGTAGCCGCAGGACGAAGCCGCGCCGCGCAGTGCCCGGCGGCCGCGCGGCGCAACCCACTGACTCGAGGAGAAACGACGATGCGCGTGATGGTGATCGTGAAGGCGACGAACGAATCGGAAGCGGGCAAGATGCCCGGCACGGAACTGCTCGAGGCGATGGGCAAGTTCAACGAAGACCTCGTGAAGGCCGGCGTGATGCTCGCGGGCGAGGGCCTGCATCCGAGCGCGAAGGGCAAGCGGGTGCGCTTTTCGGGCAGCGCGCGGACCGTGATCGACGGGCCGTTCGCGGAAACCAAGGAACTCGTCGCGGGGTTCTGGCTGTGGAAGGTCGCGTCGATGGACGAGGCGCTCGAATGGGTGAAGCGCTGCCCGAATCCGATGGAAGGCGATTCGGAGATCGAGATCCGGCCGTTGTTCGACATGGACGACTTCGGCGCGGAGATGACGCCCGAGCTGCGGGAGCGGGAGGAACGGTTGCGCGACGAGATCGACGCGCGGGGGAAGGGGGCGCGCTGACGCGGCGTCCGCGTCCGCGTCCGCGTTCGCGCCGCCGCTGTCGCCGCCATCGCCATCGGTCGCTCGCCGTTCGGGGCGCTTGGGCGCGGGCCGCCCCATGGGCTCGGCGTGTCTCGGCGCCGACGATGGGCGCGGCGCAATGGGCGCGGCGCGACTGAGCGCCCGGCGCGGCGCGCTCCGCGCGTCGCCCGACGCGCGCGGTCCGACGCGGCGAGGAGCGTATCAGGCCGGCCCGAGAAACGGGTTCGGCTTGAATGGCTCGTCAGGCCGCCATTCGTGCGTCGGCGGAGTCGGCCGGAACGCATGCTCTTGCAGCGCGGATTGTCATGCGACTTCTTCGAACGCGCCCGTGCGCACCTCGCCGTCGCGCAGGTAGCGGGCCATCAGCATGCCGCCGGGCGTGGCCGTCGAGTGCGCGAGAGTGAAGGCGCACGCGAGCGCATCGTCGCCGAACAAGCGCTTGCCGCGCCCAAGCATGACCGGATAGATCAGCAGCCGCAGCTCGTCCACCAGGCCGGCTGCGAGCAACTGGCGCACCTCCCGACACGGTGACGCCGAACGCGTTGGCGGCCGCGACGATCGCGATCAGCACGGCGGCCGACGCGATCACCGTCGCGTGCCCGCCGCCCGTGACGGCGGCGACGTACGCGCCGCCGAACATCGCGGCGGCGGGCGCGCCGGCCGGCACCGCGAAATAGAAGCACCAGCCGACGACGGCCGCCGCTTTCGGGCCGAACGCGTTGCGCACGTAGGTCGACACGCCGCCCGCGTCCGGATAGCGGGCGCCGAGCGCGGCGAAGGTCGCGGCGAGCGGAATCGACAGCACGACGAGCGCCGCCCACGCGACGAGCGACGCGGGGCCCGCGACTTCGGCCGCGAGCGCGGGCAGCGCGATCACGCCGGTGCCGAGCACGGCGCCGACGTAGAGCGCCGTGCCCTGGAGGATCGTCAGCGAGCCGGCATGGTGCGGCGCGGCCGTGGCGCCGCGCTCGACGGGGGCGTTCATCTATCCGGTCTCCTGGTGGGCGTGTTCGACTGTGCGCGCGTGCGCGCGCGGCGGCCGGGCGGCGCGCGACGCGTAACGGGAGCGGCGATGATGGTGGATGGCGGCGGCTTCGGCGTGCGGGCGTTTAGCAGTTTGTCGCGGCCGGCGTGGATTGTTTCGAAACGAGATGAGGAAGCGGGGCGCTTGCTTGAGGCGGCGGACCGCGTTCGGCGGAATGAAGCGGCCCGCGTCGCCGAGTCTCCGGTTCGCCGCGTCTACAATTCACCGACTTGCCGACTTGCCGACTTGCCGACTTGCCGACTTGCCGGTTCGGTTCGGTTCGATTCGGCGCGGAAAGACGGGCCGGGGCGCCTCTGATCCCGCCTGTCCGCCGCGAACGCTTATTGCGGAATCACGAACGCCTGATGGAACACGATGCCGTTCGGCGTGCTCGGCGCGGTGAAGGAGAACGGCCTCTCGATCTTGCCGACGACGACGGTTCCCTTGAACGTGGCCGGGCCGCCCCAGTTGACGCCGACGATCATCAGCGTGTTGAGGCCGTCGGCGAGATACGGCGTCAGGTCGACCTGGTCGGAGAAGGTGGGATTGCCCTCGGTCTTCCTGTCGTAGACGACCAGGCCGTTGACGGTCGCGAAAATCTCGTTGTCCGCGTTGGTGACGTATAGCGTGGCCATGGCGAAACCTCCGGAGTGGATGCGCTTGGATGAGGGACGATCGGCGGTCGGCTGAAGCGGCGGACGAGCAGCCCATCCGCCGGAGCGGCCGCACCGGCCGGATCGGCTCGGGCGGCGGACGCGCCCGTCGCGGGATGCGGCGAGTGTGCAGGCGTCACCCGTCATCGATTATTCGAGCGGGGCTTGAAAATAACTACCGACCAGTTCTGGTAGGCGGCTCGCCGGGCGTGAGTCCGGATCGAGCCGATTGCGAGCCGGTTGCGAGTGGGTTGCGAGCCGATCGTGAGCCGATTTCGGCTCGATCGTGAGTCAATCGTGATTTGATCGCGAGCCACGAGCCGCGAGCTGTCATTGCCTCCGCCGCGCGGCCGCCCGCGTCATCGATGCCGCGCGAGCCTCGCGCGGGCGTCGTCCCGCTCGACGGCGTCGAGCTCGGGCGCGAAGACGAACTGCCCGCCGACGAGCGACGCGACCGGCACGCCGTCGCGGAACAGGACCCGGTTGCCCGCGAGCGCGGGCACGCGGTCGCCCGGCAGCAGCGTGCCCGTCAGGTTGAGCGGATCGGCGCCGCTCACGCACTGCATCAGGCCCTCGGCCGGGCGGCGGCGCAGGTCGCGCAGGATCGGGATCGCGTCGGGCAGCGCGAACTGCTCGCCCGCGAGCCCCGCGACGAAGCGGCCGCCGCGAATCTCGCCGCGCGCCTCGAGCCGCCGGTAGACGGGCAGCAGCTCGCGCCAGCTCGGCATCCATCCGGCTTCGCATGCGAGGATTCGCCAGAACACGACGCCGTAGCGGCGCAACAGCGTCCGCGCGACGTGCTCGAGCGCGGCGGGCGCGATCGCACGACGGCCGGACGGAGGCGGCGACGCGCGCATCGCGCGCTCGACGCGGGCGTCGGCAGGCGCGGCGGCGTGTTGCGCGTCGCCGGCGCGAGCGAGGCCGTTGCCGGCACGTCGTCCGTCTTCGCCGCGTTCGCCGTCTTCGCCGTCTTCGCCGGACGGGTCGCCTTCGCCAAATGCGCGGCGTTCGCCGCCGTCGCCGATTTCGTCGAAATCGGCGCGCGTGAGCGGCAGCCGCTGCACGAGCGCCCAGCGCCCCGCGTCGTCCATGCCGCCGATCAGCGCGCCGCCGCGTCGCGCGCGCGACGGCCGGTGCGTGCCGCGCTGCGCGGCCGGCCTGATCAGCGCGCGCAGGCCCGCGAAGCTGTCCGCGTTGACGAGCCCCGCCGCGACGAGCTCGCCGAGCGCGCGCTCGAGCTCGACGGGCAACAGGCGCGCGTGCGCGGCGAGCTCGTCGAAGAACATCGCGCCGTACGCGGCGAGCGTCGCGCGCACGCGCTCGGCGCGCGCGGACAGCGCCGGCTGCGCGGCCGGATCGCGCAGCGCCTGCCAGAGCGCGAGCTCGCGGCGCGGCAGCAGCACGACGGGCGTCGTCTTCACGGGCGCGCTCGCGGCTTTCGCCGGCGCGCCGAGCCGCGCCCACGCGAGCTTGCCGGCGCGGCACGGCTCGTCGAGGCCGCCCGTCACGTAATCGGCGAGCCGCGCGGGCAGCAGCTCGTCTTCCCACGCGCTCGCGGCGGCCTCGAAGCCTTCGAGCTGATGGGCGACCGACGCGAGCGCGTCGTTGCCCATGCCGCGCGTGTCGGGCGCGACGCGCTGCCAGTGGAACAGGAAGCGCATGAAGTCCGCGAGCTCGACGGGCTCGATCTCGCGCCGCAGGCGCTTCACGGTGTACCGGTGGATGCGCGCGAGCAGGTGCCGCTCGCACCATTCGTCGTCGCGCGCGCCCGGCGTGAAGCGGCCGCGCAGCACGTAGCCTTCGCGCTCGAGCGCGGCGAGCGCGATCGCGACCGACGACGCGGGCAGCGCGAGCGGCGCCGCGTGCGCGTCGGCCGAGAGCGGCCCGAAGCCCGTGAGCCGCGCGCGAATCACGTCGACGAGCGCCGCGTCGGGCTCCCACGGCGCGTCGAAGCCGGCCGGCGGCTCGAGCGGCGGATCGAGCGGGGCGTTCGCGCCGTACAGCGCCCGCATGCACGCGACGCGCTCGGCGGGAAGCCACAGTCCGCGGCCGTTCGCGAGCGCGAGCCGGGCCGCGCGCTTGCCGGCCGCGAGCCGCTCGACGCACGCGCGCCAGCCGTCGTGCGCTTCGATCTCGTCGTCGGACACGCACGCGAGGCCGACGAGCGCATCGTGCATTTCGTCGGGCTCGCGCACGAGCGGCCACGCTTCGCCGCGCACCGAGTCGATCGCGCCCGCGTCGAGCGCGCCGAGATCGTCGGCCGCTTCCGGATCGCTCCAGCGCCGCGCGAGCACCGCCTGCGTGCGGCGCTCCTCGAGCGGCGCGTCGTCGAGGAACGCGTACGGCTTCGCGTTCAGGATCTCGGCCGCGAGCGGCGACGGCGCGGGCAGATCGCGTGCGACGAGCGCGACGTCGCCCGACTCGATCCGCCGCAGCAGCGCGAGCCAGCCTTCGGTGTCCATCGCGTCGTGCAGGCAATCGTCGAGCGTCTGGTCGACGAGCGGATGCCGCGGCACCTCGCGCTCGCCGACGATGTTCTCCGCGCACGCGACCTGATCGGGGAACACGGTCGCGAGCAGATCGTCGCTCTTCATTCGCTGCAGTTGCGGGGCGACCTTGCGGCCGCCCGCGAAGCGCGGCAGCGCGAGCGACGTCGTCGCGTTCCAGCGCCAGCGCGCGTTGAAGAGCGGCGCGTCGAGGAGCGCCTGGATCAGCACGTGCTCGGCGCTCGCCGCGCGCAGATAGCGCCAGACTTCGTCGAGCGCGAAGCTGTGCGCGTGCGACAGCGACAGGATCAGCGCGTCGTCGGTCGCCGCCGCCTGCAGCTCGAAGTTGAACGTGCGGCAGAAGCGCTTGCGCAGTGCGAGGCCCCACGCGCGGTTGATCCGGCTGCCGTTCGGCGAATGGATCACGAGCTGCATGCCGCCCGATTCGTCGAAGAAGCGCTCCATCACGAGCGTGTCCTGCGTCGGCAGCGCGCCGAGCGCCGCGCGGGCGCGCGCGAGATAGTCGGCGATCTGCCGCGCGGCTTCGGCGTCGACGCCGAGCTCGCCGGTCAGCCACGCGAGCACGGGCGCGAGACGGCGCGGCTCGGCGGCGGCGTCGGATGCGGCGGTTTCGGTTGCGGCAGATGCGCTTGCGGCAGATTCGGCTGCGGCAGATTCGGTTGCGGTGACGGCGATCGCGACGGTTTCGGCGTGCGTCGCGGCGCGCGGCGATGCGGCGGCGGCAGCGGGGCGCGCCGCGACGCGACGGCCGCGCGGCGCGGCGATATTTCTCGTTGCATCTTTATCTGCCTCTGCCTCTGCTCCCGTTCCCGTTCCCGTTCCCGCTCCCGTTCCCGCTCCCGCTCCCGTTCCCGTTCCCGCTCCCGCTCCCGCTCCCGCTCCCGCATTCGCATTCGCGTTCGCGTTCGCACCCGAGTTCGCCTCAGCTCCCGCCCGAGCGGCATCCGCATCGCGTCGCGCGAGCAGCGCGTCGACGTGCGCGCGCAGCCGCGCGACGCCCGCCGACAGCTCGTCGCTGCGCGCGGGCGCCTCGCCGATCCAGAACGGGATGTTCGGCGCCTGCCCGTGCGCATCCTCGACGCGCACGCGCCCCGTCTCGATCCGGATGATCCGGTACGACTGGTTGCCGAGCTGGAACACGTCGCCCGCGAGGCTTTCGACCGCGAAATCCTCGTTGACGGTGCCGATGTTCACGCCCTGCGGCTCGAGCAGCACCGCGTAGTCGGCGTTGTCGGGAATCGTGCCGCCCGAGGTGACCGCCGCGATGCGCGCATTGCGCCGCCCGCGCACCGTGTGCGAGACGACGTCGCGATGCAGATACGCGGCGCGCGCGCCGCGCCGGGTCGTGAAGCCTTCGGCTAGCATCTTCAGCACGTCGTCGAACTGCTCGCGCGCGAGCGTCGCGTACGGCGCGGCCCGCGTCACGCAGCGGTAGAGCGCGTCCTCGTCCCATTCGCGGCACGCGACTTCGGCGACGAGCTGCTGCGCGAGCACGTCGAGCGGCGCGTGCGGGATGCGCAGCACGTCGAGCTCGCCGCGCCGCACGCAATCGAGGAGCGCCGCGCATTCGACGAGCTCGTCGCGCGACAGCGGAAAGAGCCGCCCCTTCGGCACGCCGCCGACCCGGTGCCCGGAGCGGCCCACGCGCTGCAAGAACGGCGCGATGCCGCGCGGCGAGCCGAGCTGGCAGACGAGGTCGACGTCGCCGATGTCGATCCCGAGCTCGAGCGACGCCGTCGCGACGAGCAGCTTCAGCTTGCCGTGCTTCAGGCGCTGCTCGGCGTCGAAGCGGTGCTCCTTCGCGAGGCTGCCGTGGTGCGCGGCGATCGCGTCCGCGCCGAGGCGCTCGGCGAGATGGCGCGCGGCGCGCTCGGCCATCCGGCGCGTGTTGACGAACACGAGCGTCGTGCGGTGCGCGGCCGCGAGCTCGGCGATGCGGTCGTAAATGCGCTCCCAGACATCGTTCGCCATCACCGGGCCGAGCGGCACCGGCGGCAATTCGAGCGCGAGATCGCGCGTGCGCGTGTGGCCCGTGTCGACGATCGCGCAATCGGGCGGCGCGTCGTCGCGGCCGCCGACGAGAAAGCGCGCGACCGCCTCGACGGGCTTTTGCGTCGCGGACAGCCCGATGCGCGGCAGCTTGCGGCCGGCGAGCGCGTCGAGCCGCTCAAGCGACAGCGCGAGATGGCTGCCGCGCTTGTTGTTGGCGAGCGCGTGAATTTCGTCGACGATCACGGTGCGCGTGCTCGCGAGCATGCGCCGGCCCGATTCGGACGACAGCAGCACGTACAGCGATTCCGGGGTCGTGACGAGAATGTGCGGCGCGTGCTTGCGATGCGCGACGCGCTCGGCCTGCGACGTGTCGCCGGTGCGGACCGCGGTGCGGATCTGCGGCGCGGGCAGCCCGCGCCGCGCGATCTCGGCGGCGATGCCGGCGAGCGGCGCCTCGAGGTTCACGTGGATGTCGTTGGACAGCGCCTTCAGCGGCGACACGTAGACGACGAGCGTTTCGTCCGGCAGCGCGCCGCCGTGCGCGAGCGCGTCGCGCACGAGATCGTCGAGCGCGGACAGGAACGCGGTGAGGGTCTTGCCGGAGCCGGTCGGCGCGGCGACGAGCGTCGAGCGGCCGGCCTTGATGTGCGGCCACGCGAGCGCCTGCGCGCCGGTGGGCGCGGCGAACGTATCGGAGAACCACGCGGCGACGACGGGATGGAACGCGTCGAGCGCGCGGGCGGCGGGGCGGGTGGTGGTGACGTCCATCGGAACCGTAGGTGGGGGCGGGCGCGGGCGGCGCAAGGCGGGGCCCGGCCGGATAGTGTGCCAGACGCGCGGGCGGATTGCAGGCGATCGGCGGGCGGGGACGTGGTGCGTTGCGGCGGGCGGCGCGGGGCGTGAGCCGGCCGCGGGAAGCGTGGGCGGCTCATGAATGCGACTAACGGTGGGGTTGTGTTGCGCCGAGGGCGGGGCGATCGTGCCTACAGAACGCAGAACGCAGAACGCAGAACGCAGAACGCAGAACGCAGAACGCAGGGCGCAGAACGCGGGCATGCGACATGCGACATGCGACATGCGACATGCGACATGCGACATGCGACATGCGACATGCCCGCGGAGATCATGCGCCGAACGAAAATGGTTCCGAAGGCGTGGACGTTATTCGCCTCGCGTCGCCGATGGCTTGTCGGCATCAGGGCTGGCGACGCGCTCGTTGGCCGAACTCGGTGATGCTTCGGGCAACGACTTCGGCTGCACTTTCGGTGGCGACTCCAGCGGCAACTCCAGCGGCAACTCCAGCGGCGCGCGATCGCCGTAGCACGGCGATCGCGCGCCTGCGCCGACGATCGTCAGAACAGCCAGTTCTTCAGCGTGCCGACCGGGTCCGTGAGCAGTCTCCCCGGATCGATGACGAGGAGCTGGAGCGTCTCGATCGAGTGCGGAATGACCACGATCGAATAGGCGATGCGCGCCGCGACGAGCGCCGCCGTCACCTGTGCCGCGCGCGCCCAGAATCGGCGGCCGGTGCGGGCGATGTGCCGCCTGGCCGCGCGCCAGACGCCGACGACCCACCAGACGTTGAGGAGCGACAGCGCGACGTCGGCGAGCACCACCGGCGGGACGGCCGCCAGCGCGCTTGCGATCGCGTCGTTGTCTCCCGGTCCCTGTCCTTCGCCGAGCCGTTCGAACACTCGGGTCATCAGCACCTGGCTGCAGATCGTCCGCAGCGCGTAGATCGGCGATTGATTCAGCCAGAAGGCGATGCCGAGCGAGTAGTCGCCGCGCCAGTGCCGGACGATCCAGCGAAGCGGGCCGAAGCTCGGCAGCGGGCGTGCGGCGGATGAAGGCGGAGGCGTCGTGATGTCGTCGGTCATGTTCTTGTGCGTTGTGTCAGGAACGATCCGGCCTGATCGTCGAAGGGCGCGGCGAGGCCGCGTTCGCCATTCTACCCGCGGCCGCGGCGCGGCCCGGACGCATGCCGGGAGCAGTGTCGATCGGCGGCCGGTTTGCCGATCGTCGGTGGAACGGCTGCCGGCCGAGCCGGCGCCGGTCGGCCGCGCGGGCGTCGATCGAGCGATCGCTTGCCGGCCAATCGTCGGGCGGGCGATTGCTGGCCGAACGATCGTCGGCCAGGCGGTCAGGATCGAACGGATGCCGGCCGGGCGATTGCCGGGCGAGCAATTGCTGGTCGAGCGATCGGCGATCGAGCGATTGCCTTCGAGCGCACGTCGAGCGGGCGCGTCGGTCATGCGATTGACGTTCGAGTCATCATCGCCGTCATCCGTCATCCGTCATCCGTTATCTGTCATCCGGCGTCCGGCGTCCGGCGTCTGGCGTCCGGCATTCGGCATTGGCATTCGGCGTCTGGCATTCGGTATCCGTCGACGGGCGGCGTCACACCGTGCGCAGCCAGCCGAGCCAGTGCGCGAGCGGCGCCGCGTGCCCCCATGCGGCCTGCGCGAGCCACAGCGCGCCCGCCCACGCGGCCGCGACGACGAGCAGGTCGCAATGCCCGCTGTTCCACCAGTTCAGCGAATGGCGTTTCCACAGCCACGGCACGCCGAGCGGGTTCGGCCAGTCGGCGATCAGATGGACGAGGCCGCCGCACGCGAAGCCGAAGAGCGGCGCGGCCCAAGGGTGGAGATGGCCGAGCGACCGATACGCGAAGACGAGCATTGCCACCCACGCGACGCCCCAGTGCGTGACGGTGCGGTGCGTGACCCAGAGCCGCCGCGAGCGGCGCCACCACGCGAGCTCGAGCCAGTCGGGCGCGGTGCCGCCCGCGACGCCCGCCGCGAATGCGGCGAGGCTGTAGACGTGCCACGGTCCCGCGGCGCCCGCCTGCGCGACGAGCGCCGCGGCGACGAGGCCCGCGGCCCAG
Source organism: Burkholderia savannae (assembly GCF_001524445.2). NCBI lineage: Bacteria > Pseudomonadati > Pseudomonadota > Betaproteobacteria > Burkholderiales > Burkholderiaceae > Burkholderia > Burkholderia savannae. The sequence goes on from NZ_CP013418.1 coordinate 505,297, forward strand.
CCGCTTGCGTGATGTGCTGCGTGTGATGCCATGCCGGTGTTGCGTCGGCGCGCGGCCGAAATTGAAAAGGGGCGCTATCTTCGCAGATTTGGCGTGCGGCGCGCAGGAGCGGCGAAGAAAAGTTTTCGGCGCGCGCCAAGCGATGCGAACGTGAAGTTGCGCGCGGCGTGGCGGGCGCTTGGCACGGCCGACGCAGCAATCCTTTCGATCATCGCGGTGCGGCAAGGCTGATCGGCATGCAACCGTTGCCAATTGGCGGATGCCGTCTGATTTTTCAGCGCAACTTGGCGCAACTAACTACATTATCGGCAGTGCCTCGGCGCAACGAACGCGTGACGAGCTTCCGACGAGCGCGCGGACGCAGCGGCCGCGCGCTTGCACGAACGGCGACCGGGCAACGCCGGCGTTTCGCGATTCGTCCGCCGTGGGCAACGGATGCGGCGCGGCCGGCTCGCGCGCCGGGGGCACGCACGCGGCATGCCGCGTATCGATTGCCGCTGCTTGTCATCCGGTGCGAGCCTGTCGCCATGCAATGCAACGCCGCATCCACGAGCCGCGCTCCGGGCCCCGCCGGCCGGCGCGACTACGAAGCCCCATTTTTGTTTACGCGTGCAGCCGTGCTATAAGCCTATTCGTCAGCTTTTCGCGCCCCAATTTGCAAGGAGATCAACATGGGAGACATGCAATGAACGCAACGAACCGCTTCAAGTCGACGGCGCTCGCCGCGCTCGTGAGCGCGGCCTTCGTCGGCTTCCTGCCGAGCGCGCCCGCTCATGCGAAAGGTCCGCAGCGCGTCGTGCTCGACGGCTCGGCCGTCGCCGTCGCCGACAAATACAGTGCCGACGCCGCCGAGCAGATCTTCAAGGAAGGCGGCAACGCGGTCGACGCCGCGGTCGCGATCGCATTCACGCTCGCCGTCACGTATCCGGAGGCGGGCAACATCGGCGGCGGCGGCTTCATGACCATCTACAAGGACGGCAAGCCGTACTTCCTCGACTATCGCGAGCGCGCGCCGCTCGCCGCGACGAGGGACATGTACCTCGACAAGGACGGCAACGTCGTCAAGGGCATGAGCCTGTACGGCGACCGCGCGGTCGGCGTGCCGGGCACGGTCGCCGGGATGTGGGAGGCGCAGAAGCGCTTCGGCAAGCTGAAGTGGAAGCAGGTGCTCGCGCCCGCGATCCGCTACGCGCGCGACGGCTTCATCGTCGACGAGCAGCTCGCGCAGCGCGGCGTCGACGCGTCGAAGGAATTCGGCGGCAAGACGAACTTCGACCAATACTTCGCCGGCCTGAAGGCGGGCGCGAACTTCAAGCAGCCGGAGCTCGCGGCGGTGCTGGCGCGCATCGCGAACGACGGCGCGAAGGATTTCTACGACGGCAAGACGGCCGACCTGATCGCCGTGTCGATGAAAAAGGGCGGCGGCCTCATCACGAAGCAGGACCTCGTCCAGTACAAGGCGGTGTGGCGGCAGCCGGTCCAGGCGAGCTGGAACGGCTATCGCGTGATCACCGCGCCGCCGCCGAGCTCGGGCGGCATCGGCCTTGTCCAGTTGCTGAAGATGAAGGCGGACCGCAAGGCCGACTTCGACGGCGTCACGCTGAACTCGCCGCAATACGTGCACCTGATCGCCGAGATCGAGAAGCGCGTGTTCGCCGATCGCGCGCAGTACCTGGGCGATCCGGATTTCTACAAGGTGCCTGTCGCGCAACTGACCGACGACGCCTACATCGCGAAGCGCGCGGCCGAAGTGAATCCGGAGAAGCCGTCCGACACGAAGAGCGTGCAGCCGGGCCTCGGCACGTCGATGCCCGAGAAGGCGGAGACGACGCATTTCTCGGTCGTCGACAAGTGGGGCAACGCGGTGTCGAACACGTACACGATCAACGGCTACTTCGGCTCGGGCGTCGTCGCCGAAGGCACGGGCATCGTGCTCAACGACGAGATGGACGACTTCTCCGCGAAGCCGGGCGTGGCGAACATGTTCGGCGTCGTCGGCAGCGACGCGAACGCGATCGAGCCGAAGAAGCGGCCGCTTTCGTCGATGTCGCCGACGATCCTGACGAAGGACGGCAAGGTCGCGCTCGTGATCGGCACGCCGGGCGGCTCGCGGATCTTCACGTCGATCTTCCAGGTGATCACGAACCTGTACGACTTCAAGATGCCGCTGAAGGACGCGGTGGGCGCGATGCGTTTCCACCATCAGCTGCTGCCGCCGAACACGATCTTCTGGGAGCCGTACCACCCGATCGACGGGGATCTGGCGAAGGGCATCGAGGCGAAGGGCTACACGCTGAAGGGCCAGGACTTCAGCGGCGACATCCAGGCGATCCAGATCGACGGCAAGACGCCCGAGGCGGTGTCCGACCCGCGCGGGCGCGGCGTGTCGCGCGTGATTCAGTGAGCGTGTAGCGTCGTTTGCCGCTCGCCGCTCGCCGCTCGCCGCTCGCCGCCGGAAGCGCCGGGCGGCGAAAGCGGTAAAGTACCGAAGTACCGAAGTACCGAAGTGGCGAAGTGGCGAAGTGGCGAAGTGGCGAAGTGGCGAAATGGCGAAGTGGCGAAGTGGCGAAGCGGCGAAGCGGCGCATCGGCCGGCGGCGCGTTTCGTTTTCGCCGCGCGCTTCCGCCGCTTCCGCCGCATTCCCGCCGTTCCTGCGTCTTTGCCGCGCCGCTGTTCCGGCGCGCGCTTCGTCGCGAGGCTTTCGGCGAAAACGAAAACGTCCCGCTTGCGTCACACGATCGTCACGATCGTCACGATCGTCGTGCCGCGCAAGCGGGACGTTTCATTTCGGTGCGCGAGACGTCCGCGGCCCGAGCGCGCCGAACGCGCGCACCGGATCGCGCGGCCGCTCACTCGCTCGTTTGATCCGGCGAAGCCGCGTTGCTCGCGAGGAAGCTGTCCACCGCCACGAGTGACTGCTCGTCCAGCGTGCCGAGAATGCCCTTCAGCTTCAGTTGCAGCTTCAGCGCGTCGAGATAGCTCTCGAACAGCTTCTGGCGGATGTTCGAGATGTCGGTGCGCAGGTTCAGCGTCTCGTACGTCGTGCTGTAGCCGACCTGGTGCGCCTTCATCGACGAATCGTACGCGAGCCGCGCCGCCTGCAGCGACTGCTGCAGCGCGCGGATGCGCGTGCCGATCGACTGCAGCGCCGCGAGCGTCTCGCGATGGTCGGTGCTCAACTGCTGCTCGACTTCGCGCAGCCGGTTCTGGTACTGCGTCGCGACGTGCTCGGCCTCGACCTGCCGGTAGTGCACGCTGCCGCCCGAGAAGATCGGAATCGTCACCTGCACGCCGACCGCGCTCTGATGGAAGTCGGATTTGTCGGTGAGGCCGCGCAGGTTCGGATTGAGCCCGCGCGAATACGACGCGAACAGGTCGACGGTCGGCAGATGCTCGGCGCCGATGCGCTTCGCGGCGAGCCGCGCGACGCGCAGGTCGCGATACGCCTGCTGATACGACGGGTTGTCCTGCGGCTGGTAATCGCCCGACGGAATGCGCGGCGACGTGCCGTGCATCGCGAGCCGCGGCCAGCGCGTGAAATCGATCGCGGAGCCGAGCAGCGTCTCGTAGCGCGCGCGGCGCGCCTCGACGTCGATGCGTGCGAGCGCCTCGTCCGATTGCGCGAGGCTCCTGCGCGCCTCGATCTCGGCGGTGTCGCCGATCGTCTTCATCCCGAGCTGCGCCATGCGGCGCGTGTCGCTCTCGAGCCGCGCGAGCGCGTCGACCTCGTCGTCGGCGAGCTGCAGCTTCTCGCGCGCGGACAGCAGATCGAAGCACGCGTTCGCCACGCGCATGATGAGCTCCTGCTTCGCGACTTCGAGCTGCTGCCGCGCCGATTCCTCGAATTCCTTTGCGCGGCTCATGTCGTACAGGTACGGCATGTTGAAGAGCGCCTGCGTGACCTGCGCGGCGCCGTATGCGGCGGTGCTGTTGCCGCTCACGTCGATGCCGAACAGGTTCGCGTGCGTGCCGTAGCGCCCCCATTCGAGCTGCGCGCTCGCCTGCGGCAGCATTTGCGCGCGCGCCTGCGGGAATTTCTGCCGCGCGGCGTCGTATTCGGCCCGCGCCTGCAGGAATTTCGGATCGTTCGAAACCGCATGCTGGTAAACCTCGTCTAGACAGAATGCGCTTGCCGTTTCGGAACCGGTACCGAGTGCGACGAATGCCGCGCAAACGGTGGCGTAAGCCACATTGGCTCGAAAGCGAAAGGATTTACTCGTTAAGTGAAAACCCGCATGCCAAAATTTAGACGAGGCACCCAAATTCGCTGTTTCAAACATCTCCGTCTCCATCTCCTGCCATGTGTCAAGCGGTCGACGCTACAAATTAAACGTTTTAAATAATGAGTTGAAACGCATGCATCTTTTTGGTGAATTTCGGATCGTCAAAAACCCATATATGACGAGGCCGGCCATCTTGTTTCCATCTTGAGCGCATGATAGCCTGATTCCGGCTTGTAATCGCAGCGATAAAAAATAAACGTCGTTCGGTTATTTACGGCCATTGGCATTATTAGAGAAGTCTTGACGTCGTCTTTTTTTCTTTACGAGGAGATAGTTATGAAGGTTATGACGATGGAGCAGACCAAGGTGGTTCACGGCGGCGGCCCGATCAGCTCGCTGGGCACGCTGGCAGCGGCATCCGGCCCGCTGTTCACGGCGCTCGGCCAGTTCATGCCGACGCTCGGCGGCTACCTGCAGAATCCCAAGAACTACAATAGCAACGGCAAGTAAGCACTAGCCGTTGCATTTGCGCGGGGAGGCGCCCCCCGCGTAAAATAGTCTGAAGTTCAAGTTGCAAAAACGGTAATCCGTCGCCAATCGAGATATATAAACACTATTCATTCTTCTTTGTTGGCAATCGGAGGAAATGATCAGGAGACAGTGATGTCGAGGCATCTCCGAATGGGGTCGTCCGCGCTGGCGGATGCGGATTCGGGCCACGACGTTGCTTCAAGAGTAAAGGCCACCCCGATGCAAGCCATATCTGAGCAACAAGCCCGTGCGATCCGCGGCGGAGGCTCTGCCTACGCCAACTCGGCCGCCTACACGGTTTCCCTCGCGAATCAATCGATCGGCCCCGTCGTCAACGGGCTCTTGACCCAATACCAGGCCCAGGCCGTCAACCAATTCAAAATGGCGCTCGGGTCCGGCAGCTAAGCCGGGCTCGAAGCAGCGTCCAGGCCGCGTTCCGCTGAAGCCGGGGCGCGGCGTTCACGCCGTGCCCGCGCGACGGCTTCGAGCCGCAGCGCGCCGGGCGCGGGCCGGCATTGTCGTGTCCAGCATTCGCAAGCTATGTGGTTCAACACAAATAAAGTCAGGCCCATTCTTCAGGACGAGGTGACCGAATGCGGTCTCGCGTGCCTTGCGATGATCGCGACCTGGCACGGCCGGGACACGACGTTGCGCACGCTGCGCAACCGGTATCCCGTGAAGATCGATTCCGGCCTGTCGTTCTTCGATCTGATGGAGATCGCGAACGACCTCGGGATGCGCGCGCGCGGGCTCCAGTTCGAGGCGAACGAGATCGACGCGCTGAAGCTGCCGTGCATCCTGCACTGGGGGATGAACCACTACGTCGTGCTGACGAAAGTCTGCTACGGCAGCGTGCACATCGTCGATCCGGCGCTCGGCGAGACGAAACTGCCGCTCGCGCAGGCGCTCACGCAGATCACGGGCTACGCGCTCGAGCTCAATCCGGACATCGGCTTCAAGCACGTCGGCACGTCCGACAAGATCCATCTGCGCGACTACCTGGTGGGCCTCACGGGCATTCGCAAGAGCATCCTGCTCGGCGTCGGGGGCGGCATCGCCGCGCAGTTGCTGCTGCTGCTCGGGCCGTCGTACGTGCAGCTCACGATCGACGAGGCGCTGAAGAAGACCGACGTCGACATTCTGTACCTGCTGACGATCCTGTTCGGTATCGTGTTCCTGTTCGACACGCTGTACGCGAACCTCGTCGGCAACATCAAGAGCTACTTGCGCAACATCGTGTCGCAGCAGCTGTCGTCGAACATGGTCGGGCATCTCGCGCGGCTGCCGATCGGCTATTACCTGTTCCACAACACGGGCGATTCGATTTCGCGCGTCGCGTCGGTGTCGGAGATCGGCCGCTTTCTCGTCGACGGGCTGATCGGCGGGCTGCTCAACGTGTTCACGTGCGTCGTCACGCTCGTGCTGATGCTGTATTACAGCCCGGTGCTCGCCGGCATCAGCCTCGCGGGGATGGTGCTGTTCGCGCTGTCGCGGCTCGCGATCCAGCCGCAGCTGCAGGACGCGATGTCGCAGATCCTCACGCGCGGCGCCGAGGCCGACGCGCTGCTCATCGAGAACATTCGCTCCGCGCATTCGATCAAGCTGCTGTCGTCGGAAACCTCGCGCAGCAGCCTGTGGGTGAACGCGTTCACGCAGAAGCTGCAGGCGGTTCGCCAGCAGGAGCGGCTGCAATTGCTGTTCGACGCGATCTCGAAGGGGATCGTCCATGTCGAGCAGCTGATCATCGTCACGTACGGCGCGTGGCTCGTGATGCACGGGCAGAGCACGATCGGGATCATCTACGCGTTCATCCAGTACAAGAACCTGTTCGCGGACAAGTTCATCGATTCGATCCAGCTCTACGTGCGGCGCAAGGTCTTGCAGGTGCACATGGACCGCGTCGCCGACGTGCTGCAGACCGAAACCGAAGAGCCCGCGCCCGACGCGCCGGTGCGCTCGGTCGAGCATTTCGACGGCTCGCTGTCGATTCGTGCGCTGACGTACACACCGAAGGGCGGCCGCCGTGCGATTCTCGAAGACATCGATCTCGACGTGCCGGCCGGCGCGAAGGTCGCGATCGTCGGCCGGACCGGCAGCGGCAAGACGACGCTTCTGAACCTGATCTGCGGGCTGTATCAGTCGAGCCCGGGCACGCTGTTCGTGGGCGGCGTCGATCTGTCCGAGGTGAACCTGAGGCTCTACCGAAAGCACGTCGCGGCCGTCACGCAGTCGGATCAGCTGTTCCGCGGCACGATTCGCGACAACATCACGAACTTCGCGCCCGCGCCACGCGTCGGCGCGATGCACGAGGCCGCGCGCCTCGCGTGCATCGACCGCGAAATCGATCAGCTCGACAACCGCTACGACACGCCGCTCGGCGACACGCAGAGGTTCCTGTCGGCCGGGCAGATGCAGCGCCTGCTGATCGCCCGTGCGCTGTATTGCGAGCCGCGGCTCCTGATTCTCGACGAATTCTCGTCGAACCTCGATCAGGCGACGACGCACGAGATCTGCCGCAACGTGCTGACGCTGCCGTGCACGATCGTGCTCGTCACGCACGACGCGTCGATCCTGTCGATGGTCGATCGCATCTACGAGATGCGCGACGGCCGCCTCGCCGAAGTGACGCCCGAGCGGCAGCCGGAGCTGGAGGTGCAGCGATGACGTTGATGCGGCTCTTTCTGTTCAATGCGTTCTCGTATTGCTTTTTCGTGCGGCGGATCGTCAAGCGGATCGCGCTCGGCCGCTCGCCCGAACGCGGGCTCGGCATGATGCGCTGGTGCGCGGGCGTCTGCCTGCGCCTCTTTCCGTCGATCCGCTCGTCGATCGAAATGTCGGTGAGGCACATGCTGAGCGCGCACCTGAACGACGATCCGGTGCGCATCCGCGGCGTCGCGGACGGCATCGTCCACGAGCTGTTCGAGGCCGAGGTGGCGGGGCTGATGCTGCGCTCGCACAGCATCGCGTCGATGAAGGCGCTGCTCGACCGGATGGAATGCGAAGGCGAGAGCGCGCTGCGCGCGGCGCTCGCGCGAGGCGGCCCGCTGATGCTCGCGGGCCTGCACTTCGGCAACCTGATGCTGTTCGTCACGAAGCTGCGGCTGATGATTCCCGAAGACCGCAAGATGATGATCGTGATGCACAAGGACGCGCCGGGCGCGTTCTTCGACGACGCGCTGCGCCTCGTCGAAGAATACGGCGCGGGCAAGATCGAGCTGATCGACATCGAGCAGCGCGTGCATCTGCGCCGGCTCGTCACGGGCTTGCGCAAGGAAGCGCCCGTGTTCCTGCTGTTCTCCGATCTGCACGGCCGCTTCGGCAAGACCAACGCATGCCGGCTCGGCGGCCGCTGGGTGCGGCTCGCGGGCGGCGGCGTGAAGCTCGCGGTCGAGCACGACATCCCGATGCTCGTGTCGTATGCGACGGGCGTGCCGTTTCGCGACACGTGCAAGATGCACTTCGTCGAGCTCGACGCGCGGCCCGCGTCGCGGATGCTCGGCGTCGCGGACGAATCGTCGCGCGTCGCGGCGACCCATCAGCGGATCGCCGACAAGCTCGAGGAAGCGCTCGTGAAGCAGCCCGAACAGTGGCACTTCTGGGAGCACTTCACGCCGTACCTGATGCCATCCCCGTTGCTCGAGCCGAACGCGCGCGCCGCCGCGCAGACGCTGCGCAGCGCCTGACGAGTTTTCGCCCATGCCTACCTGGATGACCGCTCTGAGAGAGCAGAAGACGCCGCGCAAGCTCACGCGCGGCACGACGTTCGGCACGGTGATCAACGGCGTCGTCGACGTGCCGGTGTCGATGCGGTTCTTCTGCTATCTGTCGATCGCGATGTTCGTGATGTTCGTCGTCGCGCTCGTGCGCCTCACGTATGCGAACACCGAGAACGTGATGGGCATGCTCACGCCGCGCACGGGGCTGATCGGCGTCGGCGCGCCGCCCGGATGGGCGGTGCGCGAGGTGTTCGTCGCGAAGGATCAGCACGTGAAGGCCGGCCAGAAGCTCCTGAGCGTCACGCGCGACACGAGCTTCGTCGCGCAGGCGAACAACGCGCAGGGGATGCGCGAATCGATCAAGCGCCAGCGCGTCGAGGTCGATCAGCAGATGGATGCGGTGAAGCTCGAATACCAGTCGACGATCCAGCAGATCAACCAGCAGATCGGCGCGCTCGCGGAGAGCCGCGGCCTCATGGACAAGCAGATCCAGGACCAGAAGCGGATCGTGTCCGAGTACCAGGAGCGGCGCGACCGCGTGAAGCAGCTCTTGAACGAGCAGGTGGTCACGCTCGAGCAGTACAACCAGGTGAACACGCAGTATCTGCAGGCGAGCCAGGCGTATCAGGATCTGATGCTGCGCCGCGCCGATCTCGTGAAGAACGCGATGAAGCTGCGCGGCGATCTGGAAACCGTGCAGAGCAAGTACGACGGCTCGAACGCCGAGCTGAAGATCAAGCGGGAAGAACTGAACTCGAAGGAATTCAACATCGACGAGAACGTGAATCAGGTGCTGTACGCGCCCGCCGACGGGCAGATCGTGCGGTTCGACGTCGTGCAGGGCAGCGTGATCGATCCGCCCGGCACGCGCGTCGTCGAGATCCTGCCGGCGAAGGCGGACGGGCTCATCGCCGAGCTGTACATTCCGTCGTCGAAGGCGGGGTTCGTGAAGCCCGGCCAGGAAGTGAAGCTCGCGTACGGCAGCTATCCGGTCGAGAAGTTCGGCACCTATCGCGGCAAGCTGCTGTCGGTGTCGCCCGTCGCGTTCACCGCGAAGGAGCTGAATCTGCCGGCCGACGCCGGCGCGCCGCAGACCTACTTCAAGTGCTGGGTCGAGCTCGCCGACCGCAATCCGGCGTTTGAAGGCAGGCCGCTCACGCTGAAGGCCGGGATGACGCTGAAGGCGGACATCGTGCTCGAGAAGCGCAGCCTGCTCGAATGGCTGTTCGAACCGTTGTATCGGATCCGGCAGCGGATGTTCGGTACGCCCGCGTGACGGCCGATGCGTAATGGGTGACAAGCATCGTCGACGACGCGCGCGCCGCGGCTGGCGCGCTCCGGTGTCCTGTTGGCTCGGCGCGACGCTGCTCGCGTGCGCATGGTCCGCGCACGCGCAGGACGGCGGCTCGGCGAAATGGCGCGACGGCGCGGACGGCATCGGCTTCTTTCCGGGCGGCGACGCGCCCGGCTTCGACGCGAACGCGTGGGGGCCGGTGCCGGGCGACGCGCGGCGGGCGTCGGCGGGCGCGGGGCGGGGCGCGGCGTCGAGCGGCGGCGCATCGAGCGGGACGGCGGACATGGCGGGCGCAGCGGCTGGAGCGGGCGCATCGGACGCATCGGGCGCCCTCGCCGCGAGCCCGAACGCGCCGCGTCCGCGCAGGCTCACCGAAGAGACGATCACGCTCGGCCAACGCGTCGCGACGCCGGCCGCCGCGACGCGCGTGCGCTCCGGCGGCGGCGGCGACGGCATCGGCTTCGCCGACGCGCCGGGCGGCGCGCCCGCGGACGACGCGCCCTCCGCCGACGCATGCGGCGGCAGCGCGTGCGCGCCGGACGAGGGCGCGGCGCGGCGCCCGCCCGCGGACGCGGCGCCGCGCTTCATCGCCGGCGTGCGCTACGACCGGATGCCGTACGAGCTGCATCCGATCGATCCGGAAATGCTGCCCGATCTGCCGGAGGCGCAGGGCCCGACGCTCCTCGAGCAATTGCGGGGCGACGACAGCAACATGATCGGGATCGGCTGGCACTACGTGTTGTCGACGGGCCGCTCGACGCCCGTGACGACGACGACGGGGGCGCTCGGGATCGGCAGCTTCGTGAATCCGGGCTCCGCGGTGTCGATCAGCAACGCGAACACGCCCGCGTTCACGTTCACGCATTTCTTCGGCGAGCACGTCGCGGCCGAGATCGTCGGCGGGATTCCGCCCGAGCTGACGATGCGCGGCCACGGCAGCGTCGGGTTGCCGTTCGACAAGATCTTCCCGGGCGTGCAGGGCCGGCTGCCGCTCGTCGACCTCGGCAACACGCAGAGCAATCCGCTCGGCACGACGCGCGCGTGGCTTGCGTCGACCGTGTTCAAGTATTACCTCGGTAAGCGCGAGGACCGGCTCCGGCCATACGTCGGCCTCGGCATCAGCTACACGCGCTTCACGAACTCGAACCTGAGCCCGGTGTTCGCGAACAAGCTCACGTCGCTCGGCGGCCTGCTGTCGGCGGGCATCTCGCTCGGCGATCTGCAATCGCTGCTCGCCGATCCGAGCGCGCTCGATCGTCTGCTGCAGGCGGGCGCGAATCTCGTGCTGTCGAACGGCGTCCATGCGACGGCGAGCGTGAAGAGCACGTGGACGCCCGTGTTCGTCGTCGGCGCGAACTATCAGCTCACGCGCCAGTTGTCGCTGTCGACGGCGCTCTCGTACATTCCGCTGAAGGCGGCGATCACGCTCAACATCAACGACGCGAAGCGCATCCTCGCGTCGAACACGACGACGCTTTCCGCGAACGTCCTGCTCTGCACGATGCTGCTCAACTACCGGTTCTGAGCGGCGTCGCGCGGCTCCGTGCGCTCGAGGCAATCCATGCGCTCCGGCCGGTGCCGGCGTGGATGTGGGCGTCGCCGGCGGGCGGCCCGTCTCGTCTCATCGTCCGGCGGCTTGCCGGCCGCCGGCCACGCCGCCGCCCGATCCTTTCCGCGCGGTCATTCCCCCGACATCCGGGCCTGCGATAATGTGCGCGGAACGCGTCTGCAACGCGCAGCAAGGAGGCCGGCATGAGCGAAAAGGACACGCGGCGCGACATGGCGCCGCTGCACGAGCGGCAGCGCCGCTTCGAGGAGGATCTCGTCGACGCGTACGACGAAGAGCTCGAGATGGAGCTCGACGACCGTCGCTTCGAGGATGAGACGCTCTTTTCCGCCGAGCGCCGCGAAGCGCGCAAGCGCTACTTCCGCGAGCTGTTCCGCCTGCAGGGCGAGCTCGTGAAGCTGCAGGACTGGGTCGTGAACACCGGGCACCGGCTCGTCGTGATCTTCGAGGGGCGCGACGCGGCGGGCAAGGGCGGCGCGATCAAGCGCATCACGCAGCGGCTGAATCCGCGCGTGTGCCGGGTCGCCGCGCTGCCCGCGCCGAGCAACCGCGAGCGCACGCAATGGTATTTCCAGCGCTACGTCGCGCATCTGCCCGCGGGCGGCGAGATCGTGCTGTTCGACCGCAGCTGGTACAACCGCGCGGGCGTCGAACGCGTGATGAATTTCTGCACCGACGACGAGTACGAGGAGTTCTTCCGCTCGGTGCCGGAGTTCGAGAAAATGCTCGCGCGCAGCGGAATCCAGATCGTCAAGTACTGGTTCTCGATCACCGACGAAGAGCAGGAAGTCCGCTTCCAGAACCGCATCGACGATCCGCTCAAGCAATGGAAGCTGAGCCCGATGGATCTCGAGAGCCGCCGCCGCTGGGAGGCGTACACGGCGGCGAAGGAGGAGATGCTGATGCGCACGCACATTCCCGAGGCGCCGTGGTGGGTCGTGCAGGCGGTCGACAAGAAGAGCGCGCGGCTCAATTGCATGAGCCATCTGCTGAGCCTCGTGCCGTACTACGAGATCGAGCGCGATCCCGTGCATCTGCCGCAGCGCGAGCATCACGACGACTACATCCGGCGTCCGGTGCCGGCCGACATGATCGTGCCGGAGATTTACTGAGGTCTTCCCGCGGCGCGCGCGGACGAACGCCCGCGCGCGCCGGGACGCCGACGCCGCGCGTCAATAATGCTTGGCCGGGATGCCGAATAGGTTGAGGAGCGAGTTGCCGAGGTTCACGGCCGCCGTCGTCAGCACTTCGCCGATGCCGTATGCCGCGCTGCTGATCGGCGACAGAAGGCCGAGCGTGAGCGTGTTGCCGATCGTTTCCGCGCCTTTGCCTGCGACCTCTATCAGATTGCCGAGCGTGTCGAAGATGCTGCCGCCGTCATAGTGGCCGCCCGAGACGTGGGCGATTTCCTGCTGGCTGAGTTCCTGCATCTTGGTTCTCCTGAGAAGTTTGGACCCAAAGAGTCCGGATTGACGAGTGGCCCGACGGGCGTCATGCCCGGCCGGAATTCGACGGCACCGGACCGGGACCGGTGCCGCAACAGACATTAGAGACATGTTCGATTGAAAGATGTACGTTAGGCTACGAATGCAATATGTCAGGATGTGCCGCGCGTCACGAACGCGGCGCCGGCGTGCGCCGGGCGGGATTGACAAACCGTGCGCGCTACCGCAAGCTTGCGCACATGAATTCCTATGGCTTTCGCATCGCGCACATTATTCGCACCATTCATCGAATGGTGGGTTAGCGCGCGTACGAAAGCATTTACAGCAACCCGCCCCGTGAGGCGGGTTTTTTGTTTCCGTCTCCCGGGCGTCCACTCCCAGGAGAGCCTGCCATGCAGTCAGACGACGCCGTCACGGAAACCCCCGAAGCCCGCACGCGAGCCGCGCCCGCGATGCGCGCGGCGAGCGCGCTCGACGAATACCTGAAGCTGATTCTGAACGCGCGCGTCTATGACGTCGCGCGCGAGACGGCGCTCGAGCTTGCGCCGAACCTGTCGGCGCGCGTGCGCAACACGGTCTGGCTGAAGCGCGAGGATACGCAGCCGGTGTTCTCGTTCAAGATCCGCGGCGCGTACAACAAGATGGCGCATCTGTCCGCCGACGCGCTCGCGCGCGGCGTGATCACCGCGTCTGCGGGCAATCATGCGCAGGGCGTCGCGCTCGCGGCGGCGCGGCTTCGCGTGAAGGCGACGATCGTCGTGCCGGAGACGGCGCCGCGCGTGAAGGTCGATGCGGTGCGCGCGCACGGCGGCGCGTTCGTCGAAGTCGTGCAGGCGGGCGAATCGTACAGCGATGCGTATGCGTACGCGCTGCGCGTGCAGCAGCGCGACCGGCTCGCGTTCATCCCGGCGTTCGACGATCCGCACGTGATCGCGGGCCAGGGCACGGTCGCGATGGAAATCCTGCGCCAGCATCAGGGGCCGATCCACGCGATCTTCGTGCCGATCGGCGGCGGCAGCCTGGCCGCGGGCGTGGCCGCGTACGTGAAGGCGGTGCGGCCCGAGATCAAGGTGATCGGCGTGCAGACCGACGATTCGTGCGCGATGAAGCGCTCGCTCGACGCGGGCGAGCGCGTCGAGCTCGCCGAGGTCGGCCTCTTCTCCGACGGCACCGCGGTGAAGCGCGTCGGCGAGGAGACGTTCCGGCTCTGCACCGCGTATCTCGACGACGTCTTGACCGTCGACACCGACGCGCTCTGCGCGGCGATCAAGGACGTGTTCCAGGACACGCGCAGCGTGCTCGAGCCCGCCGGCTCGCTCGCGGTCGCGGGCGCGAAGCGGTATGCGGAGCGCGAAGGCATCGAAGGCGAGACGCTCGTCGCGATCACGTCCGGCGCGAACATGAATTTCGACCGGATGCGCTTCGTCGCCGAGCGCGCCGAAGTGGGCGAGGCGCGCGAAGCGGTGTTCGCGGTGACGCTCCCCGAGGAGCGCGGCAGCTTCAAGCGCTTCTGCTCGCTCGTCGGCGAGCGCAACGTGACCGAGTTCAACTACCGGATCGCCGACGCGCAATCGGCGCACATCTTCGTCGGCGTGCAGATCAAGCGGCGCGACGAATCGGACGAGATCGCGCGCAACTTCGCCGTGCACGGCTTCGACACTGTCGATCTGAGCGGCGACGAACTCGCGAAGCAGCATGTGAGGCACATGGTCGGCGGCCGCTCGCCGCTCGCGCACGACGAGCGGCTGTTCCGCTTCGAATTCCCCGAGCGGCCGGGCGCGCTGATGAAGTTCCTGTCGTCGATGGCGCCCGACTGGAACATCAGCCTGTTCCACTACCGCAATCAGGGCGGCGATGCGAGCTCGATCCTCGTCGGCCTTCAGGTGCCGCGGGCGGACGACGCGGCGTTCGACCGCTTCCTTGCGACGCTCGGCTATCCGCAGCGCGAGGAAACCGGCCATCCCGCTTATCGGCTGTTTCTCGGCTGACGATCGCCGCGCGAACGGCGCGCGGCCGGCTTGCTCGCCCGCCGCGCCGGAGCGGCGGGCGGGGCCGGAGCCGGAGCAACATCGGTATCGGTATCGGCATCGGTATCGGCATCGCGATCGGCGTGGCCGTCGGCTTCGACGTCGCCCGCCGGCGGCAGCCGCTTGCCGAGCGCGAGCAGCGAGCGGAACAGCGCCGCGAAATCGTCCGGGCCCATCGGCAGCGCGCTTTGCTGCGCGCCGACGAAGCACAGGTAGGACACCTGCGCGAACAGCGCCGCGTCTGACTCGCTGCGCAGCGTCTGCCTGCAGAACGCATGCGCGGCCGCGAGCCGCGCGCGATCGGCGCGGCGCTGGAATTCGGCGACGAGCGGCTCGTGCAGCGACCACGTCCGGATCGCCGCCTCGCGGCGCGGGTTCATCCGCGACGCCGCGGCGAGATAGCGGTCGAGCGCGGTCTCGGGCGGCTCGTCGCCTTGCAGCAGCGCGATCGCCTGCGTCGTGTAGGCCGCTTCCCATTCGGCGAGCAGCGCGAGAACGAACGCCTTCCGGCTGCCGAAGTGATGGTAGAACGCGCCGCGCGTGACGCCCAGGCGGCGCGCGAGCTGGTCGGCTGACACGCCTTGCGCGCCTTCGTCGTCGAGCGCGGCGAGGCCCGCCGCGATCCAGTCCGCTCTTGTCGTTCTTGCCATGAAAACGTACAGGCTTTGTATGGTCCGATCGTGGCGGCTATTGTACGGCCTCGTTCAACCCTCGAGGTCGTCCTCGCCATGCACGTACTCGTCGTCGGAGCAGGAATCGCCGGGCTGGCCGCCGGCTGGCAATTGAAGCGGGGCGGGTGCGACGTCACCGTCGTCGAGGCCGCCGAGCGCCCGGGCGGGCGGATTCGCAGCGTGCCGTTCCACGGTCACGTGATCGAATGCGGCGCGCAGTTTCCGTCGTCCGGCTATCGGCATCTGATGCCGCTCTTCGGCGAGGCGGGGCTCGCGGCGCGGCTCGTGAAGACGTCGCCGTGGGCGGCGTTCGAGCGCGGCGAGCGGCTCTTTCGCGTGCATGCGCGCCGTCCGTGGACGATTCCCGCGAGCGGCCTGCTCGGCTGGCGCGACAGCCTGCGCGTCGGCCGCGCGCGCGCCGCGCTGCTCGCGCGGATTCGCGCGCTCGATCCGAATCGCTACGCGGCGTTCGCCGAATTCGACGATGCCGACGCCGCGCAATGGGCCGAGCAGACGTTCGGGCGCGCGGCCGTCGACGCGATCTTCGCGCCGATGATTCATGGGCTCTATTTCCAGTCGCTGCGCGGTTCGTCGCGCGCGCTGCTCGCCGCCGTCACCGGCTTCGACGGCGCGCACACGCTGGCGGTGGCGGGCGGCTGGCAGACGTTGCCCGGCGCGCTCGCGGCCCGGCTCGACGTGCGCTACGGCGCGCCCGTCGACGCGCTGTCGGCGGACTCGGGCGGCGTGACGGCGCGCGTCGGCGATCGCGCGCTGCGCTTCGACGCCGCGATCGTCGCGACGCCCGCGACCGTCGCGCGCCGCATCTGGCGCGCGCAAACCGACGCGGAGCGCGTGCTGCTCGCGACCGGCTACGCGCGTGCCGTGCACGTCGCGTTCGGTCTCGCGCCGGGCTGGCGTGCGCCGGCGCGGCTGCGGCGCGTGTACGGCGCGCTGCTGTCGCCGGATGCGCGCCGCATCGCCGCATTGACGTTCGAGCGCGGGCGCGGGATCGGCGACGGGGGCGGCGAAGTCGTGTCGGCGATGCTCGGGCATGCATGCGCGAGCGCGTTGCGCTACGCGTCGGACGACGAGATCGCGCGCGTCGCGCTCGACGACGCGCACACGTTGCTGCCGGGGCTTGCCGACGCGGTCGTGGCGACGCACGTGCAGCGCTGGGACGCGGCGGAGCCGTTGTCGCCCGTCGGCCGTGCGCGCGCGATCGCCGCGTACCGCGCGAGCGCGGACGCGCGCCGGCGCGTGCTGTTCGCGGGCGACTACATGGGCTCGCCGTGGACCGACGGCGCGGCGGAGACGGGGCGGTGGGCCGCGCGCCGGCTGCTCGAAGCGCGTGCGTGACGCGATCTGCCGCAGCCGGCGCGCGTGAGCGCCGCGGCGTTCGAGGCGCGTGCGCGTCGGCCGCCGGCGGCGGGCAGCGCGCGGGAGGGGGCGCTTACGGCGCGGCGGCGGCGCCCGTTGCAAACGAACGGGCGCGCGCGGCCGCGAGCGCACGATGATCGAGCCGGACGAACGAAGGCGACGACGAAGACGCGACGGCGCGGCCGTTCCGGCCCGCCGCGGGCGATCGGCGCATGTCCGACGCGTGCGTGCGTTCCCGGAATGGCGTGCGCGACGGGCTGGCGCATCGGAAGGCGTCGCTTCCGGTCTTGTCGATGCCCGGCGCGCGAGCGCGCACGTCTCGCCGCGGTCGCGGCGAATCTTCCGCCGCGCTCGCTGCCGCGGTCACGCGCGCGCGGCGGCGCGCTGTTTTGCCGCGCGGCCGCTACGGTCGTTCGGCATGCGGCCGCTCACTTGAGCTGGCTGATGCCCCAGATCGCGATCAGCAAGCCCGCGCCGAAGCCGATGCCAAGCAGAATATAGGTTTCCATATCGAATCCACGGATGAAGTGATCGTCGCGGCAGGAAGCGGCGCGGCGGCGCAATCGCGGTCGGCATGCGCCGTGCCGCCGTGCGCCGGTTCGCCGCGGCTCGCGCCGGCCGCGCCCGGCGCGCTACAATCGGCCGCCGCATACTACCGACGCAACCTTTCAGTAACCATGCCGGGCTCTTCCGTTCCGCCGAAATCGACTCCGCCCGCGCGCCTGCGATGGGCGGCGCTATGGGGGCCGGGGCTTCTCGTCATGCTCGCCGACTGCGACGCCGGGAACGTCGTCACCGCCGCGCAAGCCGGCGTGCAGTGGGGCGTCGGTCCGCTGATGCTGCTGCTCGGCCTCGTGCCGCTGCTGTACATGATTCAGGAGCTGACCGTGCGGCTCGGCATCTTCACGGGACGCGGCCACGGCGAACTGATCCGCGAGCATTTCGGCGCGGGATGGGCGTGGCTGTCGGCGGCCGGCCTCGTCGTCGCGGTGCTCGGTTCGCTCGTGACCGAATTCACGGGCGTCGCCGGCATCGGCGAGATGTTCGGCGTGCCGCGCTCGGTCAGCCTGCCGGCCGCCGTCGCGCTGCTGATCGCGATCGTGATGACGGGCTCGCACAAGCGCGTCGACAAGGCGGCGATCGTGATCGGCGCGTTCGAGCTGACGTTCTTCGTCGTCGCGTGGAAGGCACATCCGCAATGGCGGGGGCTGCTGTCGGCGGCCGCGCGGCCGGCCGCCGGCGCGCCGTTCGGCTATCTCGCGGCCGCGCTGATCGGCGCGACCTTCAACCCGTGGATGGTCTTCTATCAGCAGGCGGCCGTCGCCGACAAACGGCTCGGGCCGGACGACCATCGCGCGGCGCGCGCCGAGACGGCCGTGGGCGCGGTGCTCACGCAGTTGCTGACGGGCGCGGTGCTCGTCGCGGCCGCGGCGACGCTCGCCGGCGACGGTGCGTCGCGCACGCTCGGCAGCGTCGGCGAGATCAGCGCGGCGCTCGAAACGGTGGTCGGTCCGCACGCGGCGCGCGTGCTGTTCGGCGCGGGCGTGCTGGGCGCGTCGATGGTCGCGGCGATCGTCTGCTCGCTGTCGCTCGCGTGGGGGCTCGGCGAGGTGGCCGGCTACGAGCGCTCGCTCGACGACCGGCCGACGCGCGCGCCCTGGTTCTACGGAATCTATGTCGCGGCGGTCGCGGGCTGCGCGGCGATCGTGTGGGTCGCGCCCGATCTGGTGTCGCTGAACGTCGCGGCGCAGGTGGTCAACGCGGTGATGCTGCCGCTCGTCGCGGGGTTGCTCGTCGCGCTCGCGGCAATCGCGCTGCCGCCGGCGCAGCGGCCGCGCGGCGCCTATCTGTGGATCGTGTCGGCGGTGGCGGCGGCGGTGAGCGTCGCGGGAATCGTCGGGGCGGCTTCGGGGGTGTGGTCGTGATGGCGTGACGGCGGCGTGCGAGCGTCGATTCGATTCGACGGTGGACGCACCGTTTGCCGAAGTCGACGCCGACGCCGCAGCCAAGTCGAGCGAGACCGGCGCAATCTGGGCTGACGCCAAGCGGAAGTCACGAGCCGCGAGTCTGAAGCTCGTGTTTCACGCGTCGTACTTCGCGGCTTGCAGGTCGAAGCTCAAAGCTCGCTTCGCCGCTCACGCCTCGAAGCTCACGACTCGAAGCTCACGCCTCGAAGCTCACGACTCGAAGCTCACGCCTCGAAGCTCACGACTCGAAGCTCACGACTCGAAGCTCACGACTCGAAGCTCACGACTCGAAGTTCGACGCCGACGGCCCAAAGTTCCCCAAGCCCCAACCGCAAGGCTCCGAGTTCAACTCGCCAAGTTGCAATGCCGGCTGCGTTCCGACGCTCGCCGTCAGTGCGAATGCCGGTGATGAATGTCCGGAAAGTGCGCGTGCGTATGCGTGATCGGCGCATGCCGATGCGGATGCGTGTGCGGCTCCGCGCCGTCCCAGTCGAAATCGTGCGTGTGCTGATGATGCTCGTCGTGGCGATGCCGGTGGCTGTGCTCGAGCGCGTCGTGCGTGTGCGCGTGCTCGTGCCGCTCGCGCAGATGCAGCCAGATGCCGATCGCCATCAGCGCCGCGGCCGCCCAGAACGACAGCGGCGGCCACTCGGGCCACAGTGCGAGCGACAGTCCGACGCCGAACAGCGGCGCGACCGAAAAATACGCGCCGGTCCGCGCGGTGCCAAGGTTGCGCAGCGCGACGACGAACAGCACGAGGCTCACGCCGTAGCCGGCGAAGCCCGTGAGCATCGCGGCGGCCGTCGACGCGGCGGCGGGCAGTTTCGCGCCGAGCGCGAGCGCAATGCCGAGATTGACCGGGCCCGCGACGAGGCCCTTGATGCACGCGATCGTCGCGGCGTCGTTGGTCGAAACCTTGCGCGTCAGGTTGTTGTCGATCGCCCAGCACGCGCAGGCGGCCGCGACGAGCAGCGCGCCGAGCGGCACGCCCGCCGCGCCCGGATGCCACGACAGCAGCGCGCCGCCCGAGACGATCGCGACCATGCCGGCGAAGATCGGTGCGTCGACGTTCTCGCGGAACACGACCCACGCAATGACCGCGGTGAACACGCCTTCGAGATTCAGCAGCAGCGCGCTTGTCGCGGCGGGCGTCGTCGCGAGGCCGAGCATCAGCAGCGCGGGGCCCGCGACGCCGCCTGCCGCGACCGCGCCCGCGAGCCATGGAAGCTCGGCGGGCGGCACTCGCGACTGCTCGGCCTGCGACGCGTCGGCGCCGCGCGCGAGCCGGCGAATCAATATGAACGTCGCGAGGCCGATGCCGCTGCCGAGATAGAAGAGGCCTGCGACCATGAACGGCGTGAGCGAGCCGAGCAGCGTCTTCGCGAGCGGCGTGGTGGCGCCGAACAGCGCGGCGGCGAGGAGTGCGGTGAAAGCCGCGTTCATGCGTGCGGACATGGGCGTGGCGCGGGCGGCGCGGATCGACGTGAAAAAGTGACGCCACGATAGCGCAAACCGGGGGCGGCGGCCATTCGTTTCGTGGCGGGCGGGAACGTCGGCGGGGGCGTTGGCCGGATCGATCCCGCCGTCGTGCGATCGATTCTGACGGGACGACGGACTGAGGAGCGGATGGGGCGGCGAATCGGCCGAGCGGTGATTCGGCAAATCGTTGGGCTGGCAGGCTGGTGGATCGGTGGATCGGCGAGTTGGCGGGGGCGCAGGGCGACGAGGCGACGAGGCGACAACAGCGGCAACAGCGGCAACAGCGGCAACAGCGGCAACAGCCGTCGCCGAATGTCCGCTTCGAATCGTCGACTGCGCGTTCCGTGCTCGCCGACGCCCCTGGCTGACCGCTGCGGCGCAAAAATGCCGCGTGGCGCGGCACGGCACGGGATGCGCCGCGCATCCATCCGGCGCAAGCCCATCGCCGGCACCCGTCGCATCGCCCGGCGTTCCGTGCGCGGCCTCGCGCTCGTCAGTCGACTGAAGGAAACCCGGCGCGCCCTTGCGTCAGATCGAACAACGTGTCGCGCGCCGCGCCGAGCGCATTCGCGGGCAGCCGGATCACGAGCTTCACCGTCATGCCGTACGCGCTGTCGACGAGGTCGTGGCCTTCCTGCTCGATCCAGCGGCGCACGCGCGCTTCGTCCGGATAGCCGGTCTCGATCGCGAGCCGCGCGTACGCGATGCGCTCGATGCGCTCGGCGTCGAGGAGCGCGGCGGCGATCGCGTCGGTGTACGCGCGCACGAGGCCGCCCGCGCCGAGCTTCACGCCGCCGAAGTAGCGGACGACCGCGCCGAGCACGCCGTCGAGATCGTGATGGCGCAGCACTTCGAGAATCGGCCGGCCGGCGGTGCCGGACGGCTCGCCGTCGTCCGACATCCCGGACTGGCCGCCCGCGAGCAGCGCCCAGCAGACGTGCGTCGCGCCCGGATGCTCGGTGCGCAGCCGCTGCAACTCGGCCATCGCCGCGTCGCGGCCCTCGACCGGGATCGCGTATGCGATGAACCGGCTCTTGCGGATCTCGAGTTCCCGAATGTAAGTGGTGGCGAGTGAGTAAGTCATGTTCGGGATGCCGTTGAATCCAGAAAAATCGATGAAGCCGGGAACGTTGCGCCCCGATCGGCGTTGACCGAGACGAATGCGTTCGGGGCCGATTCGCCTGCATGGCGTCTGCCCGCGCCGCGCATGACGAAACGGAAGAACGGGAGAATTTTACAGTGGCGAGCATCGAGGCATTTCGCGGCCGCGAACGCAACGCGGACTACTTGCCGTATCGCCCGCGCCTTCGGCGCGAGCAAGTCGAGATGGCGTCGCTCGATGTCGAGTCCGGACAAGCCGGCGAACCAGGTGCCCCGGCTCGGCGGCGCATTTCTCTGGCGGCAGGTGTATAACGCGGTGTCGAGCGGCGCGTCGGCGATCAAGATCGCGATGTTCGACGAAGTCAACGAGGGGACGGCGATCTTCAAGGCGGCCGGCAAGCGAGGCGATGCGCCCGACCAGGGATATTGGCTGACGCTCGATGCCGACGGGCGCGCGCTCCCGAGCGACTGGTATCTGCGATTCGCTTACGAGGCGGGGCGCGTGGTGCGCGGCGAATCGCCCGCGACCGACGTGGTGCCGGCCAATCCCGGGCCGCAGGCGGCCGGCGTGCCCGCGTGCGGCGCGCTCGGGCCGAACCAGGGGCTTGCCGTGGGGCCGGCGCTCGTGTCGTGCGACGGCCGGTTCAAGCTCGTGCTCCAGAGCGACGGAAATCTCGTCACCTACCAAGGCGGCGCGGCGGTGTGGAGCAACGGCGTGTCGTCGCAGATCGCCGCGCGGGTCGTGATGCAGGCGGACGGCAATCTCGTCGAATACGACACCGCGGGGCGGCCGCTCTGGAACAGCGGCACCGCCGGCCGTGCCGGCGCATACGCGCAGTTGCAGAGCGACGGCCGGTTCGTGGTGACGGGCGGGTAGCGTTCCGGGGGGGCGCGCGGCCGGCGCCGCGCTGCGGCGCGGTTTGCGCGGCTCGTGCGGCTCGCGCGGCGCGCCGAAACGCGGCGTTACCGCGATTTCCTTCGCGCGCCCTTCTTCGTGGCGGCGCTTCCGGCGCGCGCCGCGTCGCCGCTCGCGGCGTCGTCGTCGCCGTTCATCTGCTCGAGCCACGACAACGCATCGACATACGAGAGGAACTGCCGCAGATACTCGGGCGACAGCTCGCGCATCAGCGACAGCGACCGGTGCACGAGGCTGCTCGAATTGAGCGGTCCGGCGTTCTTCGGCACTTGTTCGAGCGAGGCGAGCAACTGGCTGTCCGCGCTGACCTTCGACCAGGTTTGCCGGAAGTAGTCGAGCATGTCCGGTTCCGCGCGAAGGGCGCGGCGGTTGCGGTTCGCGGCGTCATTGGCGTCATTGGCGCCGGCGGACGGGCCGCCCGCGTTCGGGCGCGCCTGGCCGCCGATGTAGTCGAGCAGTGCGGCGAGCGGCCCGCGTGCGGGTGCGGGCGGCGCAGGCGTCGGCGTCGATGCGGGCATCGACGCCGATTCCAATGCCGGCGTCAACGCTGGAGCCGAAGCCGAAGCCGAAGCCGAAGCCGAAGCCGAAGCCGAAGCCGAAGCCGAAGCCGAAGCCGGAGCCGGAGCCGGAGCCGAAGCCGGAGCCGGAGCCGGAGCCGGAGCCGACGCCGAAGCCGAAGCCGAAGCCGAAGCCGATGCAGAAGCCGATGCAGAAGCCGATGCAGAAGCCGATGCCGATTCCAATGCCGACGCCGCGTCTTCGGCCGCATCGGCGGCCGAAGACGCGCGCCGAAGATCGTCCGCGTACGCATCGATCAGCGCCGACAGCCGCGCATCCAGAATCCGGCGCGCGTCGCCGGTGTGGTCGGCCGCGCGCCGCCGCAGCGCATCGATGAAGCGAAAGCGCATGGGGTCGAGCCGATCCGCGCCGCGCGTGCGCCATGCGTCGAGCGTTTCTTGCGCGCGGGCCGCAGCGTCATTCATGGCGTTCACCGTCGCCGGCCGTCGGCCGCGGAACCGGTGCGATCTCGACGCGCCGGTTCTTCGCGCGCCCCGTATCGTCCGAGTTCGGGCTCACGGGCTGCTCGGAGCCGAACGCCGCCGCGAACACCGACGCCGCCGGCACGCCTTCGTCGATGAACGCGCGCGTCACCGTCAGCGCGCGCTTGGCCGACAGCTCCCAGTTGTCCGCGAAGCGGCGATTGCCCGCGCGCACCTGGAGGTCGTCCGCGAAGCCGCTCACCATCAGGATCTCGTGATTCGCGCTGAGGTAAGCCGCGAGCGGCCCGGCGAGGCTCTTCAGCAGATCGCGGCCGGCCGGCTGCAGCTCGTCGGAGTTCAGCGCGAACAGCACGCTGCCGCTGATGCCGATGCGTCCGTTGACGAGCGTCACGCGTCCCGCCGCGAGCGGGCCCGCCAGCGCCTGTTCGAGCGTCTTGCGGCGCTGCGTTTCCATCTGCCGTTGCCTGACCTCGGCGTCGAGCTTCGACGACAGCTCGAGCTGCACGCCGATCACGCCGACGAGAATCAGCACGAACGCGCCGAGCAGCACCGACATCAGGTCGCCGAACGCGGCCCAGATCGGCGCGGTCTGTTCGAGGCCGCCGTCGATTTCGTCGCTCATGCCGCTTCGGCTCCGACGGATGCCTGCCGGCCGGCGACGCGCTGCAGGTCTTCGATGATCTGCTTCTGCGACAGCATGCTCAGGTCGATGATTTCACGCGCCTGCGCGACGTAATAGGCGAGTTGCTCGTCACTGCGCGCGAGCGACTTGTCGAGCGCGGCTTCGATGCGCTGCAGATGCGCGACGAGCGTGTCGTTCGATTCGCCGAACGACTGGACGGCCGCGCCGAACGCTTCGCCGAGGCTCGCGACTTCGACCGCGCTGCCCGTCACCTGCGCGGCGACGGCGCCGAGCCTGCCGGTTTCGGCGTCGATCCGCTCGGTGAATTGTGCGCCGACGCGTTGCAACAGGTCGGCGCTCGTCGCGACGAGTGCGTCGACGGCCGTGCGCTGCTCGGTCGACGCGTGGTTGACCGCATCGAGAAGGGTTTCGAGCGTGGCGAGCAGCCGGCTTCGCTCCTCGAGCATCGCGGTGTCGCGGACCATGCTGTCGGAGAGCTTCTGACGCAGCTCGGCGACGACTTCGGCCGCGGCCTTCGGCGCTTCCGACGCGGCCTGCACGAGCCGGGAGATCTCGGCGATCGTGTCGCGCGCATGCGCTTGCGTTTGGGCGGAGATGTCGCGTGAGGTTTGCGCGAGCGCGTCGCAGATTTCCTGTTGCCGGTTCGCGGCGTGCGCGCTCGTTTGTTCCCATTCGGTGCCGAGCTTCGCGGCCATCGTTGCGAGCGAATCGGTCCACGTCGTCAGGCGCTGTTGATCGCGCGATTCGAGCGTCGTCTGCAAGTTCGAATGCGATTCGCTCATCGTGCGCAGCAGCGCAGCGGTATGTTGCTCGAACGCGGCGGCTTGAGCGGAGATGTCGCGTGCGGTTTGCGTGAGCGCGTCGCAGATTTCCTGTTGCCGGTTCGCGGCGTGCGCGCTCGTTTGTTCCCATTCGGTGCCGAGCTTCGCGGCCATCGTTGCGAGCGAATCGGTCCACGTCGTCAGGCGTTGTTGATCGCGCGATTCGAGCGTCGTCTGCAAGTTCGAATGCGATTCGCTCATCGTGCGCAGCAGCGCAGCGGTATGTTGCTCGAACGCGGCGGCTTGAGCGGAGATGTCGCGCGAGGTTTGCGTGAGCGCGTCGCAGATTTCCTGTTGCCGGTTCGCGGCGTGCACGCTCGTTTGCTCCCATTCGGTGCCGAGCTTCGCGGCCATCGTTGCGAGCGAATCGGTCCACGCGGCCAGGCGCAGCTCGTCGCGCGACGCCAGATCCTTCTGCAGATCCGCATGCGATTGGCCCACCGTGCGCAGCAGCGCGGCCGAGTGCTGCTCGAACGTCGCGGCGGCCGCGTCGAGCGCCTGCCGGTTGCGCTCGGCCAGCGTCTCGTTGGCCCGCTCCTGACGCGACAGCGCGTCGTTCCACGCCGCGGACACGCTGCCCGCCGTCGCGTCGAGGCGCGCCGAGACGCCGTCGAGCAGGCCCGCCGAGCGTTGCTCGAACGATTCGACGAAGCGGTCCGCCGAGCCGTGCAGGCGCTGCGCGAGCGCGTCGCTTGAGCGCTGATGTTCGTCGAGCGCGTTGCGCCAGACGTTCGCGACGTTCGTCGCCGTCGCGTCGAAGCCGGCCGACAGCCCGTCGAGCTGCCGCTGCACAGCCTGCGCGACGGCGTCGTGGAGCGCGGTCGTCTCGCGTGCGAGCGCCGCCATCGTGGTTTCCATGACGGGCTGCAACGCCGAGCCGGCCACGCGCGCGCTCTCGGCGGCGCTGTCCTTCAGCGACTGCCCGACCGACGACGCGAGGCGCGCATACGTCTCTTCCGCCTTGCCGAGAAACGCTTGCTGGCCGGCGATCTGCCGCTCGGCCGACGCAATGCCTTGCTGCTCGAGCGTCGTCATCATCGTCTGCAGCCGATCGACCAGCGTGGGCATCATGTCGGCCTGCCGCTGCAGCAGCCTGAAGGTCTCGTCGCGCTGATGGGCGTGCGAGTGCACGCGCAGCGTCGTCGCGATCTTCGCGTCGAGCGCCTGCGCGGCCTGGAGCCGCTCGCGCCGGCAAAGCGCGGACAGGAGGCCCAGCATCGCGGACGCGGACACGCCGGCGATCGAGGTGCCGAACGCGAATCCGAGCCCCTTGACGGGCGCGGCGAGCGACGCGCGGATCGCATGCAGGTCCGTCGCGCTCTCGAGCGCGGCGCCGGTGCCCCGGAGCGTCATGACCATGCCGAGGAGCGTGCCCAGCATGCCGAGCAGCACGAGCAGGCCGACCAGATACGGCGTCAGTGCGGGGCCCGGCAGCGCGACGCGCTCGCCTTCGACGCGCAGGCGCACCGCGTGGCGCAGGCTCGGATGCAGCCGTTCGAGCCACGCCCGCAATTCGGACGGCGGCTCGGACAGGTCCGCGACCGCGTGCGCGAGCGTGGACGTGGCCTGCTGATAGCGGCGCAGTTCGAGCGCGCCGGCAAGATAGCAGGCGGCGATCACGACGGTCACGGCGAGCGCGAGCGGATTCGACGCGGCATAGCCCGCGCCGATCCAGCAGACCGCGGCGAGACCGGCGAAAAAGAAAACGAGATGAACGTGATGTCTGGACATGGGGGCCCGGTTAGCTGGCGCGAAGGGCGGCGAGCAGCCCTTCGACCGGTTGAAAACGAACTTCCAGCTCGGTGAGCAGCACGCTTTGCATATCCTTGCGGAACGCGTCGAGCCACGCGCCCGGCGTGGCCGCGGCGGCGTTCACGGCGGCGTTGGCTTCGGCGTCGGCAAGGCGTTGCTGCTCGGCCCGGCGCAGGCGCTCGAAATACGCGCCGAGCAGCTTCGGCACGCACGCGAGCAGGCTCCGCTCGCGCACGGCGAGCGCGCGCTCCATCGTCGCGTCGAGCACCGCGAGCCGGGCGAGGGCGGGCGTGCGGGCGGCCATCGTCTGCCGCAGGCGGCCGCGCAGGTCGCCGATGTCGATCTCCATCGCCTGCTGCATCGACAGGTAGTCGTGGCGAAAAAGCGTGAAATCGGCGGGCGCGTCCGCCGCCGCGTCGCGGGCGGCGGACGGCGCGACGCTGTCGCGTCCGGCGGCGAGCGCGCCCGTGCGGGCGATCGCTTTCGCGAGCGACGCGCGCACGCGCGCGCATTGGCCGCTTGCGTTGTCGCGGTCGCCGTCGCCGTCGGCGCGCGCGCCGGCCGCCGCGGCGGGCGGACTCATGCCGAGCGCCGACGACAGCGCGATCGCGTCGGTCCACGCGAGCCATTGGCTCAGCCGGTCCGACAGCGACTGCCTGGATTCCGGCACGTCGGCGTCCGCCAGGCGAGCAAGCAAGCGGATCAGCGCCGGTCCGCCGAGCGCTCTATGTTGCGGGGCTTGCACCATGCCACGAGTGTCAGTTTCGAAAAAAGGCAGCAGTTTACACGTTGGCGAGGGGCGGGCCGCCACTTCTTGGCGATCGGCGAGGCCGACGGGCGTCGATGCCTGATGCCGCGGGCGGGCGGATCATCGTGTCGGGCCGCGCGCAAACGCGCGCGATCGCGCGTGGGGAAGCCGGTTCTCAGCCGGGCGCGCGAGCGAAGGTGGGTGTGGTCCGCCTGCCGGCGCGCCCGTTGTCGACGGTATTTCGGCTGCATTTCGGCTGCATTTCGGCTGCATTTCGGCTGCATTTTTGCGGCATTCGGCTGCAACTCGCCGAAGACGCGGCTTGCGCGCGGCGGTCGGGATGCGGTCGGCGTTCTCGATGCGCGCGCGGTGTTCGCGCGCACGACGCCCGTCGACCGCTTCGGCGCGACGCGGATCTCGGCGGGCGACTGCGCGCCAACCGTTGGGCGTCAGCGCCGTTCGTGTCCGGCGGACGTTCGCCGGGCGGGCCGGCAGCAACCGCTCGCGCGCATGCACGCCCGGGGATTGCGCGCTTGCGCGCCCGAGCGATCACGGATCGCGGCGCATGCGTCATCGAACGCGATCGCTCGGCGGCGGCGCGGCAAGCGCGGACGCACCGCGTGTTCGCGCGGACGTTGCGCGCCGCGCACGCTCAATGCCGATCGATCAGCGTCGCCCGTTCGTTCGAGTACCGGTTGCCGTGCACCGTGACGCCCGCGAGCGCGCGCTCGATCTCGCGAAGATCCTCCGGCGTCAGCTCGATCGCCGCCGCGTCGACGTTCTCATCCAGACGATGCAGCTTGCTCGTGCCGGGAATCGGAACGATCCACGGCCTTTGAGCCAGAAGCCACGCGAGCGCGATCTGGGCGGGCGTCGCGTGCTTGCGCCGCGCGATCTGGTCGAGCCGGGCGACGACGCCGAGGTTCGACTCGCGCACGCCGGGCGCGAAGCGGGGAGACGCGCGGCGGGGATCGTCGCGCCCGAACGTCGTGCTTGCGGTGATCGCGCCGGTCAGAAAGCCCTTGCCGAGCGGGCTGAAGGAAACGAAGCCGATGCCGAGCGCGTCGAGCGTCGGCAGGATCGCCGTCTCGGGCTCGCGCCACCACAGCGAGAACTCGCTTTGCAGCGCGGCGACGGGCTGCACCGCGTGCGCGCGCCGGATCGTCTGCGCGCCGGCTTCCGACAACCCGAAATGCCGGACCTTGCCTTGCCGGATGAGATCCTGCACGGTTCCCGCGAGGTCCTCGATCGGCACGTCCGGGTCGACGCGATGCTGGTAGAAGAGATCGATGTAGTCGGTCCGCAGGCGCGTCAGGGCGGCGTCGGCGACCGCCCGGATACGCGCCGGACGGCTGTCCGGGCGCGCGCGAAGCTCGCCGTCGCGAAATCCGAACTTAGTCGCGATCACGACCTCGCGGCGAAACGGCGCGAGCGCTTCGCCGACGAGCGTCTCGTTGGTGTGCGGGCCATAGGCTTCGGCGGTGTCGAAGAACGTCACGCCGCGCTCGAACGCCGCTCGCACGATTCCGATCGCGTCCTGCCTGCCGGGCGCCGGCCCGTAGGCCGCGCTCAACCCCATGCAGCCGAAGCCCATCGCCGACACTTCCAGGCCGCCAGCGCCGAGTTTGCGTTTTTCCATTTCCGTCTCCTTGGGCCCGCCGGGCGGGCCCGGCCGCTGATCGGCCGCTTCGTCATGCGCAACGCGCGGCCGCGGCGCGAGCGTGCTTCGTCACGCGCGTGATGCAGATGAGGCTGATGACCGCGGCGCCGCACACGTAGAAGCCGGGCGCGATCTTCGAGCCGGTCGACGCGATCAGGTAGGTGATGAGAAACGGCGTGAAGCCGCCGAACGTCGCCGCGGTGAAGTCGTGCGCGATCGACACGCCCACCGTGCGGATCGACGGCGGAAACAGGTCGCACAGCAGCGCGGGCATCGGCGCCTGATACGACGTCATCAGCAGGCCGAGAACGAACTGGCTGATCAGAAGCGACGCGATCCCCGGATGCGACACGACGAACTCGAACGCCGGGATCACGATCAGCGCGATCAGGATCGCGCCGGTGCGCATCACGCGCAGCCGCCCGAATCGGTCCGACAGGCGGCCGAACACCGGCGAGAACGCGGCTTGAACCACGCCCGTCAGGATGGTCGCGGCGAACGCGCTCGTCTGCGGCAGGCCGAGCGTGCGCACCGCATAGGTCGGAAGATAGTAGGCGAGCGCATATGACGACACCGACACGAGCACGAACGTGCCGATCGATAGCACGCAGAGCGCCGGATGCTCGCGGATCGCTTCGCGCACCGGCGTCGCGTGTCGCGGCGCGATCGTCTTGTCGTTGACCTCGGGGACGTTGCGCCGCATGTACACGGCGACCGGAATGATCGCGAGCCCGATGAAGAACGGGATGCGCCAGCCCCAGTGCAGGATCTGCTCCGAGGTCAGCGACGCCGAGATGACGACGCCCGTCAGCCCCGCGAACACCGACGTCAAGCCTTGCGCCGCGATCTGGAAGCTCGAGTAGAATCCCCGATCCGCGGCGGGCGCGCGCTGCACGATGAACGTGATGCCCGAGCCGTATTCGCCGCCCGAGGAAAAACCCTGAACGAGCCGGGCGATCACCATCACGGCCGTCGCGGCGCCGCCGATCGACGAATAGGTCGGCGTCAGCGCGATCATCGCCGTGCCGAGTCCCATCAGCGTCACCGTGAGCGTGAGCGCGGCCTTCGCGCTCACCCGGTCCGCGTACGAACTGAGCACGAGCGCGCCGAGCGGCTTCACGAGATACGAGCCGCCGAACGTGCCGACGGTCGCGAGCAGCGAGACGAGCGGATCGGAATGCGGAAAGAAGAGCTTCGAGATCGTGACCGAGAAGTACAGGTACGCGAACAGGTCATACCATTCGAGCGTCGTGCCGATGACGGCGGCGGCGATCGCCTTTTTTTCGACGGGCCGGATGGACGCCATGTCTGCCTCGCAGGCGGAGGGCCGAACGTATTGCTCTAGCATATTCACGAAATGCCCCGAAGGTGGATGGCGGCGATGCGGGCGGCCCGCGCCGCCGCCGGTCGGCGGTTAGTCGAGCTTGCTCGCCTGAGGTCCGGATACCGGAATCTCCATGCGATCCGAGCCGAAGAAGATGTTGCCGCTGTAGATCCGGCTCATCTCGACGATGACGCGCTCGCGCACGCCCGGCTTGTCGAACTGCTCCGTCACGTGCGAGATGACGAGATTCTTCGCGTTTGCCTGCCGGGCCGCCTGCGCCACCTCGAGATGGCCGGCCGTGAAAGCGGCGAACGTCCTGCTGGGCGCGGTGCCGCTCAGGTAGTGGCACATGTGCACGAGCACGTCGCAATCCTTCGCGAGCCGATCGAGCGCCGGGCACGGGCCGGTGTCGCCCGAATACACGATCGACTGGCCGTCGTGATCGATTCGATAGCCGTACGAAACGAGATGGGGCGCGAAGTGATTCACGGCAACGGCCTGCACGGTCCATTCGTTTTCAGTAACCGTCGCGAGCGGCGACAGCTCCGTGACGACCGGCCGCGGCCGCGCGCGCGCGCCTTCGCCGCCGCGCGCGCGATACACGTCGATGCTCGCCTGGTTCTCCGTGCGCGAAACGAGATCCGGGCCGAAAGCGCCGTCGTCGCCGAACAGGCGATCGGTGATTTTCCGCAGCGGCGGCGGCCCGTACACCTTCAGCTCCGGGATTCTGCCCGCGCCCTGATCCCACCGCGTGAGCAGAAGCCGCGGGTAGTCGCCCATGTGATCGTAGTGGTGATGGCTGAAGAACGCATGCGAGATGCGCGTCGCGGGAACGCCGAGTTCGAGCAGGCGATGGTGCGAGCCGAATCCGTGATCGAACACGATGTAGTCGCCGCCCGCTTCGACGAGATAGCCCGAGCACATCCGGCTGGTTGAGGGCGTGGGCGTGCCGGTGCCCAAGAGCCACAGTTTCATCTGACCTCCAAGTCACGAGTCGTGGTGCGTGCCGCACCTGTGAGCCCGATACTAGTTCGGCCATATAACTCGGCATTGAAATATACTGAACGCGCGATAACCAAATGGAAACGCCATGCGAAGCCGGGACGAGCAGCTGTTGGCCGCGTTGACGCAGCGGCTGAAAGCGCGGCACTTCGTGCTGCTGTCGTCGATTCATCGCCATCGTACGCTGCGCAAGGTGGCCGACGAGATGAACCTCAGCCAGCCGGCGATCACGAAGGCGTTGCAGGAACTGGAGGAGATCGTCGGTGCGGCGCTCTTCGAGCGGACCGCGCGAGGGCTCGTGCCGACGCCGGCCGCCGACATGCTCGTGTCGCGAAGCGCCGCCTTCCTGGCGGATCTGCGCAATCTCGCGGGCGATCTCACGGCGATCGAGGACGGCTTTCACGGCGTCGTGAGGATCGGCGTCATCCATTTCATTGCGTACGGCATCCTGACGAAAGCGATGGATGCGCTGCGGGAGCGCGGATTCAACTATCGCTTCGCGGTGCGCGACGGCGACACCGATACGGTGGTCGGCATGCTGCGGCGTCACGAGATCGACTGCGCGATCGCGCGGCTCACGCACGAAAGCGCCGGCGAGATCGAGCAGGAGGTCCTCTACGTTCAGCAGCCCGTACTGCTTTCGAGCCGCGGCTACCGCGCTCCGAAGGGCCGGGGCGCGACGATCGACGCGGTCGCCGGCGCGCAATGGGTCCTGCCGCCGAAGGCCACGCCGACGCGGCGCGCGTTCGACGAGATGCTCGTCAGGCGCGGCGTCGTGATCGGCGAGCCGCTCGTCGAAACGACGTCGGTGACGGTCATCGAGGCCGTGCTGGCCGCGAACGACGAAGCCGTCACGATGCTGCCGCGCGACCTGGCGGAGGAAGTCGCGCACGGCGGCGCGTGCCGCATCCTGCCGATCGATCTCGATTTCGCGCTGCCGGCCGTGTGCCTCGTCACGCGGCAGGACATGGCGGGCGACCGGACGCTCGACGCGCTCAAGCGCGCGATCCGGGCGGCCGCGGCGTAGCGGCGCGGCGGCGCGAACGACGTGTTCCGGATACTTTGCGGATGGGGGCGACGCGCATCGGGGCGACGTCGGCGAGCTGCCCGCCGATGAGCCGCTCTCGCGCCGCGTATGCGTCATGCATGCGCACGCGATCGGCTAAGATACGCCCCGCCGAACTTTTCCCCGACCATACGGAGTGACAGCAGTGATTCAGCCGACCCGCGCATTCAAGGACAACCTCGCCCAATTGCCCGCCATCGACGGCATCGAGCGCATCGATCTCGTCGACGCGAAGGGCGCGGTGGTGGCGAGCATCGAGAACAAGCCGGGCAAGCAGGGCTCGCTGGCCGTGTATCACTATCTGCGCGAGACGTTCGGCGCGCTCGACGCCGACGCCGCCGAGCACGGCCTCGCGGTGTTCGCCGAGCACACCGCCGATGCGCGCGACCGTCCGGGCGCGCATCCGAACGTCGACCGGCTGCTCGCGATCGCGGCGGGCGGCGAGGCGCTGCGCATCGACGTCGTCGCGCGAGCCTGAACGGTGCGCCGCGCGCCCGGGCTTCGCGTCGGGCCGCGCCGCGCGCCCGAGCGCCGCGACGTCACCGGCTGAGCAGCACGGTCGGATTCGCGGGCATGCCGTTCCACACCGTCGGTGTGTCGAGCAGCTCGATCTTGCCGATGGGCTGGTCGCCCGGCACGTTGATCGCCCACACGCGCAAGCTGCTGCCGCTGAGCGGATTGGCCGCGTTGGCGTTGTCGACGGTGGGCGTCCACCACGCACGGAATCCGCCCTGCAGCACGCGATACGCGCGGCTGCCGTCCGCATACGTGACGCGCAGCGTGTAGTCGCAGCCGCTGCCTTTGCAGTACCACGGATACGTGCCCTTATCGACGGTGATCGCCTGGCGGTCCGCCGCGGAGGTCGGATCGAACGTCGCGATCAGGTTCCCCGTGTACGTGAACGGCGGATAGATGTACGACGCGCCCGCCGAACCGGCCTTGCTGAAGCTCACGATGATCGTGTGCACCGGCACGCCGGTTCGCACGGGCAGATTCTGGTTGACGCCGTAGAGCCCCTTGCCGTCGGTCGTCGGCGTGTACGGCGCGCGCGCCTGCGCGGCCGCGTCCCACTTGCTGTAGCCGCTGGGCGAAGCGGGATCGATCAGCACGCGCGATTCGATCCATGCCTGCATCCGGCCCGTGTTGTAGTCCGAGAACGTCGCGAACTTGTAGCCGCTCGATTGATCGCCGGCGCCGCTTTGCATGGGGTCCTGCTTGTAGCAGCGGCCCTGCGCGTCGACCTGATGCGAGCTCGCGCACTTCGCATGGCTCGACGCGGTGGCGGGCACGAGCACGTCGAGGAACTCGCGGCGGTTCGGGTCGTAGCCCCACGCCGATCCGTTCAGGCTGCCGCCCGCGTACGGATAGGCGCCCTTCGCATATTCGTCTCCCGCGTGGCCGAGGCCGAACGCGTGCCCCTGTTCGTGAATGAAGATGCCGGTGTAACGATGATCGCCGACCGACGCGCCCGAGCCGACGCCGCCCAGTCCGCCGCCGAGGTTCGCGAACTTCCCGCTCGAATTCAGCGCGAGCAGCGGCGCGTAGTACTGATCGTTGAGTGCGCCGTCGCCGTTCGCGGTGCGCATGCTCGAAATCAGCGTGAGCATCGCGCTCATCACGCCGTAGCCGTCCTTCTGCTGATCGAGCGCGGTCACCGCATAGGCGGGCTGAGCCGCGCCGGCGCGATCGGCGCGCGGACCGACGACGACCGTCGCGAGGCTGAAGCGCCCGGCCGGGTGCGTGCGGACCTTCACGTCCGACGTCGGCCATTTCGCGGAGATCTCCTGCTGCGTGGCGGCGTCGGGCGCCTGCGTCGCGGACAGCGGCGGCGAATTGGCGTCGTCGGCGCCGAACAGATAGAACGGCAGGATCGTCAGTTGCACGTCGGCGTCGGTGCCGAACACCGGGGCCTGCGCGACGCTCGGCGTGTAGTTGGCCGCCGACACGCTGAACGAGACGCTCGGCACCATCCACGCGGCGGGCACGACGGCGCTCCAGCGGTCGCCCGCATACGCGCGGCCGTTGGACTCGGTCGGCGGCAGCGCGGACGGCGGGTTCAGCGCCAGCGCGCCGAGCTTCGCGCCGTTGCGCCACGCTTGCAGGACGGGCTGCGCGGCGTCCGCCTGGCCGATGGCGACCAATGCGAGCGCGTCGCGCCCGCCGATCAGGCGAAGCCTCGTGCTGGCATTCGGGAGCGCCCAGCTCAAGCCGCCGCTCGGCACCACGTGAGTCTGCGCGAATTCCAGCTTGTCGATCGAGATCTGCCCGATCGACGTGCTGCTGGAAGGCGGCGTGGGCGTGACGCCCGGCGTATTGCCGGCCGTTTCGGGGGCGTTCGTCGTCGCGGGCGCGGCGGGTGCGGCGGCGCCGTTCGCATTCGACGCATCGGAGGAGCCGTCGCCTCCGCACGCGGCGAGCAGCAGGGCGGAAAGCGAAGCGGCGAGGGCGGCTCGCGACGTGATGCGAGTGGTCGTCATGTGCGTTGTGTCGTTGTTGGAAAAGGGGTGGTGGAGCGTGTGCGGCAGATCGGCCGTCGGTCGGGCCGGGGCCGGGACGGCGGTCTTCTCGCGCGTGTCGTTTCTCGTTTCTCGAATCGATTCGATTCGATTCGATTCGATTCGGCCCGGCTCGGCTCGTTTCGAAGCGCCGCCGTCACCGCGGCATCGGCACCGGATGCGCGGACGCGGCGTCGAACGGGAAGGCTGAAGCGTGCCGTGACGTCGGCGCGGGCGTGTTCTTCATTTGCTCTGTACTCCGGATGACATGCGGAACGTGAAATCCTGCGCATGATAAACGCAACGCATCGTGAAGATATTGACGCGTCGTGCATGTCGTCGCTCGGTGCTCCTCGCTCGGTGCCCGATGGTCGTCGCGGATGTCGAAAACGGGGCGCGCCGTTCAGACATGTTCGGCATGTCCAAGCATGGCCTGCGGCGAGCGTGCGATGCGCGCATTCGACGAAGCCCGCGTCGCAGCGCATGGCGCATGAGCGATTGCGCGTCGGTCGGCACGGTTTCGTCGCGCGCCGTGGCGATCATCGTGGGCGATCGGATTCGAACGAGATCGCGCAGGCGCCTGGTCATGGCGCGCCGGCTAATCGGCGGCGATCTGTGCGATGGCGAATGATCGATTGCCGGGCGCGGTGTGCGCCGTGAATCTCGAGCGCGTCGTTTCCGCGAGCAAGCGGCGGCGGCCGCATCGAGCGTGATTGCCGATTCTTGGATCGATGCGCGGGATCGTTCGGACGACTTGTCGGCGTGGGCGTTGAATGCGGGAGACGGCGGGCGGTTCGGCTCGAATGGTCGGTGCGCGAGCGCCGCTTTTCACGCGGGCGGCGCGCACCCGAGCGACGCGCGTGGTCCGCCGCGGCAGCGGCGAGATGGGCCGCTCATTGGCCGCTCATGGGCGCGACTCGGCTGCGGCCGCGCGGGCTTCCGCAACATCCGATGCCGCTCTAGACGACCGGTCTAATTGTGCTATGATGCGCGCCATGATCTTTCGCTCGACTGCGCACGTGCGCCGCGCGTCCTGAACGCCGCGACGCGAGGCCGATCGCGCTTCCGCACTGGGTTTTGGCGGGCTGGCTCGAGCGAAATGCTCGCGGCGGAGGACATCCCGAAAGAGGTGCTCCGCCGCTGCCTCGATTTGACGGAGGCTTTGTAGGAAGCGTTCGGCGGAGCGCGGTCCGGCGCCTGTTCGGGCGGCTGCCTCGCGCGTCGCGCGCGCGGCTGGCCGGCCGGGGCGGGCGCGGTGCACTCGAGGCGCGCGCAGGCGCAACGGGCCGAACACTCGGCACGGCGACGATGCGGAGTGTGTTGACGCGCGGCTTCGACGCGGGCCGCGAATCGTCGCGCGTTACGCGGCCAGCGTCGAAGCCTCGCGCGCTGATGGTTCGCTCGAGCGGATCGCACGCCGGTGCACGGCGGCCTGCGGCGCTGCGTTGGCAGGCTGTTGAAAAGCCGGCTTGCGAGGTGCTCGCACGTGGTTTTCGGGGATGGTCTCACACCCCTTGCCCGAGTCGCACGAGCGGTTTTTCGTGCGTTCCGAGAGGTCGACAAGTTGTGTTTTGCCGCCCCCTCGCAGAAAGAATTTCAACGGCGCGCCGGGCACGGCGGCCCGGCGACCCGGCGATGGCGACGCGGCATCGAAACGATGCCGCGCAGCTGGAGGCCGCTTGAAGCCGTGGCGGCGGCGACGTCGCCGCGCATGGATGTGCCGCAGCCGAGTCGTCGATCGGCCGGGCATCGAAGCAAGGCGCGCATGAGCGTGCCTTCTTTTGAGTCCGTTTATAGACGACTGGTCTACTTTTGATGGAGCAAACATGCAGAATTTCGATTTCTACAATCCGACCCGGATCGTCTTCGGCGAGAACACCGTTGCGCGGCTGAACGAGCTGCTGCCGGCCGCGGCCCGCGTGCTCGTGCTGTACGGCGGCGAGAGCGCGCGCAGCAACGGCACGCTCGACGAGGTCCGCGCCGCGCTCGGCGCGCGCGACGTGCGCGAGTTCGGCGGGATCGAGCCGAATCCGACCTACGAGACGCTGATGAAGGCGGTCGAGCTGGTGCGGCGCGAGCGCGTCGATTTTCTGCTCGCGGTCGGCGGCGGATCGGTGATCGACGGCACGAAGTTCGTCGCGGCCGCCGTGCCGTTCGCGGGCGATCCGTGGAGCATCCTCGAGACGCACGGCGCGAACGTCGCGGCCGCGCTGCCGTTCGGCAGCGTGCTGACGTTGCCCGCCACCGGCTCGGAGATGAACAGCGGCGCGGTCGTCACGCGCCGCGCGACGCACGCGAAGCTCGCGTTCCGCCACCCGCTCGTGTTCCCGAAATTCTCGATCCTCGATCCGACGAAGACGTACACGCTGCCGCCGCGGCAAGTCGCGAACGGCGTCGTCGACGCGTTCACGCACATCGTCGAGCAGTATCTGACGTATCCGGCCGACGGCCTCGCGCAGGACCGCTTCGCCGAGGGCCTCTTGCAGACGCTGATCGAGATCGGCCCGAAGGCGATTGCCGAGCCGCACGACTACGCGATCCGCGCGAACCTGATGTGGGTCGCGACGCTCGCGCTGAACGGTCTGATCGGCGCGGGCGTGCCGCAGGACTGGGCGACGCACATGGTCGGCCACGAACTCACCGCGCGCTACGACATCGATCACGCGCGCACGCTCGCCGTCGTGCTGCCGTCGATGCTCCAGGTGCGGCGCGACGCGAAGCGTGCGAAGCTGTTGCAGTACGCGGCGCGCGTGTGGAACATCGTCGACGGCGCCGAGGACGAGCGCATCGACGCGGCGATCGAGCGCACGCGCGCGTTCTTCGAGAGCCTCGACGTGAAGACTCGCCTTGCCGACTACGGCGTGGGCGCCGACGCGATCGACGGTCTCGTCGCGCAGCTCGATGCGCACGGCATGACGCAGCTCGGCGAGCGCAGGGACGTCACGCTCGACGTGAGCCGCCGCGTGCTCGAGGCAAGCCTGTGATTCCAAGCCGCTTCGAATCGTCGAAGCTCGGCGGCGTGCGCCGCACGCCAATGCCCCTCGTTTCATTTCAATGGAGATTCCTATGCCGCAAAGCCAGACGACGAACCGCAGGATCGTTCTGAATTCGCGCCCGAAAGGCGCGCCCACGCCCGAGAATTTCCGCGTCGAGACGACGGCGGTGCCGACGCCCGCTCAGGGCGAGGTGCTGCTGCGCACAGTGTGGCTGTCGCTCGATCCGTACATGCGCGGCCGCATGAGCGACGCGCCTTCGTATGCGCCGCCCGTCGAGATCGGCGGCGTGATGGTGGGCGGGACGGTGAGCCGCGTCGTCTCGTCGACCGTGCCCGCGTTTCGCGAAGGCGACCTCGTGCTGTCGAACGCCGGCTGGCAGGATTACGCGCTGTCCGACGGCGCTGACCTGATGCCGCTCGCCGGCATCGCGCATCCGTCGCAGGCGCTCGGCGTGCTCGGGATGCCCGGCTTCACCGCTTACTTCGGATTGCTGGAGATCGGCCGGCCGAAGGCGGGCGAGACGGTCGTCGTCGCGGCGGCGAGCGGCGCGGTCGGCTCGGTCGTCGGGCAGATCGCGAAGCTGAAGGGCTGCCGGGTCGTCGGCATCGCGGGCGGCGCCGACAAGTGCCGCTACGTGACGCAGACGCTCGGCTTCGATGCGTGCGTCGACCATCGCGCTCCGGATGTGGCCGAGCAGCTCGCGGCCGCGTGCCCGAACGGCATCGACGTGTATTTCGAGAACGTCGGCGGCGCGGTGTTCGACGCGGTGCTGCCGCTGCTGAACGATCGCGCGCGCGTGCCCGTCTGCGGGCTGATCGCCCACTACAACGACAGCGCGCTGCCGCCGGGGCCGAATCGTTTGCCGCTGCTGATGTCGAGCGTGCTGCGCAAGCGGATCAGCATGCAGGGCTTCATCATCCTCGATCACTACGCGGACGTTTATCCGGCATTCCTGAAGGAAATGGGCGAGTGGGTCGCGCAGGGCAAGGTGCAGCTTCGCGAGGACGTCGTCGACGGGCTCGAGGCGGCGCCGCAGACGCTGATCGGACTGCTCGGCGGGAAGAACTTCGGCAAGGTCGTCGTGCGCGTGGGGCCCGACGCGCCGTGAGTTCGGCCGCGCGAGCGCCGGGATGAAGGTTCGGCGCTCGCGTTCGAGCCGCCGCCTCGGATGTCGCGCGGATTCATGCGATGCGGAGGCGTGCGGAGGCGTGCAGAGGCGTGCAGAGGCGTGCGGGGAGGCGAATCGCCGGACCGCGGTCCGGATTGGCATCGAGAACGATCATGGCGCGCGGTGTCCTTGCAAGCCTGATCCCGACGCCCCAGCGCATCGGCGCGGCGGCGGGATTGTGCCGGACCGCGGCCGCGACGCGCGCCGAACCGGGCAATCGCCGCTGCGATCTGTTTCGTCAGGCCGACGGCGTGCCGGGTCTTCATATGCTCGGGATCGACGGCGACGAGGCCGCGCCCGAAGCGCGCCGCGCGAGCGCGCATTCCGTCGCGTATCGGAAGAGGGCGGCTGAATGGCTGGCGCAGCCGCCCGCCGTGACGGCGCTGACGGCCGTAGCCGCCGTGAGTCGGCGGCCCGGCGCGACAACCCCGTGCGAACCGTGTTGCGGCGGGCAGGCGGCGCTCGTCGCGATCGCCTTGCGCGGGCCGCAGCGCCGGTATCCGAGCGGCATCGGAGTCGAGCCGCCACGCATGCCCGCCGTCGGCGCGGCGCGTGGAAGGCCGCGGTTTTTCCGCGTTTGCCGGCCCTCGCTCGTCGCTGCGCAGGATGTCGCCCCGCGCGATGCGCCGATCCGGTCGAGCCGACATGCGGGCGTGCGCCGCACCGTTTTCGTGCGTTGTCGTGCCGATCCGTCGCGCTTGCACGGGCCGAGACTGCAGCAATTTAGCAATAGGTTCAATATGCGCGAGTTGCTGCACGCCATTCGAAATCCCCACTCGTCATTGCCGGAGTCCGCATGACCGACTTGAACATCAACGGCGCGACCCATGCGGTCGACGCCCCCGCCGACATGCCGCTCCTCTGGGTGCTGCGCGATCTCGTCGGCCTGACCGGCACGAAATTCGGCTGCGGCATCGCGCAATGCGGCGCGTGCACCGTGCATCTCGACGGCGTCGCGGTGCGCTCGTGCGTGCTGCCCGTCGCCTCGGTCGGCGGCAGGAAAATCACGACGATCGAAGCGGTCGGCGCGACGCCGGCGGGGCAGAAGGTTCAGCAGGCGTGGCGCGAGCTCGACGTCGTCCAGTGCGGCTATTGCCAGTCCGGCCAGGTGATGGCGGCCGCGGCGCTGCTCGCGTCGAACCCGAACCCGACCGACGCGGACATCGACGCGGCGATGACGGGCAACCTCTGCCGCTGCGGCACGTACAACCGGATACGCGCGGCGATCAAGCACGCCGCGAAGGGGGCCTGACATGTCGCGCGGACTGATCGAAGCAGGCAGGGCGCACGCGGCCGAGGCGGCGCGCGGCGCGGGCGTGTCGCGGCGCGATTTCCTGAAATACGGGATGACGCTCGGCGCGGCGGCGGGCGGCGGCCTGCTGCTCGGCTTCAGCGTGCCCGCCGCGGGCGGCGACGCCCGCCGCTCGGTGATCGGCGGCGACGCGATCGAGACGCCCCGAAACGGCGTGTTCGCGCCGAACGCGTTCGTGCAGATCGACCGCACGGGCACGGTCACGCTCGTGATGCCGAAGGTCGAGATGGGCCAGGGCGTCTACACGTCGATTCCGATGCTGATCGCCGAGGAGCTCGAGGTGCCGCTCGCGAGCGTGACGCTCGACCACGCGCCGCCGAACGCGAAGCTGTTTCTCGATCCGCTGCTCGGCGGCCAGCTGACGGGCGGCTCGACGTCGATCCGCTATGCGTGGGAGCCGATGCGCCGCGCGGGCGCGGCCGCGCGCACGCTGCTCGTCGCGGCGGCGGCGCGGCAGTGGAAGGTCGATCCGGCGTCGTGCCGCGCGCAAGGCGGCGAAGTGCTGCATCCGGCCAGCGGGCGGCGCGCGTCGTACGGGCAGCTCGCCGACGCGGCCGCGAAGCTGCCCGTGCCGAAGGACGTCGCGCTGAAGCAGCCCGAGGACTTCAAGCTGATCGGCAAGCCCGTCAAGCGGCTCGATTCGCCGGAGAAAATCGACGGCACCGCGCAGTTCGGGCTCGACGTGCGCGTGCCGGGCATGCTGTACGCGGTGATCGTCAACAGCCCGGTGTTCGGCGGCAAGGTCGCGCACGTCGACGATCGCGCCGCGAAGCAGGTGCCGGGCGTGCGGCAGGTGGTCGTCGCGGACGACGCGGTCGCGGTCGTCGGCGATCACACGTGGGCCGCGAAGCGCGGCGCGTCGGCGCTGCAGGTTCAATGGAACGAAGGCGCGGGCGCGCGCGTGTCGATGCGCGACATCGTCGCCGATCTCGCGCGCGCGGCCGACAGCGGCAAGGGCGCGGTCGCGCGCAAGGACGGCGACGTCGAGCATGCGTTTTCGAACGCGAAGACGCGCGTCGACGCGGTCTACGAGCAGCCGTTCCTCGCGCACGCGACGATGGAGCCCGTGAACTGCACGGTGCACGTGCGCCCGGACGGCTGCGAGCTCTGGACGGGCACGCAGGTGCCGACGCGCGCGGTCGACGCGGCCGCGAGCGTGACCGGCCTGCCGGCCGACAAGATCGTGCTGCACAACCATCTGTTGGGCGGCGGCTTCGGCCGGCGGCTCGAGACCGACATGGTGCGGCAGGCGGTCAAGATCGCGAAGCAGGTGAGCGCGCCGGTGAAGGTGGTCTGGACTCGCGAGGAGGACATCCGTCACGACATGTACCGGCCGTACTACTACGACCGCATTTCGGCGGGGCTCGACGCGAACGGCAAGCCGGTCGCGTGGCGGCACCGGATCGTCGGCTCGTCGATTCTCGCGCGCTTCGCGCCGCCCGCGGTCAAGGACGGCGTCGATCCGGACGCGGTCGAGGTCGCCGCCGAATTGCCGTACGACCTGCCGAACCAGCTCGTCGACTACGTGCGCCAGGAGCCGCGCCATGTGCCGACCGCGTTCTGGCGCGGCGTCGGGCCGACGCGCGGCACGTTCGTCGTCGAGAGTTTCATCGACGAGCTCGCCGCGCAGACGAAGACCGATCCCGTCGCCTACCGCCGCGCGCTGCTCGGCAAGTCGCCGCGCGCGCGCAACGTGCTCGACGTCGCCGCGAAGGCGGCGGGCTGGGGCGCGTCGCTGCCGAAGGGGCAGGGGCGCGGCGTATCGGTGATGCATGCGTTCGGCAGCTTCTTCTCGATGGTCGCGGACGTATCCGTCGACGACGGCGAGGTGAGCGTGAAGCGCATCGTGTGCGCGGTCGACTGCGGGATGGTGGTGAATCCGGACACGATCGAGGCGCAGGTGCAGGGCGGCATCATCTTCGGGATCACGGGCGCGCTGTACGGCGAGATCACGATCGAGGACGGCCGCGTCGAGCAGGGCAACTTCACCGACTACCGGATGCTGCGGATCGATCAGACGCCGCAAATCGACGTGCACATCGTGAAGAGCGGCGAAGCGCCGGGCGGGATCGGCGAGCCGGGCACGGCGGCGCTCGGCGCCGCGCTCACGAACGCGATCCATGCGGCGACGGGCAAGCGCCTGCGCAAGCTGCCGGTCGGCAGCCAGCTGAAAACCGCCTGAACGCCGAGGACTCCGATGATTCGTACTGGAAACAAGTTCAAGCGCGCCGCGCAGGCGCTCGGCGCGATGCTCGCGGCGCTCGCGGTGAGCACGGGCGCGCGCGCCGCCTCGCCCGACGACGCGCTTGTCGCGCGCGGCGCGTACCTCGCGAAGGCGGGCGACTGCATCGCGTGCCATACGGCCGCGCGCGGCAAGCCGTTCGCGGGCGGCCTGCCGATGGAAACGCCGATGGGCGCGATCTATGCGACCAACATCACGCCGGACCCGGAAACGGGGATCGGCGGCTACAGCGAGACGGACTTCGCGCGCGCGTTGCGCGAGGGCGTCGCGAAGGACGGCCACAACCTGTATCCGGCGATGCCTTATCCGTCGTATGCGAAGCTCGCCGACGGCGACGTGAAGGCGCTCTACGCGTA
Organism: Burkholderia savannae; assembly: GCF_001524445.2. NCBI lineage: Bacteria > Pseudomonadati > Pseudomonadota > Betaproteobacteria > Burkholderiales > Burkholderiaceae > Burkholderia > Burkholderia savannae. Next base: position 548,197 of record NZ_CP013418.1, read on the forward strand.
TTTCATGCATGGCGTCGAACCGGTGAAGCAGGCGAATCGCGCGCCGGACATTCCGTGGCCGCTCGGCATGCGCTGGCCGCTGAAGATCTGGAACGCGGTGTTTCTCGACGCGGGCGCGTATCGCGACAAGCCGGGCAAGGACGCGACGTGGAATCGCGGCGCGTACCTCGTGCAGGGGCTCGGCCACTGCGGCTCGTGCCACACGCCGCGCGGCGTCGGCTTCCAGGAGAAGGCGCTCGACGAGAGCGGGCCGGCGTATCTGTCCGGCGCGCTGATCGACAACTGGTTCGCGTCGAACCTGACGGGCGAGCACAACGTCGGGCTCGGCCGATGGACCGAAGCGGACCTCGCGCAGTTCCTGAAGACGGGCGCGAACCGGCATGCGAGCGCGTTCGGCTCGATGACGAGCGTGATCAATCACAGCACGCAGGCGCTGAGCGAGGCGGATCTGGCCGCGATCGCGCGCTATCTGAAATCGCTGCCGGCGGCGGGCGGCACGGGCGCGCCGCCTTATCGCCACGAAGCGGCCGCGACGCAGGCGCTGCTCGCGCGGCCGGCCGACGATGCGGGCGCGAAGGTGTACGCCGCGTACTGCATGCACTGCCACGGCGTCGACGGCCACGCGTTCGCGCCGCTGCTCGCGCCGCTCGCCGGCAATCCGAACGTGCTCGAGTCGAACGCGGCGTCGCTGATCAACGTCACGCTGAACGGCACCGACGATCTCGTGATCGACGGGCTGCCGGCCGCCTATCCGATGCCGAAGTTCGCGCACGTGCTGACCGACCGGCAGATCGCCGACGTGCTGACGTTCATGCGCGCCGGCTGGAACAACGGCGCGCCCGCGGTGCGCCCGGCCGACGTCGCGAAGCTGAGGAAGGCGACGCAGGCGTCGCGCTGACGGCGGCGGCGCGGATCGCGAAGCGCGGCGAATGTGCGCGCTGTGCCCCGGTTCGGCGAGGGCCGGCGCGCGCCGTTCGCCTCGTGGCGCGCGTGGGGCGAGCGCTTGGGGCGCGTCGCCGCAGGCCGGCGACGCGACGCGCGCGGAGTGCGGCGGCGGACCCGTCGCCGGTTCGCCGCAACGGGCGCTCATCGTCGAAGACGAAACGATGCGCGCACGGGGTGCGCCGAAAGGGCCGCGACGCGCGCGCCGGTTCAAGCGAACGAGCAAAGCGGACGAGTAATGCGGATATAAAGTCAACGTAAAGCGCAGCGCCGCGCGTTCGTCGTCCTGATTCGGGGAGTCGACATCGAAGTTCAGATCGCCGAAAAAATGGAAATCGATTAGGCGAATCGGAATTCGATGTGCATTTCAATATCGCGCCGCGGAAGACGCATGACGCATTGCCATGATCGATGCGGCGCGATTCGCGTGCCCGCCTGGGAGCGGCGGCGGGCGTCGCCGCTTTCGCCGCATCGGCCCGGAAGCGGGAATCCCGCGCCCGGAGCCCGCGGGCCCGAATAGGGACGCTCGATCGCCCGACGGCCGCACATCCGGATTCGTTTTAAAAGAAGATGCGGACGAATTAAAAAATAACTTGATTCCCGGAATCAACGTTGACACTCGATATTCGTCGGCAATAATCTTGCCGTGATCTCTTCAAATCGGGGAAGTCAATGTCCGATCTCTCTTCGTCGTCGCAATCCGAACAATCCGGCCGTGCGCGCACCGCCGCGTATTTGCACGAAATCTGGCGGGCCGCGAACGGCGATCTCGCCGCCCTGCATGCGTTGAATTTCAGCGGCACGGGCGTGCTGCCGTCGGCGTTTCCGGTCACCGATTTCGCATCGGCCGCGATCGGCGCGGCGAGCGTCGCGGTCGCCGAACTCGTGCATCGCGCGACCGGCAAGCTGCCCGGCGTGCGCGTGGATCGCCGCCGTGCGTCGCTGTGGTTCGGCGCGTCGCTGCGGCCGCGCGGCTGGGACATGCCGCCGCCGTGGGATGCGATCGCGGGCGACTATCGCACGGCCGACGGCTGGATCAGGCTGCACACGAACGCGCCGCACCATCGCGCCGCCGCGCTCGCGGTGCTCGGCGCGCCGCCCGACAAGGCGGCGGTCGCGCACGCGGCCGGGCAGTGGCGCAGCGACGCGCTCGAGTCGGCCGTCGTCGAGCAGGGCGGATGCGCGGCCGCGATGCGCACGCAGGACGAATGGGCGCGACATCCGCAGGGGCTTGCAGTGCGCGCGGAGCCGCTGCTGATTCACGACGGCGTCGCGGTCGAAGGCAAGCGGCCCGCGTGGTCGCCGTCCGCCGAGCGGCCGCTGCGGGGCGTGCGCGTGCTCGATCTCACACGCATTCTGGCGGGCCCCGTCGCGACGCGCTTTCTCGCGGGCTTCGGCGCGCAGGTGCTGCGCATCGATCCGATCGGCTGGGACGAGCCGAACACGGTGCCCGAAGTCGTGCTCGGCAAGCGCTGCGCCCGCGCCGATCTGAAATCGGGCGACGGGCGCGCGCTGCTGCGCCGCCTGATCGGCGAGGCCGACGTGATGGTCCACGGCTACCGGCCCGATGCGCTCGACCGGCTCGGCTTCGATGCGGACGAACGGCGGCGGATCAATCCGGGCCTCGTCGACGTATCGCTCGACGCCTATGGCTGGAGCGGGCCGTGGCGCGGCCGCCGCGGCTTCGACAGCCTGGTGCAGACGAGCGCGGGCATCGTCGCGACGGGCATGCGCGAGGCCGGCGCCGAGCGGCCGGTGCCGCTGCCCGTGCAGGCGCTCGATCACGGCGCCGGCTATCTGCTCGCGACGGCCGCGATTCGCGGTCTCGCGCGACGGTTGGCGACAGGCGCCGGAACGAGGACGCGCGCGTCGCTCGCGCGAACGGCAGTGCTGCTCGCATCGGGTGGCTTGCAGGAAGCCGACAGGCCGGCGATCGCGCGCGAGACGGCGGGCGATCTGGCCGATTGGGTCGAGGAGACGAGTTGGGGGCCGGCGCAGCGCGTACGGGCGCCGTCCGAGGTCGAAGGCGCGCCGGTGCAATGGCCGCATCCGGCGCGCGCGCTCGGTTGGTCGCCCGCCGAGTGGTAGCGGGCGCGGACCGGCGCGGCCGTCACGGCCGCATCGGGGCATGCGCATGGATCAGGCCGTCGTGGCGAGCGGCGGCGGCGCGGGGATCGGTGTCGCGACCGCGCGGCGTTTCGCGCGGCAGCGGGCACGCGTGGCGATCGTCGGCCGCCGCGCCGACGGGCTCGCGCGCGTCGCCGGGCTGATCGGCGACGCGCTTCACGATGGAGCAGGATTTCTATCGCGAGCGGATGGCGTCGCTTCACGGCATCGACGTGATCGTGCCGGGCGAGCGGGAGCGGGCCGTCGTCCACGACGTGATCTACGACGAGCTCTGTCACGGCGTCGCGCGCGATGAATCGCGCGCCGCCTACCGGCGGATCATCGACGCGTTGCAGGCGGCGGGCGCCGAAGCCGTGATCCTCGGCTGCACGGAAATCACGCTGCTGATCAAGCCCGCCGATTCGGCGCTGCCGGTGTTCGACACGACCGCGCTGCACGCGCTCGCGGCGGTCGAGCTGGCGGCCGGCTGAACGGCGCGCGCAAGCCGCCGCTCGACCGCCGCACGCGTTCGCAGTACCCTTGCAGCCCGTTGCGCGCCTTTGCGCGCGTCGCTCGCCCCGACGCGCCTCCCCCGATGATCCGACTCGACGACCTCGCCGTATTCGTGCTCGCCGCCGACAACGGCAGCCTGTCCGCCGCCGCGCGGCTGCTCGACGTCGCGCCGGCCGTCGCCAGCGCGGCGGTCAAGCGGCTCGAAAGCGAGCTCGACGTGCGCCTGCTCGCGCGCACGACGCGCAGCCTGCGCCTCACGCCGGACGGCGAGCGCTATCTCGCGTACGCGCGCAACGCGCTCGCCGAACTGCGCGCCGGCAAGGACGCGCTCGCGCGCGGCCGTCAGGAAGTGGGCGGCGACCTGACGCTGTCGATGCCGTCCGATTTCGGCCGCAACGTGCTGTCCGGCTGGCTCGACGAGTTTCTCGCGCTGTATCCGGCCGTGTCGCTGCACGTGCGGATCGGCGACCGGATCGTCAACCTGTTCCGTCAGCCGGTCGACGCGGTGCTGCGCTACGGTGTTCCCGACGATTCGTCGCTGATCGCGGCACCGCTCGCGCCCGACAACCGGCGCGTGCTGTGCGCATCGCCCGCTTATTTCGCGCGGCACGGCAAGCCGGCGACGCCGGACGATCTGCGCGGCCACAACTGCCTGCGCTTCGCGCTGAGCGAGCGCACGCACGACCAATGGACGTTCCATTCGGGCGACGCCGCGCACACGGTCAAGGTGACGGGCAGCCGGGCTGCCGACGACGGCGAGCTCGTGCGTCGCTGGGCGGTCGGCGGGTACGGGATTGCGTACAAGTCGCGCCTCGACGTGCTCGACGATCTGCGCGCGGGGCGTCTCGAGCCCGCGCTCGACGCGTGGACGACCGAGCCGACGCCGCTCAATCTCGTCTATACGCACCGGCTCGCGCTGTCGCCGACGCTCGCCGCGCTGCGCGACTTTCTGCGGGCGCGGATCGCTGCGTACCTCGCTTAGCGCGGCGTCGCGTGGCGCGCAGCGAGATCGCGCCGTGCGGCGCTGATTGGCATGGAGCAGCGATTGGCGCGCCTGTCCGCATCGGCCGGAGCAGGTCGATGCCGGGCGAAGCGGGGCGGTGCCGAACAGCATCGAACGGCCCGAACGGCGAGAACGGCGCGAATAGCGCGAACGGCCTGAACAGCCCGCGCAGCCCGCACAGCCCGCACAGCCCGCACAGCCCGCACAGCCCGAACAGCCCGAACAGCCCGAGCAGCCCGAACAGCCCGAACAGCCCGAACAGCCCGAACAGCCCGAACAGCCCGAACAGCGCGAACAGCACGAACAGCGCGCTCAGTCCGATCAACGCGACACGGCCCCACCCGACACACGCGCCGCAAGCTCGCGCAGATACCGCTCGCCCGCTTCGCGCGGGCTGAGCCCGTCGCGCGAAATCAGATGATCGAGCCGCGTGAGCCCGGCGTTGCCCGGGCGCAGCTGCCGCAGCGCGTCGACGGCGGCGGCGGGCAGCCGCTCGCGCGCCGATTTGCGCAGCACGAGCGTCGCCGCGTCGGCGCCGCGCAGCAGCCCGCGCGGCTCGCGCAGTTCGCGTATCGCGTGACGCCAGTGCAGGTATTGCGGCCGCCACAGCGGCACGACGACCCACGCGCGTCTTGCCGCCGCCTCTTCGAACGCGTCGACGCACTGTTCGAGTGTGCCGTTCGCGAAGCGATAGCCGTGCGCGTCGAGATCGTACGCGGCGAAGATCTCGCGCGAGAAGCGCGAGATGCCCGCGCCCGGGCCGATGCCCTGGATGAGCGGCGTCATCCGCTCGACGACGTCGGCGCGCGTCAGGTCCGCGACGCTCGACACCGCGTCGGCCGGCACGTAGTCGGGCACGCCCCACAGCGCGTACGGCGCGTACATCGCGGACAAGGGCTCGAACGCGTCGGCGATCGCGTCGAAATACGCGCCGTGGCTGCCGGGCAGCCACGCGGCGCACAGCATGTCGGCCGTGCCGTCGCGCAGCAGCTCGAACGCGCCTTCGTGCGGCCGCCTGATTTCGTCGACGCGCACGCCGTGACGCGCGAGCGCCGCGATCACGATGCCCGCCGCTGCGTGATGAAAGGACAAATCGATCGTCGCGAGCGTGACGACCGGGGAAGTTCGGGTCAAGGCGATCTCCGGAGAAAAAAGGCGGCGGCGCGGCGGGCCGGCCGCGCCGCCCGGCGGATCAGAAGCCTTCGAGCACGATCTTGCCGCGCGCGCGATGGCTTTCGATGAACGCGTGCGCGCGCTTCAGGTTCGCCGCATTGATCGCGCCGAAGTGTTCGCTGAACGTCGTGCGCAGCGTGCCCGCGTCGACGAGCGCCGCGACGCGATCGAGCAGCGCGTGCTGCTGGAGCTGGTCGCTCGTGCCGAACATCGAGCGCGTGAACATGAACTCCCAGTGCAGCGACGCGCTCTTCGCCTTCAGCTTGCGGAAATCGAGCAGCGCCGGATCGTCGATCAGCGCGAGCTTGCCTTGCGGCTCGAGCGCGTCGACGATCTGATCGAAGTGACGATCGGTCTGGTTCAGGCTCGCGACGTAGTCCACCCGGCCGATGCCGATTCGCTCGAGCTCGGCGGCGAGCGGCTTCGAATGGTCGATCACGTGATGCGCGCCGAGCTCGCGGGCCCACGCGGCCGTCTCGTCGCGCGACGCGGTGCCGATCACGGTGACGCCCGTCAGGCGGCGCGCGAGCTGCACGAGGATCGAGCCGACGCCGCCCGCCGCGCCGACGACGAGCAGCCGCTTGCCGGCCGCGGCGGGGCCCTCGGGGATCTGCAGGCGGTCGAACAGCAGCTCCCACGCGGTGATCGCGGTGAGCGGCAGCGCGGCCGCGTGCGCGAAGTCGAGCGAGCCCGGCATCCTGCCGACGATCCGCTCGTCGACGACGTGCAGCTCGCTGTTGGTGCCCGGGCGCGTCAGCGAGCCTGCGTACCACACGCGGTCGCCCGGCTTGAACAGCGACGCCGCGCTGCCGACGGCCAGCACGACGCCCGCCGCGTCCCAGCCGAGCACGGTCGGCTGGCCGGCTTCGGGCGGCCGGCCGGCGCGCACCTTGACGTCGACGGGATTGACCGACACCGCGCGGACTTCGACGAGCAGGTCGCGCGGGCCCGGCTGCGGGGCGGGCAGCTCGATGTCGACGAGCGAATCGGCGGCGTCGATCGGGAGGTTCTGGTAGAAGGCGATGGCTTTCATGGCGGTTCGAATCGGCGAAAAGTGAAAGGGAGCGCCGGCCGCCGCGCGCAGCGAATGCGCGCGCCGCGATGTTCGGGGCGGCGGGCGGCGCGGGGGGCGCCGCCGTCGTTGACCGTCGTTGTCAGCGGTCGTCGCGGCGCATCCGGGCGCGTTCGGTCGGCTCCGGCTGCGATGATGCGGCGCACGGCGGGCGCGTCACAGCCGGCGGGCGCGATTTCAGTTTCAACGCTGCGATGAAAATGGCCTGACGCGCGGCGAGCGGCCGCCGTTCGGCGAATGCCGACGGCGTGCGCCGCTTCGAGCGTGCGCCGCTTCGAGCGTGCGCCGCCTTGGCTTCGCGCCGATGCGTGGGCGCGGACGCGTTCATCTGCGCATCGCGCAGCGGGCCCGCCTCGAACGAACCGGCCATCGGCGGAACCTCGGCGGACCCTCCGCGGACGTTCATCGCGTTGCAACGGGCGGTGGAAACGGATCGTGCGCCGGCCAGCCGGCCGGCGTGCGCCTGCGCCGCGAAACGCGAAATTGCCGGATCGTTCTCGTTCGATCGGCGCTCGTTCGGCGAACATCGCGCGGTTGCATCGCCCGATCGCGTGCGATGCAACGCAATGCGCCGCCGCTCTTGCATCATCTGGCGCGCGACGTTCCCGCCCCGGCGCGTTCCGAGCCTCGCGCGGCCGGCCGAACCCGAGCGCGATCCGTCGCGCCGCTCAATGCAGCATCCCCAGCCGTTCCGCCATCGGATACCGCTGCACGTAGCGCTGAAACGCGTCGATGAACACTTTCTCGGCCGCGTTCATCCGGCGCTCGCGGTTCCACATCAGGAAGATCTCGACGTCGAGCAGGCCTTCTTCGGGCGGCAGGCGCCAGAGCCGCTGGCGTGCGATATCGTCGCGCACGATGTGCTCGGGCAGGCAGCCGATGCCGTAGCCGGCGAACACGAGGCGGCGGATTTCGTCGAGGCTCGCCGACGTCGCGACGATGCGCCCGGTGAAGCCGCGCTGGTCGCGAAACACGGTGAGCGGCGCGAGCGCGTCGCCGATCTGGTCACTGGTGAACGAAACGAAATTCTCGGAGAGCAGATCCTCGATTTTCAACGCCTGCCGACCAAATAACTGGTGGTGACGTCCGCAAAACATTGCATAGCGTTGGCGCAAAAAACTGCGTAATTCTATTTTATCGACCGGCGTTCGGCATAATGCGAGTCCGCAAGTCGCGGTTTTTTGCAATAAAGAAGAAAGAATATCCGCCGAGCGCATGACTTCGATATGCAGATCGACGCGCGGATAAGCGCGGCGGAATTCGGCGAGAAATTCGTCGTAGACGGGCGATTCGACGCGGCTCACGCACAGCAGGCGCACCGAGCCGGTCAGCTCGCCGCCGCGGTCGTCGAGCTCGTTGTCGAGCCGCGACATGTGGCCGTAGATGTCGGTGGCGATCCGGTAGACCTCTTCTCCGGCGCGGGTCGGCAGGAACTGCGCGCCGCGCCGCTGGATCAGCGTGCGGCCGAGCGAATCCTCGAGCCGCTTGAGCGCCTGGCTCACGGCCGGCTGCGTCAGGTGCAGCCGTGCGGCCGCGCGGCTGATGCTGCGCTCCTGCATGATCGCCAGATAGGTTCGCAGCAGATTCCAGTCGAGGCGGTCCATCAGGACGCGGGAAACATGGCTTCGAATATTCGACATTTATTTTTACCCCAGAGAAACGATTCTGCATCGTAAAACTGGATTAATGAAATTTATTCTTAAGATAATAACTTAGAATTTGACCGATTAATCCCGGTGCGCGATAAAACGCCCATTTGCCGAATCCGCGCGATTCGGCGACGCGTACATTTCTGCGAGGAGATCGCATTGAACCGGGGCTTCCCACCGAGCCTGCCCGCGCGCCAGCCGCGTCGCGCGGCCGGCGCCGCGTTCGTCGGCACGATGATCGAGTGGTACGACTTCTACATCTACGCGAACGCGGCCGCGCTGGTCTTCGGCGAGCTGTTCTTCCCGTCGCGCGACTCGTTCACGAGCACGATGGCGTCATTCGCGACGTTCGCGGTCGGCTTCTTCGCGCGGCCGCTCGGCGGGCTGCTTTTCGGCCACCTCGGCGACCGGATCGGGCGCAAGAAGGCGCTGATGGCGACGCTCGCGATGATGGGCGCGGCGACCGTCTGCGTCGGGCTGCTGCCGACCTACGAGCGCGTCGGCATGCTCGCGCCCGCGCTGCTCGTGCTGCTGCGAATCGTGCAGGGCGTCGCGGTCGGCGGCGAATGGGGCGGCGCGGTGCTGATGGCGGGCGAGCACGCGCCGCACGGGCGGCGCACGTTCTTCGCGTCGTTCGCGCAGCTCGGCAGCCCGGCCGGGCTCATCCTGTCGCTCGTCGCGTTTCGCGCGGTCGCGTCGATGGAGCACGACGCGTTCATGTCGTGGGGCTGGCGCCTGCCGTTTCTCGCGAGCATCGCGTTGCTCGCGGTGGGCGCGTTCGTGCGGCTGAAGGTCGACGAATCGCCGGAGTTCGTGCGCGAGAAGGCGATGGCGCGCACCGTTGCGCGGCCGATCGCCGAGGTGCTGCGCTCGTCGCCCGCGATGCTGTCGTTCTGCCTGTGCGCGAACACGATCGGCATCGCCGGGCTGTATTTCACGAACACGTTCATGATCGCGTTCACGACGCAGCACGTCGGCGTGACGAAATCGCTGATTCTCGATTGCCTGTTCATCGTCGCGATCATCCAGTTCGCGTCGCAGCCGATCGCCGCGTGGCTCGGCGGCAAGCTCGGCGACGCGCGCTTTCTGAAGCTCGCCGCGCTTTTCGCGATGGCGTCGCCGTATCCGATGTTCGCGCTCGTGCAGACGGGACGCCTCGCGCCGATGGTGATCGGCATCGCGCTCGCGACCGTGTTCCTCGCCGGCTTCTATTCGGTGATCGCGGGCTTCGTGAGCGGCGCGTTTCCGGCGCGCGTGCGCTATTCGGCGATCTCGATCTCGTACCAGATGTGCGGCGCGATCGCGGGCGGGCTGACGCCGCTCGCCGGCACCTGGCTCGCGCATCGCTTCGTCGGGCAGTGGTGGCCGCTCGCGGTGTTCTATACGTGCCTCGCGGCGTTGTCGCTGTTCGGCGTGATCGCGCTCGACGCGCGCAGGCAGCAGCGGGCCGACGTCGCGGACGCCGTGCTCATGCGCTGATTCGGAAAGGGAGGAGGCTGCGGTGTGGGAAATCGACGGTACGCGACTCTGGAACAGTCTGATGGATCTCGCGCGGATCGGCGGCACCGCGCGGGGCGGCGTGCGCCGGCTCGCGCTGACCGACGCCGATCGGCGCGGCCGCGAGCGCTTCGCGCAATGGTGCCGCGACGCGGGAATGACGGTGCGCGTCGATGCGATCGGCAATCTGTTCGCGCGGCGCGCCGGTGCGGATGACGCGCATCCGGCCGTGCTCGTCGGCAGCCATCTCGACACGCAGCCCGAAGGCGGGCGCTTCGACGGCGCGTACGGCGTGCTCGCCGGGCTCGAGCTCGTGCGCACGCTGAACGATCGCGGGATCGTCACCGACAAGCCGATCGAGATCGTGTCGTGGACCAACGAGGAGGGCGCGCGCTTCGCGCCGGCGATGCTCGGCTCGGCGGTGTTCGCGGGCGCGATGTCGCTCGACGCGGCGCTCGCGGTGCGCGATGCGCACGGCGTCGCGCTCGCCGACGCGCTCGACGCGTGCGGCTACCGCGATCCGCTGCGGGCCGCGTGGGCGCTCGGCCCGCATGCGCCGTGCGATCCGGAAGTGGCGCGCGTGCCGATGCGCGAGCGCGTGGATGCGTACTTCGAGGCGCACATCGAGCAGGGGCCGGTGCTGGAGCGAAACGGCACGGCGATCGGCGTCGTGACGGGCGGGCAAGCGATCCGCTGGCTCGACGCGACCGTGACGGGCGTCGCCGCGCACGCGGGCACGACGCCGATGCCGTACCGGAAGTGCGCGCTGTTCGCGAGCGCCGAGATCGCGCTCGCGCTCGAAGCGCTCGCCGCGCGCCGCGCGCCGGATGCGCTCGCGACGATCGGGCAGAGCGTGATCGAGAACGCGTCGCGCAACACGATCGCGGAGCGCGTCGCGTTCAGCGTCGATCTTCGTCATCCTGACGATGCGACGCTCGACGCGATCGAGCGCGAGCTGCGCGACGCGTGCGCGCACATCGCCGCGCGCCGCGGCGTGGCGGTCGACATCCGCTCGCATTGGTCGAGTCCCGCGACGCCGTTCGACCCCGCGTGCGTCGCGCTCGTCGAGGCGGCCGCGCGCCGCTGCGGTTACACGCACGAGCGGATCGTGAGCGGCGCCGGACACGACGCGATTCATCTCGCGCGCTGCGTGCCGGCGGCGATGGTGTTCATTCCGTGCGTCGGCGGGCTGTCGCACAACGCGGCCGAGCGCGCGCTGCCCGAGCACGTCGCGGCGGGTGCGAACGTGCTGCTCGACGCGGTGCTCGCGCGCGCCGGCGTGCATGCGCAAACGGCTCGACCCGCGAGGCCGGCGCACGTGCGCGCCGACATCGCGGCGCAACTGCATTGACGATCGATCCGGGAACCGACCTCGCATGCTGACTTATTTTCATCCGGATCAGTTGAAGCACCGCCCGCTCACCTACCTGTCGCGCGGCAAGATGCGCGCGCCGCACGAAGTGCCCGAACGGGCCGCGCGGCTGCTCGACGCGGCGAACTCGCTCGGCTTCGACGTGCGCGCACCCGCGGACTTCGGCTCGGCGCCGCTCGCGGCCGTGCACAGCGCGCCGTATCTGCGCTTTCTCGCCGACGCGCATCGCGAATGGCGGCGCATTCCGGAGGATTGGGGGCCCGAGGTGATGTCGAACATTTACGTGCGCGAGCCGAATCCGCTGCGCGGCGTGCTCGCGCAGGCGGCGCGCTATCTCGCGGACGGCAGCTGCCCGATCGGCGAGCACACGTATCGGGCCGCGTACTGGTCCGCGCAGGATGCGCTCGCGGGCGCGGCGGCTCTTTGCGGCGGCGTGCGCGACGCGTACGCGCTCTGCCGTCCGCCCGGCCATCATGCGCGGCGCGACGCGGCGGGCGGCTTCTGTTATCTGAACAACGCGGCGATCGCCGCGCAGGCGCTGCGCGCGCGCTACGCGCGGGTCGCGATCCTCGACACCGACATGCATCACGGCCAGGGCATCCAGGCGCTGTTCTACGATCGCGACGACGTGCTGTACGTGTCGATTCACGGCGATCCGACGAACTTCTATCCGGCCGTCACGGGCTACGAGGAAGAGCGCGGAGCGGGGCGCGGCGAGGGCTACAACGTGAATCTGCCGATGCCGCACGGATCGGCCGAATCGGTGTTCTTCGCGCAGCTCGAGCGTGCGAAGGCGATCGTCGAGCGCTTCGCGCCCGACGCGCTCGTGTTCGCGCTCGGCTTCGACGTGTACCGGGACGATCCGCAATCGAAGGTCGCGGTGACGACCGAGGGCTTCGGCCGGCTCGGCGCGCTCGTCGGCGCGTTGCGCTTGCCGACGCTGATCGTGCAGGAAGGCGGCTATCACCTGGATACGCTCGCGCGCAACGCCGCGGCGTTCTTCGGGAGTTATCAGGCGGCGCGCTGAGCGCGCCCGCCGCAACGTCGGGATGGCGAAGTTTCCGTCGCCCGGGCGTTCGATGGGTTTCGTTGGTTCGGCACTAGTGGCTGACGAGGCTAGTGCGCCGCCCGCCATCTGGAGGTGGCCCTTGGATGCAGGCGGATTTTGCCGCGCGAGCGATCGCGCGGCTTTTCTCTTTTTGCGCCGCGCGCTCGCGCGGCGGTGCCGGCGAGGGCGTCCGGTCGTCGACGGAAAGGGCGCGCGGCGTGCGCTTTGCAATGGCGCTCGGCGCTAGGCGCGCGACAGGCTAGGCGTGGCGTGGCGGCGTTAAGCGCGCGATGGCGCGCGATGGCGTGCGATGGCCTGCGTCGCGCGCGCTCGCCGTACCGGCCGGCGTTTCGATCGGCACCGCGCCGGCGCCGCGCGAACCGGCGCGGCGAGCCGCGCTCGTTCGACGCGCGGCCGGCATCGAACCGTCGTCCCGCGATCGATGATTCGAGCGGTCAGGATGCCGCGCCGCTCATGCGGTTCGCCGCCGCGGCTTGCGTCGGGCCGCGCTGCGGCGTCGCGCCGCCGGCCGCGCGCGCGTCCCACCAGTACTTGCCCGCGCGCAAGTTCGGGTCCCGGATCGCCAGATACGTCGTGCTCCACAATTGCGCGGCGTTCGCCTCGGTGACGTCGGCGCTGCGCGTGCCGAACGCCTCCGCCTGGTATTGCCCGTTCGCGTACGACCACGACCACATCTCGGTCGAGCGCATGTCCTTCGCGTTCGAGATCACCTGCCAGATCTGCTGACGCGCCTGCGCGAGCAGCGTGCGCACGTCGCTCGGCAAATCGGTGCGCGCGAGCTGACGGTCGAGGCCCGCGACCCACATCGCCTGTTGCCACGACCAGATCACCGTGCCGTGATACGCGGAGCTCGTGAAGCGCGGCCAGAGCGTCGGGTCCGCGTACGCGGGGTTCGCGATCAGCATCCCGACGTCGGTCACGAGACCGGCCGGGAACGGCCGCATCACGTCGCTGACGATGCGCGCGAGCAACGGCGGCGCAGGATCGCCGAACAGCAGCACGAAGCCGCCGTCCGAGTGCATGATCGGGATCGGGTTGCCGTTCGCGTCGAGCGCGATCGCATCGAACTGCAGCGCGGCGTCCGGCACCGTGCCCGCCGGCACGCCCGCTTGCGGCGCGTACGCGGCGAGCTTCGCGCGCGCGTCGCTCGGCGTGACGGCGATCTGGAAGTACGGCGGCGCGGCGCGCTCCCAGACGGCCGCCGCCGCGCCCGCGTTCGCGAGGACGGCGCGCTGGTCGCCGCTCAGATACGGGTCGAGCAGCCCGCGCGCGAGGAAATTGGCGCACGCGCGCAGCGCGGCCGGCACGAGCGCGACGTTCACGTCGTACGGGTAGACGCCGCCCGCGAGGCCGTCGGTGCTGTCGCGCCAGTTGCCGACGATCTCGCCGGGGCGCAGCCGGATCAGGTTCGCGGCGAGCGCTTGCTGCGCGAACGGCTGCGCGGTCTGCACGACGCGCAGCAGGTTGCTCACGAAGCGGCTGCCGTTCGTGACGCCGTCGCCGCCCGTTTGCGCGAGATACGCGGCGGCGCGCGCCTGGCCGCGCGGGTCCTCGATCAGCCAGTCCGCCATGATCGGCGCGAGCATGTAGTCGCCGTCGATCATCTTGTAGTCGTAGGTCGGCGTCGGATCGTTCGGGCGGCCGTGCCTCAGATTGTCGATCAGCGCGAATTCGCCGATGCCTTCCTCGTGCGCGACCTTGCCGTCCGGCGACAGGCGGCTCAGCACCGAGCCGAGCCCGGCCTCGATCACGTCCGGCTGCAGCACGGGCATCAGCATGCGCACCGAGATCAGCGTGTCGCGGCCGAAGTAGGTGTCGTACTGCCACGAGCCCGCGAGCAGCTTGTCGCTGAAGCTCAGGAATTCGAACACGTTCTGGTTCAGCGGATCAGGGTTGACGGCCGACGTGAACAGATTCGCATGCGTGATCGGTTGCAGCGGCGTTTCGCCGCTGAACGCGTCGATGTGCAGACGCAGCGTCGGCGCGCCCGACGGCGACTGCAGCAGGAGCTTGCCGGCGCCGTCCGACGCCACCGAGCCGCCGTCGAGCACGGTGACGCGCAGCGCGTAGCCCGGCGCGCCGTCGACGCGATCGCGCTGCCACATCGCGACGTTGCCCGACACGGTCGGCGGCGCGACGATGTCGGCCGGCACGGTCGCGCCGCCGTTGTAGTCGCGCAGGAAGCGCACGGAGCTCAGCAGCGCCTGCCTGATCGACAGGCTGCTCGCGTCGGCCGACACGTCGACGCCGATTCCGTACAGCGTCCGGCCCGCCGCGTCCTGCGTGGTGGCGGGCGCGATCGGCGTGTCCTGGCTCCAGTTGACGGGCTGCGACGTATCGTCGAACCAGAGGCCCGCGCCGCTGTTGCCGGCCGGAAACACGACGAGCAGGCGAGGCTTCGCCGACGAGCGCATCAGCAGATGCGCGGCGATCTTGTCCTGTCGATAGAACGCGTTGATCTGGTTGCCGCGGTCGAGCCGGAACGCGAGCGCCGGGGCGGACGGATCGCCGCCTCGCGAAATGTCGTCGTGATCGGAGCAGCTCGCCAGAAAGGCAATGAAAAAGGCAATTAAACAGGTGAAGACTTTCCTCGTATCGAAATACGCCTTCATATCTCCTCCATTTGCTCGTGGGCAACGGAAATTGTGTCGATATGTCCGGTGACCGGATGTCGCCGGACAGACGAAAGGCACGGCTGAATGACGCTTGAATCGGGACGCGCGATGCGAGACGGCCGGATGCTCGCCGTGTCGTGCCGAATGCGGATTGCGTGCGGATTGCGTGCGCACGCCGCAACGTGCGGTTGCCGTGCGCGCGTCGCGCGCGTAGCCGGAGCCGCCCGGGCCGGCGCAAATGCCGCTGCGGCCGCCTGGCGCGAGCCGGGCGAGATGAGGATGTGACGCGGCGCGTCGATGCGCGCCGTGCCGGCCGAGTGCGACGCGAGCCCATCGCGCCTCGGCGGAAACGTTCGAACTTCGGCTACATCGCGTGCTGCGCGCTCGCTTCCACACGAATGCGTGGTACGTCAGCACCCGTGCATGCTAAACCATTCGTCACATGATTGGGGCGGGAGTGAACGTTGCTTTCGAATTTTCTATGTATCGAGTTGTTAATGATTCAAATGAAATCGCATTGAAAAATCATGATTCGTCAATCGATTCGGTCGAATTCGCATGGCAAAAGAACGCCGATTCGCGATCGCGGATTTCAGTGCGGGTGGGCCGTTCTGATCGATTCGTCGGCCGTCCTTCGTCCTTTGTCATCGCTTCGATTCGTCGACGTACCGCGCGACGGGTTGCCGCGCGCATTCGCAATTGGCCCGTCGGCACCGGCTTCTTCGCGCGGTGCGACGAACGGCCGAAGCGATCTCGCGCGCGGCGTACGGAATTCGGCGCGCCTCGTTGATTCGCGCGCGCGGCGCGTGGCGTGCGGCGTGTCGCATGTGGCATGTGGCGCGTGGCGTGCGTCGCCGCGTGTCGTTTCGTTCGGCCGCGGCCGGACCGTTCGCGTGCGGGCGAGCCCCGGCGCGCATGGATGCAATCCGCGCCGTGTGCGATGCGCGCGCGCTTGATCGTCGTCGTCGTCGTGACAATCCGTACCAGGTGATGAGCTAATTCGGAGGCGCGGATGCGACGAAGCCGCATCTACTCGCCGCGTACATCGTGCGGGCGGCCCCGGCCGGCACGATCGCCGGCGTGGCGGCGCTATCGTGCAACTGATGTGCAACTGATGCGAATTGATCGGCCGGGCCGCCGCGAGGAGCAGCGGACTCTTCGCCGCGCGCATCGGCATCGATGCGCGGGCGAGTCGCCGACGAGGCGGCCGGCTCGCGTGCGTCGTGCAAACGTCGCGCGAGCCGGCCGCCGCGCGCGCGACGAAGCCCCCCGTCAGCCGACGCGCCGCGCTCCCGCGAGCGCGACCGCTTCGTCGTAGAGCGCCGTTTGCGCAACGCCGCTCGCGATTGCCGCGTCGTCGACGTCCGAGCGCAGCATGCCCCAGCGCCGGTATTGCGACAGGAACCACACGCCGTCGCTCGCCGCAGGCCGGTTCACCGTTCCGTGCCCGTAGAACCGGATCGGCGCGGGCGGCTGCGCGAACGGGCCCGCGCCGTAATCGCCGAGCAGCCGCGGTGCGATCTGCGCGACCGGCACGTCGATCGCGTCCGGCTCCGCGAGCCATTCGGCCGCCTGCCGCCGATGGTCCGCGTCGTCGAGCCATTCGCACGCGTCGAGCAGCGTGCGCACCAGCAGCCGCGCGGCATTCGGATACAGCGCGACGAATTCGCGCCGGCACGCGAGCGCCTTTTCCGGATGATCGAGCCAGACTTCGCTCGTCGCCGCGACCGTCCTGCCCGCGCCGCTCGCCTCGGCGACCGCGTTCCACGGCTCGCCGACGCACAGCCCGTCGAGCTCGCCCGCCGCGAGCGCGCCGACCATCTCCGGCGGCGGAATCACGACGCTGCGAATGTCGCGCAGCGGATCGACGCCGCGCGACGCGAGCCAGTGATACAGCCACATCGCGTGCGTGCCCGTCGGGAACGTCTGCGCGAACACGGGGCGGCGGCCGAGCGTCGCGAGCGCGGCCTTCAGGTCGCCCGACGCGCGGTAGGCGCCGGCGAGCCGGTTCGAGAACGTGATCGCCTGGCCGTTGCGGTTGAGCACCATCGGCACGGCCATGTCGGCGCGCGGCCCGCCGATGCCGAGCTGCACGCCGTAGACGAGCCCGTACAGCGCGTGCGCCGCGTCGAGCTCGCCCGACAGCAGCTTGTCGCGGATGCTGGCCCACGACGGCTGCCGGCACAGCTCGAGCGCGAGACCGTAGCGCTCGCCGAGCTCGAGCCGCTTCGCGACGACGAGCGGCGCCGCGTCGCTCAGCGCGACGAAGCCGATGCGCAGGCGGCGGCGTTCCGGTGCGTCGGGTGTCGCTGGGTTCATGCGCGCTGTGTTCATGCGTAGTGCACCTTCGATCAAGATTGCGAGTGCGCCGCGAGCAGCCGGCGGGCCGCCTCGACGATCCGGACGCCCTGATCCATCGCGCTGCGGCGCAGCGTCGCGTAGGCCTCCTGTTCGGACAGCTTGCGGCGGTCCATCAGCATGCGCTTCGCGCGATCGATCAGCTTGCGGTCGGCGAGTTCGCTCTCGACGTCGGCGAGCCGCTTGCGCAATTGCTCGTCGTGCGAGAAGCGCGCGAGCGCGACTTCGAGGATCGGCGCGAGCCGTTCGGCGGAGAGCCCCTCGATCAGATACGCGCTCACGCCCGCGCCGACCGCCGCGCGGATCAACTGCTGGTCGGCGTCGTGGCTGAACATCAGCACGGGGCGCGGCGCGGTCGCGTTCATCACCGCGAGCTGCTCGAGCGTGTCGCGCGACGGCGATTCGGTGTCGATGATCACGACGTCCGGCCGCTGCTCTTCGACGGCCGCGGGCAGCCGCGCGGGCGTCGCGACCTCGTCGAGCATCTCGTAGCCGAGGCGCGCGAGCGTGTCGCGCAGCTCGCCGAGCGGCTTGTCGGTGTCGGTGACGAGCAGCACGCGCAGCCTGGAGGAATGGTCAGTCGATTCCATGGATCGGATGGAGGAGGCGGGCGCGCTGCGGCGGCGCCCGCCCATGCGATTGTTTTTGCCATACGCGCGCGGGCGGCGCGCAACCGCTGGCCGGCGCGCGCGGCTCAGGCCGCGTGCGAAACCTCGGGGCGTTCGAGCGTGCGCGCGGCGGCGTGCGTGCCGCGCGCGTCGTCCGAGCCCGCGTGCGCATTGCGCGCCGCGCATGCGCCGCCGGTCGCGAGCGCCTCGCCGATCGCGCGGCCGACGAAGATCACGGCCGGGCTGCCGAGGCCCGCCTCGGCGGCGCCGGCGGCGAGGCGGCCGAGCGTGCCGGCCCAGCGCCGCTCGGCCGGCGTGCCCGCCCACTGGACGATGGCGGCGGGCGTCGCTGCATCGAGCGTCGACAGCAGCCCCGCGGCGATCCGCTCGATGCGGCTCATCCCCATGTAGATCGCGAGCGTCGTGCCGGCCGCGGCGAGGTTCGCCCAGTCGGGCTCGCCGTGGTCCTGCAGGTGCGCGGTGACGAACGTCACGCCCTGACAGTGATCGCGGTGCGTGAGCGACACGCCGAGGCTCGCGGCGGCCGCGAAGCCCGACGAGATCCCATTGACGATCTCGACCGGCACGCGCGCCGCGCGCAACGCGGCGATCTCTTCGCCCGCGCGGCCGAACAGCAGCACGTCGCCGCCCTTGACGCGCACGACGTGCGCGCCGCGCAGCGCGTAGCGGCACATCAGCCGCTCGATGAACGCCTGCGGCGTCGACCGGCAGCCGCCGCGCTTGCCGACACGGATCACGCGCGCTTGCGGCGCGAGCGCGACGATGTCCGGATTGACGAGATCGTCGAGCAGCAGCACGTCGGCGGCCGCGAGCGCTTTCGCCGCCTTGAGCGTCAGCAGATCCAGATCGCCGGGGCCGGCGCCGAGCAGCGTGACCTTGCCCATCGTGTTCATCTTCGTATCCCCATGTCGCGCGGGCGGCGCGTGCGCGGCGAATGCGCGTTGCCCAAAAAAAGAACGGCGTCCTGCGCACCCCGCCGACGCAGCGGCCGGATGCGTGGGACACCGTTGTCCAAGTGGACCGTCCGTCGGCGGACGGTCCGAAAGAAGTCTCGCGATGCGGCACCGGCTCCGTTGCCGATGACGCTTCATGGTGAGCAATATTCGGGCCAGCATCGGCGGCGCGCGCTTGGCGAAGCGGGGCGACGGCGCGCTTGCGCGCGTCGTCTCGCGCCGACGCGTCGCGTGCGGGGCGGCGTCGGGCGGGTTGCCGTCGCGCCCGCCCGACGCCGCCCCGGCTGGGACGCAGCGCGCGACGCGAGCATCCGCGCAAAGCGCCGCACGCCGCTCATCGCTCATAGATCATCGCTCGCCGCGTCCGGACGCACGGCGTCGCGATCGACGCGCGAGGACGCCCGCCGCACCCGGCTGCGCACCGGCATGTCGCACGCCGACAGTGCTGCATCGCACCAGATCTGTGCTTCGCTGCATCACCGCGCATCGTCGGCGCGCGCCGCGAAACCCGGGCGTTTCGGCGCAATCCCGCGTCGCGTCTCGCTTCGCGTCGGCTGGCACGGCACTTGCCTAGCGATCGACGGGCGATTCAACGACGATTCGCCTCGCAGCATCGAATATCGATCCGCCCGGCGACGGGCTTTCTGGGCAACGGCGTCCTACGCATCCGGTCACTCGAGACCGGGTTCGCAGGACGCCGTTTTCGTTTGGTGAGACAACAAGATGTCCGACAAAGCCACCCGCATCGACCTGCTCGACTGGCGCACCGCGCCGATGCGCGCGTTCCATCTGACGTGGATCGCGTTCTTCGTGTGTTTCTTCGCATGGTTCGCGTGCGCGCCGCTGATGCCGCTCATCGCCCGCGAATTCAGGCTGAGCGCCGATCAGGTCGCGAACGTCAGCATCGCGGCCGTCGCGGCGACGATCGCGGTGCGGCTCGTCGTCGGCCCGCTCTGCGACCGTTTCGGCCCGCGCCGCGTCTATGCGGGCCTGCTCGCGCTCGGCGCGATTCCGGTGTTCGCGGTGGCGTTCTCGCACGATTACCTGACGTTCCTGCTGTGCCGCTTGGGCATCGGCGCGATCGGCGCGAGCTTCGTGATCACGCAATACCACACGTCGGTGATGTTCGCGCCGAACGTCGTCGGCACCGCGAACGCGACGGCGGCCGGCTGGGGCAACGCGGGCGCGGGCGCGGCTCAGGCGGCGATGCCGCTGCTCGTGGCCGCCGCGCTGATGCTCGGCCTGCCCGACGCGTCCGCTTGGCGCGCGGCGCTCGCGGCGCCGGGCGTCGCGATGCTCGCGATGGCGTTCGTCTACTGGCGCTTCACGCAGGACTGCCCGCAGGGCGACTTCGCCGCGCTGCGCGCGCGCGGCGCGACGATCGACAGCGGCAAGAAGGGCGGCTTCGCGAGCTTCGCCGCCGCGTGCGCGAACTACCGCGTGTGGATGCTGTTCGTCACCTACGGCGCGTGCTTCGGCGTCGAAGTGTTCATGCACAACATCGCCGCGCTCTACTACGTCAATCACTTCCAGCTGTCGCTGAAGGACGCGGGCCTCGCCGCCGGCATCTTCGGCCTCCTCGCGCTCTTCGCGCGCGCGACGGGCGGCTGGCTGTCGGATCGCGTCGCCGCGCGCCGCGGGCTCGACGTGCGCGCGACGCTGCTGTTCACGCTGATCGTCGGCGAGGGGCTCGGGCTGCTGTGGTTCGCGCATGCGGGCAGCGTGGCGGCGGCCGTCGTCGCGATGGTCGCGTTCGGTCTCTTCACGCACATGGCCTGCGGCGCGACGTACGCGCTCGTGCCGTTCATCGATCGCCGCGCGCTCGGCGGCGTCGCGGGGATCGTCGGCGCGGGCGGCAACGTCGGCGCGGTCGCGGCAGGATTCCTGATGAAAGGCGTTGGCGATATCCAACAAACGCTCACGCTGCTAGGCCTATTCGTCACCGTTTCCGCGTTTTGCGCGCTCGCGGTACGGTTCAGCGCCGAGCACAAGGCTCGCGAGGCGGCGCTGCGCGAGCGCGCGCTTGCCGCGAACGGCTTCACGCATTAACAGGGAAACAGAGGGCATCCACCATGAAAATCGTCGTCATCGGTCACGGGATGGTCGGCCACAAGCTGCTCGAATGCATCGCGGCCGGCGCGCGGGATGCGTGCTGCGCGCCGCAGGTCGCGGTGATCTGCGAAGAGCCGCGCCCCGCGTACGACCGCGTTCACCTGTCCGAATTCTTCGCCGGCAAGTCGGCCGACGACCTGTCGCTCGTCGAGCCGGGCTTCTTCAAGCGTCATCCGAACTTTCGCGTGCTGCTGAACACGAAGGCGGTCGCGATCGACCGCCGCGCGCGCACGGTCGCGCTGTCGACGGGCGAGACGCTCGCGTACGACAAGCTCGTGCTCGCGACGGGCTCGACGCCGTTCGTGCCGCCCGTGCCGGGCCGCGAGCGCGCCGATTGCTTCGTCTACCGAACGATCGAGGATCTCGAGGCGATGCAGGCGTGCGGCGCACGCGCGAAGTCGGGCGTCGTCGTCGGCGGCGGGCTGCTCGGCCTCGAATGCGCGAAGGCGCTGCGCGACATGGGGCTCGCGACGCACGTCGTCGAATTCGCGCCGCGCCTGATGGCGGTGCAAGTGGACGAAGGCGGCGGCCGGATGCTGCGCGGCAGGATCGAGGCGCTCGGCGTGCAGGTGCACACGGGCAAGAACACGCTTGCGATCGTCGACGGCGAGGCGGGCGCGCACCGGATGGAATTCGCCGACGGCACGCATCTCGATGCCGACATGATCGTGTTCTCCGCGGGCATCCGGCCGCGCGACGAGATCGCGCGCGCGTGCGGGCTCGAGATCGGCCCGCGCGGCGGCGTCGCGATCGACAGCGGCTGCCGCACGAGCGATCAGGATATCTACGCGATCGGCGAATGCGCGGCGTGGAACGGCCAGACCTTCGGCCTCGTCGCGCCCGGCTACGACATGGCGCGCGTCGTCGCGCGGCAGCTCGCGGGCGGCGACGGCGCGTTCACCGGCGCGGACCTGAGCACGAAGCTCAAGCTGATGGGCGTCGATGTCGCGAGCATCGGCGACGCGCACGGCAAGACGCCCGGCAGCCGCACGTACCAGTTCGCCGACGAACGCAAGGCGATCTACAAGAAGCTCGTCGTGTCCGAATGCGGGAAGGAACTGCTCGGCGCGGTGATGGTGGGCGACGCGGCCGAGTACGGCACGCTGCTGCAGATGATGCTGAACCGGATCGAGCTGTCCGATTCGCCCGAATTCCTGATCCTGCCGTCGTCGGACGGCGCGGCGAAGCCGGCGCTCGGCGTCGACGCGCTGCCCGACGCCGCGCAGATCTGCTCGTGCAACAACGTGACGAAGGCGCAGCTCTGCGAGGCGCTCGCGCAGGGAGCGACGAGCATCGGCGCGCTGAAGAGCTGCACGGGCGCGGGCACGTCGTGCGGCGGCTGCGTGCCGCTCGTCACGCAGGTGATGAAGGCCGAGATGAAGAAGCAGGGCCTCGACGTGAACAACCACCTGTGCGAGCACTTCCCGCATTCGCGGCAGGAGCTCTATCACCTCGTGCGCGTCGAGCGGATCAAGACGTTCGGCGCGCTCTTGGAGAAGCACGGCCGCGGCCTCGGCTGCGACGTCTGCAAGCCGGCCGTCGCCGGCATCCTCGCGTCGTGCTGGAACGAATTCGTGCTCAAGAAGGAGCATGCGGGGCTGCAGGATACGAACGACTACTATCTCGCGAACATCCAGCGCGACGGCACGTATTCGGTCGTGCCGCGGATGCCGGGCGGCGAGGTCACGCCGGAAGGGCTGATCGCGGTCGGCCAGGTCGCGCGCAAGTACGGCCTCTACACGAAGATCACGGGCGGCCAGCGCGTCGACCTGTTCGGCGCGCGCGTCGAGCAGTTGCCGCTCATCTGGGAGGAGCTGATCGCGGCCGGCTTCGAATCGGGCCACGCGTACGGCAAGTCGGTGCGCACCGTGAAATCGTGCGTCGGCTCGACGTGGTGCCGCTACGGCGTCGGCGATTCGGTCGGCCTCGCGATCGATCTGGAAAACCGCTACAAGGGCCTGCGCGCGCCGCACAAGCTGAAGTTCGGCGTGTCCGGCTGCACGCGCGAATGCGCGGAGGCGCAGGGCAAGGACATCGGCGTGATCGCGACCGAGAAGGGCTGGAACCTGTACGTGTGCGGCAACGGCGGGATGAAGCCGCGCCACGCGGAGCTGCTCGCGGCCGATCTCGACCGCGAGCAGCTCGTGCGCTACGTCGACCGCTTCCTGATGTTCTACATCCGCACCGCCGACCGGCTGCAGCGCACGAGCGTGTGGCGCGACAACCTCGAAGGCGGGCTCGACTACCTGATCGACGTCGTCGTCCACGACAAGCTCGGGCTCGCGGCGGAGCTCGAGGCGCAGATGCAGCATATCGTCGATACGTACGAATGCGAATGGAAGAAGGCCGTCGCCGATCCGGCCACGCGCCGGCGCTTTCGTCACTTCGTCAACAGCGACGCGCCCGATTCGACGATCGCGTTCGTCGAGGCGCGCGGCCAGATTCGCCCGGCGACGCCGGACGAGCGCGAGGCGCTCGGCGCTGCCGGCCCGGCCGCTTCGGTCAGCCCGGCCGCTTCGGCCGACGCGCGCCGCGCGCCCGAGGCGCAAGCGCAAACCGAAGCCGAAACCGCTTGAACGTTCCGTCATCGTCAGCCACTGAAAGGAGATCGCCATGACCCGCCATCGAGACGCTTGCGCGTGGACGCCCGTCTGCGCGCTCGACGACATCCTGCCGAACACGGGCGTCTGCGCGCTCGTGAACGGCGAGCAGGTCGCCGTGTTCCACGTCGACGACGGCGGCGGCCACGGCCGCGCGTTCGCGATCGGCAACGTCGATCCGCATTCGCATGCCGCCGTGCTGTCGCGCGGGCTGATCGGCAGCCTCGGCGAGCGGATCGTCGTCGCGTCGCCGCTCTACAAGCATCACTTCGACCTGCGCACGGGCGAGTGCGTCGAGGCGCCGGACCAATCGGTGAGCGCGTATGCGTCGCGCATCGAGGACGGCTACGTGTGGGTCGCGGCCTGACGCGCCGCGCCGACCGATAGCGAACGGCGAGGCGAGCGAACGTGGCGAGCGCGAGCGTGAAGACCGTGTGCCCGTACTGTGGCGTCGGCTGCGGCATGGTGCTGCACGTCGAGGGCGGCGAGGTCGTCAAGGTGTCCGGCGACACCGAGCATCCGACCAACTTCGGGCGTCTGTGCACGAAGGGCTCGTCCGCGCATGTCGCGCTGCGCAACGCGGGCCGGCTCGAGCGGGCGTTCGTGCGCGACGCGCGCGAGCGCGATCCCGCGCCCGTGCCGATCGCCGACGCGATCGCCGAGACCGCGCGCCGGCTGCGCGCCGTGCTCGACGCGCACGGCCCCGACGCGCTCGCGTTCTACGTGTCGGGCCAGATGTCGCTCGAAGCGCAGTATCTCGTGAACAAGCTCGCGAAGGGCTACGTGCGCACGCCGCACATCGAATCGAATTCGCGCCTTTGCATGGCGAGCGCGGGTAGCGGCTACAAGCTGTCGCTCGGCGCGGACGGCCCGCCCGGCTCGTATCAGGATTTCGACCGCGCGGACCTGTTCTTCGTGATCGGCTCGAACATGGCCGACTGCCATCCGATTCTGTTCCTGCGGATGATGGACCGCGTGAAGGCGGGCGCGAAGCTCGTCGTCGTCGATCCGCGCCGCACCGCGACCGCGGACAAGGCGGACCTGTTCCTGAAGATCCGGCCCGGCACCGATCTCGCGCTGCTGAACGGGCTGCTGCATCTGCTGCACGCGAACGGCAGGACCGACGCGGAGTTCATCGCCGCGCACACCGAGGGCTGGGACGCGATGCCGGATTTCCTCGGCGATTACGCGCCCGAGAAGGTCGCCGAAATCACCGGCCTCGCCGAAGCGGACATCCGGCTCGCCGCGCAATGGATCGGCGACGCGCGCGAATGGACGAGCTGCTGGACGATGGGGCTCAACCAGAGCACGCACGGCACCTGGAACACGAACGCGATCTGCAACCTGCATCTCGCGACGGGCAGGATTTGCCGGCCGGGCAGCGGGCCGTTCTCGCTGACCGGGCAGCCGAACGCGATGGGCGGCCGCGAGATGGGCTACATGGGACCGGGGCTGCCGGGCCAGCGCACCGCGCTCGACGACGACGACCGCCGCTTCGTCGAGGACGTCTGGCGCCTGCCCGCGGGCACGATCCGCAAGGACGCGGGCGGCGGCACCGTCGACCTGTTCGCGAAAATGGCCGCGGGCGACGTGAAGGCGTGCTGGATCATCTGCACGAACCCGGCCGCGACGGTCGCGAACCGCAAGAACGTGATCGCCGGGCTGCGGGCGGCCGACGTCGTGATCGTGCAGGATGCGTTCCTCGACACCGAGACGAACCGCTACGCGGACATCCTGCTGCCGGGCGCGTTGTGGGCGGAGGCCGAAGGCGTGATGATCAACTCGGAGCGCAACCTCACGCTGATGCGGCAGGCGGTCGAGCCGCCCGGCGACGCATGGCCGGACTGGAGGATCGTCGCGGCGGTCGCGCGTGAGATGGGCTACGGCGACGCGTTCGACTACGGTTCGGCCGCCGAAGTATTCGACGAGATCCGGCGCTTCGCGAATCCGCGCACCGGCTACGACCTGCGCGGCGCGAGCCACGCGGCGCTGCGCGACACGCCGCTGCAATGGCCGTGTCCGCCGGACGACGGGCGCGACCGCCATCCGATCCGCTACCTGAACGACGGCGCGAGCGAGCCGCTTCGGACGCTGCCCGACGGCGGCGCGCCGCCGATCGCGTTTCCGACGCCGTCCGGCAAGGCGCGCTTCTTCGCGCGGCCGCACGTCGCGCCGGCCGAGACGCCGACGCGCGAATTCCCGATCGTGCTGAACACGGGCCGCTTGCAGCATCAGTGGCACACGATGACGAAGACGGGCAAGGTTGCGATGCTGAACAAGCTGAATCCGCGCCCGTTCGTCGAGATCCATCCGCACGACGCGGCCGCGCTGTCGATCGCCGCGAAGGACGCGGTCGAGATCCGTTCGGCGCGCGGCCGCGCGGTGTTGCCCGCTGTCGTCACCGACCGCGTGCAGCCGGGCGCGTGCTTCGCGCCGATGCACTGGAACGACGTGTACGGCGACGACCTGTGCGTGAACGCGCTCACGAACGACGCGGTCGATCCGGTGTCGCTGCAGCCCGAACTCAAATTCTGCGCGGTCGCGCTTGCGCGCGCCGACGTGTCCGGCGAAACGGACGCCGCGGCGGGCGGCGCCGCGCGCGCGCCGCGCGCAGAAGCGCATGAAGCGCATGAATCGTATGAGGCGCACGCAGGCGGCGCGCCGCGCGCGTTCGGCGCGTGCGAAGCCGCGTGCGCCGCCGACGCCGCCCCCGAGGAACTGAACATGTCCGATATCGACACCTTCGCCGCGCTGCTCGGCGTCCCGGTCACGGCGAGCGCGCCGCAGCTCACGGGCGCGGAACGCGTCTACGTCGCGGGCTTCGTCAGCGGGCTGCGCTGCGTCGAGGGCAGACGGGCGGGCGGCGTGCCGGTGCTGCCCGCGAACGCGCCGCTTGGCGCCGACACGCGGCTCTGGGTCGACGGGCTGCTCGCCGGGCTGTTCAGCCGCGCGCCGGGCGGGGCGCCGGCGCTGCTCGAGGCGCGGGCGGGCGCGACGTCGCCGCCGCCGCTGCCGGCGGCCGACGCGTCGCCCGCGCCGAGCGGCGTGCGGATCGTGCGCGCGCGGCCGAAGGTCGTGCTGCTGTGGGCGTCGCAGACGGGCAACGTCGAATCGCTGACCGAGCGCTACGCGACGCAGCTGATGGATTCGGGCTTCGAGATCCGCGTCGCGTGCATGGCCGATTATCCGGCCGCGTCGCTCGCGAAGGCGCAGTACGCGCTGCTGATGACGAGCACGTTCGGCGACGGCGACGCGCCGGACAACGGCCAGGAATTCTGGGCGGCGCTGAACGCAGCGCACGCGCCGCGCGTGGACGGGCTGCGCTACGCGGTGCTCGCGTTCGGCGACCGCAACTACGACCAGTTCTGCGGCCACGGCCGCCGGCTCGACGCGAGGCTCGCGGCGCTCGGCGCGACGCGCGTCGTCGAGCGCGTCGATTGCGACGCCGAATTCCAGCCGGCCGCCGACGCGTGGCTCGAACGCGCGATCGCGCGGATCAAGGAAGAGGACGCGGCGCTGCACGCGGTGCCGGCGGACGGGATGATCCCGTCGGGCGCAATCCCGACGAAGACGCGCCCGGCCGCGTCGCGGCTCGTCGCGAACCTGCGGCTCAACGAGCCGGGCGCGGCGAAGGATACGCGCTACGTGTCGCTGTCGACGGACGGCGCGGCGATCGAATACGAAACGGGCGACGCGCTCGGCGTGTGGCCGACGAACTGCCCGGCGCTCGTCGACGAGCTGCTGACGTTGACGCGCCTGAAGGCGGACGCGCCGGTGACGCTCGCGGGCGTGGGCGAGCTGCGGCTCGCCGATGCGCTCGCGAGGCATCTCGACATCACGCGGCCGCATCCCGACGCGCTCGCGCTCGTCGCGTCGCGCAGCCGCTCGGGAGACGCGCTCGCGCGCCTGCTCGGCGACGATCGCAAGGCGGATCTGAAAAACTGGCTGTGGGGGCAGCAGATCGCCGACGTGCTGCACGAGTTTCCGCTCGAGCTGTCGGCCGCCGAGCTCGTCGGGATGCTCAAGCGCCTGCAGCCGCGGCTGTATTCGATCGCGTCGAGCCCGAACGCGCATCGCGGCGAGATCCATCTGACCGTGTCGGCCGTGCGCTACAGCAACGGGCGGCGGCAGCGCAAGGGCGTCGCGTCGACGTTCCTCGCGGATCGCGCGGCCGACGCGGGCGTGCCGGTGTTCGTGCAGAAGTCCGCGCATTTCCGGCCGCCGGCGAGCGGCGACACGCCGATCGTGATGGTCGGGCCGGGCACGGGCATCGCGCCGTTTCGCGGCTTCCTGCACGAGCGGCGCGCGCGCGGCGCGAACGGGCGCAACTGGCTCTTCTTCGGCGAACAGCACGCGGACACCGATTTCTACTATCGCGACGAGCTCGCCCGGATGCGCACGGACGGTTTGCTGACGCGGCTCGATCTCGCGTTCTCGCGCGATCAGAAGGAGAAGATCTACGTGCAGGACCGGATGATCGAGCAGGGCGCGGCGCTGTGGGCGTGGCTCGAGGAGGGCGCGCATTTCTACGTGTGCGGCGACGCGTCGCGCATGGCGAAGGACGTCGACGCGGCGCTGAAGGCGATCGTCGCGCGGCATGGGGGGATGACCGACGAGCAGGCGGCGGACTACGTCGCGCGGCTCGCGAAGGACAAGCGTTATGCGCGAGACGTTTATTGAAGTGGGCGCGCCGCTCGACGGCGGCGGCGCGGCGCCGAGGGACACCGCATACGTGGGGCCGAGGCAGATGTACGGGCGCGGGCGGCGGGTGCGCAGCCGCGCCGGACGGGCACTCGCGCGCATGCGCGCGCGGCTGCGCCGAGAGCCGCGCGCGTGCCTGCGCCACGCGGCGGATCGGGGGTCGAGCGTGCGCTGACGCGCGCTGCGCCGGGGGCGTTGGCGCGGGTGAGGTCGACGCCGTTGTGGGGGCGTTTGCGTTCGCGTTGCCATCAACGTCAGCGTCAACGTTAGCGTCAACCGAGCCGACCGCGTCAGCAGAGTCGGTCGCGTCGGCGGCAGTGGCGGCGATGACGGAGATGGCAGCGATAGCCGCGATGGCGCGCCACGTCGCGACACCGGGCGCACACCGCGCGCACGCCGCGCCGCCGCGCCGCCGCGCGTCGCGGCGAATTCGACAAGCGCGGCGCGTTTTCAAAACACGCGCGCTCCGATTTTCGTAACATCGAACCGCGCGTTCGCCGACGGGCACGATGCCCCGACGACACGAACGCGTACGCCGCGGCCGCCGCACGCGCCGGCCGCGCCATGAACCCGACGTCGCCGGCGGCTGCGCCGCAAGCGCCGCATCCCGCGTTCGCGCATACGGCGCCCGGCCGCGTCGTGACGACGAACGCCAGCCGGCCGGCCGCGCCATTCGATCGACAACCGCATGATCCGCAATCTCCCGATATCCGCTCATGTGCCGACTGCGGCCGGCGCGCAAGCCGCCGACCGGCTCGCCGGCACGACCGTTCCGGCGCACGCGTCGCGCAAGCAGATTTTCCCGAACTCGTGCGGCGCCGCGAGCCTTCTATGCATCGCGAAGGAGCTCGGCGTCGAGAAGATGCCGGCTTATAAGGGCTCGCTGAGCGAGCTCGGCGACGGCGCGCTCGAGCTGAGCAACGCATGCGAGCAGGATCTTTTCATGATCACGAGCGGGATGACGACGCACCGGCGTCATGCGGACCGCATCCATGACGCCGGATATTCGATGCCGCAGCATCTGGTGTTCGCGGGGCAGCTGCTGGGGCTCGAGATGGACATTCACGAGCATCCCGGCATCTTCTCGAAGGTGTTGAACTGGCTGTATTCGGACGTCAAGTCGTCGCTCGCGCCGGGCACCGTCGTCAGGCCGCACGCGGCCGAGCTGCGCGAAGGCGAGGCCGAGCTGAAGGCGCTCGCCGTGTCGTTCGCGAAGGTGCCGGTCGGGCTGCACTGGGTCGCGCATCGCGCCGACGGCAGCTACATGGACCCGGGAACGGGCAAGAACGCCGGCAGCTTCGACGACATGCAGCGCAACATGCGCGCCGAGTCCCATTTGTTCATGGGGTACGCGGATACGGGGATCTCGATCGTCGTGCGGCGGGGCGAATCGATCTCCCGCCCGTGAACGCGGCGCGCGCCGGGCCGACCATGTCGATGCCGCGGCGCGCGTGGAATCCGTCGCCTTGCGCTGCGAGCGCCACGCGCTTCACGACGCGCGGAGTCGCATCGAATGTCGGCGGTACACGGCGTTCCGTACGGCATTGCGCGATCGGCGCGTTGTCCGCCGCATCGGCCATGAGCGGGCACGATCGGCTGAAAGTGCGCGAGCACCGCGACCGTCGGCAACCGCGCCTGAATTGCGTTTGCGACGTAGGCGGCGAGCAATGCGATTGACGCAACCGGCGGCGGCAACAGGCCGCTTCCGCGCGGCAAATGCGAACGAGGCGCGCGCGCGTTCGCGCCGCCGCGTTCGGCTCGAGATTCGGCGTGCCGCACGGCTCGGCGCGCGCGGCGCCGTTCGGAGATTGACCGAACGCGCGCGGCGCACGGCGAACGAGCCGGCACAAGCGTTCCGACACGTCGACGTCCGACAAGGATCGAGGGCGCAAACGACGGCTGCGGCTCGGCCGTTGCACGGCGGCTATCGGCGCGACGATCGAATCGCGCGTCATGCATGCCGCGGCGCTGTCCGATCGGGCGGCACGCCGAGCAGATGCAGCGCGTTCTCCATGATCTGCGCCCACGCGGGGCCGGCCGCCGGGCCGCCGTAATACGAGCCGCGCGACGGCTCGTCGATCATCACCGCGACGATCAGCCGGGGATCGCTCATCGGCGCCATGCCGACGAAGAGCGCCCGGTACTTGCCGCGCGCATAGCGCCCGGCGTGAAGCTTGCGCGCGGTGCCCGTCTTCGCGCCGATCCGGTAGTCGGGCAGCCGGGCGACGCGCGCCGTGCCTTGCTCGCCGTCCGTTTCCAGCATCGCGCGAATCTGCCGCGCAACCGCGGGCGGCACGACGCGCACGCGCTCGGCCTGCGCGCTCGGGCGCGTGAGCGACAGCGCAATGCGCTCGCCGTCGCCGGCGAAGGCCGTGTAGACGTCCGCGAGCTGCGCGAGCGACATCGACAGCCCGTAGCCGTACGACATCGTCAGGCGCTCGATCGGCCTCCAATGGCGGGCCGGCCGCAGCGTGCCGCGCGCGACCGCCGGCAGGCCCGCGAGCGGCCGCGCGCCGATGCCGGCACGCGCGAACGTCTGCCACATGTCCTGCGCGCGCAGCCGCTCGGCGATCTTCGCCATGCCGATATTGCTCGATTTCGCGATGATCTGCGTGACGCTCAGCTCGCCGAAGTCGCCGGTGTCGTGAATCGTCGCGCCGTCGATCTCCAGCACGCCGGGCGACGTGTCGAAGCGCGTGTCGGGCGTGACGACGCCTTCGCTCAACGCGAGCGCGACCGTGAGGGGCTTGAGCGTCGAGGCCGGCTCGAAGACGTCGGTCAGCGCGCGGTTGCGGAAGCGGCCGTCGCCGTCGCCGGCCGCGTGCGGCTCGTTCGGATCGAACGTGGGGGCGTTCACGAGCGCGAGGACGCCGCCCGTCTTCGCATCGACGACGATCGCGCAGCCGGCCGCCGCGCCGGTGCGCTCGATGGTCCGCTCGACGGCGAGCGTGGCGAGATGCTGGATGCGCCGATCGACGGACAGCCTCACGTCCGCGCCGGGCGTGCCCGCCGATTCGACGTCGCCGACGTCCACCGGGCGGCCCAGGCGGTCGACGATGTAGTCCCGCTTCGCGCCGACGCCGGCGAGCGCGGCGTCGGCGGCGAGCTCGACGCCTTCGAGCCCGTGACCGTTCGCGCCGACGAAGCCGACGAGCTGCGCGACGTCGCCGCCGCCCGGGTAATAGCGCCGCGTCGCGCGGGCGACGTGCACGCCCGGCACGTCGAGCCGCTCGACGCGCGCGGCCAGCTCCGGCGCGATCCAGCGCTTCAGATACAGGAACTGCCGCGCGCTGAGCGCCTTGGCGGCGAGCGCGTCGTCCGGCAGGCCGAGCAGCGACGCGAGCGCGCGCATTTGCGGATGCGTCGCGCGGCGCAGCGCGTCGGGCGCGATCCACACGTCGGCGACGGGCTCGTTGATCGCGAGGGCGTCGCCGTTGCGGTCGAGAATGCGCCCGCGCGTCGGCGCGGCCGCGAACGTGTGCTCGTATCGCTTCACGCCCTGCCTGATGTAGAAATCGCTGTGCACGACCTGAACCCACAGCGCGCGCGCCGCGAGCGCGCCGAAGCCGGCGCAGAGGAGCGCGAGGACGCAGCGCGAGCGCCAGCGGGGGAGCGTGCCGGGCGTCGGCGGAGGGGGGCGGAGCGATTCGGTGGGTTTCGGCATGGTCGAATGGGTGTCGAGTCGACGTCGTGGCGACGAAGGTGGGTGGCGACAGGGGCGATGCCCCGACCGCGAGGGCGCGGCCGTGAAGCGAGAGCCCCGATGGATGACCGATGCGCTCGCCGCCGTTGGGCGAGCGCGTGCGGAAAGAGGACGCGGCGAAGCGCGTCGGCACGCGCGGCGCGATGCCGCGCGGAGGGATGAAGGCGAAATGACGCTGCACGGCGACGCGCGCCGCTTCGATAGGCGATCGATGCCGGCGCGGGCGTCGCGCGTCGTGTCGCGTCTCGTCGCGCGTGGCATCTTGTCGCGCGGGCGCGGGCGCGTCGCTGTTGCCGTCGAGGCGCGCGCGAGAGCGGCGTCGCGCTACGCGAACGTCACAGCATGTGCGCCCGATCTTCCGCGCGGTGCTCGCCGGCCCGCGCGTTCGAGCGGCGCGCCCCCGTCGCCGCGGCTGTAGCGGTTGTAGCTGCCGCAGCGGTCGCAGCGGTCGTAGCAGTAGTAGCTGCCGTAGCTGCCGTAGCGGTCGACGCCGCCGATTCGCCGCCGCCGAGCGACGCGAAGCCCCAGTCGAGGAGCTTGCCGGCGTCGGCGAGCCGCTGCTTTTCCGTCGGCTCGCCGAGCAGCACGGCGATCACGCGGTGCAACGCACGCGAGCCGGCGATGCGGCGCTCCGCGGTGACGACCATGCACCAGCCGGCCGCGTTCGTATGGCCCGTCTTCATGCCGTCGACGGTCGGATCGGTACTCAGCAGGCGATTCTTGTTCGTCTTCGAGAAGGTCCCGTACGCGAAGCGCCGCTGTGACGAGAACGCGTAGAACGCCGGAAAATCCCGGTTCAGATGCTGCGCGAGAATCGACAGATCGTGCGCGGTCGAATAGTGATCGGGCGTCGTGATGCCCGACGGCGACACGAAATGCGAATCGCGCATGCCGAGCCGCCGCGCCGTGTCGTTCATCCGCGCCGCGAAGCCGGCGGGGCTGCCGCCGATCCGTTTCGCGAGCACGAGCGCCGCGTCGTTCGCCGACGCGACGATCAGGCCGCGCACCAGATCGCGCACGCGAACGTGCTGGCCGGGCGTCAGATACATGCGCGCTTCGTCGCTGCCGACGGACGCGATGTCGCCGGCGGAAACCGCGACGGTTTCGTCCCAGCGCAGCGTCCCGCGTTCGAGCGCGTCGAACGCGAGGTAGGCGGTCATCAGCTTCGTGAGCGAGGCCGGTTCGCGGCGCGCGTTCGCGTTATGCTCGCCGAGCGTCGTGCCGGAATCGGCGTCGACGACGAGCCACGAAACGGCGCTCGTCTGCGGAGTCGGGCGCGCGTGCGCGCGGCCCGGCGCGACGCAGGCGGCCACGACGAGCAGCGCGCCGAGCATGCGCGGCGGCGGTGCAGGCAGCGTTCGTGCGGAGCGGGGCGTGGCGGTTGTCGAGGTGAGCGCGTTCGTCATGGTATGGGGCGGGCAAGCGGATGATGGAAAACGGATGCGACGCGAGATCCGGCCGGCGGCTCGCGAAAGCGGCTTGAACGGCGAAGCGAAAATCGCCGGTGCTGCAACGACAAGGTCGAATTATATTTTCGTCGTTTCCGACGGAACGTATTCAAATGTGTTTTATTGTCGCGGTATGAGCGGATAGGTGAAACGCGCCGCTTGGTTGATGTTGGTCAAATTCGTCGCATCCGGTCGAGACGCTCGATTTGGGCGCGCGCGCCCGCGCCATTTCATGCATCGCCCCGGCCTGGGCATCGTCGCGAAAGCTCAAGGCGATGACCTTCCGTCGGGCAAGGAGAGATGAAGTTGGAAACACGCACGATAGTCTACGAATGTGAAGGGACCCCGCTGGCGGGCTATTTCGCCGACTGTGCGCCGCACGTGGAAAAGCCCGCGATCCTGGTCGCGCACGAGGCGTTCGGAATGAACGAGCACATACGGGCGCGAACGAGACGCCTGGCCGACCTCGGCTATGCGGCGTTCGCCCTCGATATGTACGGCGTCGAGGGGCTTTCGCTATCGGAGGCGATGAGCCGCCATATCGAGTTGATGTCCGCGCCGGGCCTCATGCTCGCTCGGGCGAGCGCGGGGCTCGGACTTCTGATGGCTCTGCCCGGCGTCGATCGCAAGCGGGTGGCCGCGATCGGCTTTTGCCAAGGCGGAATCAGCGTGCTGGAACTCGCGCGCAGCGGGGCGCCCGTTCGATGCGCCGTGGGTTTTCATCCCGGCCTGAAGCGTCCCGCAGGCAGCCCGGATCAGCCGATCCAGGCCAAGGTTCTGATGATGATCGGCGATCAGGACCCCGATGTGCCGCCGCAGGACCGCGCCGCCTTCGCGGCGGAAATGCAGGGAAAGCAGGTGGACTGGCAGCTTCACCTCTTCGGCGGCGTCGGGCATGCGTACACCAATCCCGACGCCGATCGACTGAACAAGCCCGGCTACGGCTTCAATCCTTCCGCGGACGAGCGGTCGTGGCGGATGATGCTCGCGCTTTTCGACGAGGTGTTCGGCGCGCTTGCTTGATTTTCGCCGCGTCCGGTGGAAATCGGCTTGCCTGCGGCGGGCCGTCGCGAACATCGCGAACATCGCGAACGAGCGGTGCAGGTCGGGCGCTTGCGACGAGAACGCGTGGTGCGCGCGGAGAATCACGAGCGCTGTCGAGACACAATGCGCGCGTCGATGCGCAAAGTCGCGAGGCGGGGGCGTGGCTGGCATGGAGCCGATTCGGCGCGGCCGTCGGAGCACGGGCGGGCGTTGACGCGGGCGGCTCGCGCGACAGCGCAACGAAGGAAATCGATGTCCGGGGATGCGCCGTGCACGACGAAGCGCTGCATCGCTGCTGCACCGAAACACCGAAACACCGAAACGCCGCTCGTCAAGGATGCCGGACGTTCCACCGGCTCGCGCGCACGCGCGCCATGCGACGAACTCGCCCTTCAGCGCTCGATGCATACGCCGATACCGTTCGAGCCGCGCGCCGAGCAGATCCGCCGATGCGGGCTGCGGCCGATACGTCTGCGCGATCGGCGGCGCGACGCACTCGCCTCGACGCGCACGCGCAGCCGCGCGCATGCGCGCGTCACGGCGCGGAACGCGCGGGCGTCGACAGCAGCAGCCTGCCGAGTTTCGCGAGGAGCGCGCCGGCGGTGAGGCGCGGCGCATCCGGGCGCGCGGCGCGCGGGCGCGTCGCGGCATCGACGCTCGCGCGGGACGAACCGTCGCGTCGCGCATCGTCGGGCGGCGGGCATGCGCTGCGGTAGCACGCGAGCACCTGCCGCACGTAGTCCTGCGTTTCCCGATATGGCGGAATCCGGCCGCGGTACTTGCGTACCGCGCCTTCGCCCGCGTTGTACGCGGCGAGCGCGAGCGTCAGGTCGTCGCCGAATTCGCCGAGCAGCCATTTCAGATAGGTCGCGCCGGCGCGCAGGTTCGCATGCGGATCGCGCAGATCGTCGAAGCCGAAGCGCGCGCCCGTGGCGGGAATCACCTGCATCAGGCCGGTCGCGCCCTTCGGCGATATCGCGTTCGCGTCGTAGTCGGATTCGACGCGGATCATCGCGTGCAGCAGCTTCGCGTCGAGACCGAATTCCCGGGCGACCGTCGCGACGAGCGCGTCGTAGCGCGTGGGGCGCGACGGCGGCGCCGCGGCGGACGCGAGAGGCGCGGCGGGCGACGCCGCGTTTCGTGATGCGGCCGCCTCGACGGTGCGAACGTCGGTGTCGTCGGCGAGGCTCGCATGTTCGTGCGACGTGGAGCCGGAGGATCGCGAAGGCGAAGCGGAAGTCGACCGCGGGGGCGACGCCTGCTTCGCCGCATGTCCCGCCGAGTCGTCAGTCGAGTTTTCCGTCGTGTCTTTCGTGGTGTCTTTGGCGGTGTCTTTCGCGGTGTCTTTGGCCGTGTCCCTCACCGAGTCATTCCCCGAGTCCTTCGCCGTGTCGTCGGCAAGCGCCGCGCGAGACGACGCAAACGCGCGTGCGGCCGCATCGGCCGGCTCGATGGAGGGCGTCGCGGCGTTCGTCGAAGGCGGAGCGAACGCCGAAAGCGCGGCCGTGTTCGCATCGGAGCGACCGCCGGCCGCCGCACTCGATTCCTCGACGTCCTCGACGTAAGGCGTCCAGACGAGCGGCGCTCGCGCCTCCTGCGCATGCGCGCTTCGCGCGTCGATGCCGACGGTCGCGAGCGCGAAGGCGATCGCGAGCGCCCGCGACGTGCGCGATGACGCAACCGCCAGCGGAGCGCGCGCCGCTCGCGTCCGGCGCGGCGCGCTCCGCCGCGCCGCACGACGCTCAGCCGCTTGCATCGTTGCGGGAAGAATGCGCGCGTTCGTCTCGCGCGACGCGACCGCCGTCATCACGACCGCAGCCATCGTCATCGCTGTCGTCATCGCCATCGTCGTACGGCAACTGCATCGCGACGCGCAGCACGTGCGCGACGGCCTCGAACAGGTCGGGCGGAATGCGCTGCCCGACGCCGAGCCGGCTCGCGAGCGCCCGCGCGAGCGGCACGTTCTCGACGACGGGCACGCGCTCGCGCTCGGCGAGCGCGACGATGTGCAGCGCCATCTCGTCGCGGCCGATCTCGATCACCTCGGGCAGCGGCGTCTCGTCGCGCCGGTAATAGAGGCACACGGCGACGTGCGTCGGGTTGCGCACGACGACCGTCGATTTCGCGACGTTCGCGGCGAGGCTGCCGCTTTGCACCTCGCGATGGATCTCGCGCCGCTTGTGCTTGATCTCCGGGTTGCCTTCGGAATTCTTGAATTCCTGCTTGATGTCCTCGAGCGACATCATCAGCTGCTTCGTCGTGTTGTAGCGCTGGAACGCGAAATCGGCGATGCCGAACACGACGTAAAAGCCGATCAGCGCCGCCCACATCCAGTACAGCAGCTGCGTGCTGACCGCGAGCCCGCATTCGACGCTGCAAAGCGGCAGGAACTGCAGCGACGGCGCGTACTGCCGGATCAGATAGAAGAAGATCGCCGACAGCACGCCGACCTTGAACAGCGATTTCGCGAATTCGAACAGGCTCTTCAGCGAAAACATCTGCTTGAAGTTCGCGAGCGGATTGATCTTGTCGAGCGACGGCTTGATCGCGTCGACGGCGAGCAGCGGGCCGATCTGCGCGATCACCGCGACCACCGTCGTCGCGATCACGAGCGCCGCCATGCCGAGCGTGAAGCGGATCAGCGCCGCGCCGAGCGCGCGCATCCAGCGCGCGGTGGCGGCGGCGAAATCGTCGTTGACGACCGCGATCGACACGTCGACGAGCGCCTCGAACGCCTGCAGCAGATGCGCGCCCTCGAACAGGAAATAGCCGAGCAGCACCGCGAGCTGCGCGCCGCTCGTGATCTCGGCGCTTTTCGCGACCTGGCCTTTCTTGCGCGCGTCGGCGAGCTTCTTCGCGGTCGGCTTTTCGGTCTTCTCGCTCATTGCAGCATGCCGCAAAGATGCGCGATGCGCTCGGGCAGCCGCGCGATGTCGGCGAGCGGCAGCCGGAACGCGAAGCTCGCGCACATGACGACCAGCAGCAGCGCGAACGCGCTCTTGATCGGCATCGACAGGAAGAACACGTTCAACTGCTGCGCGGAGCGGTTGACGAGGCCGAGCGCCATGTCGACGAGGAGGATCGCCGCGAGCGCCGGCATCGCGAAGCGCAGGCACAGCTCGACCATCAGATGCCACTGCTGCGCGAAGAACGCGAGCGCGCCGGGGCCGAAGTGGAGCGCGGCGCCCGGCGGCAGCGTCGCGAACGACGCGTAGATCGTCGCGATCAGCGTGTTGAACCCGCCCGACACGAGAAAGAGCAGCGTGAACACTTGCGAGAACACCATCCCGAACGGCGACGACTGCGCGCCGAGCAGCGGATTGAGCACGCTCGCGATCGACGCGCCGCGTGTCGTGTCGATCAGGAAGCCCGCCATGTCGAGCGCCCAGAACGGGATCGCCGCGCAAAAGCCGATCAGCGCGCCGATGCACAGCTCGCCGAACGCGAGCCACAGGTAATGCGGCGTGCCGCCGGCCGCCTGGGGCAACGCCGGCCAGGCACCGTGAAACGGCAGCACGGGCAGCGCGATCATCAGCGCGAGTGCGTTGCGCACGAGCGCGCCGCCGAGCGTGGCCGGCGTGAAGACGGGCAGGATCAGCAGCGCGCCGAACGGGCGCAGCATCGCGATCGCGACGATCGGCAGCCATTGGACGAGCGTCTGCATGGGCGGCGCGCTACGATCGCATCCTGCCGATCTGATCGAAGCTCTGCAGCGTATAGTTGACGAGCACGTCGCCCATCCAGTGATACGTCGCGGCGAGCGTGACGGCGACGGCGAGCAGCTTGATCAGGAATTGAATCGTCTGGTCCTGCACCTGCGTGAGCGCCTGCACGAGACTCACGAGAATGCCGACGACCGACGCGACGACGACGACGGGCAGCGACAGCAGCAGCACGAGCCACATCATCTGCGCGGCGAGCTGGGTGACGACGGCTTCGCTCATGCGTGGCGGCGCGCGGCGTCAGGCGAACGACAGCAGAAGCTGGCCGATCAGCTTCTCCCAGCCGTGCACCAGCACGAACACGAGCAGCTTGAGCGGCAGCGCGATCGTCATCGGCGACACCATCATCATCCCCATCGCCAGCAGCACGTTCGACACGATCAGATCGATCGCGATGAACGGCAGGAACAGCAGCAGGCCGATCTTGAACGCTTCGATCAGCTGGCTCACGGTGAACGCGGGCAGCAGCACGAGCAGCGAATCGTCGGGAATCCGGTTGCGGTACGGCTCGGGCCAGGTCTTGTGGCCGATGTCCGCGAAGAAGCGCACCTGGTCCGGCGCGGTGTTGCGCTCGAGAAACGCGCGGTACGGCGCGAGGATCGTCTTTTCGACCTGCTGCGTGAAGTCCGGCGCGTCGATCCTGACCGGATGCGCGGCGACGTTGTCCTGGATCGCGAGCCCGACGGGCGCCATCACGAACATCGTCAGCACGAGCGCGAGCCCGTGCAGCGCGATGTTCGGCGGGATCTGCTGCGTGCCGAGCGCGTTGCGCAGCAGCGCGAACACGACCGACAGCTTGAGGAACGACGTGCCCAGCACCACGAGCAGCGGCAGGATCGACAGTGCGAACAGCACGGCGATCAACTGGAGGGGCTGGTCGAAAAGGTTCATCCACGAATCCGGAAAGGGCGATACGCGACGCATTATCGGCGCGCGTCGCGCACCGACCCATCCGGCCGACACCTGAAGTCGCGCGTCATGCGGGCAGCAGATGCTCGATGCGCACGGCGAGGCGCCCGCCGATGTCGAGCAGCGTGCCGCGCGCGAACGGCTTGCCCGCGACCTGCAGCGTGACGAGCCCGTCGGGCTGCGCGGGGCCGTCGAGCACGTCGCCCGCGCGCAGGCTCGCGAGCCGCGCGAGCGGCACGTCGATCGTCGCGACCTGCGCGACGACGCGCACGCGCGCGTCGAGCCGCAGCGGCGGGGCGTGTCCTTCGTGCCCGTCGTGCATGTCGGGCGCATCGACAGTGTCGGGCGCATCGAACCCGTCGGCTGCGCCTCGCGCATCCGGCAGCGCGGCAGGCTCGACATCGATGTCGAGCCAGTCATCGAACGTATCCATCGTCGTTCCAATCGTGTAAGGGCCGCGCCGGCAATCGAGCACGGTCGCGAGCGGGCGCTCGGCGAAGAGCGCGAGCTCGCCTTGCGCAACCGCGTATGCGTGTTGCAGCAGCAGCGCGTCGCCTGCGCGCACGCGCGAGAGCGTCGCCGTGTCGACGATGCTCCAGCCGGCCGCGAGCGAGAGCCGGAGCGCGGGCGAGGCCGCGCGGCCGCCGTGCGGCGGCGTGCGCGGCGGCATGGCTGAAGAACCGACCGGCGAATGGGGCGGCAGATCGATCGGCTCCAAATCGATCGGCTGCGGATCGACCGGCAGAAAATCATCCGGCAGCGGATCGAGCCCGTTCGCGAGCCGTTCGAGCCATGCGAGCGGAGCGTCGACGATCCGCATGTCGAGCGCCGCATGCTCGCGCTCGATGCGCAGCGACCACGCGGGCTCGGCCGCGCACGCGCCGCGCTCGATCGCGTCGGCGCACAGCCACGGCACGCCGAACGACGCGAGATCCGGCTCGATGCACGCGCACGTCCACGCGGCGAGCGCGCCGCGCAGCTCGACGGGCACCGCGTCCCAGTGCGGCACGCTCAGCACCGGCTCGATCCATCGGCACCACGGCGCGGCGTCGACCCATAGGCGCACGGGGCCGTCGTCCGTGCGCGCCGACAGGATCAGGCCGTCGCCGCCCGCGCGCAGAAAGCGCAGCGCGAGCGCGCCGTCGCCGAGCGCGAGCCGCCGGCCCGCGCCGACCGCGCGCAGCAGCGCGAGCGTCGTGCGATCAATCCGCAGCGGCTGCATCGGACCACTCCAGCGTGACGGGCTGCGCGAAACGTGCGGCGAGCGCCGCCTCGAGCCGGCCGCGCATCCGCCGCGCCCGCGCCCGCAAATGCGCGTGCTCGCCGCCCGAATCGAGCGCGACGACGAGCGCGCCGCCCGCGAAGCGCGCGCGCAGCGTGAGCCCGGCGAGCGGGCCGTTCGCGATGCGCAGCGTCAGCACGTCGGCGGGCGACGGGCGCGGCGCGGCGGGCGCGCCGTCGAACCGCGCGCCCGCACCGCCTGCCGGCGCGCGTCGAGCGTGCGCGCGCGAGCCGGCGGCTGCGGCGCTCGAGCCGTCCGAGCCGCTCGAATCACCCGAGTCACCCGAGTCACCCGAGTCACCCGAGTCACCCGAGTCGTTCGTGCGGATCGCCGGCGCGTCGTCGGCGGGCGTGCGCGGTGGCCGCGCGTCGCCCGGCCCGGCGTCGAGCCAGGCGCAAAACGCATCGGCGGCGTCGCCCGCCGACATCTCGCTGCGATCCGGCGCGCGCGCGGCGTGCGGCGCGCACGGTCCGTACGATTCGCGCAACCGCGCGCCCGTCGTCATCGTTTTCACGGCGCACCTCGTCGCGTCATTCCAGCAGCGCGTTCAGTTTTTCCTGATCGACGAGCGCGCGGCGCAACTGATCGAGCTGGCCGTCGCGTTCGAGCCTCAGCGCCTGCCACTGCGCAT
This sequence comes from Burkholderia savannae, assembly GCF_001524445.2. Lineage (NCBI taxonomy): Bacteria > Pseudomonadati > Pseudomonadota > Betaproteobacteria > Burkholderiales > Burkholderiaceae > Burkholderia > Burkholderia savannae. Next base: position 589,300 of record NZ_CP013418.1, read on the forward strand.
CGACCGCCTCGATCCGGTCGGCGAGCGTCTGGTCGCGTTGATGAAAGCCCGCGAGCTCGCGCTTGAGCGCCTGCAGCGATGCGTAGTCGTGCACCGCGTCCTCGTCCGCGCACTCGCGCCATTCGACCCAAAGCGCGCGACGCGCCTCCAGCAGGCTCGCCTTGCTTGCAAGGAGCGTCGCCTCCTGTTGCTCGAGCATCGCGAGCGTGCTGCGTATGCTGCGCTCGCGACGCTTCTTGATTGTCACGAGCGTGGTCAGCGTTGACCGTCCACCGTTGTCCATAACTGATCGATCGTCTGTTCAAACGTAGTCTTCTCCGTCACCGGCTGGCACAGGAAGCGGCGGATCGCGTCGCGCCGCGCGAGCGCGTCGTCGGCTTCCGGATCGCGTCCCGGCTGATATTCGCCGACCCGCACGAGCAGCTCGATGTCGCGATAGACGGCGTCGAGGCGTCTGAGCCGCGCGGCGAGATCCCGATGGCGCGCATCGACGATCTGGCTCATCACGCGGCTCACGCTCGCGCCGACGTCGATCGCCGGATAATGGTTCGCCTGCGCGAGCTTGCGCGACAGCACGATGTGGCCGTCGAGGATCGAGCGGGCCTCGTCGGCGACGGGCTCGTTCATGTCGTCGCCCTCGACGAGCACCGTGTAGAGCCCGGTGATGCTGCCCGTTGCGGCGGGCCCCGCGCGTTCGAGCAGGCGCGGCAGCCGCGCGAAGAAGCTCGGCGGATAGCTGCCCGCCGCGGGCTTTTCGCCTGCCGCGAGGCCGATCTCGCGCGCCGCGCGCGCGAAGCGCGTCAGCGAATCCATCATCAGCAGCACGTCGCGGCCCTGGTCGCGGAAGTGTTCGGCGATCGCGGTCGCCGCATACGCGGCCTTCAGCCGCTCGAGCGCCGGGCGATCGGACGTCGACACGACGACGACCGCGCGCGCGCGCGCCTGAGGCGTCAGCACGCGTTCGAGAAACTCGCGCACCTCGCGGCCGCGCTCGCCGATCAGCGCGAGCACGGTGACATCGGCGAGGCTGCCGTCGCAGATCATGCCGAGCAGCGTGCTCTTGCCGCCGCCCGCGGCCGCGAAGATGCCGATCCGTTGCCCGCGCCCGCACGTGAGCACGCCGTCGATCGCGCGCACGCCGAGCGGCAGCGGCGTGTCGATCACCGCGCGCGCGAGCGGGCCGGGCGCCGCGCGATCGAGATCGATCCGCGCGGCGTCGGCGGGTATCGCGGGGCCGTCGTCGAGCGGCCGGCCGAGCCCGTCGACGACGCGCCCGAGCAGAAAATCGCCGACCGCAATCCGGTGCGGCCGCCCGAGCGCGCGCACCGCGCTGCCCGCCGCGATGCCGCGCGGTTCGGCGAACGGCGACAGCAGCGCCGCGTCGCCGTCGACCGCGACGACTTCGGCGTCGATCCCGCTCGGCTCGAGCCGGCACAGATCGCCGAAGCCGACGCCCGGCAGCGTCGCGCGCACGAGCGTCGGGCCGATCTCGACGACGCGGCCGAAGCGCACGCCGGCCTCGGGCGCGACGCCGCGCGGCGCGAGCCGCGCGTCGACGAGCGCGGCGACGCGCGCGCGATCAACTAGGCGATCAAGTAGGCGATCGAGCGAGCGATCGCGCGGGTGATCAGGCGGGTGATCAAGCGGGTGATCAAGCGGGCGCATCGGCGAGCTCCCCGATCAGATCGGCGGTGCCGATCACGCGCAATTCCGCCTCGTCGCCGATTTCCTGAAACGACAGCACGGGCAGATCGCCGAACTCGCGCTCGACCATCTTGCGCATGAAACGGCGCACGTCGATCGCGGTGACGAGCACGGTGCGCCGCAAATCGGCGTCGGCGAGCGCGCCTTGCAGGCGCGTGACGATCGCGTGCGTGTGCTCGGGCGCGAGCGACGAATACGAGCCCGCGGCCGTCTGCCGGATCGATTCGCGAACCATCGATTCGATGCGCTCGCCGATCATCCAGCAGCTGATCCACGGTTGGCCCGCGCGATGGCGCGTCGCGATGTGCCGCCGCAGCGCGACGCGCACGTATTCGGCGAGCATCACGGGGTCCTTCTCGCGCGGCGCCCATTCGACGAGCGCCTCGAAGATGCCGCGCAGATCGCGCACCGACACGCGCTCGTCGACGAGCCGCTGCAGCACGTCCGCGATCCGGCCGATCGGCATCTGGCGCTGCACTTCCTTCACGAGCTCCGCGTAGCGCGCCTCCATCGCGTCCATCAGGAAGCGGGTTTCCTGCACGCCGATGAACTGCGCGGCGTGACGCTCGACGACGAGCGACACGCAGTGCGCGACGCGCGCCTCGTCGCGATGAACGGTGACGCCGAGCGCGGCGAGCGCGTCCGCATGAGCGGGGTCGATCCATTGAAGCCGCAACTGCGCGAACGGCAGCGCCTCGACGCGCACGCGCTGCGCAACGCTTGCGCTGCGCGCGTCGGCGAGCCATTCGTTCGCCGGCATCGCGAGCGTGAGAACGGGCTCCTGATAGAGCAGGATCTGCACGGCGTCGGCGGCGAGCCCGGCGTCGGCTTGCAGATGGATCTCGGGCAGCGGCAGGCCGAGCTGCTCGAACGTGCGCGCGCGCAGCGCGTCGAGCGCTTCGGCGAGCTTCGCGGGCCGCACCGCCGTTTCGCCGTGGCGGATCATCAACGGGATCGCGCCCGGCGTCAGCGCGAAGCCCGGCGAGCCGGGCGCGTGTGCCGCGAGCGCGCCCGCCGGCGCGGCCGCGCCGTGCGCCGCGGTGCCGATGCCCGCCGCGCCGCGCTTCGCGCGCCGGCGCAGATGCCACGCGCAGCCGAACACCAGCGCGGCGAGCGCGACGAAGTAGACGACGGGAAAGCCCGGCAGCAGCGCGAACACGAGCAGCACCGACGCGGCGAGCCAGAGCGCCTGCGGCTGCTTGCCGATCTGCTCGGCGAGATCGGCGGCGAGCGGCTGGCGCGTGTCGCCCGGCACGCGCGTGACGATGATGCCCGCGGTGATCGAGATCAGCAGCGCGGGAATCTGGCTGATGAGGCCGTCGCCGATCGACAGGATCGCGTACGTCGACATCGCCTGGCTCGCGCTCATGCCGTGCATGAACACGCCGACCGCGGTGCCGCCGAGGATGTTGACGAGAATGATGATGATGCCCGCGATCGCATCGCCCTTGACGAACTTCATCGCGCCGTCCATCGCGCCGTAGAGCTGGCTCTCCTTCTGCACGAGGCCGCGCAGTCGGCGCGCGTCGTTCGCGTCGATCGTGCCCGCGCGCAGGTCGCCGTCGATGCTCATCTGCTTGCCGGGCATCCCGTCGAGCGAGAAACGCGCGCTCACCTCGGCGACGCGCTCGGAGCCCTTCGTGATCACGATGAACTGAACGATCGTGATGATCACGAACACGATGAGGCCGACGCCGAGATTGCCGCCGACCGCGAAGCTGCCGAACGTGTAGACGATCTCGCCCGCGTCCGCCTGCAGCAGGATGAGACGCGTCGTGCTGATCGTGAGCGCGAGCCGGTAGAGCGTCGTGATCAGCAGCAGCGACGGGAACACCGAGAATTCGAGCGGATCGCGGATGTACAGCGACATCATCAGCAGGATGATCGACACCATCAGGTTGAACGCGATCATCAGGTCGACGAGGCTCGTCGGCAGCGGCACGATCATCATGAACACCGCGACGAGCAGCATCACCGCGAGCACGATGTCCTGGCGGCCCGCCGCGCGCGCGAGCCACGGCGCGAGCCGTTTCATGCGGCGTCTCCGGCGTGCGCGTCGAGCAGGCGCCGCATCGTCCGGTGGCCGGCCAGCCAGTCGTCGACGTTCGTGTCGCGCGGAAACGCGCAGCTCACGACGAGCTGCGTGCCCGCCGCGAACGCGCGCAGCACGAGGCCCTGCATGCGCATCGGATCGCACCGCGCGATGACGCGAATCAGCGCGTCGCGGCGGCGCGCGGCGTCCACCGCGCTCGCGAGCGACAGCGTGAGCCGCCCGCCGTCGACTTCGACGAAAAGGCGCGTACCCGCCACGGCGAATTCCATGCGCTCGGCGATGCGCTCGCAGGGCAAATCGAGCAGGCGCAGCAACTGCTCGAGTCGGCGTTCCGTTTGCAAATCCATTCGGTTCCTTCGTACGCCGAAGATGCGTCGTGAGACAAGGTCGAGACATCTTCGCGAATCGGGCCCGAGCGGGGCATACGGTAAAGACCTGAACCGGCCGGCGCGCGAAAATGCAAAATGCGATAATTACGCCGCAGATGTTGCGGGGTACACATCAATAATGAGTGCATTGTGGGAAAAGTCGCTGACCGCGCGGATCATGGTGATCCTGAGTTGCGCGATGACGGCTTTCTGGCTGTTGTCCGAGTCGATCGGCTTTTATTTTCGATACATCGAGGCGCAAAGAGAGCTGCGCAGCGAGCTCACCTGGCAGCTCGAATCGATCGCGCAGGAGGAAAGCCGCCGTTACGAATACGCCGAGCGCCAGGCGCGGATGCTGCTGTCGTGGTGGAACATGCTCGACGACCGGATCATCCTGCGCCCGAAGGCGCAGGCTTCGGGGCAGCATGCGATTTTCGTGCCGTTCAAGGACGCGAAGGGCGATCGCGAGCTCGTCGATCGCGCGCGTGAAATCGTCGAGATCTACGGGCACGCCGATCCGCGCAACCGGATGGACACGTTCCTGCTGCTGCCGACGGAAGGCATCGTGCTGTTCGAGCCGGAAAGGATGTCGAAGAACGACATGCAGCGCAAGATCGCCGCGCTGGCGACGCTGCGCACGCTGCCGAAGCTGCCCGTCGTGCATTGGGGCGCGGCGATCACGGATTCGAAGGGCGTGCTCCGCGCGGCGGCGGCCGTCGTCGATCCGCACACGGGCATCGTCGCCGGCCAGAATCTGCGGGTGGGCGACATCCCGTCGATCGCGAAGGACATGGGGCTCGAGGCGCCGCCGCGCTTCGCGCTGCAATCGCAGGCGGGCGACGTGTTCTGGATGGGCGCCGACACGCCGATGAAGCCGCCGCCCGCGTTCGTGCTCACGCCGAAGTGCGACCGCACGAACTGGAATCGCCGGGGCAACTACTATGTGATCTGCACGCCGCTGTCGGGCCCGAACTGGCAGCTCGCCGCGATCTATCCGGTGAGCGCGGTCACGGACAAGGCGATGTCGCTGCTGCCGCTGACGACGCGCTGGACCTTCGTCGTGCAGCTGCTGCTGATCGCGTTCGTCTACGTCACGCTGCAGCGGCAGCTCGGCCGGCCGCTGCAGCATTTCGTCGACATCATCGACGCGCAGCGCGAGGGCGACCTCGGCCGCCGCCTGCCGACCGGGCGCCGCGACGAGCTGGGCCGGATCGGGAGCGCGTACAACTCGCTGCTCAGCACGGTCAACGCGTACTACAAGACGCTCGAGAGCAAGGTGCGCGAGCGCACGCGCGAACTCGCGGAGGCCAAGCGGATCGCCGAATCGGCGAGCCACCGCAAGAGCGAGCACATCGCGAGCATCAGCCACGAGCTGCGCACGCCGCTCAACGGGATCGTCGGCGCGCTCGCGCTCCTGAATCGCAGCGCGCTGCAGGCCGAGCAGCGGGATCTCGTGCGCGTCGCGCAGCAGTCGTCGTGCTATCTGCTCGGGATCGTCAACAACGTGCTCGACTTTTCGCGAATCGAGGCGGGCCAGCTCGAGCTCGCGAGCGAGCAGACCGATCTGCTCGCGCTGCTCGACCAGGCGATGCTGACGATCCACATCCGCGCGCACGAGAAGAGCCTCAGCCTGCGGACCTTCGTCACGTCCGACGTGCCGCGTCGCGTGTGGCTAGACGGCCTGCGCGTGCGGCAGATCCTCATCAACCTGCTCGGCAACGCGATGAAGTTCACCGAGCAGGGGCACATCCACCTGAGCGTCGAGCGCCGCGCGGACATGCTCGCGTTCGTCGTCGAGGATACCGGCAAGGGCATTCCGGACGAATACCAGCTCGACATCTTCAAGCCGTTCGTGCAGGTGCGCGCGCACGACAGCGGCAACGGCCTCGGCCTGCCGATCGCGTCGCGGCTCGCGAACCTGATGAACGGCGAGATCCTGCTCGACAGCAAGCTCGGCAAGGGCACGCGCTTCACGGTGCTGCTGCCGCTGCAGGCCGATGAAATGCCGCCCGCGCCGCTCGCGGGCCATCTCGTCGCGCCGGCCGCGCTGCACATGCAGCTGCGCATGTGGGGGCTGCAAGTCGACACGGGCGACAACGTGCAGTTTCCGATGCCCGAATCGGGCTATCTGCCGGGCAAGCTGTGGGACAAGGTCGTGCTCGCGCTGCGCGGCGAGGCCGTGCAGGAAGAGGTCGCGCCGAAGGCGATCTGCCCGTGGTCGCTGAAGATCCTCGTCGTCGACGACGTCGCGGTCAATCGCGACATCGTCGGCAAGATGCTGCGCGAGCTCGGGCATCGCACGCGCGCGGCCGCGTCCGGGCAGCTCGCGCTGAAGCTCGGCCGCTCGCACGTGTTCGATCTCGTGCTGATGGACGTGCGCATGCCCGAGCTGGACGGCATGGCGACCGCGAAGCGCTGGCGGCACGTGGCCGAGGGCGTGCTCGATCCGGATACGCCGATCGTCGCGCTGACGGCGAACGCGTCGCCCGCCGAGCACGAGCGCGCGAGGGCGGCGGGAATGAACGGTTATCTGACGAAACCGGTTTCGCTCGAGCAGCTGGCCGACATGATCAATCAGGTCGCGTCGACGCAGCTCGCGCGCGGTGTCGAGCTCACGCCGAACGCGAAGTCATGCTCGCCGCTCTTCGATCTGAACGACGCCGCGATGCGCGAGAAGCTGCATCAGGCGCTCGTCGATCTGCACCGGCAGATCGACGCCGCATGGCACGCGAATGACGTCGCGTCGATGCTGAACGTGCTGCATGCGCTGAAGGGCTGCGCGGGCCAGGGCGGGCTCGACCTCGTGCGCGAGGCGGCCGAGCAGCAGGAGCGTCAGGTGCGCGCGGGCGGCTGGACGAGCTGTCAGGACGTGCGGGACCTGGCGGAATTGATCTCGATTCAGTTTGCGTGACCGCAGCGGCGGGCGCCGCGTCAGTGCAGGCCGAGGCGGTGCGCCCAGTTGGCGAGCTCCGCCGCGTTGTGCGCGTCGAGCTTGCGCATCAGGTTCAGTCGATGGGTCTCCACGGTCTTGATCGTAATCGTGAGCTTCTCGGCGATGTCGCGGTTGCGGCAGCCTTCGGAAATCAGTTTGAGCACCTGACGTTCGCGCGGCGTGAGCGCGACCGCGCCGTCGGCAACGGCCTTGGTCGTGACCTGCTCGACGTTGAGCGCCGGATCGATCACCGTGTGGCCGCGCCACACTTTCCAGATCGCGTCGAGCAGCGTCTGCTTCGAGCTGTTCTTCAGCAGGTAGCCGTTCGCGCCGGCCGCGAGCGCGGCGCTCGCGCGATGTTCGGTGGTCTCGGCGGTGACGACGAGGATGCCGAGGTCCGGCCAGCGCCGCCGCAACTGATGGATCACGTCGAGGCCGTTCATGCCGGGCAGGCCGAGATCGAGCAGCACGATGTCGGGATCGAGCCGCTGGCACGCGGCATAGACGTCGAGGCCGTTGCTGATTTCGTCGACGACGGACAGCGGCGGCGAAGCATCCAGCAGGTTCTTGAGGCCCAACCGCAGCAGGGGATGGTCCTCCACGACCAGGATGCGTATCTCGGCGGGAGCGGCGGTGTGCGTGAGAGCCATGGGGCGGGTGCCAGACGATGATGAAAAATTACTCAAGGCGTCCGAAATTCAGGTGATGACCGGATCGATTCTATCAAGGTCTATCTTGAAAATGTCACGCCATGAAGCACGGATACCTGATTGACGCTCCCGCATGCATCCGGCATGTCGGATCGGTTTCGATCGGCGACGCGCGGCGCGGACGCTGGTCGCTGACGATGGACGAGCTGGACGGCTGGTGCGGCGAAGGCGCCTACGGCGTATGCGTTGCGTTCGCCGTGGACGGCGCGCCGCACGACGCCGCATGGCTTGCGCACGCGGCGCTGTGGCTCGCGTCGCTGCGCGGCCAGCCCGACGATGCGCTGTGGCTGGACGAGGGCACGCTCTACTTCGTGCGCCGCTACGATTGCGACGTCGATGCGGCCGCGCTGCGCGCGGGGCTCGAGCAGCAGGGCGCGGTCGTGCGCTGGCTCGGCGCGCATCACGCGGCCGCGCGCGGCATGCGTCGCGCAGGACCTCTCGAATGACGCGCGCGTTTCGTCGCACGCGAATGCGCGCGCGGGCCGCCGCGGCGCTTGCCGCGTGCGTGGCGGCGAACGCGGCAGCATGGGCCGCGCCGCTGCCGACGCACGGCGCGGCGCCGTTCTTTCTCGCCACGCGCGGCGCGAAGCTCGCCGACGTGCTGCGCGATCTCGGCGCGAACTATCGGGTGCCCGTCGTCGTCAGCGAGCAGGTCGACGGCGCGTTCATCGGCACGCTCGACGGCGGCCCGCCGGACGCGGCGCTCGATCGTCTCGCGCGGCTCTATCAGCTCGCGTGGTACTACGACGGGCAAACGCTCTACGTGTATCGCGCGCAGGAGGTGGCGAGCCGTCTGATCGCGCTCGACTACCTGCCTTCCGCCACCTTGATCGCGCAATTGCGCTCGGCCGGGCTGCTGGATCGGCGGCAATGCCGCGTGCTGGCGATCGCGCAGGCGAACGCGATCGAGGCGTACGGCGTGCCCGTCTGCCTCGAGCGCATCGCGCAATTCGCGAAGCGCCTCGATCAGCAGGCGATCAATCGCGAGCAGAATCAGGAGTCGGTGCGCTTCTTTCCGCTCAAGTACGCGACGGCCGCCGACACGTCGTACAGCTATCGATCGCAGCAGGTGACGGTGCCGGGCGTCGTGTCGGTGCTGCGCGAGATGGCGCAGGGCCGCGCGCTGCCGCTCAAGGACAGCCAGGGGCAGCAGCCGGCGAGCGACCGGCTGCTGCCGATGTTCGCCGCCGACGCGCGGCAGAACGCGGTGATCGTGCGCGACAAGCGCGCGAACATGAGCCTCTACGGCGACCTGATCGCGCAGCTCGACCGCAAGCCGAAGCTCGTCGAGATCTCGGTCACGATCATCGACATCAACGCGGAGGACCTCGGCGCGCTCGGCGTCGACTGGCAGGCGTCCGCGCGGATCGGCGGCGGCACGGTGAGCTTCAACAGCGGCGGCCAGCCCGGCGCGGGCAGCTTCTCGACGGTGATCTCGAACACCGGCAACTTCATGGTGCAGCTCAGCGCATTGCAGCAGAACTCGAAGGCGCGCATCCTGTCGCGCCCGTCGGTCGTCACGCTCGACAACATGCAGGCGGTGCTGGATCGCAACATCACGTTCTATACGAAGGTGAGCGCCGAGCGCGTCGCGCGGCTCGAATCGATTTCGACGGGCTCGCTGCTGCGCGTGACGCCGCGCATCATCGGCGACGCGGGCCGCCAGGAGGTCATGCTGACGCTCGTCGTGCAGGACGGCCGCCAGACGAGCCCGCTGAGCCGCCAGGAGCCGTTGCCGCAGACGCTCAGCTCCGAGATCGCGACGCATTCGCTGCTCAAGGAGGGCGATGCGCTGCTGCTGGGCGGCTTCGTGCAGGACGAGCTGAGCGAGGGCGAGCGCAAGATTCCGCTGCTCGGCGACATCCCGATTCTCGGGCGTCTGTTCAAGACGACGAGCCGGAGCCAGCGGCACACGGTCCGGCTGTTCCTGATCCGCGCCGATCCGTGGCAGACGTAGCCGGCATGACGATCCGATGCACAAGCTCAAGTGGCTGAACGGCCCGCTCGCCGGCCTCGAGTTCGATCTGCCGCCGGGCGCGACGCGCATCGGCGGCGACGACGCGGACATCGCGCTGCCGCTCGAAGGCGATGCGCGCGCGGAGCTGACGAGCGGCGAGGACGGCGTGCGCGTGTCGGCCGACGCGCGCGCGTGGGTCGACGGCCAGCCGTGGAATGCGCACGGCGCGTTGCCTCTCGGGCGGGCGATCGACGTCGCGGGCGTCGCGTTCGTGCTCGGCGAAAGCGGCGATACGCTGTCCGCGCTGCCGGTGCCCGCGCGGCGTCGCGCCGCGACGGCGGCGTCGACGCGCGCGCTCGCATGCGCGGCGTTCGCGTGCGCGGCGATCGCCGCGATCGCCGCGGGGCTCGCGCTGATTCTGTGGCGCCCGCCTGCGCCGGCGCGATTCGATGTCGACGCGTGGCTCGCGCAACAGATGCGCGCGCCGGCGCTGCACGGCCTGCATGCGCGGCGCGCGGCGGACGGCTCGGTGGAGGTGAGCGGGCTTTGCGCGTCGTCGGGCGACGTCGAGCGGCTGCGGGCGCGGTTGCGCGCGCGCGGCATCGCGATGCGCGACGCGAGCCTCTGCGCGGACACGCTGCGCGAGAACGTGCGCAACGTGCTCGCGCTGAACGGCTACCGCGACGTGGACGTGCGCAGCGACGCGACGCTCGACGGCGTCGAGATCCGCGGGCCGATCGTTGCCGATGCGGCGTGGCAGCGCGTCGCCGCGCAGCTTCAGATGCTGGGCGGGCTGCGCGCATGGCGCGCGGTTAACGATCGCGCATTGTGGTTCGGCCGGCTGTACGAAGCGCTGTCGGCTCGCGTGCCGCTCGACGGCCTGAACATCGTGATGTCCGGCAAGACGCTGATCGTCAGCGGCGCGGCGGACCCGGCCCGCGCGGCGGCGCTTTCGGCCGTGATCGCCGAATTCAACCGCTCGGCCCGCGACGGTTTCGCCGCGACGTGGCAGGACGTGCCGTCGCAACAGACGGCGAGCGCGTATCTGCCCGCGCCCGTCGTGACGGTGGGCGGCCACGCGGGCGCGATCTACGTCGTGCTCGCGAACGGCATGCGTCTGCAACTGGGCGGCGTGCTGCCGAACGGCTATGCGATCGTGCGCGTCACGCGCCGCGCGATGAGCCTGCGCAAGGACGAGCGCCTCGTGTCGGTGCCGCTCGACATGTGATCCTCCCGCAAGGAACCTCCGATGGTACGACTGACTGCTCTCGAAGAAACGCTGTTCGCCGACGACACGGGCGAGGCGCGCGACCGGCTGCTCGCCGTGCTCGCGCGCGCGTGCGCGCCGGGCGGCGATTGTCCGGACGCCGTGCGGCTCGCGGCGAGCGCGGCGCGCGACGTGATCGACACGCTGTGGGCGCGATATCACGGCAGCCCGCCCGGCCAAGCGGGGACGCCGCCGCGAGGCTGAATGCTCCGGCGAGCGCTCACGATGGGGAAACCGGCCGTGCGTGCCGGATTGCGCGAGCGGCGCCGCGCGACATCGCACACGATCGAATGTTCCGGATCGGCGCGGATACCGGATGGCCGAGCGCGGCCGCGGATTCGTGACGGCCGATCGAAGGCGTTCAGCGGCGATTGGTCGATTGTCGGCGCGTCCGGCGTTGCGGAAGCGCCGGGTCACGAACGGCATGACGCGACGGATTCGGCGCGGCCGAGCGCCGCCGGCGGTACGGCCGAATGCCGGCTCGCCGCGCCCGTCGAGCGCGTGCGAGGTGAGGCCGGGGCGCGCCCGCGCATCTGATCGAATTGCAGCGCGTCGCGCGCGAACATGCTTGCCAGACTTGCCTGATCGGCATTCGGCGCGCCGATCGGTTCGCGACCGGCCGGATCGAGAGCGGCCGTCCGGCGAAGGGCGGTCGCATCAAGGGCAAGCGCGCGAACCGGGGCCCGCCGGCCGGGTAAGGGAGGCGGCGCGCGTGCGGCGCGAGCCGTTCCTGTTCGCGCGCGAGCGATGGCCCGCCCATCTTCGCTCACGAGCGCGCGCCGAACTACAGCCCGGCGTCGGCCAGCGCTTCGAGATGCTCGGCGAACGCGCCGAGGATCGCGTCGCGCTGGCCGGCGTCCTCGTAGCAGTCGACGGGCAGCAGCTTGACGAGCTCCTGCATCGCCTTCGCGTAGCGGTAGCGGAACGCGTCGTCGCGGATCGCCGCGCCGGTGCGCTCGGCGAGCCAGCCCGCGCTGATCCAGCTTTGCTCGACGCATTCGACGAGCGATTGCAGCAGCACGTCGGCGTCGACGCCGGGCGCGTTCAACGCGTCGGCCGCGCGCGCGCAGTGATCCTCGACGCCGAGAAACTGCAGGATGCGTTTCAGGTCCGTGATCACGGCCGCGAGATGCGCATCCATCGCCGGCCCCTGTGCGGACAGCTCGAACGCGAGCGCGCGGATCAGCGTCTTCAGCTTGCGCCGCCGGTCGCGCAGGCGGCGAAATTCGTCGAACCATTCGGTCAGGCGCTTTTGCCGCGCGGCCGCGCGCTGATAGAGCCGCCGCAGCTCGCTCAGGCCCGCGCGGCCGGCCACGCCGAATTCGAGCCGGGCGAACAGCTGCAATGCCCATTCGTCGCCGTCGAGAATCGCGGCGAGCGCGTCTTCTGCGCGCTTGCGCCGCATGCCGGACAGCTTGCCTTCTTCGAGCATCGCGCCGAGCAGCAGCGCGATTTCGCCCGCGTTGAAGCCGGCGTCGCGCATCGCGTCGGCCGCATCGTCGAGTTCGTCGACGCCGGGAATCCGCTCGCGCAGCTCGGCGAGCTCGGCCGCCGACACCGCGCCGATCTGCTTGATCAACTGATGCAGCATCGAGCGCGCGCGCGGCCGATCCGGGCGGCCGTCCGCCGCGCCGCGCCGCGGCTCGCGAAAACGCGCGCCGATCGCGAAGCCGATGTCCTCGAGCGTTTCGGCGAACGATTCGCCCGACACGCCCGCCGCTTCGAGCGGCGCGCCGCCGAAGTCGAGCGGCGCGTCGGCGAGCTCGCGTTGCGCGAGCTCGTGCGCGGACTGCGGCGGCACGATCCGCTGGACCGGCTGCGCGGAAGCCGCGCCGGCGCCGGCCGGCGTCGCGGCGGCGCTCGCCTGCGCGGCGGCCGGATCAATACGGTTGAGCATCGGAGCGAGTCTCCTCGGTTGGGCCCGCGAGGCGCGCGAGCAACAGGCGCAGATGCCGGTCGAGATCGAAGCGGACGATCGCGTCCGGCGTTTCGAACCGTGCGGCGCGGTCCGACAGTGCGGTGTCGGCGTCGATTCGCACGCGCGGGTCGTGCCCAAGCGCGCCGCGCGCGCGCGGCAGGTTCGCCGGCGACACGAAGACGCGGAACGCTTGCCCGTGCGCGTCGGCGCGAACGCGCACGCGCACGCGTTGCGCGAGCAGCGCGACGGGCTCGTGCGTGCCGAGGTACGGCTCGACCACGCTCGCGACGAGCGCGCGCACGCGCGCGTCGATCCGCTCGGCGATCCGGGCCTCGGCTTCGCGCGCGTCGATCAGCCAGCGGACGGTATCGTCGATCAACGTGTCTCGCCGGCATTCGAGCTCGGCTTCGGCGCGGGCGGCGCCTTCGCGGTACGCGTCGTCGCGCACCCGCTCGGCCGCTTGCCGCGCCGCGTCGAGCTCGCGCCGCGCCTGATCGACGAGCGCACGCGCTTCGTCGCGCGCGGCCGCGACGACGGCCGCCGCGTCGCAATAGCGCGCGAGCGCGTCCGCCGGCAGATGCACGTCGAGCGGCGCGGGGCCGGGCAGCGAGACGATCGGAGGAACGAGGCCGTTCATAGGAAGCGGGCGAGTTTCAGGAGCTTGTCGGAGGCGGAGCCGGCGGTTGCCGGCGGCGATGCGTCGAGCGGGTTTCGCACGGCGAGCGCGTGCGGCGCGATCGATGCGGTCGGCGCGGTCGCTGCGGTCGGTACGGTCGCTGCGGTCGATGGGCTCGTCGCGTCGGGGGGCGCGGCGAGCCGTTCACACCCGTCGGTCGCGCCGGGCGTCGCGCGCAGGACCCGGGCGTCTCGCATGTCGTGCATGTCGTGCATGCCGCGCGTCTCGTGCATCTCACGCATCTCATGCGTTTGATGCGTCTGGTGCGTCTGGTGCGTGTCGAACGCATCGGCCGCATCGAACGCAACCGACGCATCGAACGCAGCCGGCCGCACGGCCGCATCCGGCCCGTCGAGCGGCGCATCGTCCGCCGGCGGCAGCCGCGTCGCGAGCAGCGTCGCGACGACGCACGCCCCCGCGTCGCGCCGCCACCATCGCACGCCCGCCGCCGTCGCGGCGTCGACGAGGCGCTCGGGCGATGCGACGCGCGCGGGCGAGCGCCATCCGCGATGCAGCGCGAGCAACTGCGCGCAGCCGCGCTCGCCGATCCGCCCGGCGAGGTGCGTGCGGTATCGCGTGACGAGCAGATGATCCGCGCAATCGAGCGCGATCACGCCGAGCGCGACGATCAGCGCTTCGATTCGCGGCTCGACGGACAGCAGCGCGCTTTGCCTGTCGTCGAGCCGCGCGGGCAGCGGCGCGCGCGGAAAGCCGCGCCGCGCGACGATCAGCCGGTCGATCGCCGCGCGGCACGCCGGATGGCGACGATAGCTTTCGCGCCACGCGGCGAGTCCGAGATGCGGCCACCAGCCGTCGTGCATCGTCGCGCCGGGTTGCCAGCCTAGCCGATGCAGGCGCTGCAGCGCGGGCGTGAAGGGCATGGACGACATGGAGGGCGCGACGGGCATGACGGGCGGTTCGCTCATGATCATGACGCGCGCGGCTCGCCCGCCGAGCGGCCGCGCGACGCGACGACGGCGACCGCGAGGCTCGCGACGATGCCGAGCGCGCCGAGCGCGAGCCCGAGCCCGAGCCGGTGCGCGCGCAGCCACGCGATGAGGCCCGCGTCGGCTTGCGGCCCGACTTCGGCCGGCATGTCGTAGCGGTAATCGGCGGGCTGCAGCACGACGCTCACGCGATCCGCCGCGAGCCCCGGCGTGCCGGTGACGACGAGGCTGCGGATCTCGGCTTCGCGCGCGGCGAAGTTGCGCTCGGGGCTGTACTTGACGAACACCGACGCCGACGGCTGCGGCGGATCGCGCCGGTTCTGCGGATCGCCCTCGGCGATCGACACCTGCGCGTCGACGACGCCGTCCATCGCGCGCAGCATCTTCTCGAGCTGCTGCTCCTTGAGGAACGTGATCTTCGCCTGCTCCTGCGCGGGCGACGTGACGAGCTGGCCGGACGGAAACAGATCCTCGAGCGCGGCCGCCTTGCGTCGCGGCAGCCCGTTCTGCCGCATCAGCTCGACCGCGTTGACGAACTGGTCGGAATCGACGCGAATCGTCACGTTGCCGTCCTTCGACAGCTTCTTGTCGACGTCGATGTCGCGCAGCATCAGCAGCGCGATCATCTGGTTCGCCTCGGTTTCGGGCAGGTTCGTGTAGAGATCCGTCTTGCAGGCCGCGAGCGACAGCGCGAGCGCGGCCGCGCACACGGCGCGTGAAGCGCGTGCGGTCATTGCATGTTCACCAGCTTGTTGATGCCCTGCGACACCGCGCCCGCCGCCTTCGCGGTCAGGTCGACTTCGAGGATCGCGCGCAGCATCGCCGACTGGTTCGCGAGCATGTCGAGCGGCTGCATCAGCGCGGCGCCGGGATCGCGCGCCGCGTCGAGCGCGCGTTCGACGCCGAGCGAGCGATGCTGGAAGCCGCTCGCCGCGCGCGCTTCGGGCGTGCTCGCGTCCTGGCCGAACAGCGCGCGCGTGAACGCGTCAATCTGGGTCTGGTCGACGGGCGTCGCGCCCGGCTGCTGCGCCGCTTGCAGCGTCTGGAGCGCGTGTTGCGCGGCTGTGATGTCCATGGAGGCTCCTTGCGAATTCGGATGAGAACGGGGGCGGCGCGCCGGACGGCGCGTGCGCGGGCGCGAGCAGCCCGCGCAGCAGCGCGGCGTCGGGCCCCGGCATCGACGCGAGCAGCCGCGCGGCGCAGCCGTCGCGGCCGAGCCCGATCAGCATCGTCGCTTCGACGAGCCGCCGGTCGCCTGTGGCCGCGACGAGCGCCGGCAGCGCGTCGTAGATCGCCCATGCGTGCCGCGCGAGCCCGTGATTGACGGCCGCGAGCCCGCACTCGACGAGCAGGCGGCGCGCGTCTTGCGAGAGCGCCGTCATATCTTCTGGATGATGCCGGACAGCATGTCCTTGACGGCCTTGAGCACCGCGCTCTGATAGCCGACGAACACCGAGTACTGCTGGATCGCGAACTGCGCCTGCAGCATGCTGGTCGGATCGTTGAGGTCGGACGCGTTCATTTTCGACTCGACGTCGTTGCCGACCTTGTCGACGAGACGCGAGAGCTGCTGATTGACGGCTTCGATATCCATCGCAGGGCCCTCCGTCAGGCCACCGCGGCCGCCGGCCGCTTCGCGCGCAGCCGGTACTGCGTCGGATTGCAGAGGTAGCGGCGGCGGAAGCTGTCGGTGAAATGCGCGTGATTCGAGAAGCCGCATTCGTGCGCGATGTCGAGAATGCGCATCGACGTCGACACGAGCAGATGCTGCGCGTGCGCGAGACGGCGCTCGACGAGCCAGCGCTTCGCGGACATCCCGTATTTCTCGACGAACAGCAGGTTGAACTTGCGCGGCGGCAGCCCGAACTCCTCGGCGAAGCGCGCGACGCTCCACGGATTGAGCGCGTGTGCGTCGACGAAGTCGACGAACTCGGTGTCGCCCGCCATCGCCGCGTGCAGCAGCCGCGAGAAGTACGCGCGATCGGCGCCGAGGCAAAACACGTACAGGAAGCTGAGGAGCGCCGGGCGCGACACGGGCGCGAGCAGCTCCAGCATGCCGATCACCTCGGGCGAGGTCGGCACGACGCGCAGCGGCTCGCCGCGAAACGGCGTCGCCTCGGGCCGGTCGATCAGCGCGCTGATCTCCGCGTACAGCGTGCGGAAGTCGGCCGCGTAGAAGTCGGCGAACTGGATGTCGGTGCCGGCGCCGGCGTCGCACAGCGCGGCGTCGTCACGGGTGACGACGATACAGTCGCCCGGCACCGCGTGGATCATGCCGCGCGTCCTCACCTGGCCGCTCAGGCGGCCGAACAGGAATCGTACAACTTGCATCAAGCCCCCGTGGCTGTTGTTGCTGCCCGGTCCGAATCATCGGCCATTTGGCTGAAAAATCGTCTCAGGTCATCACCTGAAACCGTCGGTCGGCGAGGCGGCATGCCGCACTTGCGCGCGTCGCCGGCCCGTTGCCGAAAAACCGGAATGCGCGGCCGGATTCCGACAAAGCGCGGCCGGATGCGTGGCTACGATGGACGCAACGGATCGGGGCGCGGCCGTTCGGGCGCGCCGATCGGCGCTCGTCGCGGACGCAGTCGGACGCGGCGGGCAGCGCCGAGTCAACCACCGGCTGCACGATAAAAAGGAGGGTCCCACGATGCAAGTTGGCATTGAGCGCCAGGGCGCGGCTTCCGTCGGCACGCAATACGCCGTGGACGCGCCGGGCGAGCGCAACGTCGCGAATCCGCACCCGATCGGCGACAGCATCGCGATGATGCTGGTGATCATGGATCTGCTGAGCCGGCAGACGACGGCGAAGCTGGACGACATGCAGAAGAAGTCGAACATCTCGCGCGACGCGCAGGACATGGCGAACAAGGTGGAGGCGGCGCTCGCGAAGCTCGTCAAGCCGGAGGACAAGACCGAGCTGCCCGCCGACGTGCTCAAGTATATGAAGGACAACGACATCCTCGTGAACGGCATGACGATTGACGAGTTCATGGCGGCGAAGACGGCGGCCGGCCCGGACCCTCGGAAATTCGCGCAGATGCTCGAAAAGATGCAGTCGATGATCGACAAGGCCGATGCGGACGGGATGACGTCGACGCCGTGGCAGGACGTGGTCAGCTACATGGATTCGCTCGGCATCAAGATCGACGGCAAGCGCGTGTGCGACTACATCTGGTCGCTGCCCGAGGTGAACTACCGGCCCGGCCAGAAGATCAGCGTCGATCACATGAAGACGATCATGAGCGCGCTGCAGGGCGCGGCGGGCCTCGACAAGGCGGACCTGATGTCGGTGAAGTCGTCGCTCGAATCGGTATCGGGGCGCGCGTCGGATTTCATCCAGCAGAGCCAGCTGAAGATGCAGCAGCTGATGCAGAACTACAACACGGCGGTGCAGATGATCAACAGCCTTCAAAGCATGCTCGCCGAATCGACGAAGGGCATCGCGTCGGCGATCCGCTGACGCGCCGCGCGGCCGGCGCGGCTTCGCGCGCGCCGGCCGCGCGACGGCGATTGCGGTAAACGCGCATGCGCGGGTACGAATTCGAAAGCGGCCGCGGTTTTCAGTAAAGCGAAATCGCGCGGTGAAATTACGATGAAACCGTCAAGAACGAGGTGAGCGATGCAAGGACTCGAGCAACTGAAGGATGCGATGACCGACCTGCACCGGCGCAAGGAAGCGATGCGCGAGCAGATGCAGGCGTTTGAAGCGTTGCAGGACGAGATCGCGGCGCTACGCGCGCGGGCCGCGCGCGATCCGGACGCGCGCCGCAAGCTGCAGCGTCTCGACGACCTGATGAAGCACGGCGGGCAGGGCCTCGCCGAGCGCATGACCGAGCAGGCCGGCAAGACGGAGCAGTGCCTGAAGCGGCTCGGCGACGAAATCGCGCAGCTCGCGCTCGCCGCCGCGCCGCAGCCCGAGGCCTCGCGCGAGCGCCGGACGCCGAGGAAATTCGCTCGCGCATTCGTCTGACACCCGTCCGATCCGGCCGCGCAGCGAAACAGCACGAAGCCGGAAACACGAAGCAAGCCGCAGCGAAGCGAACGGAACGTAGCGAAACGAACGAAACGAACGAAACGGAGAATCCGAGACATGACGACCATTCAACCGACCGCCCAGAGCCAGATGTCCAACGTCGACCCGATCGGCGGCGCGAGCGAGCGCAACGTCGCGAATCCGCACCCGATCGGCGACAGCATCGCGATGATGCTGGTGATCATGGATCTGCTGAGCCGGCAGACGACGGCGAAGCTGGACGACATGCAGAAGAAGTCGAACATCTCGCGCGACGCGCAGGACATGGCGAACAAGGTGGAAGCGGCGCTCGCGAAGCTCGTCAAGCCGGAGGACAAGACCGAGCTGCCCGCCGACGTGCTCAAGTACATGAAGGACAACAACATCCTCGTGAACGGCAAGACGATCGACGATTTCATGAAGGACAAGGGCGGCAAGCTCGACAAGGCGGACCTGATGTCGGTGAAGTCGTCGCTCGAATCGGTATCGGGGCGCGCGTCGGATTTCATCCAGCAGAGCCAGCTGAAGATGCAGCAGCTGATGCAGAACTACAACACGGCGGTGCAGATGATCAACAGCCTGCAAAGCATGCTCGCCGAATCGACGAAGGGCATCGCGTCGGCGATCCGCTGACGCGCCGCGCGGCCGGCGCGGCTTCGCGCGCGCCGGCCGCCGCACGGGAGACCATCCGATGGCCGCACTCAATCAAACGACGCCGCACGACGATCACGCGGTGCTGCAGCGCTTTTTCGCGTCGGGCGGATCGATTCGCATGCTCGCCGACGTCGAGCGGCGCGATCTCGACACGCTGTACGCGTATGCCACGCAGCTCCTCGACGCGGGCGAGCTGCACGCGGCGCGCAACTTCCTGCTGATGCTCGCGCGCGTCGATCACTGGAACTTCGATTACTGGTTCGCGCTCGGCCTTTGCCAGCAGCGGCTCGCCTCGCATGACGAAGCGATCTTCTGCTTCAGCCGCGCCGGGATGATACGCGTGGACGATCCGCGCGCGTCGTATCACGCGGGCGTGAGCTACCGGCTCGCCGGCAATTCCGATTACGCGGCGAAGGCGTTTCGCGCGGCGCTCGGCTGGTGCGGCGAGCGCGGCGAGCACAGCGAGCTGAAGGCGCGCGCGGCGCGGCAGCTCGCGCAATGCGCGCAATGTGAACGGGAGGAATGAAATGACGGTTGCGATCAACGCACATGGAACGCAAGGCGGCGCGCTCGCGCCGATCGATCCCGAACGGCAGGCGGACGGCGCGGCGCGTGCGCGCGCCGCGGCGGGCCTGCTGCGCGTCGCGGCGGCCGTCGTCGACGATGCGCGCGCGGGGCTCGCCGCCGACGGCCGCGCGCCGCTCGCCGCGCAGGCGCTCGTGTCGATGAAGGAGGCGGCGGGCGCGCTTGGGCGCGTGCTCGGCCAGTTCGATCGCGCATCCGGCGAAAAAGGCTCGGCGTCGTCGATCGGCCTGCGCGATTTCGAAAAAATGTCGATGGAGACGATGCTGCTCGCGACGACGCTGCTGTCGACGAAGGCGCTCGGTAACACCGCGGAGCTGAAGAGCAAGGCGCTCGACATCATGTCCGCGAAGCAGGAGGAAGTCCGCCGGCAGGAGATCAAGGATTATCGCGAGCAGATCGACAACGCGGTCGAGCAGCAGCAGAAGGCGAAGAAGGCCGGCATCTTCGGCGTGATCTTCGACTGGATCGTCGCGGCCGTCGAGGTCGTGTCCGGCGTCGCGAAGATGATCGGCGGCGCGCTGTCCGGCAACGCGATGATGGTCGCGGGCGGCGCGATGGACCTGATGGCGGGCTTCGCCGGCGTCGTGAAGGCGACGATGAACACGCTCGCGCTGATCGACGAGAAGAACGCGGACAAGTACCGGCAGGTCGCGGACGTCGCCGCGAAGGTGCAGTTGACGTTCGAGATCGCGGGCGCGGTCGTCGACGTGACGAGCGCCGCGCGCAACATGCTGCTCACGAAGGCGATTCCGAAGGCGACGACCGCCGTGCTCGAGAAGGGCGCGGGCGAGGCGCTCGAGCAGGCGGTCAAGGCGGGCAGCAAGCAGGCGGTCGAGACGGCCGCGCAGGCGGTCGGCAAGGAAGTCGCGTCGCAGGTGTCCGAGCAGATCCTGCAGGGGCTCGGCAAGGCCGCGCTCGAGGCGTCGAAGAAGGCGGGCAAGGAAGCGCTGCAGAAGACGGTCCAGCAGCTCGGCGTGAACCGGATGCTCGAGAGCTTCTCGCGCGAGGCGATCGAGAAGATGGTGACGAAGGCGGTGCAGAAGGTCGCGAACGAGGCGATCGACCGCGGCGCCGAGATGACCGCGCAGGCGCTGACGCAGGCGATCGCCAAGCAAGTGAAGCGCGACGTGATGGCGGCCGCGCTGAAGGCGTCGCTGTCGCCGCTTCTGAACACGACGCGCGCGACGGTCGCGGCCGCGAGCCAGACGACGTCGGGCGTGCTCGGCGTCGAGCGCGCGAAGCTGCAGAAGGAAATCGACCAACTGATTCTCGACCAGCAATGGCTGCAGATGTGCTTCGAGTTCTACAAGCAGCAGAAGGAAGCGCAGACGAAGGACGCGCAGGCGCTCGTCGAGAAGGCGGGGCAGGCGATCGAGGACGGCGGCCAGGCGCTCAGGCAGAGCGGCGCGGTGCAGTCGCGGGTCGCCGCGGCGATGGTTTGAACGCACGGCGCAACGACGCCGTTTGAAATTCGAGGAGAACGAGTGATGAGTACTGTGACGCAAGCCGGCGGCGCGCCGGTCCGCACCGATACGCCGGGGCTCGGCGCGGCCGGCCTGTTCGACGGGGGCGACGCCGCGATGGGGCCGATGGCGACGATCGACCAGTTGAAGGCGAGGCTGCAGAAGATCTTCAGCGACATGCGCGACCTGGAGCGCACGTTCAACGAGACGATGCAGCGGATCGCGTTCGACCGGCAGGTCGGCGTGCTCGAGACGAGGAAGCAGGCGATCATGCAGAACTTCGACGCGGCGATGGCGTCGGCGGTCGCGCAGATCGTCGGCGGCGCGATGAGCGCGCTCGGCGCGGCGTCGGGCAGCCAGCTCGGCGCGACCGCGACCGACGGGCTGTCGAAGGCCGGGCAGGGGATCGCGGGCGTCGCGAACGCGTCGCTCGTGCGCGACGCGCAGCAGACGCAGTTGCAGGGCGATTTCGATAGCCAGTCCGTCGAGCGTCTGCAAAAGGCGCTCGCGTCGACCCTCGAGCGCGCGCTCGACGCGTCGCGGCAGATGCGCGACGCGCTGCGCGAGCTCGTGACGCTGCAGGGGCAGATGGCCGCCGCGGTGCGGTACTGACGGGAGGCGCGATGCAGGCCGAAGCCCTCGATGCGGCAACCCGCTATCTGCAAGCGCAGGGCATGCATCCGGAGCCCGCGTATTTCGGCGAAAGCCATTTCCGGATCGGCTGGCGCGTGCGGGTCAACGATCTCGATCTCGTCTACCGGCTCGTCGACGACAGCCTCGTCGTCTGCGATCTCGCCACGCGCGGCGGCGGGGGCGGCCCGAGCGACGCGGTCGCGACGTTCATCCATCTCGTGCACCGGATGGAGCGCGCCGGCATTGCGCTGCGCGAGGTGCGCGGAACCTTCTTCGAGACGGCGTCGAACGCGCAACTGAACCGGCTGCGGCAGCGGCTCGCGACGGTGCTCGAGGCGCAGGGCGCGTACTGGCGCGACATCGACGGCGATCCGTGGCTGATCTATCCGGTCGGCGCGCGCGGCGCGGAGGCGGCGCGGCAGTAGCGGCGCGATCGCGGGGCGGCGCGCCGCGCGCGTGTCGGCGCGACGCGCGGCCAGGCGGCGGCCGCATGCGCACGACGGCCGCGCGGCGATCAGGGCCGCCGGCGCGGCCGAGGCCCGCGGGCCGGCGCGCCCGGCCGCTTTGCCGGCCAGCCGCGCGGCGGCCCGGCCGTGATAAGCACATAAAAAAGAAGTCGTTGGCGAGGGCGGGAAACGGTGCTTTCATGTGCTGCCCCGATTCTTCCCGCGCGATGCGCGTCGACATCATGAGCGAGATCAGCGAAGCGATCGAGATACGCCGTCCGCCCGCGCATGCGCCGCGCCCGTCGTCCGGGCACGCCGCGCTGCCGTTCCAGCCGCAACGCGCCGGCCGCGCGCTCGACGCGCGCACGCGCCGCGCGATCCACGCGGCGTTCACCGCGAATCCGTGCCTGCGCAACTGGCCCGCCGAATCGATCGATGGGCTCTGCGACGCCGGCTATCTGAAGACCTGGCTGAACGGCGAGCTGATCTTCGCGCGCCATGGCCCGTGCGACGACATCCAGGTGGTGCTGTCCGGCGCGATCGAGATGAGCTGGACGAACGCGGCGGGCGCGCGCGCGGTCGCCGTCTACATGTGGCCGAACGAGGTGATCAACTTCATTCCGGTGATCGACGGCGGCGGCTCGATGCACGACCAGCGCGCGCACGGGCTCACCACGCTGTTCCACATCTCGCGCGACGCGCTCTTCGCGCAGTTCGAGCGCGAGCCGGCGCTGCTGCGCGGCGTGCTCGAGCTCATCTGCGTGCGCAGCCGCGCGCTGCACCGGCGGATCGGCCGGACCGCGCTGTCGGGCTTTCGCGCGCGGCTCGCCGACCAGTTGCTGACGCTCGCCGAATGGCACGGCCAGCCGACGCCGCGCGGGATCGAGCTGACGATCCGGCTGTCGCAGGAGGATCTCGCGTCGCTGCTCGTCGCGTCGCGGCAGAGCGTGAACAAGGAACTGCGCCGGCTCGTGCGCGAGCGGATCATCGATTCGCAGTACAGCCGGCTGACGATTCTCGATCTCGACGGGCTGCGCGCGATCAGTGACGGCGAAGAATGACGGTGTGACGCGCCGCGCCGGGGGCGGGGCTGTGCGTGCACGGCTCCGATCGCGGCGGCGCGGGCGCAGCCGCCGGATCTGCGCGGCCGCGCGCGATACGCGCGGCGCGCGCAATTCCGGTTTCGGTTCCGTCGGCGGCGACGCGAGCGCTCGATCGATCCGCCATGACAATCGGCACGGCCGCGTGACTTCCGTGCGGGCGTGCCACGGCTGCCAACCGTTCCCGGCCGCCGCGATCGCGCGGGCCGGATAGATCCGGCGTTCGATCGCGGCGAGGTTCGACCCGGCCGAGATTCGGCCGTTTCCCTTCGGCCGTTTCCCGACGGCATGCGCCTGCATGCGCATGATCGAAGGCGCGGCGGCGTGCTCCGCAACCCCTGACGCGCAGCGCAGGCGGCTCGCGTCGATCGGCGTCGGATCGCCGAACCGGAGCGCGGGCGCGCGCCCGATCGGGACGTCGACCAAGGGCCGGCCGCCGTGGCTCGACTGAACCGGTGCGGACGCGCGCCGCGGGCGCACGCCGTCCTCCAGGTTTCATCCGAATGCCTGCTGAGCTTTTCAGGCCGCCGCGCATAACGGCATGCGAACTTCTTCTGTCAAATGTCCAACGCGCGATAGATTCGCCGCCGCCGCTCTGCCGATAATGATCTCCATCAAATGCAACCGGCAGAGCCCTTGACGTGCTGAATACGTTCGCGCTATCCGCCCATCGCCCGACTCGACGCCGCGTGCATCCCGCGCCGCGCCGCGCGCGCATCTGCCGCTGTCGCCGCCGCTGATCCGGCCGCGCGGTTCGCGGCGGCCGCCGCACCCGGTTTTTCCGGTTTTTTCCGATTCGCCGCTTTCGTCGTTTCCGTCGCCGCGCGCCGCGCAGGCGCGCCGTTTCGTCTCGTCCATCGTTTTCTCCATCGGAGTCCGTCATGACCAATCTGAGTCTCGCCGTATCGAACACGCTCGACGTGCGCCCCGTCACCGGCCGCATCGGGGCCGAAATCCATGGCGTGAAACTGTCCGCGCAGCTCGACGCGGCGTCCGTCGACGCGATCCGCGCCGCGCTCCTCAAGCACAAGGTGATCTTCCTGCGCGACCAGGCGCATCTGAGCGACGCCGAGCAGGAAGGCTTCGCGAAGCGGCTCGGCGAGCCGGTCGCGCATCCGACGGTGCCCGTCGTCGAAGGCACCGACTATCTGCTCGAGCTCGATTCGCACCGCGGCGGCCGCGCGAATTCGTGGCACACCGACGTCACGTTCGTCGACGCGTACCCGCAGGCGTCGATCCTGCGCGGCGTGACGATTCCGGAAGTCGGCGGCGACACCGTGTGGGCGAACACCGCGGCCGCGTACGACGATCTGCCGGCGCCGCTGAAGACGCTCGCCGACGCGCTGTGGGCCGTGCACAGCAACGAGTACGACTACGCGAGCCACCGGATCGGCACCGGCGACACGCCGCACGACGTCGCGGCGCTCAAGCGCTATCGCGAGGTGTTCGTGTCGACGCGCTACGAAACCGAGCATCCGGTCGTGCGCGTGCATCCGGAGACGGGCGAGAAGACGCTGATCCTCGGCCACTTCCTCAAGCACTTCATCGGCGTGACGCCGGGCGGCTCCGCGCATCTGTTCGAACTGCTGCAGAGCTACGTGACGCGGCTCGAGAACATCGTCCGCTGGCGCTGGCGCGAAGGAGACGTCGCGATCTGGGACAACCGCGCGACGCAGCACTACGCGGTCAACGACTACGGCGACGCGCGCCGCGTCGTGCGCCGCGTGACGCTCGCGGGCGACGTGCCCGTCGGCGTCGACGGCCGGCGCAGCGTCACGCGGCTGCGCGAGCCGAATCCGCGCGCGAGCGCGGACACGAAGGCCGCTTGATGTCGGCATGTCGACGCAGGCGCGCGCCGAGCGACCTCGCCCCCAGCGCGGTGGCGTCGCGCGCTGCCGCTGCCGCCGCCGCCGCGCATCGCGCGCCGCGCGTCGCTCGCTTCGTTCAACCCCAGAACGCCAGGATTTCCATGAAGCATCTGATTCGATGGCTGAAGCCGCTTCGGCTCGTCATGCTCGCGTGGGCGCTCGCCGCGCCGGCCCACGCATTCGCGCAAACCGTCATCCGCATCGCGGTGCCCGACACGAGCGCCGGGCCGAAGCCCGCGGGCGGCGGCGTGGTCGACGTGATCCATGCGAACCGGCTGCTCGAAAAGGCGTTCGCGAAACAGGGCGTGGACGTGCGGTGGACCTTCTTCAAGGGCGCCGGCCCGGCGATCAACGAGGCGTTCGCGAACGGGCAGGTCGATCTCGCGTTTCTCGGCGATCTCGCGGCGGTGATCGGCCGCGCGAACGGCCTCGACACGCGCCTCGTCGCCGCGCTCGCGCGCAACGTGAACGGCTTTCTCGCGGTGACGCCGGGCTCGGGCGTCACTGACCTGCGCGCGCTGAAGGGCAAGCAGGTCGCGGTGTTCCGCGGGACCGCGCTGCAACTGTCGTTCGACAGCGTGCTGCGCGCGGAAGGCCTCGCCGAGCGCGATTTCCGCATCGTCAATCTCGATCCGAACGCGGCGGCCGCGGCGCTCGCCGCGCGCCGGATCGATGCGGCGTGGGGCTCGGCCGGCGTGTTCGTGCTGCGCGACAAGGGGCTCGCGGACGTGCCCGTCAGCACGAAGGGCCGGCAGGGCGTCGGCACGCTGAAGGCGGGGCTCGTCGCGTCGTCCGCGTTCCTGCGCGCGCATCCGGAGCTCGCGCGCACGGTCGTGAAGACCGTCGTCGAGGCGTCGCAGTGGCTATCCGACAAGCGCAATCTCGATGCGTACATCGCGCTCGAACAGCAGCAGGCGAGCATTCCGCCGACCGTCTGGCGCAACGAGCTCGCCGAAAGCGATCCGGCCGTCGTGTTCTCGCCGCTCATCGATCGCCATTACGTCGACGCGTTCAAGCAGGACGTGCGCGTCGCGAAGGAAGCGGGGCTGATCCGCCGCACGTTCGACGTCGACCAATGGATCGACCGCAGCTATCTCGACGCCGCGCTGCGCGAGCTGAATCTCGGCGCGCGCTGGCAGGCGTACGAATCGTTCGGCCGGCCGGGCAGCGCGCTTTGACGGGCGGGGCGATGAAGCGCAATACGATTCGATTCGGCTCGACGCTCGTCGCGGCCGCGCTGGCGCCGGCGGCATGGGCGCAGGCGGAGGCCGGCGCGCAAGGGCAGGCCGGCGCGGCGGCGGACGTGGCGCGTGCGCCGCAGGCGGCGAATGCGGCGAATGCGGTGAATGCGGGGACGAAGCCCGGCGCGACGAATGCGCTCGATGGGCGCGATGCGACGAGCGCGGCGGGCTTGCCGGCCGCATCGACGCTCGCGCTCGCCGAAACCGCGACGCGCGCGCCCGATCCGGCCCGGGCGGCCGGCGTGCGAGACGGCGTCGAAGCCGCCGGTGCGCCGCCGCCCGCCGCGCGGACGGCGAATGCGTTGCCGGTTGCGGGCGGGGCCGATTCGGCGAATGCGCCCGATGCCGCAAGCGCCGCCGACGCGACTCGCGCCGAGCGTGCGAGCGGACCGGTTCGCGCGACGGAATCGTTCGGGGCCGCAGGCGGCGGCGCGACATCCGATGCGACATCCGATGCGACATCCGATGCGACATCCGATGCGACATCCGACGCGGGCGCTTCCGGCGGCGGGCCGTCGAAGGCGGCCCGATCGGCCGGGCCGACTGGGCCGACTGGGCCGACTGGGCAGGCTGGGCAGGCTGACCGACGCGACGCCGCGTCGCCGGCCGCAACCGCCCCAACCGCCCCAGCCGCCCCAGCCGCCCCAGCCGCCTCAGCCGCCCCAGCCGCCTCAGCCGCAACCCCACCGGCCGGGCGCAGCGCCGCCGCCTCGTCGAGCGCCGCGCTGAAGGACGTCGTCGTCACCGCGCGCCGCCGCAAGGAGAACGCGCAGCAGGTGCCCGCGCCGATCTCGACCGTCAGCGGCGACGATCTCGAACTGCAGCGCAACTACCGCGTGCAGGACCTGCAGACCGTGCTGCCGAGCACGAACGTCGCGTTCATCCACGCGCGCCAGTCGAGCATCTCCGTGCGCGGCCTCGGCAACAATCCGGCGAACGACGGCCTCGAGGGCAGCGCGGGCGTCTATCTCGACAACGTCTATCTCGGCCGCCCCGGAATGGCCGTGTTCGACGCGTTCGACATCGACCAGATCGAACTGCTGCGCGGCCCGCAGGGCACGCTGTTCGGCAAGAACAGCACGGCCGGCGTGATCAACATCACGACGCGCCGGCCGACGTTCAGGGCCGAGGCGTCGATCGAGCAGTCGGTCGGCCAGCGGGGCTATGCGCAGACGAAGGCGGTGCTGTCGGGGCCGCTCGCGGACACAGTCGCGGGCCGGCTCGTGCTGTACCGCACGCACGACGACGGCGACGTGAAGAACCGCTACACCGGCGGCCGGCTCAACGGCGGCATGCGCGAAGGCGTGCGCGGCGAGCTGCTGTTCAAGCCGTCGGCGAGCCTGAACGCGCGCGTGATCGCCGACTATCACCGCGAGGATTCGAGCTACGGCACGACGGTGCTGTACGGCTTCGGGCCGACGATCAACGGCTACAACCCGTTCCTGAGCCGCGCGGCGTCGATCGGCGCCGCGCCCGTCACGAACCCCGCGCTGCACGAGGTGAACCTCGATTCGCGGCAGCACGTGAGCGTGCATCAGGGCGGGCTGTCGGCCGAAGTCGACTACACGCTGCCGAGCGGCCACACGCTGACGTCGATCAGCGCCGCGCGCTTCTGGAATTTCGAGCCGGCGAACGACGACAACCTCGACAAGCCCGCGATCTACAACACGGGCGTCGCGGTCAACGATCACCAGCTGTCGCAGGAGTTCCGGCTCGCGTCGCCCACCGGCGGCCGCTTCGATTACGTCGCGGGCGCGTACTACTTCCATCAGCGCCTGAGCAACCGGACGTTCGCGTACTACGGCCCGTTCGCCGACGCGATCGTGCTCGGCAACCGCAGCGGCGCGCTCGCGAACACGACGTCGATCGCGCCCGCGACGATGACGACCGACAGCTTCGCGCTGTTCGCGCAAGGCACGTGGCACGCGAGCCCGCGCGCCGATATCACGGCGGGCATTCGCGGCACGTACGAGACGAAATCGGCGAGCGTCACGCGCGACGCGCCGGCGGGCGGCGCGGCCGTGCCGCCCGCCGTGCAGGCGGTGCGCGACGCGGTGATCGGCCGGTACGCGTCGGGCGACCTGAACCTGTACAGCCTGAGCCCGTCGGCGCTGCTCAATTTCGGCTACAAGCTCGCGCCGAACGTGCTCGGCTACGTGACGCTGTCGCACGGCGAGAAATCGGGCGGCGCGAACCTGTCGGTGTCGTCGGCGCCGACGCAGGGCGCGCAATCGCTCCTCGTCGGGCCCGAGCGCGCGAACAACGCGGAGATCGGCGTGAAGAGCGAGTTCTTCGAGCGCCGGCTGACGGTCAACGCGAACCTGTTCTGGACGCAGGTGAGCGGCTATCAGGCGACGAGCTTCCTCGCGACGCCGACGGGCGTCGTCTCGGTGCTGTCGAACGCGGCCGACGTGAGGAGCCGCGGCGCGGAGCTCGACGTGCGCGCGATGCCGATCCGCAATCTCGTGCTCGGGCTCAACGCGTCGTACGTCGATGCGGCCTACACGTCGTACGAGAACGCGCCGTGCCCGTCGGAAGTGTCGATCCCGAATCCGAAGGCGGTCTGCAGCCTGACCGGGCGGCCCGTCGCGGGCGCGCCGCGCTGGATCGTCAACCTGAACGCGCAATACCAGTTCCGGCTGCGTCACGACATCGACCAGTATGTCGCCGCGCAGTATTCGCTGCGCTCGAGCCAGTACGGCACGCTCGACGATTCGACGTACGGCCGGCTGCCCGGCTACGGCGTGCTGAACCTGACGACCGGCTGGCGGCTCGCGATGGGCCGCCATCAATGGGACCTGTCGCTGTGGGCGCGCAACGTGTTCGACCGCCGCTACTACCTCGCGTCGTTCGCGACGATCAACGGCGCGTACACGGCGTCAGTCGGCGACGAGCGGATGTTCGGCGCGACGCTGCGCTACGACTACTGACGCGCGACGACGAAGGAGCCAGACGATGACGAGATCGCCCCGCACCGCATCGGCCGCCGCGCCGTTCCTCGGGCCGGCCCGCGCGCCGCGCGCGGCGTCGTACACGCCGCAGACGCTGCGTCGCGCGTTCGCCCGCCGCGCGGGCGCAGCCGGCTGGCACCGGCTCGCCGGCGCGGTGCTGCCCGCGCTGCTGTTCGCGCTGTGGTGGCACGCGTCGCATCGGCAATGGATGTCGCCGCAGATCCTGCCGACGCCCGAGCTCGTCTGGCAAACGGCCGTCGAGCTCGCCGGCGACAACCTGTTCTCGCAGCTCGCGGTGAGCCTCGCGCGGCTCGCGACGGGGTTCGCGGCGGGCGTGGCCGCGGGCGTCGCGCTCGGCGCGCTGACGGGCCGCTCGCGCACCGCCGACGACATCGTGTCGCCCGTGTTCTATGCGTTCGCGCAGATCCCGACGCTCGCGTGGCTGCCGCTGCTGATGGTCGTGCTCGGCATCGGCGAGGCGCTGAAGATCGCGCTGATCGTCAAGGCGGTGCTCGTGCCGGTGGCGATTCACACGCAGCTCGGCGTGCGCGGCGTGCCGCCGCGGCTGCGCGAGATCGCCGCCGTCGCGCGGCTGCCGCGCGCGGCGACGCTGCGCCTGCTCGTCGCGCCCGCCGCGCTGCCGCCGGTGATGACCGGGTTGCGGATCGCGCTCGCGCAGGGCTGGCTCACGCTGATCGCGGTCGAGCTGCTCGCGTCGTCCGAGGGGATCGGCTATCTGATGGTGTGGGGCCGGCAGATGTTCCAGCTCGACATCGTGTTCGTCTGCATCGCGGTGATCGGCGCGACCGGCTTCGCGATGGACGACGCGCTGCGCCGGCTCGACGCGGGGCTCGTGCGCTGGCCGCGCGCGGCGCTCGCCGAGCATGCGAGCGCGCCGCGCCGCAGCGCGCTCGCATGGCTGCACGGCGCGCTGCTGCCCGCCGCGCTCGCGGCGCTTTGGGCGGCCGCCGCGCACTGGCATTGGGTGGACGCGCGCGTGCTGCCCGCGCCGTCCGCCGTGCTCGCGAGCGCGTTTCGCGACATCGCGAGCGGCGCGCTGCCCGTGCCGCTCGCGCGCACGCTGCTGCGCGCGCTCGAAGGGCTCGCGCTCGGCGCGACGGCGGGCGCGGTCGCGGGCGTGGCGTTCGGTCTCGTGCGCGGGCTCGGCCGCGCGGCCGGGCCGACGTTCGCCGCGCTGCGCCAGGTCGCGATCTTCGCGTGGATTCCGCTCCTCACCGCGTGGGCCGGCATCGACGAGCTGTCGAAAGTGATCTTCGTCGCGCTCGCCGCATTCTTCCCGATGCTCGTCGCCGCGCAGCGCTCGGTCGAGAGCCTGTCGCCGCAGCTCGCCGAAGCCGCGCGCACGCTGCGGCTGCCGGCACGGCAGCGGCTGGGGCAGCTCGTGCTGCCCGCGATCGCGCCCGGCCTTTTCGCGGGCCTGCGGCTCGGCCTCGTCTATGCGTGGCTCGGCGCGATCGGCGCCGAGTACTTCATGCCGTCGGGCGTCGGCATCGGCGGCTTCATGCTCGACGCGCAGCAACTGTTCCGGATGGACCGGCTGATGAGCGCGGCCGTGATCGTCGGCGCGCTCGGCGCGGCGCTCGGCTGGCTGGGCGGCCGGCTCGAAGCCGCGGCGACGCGCTGGCGCGGCCCGCGCTGAGCGCTTCGCTTTTCTTCCTTTCCTTCGATCGAAACCAGAAACCAGGAACCAGAGCCACCATGTCGACCCAAGCAAGCTCCCGGCGCAAGCCGGCCGATCGGCCGAACTTTCTCGTGATCGTCGCCGACGATCTCGGCTTCTCCGACATCGGCGCGTTCGGCGGCGAAATCTCGACGCCGAACCTCGACGCGCTCGCCTACGCGGGCGTGCGCTTCACCGATTTCCACACCGCGTCCGCGTGCTCGCCGACGCGCTCGATGCTGCTGACGGGCACCGATCATCACGTCGCCGGGATCGGCACGATGGCCGAGGCGCTGACGCCGGAGCTGCAGGGCAAGCCGGGCTACGAGGGCTATCTGAACGAGCGCGTGGTCGCGCTGCCCGAGCTGCTGCGCGACGCCGGCTACTTCACGGCGATGGCGGGCAAGTGGCACCTCGGGCTCACGATCGAGCGCGCGCCCGCCGCGCGCGGCTTCGAGCGCTCGTTCGCGCTTCTGCCGGGCGCGGCGAACCATTACGGATTCGAGCCGGTGCCGGCGGACGCCGAGCAGCCGCGGCTGATGCGCTCGACGCGCTCGCTGTACGTCGAGGACGATCGCCTCGTCGACGCGCTGCCGGACGATTTCTACTCGTCCGACACCTTCGCGGACAAGCTGCTGCAATACCTCGGCGAGCGCCCCGACGACGGCCGGCCGTTCTTCGCGTATCTGCCGTTTTCCGCGCCGCACTGGCCGCTGCAGGCGCCTGCCGACATCGTCGCGAAATATCGCGGCCGCTATGCGGACGGCCCGGCCGCGCTGCGCGGCGCGCGCCTCGCGCGGCAGCGCGAACTCGGCTTGCTCGGCGCGCACGTCGACGCGCATCCGGTCGTCGCGCGCAACGCCGAGTGGGCGCAGCTCACGCCGGACGAGCGCGCGTTCTCCGCGCGGACGATGGAGGTGTATGCGGCGATGGTCGAGCGGCTCGACTGGAACGTCGGCCGCGTGGTCGACTATCTGAAGGCGACGGGCGAGCTTGACGACACGTTCGTGCTGTTCCTCTCCGACAACGGCGCGGAGGGCGCGCTGCTCGAGGCGCTGCCGGTGTTCGGGCCGAATCTCCAGCAATTCATCCGCGACTACTACGACAACCGCCTCGAGAACGTCGGCAACGGCAATTCATACGTGTGGTACGGCCCGCGCTGGGCGCAGGCGGCGACCGCGCCGTCGCGGCTGTACAAGGCGTTCACGACGGAAGGCGGGATTCGCGTGGTCGCGTTCGCGCACTATCCGGCGCTCGCGCGGCGGCGCGAGATCAGCGACGCGTTCGCGACGGTGATGGACGTGACGCCGACCGTGCTCGAGCTCGCGGGCGTCGCGCACCCGGGCGCGCGCTATCGCGGGCGGGACGTCGCGGCGGTCAAGGGCGCGTCGCTCGCGCCCTACCTGCGGCGCGACGCGGCGCGCGTGCATGACGACGCGCACGTGACGGGCTGGGAGCTGTTCGGGATGCGCGCGGTGCGGCAGGGCGACTGGAAGGCGGTGTTCATTCCGCAGCCGGTCGGGCCGGGCGCGTGGCAGCTTTACGACCTCGCCGCCGATCCGGGCGAGACGCGTGATCTCGCGGATGCGCAGCCCGATCGCCTCGCCGCGCTGCTCGAGCACTGGGCCCGCTATGTCGCCGACAACGGCGTGCAGGACGGCGCGGTGCGCGTGTTCGCGACGCAGCCGCAGGACGCATGAACGCGCGTGTCGATCGCGGCCGTTGCCTGCGCCGTCGCTGTTGCCCTCGCGGCGCGGGCGGGGGCGCGAGCGGGCGCGTGCCGGCCCATGCGCACGCGTTCGCGCGGGCGTGCGCCGCTTCGTCGTCCCGGCGCGCGGGGGCGTTCGTCGTCGTCGCGGACGACGGCCCGCCCAGCGCGGCGCATTTCCAACGGAGCCCATCGTGACGATTTCCGTGCAGACCGCTTTTTTTCCCGACATCGCGCGGCCGCAGGACGAAGCGGCGTCGTTCGCGCCGATTCCCGCGCGGCGCGGCGCGCATGCGGGCACGGCCGTGTCGGTCGCGCTGCACGGCGCGGCGCTCGCCGCGCTGTGGGCGTTTCACGCACATGCGCCGCAGCCGCCCGCGCGCGAGCGCGCGATCGAGCTGACGATCGCGCAGCCCGCGCCGGCGCGCACGCTCGTCGCGCCGCAGCCGGCGCCGGCGCCCGTGCATGCGTCGCGCGAACCGGCGAGCGAGCCCGTGAAGCGCGCCGCGCCGCCGCCCGTGCGCCGCAGCGAGCCGGCGCGGCCTGCGGCTCCCCGTTCCGCCGAGCCGGCCGCGCGCCCCGCGCCGCCGGCGAACGCGCCCGCCGCGACGCCCGCCGCGACGACTGCCGCTGCAGCCGCGCAGCCCGCACCGGCTGCACAAGCCACGTCCGCGCTGCCTCCGCCCGCGCCGAGCGCCGCATCGACGCCCGCCGCATCGCGGCCGTCGCCGGCCGTCGTCGGGATGTCGGGCATCCCGAGCGATTACGCGGCGAAGGTGCTCGAGCGGATCGACCGCTACGCGGCCGACAGCTATCCGCGCGCCGCGCGGCTGCGCCGCGACGAAGGGCGCGTCGGCTACCGGCTCACGCTCGATCCGGACGGCCGCGTGCAGCACGTCGAAATCGTCTCGTCCGGCAACGGCGAGCTCGACGCGGCCGCGCGCGAAGCGATCCGCGCGGCCGCGCCGTTTCCGAAGCCGCCGGATCTCGGCGCGAGCGCGTACCGGCTCGCGGGCGCGATCGTCTACCAATTGACCGACTGACGCCGTCTTTTTTCTCAGGAGAACCGCATGAATTCCGCCCACGTCGCCGCCCATTTGTCGCCGCTGCAGTTGTTCGAGCAGGCGGACTGGCTCGTCAAGAGCATCATGGCGCTGCTCGCGCTCGCGTCGGTGGCGAGCTGGGCCGTCATCGCCGACAAGCTGCTGCGCTTTCGCACGCTTGAACGCCGCGCCGCGCGCTGGCTCGCGCTGCTGCGCGAGCCGCGGCCGCTGCCCGCGCTCGCGCAGGCGCTCGGCGCGCACGCCGGCGATCCGTTCGCGCGCGTGTATCGCGCGATCGCGGCCGAGTGGCGCGAAAGCTGGCGGCAAGGGCTCGAGCAGCGCGAAGCCGGGCGCGACAGCCTGAAGGAGCGGCTCGCGCGCGTCGGCGCGATCGCGCGCGGCGTCGAGATCGAGCAGTTGCAGCGCGGCTTGCCGGTGCTCGCGACGGTCGGCTCGGTCGCGCCGTTCGTCGGGCTGTTCGGCACCGTCTGGGGGATCATCAATGCGTTCCAGGGGATCGCCGCGACCAACGACACGAGCCTTGCCGTCGTCGCGCCGGGGATTGCCGAGGCGCTGTTCGCAACCGCGCTCGGGCTGGTCGCCGCGATTCCGGCCGTCGTCGCGTACAACCGCGCGTCGGGCGATTTGAACGCGTACGCGAACCGGCTCGACACGCTCGCGGGGCTCGTCGAAGTGCAGTTGTCGCGGCAGCTCGATGCGGGCGATCCGGTCGTCGACGCGGACGGCGGCGCCGGCCGTGACGCGCAGCGCGTCAGCGGCCGCGACGGGAGCGCGGCGCACGGCGATGGCGCGCGGCCGGCGGTCGCTGGGGTAGCGGTGGCGGCGGTCGCGGCGAATACGGCGAATACGGCGAATACGGCGAATACGGCAAATACGGCAAATACGGCAAATACGGCAAATACGGCAAATACGGCAAATACGCCGGCCCCAATTGCGCCGGCGGCGGCAATCGGCCGTACCGCGGCGGCCGCACCGGCCGCCGCGAGCATCGCTGTCGTGTCGACGCGAGCGGGGGAGCGCGACGCGTCGTCGGCGCTTGCGCGTTCGACCACGCGCACGTCGTCGGCGGCGGCGACGACCGCGACGGCGACGGCGGTCGAGCCGCGCGACGCGGCCGGCCTCGTGCCCGTTGCCGCAGGCATCGCGGGCGTCGCGACGGGAGGGGCGTGAGATGGGCGCGAAGATCGGAACGACATCGGCCGCGCGCGCGGCGGCCGCGCCCGTCAGCGACATCAACGTGACGCCGCTCGTCGACGTGATGCTCGTGCTGCTGATCGTCTTCATGGTCGCCGCGCCGCTGATGGCGCAGGGCGTGAAGGTGGACTTGCCGCAGGCGAAGGCGGGCGCGCTCACCGAGGACAAGCCGCCGATCGCGGTGAGCTTCGCGCGCGACGGCAAGGTGTTCGTCGGCACGACCGAGGTCGCCGCCGCGCAGCTCGTGCCAGCGCTCGCGCGCGAGGCGGCGGGCGACGCCGCGCGGCGGATCGAGATCCGCGGCGACAAGGCGCTGCCGTACGGCCGCATGATCGAGGCGATGGGCGAGATCAGCGCGGCCGGCTACACGAAGATCGCGCTCGTGTCCGAGCCCGCGCCCGCGCGATGACGGCGTCGCGGCGCGGTCCGGCCGGCGTTCGTTTTTTTTGACCGGAGAACGGAGATGAATCGATTGACGCCCGCCGTCGCGTTTCGCGGCGTCGGCAAGACGTTCGACATGGGCGGACGCGCCTACGAAGCGATCCGCGGCTTCTCGCTCGACATCGCGGCGGGCGAGCTCGTCGCGATCGTCGGCGCGAGCGGCTGCGGGAAGTCGACGCTGCTGCGCCTGCTCGTCGGCCTCGACACCGAGTTCGACGGCGAAATCCGCGTCGACGGCGAGCCGATCGCGGGCATCGGCGCCGAGCGCGGAATCGTGTTTCAGGAGCACCGGCTGTTTCCGTGGTTGACGGTGGCGCGCAACGTCGCGCTCGGCGTCGCCGCGCAGGCGCTGCCGGGCGACGAGGCGGCGCGGCGTGTCGCCGACGCGATCCGGCTCGTCGGCCTCGACGGCTTCGA
Organism: Burkholderia savannae; assembly: GCF_001524445.2. Taxonomy (NCBI): domain Bacteria; kingdom Pseudomonadati; phylum Pseudomonadota; class Betaproteobacteria; order Burkholderiales; family Burkholderiaceae; genus Burkholderia; species Burkholderia savannae. The sequence continues at coordinate 625,293 of NZ_CP013418.1, forward strand.
CGACGCGTTGCCGCATCAACTGTCGGGCGGCATGGCGCAGCGGGTCGCGATCGCGCGCGGGCTCGTCGCCCGCCCGCGAATCCTGATGCTCGACGAGCCGTTCGGCGCGCTCGACGCGCTCACGCGCCATCAGCTTCAGGACGAGCTGCTGCGGATACGCGAACGCGAGCGGATCACGACGCTGTTCGTCACGCACGACGTCGACGAGGCGGTGGTTCTCGCGGATCGCGTCGTCGTGATGCGGCCGCGGCCCGGGCGGATCGGACAGGTCGTCGAGATCGCGCTGCCGCGGCCGCGCGATCGCGGCAGCTACGACTTCCACCGCTATCGCGAGCGGCTCACCGAATCGCTGCTGCGCGACGGCGTCGAGGTCGGCGACTTGCGCGCGGCGGCGCATGCGTTCGAGCTCGATCGGATCGCGTGGTAGCGGGGCGGCCGCGGCGCGCATGCGTTCCGTGAGGATGCGTTCCGTGAGGATGCGTCGAGGTTCGCGGCGCGACGGCGCGCCGTGACGTGCCGGGACGCGCGGCCGCGAATCCCTCGTATATCCCGAGAATCCCGAGAATCCCGAGAATCCCGAGAATCCCGAGAATCCCGAGAATCCCGAGAATCCCGAGAATCCCGAGAATCCCGAGAATCCCGAGAATCCCGAGAATCCCGAGAATCCCGAGAATCCCGAGAATCCCGAGAATCCCGAGAATCCCGAGAATCCCGAGAATCCCGAGAATCCCGAGAATCCCGAGAATCCCGAGAATCCCGAGAATCCTCGCCGACTTCGTCAGGCTCTCCAAGTTCCCCGAGTCCGATCGGCCGGTCGCGACTTCCGTCCCGCGACCGCTTGCCGCACGTCGAACATGGCCGCCCGGCTGTCATATTTCGCCCGCCGCGCCGACTGTCGTCATGCCGGGCCCGTTCGCGGGCAACGGCGCATCGATTCGACTACGGAGGACGGAAGCTATGAAGAAAGAAGGGATCTGGATCGGCTCGCACGTGATCGCGTTCGTATTGGGCTTCGCGCTCGGCGTGTATTCGCTGCCGCTCCTGACGGCCGAAGCCGGCGCGAGCGAAACCGAGCTGCGCCCGATCACCGGACGCGCGCTTTACACGGGCCGCTTCGAGCGCGGCCTGACGGGCGGCGATCCGCTGCACTGGACGGACGGCAAGCTGTCCGTCACGCGCACGGCGCTCGCGTTCGAGGGGCGCGTCGCGCCGGGCCCGGACTACAAGATCTACCTTGCGCCCGAATTCGTCGCGTCGAAGCAGGCGTTTCTCGCGATGAAATCGCGCGCGCTGCGGGTCGGCGAGCTGAAGACGTTCGGCGACTTCGTCGCGCCGCTCGCGGAGGGCGTCGACGTCGACGCGTATACGACCGTCGTGATCTGGTGCGAGCGGTTCTCGCAGTTCATCGGGGCGGCGCGGTATCGGTGATGCGTGCCGGTCGGGCGCCGTCGGATCGGCGCGCGGCGAAATCGCGGCGGAATAGGGATTGGGCGAGTTGATATCCTAAGAGCGCAAGAGCGCAAGAGCGCAAGAGCGCAAGAGCGCAAGAGCGCAAGAGCGCAAGAGCGCAAGAGCGCAAGTGCGGAAGAGAGGAAGAGAGGAAGAGAGGAAGAGAGGAAGAGAGGAAGAGAGGAAGAGTGCGAAAGTGCGAAAGTGCGGAAGCGCCGGTCCGCGCTGCCTTGCCCGTCGACGGCTTGCGCCGGATCGGCGGAGCCGGGCGCTCTGCGCGCATCGAGCCTCTTTTCTCGCCGTTCAGCGTGCGCACGCTTCAATGCGCCGCTCGGCGCGAGTTTCGGGGGCTCGGGGGCACGCACCTCGGCGGGCCGCGCCGTCGCCGGTCACGCTCGCCGTGCTGCCCGATTGCGATGCCGGATGCCGGCGGGCGCCATCCCCGTCGCTTGTCGTCGGCGGCGGCCGATCGTCGGTCGCTGCTCGCTGCTCGCGGCTCGTCGCGCCGCCGCCGGGCAACCGGCGAAGCGCGGCGCCGAACGAACCGTCAGCCATCGCCGTCGCGCGGCGCGGGCTTGCCGTCGTGCGGCCCGAGCGGCCGCGCGGGCCAATCGATCCAGCGGTCCGCGCGCGTCGCCTCGTACGCCTTGTTGCGCGGATAGCGAATGCGATTCTCGGCTTTCGGCCTTTCGCCGACGACGAGCAGCCGAACCTCGGCGTCCGTGTCGTTGATGAACGTGTGGCAAAGTCCGGTGCCGGCCGGGAACCCGACGGCGTCGCCGGGCGCGAGGCGGTGCAGGTGTCCGTCGAGCCAGACGTCCGGCGTGCCTTCCAGGACGAACACGAATTCCTCTTCCGCGCTTTCCGCGTGCGGATACGACGTGCGGCGGCCGGGCGGCAGCCGGCAATGATGGATGCCGATCCGCGTGATGCCGAGCTTCGCCGCGAGCGGCGCGCCGATCGCGAGCAGTTCGGTGTCGCCGCGATAGTGCGCGTCGTCTTCGTCCTCGAGTTCGGTCCAATGGCGGATGCAGTCCGGGCGGGTCAACATGGAAGGCTCCTTGTGAACGTGCGCCATCACACCATGCCGCGCCTGCCTTGTCCACGCTCGCGCGGCGGCGGTTCGGCGCGGCCACGCCGTTTGAATCGAAAGCGCTCGTCGGGCGGGCAAGAGCGTAACGCGGCTGCTCGAGTCCGTCGGCAGTATCGACCGAACTTGGCCGTGGCGAGCGGGGTGCTGCCGTCGTCGGCCGAATGTGCTCCCGATGAAGCCGATGCCCGCCGAGTGCCGGCTCGACGGGCGCCGATCGACGATTTGCTCCGGCATGTTTCCCCGCTCCGTAGCGAACCTAGTTCGACCGGCGACGCACGCTTAACGCGTCAGCGCGGACTTGATCGAACGCCAGAGCGAGCGGCGAGCGGGAGACGATGACCGAAGATCGTAGTACATGCTCGAATAGTGTAGCTGGCCACGCTGGACGACGGCGTCGTGGCAGGGGGCGTGATCGAAGTACCGTGGCCTTGCCGAGGCCGGGCAGAAATGTCCGACGAGGCTTTGGCGAGTCAGCGCCGGATCGACGACGGGCGAGCCGCCGTGCGCGAGATCGGCATGCCACACGAGGATGTCGCCCTTCTTCGCGAGGAAGCGTTCGACGCCTCGCTCGCTACTGGCGGCGGAGCTGCGTAGCCAGTCGGACCATTGCTCGTGAACATCCCAGCCGTCCAGGGCGGCGTCGAAGTGCTTGCGTCCCTCGCCGAACGGCCAATCGGGCAGGCGGTGGCTGCCGGGCGCGTACATCAATTCGCCCGAGCCTTCCTTGATGTCCTCGAGCGCGATCCAGCATGCGGCGAGTTCCATCGGGCGGTCGACGACGACATAGGCGGTGTCGCGGTGCAGGCCCTGCTGCGAACCTTGGTCGAAGCTGAGGCTTTGGAAGAGGAGCGGCGCTTCGCCGAAGATGGCCTTCAGGAAAGCGATCAGCTGCGGCGACGAAAAGAGGTCCAGCGCCTCGCTCATTGCGCCGTAGCAGTCCACGACGCGCGTGCCGAGGCGGTTCACGGGTTCGTCGAGCTTGCGCGTGTCACGCGAGCCGTGCTTTTGGTAGAACAGCTCCGGATTTCCTTCCCGGAACGAAAGGTCGATTTGCGCCTGGAACGCATCCACTGCGCTCGGATCGGCGCCGCCTTCCAGCACGATGAAGCCGTCGCGGACAAAATCCGTAATGAGACGAGCAAGCTCCGGAACAGGCACTCTTGATTTCAATTGCTCCTGCCAGTCGGTGCGGTCGATCCACATACCGCCGAAGTTGGAATGGTTGTCGACATGGCCCGAAGTTGTGATCATCGTTGGTCTCCAAGGGACGATTTTGGTCTGAATTGGGCGCGGCAAATAATGCGATGTATCGCGACATTTTGCTTACGCACAAATATCAATAATATTACATTCGCTGAGAGTGCGAATTACGGGAACGAGCGGGGATGTTTAGTCCAATTGGCTGCGACGCGGGATTGATCGCGTGATCGTGGCCGCAGAAAAGACCGTCCCAAACGGACTTGGGGGATCAAAATGACGAGAGGCGCGAAGCCAGGCGCTGTGCCGTTGCTGTCGTGAAGTGTAAGGAGCGGCATCGGACCGCGTGAATGAGCGCCGTGACAAGAAGCGCCGGCAATCCGCCCGAGCTTCGTTCGCGAAAGGCGAAGACTTTGCCGTATCGCGGGTGTGCGACTTGCCAATGCGTCGGCTCAGTCGGCGGTCGAGCGGTGGACGCGACACGAAGCCGATCCGCCCGACCGAGTTCGCTGGCCGCTCCGGCGCTTCTCCACGGTTTTCGCGCGCGATAGATCCGCGCACGCTCGGTGAGGAACATGGCACACGTCGCTCGCCACGGCGAGGAGCGATGCGGCGAGCCAAATTGTCCCGAGCGCGACTACCGTGCGAAACGTCGCGCGCAGGGCCGCGTTGCGTCGGGCGCGGTCGCTACCGCTTCCCCGTCACGAGCCGGGCGCAGCACGGAACGAGGCACAGCAGGACGGCCAGCATCCAGAACGCGCTTTCGAGGCCGACGCTCCGGGCGACGAAGCCCATGCCGGCCGGGCCGACCAGATGGCCTCCGTAACCGGTGATCGTGATGACCGTGACGGCCAGCGCGGAAGGCATCGCCCGCTGCGCGCCCGCACGGCGAAACAGCACGGGCACGATGTTCGACGCGCCCAGGCCGATGAACGCAAAGCCGGCCATCGCGACGCCCGCAATCGGCGCGGTCAGCAGAATCACGAACCCGGCGACTGCGAGAAGTCCGCCCCAGAACATCGTCGGCCGATCGCCAATGCGCGTCGCGATCGCATCTCCGCCGAACCGGCCGGCGGTCATCGCGATCGAGAACAGCACATAGCCCAATCCGCCCTGGGCCGCGACGACGAGCCCCTTGTCCGTGATGAGCAACGCGCTCCAGTCGAGCAGCGCGCCTTCGGCGAGAAACGTGATCGCGGTGAGGAGCGCGAGGAGCGGAACCACGCCGCGCGGCATCACGAACCGCGGCCGCTCGCCGGCCTGCGCGCCTTGCAGCAGTCTGGGGCTCGCGAAGAGGATCGCGGCGAGCATCGGCATTGCGCACAGCAAGGTGCTGGCGAACGTGCCGATGCGCATCGAGAGCAGGAACGTCATGATGCCGGAGCCGGCGGCGCCGCCGACGCTGAAGAGCGCGTGAAATCCGGACATCAGCGGCCGCGCGGCGGCGCGCTCGACTTTGACCGCATGGACGTTCATCGCCACGTCGAGCGAGCCGAGCGCCGCGCCGAACGCGAACAGCGCGACGCCGAGCGTGATCGGCCCGCTCGCGACGGTCAGCAGCGGCAGGATCGCGGCGAGCGCGACTCCGCCCGCGACGATGATCGGCTTGCTGCCGTATCGCGTGCTGAACGGGCCGGTGAGCAGCATCGAGGCCACCGAGCCGAGGCCGACGCAGAGCAGCAGCGCGCCGAGAGCGCCGTCGTTCACGCCGAGCCGCTGTTTCGCGAACGGCACGAGGGGCGCCCAGCACGCGAGCCCGAAGCCCGCCGCGAGAAAGGCGAGACGGGTGGCAAGCCGGGTAGCCGGCCGGTCGGCGGACATGTCGATCGACTCCACGAAGAACGGGCGTTACGGCCGCACGGGCGGCTGCGCCTGCAACACCGACGCACCGGCTTTCGACAGCAACGCGCATTCGGCGCGCGGCAGATCGTGCTCGACGACGATGCAGCCGATCTCGTCGATCGTCGCGACACGGTGCGGCGCGCGCGCGGCGAGCTTGTCGGCCGTCGCGAGGACGACGCGGCGCTCGCTCGCGGCGACGACGGCGCGCTTGAACGCCGCATCGGCGATGCCGAATGCGCTGAGGCCGCCTTTCGGCGACAGCGCGCAAGCGCCGAGAAAGGCGTGATCGACGTTCATCCGGCTGACGCTCTGAACGGCGGCCGCGTCGACGCATCCGCCGACCGCCGGATCGACCGCGCCGCCGATCATGATCAGGTTCAGATCGGAGCGCCGCAGCACGGCGGCGGCGATGTCGATCGAGTTGGTGGCGACCGTGAGCTCGGCGTCTTCGGGCAGGAACTCGACCAGCGCGAGATTGGTGCTGCCGCTGTCGAGAAACAGCAGTTCGCCGCGCCGGATCAGCGGCGCGGCCGAGCGGGCCAGGGCCTCCTTGCGTTCGCGCGCGGCGTCGATCCTGGCCGCCATCGGCGCGGACGCCGGCGTGACGGGCAGCGCGCCGCCATAGACCCGGCGGCAGCGGCCTTCGGCGGCCAGCGCGCGAAGGTCGCGGCGTATCGCGTCTTCGGAAACGTCGAATTCGGCGGCGAGCGCCGCGGCCTGGACCGGCTGCCCGAGGGCCAGCCGGCTTGCGATGGTGTCGCGTCGCGCGAGGGGAAGTGCGTCGGTCATGCACGCAGTATAACGTGCATAAACAAGAATTGAAACGTGCAAGAACGTGCATTTCGGAATGAGCGGGCGCCGCCGCCGTCGCGCGCCGGCGTTCGGCCGGACGCGCGGCGGCGCGAATTCCCGTGGCTGCACTTCGATCCGGCGCCCGCTGCAGGCGAGCGCGGGATGTCCCGCCGCCGCAACGGCGCCTGGCTAACGCGCCGCCCGCGCGGCCGTCCAGCGCCGATAACGCCGCGTCTGGCAGGACGTGGACAACTGCTGCAGGAGCAGCGCTCTCAGCGGCGAGACGCGCGGATTCGTCACACGCCCCTCACTGAGCCGCTTCAGCTGAAACTTGACGACCGCCATGTTGGCGAGCGAGCCCAGCACCTTGTTCTTCCAGACGATCGGACGCAGCGCCGGCGCGTTGTTTCCGCCCGCCAGCCAGTCGCGCGGCAGGTTCGGATCGACGGACAGCGCGGTGGCGATGCCGACCATCGCGACGCCGCTGTCGACGACCTGCTCGGCGACCGCGCGGCGGCGAATGCCGCCCGTGACCATCAACGGCATGCGCGCGGCCGCAGCGATGTCGCGAGCGAATTCGAGGAAATAGGCTTCGCGGGCGAGCGTGCGGCCGTCGCGCGCTTGTCCCTGCATCGCCGGGGCCTCGTAGCTTCCGCCAGACAGTTCGACCAGATCGACGCCGAGCGGATTGAGCATCTCGACCACGCGCTTCGCGTCGTCGGAGCTGAAGCCGCCGCGCTGGAAATCGGCGGAGTTCAGCTTGACGGACACCGCGAACCCGGGCGATACCGCGTCGCGCACGGCGCGGACGATGTCGAGCAGCAGGCGGGCGCGGTTCTCGATGCTGCCGCCCCACCGGTCCTGGCGGCGGTTCGTGATCGGCGACAGGAACTGGCTCAGCAGGTAGCCGTGCGCGGCATGAATCTGCACGCCGGTAAAGCCGCTTCGTTCCGCCAGCCGCGCGGCCTGCACGAAGCGGCGCTGCACGCCGGCGATGTCGTCGTCCGTCATTTCCCGCGGCACCGGAAACTGCTTGGACAGCGCGCCGAGCGCCAACGGCACCGCGGACGGCGCGAGCGTGGTCTGGCCGAGCGCGGCGGCCATCTGGCGGCCGGGGTGGTTGATCTGCATCCAGATGTGCGCGCCGTGGGCGCGCGCGACTTCCGCCCAGCGCCGGAAGCGGTCGAGGTGGGCGTCGTCCTCCAGCACCACGCCGTTCGGGCCCGTCATCGCGCGGTGATCCACCATGACGTTGCCGGTCAGGATCAGGCCGGCCTTGCCCTTCGCCCATGCGTCGTACAGGCGCAAGAGCGCGTCGGACGGCGCGTGGTCCGCATCCGCCATGTTTTCTTCCATGGCCGCTTTGGCGAGACGGTTCGGAATCACCGCGCCGTTGGGGAGAACGAGGGGAGTGAAGAGCTTCATGGGGAGCACCCGCGGTTGACGACATCGTGACCTTAAGCTTAAAGTCAACTTCAATGTCAAGTGCCGGGAGGGCGCGAATGAAGATCGGCGAGCTCGCGCAGTTGAGCGGCGTGACGGCGTCGCGTATCCGGTTCTACGAGGCGAGCGGCTTGCTGCAGCCTGCGCAGCGGCAGGCGAACGGCTATCGGGAGTATGCGCCGGACGCGTTGACGCGGCTGGAGATCATCGTCGGCGCGCAATGCGCGGGTTTCTCGCTCGACGAAATCCGGGCGATTCTGCCGCCGGATCTGGACAAGTGGCCTCGCGAGGAATTGCTGCAGGCGCTGCGGCGCAAGATCGACGAAATCGAGCTGCTGGAGCAGCGTCTCGCGAGCAGCAAGCGCCAGCTTGTCGCGCTCGCCGACGAGATCGATCACAAGGCGGACGGCGAGGATTGCGCGGGCAGGGCGAAGCGCGTGCTGGACAAGATGAATCGACGGGCCGCCGAGCAATCGCCGGTGGAGCTTCGCAGCCGTCCGAAGAGAAGGCGCGCTTGACCGGCGGGGTCGCCGCACCCGCCGCACCCGCCGCGCCACGAACGACGATCCGAATCCCTCATGCGGAAGCCAGCGGCGCTTCCGTCACGACTTGCGCGATTTGGCTTCCTTCCGGCGTGGCCCAGTCGCCCGAGGGTTGCCTGACGATCCGGCTCGGGCCGGCGAGCGCGACGCCGTGACCTTGCGTGCGGCGCCGGGCCATGCCGTCGACGATCGTGCCGGGCGGGCCGTCCGCATCGGCGACGGCGGGCACGCCGCAGCCTTCGCGCACGACGCTCAGCGCCGGGAGCGCCGGGAGCACTGTGCACACGTCGTTGGTGACGCCGGCGACGATGAACTTGGTGCGCCCGGTCGCCTTCACGGCCGCCGCGAAGCGTTCGTCGCCCATCGCGGCGACGATGCCGGCGAGCGCGGATTCGCGCCGCGTACCCGGTGGGCGGGATAGATCCGGGTTCGTTCAACGGCAGCGCCTGCGCATGTCCCTCCATGCCGGAGGTCGGCGCGGCCGGCATGCTCGGGATGCGCGCGGTCTTCGCCGGCATCGGCGAGGTGCGCTTCATGTCGCTGAACGGCATGGACTTGACTCAGCCCATGGCGCCGATCCGATGGTCGATCAGCGCAAGCGCGGCGTGCTCGCCATCGAATCGCTCGCAGCCCATGTTGAAACGCCGTTGCGCTCGGGTTGACGCGGCGTGCAGCGGCGAGCCGGCGAAAAGCATGACCTTGGCGCCGCCGTGACCTACCTGGCGCCGCTGATCGCCGAGTTCGCCGCCCTCTATCCGGGCATCACGTTCGATTTCGATCTGACGCCCAGGCGCGTCGATCTCGTCAGCGAGCCCTTCGACGTGGCGATCCGCATGGGGGAATCCGAAAGCTCGCAGCTCATCGCGCGCCCGCTGGCGTCGCTCACGCCGCATCTTTATGCATCGCCGGGCTACCTCGAACGATCGGGCGAACCGGCAAAGCCCGCCGATCTGGCGCGGCACGAGTGCCTGGGCATCCTGAGAGCGGCCTCGTGGACGCTGCGCGACGGACGCCGAGAGACGACGGTTTCGGTGGGCGGGCGCTTCACGCTGAACAGCGTCGGGATGATCCGCCGCCTGGCGACGCTCGACATGGGCATCGTCCTGATGCCGGAGGAAGTCGTCGCCGACGAGCTGGCGAGCGGGAAACTGCGCCGGATCATGCCCGGATGGCACGGCGTGCCGATGCCCGTCTATGCGATCACCGAGACTCGTCTGCTGCCCGCGAAGACACAGCGGTTCATCGAGTTTCTCCGCGAGCGGCTGGGGCGGTAGCGTGCGGTGCGTGCAGGTCCGGCCGCCGGCGCGCTGCGCGCGCCGGGCGCGGCTTGCCGACGTCGGCCCGTGGGGCCCGGGAAAACGCGGCGATCAGCGCTGCGGCACGAGCATGCGCGACAGCCATTTGCCCCGGTCGCCATTGGTTCCGGTCGATATGGCAGCGCCGAAAATGCCGCGCGCCGGATCGTCGTGCGCGTGAGCGCGCCGCCATCCCGGATCGAAGCGGCTGGCATGACCGTCCGGCCATTGGGCGACGAGCGCGCCTTCGGCATCGATTCCGGCCGTCGGAGGGCGCGGCTTGGCGATGGGCCGGAGCGCACGTCGCGGCAGATGCCCGACCGCGCGAATCAATACGCCATGTGAATCAACGGAAACGGTCTGCCGGCCGAATCGGTTTCCGAGCGCCCGACGTCCTTGAATCCGTATCGGCGATAGAAGCCGTGGGCCAGCGGATTCTGTTCGTTGACGTCGACGCTCAGGCGAGGATGCTCGGCCCTGACATGGTCGAGCAGGCGCGTCCCGACACCCTGGCCGACCAGGTCCGGATCGACGAACAGCATTTCGATTCGCGCGCCGTTCGCACCGACGAAGCCGGCAATGCGGCCGTCGATGGCTTCGTCGATCCATACGGTGACGTTCGGCAGGTAAGTGTTCCGGACTTGCGGATATAACTCCCGGATGTCCTGTTCGCTCAGGAAGGTATGCGTCGCGCGCACCGAACGGTGCCAGATTTCCGCGAGTACGGGATTGTCCGTGGAAAATCGACTGCGAATGCTCATGGCGATAGAAAGTAATTGATTGATGGCCGGTTATTTTAAGGATTTATGCATGCGTGTATATAGGAAATAAGGAAATAGCGTCAAGACGGGAGCCATTCCCCATGCGTTGCCCGGTCATTCAGTCGGCCCGGATTAATCGAGTCGGCCAATCGGGCGACGCAGCGGGTGATGATCGATATCGGGAAAATGCATGATCTCGATTCATATCGATCGACGCCGCTTATTGTGGCGCAGCGCGAATTCGCATTTCAAATCGTGGACGAGCGAGATGCAAGCGTGCCTGCCATATGCGACATGGCCGACTTTTCGTCATGGAATTTCGGCTATCGCCACGAACGATTCATTTGCAACGGGAGCCTCGGCGCAGCGCGCGTCGGCGATCCGATCGAAACGGAAAAGGCGCGACGCGGCAGGCGCGGCGGCCGGGGCGCGAGCGAAATCCCTCGGGCCGGTCCCGCACGTGCGGCGGACCGGCGCTTCGCCTACCTGCCGATCATGCGTCTTGCGGCACGTGCCGCCGCACGCACAGCCGCGCAACGATCATCACGACGATCCACGTGACGCCGAACGACGCGAGCATGAACCCGGCATCCACGCTCACGCCGTCGAATAGCCGGCGCGCATAGATCGGCAGCGGCGCGCGATAGGCGTCGTACGACGGGGCGATCCCGGCCGCGGCGATCGCGCACGCGATCGCGTAGCGAAGACGATTGCCGATACGTGCGCGCGCGATGCGCGCGAACCCGCGCGCGAGAGCGATGAACGGCAGCCCGTAGACGGCCAGCAGCGGCGCCATCAGCACCGTAATGAGCAGATACAGCAGGAAAGTTTGCATGTCCATGGCGGGTATTCGCTTAGTGTGTCGAACGATCGGCGCGCGAGGCGACGAGCTGGACGGGGCCGGCCTGAATCGCGCCGGCGCGATTCGATCCGGCGCCGGCGAGCATTGCGCGGCTTCCCGCCGCTCGGCTCGACGCTTGCCGCTCGGCCGGCAAGCGATCTGACGCGTCGCCGGCAGCGGCCGCCGCCGCGCTTGCCGTACCGCCCGCCGCCGCGCCGCCGCGCTCGCCGTCCGGATACAGGCAGATGAACGACGCGCGCGCGCCTTCGATCCCGTACGCGGGCAGATTCGACGAACTCGAGCACACCGCGCCGTCCTGCGTGAACGACATGTCGCGCAGCCACGTGACGCGCGTCGGCAGCGGATACGTGACGAAGGTCCGGGTGGACGGCGCGAAGCGGAAGATCCGATCGGACATGTTCGACGTGATCCACACGTCGCCCGTCTTCGGATTCACGTTCAGCGCATACGGCACTTCGTATTCGTTGTGCGCGAGAAGCGGCAGCTTGTAGGTTTCGAAGCGATGCGTGCGCGGATCGAATTTCATCAGCCCGCCGTCGTCGAACGCCGGAATCCACAGGTTGCCCTGCGGATCGAAGCGCAGCCGTCGCGGGCCGCTGAGCGGCGTGTCGAATTCGGTGACGTCGAGCGTCGCCGGATCGATGCGGCCGATCTTGTTCGCATAGAGCTTCGCGTACCAGATCGAGCCGTCGAGCGGATTCACGTCGATGCCGTACGGGAACGGGAACGCGTCGCGGCCCTGGAATGCCCACTTGTGATGCGTGAGCGCGAGGTGCAGGTTCTGCCCCGGGAACCACGCGGCCATCTTCACGATGAGCGGAAACAGATAGTGCGACACCGCGCGCCAGAACCCGCCGTCGGGCAGATGGATGATCGTGAACGTCTCGGTCTTAGGATCGAAGCGCGCGACTTCGTTCGACGCGACGATCGTGAACCAGACGATGCCCGCGCGGTCGATGCGGAGCGTGTGCGGATACAGATGCGAGTGGCCGAGCGGGTAGAGCTTGAAGCGCTTCGTCGCCGGATCGAACGACGCGAGCGTCGACGACAGCGCGTTCGTGATCCAGAACCGGCCGTCGGCCCCCTGCGCGAGGCTGTGCGGCCCGTGCTTGCCGCTGAACACGCCGATCGGCAGCTGCACGCCCGAGAATATGCCGCCCACCGGCAGATCGACGTCGGGCTCCTTCCATTCGCTGAGCTTGCCGCTCTTGCGGTCGAGCTCCCAGATCTTGTCGTGGCCTTCGTCGGCGCCGTACAGATGATCGTCGGAGCCGACGTCCGCGTCGTGGATGAACGTGAGGCCGTCGCCTGCCGCCCATTCCCGGATCTTCGCGGGCGCGAGCTGATCGTCATACAGGTATTTCTCGACCGCCGCGACCGCGCGGCCGTCCATTCCCTCGTGCAGCGCGTGCGTGATGTCCCGCGCCTGATTGTTCGTGAGGAGCGCCGCGTAGCCCTCCATCCGGCGCACCGTCGCGCCCCACGCGGCCTCGTCGCGCGGCGTGCGCGTGAGCGCATTGCCGACCTGGTGGCAGTAGTTGCACTGGCTGATGAACGCGGTCCGCGAGTCCTGGCTGGGCCACGACAGCGCGCTCAGATGCGCGGACGCGGGCAGGCTCGCGGACAGCTCGTCGGCCACCGTCTGCCGCTCGAGCGAGAAGTCGAGCGTCTTGCGCGCGCCGGACGCAAGCGCGAGGCTCTGCGCCGCATCCTTGAAGTACGGCGTGCGGGCGCGTACGCGCAGCTCGCCCGCGAAGTCGACGGCGATGCCGTAGTGGCCGTTGCGGTCGGTGTAGACGGTGTCGCGGCGCGTCTGCGCCGCGTCGAACACGGTGACCATCGCGCCCGGCAGCGGCTTGCCGTCCGACGAGACGGTGCCCGTCAGCGTGCCCGCCGCGGCGCCGAGGCTCACGGCCTGCGCGCCGAGCAGCAACAGCGGCGCAACCCGTTTCAAGCGAATGTCGATCATGGGTGATGTGGTGTAGGCAAAGAAAATCGATGAATGGGTGGAACCGTGCGGGCGGCGGCGAACGAGGCGGGCGATCGAGGGGCGCTCAAGTCGTCTTTTTCGCGCCCCAGTTGCCGCCGTGCGCGGCCGCCTGCGTGGCGGGCGAGCGCGCGAGATAGTCGAGCGCGAGCTCGGTCGAGCCTTCGCCGTGCGGCGTGTACGCGGGGTTGAAGTAGCGCAGCGCGGCGCCGATCGTCTTCCAGAACGACGGCAGGTGCGCGCGCCGCGAGCCGCGCTTCCACGCGCGCACGAAACCGGGATAGCGGCCGGCCTGCGGATCGCGCGTGTACATGAACTTCGAGCCCATCGACACGAACAGGATCAGCAGCACGATCGCGAGCAGCATGTGGAACGCGCGGCCGAAGTAGCCGCCGCCCATGTAGCGATGCAGGTCGAACGCGACGGTGCCGTGCTCGACTTCCTCCGCGCCGTGCCAGCGCAACAGGTCGAGCATCGCCGGATCGGCCTGCGCTTCGTCGAGCTCGCGCGCGTTCAGCACCCAGCGGCCGAGGTACGCGAAGAAATGCTCGAGCGCGGCGATGATGCCGAGCTGCTGGCGCAGCCAGAAGCGCGTGCCGCCGATCTTCAGGCCGAGCGGCGTCTCGCCGAGCACCTTGCTGAAGAGCCAGGTCAGGCGTTTCGTGTACGGCTGCGTGTCGACGCCGTGCCGCGCGTAGCACTGCTTCGCAACCGCGTGATGCGAGCGCGAATGCACCGCCTCCTGGCGCAGGAAGCCGTCGGCGTCCGCGTGCAGCGCCGGGTCGTCGATGAGCGGCAGCGCCTTGTTGTACACGCGGCAGAACCACAGCTCGCCTTCCGGGAACAGCAGGTTCAGCGTGTCGATGATGTGCGTGCTCTCGGGGTCGCCCGGAATCCACTGAAGCGGCGTCGCGCTGAAATCGAACTTGACGTGACGCGCCTTGATCTGATGGTGCTTGCCGACTGCCATGTGTGCCTCCCTGTGGTTTGAATTCATCGGACGGCGTGCGGCCGTCCCGTATCGCGTGTGGCTGGAGAATGCGGGGCCGCGCGGGCGCGGCGGCCGGCGCCGCGCGGGGCGTCGAGGCGTCGAGGCGTCGCGTGGCCGGATGCGGCCGTCGCGCGCGCCGCCGCGGCGTCCGCGTCGTTCGCGGCATCGGCGTGGCGTTCGCGGCGCCCGGCGACGTCCGCGGCGCGGATCGTCTTCGTCGTGTTCGCCGCGTGTCGCATGACGCGTTCCATCGCGCGTTCCTCGCGCATCCGCTCATGCCGCGTACTCGAGCGCGGCATGAGCGGCCGTTTGCCGGCGCCGCCAGCGGCGCACGTGCGGCAGATCGTCGTCGAGCCAGTACGCATCGTCGGCGGTGACGACGAGCAGCTCCTCGAACTTCGCGCCGACGCCCGCGAACCCGAGATGCGGCTCGACCGCCCAGAGTCCGGGCGTCGGCGCGTGCTCGGAGCGGCGCTCGGCCGACCAGAGCGGCGACCAGCCTTGCGCGCGGCCCGCGCGCATCTGCTTCGCGACGAGGTTCAGCGCGAAGTCGACGCCGAAGCGCGCGACGAAGCGCGGCTTGCCGCCGGTGGCGATCCGCTCGATCCGGTGCGCGAGCACGTGAAACGGATACGCCTTGTGGCGCGGCTCGACGCCCTGGCGGCGGCAGAGCGCGTCGACTTCGCGCGCGACGTCGGCGAGCGTGCGGCGCGCGTTGACGAGCGTCACGATCAGCTCGCGATGCGCGATCAGATCGTCCTGGATCTGCGCGAGAATCGGGTTCTCGCCAAGGCAGGTCGTGTAGCCGACGTCCGCGACGAAGCCGTCGACGACGGGCGCGATGTCGAGGATCACCGGCATGCCCGGCTCGAGGCGGCGATCGCTCGGGAAGAACGCCGGATTGAAGCCCGCGAGGTGCGTGAGGCCGGAGAAGCCCGCGAATGCGGTGCGTTCGCCGAACCACGCGAACGGCTTGTGCCCCCAGTTGCGCACGCCGTGGTCCTGTGCCCATTCGGTCAGGAGGCGCACCGCGGTTCTCTCGGTGATGCCGGGGTAGAGCATGCCGCCGACGGTTTCGACGCAGCGATACGCGAGCTGCTGCAGCGCGCGGAACGATTCGAGCTCGTCCGCGCGGACTTCGGGCAGCGGGTGGTCGGCCATGATCGATTGCCTCCTAGTCGACGCCGGTTCGCATCGGCGACGCCGTCGCGGCGTCCGCCGGGATTCACCGGCAACCATTACATTGAACGATGTAACGATGATAATCGCTTGATCGGCGAGCACCAGCCGTTTCGCGTGGGGATTTTCCCTGATGCGGCGATGGGAATATCCGGGGCTTTGGAAATGCCGGAGAAGAGGGCGTGTCGCGCGCTGTTTGATTGCCGGTCGGAAAGCAATATGGGTAGGGCATTCAGACGAATCGTCATGGTTCGATTTCGAACGGATTCGGTGAAGTGCGACGGATGGTCGCGGCAATGGCGGTGAAACTCTTTTTCTGAATGCTTTCCAACAGAACGAGTTTTGATTCGCTATGAACCGAATGAAACTTGATTTGAATCAAGGACGGGATGACTAATTCGGATTAAGCGGCGATCCGAATTCATTCGACGAGGCGATGGCGGCCGTCCGCAGAATGTTCGTGGTGCCGGCCCATCGGAGTCAGAGTCAGAGTCAGAGTCAGAGTCAGAGTCAGAGTCAGAGTCAGAGCGGCGGCCGGCGCGACAGGCGACATCCGCGCGCAGCCGCGCCGCAAGGCGATGCGGGGCTGATTCATTCTGCGCGCCGCATGTGTGCAGTGTGCGCGCGCACGCTCGGGCGCGAATCCCGCTGCAAGGCCGGAGGCCGGCAAGCGCGCCGCCGGCCGGGCCGCTCGCCCGACCCGGCGCGCCGCTGCGGCCGCCCGCCGCGTTCTCGGATCGCTCCCCCCGGCAAATTTTGGTCAGTTCGCACATTTGCCGCCGCGATCCCTTATCCTTGAAGTCTTACGAAAACGTTACATCGAATGGAGCACGGATGCCTCATGACGTCAGCCTGATTGCACTGCTCGCGGCCGGTTTCGGTCTCGCGATGATCCTCGGTTACTTCGCGTCGCTGCTGAAGATGCCACCGCTCGTCGGCTATTTGCTCGCCGGCATCGTGATCGGCCCCGGAACGCCCGGCTTCGTCGGCGATCTCGCGCTCGCGCAGCAACTCGCCGAAATCGGCGTGATGCTGTTGATGTTCGGCGTCGGCCTGCATTTCTCGCTCGGCGATCTGCTCGCCGTGCGCAAGATCGCGCTGCCGGGCGCGATCGTCCAGATCGCGGTCGCGACGGCGCTCGGCGCCGGGCTCGCGCTGCTGTGGGGCTGGAACGTCGGCGGCGCGCTCGTGTTCGGCCTCGCGCTGTCGGTTGCGAGCACGGTCGTGCTGCTGCGCGCGCTCGAAGGGCGCGGGCTCGTCGAATCGGTCAACGGGCGGATCGCGGTGGGCTGGCTTGTCGTCGAGGATCTCGTGATGGTGCTCGTGCTCGTGCTGCTGCCGCCGCTCGCCGCGCTCCTCGGCGGCGGCCCTCAGGCGCACGGCGATGCGGCCGCGCAGGCGGCCGAGGCGGGCGGCAGTCTCTGGAGCGCGCTCGGCGTCACGCTGCTGAAGGTCGCGGCGTTCATCGCGCTGATGCTCGTGGTCGGCAAGCGCGTGTTTCCGCGCATCCTGTGGCTCGTCGCGCGCACCGGCTCGCGCGAGCTGTTCACGCTGTGCATGATCGCGGCGGCGGTCGGCGTCGCGTTCGGCGCGGCGAAGCTGTTCGACGTGTCGTTCGCGCTCGGCGCGTTCTTCGCCGGAATGATGATGCGCGAATCGGAGTTCAGCCGCCGCGCCGCCGACGAAACGCTGCCGCTGCGCGACGCGTTCTCGGTGCTGTTCTTCATCTCGGTCGGCATGCTGTTCGACCCGCGCGTGCTGATCGACGAGCCGCTGCACGTGCTCGAAGTCGCGGCGATCGTCGTGGTCGGCAAGACGCTCGCGGCGGTGGCGCTCGTGCTCGCGTTCCGCTACCCGTTGAACACGGCGCTCACGGTCGGCGCGGGCCTGGCGCAGATCGGCGAGTTCTCGTTCATCCTCGCGAGCCTCGGGCGCGGGCTCGGGCTGCTGTCGGCCGAAGGGCAGAGCCTGATTCTCGCGGTCGCGCTGCTGTCGATCGCGCTCAACACGCTGCTGTTCGCGGCGATCGATCCGGCGCTCGCGTGGATTCGCCGGCACTCGGCGTTCGCGCGCCGGCTCGAGTCGCGCGACGATCCGCTCGCCGCGCTGCCGATGTCGACGCCGCAGACGCATCTGACCGGGCAGGTCGTGATCGTGGGCTACGGGCGCGTCGGCACGCGGATCGCGCAGGCGCTCGACGCGCGCGGGATCGCGTACGTCGTCGTCGAGCAGAATCGCGAGACGGTCGAGAAGTTGCGCGTGGACGGCGTCGCGGCGGTGTCGGGCGACGCGATCGAGCCGATCGTGCTCGTGCAGGCGCACATCGCGCGCGCGGGGATGCTCGTCGTCACGCTGCCGGACGTGTTCGACGTGCGGCAGATCGTCGACATCTCGCGCACGCTGAATCCGGCGATCGAGATCGCGCTCTGCACGAACAGCGACGACGAGGCGGCGCTGCTCGCGAACGAAGGGATGGGCGACGTGTTCGTCGGCGAGACCGAGCTCGCGCGCGGGATGACCGAGCACGTGCTTGCGCGGATGGGCGCGGATGCGGGCAGGGTGCGGCCGGCGGCCGCGCATTGATCGTTGGACGGACGCGCGCGCCGGGCGCGTGCGCGCGTTCGGTTCGTTTGGTTCGTCCGGTTCGTTTGGCGCGGGCGTGGCGGCGAAGGCGGCGCGCCGGAGAGCACGCCTTGTTCGGGAAAGCGCCGGAACGGCGGGCGGTTGTCGTCGGTCAGGAGACCGGCGGCGACGGTGCTCTTGTCGCCGCGAAACGCGATGTTCGACGGCGCGATGAACGGCAAATGCCTGCGCGGCCAGCGAAACTTGAATTCGCACGAGTTCGGAAATTCCATCGCCGCGCTCGTCAACAGGACCTCGAATCGGGCGGTGTCTCGAAGGAGCGGCCTTCGGCGACGGCCGCCTCCATCATCTGCGCATGCCCCGGCGCGACGAAGTTCGCGGGATCGCGCCCAGCGCATGCTTGCCATGACGGTTCGCAACGATGCGTCGCGCGATATGCCATGCGGGCCGCGCGGAAAACGCATCGGCGCCGTGATCACGGCGGCGTCCGCGTCGGCCGCGATTCGAATCATCCGGCGCGTCTGCGGTCACGCCGGACGTTCCGGTGGTTCGCACGCGCGGCGCGAACGCATCGTTCGCCGCACGTCAATAGAACGATTCGAGCGTCAGTTCCTGCGCCATCACCCGATTGCCGGCGAGCAGCCCGCCGTCGACGGGCAGCGTGACGCCCGTGATCGCGCGCGCCGCGTCCGACGACAGGAAAAAAGCCGCGTTCGCGACGTCGTCGGGCGTCGCGAAGTCTTCGAGCGGATACCACTTCTTCAGTTGCTCGAACACCTGCGGGTTCTGCCGCACGCGCGCTTCCCATGCGGGCGTCTTCACGGTGCCCGGACAGACGATGTTCGCGCGCACGCCCTCTCGCCCGTATTCGATCGCGAGCGACTTCGCATAGCTGATGAGTCCCGCCTTCGCCGCGCTGTACGCCGGATGGCCGAGCGCGACGACGCCGTTCACCGAGCCGACGATCGTGATCGCGCCGCGCCGGCGCGCGCGCATCCCGGCGAGCGCCGCCTCGACGCTCACGTAGGTCGCGGTCAGGTTCGCGTCGAGATCCGTGCGCCACGACGCGCTCGTCGTCGTGCGCAGCGTCGCCGACGCGGCGGTGCCCGCATTCGCGACGAGCACGTCGACGCGCTCGCTCGCGAGCGCGGCCGCGAGGCGCTCGGCGTCGGTCAGGTCGTCGACGACGGGCGCGACGGCGGCGCCGCCGAGCGTGTCGACGAACGCGGCGAGCGCCGCGCGGTCGCGGTCGAGCGCGAGCACGCGGTCGCCCGCGGCGAGAAAGCGGCGCACGAGCGCCTGTCCGATGCCGCCCGCGGCGCCCGTGATCAACGTGGTGCGTGTCGTCATGCGTATTCCTCCGATTCGAAGCGGACTGTCGACGCCGCCCGCCGCGCGGCGCCGCTCACAGCCCGAGTTGCGCGCGCGCCGTTTTCTCGTTCGCGCGCGTGATCAGCGTGCCGGACGTCAGCACGAGCGGCGGCGGCGTCCGGTTCCGGGTGATCCAGTCGTACATGTTGACCGACGTGTCGTAGCCGTGCTGTCGCGGATTCAGCAGGATCGAGCCGAAAAAGCCCGTCGGCTTCGGTTTCGCGAACTCGTTCATCGCGACCTGGCTGCCGTTGATGCCGACCGCGATCATGTTGTCCGCGCCGATGCCGCGACCTTCGCCCGCGCGCACCGCGCCGACCGTCGTGTCGTCATTCGATCCGAACGCAACCCAGCGCTTGAAGTTCCGATGCTTGGTGAACGCGATGTTCGCGGCGTTGAACGCGCCTTCGGTGTCGGCCGTCATCTCGGGCGCGTCGACGACGTTCGCGGCCGGGAAGCCGGCTGCCTTCAGCGCGTCGACGGCGCCCGCCGTGCGCTCGCGCGCGGTCGGCAACTGGTCGTACGCGAGCCGCAGCACGCCGACCTCGGCCGGATTCCAGCCGCGCCGCTTCGCCTCGGCGGCGAGCGCGTCGCCGACCTGCCGGCCGATCTTGTACGCGGAGATGCCCATGTGCGGCACGCCCGCCAGCGTCGCGCCGCGGCCGTCGACGAGCTGGTCGTCGACCGACATCAGCTTCATCCCGTAGCGCTTGGCCTTCGCGGCGATGCCCGGGCCGAGCTTCACGTCCGGCGCGCAGATGATCACGCCTTGCGCCTTTTGCGCGGCGAGGCTATCGAGCGCGGTCGACACTTTCTCGCCGCTCGGCGCGGCGATCTTCACGAGCGTGAACTGCTTGTCCTTCGCCGCTTGCTCGGCGAAGCGCCATTCGTCCTGAAACCAAGGGTCGTCGGGCTGCTTGACGACGAAGCCGATCTTCACCGGCGCGGCGCCTTGCGCATGCGCGAGGCCCGCCGCCGACAGGCCGGCGGCGACGCTCGCGCAGACGAGGGCGGCTCTGGACCAACGCGATCCCATAAGCGTCTCCTTCGTGCTCCGTTTTGAATGGATGCGGCCTTGCGAGCCGCGCACGGCATGCATGTCGTGCGGCAGATTGTAGGCGGCGGGAAAGCGGGCTTCCAAATAATGCGAGGTGATCCTAAAGAATGGGACCGCCGGGGGATGGGGGGGTTGTTCGTGCAAGTGCCGGTTGCGGGATGCGGCCGCGCGGATGGCGACGAAGCTCAGCGAAGTAGGAAGCCGCAATGACATCGGCGCGCCGCGGCGCAGGCACGATGATGCGACCGGTGTGTTCGCGGTGCGGAGCGACGTCCCGACGTCCGGAATCGGGCATGAAGCATTCGATCGCCGAGATTCGACGCGGGCCGCGCGTGGGCGGGCACGGAAAAGATGAGGGCCGTCCGAGCGGCGCGACGTATCGAAGCGCCCAGGCTCGACGTGAACGGGCGAAGCGCCGCTCGGCGGCAAACATCCGGCGATGAAGCGCCGGCGGCGGGCAGACTCGAATCGGCAAGCCGATCAGTCGTAAAGCGCCGCGCGACGAACGCGATGCAAACGCCGACGTGCCCAACTCGTGATGCGACGCCGTTGCCAACCGCGGCGCAAACGCGCGATCGCTTGCCCGCGCCGCAGTGCGTGCATCGACTCAAGTTCTTGCGTTCGCTTGAGCCGGAGCCTGCGCCTGCGCCCGAGGCTGCGCTTGCGCTTGCGCCTTCGCCGGAGCCTGCGCCTTCGCGCCGCCCGTCGCCGGCTTGCCGGCCGCGACGGGCGCGTCCGGCGGCACGCCGAGCAGTTGCAGCGAGCCGCTCATCACCGACGAGAACACCGGCCCCGCCACCGTGCCGCCGTAATAGCTCTTCGCGGCGGGCTCGTCGATCATCACGGCGACGATGAGGCGCGGATCGCTCATCGGCGCCATTCCCGCGAAGAGCGCGCGGTACTTCCCCTTCGCGTACGACGCGCCCACCTGCTTGCGCGCGGTGCCGGTCTTGCCGCCGATGCGATAGCCGTCGACGCGCGCGGCGCGCCCGGTGCCGCCCTGGCCGACCGCCATCTCGAGCATCGAGCGGATCGCGGCCGCGGTGGCCGGCGTCGTCACGCGATGGCCGCGGTGCGCGTCGGCGAAGTGCGGATCGGCCGTCGTCCTGAGCAGCGACACGGGATGGATCGTGCCGTCGCCCGCGTACGCGGTATAGACCTGCGCGATCTGCAGCAGCGACGTCGACAGCCCGTAGCCGTACGCCATCGTCGCCTGCTCGATCGGCCGCCAGCGCTTGTACGGGCGCAGCCGCCCGGACGCGACGCCGGGAAACGTCAGCTCCGGCGCGCGGCCGATTCCGTATTCCTGGTACTTGTTCCAGATCGTCTCGGCGGGCAGGTGGAGCGCGAGCTTCGCGAGCGCGATGTTGCTCGACATCTGCAGCGCCTGCGCGACCGTGATCGCGCCGTGGTTCGACGTGTCGTGAATCACGTTCGGGCCGATCTTGTACGAGCCGGGGGACGTGTCGATGATCGTCTGCGGCCGCACCTTGCCCGCGTCGATCGACAGCGCGACGACGAGCGGCTTGATCGTCGAGCCCGGCTCGAACGTGTCGATCACCGCGCGGTTGCGCAACTGCTGGCCCGTGAGGCGCGAGCGGTCGTTCGGATCGAACGTCGGATAGTTCGCGAGCGCGAGGATTTCGCCGTTCTGCGCATCGAGCACGACGACGCTGCCCGCCTGCGCGTTGTTGGCGGTGATCGCGGATTTCAGCTGCGCGTACGCGAGCTGCTGAATCCGCCGGTCGACCGTGAGCTCGATCGTCGCGCCGTGCTGCGCGGGCACGAGCGGCCCGGTGTCGGAGATGATCCGGCCGAGCCGGTCGCGGATCACCTGGCGCTGGCCCGCGGTGCCGGACAGCCGCCCGTTCGCGGCGAGCTCGACGCCTTCCTGGCCCTGATCCTCGACGTTCGTGAAGCCGACGACGTGCGCGGCCGATTCGCCCTCCGGGTAGAAGCGCTTCGAATCGGCGATCTGCGTGAGCCCGTCGACGTCGAGCTTCTCGATCCGGGCGGCCGTTTCGGGATCGACCTGGCGCTTGAGCAGCACGAACGAGCGGTCGCTCCTCAGGCGCCGCCGCACTTCGGCGAGCGGCAGGTCGAGCAGCTTCGCGAGCGGCGCGTAAGCCGTCTCGTCGACCTGCTTCGGATTCGCCCAGATCTCGTAGGTCGTCAGGCTGACGGCGAGGAGCGCGCCGTTGCGGTCGACGATGCTGCCGCGCATCGCGCCGAGCTCGATCGTGCGCTGATAGCGTTTCTGGCCCTGGCCGACGTAGAAATCCTGGTTCGCGATCTGCACCCAGAATGCGCGGGCGATCAGCGTGCCGAACGCGAGGAACACGAGGATCACGACGAATTTCGAGCGCCACATCGGCAGGCTCGCCGACAGCATCGGGCTTTTCGCGACGGCGACGTAAGGATCGGACGACTTCGGTTTTTTCTTCAGGCGCATGGGCTGGCTATCGCTGGGCGGGACCGCGGATCGCGTCCCGAAGATGGAATTGTAATGAATGAGTAATGATTTCGTCTGGATTGGCTGCCAAATCATTGAAAAATCTGACAAATGTGGAAGAAGGGCGCGGGGCGCGCGGAACCGGTGCGAGCGGCGAAAGAGGGCGCTACGAGACGTGCGCGACGCGTGCGCTCGCGGTTGCGCGCGAGCGCGATCGGCGAACGAATCGACGCGTCGGCGCGGCGCTGGATTGACGGTGTTGCCCGGCGAAAGCGGACGGTGGCCGGCGAGGCGTTGCGAATGCGCTTGCCTTGCGCGCCGAGGATGGAAGCCATCGGGCGGTGGGAGGCCGTCGGCGCTAGACGCGCGGCGATCGGCGGATGCGACGAGGCGTGCGATACGTCAGCGGGCGTGGGGACG
Organism: Burkholderia savannae; assembly: GCF_001524445.2. Classification (NCBI taxonomy): domain Bacteria; kingdom Pseudomonadati; phylum Pseudomonadota; class Betaproteobacteria; order Burkholderiales; family Burkholderiaceae; genus Burkholderia; species Burkholderia savannae. The sequence goes on from NZ_CP013418.1 coordinate 648,609, forward strand.
TCGGTCGAATGGAATGGATCGCCCGCGCATGTGGTCGATTCGGCGTTCGGCCGATGGGATCGCCCAACGGAATGGGCCGGAGGAGCGAGCCGGCGCCCCGAAACCGAAAGCGATCGGCGAATGCGGCGACGGGCGCGATGCGCGAGCTCGAATGCGTCTGCCGCGACGTGTCTGGGCGTCGGCGTGCGCGGGCCGGCCCCCGGTGTCGGTCCGGCGGGATCGCGCGCTGAGCGAGCCGGCGGCGCGAAGCGTCGAGAGGGCGACGTATGCGGCGGGGGGCGTCATGCGCGGGCACGGACAAGTCAGCCGAAGAGAAAGGGGCGTTCGAACGCTGGGCGAAACGGCGTCCGGCGAGCGGAAACGGCCGATTGGCGGAAAGGGCCGCGCGCGAGGCGCGCGCACGGGCAAACGGGCAAACGGGCAAACGCTCGCGCGCCGGACGTCACGCGCCGCGAGCGGCGGGCGGTGCGGCTGAGCGGCTGAGCGGCGGCGTGCAAACGCAAACGCAAACGCAAACGGGGAGCACGCACCGGATTCGGAGAAAGGCCCGCGAGCTCCTCGCCGCGAGCGACAGAAAGGCCGGAAACGCCGCCCGGCCAACGAAACCGTCCGGGCGGCGAAAGCAAGACGGCGAAAGCAAGACCGGGGCCGCCGAGCCGCCCATCGCATCGGCCGGCGTCGCTCAGGCCGGCAGCGCGAACAGCGCGACCGCCGAGCGCAGCGCGTCCGCCTGATCCTTCAGCGAATGCGCGGCGGCCGCCGCCTGCTCGACGAGCGCGGCGTTCTGCTGCGTAACCTGGTCCATCTCGCCCACCGCGCGGTTGACCTGATCGATGCCCGCGCTTTGTTCGTGCGACGCGTGGCTGATTTCCTCGAGGATCTCGTTCACGCGCTTCACCGACTGCACGATCTCCGTCATCGTCGCGCCCGCGCGCGTGACGAGCGTCGCGCCGTGCTCGACCGTCGTGTTCGACGTCTCGATCAGCGATTTGATTTCCTTCGCCGCCGTCGCGCTCCTCTGCGCGAGCGTGCGCACTTCGCCCGCGACGACCGCGAAGCCGCGGCCCTGTTCACCCGCGCGTGCCGCCTCGACGGCCGCATTGAGCGCGAGGATGTTGGTCTGGAACGCGATGCCGTCGATCACGCCGATGATGTCGCCGATCTTGCGCGACGCGTCGGTGATCTCGTCCATCGTCCGCACGACGTCGTCGACGACGGCGCTGCCGCGCGTGGCGACCTGCGCGGCCTCGTCGGCGAGCTCGGCCGCCTGCGACGCGCTGTCCGCATTGTGCTTCACGTTCGACGTCATCTGGTCCATGTTCGACGCCGTCTCGACCAGCGCGGCCGCCTGCTGCTCGGTGCGCTGCGACAGATCCGTGTTGCCGGCCGCGATCTCGGACGCGCCGACGTTGATGTTCTCGGTGCCGAGCCGCACGCGCGACACCATGTCGATGAGCGCCGTCTGCATCGTGTGCAGCGCGTGCAGGAGGCTCGCGCGGTCGCCGTGGTGGAGGTCGACGTGCGCGGTCAGGTCGCCCTGCGCGATCCGCTGCGCGGTTTCGACGGCCGCTTCGAGATCGCCGCCGAGGCTGCGGCGCACGCTGCGCAGCACGAGCACCATCAGGATCGTCGCGGCGACGCCGAGCACGGCCGTCATCGCGAGCCAGCGGCCGGTGCTCGCGAGCACGGCGGCGTGCAGGTCGTCCATGTACATGCCGGTCACGATGTACCAGTCCCACGGCGCGAAATGGCGAACGGCGCTCGTCTTGTCGATCGGCTTGTCTGCGCCCGGCTTCGGCCACATGTATTCGACGAAGCCGAGGCCGCCTTCCGTGTTGCCCGCCTTCACGATCTCGACGAACAGATGCTTGCCGCCCGGATCGGTGAAGCCCGATACGTCCTTGCCGTTCAGCGCCTGCTTGATCGGATGCATCACGACGACGGGCTTCGAATCGTTGACCGACAGGTAGCCGTCCTTGCCGTAGCGCATCGCGGCGATCGCTTCGAGCGCGGCGCGCTTCGCGTCGGCTTCGGGCATCGCGTTTTGCTGCGACAGCTTGTAGAAATGGCTGCTGACGCTGTACGCCTGCGCGGTCAGGTTCGCAAGCTGCTCGCGCCGGTCCGTGATCATCGACGCGCGGTTCTGCCACGCGCCGGTCGCACCGATCAGCAGCAGGCCGATCCAGAGAATGACGATCATCGACGCGAGCTTGTGGTTCAGTGAAAGGGAGCGCATGGTCTGTTGTCGGTCAGGCGGCTGATGCTTGGGGACGAATGCCTGTTTATCGGCGCGGCGCACGAGGGGCGCAGGCGGGTATTCCCTAGGTGCGGGCGCGGGCGGGCAAGTCTTGAGAGCGTGTTTGGAAATGCAAATTCTCGCCCTTCCAGCCTTCTCGACGAAGAGCACCGCTCTGAAAAAACCGTCGCCAAGGCATGCAAGCGCGGTCCAGATGGGCTGGAATTCTCCATTTCATCAATTTTCAAACGGGCTCCGAGAGGCGGTTGGCGGATGCCGGCAGGCGTCGCCGCGCGCGCCGAGGGGCGCGGGACGGTGGGTCATCACGCCGGCCGATCGCGTCGTGGATGGCGATTCGTCGGTCGAACCCGGATCGACGAGGCGGCCGGCGAGATCGGCAAGGCGGCGATCGGCAACGCGTTGCGGCGCCATGCGCAGCGCCGGCATCCGCCGCCGCACGACCGACGTGCGACGACCGACGTGCGCCGCGTAAGGCCGATTTCAAGCCGCGGGCGGCAGGGTGGCCGGCCGAATCGGCGGCGCGGGACGAATCGGGCGGGGTTTCGGCCGTGGGCCGTTGCGCGCGTCCGAAGCCTGCGCGCCGGCCCCGTGCTCGAAGCTCGCTCCAGCGCCGCTTTCCCGATTCTCTCTCCCGATCCGCGCTTCCGATCCTCGCGCGTGCACCCGGCGTGCGAGCCCGAAAGCCGAAGCCGAACGAACGCCGATACTCAGGCTCGCGGCGCGAGCCGCGCGCACGATCGGGGCGTGCGCGGCGCGTCGGCGCGTCGCGTGCGCGTCAAACCGGGTCCTTGCTCGGCGGCTCTTCCGGTTTTTGCGGATTCTCGTGGTGATGGTGGCCGGGCGACGGCGGCGCGAGCGTGTCTTCCTCGGGGTCGCGAGTGGGGTCGGCGGGCGGTTCCGGCAGCGGCGTGGTGTGATCGGTCATGGAAGTCGGCAAGTGTCGGTGAAAGCGGGGACCGGCGCGGCACACGCCGGGTCTCGTCTTCCGTTATAGCCAATCGGGCGCGCGTTTGCCGGGCGATGCGGCGTTAGTCGCGCGGCGGCGGCGCGAGCAGGTCGGCGCGCGTGTCGACATCGCGCAGCACGGCCGGATCGGCGACGTCGACGAGCGCGGGCGGCGCGGCCGTCAGCAGCGCGCGGGCGCCGATGTCGCCGTCGAGCGCGGCGAGCGCGTCGTAATGGCGGCTCGCGAAGCCGACCGGATGGCCGCGCTGCCCGCGATAGACGGGCGCGACGCTCGACGCGAGCCCGGCGTCGAGCGCGCGCGCGACGGCCTCGATCGTCGACGGCGCGATCCACGGCATGTCCGCGAGCGCGACGATCCAGCCCGGGCTTTCGGCGCGCGCGCGCACGCCGGCCGCGAGACTCGCGCCCATGCCGCGCTCGGCGTCCGGCGCGAACACCACCTGGCAGCCGGCGTCGTTGAGCAGGTGCGCGAGCCGCTCCGCGCCGGGGCGCACGACCGCGACGACATCGGGAAGCACGGCGGCGAGCCGTTGCGCGGCCGCGACGGCGACGGGCGTGCCGTCGGGCAGCTTCGCGAGCAGCTTGCTGTGCACGCCGCCGGGATCGAAGCGGGTGCCGAGGCCCGCGGCCAGCAGCACGCCGGAGGCGAGCGACGCATGGGTCATGGCGGTATGCGGTGGCGAAGGTGCAGCGATTGTGCGGTGCGGCGCGGGCGGGGCGCAAGTTCGGGGAAGCCCTTTCTTCGGACGGGAGCGGTGGGGTGCGGGCGGCATGCCGCCGAAGTCCGCCGGGATGGCGGGCATCGAGATGGGCGGCGCCCGAGGTGAAGGGCGACGATAAACGACGACATACGACGACATACGACGGCGGGCGACGACAAGCGAAAACAGGTGGCGACAAGCAAGAACAGGCGGCGACGCATTGTCGATCCCGTTTATCGACGCGGCCGATATGGCCGATACAATCGTCGCTCGGTTTATCTTCGCGATCGATTCGCTTTCCACATGGACGCATCCACATTGCTTGCCGCGCGCGCCGCTTTGCTGCTCATCGATTTGCAGAAAGGCATCCACGAACCGAAGCTCGGCCGCCGCAACAATCCGGACGCGGAGTCGCACGCCGAAGCGCTGCTGGCAAGCTGGAGGCGCAGCGGGCGTCCGGTCGTGCACGTCCGGCACGTGTCCCGGTCGCCGGAATCGGTGTTCTGGCCGGGGCAACCCGGCGCGGCGTTTCAGGACGCGTTTTCGCCGCTCGCGCGCGAGCACGTGGTCGAGAAGAACGTTCCCGACGCGTTTGCGGCAACCGGGCTCGCACGCTGGCTGCACGAGCATGGGATCGCGCAGCTCGTGATCGCGGGCGTCATCACGAACAACTCGGTCGAATCGACCGCGCGCTCGGCCGGCAATCTCGGCTTCGACACGATCGTCGCGGGCGACGCGTGCTTCACGTTCGATCAGCGCGACCTGTCGGGGCGGCTCTGGGCCGCCGAGGATGTCCATGCGCTGTCGCTCAGCAACCTCGCGATGGACTACGCGCGCGTGCTGGACGCCGCGAGCATCGTGGCGCGCCTCGGCGGCTGACGCGTGAATCGGCGGCGGCCGTCGCGATCGGCTCGATTGCGTGCCGCCGTCGATGCCGATTGCGTCGGCGCGGTTGGCCGGCGGCCCGGTGCGCGGGCGCGCAGGCCGGCGTCCAATCGCGTACGCCGGCAATTTCGTGTGATTGCGTATTTCCTCGCCCGATCGAAACAATGAAAAGGGCAAGCCGCGATCAAGCGGCGCCGTTCGGTCGTCGGCCGCAAATCGACCGACTGCGGAATCGTCACGCCCGATCCGCATCCGATCCGCATCCGACGGCGGCCGGCGATCGATGGCAATTCCTGACTCCCATCCGAACGCCGCCCGAATCCTCACGCGTCACGCATCGGCCCACCGCCGCAGCAGATTGTGATAAATCCCGGTGAGCGCGATCACGCTGGCATCGCGCCCGCCTTTGTCCGCGGTCAATTGCTGAATCTGCGTGTCGAGCTGGAACAGCAGGGTGCGGTCCGCGTCGTCGCGCACCATGCTCTGAATCCAGAAAAACGACGCGATCCGCGCGCCGCGCGTCACGGGCGTCACGTGATGCAGGCTCGACGCCGGATACAGCACCATGTCGCCCGCCGGCAGCTTCGCGTGGTGGACGCCGAACGTATCCTCGACGCACAGCTCGCCGCCGTCGTACGCATCCGGCTCCTCGAGAAAGAGCGTCGCCGACAAGTCGCTGCGCACGCGGAAATCGGTGCCGCGCAGCAGGCGGATCGCATTGTCGACATGCGTGCCGAACGCGTCGCCGCCCGTGTAGCGGTTGAAGAGCGGCGGAAATACCTTGAGCGGCAGCGCCGCCGAGAAGAACAGCGCGTTGCGCGCGAGCGCGTCCTGGATCGCGTCGCCGACCGCGCGCGCGACGGGCGAGCCCTCCGGCAGTTGCTGGTTGCGCTTCGCGAGCGCCGATTGCGCGCCGGACGTCGCATTGCCGTCGGTCCAGTCGGCGAGCTCGAGCGCGTCGCGGCATTGCGCGACCTGCTCCTTCGTCAGCACGCCGGGAATGTGAAGCATCATGTCGCGAACTCCTGCCGCGCGGCGATCGAACGAAACGCGTCGATCGGCGACGCCGCGAGATACGCGCGCATCTTCGCGACGAACGCGGGCGTCGCGGTGCGCGGCACCCGCGCGAGCCATTCGAGCGCCTCCGCCACGCGGCCGCGCTCGCCGAGCAGGCGCGCATAGTTGAACTGGCCTCGGAAGTCGCCCGCGGCGGCGGCGCGCCGGTAGCAGTCGAAGGCCGCGTCGCGGTCGGCCGCGACGACCCAGCCGTCTTCATGGAAGCCGCCGATCAGGTTGATCGACTTCGCGTGGCCGAGCGCCGCCGCCTTCTCGAACCATTCGAGCGCGGCCGCGCGATCCTCGTCGACGCCTTTGCCGAGCGCGAGCAACGTCGCGTAGTTGTACATGCCCCAGTCGAGCCCCGCGCGCGCGGCCTCGCGATACCAGTACGCGGCGACGGCCGCGCTCGCGGCCGTTCCCCAGCCGAACTCGTAGCAGCGGCCGACCATGTTCATCGCCATCGGATGATCGGCGCGCGCCGCGTGCTTGAACCATTCGAGCGCGGCCGCGGTGTCGCGTGCGACGCCGCGGCCGTCGAGCAGGTATTGCCCGTAGACGGCCTGCGCCTCGACGATCCCGTTCTCCGCGGCCGCCGCGACCCACGCGGCCGCGCGCTCGGGCGGCCCGGCGAGGACCCCGGCGAGATCCTCGCGCGACGCCGATGCGAGCGCCTTCAACGATACCGGCCGCATCGCGTCAGTAGCGCGCGTTCAGCGTGACGAACGCCGAGCGGCCCGGCGCGATCGACGCGTAGTGCGCCGGATACGCCTGATCGAAGTACGTGCGGTTGAACAGGTTGTTCACGTTCAGCCGGACGTCGAGCTTCTTGCTGATCCGGTACTGCGCCATCGCGTCGAAGCGCCAGTACGACGGCACGGCGCGCAGGTTCGCGGTGTCGCCGAACACCTTCGACATGTAGAACGCGCCGCCGCCGACCGTGAGCTTCGGCGTCACGTCGTAGTTCGTCCACAGCGTGAAGCTGTGCTTCGGCGTCTGCGGGAACTGGTGGCCGTTGTCGGCGGTGTTCTTGCCGTTGTCGCGCAGTTCGCTCTTCATGTACGTGTAGCCGCCGAACACCTGCCACGCGCGCGTGAGCTGCCCGGCGAAGCCGAGTTCGAGCCCCTGCACGCGCTTGTCGCCGACCATCGCGTACTGGTCGTTCGGCAGCGTGACGCGCGCGTTCGTCGTGTCGATCTGGAAGAGGGCGGCCGTGAGCGAGAGCTTGTCGTCGAGCACGTTCCACTTCGTGCCGAGTTCGATGCTGCGGTTCTTCTCCGGCGCGAGCTGGTCGGCGTTCGAGCCGACGCCGCCGCGGCCCGGCGTGAGCGACTGCGTCTCCGAGCCTTCGCCGAGCAGCATGCCGGCGGGCGTCGACGACGTCGCGTACGACGCATAGATGCTGCCGTTCTGCGCGGGCTTGAACACGAGGCCGAGCTGCCAGTTGAAGAGCGTGTCGTCGCGCGTGTAGGTCTTGCCGCCGTTCGCGCGGGTGTCGGTGAAGCGGGTCGAGTAGTCGTCGAGACGCACGCCGGCGTTCACCTGCCAACGCTTGCTGAGCTCGATCGTGTCGAAGCCGTAGATCGATTTCGTGACGGTGCGCGCGTGCGCGTAGTCGTTGTTGCGCGTGATCGAGCCCGTCCACGGATCGTTCGGGTTCGGCGACCACAGGCTCGTGCAGTTGTAGCCCGACGCGGCGCCGATCCCTTGCTGGCAGATCTTGCCGGTGCCCGTCGCGACGGTGTACGTGTCGCGCTTGCCCCATTCGCGCGACAGCTCGATGCCCGTCGTGAAGCTGTGCTTGAACGGGCCGGTGCGGAATTCGCCGAACAGCTCGGTCAGGTTCGCGATGCTGTTGATCGAGCTGTTGCGATTGTTGTTGCGCCGCCAGACACGGCCGTTGATCACGTTGCCCTGGCTGTCGTCGGGCTGCGTCCAGATGTAGTCCTGCGTCGATTCCGTGTAGCGCGTCGTGTTGCGGATCGTCAGCGACGGCGTGATGTCGTGCTCGATCTTGAGCGTGCTGATGTCCGACGTCGTCTTGCGGAAGTCGCGGTCGATCAGGCCGTAGAAGTTGTGGCGGTCGACGTTGGCCGGATAGATCGTGTCGACGTTCGCCGGCTTGTTCGAGCTCGTGTAGAAGTACGGAATGCCGCTATCGGGCAGGTCGTCGGTCGACAGGTGGTAGTAGCTCGCGGTCACGCGCGTCGGCGTGCCGAGACCGAACGCGATCGACGGCGCGACGCCCCAGCGCTCGTTGTTGACGGCGTCGCGGCCGGCGACGTCGTTGTTGTGGCTCATCAGGTTCAGGCGAAACGCCGCGTGATCGGCGAACTGCCAGTTGCCGTCGGCGGTGAAGCGGCGGTAGCGGTCGGTGCCGAGGCCCGCGCTCGCTTCGGCCGTCGTGCCGAGGTGCGGCGCCTTCGTGACGAGATTGACGCTGCCGCCCGCGCCGCCGCGGCCGCCGTACGCGCCGTCCGAGCCCTTCGTGATTTCGACGCGCTCGGTGTTGAAGATCTCGCGCGTCGTCGCGCCCGTGTCGCGCATGCCGTCGACGAAGATGCTGCCTTGCGTGTCGTAGCCGCGGATGAACGGGCGATCGCCGAGCGGGTTGCCGCCTTCGCCCGCGCCGAACGTGATGCCGGGCACCGTGCGCAGCGCTTCGGTGAGCGTCGCCGCGCCGCTGTTCTGGATCAGCGCCTGCGGGATCACGGTGACGGACTTCGGCGTGTCGACGAGCGGAGCGGTGAATTTCGCCGACGAGGAAAAGTCGGCCTTGTAGCTGTGCTCGGCGGCGCCCTTGACCTGGATCGGCGCGAGTTCCTTGTCGTGATCGGCGGTCGCGGCGGGCGGCGCGGCGTCCTGCGCGAACGCAGGGCTCGCGGCGAGCACGCCGCAAAGGGTGGTGAATTTTCCGAGCTTCAACTCGTCGGAACGCGGCTTCATCAGTGGTATTTCCTCGCCAGATGTGACTCGATCGGGCGAAGCAACCGCCGGTGCGCGACGCACCCCACCCGAATATTACAAATTGTTTTCGGGCGCCATTTTAGTGAATATTTTTATAAATGAGAAGCGTTCTTGTTACGTTTTCTTGAGCAATCGCCGAAAAACCGGCTATCTGATTGAAAGATAAGGAACAAGCGGCTGACTACGCGCAGGCGGGCGCGAACCCGCCTGCGCGCCGGAATCAGTCGATTCCGTGGAACGTCGCGTCCTCGGGCCCGAGATACGCGGGCGGGCGCCAGGTCGCGTCGCGCATCGAGTGCTGGACCAGATGCTCGACGCCGAGCAGCACCGCGAAGATCGCCATGCGCACCGGAATCCCGTTGTCGGTCTGGCGGAAGATCGCGAGGCGCGGGTCGCGGTTCAGGTCGGTCGACAAGTCGTTCGCGCCCGGGCGGCTGTCGCGCGGCAGCGGGTGCATGATCAGCGTGTCGCGGCCGCACGCGGTGTCGACGAGCGCCTGGTTGATCTGGAAATCCGGCGTGTAGCCTTCGAACGATTCGTCGGTGAAGCGCTCCTTCTGGATTCGCGTCGCGTAGACGACGTCCGCGCCCTTCAGGCCCGCCGCGAGGTCGTGCGTCTCCTCGACCACGTGGCCGTTCTTCGAGATCTGATCGACGATGTACGCGGGCATTTCGAGCGTCGGCGGCGACACGAGCGTGAACTTGAGCCCGCGATACAGCGCGAGCAGCTTGACGAGCGAGTGAACGGTGCGCCCGTACTTCAGATCGCCGACGAGCGCGATGTGCGCGCCGTCGACGATCTTGCCGAGCCGCGAGAATTCGCGCTGGATCGTGTACAGGTCGAGGAGCGCCTGGCTCGGATGCTCGCCGGGGCCGTCGCCGCCGTTGATCACGGGCAGGTTGATCGCGCGCGCGAACTCGGCGACGGAGCCTTGCTCGGGGTGGCGGATCACGAGCGCGTCGACGTAGCCTGCCATCACGCGGCTCGTGTCGTAGATCGATTCGCCTTTCGCCATCGACGAGAACGTGAAGCCCGTCGTGTCGCACACCGAGCCGCCGAGCCGGCAGAACGCGGCGCCGAACGATACGCGCGTGCGCGTGCTCGCCTCGAAGAACAGATTGCCGAGCACCGCGCCCTCGAGCACGCGCGAAATCTTGCGGCGGCGGGCGATCGGCTGCATCACGTCGGCGACCCGAAAGAGCGCCTCGACCGAGTCGCGCGAGAACTGGTCGACCGACAGCAGTTGCGGCTTGCCTTCGAACAGAAACTGGCTTGCGAGCGGCGGCGGAGCATCTACGCGATGCGTATAGACTTCGGCGGATTCCGGGCGCGCGACGATCTCGGAGACGAAGCGCTCGACGATTTCTGGCATCCCGCGAGATTCCTGCGAATCGTCGGGCAAAAGCCATGTGTCGAGTGCGCGGCGGCTAATGCCGATGCGGTTCGCGAACGCGTCGCGGGTCATGTTGAGGCGGCGCATCGCGTCGCGCAGGAACGCTTGTTGAGGAACGGTCATCAGTCGGCTCGGCTCTCTAAAATATACGCGATGCGTATGGTAGGTCGACAGCGGCCGAAGTCAAGCGGAAAATGCGAACGAGTTGACGGATGACGGACGGCGGCGCGGCGCACGAAGCCGCCGTACGAGCCGCAACACGTTTAACAATTGCTTTGCCCCGTGCGGCGCGGCCCGTCCGTATAATCGGGACCAGTCCCCGCGCCTTGGCGCGGGCGGATTCGGATACGTCGGTCGCACGCCAAGCGCCCGCATTGACAAGGAGAGTGAGAATGAACCGCGCGATTGCCGCCGCCCTGCTGATCCTGACCGCCGCGCTTGCCGGCTGCAACACGATCGCGGGCGTCGGCCAGGACATTTCGAAGGGCGGCCAGGCGATCTCGGATACGGCCGAGAAGGCGAAGTAAGCGAGGTCGTTCTCCCGTTGAGGGAATCGCCGCCGTGACGGCGGCGGTATCGGCGGGCCCGGCGCGATGCCGGGCCCGCGTCGTTTCGGGCGGGCGCGAAGGCCGGGCCGCGCGCGCCATGATTCGCCGGCCTCGTCGTCGGCTCTCCTTCGAGCGGGCGTCCCAGACCGGCGAACCGCGCGCACGGCTCGGCCAGCCGGATCGGCGCGCCGCGTTCCGGCCGCGGCAGCCGGCATTCGGCGGCGCGCGACATTCGGCCCGCGACCCACGGCGCATGACTCACGGTGCACGACTCACGGCGCACGGTGCATGGCGCATGGCGCATGGCCCGCGACATCCGGCGCGCACGCGCGTCACATCACAGCACGTTCATCATCGCGAGCGCGGTTTCCTGCAGGGGCGGCAGCACGCGCTCGAGCGCGGCTTCGGCGCTTTCGCCGCCGATCGGCATGTTGGTGCTGAGCGCGGCGACGACCTCGCCCTGACGGTTCTTGAGCGGCACCGCGATCCCGCGCACGCCGACCTGCAACTGCTGCTCGATCAACGCATAGCCGTCGATGCGCGCGCGGTCGATCTTCTCCTGCAGGCGCGACTGGTTCGTTAGCGTGTGCGGCGTGAACGGCGGGAACTCGGTCGAGTCGAGCCACGCGCGCACCGCGTCCTGGTCGTCCTTGTACGCGAGCAGCACGACGCCCGGCGAGATCAGCGGCGCGGGCACGCGCGCGCCGAGCACGAAGCCCGTCGTCATCACGCGCGACACGCCGTTGCGCGCGATCACGACGAGCTCCCATTCGTCGAGCACGCTCACGTACGCGGATTCGTTGAGCGTCGCGCTCAGTTGCTGCAGATACGGCTGCACGGTGCGCGGCAGCCGCGCCGAGTCGAAGTACGACCAGCCCACCCGCAGCACGCGCGGCGTGAGCCCGTAGAGCCGCCCGTCCGTGTACACGTAGCCGAGCGATTCGAGCGTGAGCAGATAGCGGCGCGCGGCGGTGCGCGTCAGGCCGGTGCGCGCGGCGGCCTGGGTCGGCGTCATCCGCGCGTGCTGGCTGTCGAACGCCTCGAGGATCGCGAGGCCCTTTTCGAGGCCCGCGATCCAGTCGCGCTTGTCGAGCGGCGTCTTCTTCATGCTCGGCTCATGGGCGTTTCACGGACGCTTTTCATGCACGTTCGGCCGTCGGCGCTCAGGCGGCGCGCATCCGCGCGGCGACGAACGTCGAGATCAGGCAGCCGATCGCGAGATACGCGGCGACGAGGTGCCACGAGCCGCCGCCGAAGCTGACGAGCGCGACCGCGATGAACGGCGTGAAGCCGCCGCCGACGACGCTCGCGAACTGATAGCCGACGCCCGCGCCGCTGTAGCGGTACTCGGCGCCGAACAGCTCGGTGAAGAGCGGTTGCTGGACGCTCACGACCATGTCGTGCGCGACGTTCGCGAGCATCACCGAGAAGATCACGATCCAGACGGTCGCGCGCGCCTCGAGCGCGACGAAGAACGGCACCGCGCTCGCGAGCCCGACGAGCGCGCCGACGATGTAGACGCGGCGCAGCCCGAAGCGGTCGGCGAGCCATGCGAAGCAGGGGATCGTCACGCAGCTGATCGCGCCCACGAGAAGGCCGATGTTCAGGAACAGGTCGCGCGACATGCCGAGGTTCGACGTCGAATAGCTGAGCGCGAACGCGGTCACGATGTACATCGTGAACAGCTCGGCGAGGCGCAGCGCGACGATGTAGAGGAACGCCTTCGGATGGCGGGTCAGCGCCTCGATCACCGGCAGCTTCAGCTTGCGGCGGCCGTGCTCGACCTTCTCGACGAATTCCTGCGATTCGTCCATGCTCGCGCGCACCCACAGGCCGATCAGCACGAGCACGATGCTGAACACGAACGGCAGCCGCCAGCCCCACGCGCGGAACGCGGCGTCGCCGAGCGTGTGGCTCAGGATCGACACGATGCCCGTCGCGAGCACGAGACCGACGCCGTAGCCCACCTGCACGCCGCTGCTGTAGAACGCCTTTTGCTTCTGCGGCGCGCTTTCGACCGCCATCAGCGCCGCGCCGCCCCATTCGCCGCCGACCGCGAAGCCCTGCACCGCGCGCAGCGCGACGAGCAGCACGGGCGCCCACCAGCCGATCGTGCCGAAACTCGGCAGCAGGCCGATCGCGACCGTCGACAAGCCCATCAGCATCACGGTCAGCACGAGCATCCGCTTGCGGCCGAGCCGATCGCCGTAGTGGCCGAACACGACGCCGCCGAGCGGCCGGAACAGGAACCCGACGCCGAACGTCGCGAATGCGGCGAGCGTGCCCATCGTCGGGCCGACGTTCGGGAAGAACGCGTGGTTGAACACGAGCGCGGCGACGATGCCGTACAGCAGGAAGTCGTACCAGTCGACGACCGCGCCGACGAAGCTGCCGATCGCGGCCTTGCGGGCCTGGTTCTTGTGGATGGGTTCGGCGCCGACCGCGCCGGCTGCGTCAAATGCTGGGGTCATTCCTTGTCTCCTGTTGTCGTCGGCGCATGGCCGCCGCGGCCGCGACGCGTCTGCGGCGTGGCCGACGCGGCTCGCGCAAGCCGTCGTGCCGGGTTGACACGCAGCATAGGAGCGGCGGCGGCTTCGGAGCAACGGAACGGCACGTCATGATGAACGATCATCGAACGCAGGCGTGCGATTATCGAACGGTTTCGGGGTTTGCACTAGGCCGGCGCAAGCCCGTCGCCGGCGTGAACAGGCCCTGGGCGGGCGGCCGATGCGCGCCGCGCGTCGACACCGCTTGGCATCGTGAACGATTTGGTTAAAATTGCCGGCGCCGTCCGGCAATCGACGATCGCCCGCCGTCGCGCCGCGCCGCCGCGATTGCGCACGGCCGCGCCGATCGCAGGTCGCGTAAGATCTACCGCCAGCCCAGGAGACACCGATGCCCAGCCCCGCCAGCTCCCCGTCCAGCGCCCCCGCGTTTACCGGCCCGCCGGGCGACAATCCACTCGGGATGGCCGGACTCGAGTTCGTCGAATTCGCGTCGCGCGAGCCCGACGCGCTCGCGCGACGCCTCGGGCAGCTCGGTTTCAAGGCGATCGCGCGCCACGTCAGCAAGGCGGTCACGCTGTACCGCCAGGGGCACATGAACTTCCTCGTCAACGCGGAGCCCGACTCGTTCGCCGCGCGCTACGCGGACGAATACGGCACGGGCGTCTGCGCGATCGGCATCCGCGTCGACAACGCGCAGCGCGCGTTCGACCGCGCGATCGAGCTCGGTGCGTGGGCGTTCGAGGGCGAGCGGATCGGCGTCGGCGAGCTGACGATTCCGGCGATCCAGGGGATCGGCGCGTCGCACATCCATTTCGTCGACCGCTGGCGCGGGCGGGGCGGGCTGCGCGGCGGCGTCGGCGACATCTCGATCTTCGACGTCGATTTTCGCCCGATCGACGTCGCGACCGCGCAGGCCGACCTCGACTACGTCGGCACGGGCCTGCGGCAGGTCGACCACCTGACGCAGACGGTCGGCAGCGGCCGGATGCAGGAGTGGCTCGATTTCTATCGCGATCTGCTGCATTTCCGCGAGATCCACGAGCTCAACGCGAACTGGCACGTGTCGGAGGAATCGCGGGTAATGGTGTCGCCGTGCGGCGACGTGCGGATTCCGGTGTACGAGGAGGGCGCGCGGCGCACCGAGCTGATGCACGAATACCTGCCCGACCATCCGGGCGAGGGCGTTCAGCACATCGCGCTCGCGACCGACGACATCCTCGCGTGCACCGACGCGCTCGTCGCGAACGGCGTGGAGTTCGTCGAGCCGCCGGCGCGCTATTACGACGAGATCGACGCGCGGCTGCCCGGCTGCCGGATCGACGTCGACGCGCTGCGCACGCGCGGCATACTGGTCGACGGCGAGATCGGCGACGACGGCGTGCCGCAGCTTTTCTTCCAGACCTTCGTCAAGCGGCGGCCCGGCGAGATCTTCTTCGAGATCGTCCAGCGGCAGGGGCATCACGGCTTCGGCGAGGGCAACCTGCGCGCGCTCGCGCACGCGCGGGGCGCGGGCGGCTGAGCGGATTCGCGGCGTCGCCCGCATGCGTTTGCGGCGGACTCGCCGGGGCGGGCGACAGCGCTTCGCGCGCGGACGCACGTACGAACCTGCCAACGGGCACCCCGCCGCCGGCGCCGCTCATCCGTCGATCTTCTCGAACAGCAGCGATGTCGCGGTGAGCCCCGGTCCGAACGCCACCGACACGATCTTGCCGCCGACGGGCACCGCGTCGTCGCCGAGCATCGCCTGCCAGATGTGCGGCACAGTCGCCGACGACATGTTGCCGCACTGCTTCAGCACGTCCCAGCTCCAGTGCATCCGCGCGCGATCGACGCCGAGGCTCGCGACGATATGATCGAGAATCTTCGGCCCGCCGGGATGGATCGCGTAGAGCAGCGCGTTGCGCTCGCGCGCGAAGTCGATTCCGCATTGGCCGCACAGCTTCGTGAAGAGCGGCGCGATCGCGTCGCGTATGTAGAGCGGCACGCGTCGCGACAGATACATCTCGAAATTGTGCTCGCCGGGCTTCCAGGTCATCTCGTGGGTCGACGCTTCGATGATCGCGGTTTCCGCCGCGAGCAGGCGCAGCCCGCGCTTGTGCCGGCGGCGCGCTTCGTCGCCGCGATACGCGGAATACTTGATGAACCCGTCCGCGAACAGGGTGAGCGTGACGAGGTTGCCGCTCGACAGATCCGAAAAGTCGCCGTGGATCGACAGCAGCTCGGTGTGCACGACGTCGACGCGGCGCTTCGGTTTCGGCAGCAGGCAATGCGCGGCGGACAGATAACCGGACGCCATGTGAACGGGCGGAAACGCGCCGTAGCAGCCCATGTGGTACGAGTGCGTGACGTTCGTCGAGAGCCAGCGCTTGCGCGACACGAGCTTTTGCGCGGCGCTCGGCGACAGGTAGCCGGAGCAGCTCACATGGATGATGTCGTCCGGCGCCTCGCGCTCGTTTTGGTAGAAGCGCTCGAAACATGTGTCGGCGACTTCCGCGAAGTAGTCGAGGCGCTCGCCGAGCCCGCGCCCGCGCGGCGACTCGACGCCGACTTCGTTGAAGACCGCACGGTCCCACGTGTCCGGATCGCCGTTCAAGCGGGTCGACGAGGGAAGCGCGTGCAGTTGCCGGTGGCCGATGTGCTCGGGCGCGACGCCATAATGCCAGACGCGATCGCGAATGTAGGACGACAGATCGGTCCGGACGGCGTCGCCGACATCGACATCGTCGCGTTCGACTTCAAAGCGGCTCGATTCCCGGCCGCTCTTTTGCTCGATGAGCCATGCGATGTAGTCGAGCGATCGAGCCTGCGGCATCGGCGGCGACAATTGTTCGGAACGGAAATCCGTCAGCACGACGTCGAGTGATTGGGCCATGGCGATCTCCCTGTTCGAGTGGGGGATGGTGTCGGGAACGGCAAACGGCGTCGCGGCGGCTTGTGCGGAACGCGCGCCGGGGCGCGCCTCGGGGCTGCCGCGCGTCCCCGGCCGACGCGCGCCGATCGGCGCGCTAGCCCGCCGGCGAGCGAACCGGCGACGATTCGTCCGAGGCGGCCTCGCGCGTTGGCCGATCGATGAGGCCCAGGGCCGGAGCGGCGCGCGGGCGATTCGAGAAGACGCGCTATCGGCCGCGCGCGAGCGGCCCGGCGAGCCCCGCGATGCGCGCGGGCCGGACTGCTCCGCGCGGCGAGCGTCGCACGCGAATCATTTCTTGCCCTGCAGCGCGATGCCGACGTAGTCGCGCAAGCGCTGCACCGCGAATTCAACCGGCTTGCGCTTGCCCCATGTGAACGGCCGCGGCAGTTGCGATTCCATGCCGATGTCGCGAACGTTCCAGCGCAGCCCGCTTTGCATCGACGCGATCTCGACTGCGGTGTCCTTTTGCGTGCGCGTCAATCGGGTTTCGAGGCTGTCGAGCGCGTCAAGCACGACGCCCTCCGGGCCATAACGCTTGAACCAGACCTTGTCGTTGTAGTGCTCGCGGTACCACGCGACGAACTTGTCGGACAACTGCGATGTGCCGCCGATGCCGAAGCGGCTCGCGCCTTGCTGCAAGCGCTCGAACTGCTTTTCGGCGACATAGAAATCCTCGTAGGCGATCGCGCTCGTGAACGCCTTGCGCGGCGTCGTCAGATTGAAGATCACCTTCGCGAGCGGCGTGGCGAGCTTCTTCGACGAAGGCATCATCATCAGGAAGTGCCGGTTCGAATGCTCACGCGTGGGGACGATCAGCAGATAGATATGGACCGCGTACCATTCGCTCAAGTGCGGCTGCGCGAGCGTCGCGGCCGGCGAGAGCTCCGGATCGTAGTGATAGCGCAGATTCTGATGCCGCTCGCCCGCCACGCTTCTGCGGTGCACGTGCCTCGTGTGCAGCAGGTCGAGGAATCCCGCCGTCCACAGATCCCACGGCTGGTTGAAGTCGAACACGTCCGCCCTGAAGCAGGCCGGCAATGGCGCGTCGTCGCCGATGAGGCGCGTGAGCGGCTGTACGAACGGGATCGGCTCCGACGCGTCCGGATAGATCCAGATCAGCAGGCCGTCGTCGAGCGCCGGATAGCTGTATCGGCACGCGTCCATGCGATTCGACATGCCGCTCGGATGGCTGCATTGGCCGGCGCCGTTGAACTGCCAGCCATGGTAGCGGCAGACGATGTGTCCGTCTTCGACCGTGCCGATCGACAACGGCACCGATTTGTGCGGGCACAAGTCCTGCAAGCATTGAACGCGGCCGCTCGCGTTGCGGAACAGCGCGAGCGGCTCGCCGAATAGCGAGATGCCGTGCGGTAGCGTCGAGCCCACGTCGTGCGAGTAAGCGACGGGCCACCAGTTCTTGCGCAAGTCGTCGTTCGGCTGTCGCGGGCGGTTGCCGTGCGTGGTGTCGGTCTCGGTGATTTTCAGTTTCAGTGAGTGCATGTCGAACTCCTGTCGTCGAGATGCGGTGCCGTTGCCAGTTTCCTTCCGGTGGCGAGCGGTTCCGGCGCGCGCGGGCCGGATCGCGGAGGGCGGCGGCGAACGCTTGTCGTGTGGCGCGGCGTCGCGTGCGCAACGCGCCGCCCGCGAGCGATGTCGCCGGATGGGCGGACCAAGGCGGCGCGGAGTTGCTTCGAGTGCAATGATTCAACGCACGCCGGGCGCGACGGTGCGCCAATTGACGAAGCACGCTTGCGATGGCGGTCTCTAGCCGCAGCGCGCCGTTTGTCGGATGTCGTGGGGCAAACGCTTTTTCTACAAGATTTTTTTGCGATTTCGAAATCAGTATAGGTTCAGTTATTTTTTGTCGACGGCAACTTCATGGTATGGCCTCTCTAATCAATGACGATTTATTTTTAAAAAATAGCCAATTGTTTGATTTTGGCTGAATCATGAAAATCGGTATTGCGATCTGCTTGAAGAAAATTCTCGAAATCGCATTCATTTCGGATACGGCCCCGGCGATTCGCCGGCCGCGTGCGAATTAGGTCGCCACCAAGGTTTTCGTTGCACCGCGCCATACGATTCGCGCGGCGACCCCGCCCCGATTCGACGCGGCCGGCTCGCGCCGAATGCGCCAAATGCGCCGGATGTTCGTTTTCATCGCGTTTCCGTGTTTCGATTCGACTCGGCGTTTCGTTTCGAATGTTTACTTTATTTTTTGCGCGGGCACCGGTTTCAAACGACGACGAAGCGCGGCGGCGGCGGCTCGGCATTGCGATATGGGACACCCTCTGCGCGGCTCAAACGGTAAGCGGCGCGCACGCGCCGCCGGTTGGCGTTTTCGCACCTTTCACCCACCTTGACCCTCGGCTCGGCGAATGGCTCAATCAGTCAGCGCCGCGCTGGAATCCGCCAAGCGGGCCGCCGGCGGCGCGACCCGACCGAACAAGATCCAAGAGCAATTGGAGGAGATACATGAAGCTTGCGCGTTTCATTGGGGGCTGGAGTTTGGTGCTTGCCGCCTCGCTCGCCCACGCGGGCGTGTCCTGCCGCCCCGCGACGCCCGCCGAAGCGGCCGTCTACACGACGCCGTTCCAGTTTCCCGGCGTGAGCTCGCCGAAGGACGGCACCTGCTGGGTCAACAACCAGACCGTGACGGCGACGGACGGCACGCGGCTCACCGCGAACGTGTTCTTGCCGAAGATCACGAGCCCCGACCAGAAGTTTCCTGCGATCGTGATGATCTCGAGCTGGGCCGCAGCCGATTTCTTCGAGTATCTCGGCCAGCAGCGCAAGCTCGCGCAGGACGGCTACATCGTGCTCGCGTACACCGCGCGCGGCTTCTATCTGTCGGGCGGGCAGGTCGAGGTCGCGAGCCCGCAGGACGTGAAGGACGTATCGTCGGCGCTCGACTGGGTGTCGGCGAACACGCCCGCCGATCCCGACAAGCTCGCGGCGAGCGGCATTTCGTACGGCGCGGGGCTGTCGCTCCTCGCGCTCGCGCAGGACAAGCGGCTGAAGACGGCGGCCGCGCTCTCCGGCTGGGGCGATCTCGCCGATCAGCTCTACGGCGCGCAGTCGCCGAACGCGACGTGGAGCGCGGTGCTGTTCCTGTCCGGCAAGGTGACGGGGCGGCTCGATCCGATCGTCGACCAGTACGTGAAGGCGCTGCTCGATCCGAACACGACGCAGGCCAAGGCGGACGAGATCATCGCGTGGGCGCGGGTGCGCTCGCCGTCGACGTATCTCGACGCGCTGAACCGCCGCGGCGCGCCGGTCTTCATCAGCAAGAATTTCGAAGACGACATGTTCACGCCGAACTCGTCGCTGAAGCTGTTCTCGCAGTTGACGGTGCCGAAAAAGCTCGTGCTGAATCCGGGCATCCATGCGCAGGCCGAGATTCCGGGCGCGCTCGTCGGCGCGCCGAACGTTCCGTACGACCAGGCGCACCGCTGGTTCGACCGCTGGCTGAAAGGCGTGCAGAACGGCGTCGACACGGAGCCGAAGGTGTCGATGCAGATCAAGTTCACGAACACGCGCGAATCGTTCGACACGTGGCCCGCGAGCAACGTGCAGGCGCAGACGCTGTACGTCGCGCCGCGCGGCCCGCTGCGCTGGGATCTGTCGTGCCTGTGCAAGAAGGGCGTGTCGGGCGCGCTGCAGAGCGGGCCGAACCGCACCGCGGGCGGCGATCTGATCCAGAACTTCGCGGACACGACCGCGACGAGCGGCCCGATTCCGGTGCTGTCGACGTTCGGCGAGAGCCTCGGCGCGCCCGTCGTCAATCAGCTCGCCACCGTCAATCTCGCAACGGGCGTGCGCTACGAGGGCGCGCCGCTCGCGCAGCCGCTGCATCTGCGCGGCGTCGCGCAGCTGAACCTGCGCGCGACGCCGTCGCAGGCGCGCGCGCAGGTCGTCGCGTACCTGTACGACGTCGACGCGCTCGGCTTCGGCAAGCTGATCACGCACGGCGCGCGGACCGTGCACTGGGCGAGCCCGGGCGCGACGATCGATTTCCCGATCGAGTTTTCGGCGACCGCGTACGACGTGCCGGCGGGCCACCACATCGGCATCGTGCTCGACACGTACGACAGCCTGTATCAGCCGCCCGTCAATCCGGGCGAGCGCTTCGGCGTGACGTTCGAGTTCGATCCGAACAAGCAGTCGACGCTCGTGCTGCCGGTGCGCTCGTAACGCGCGCGCGACGCCGATCGACGGACGCGCCGCGGCGAAGTGACGAGGCGGCGCACATCGGCGACGAAACGCGCGGCGCGAGCGGCCGGGCGTTGGCAAAAAAAATGGACGGCCGTATCGCTACGCCGTCCTCAAGCGCCTCTTTCGAGGTAGGGTATTCAGCCGTCGATTTTCGATCTCGTTCTGCTCGTGCCAGCCAGTTTGCTCCCCGTATGGTTCGGCCCCGTCGCGGCCCGGCGTGCGCCGGGCCTTCCTCGTGATGTCCGGCCTGCCTGTCTTTTTTCTATCCCCGTAGCTTTTTTCTATCCCCGTAGCGATTGTTCCGCGATCCGCGTGGCCGCCGCGCGTCACACGCGCGCGAGGCCGACCGGATCGATGATGCGAATCTGCTTGCCGCGCGGCGCGATCAGCTTGTCGCGCTGGAACTTCGACAACATCCGGCTGACGGTCTCGAGCTTCATTCCCAGATAGCAGCCGATTTCCTCGCGCGTCATCCGCAGGTTGAATTCCGCGGCCGAGTAGCCGCGCTTCTGGAAACGCTCGGAGATGTTGAGCAGGAACGCGGCGACGCGCTGGTCGGCCGTCATCGTGCCGAGCAGCATCATCTGGCTCGACTCGCGGACGATCTCGCTGCTCATCAGGCGATGCACGTGATGCTGCATCGGCTTCACGTCGCGGCACACGACTTCGAGCTGCGCGAACGGAATGATGCAGACGGTGCTGTCCTCGAGCGCGACCGCATCGCTGTTGTGGCGGCCGGCGCACACGCCGTCGAGGCCCATCGTCTCGCCGACGATCTGGAAGCCCGTCACGTGCTCCTGGCCGTCGCGATGCATGACGACCGTCTTGAACGAGCCGGTGCGCACCGCGTAGATGCTCTGGAATGTGTCGTGCGTGCGGAACAGCGTGTCGCCGCGCTTGACCTGACGCGTCGAGCAGATCAGCGCGTCGAGCTTCGCGAATTCGTTGACGGTCAGGTCGGCGGGCATGCAGACGCTGCGCATCGCGCAGTTCGAGCAGCGCGTGGCCGGACGCTTGGCCGCGTCGTCACGCGCGGCCGCACGCACCGCTATCATCGCGCGCTGCTGCGCCGCGGGCGTCAAGGCGTTCTGCGTTTGCGCTTGCAACATGATCTGCTCCTGTCATTCGGCTGCGTGCGGTCGACGCGCGCTGGCCAGGGTCCTCACGGTGCGGCAGGCGGCGTCGACGTCGGCGGTCTTGTCGAAGAAGAAATCCGCTCCCGCGTCGCTGCATGCCGCGCGAAATGCCGGTCCGGACAGGTTGGTCAGCACGATCTTGACCACCTTCGGAGCGGCGCGCGTCAGCGCCGAAATCAACTCGAGTCCGCTGCCGCCCGTCAGTCTCAGCTCGATGACGGCGACGTCGGCGCCCGTTTCGAGAATGCCCGCGAGCGCGGCCGGAGCGTCCTCGGCCTCGCCGACCACCTCGACCCCGAGGATCGTCTCGAACAGCGACGTAAGGCGATCTCTGACCGGGGCCGCGTAGTCGGCGAGAAAGACTCTCAGCGGAGGAGTTGACTCGCGTGCATCCATGACCGGCAGTATGGTCGGCCCGGGCGCGGCGCGAAATCAGCGCCGGGTGAAAATGGGGTAGGCAATGGCGGGTTCGACGTAGGGATATTCCTACGAGGGATTGCGCGGATGCGGACAGGCGCCGGGGCGCGGGGCGGTGGAGGCGGAACGTGCGGCGGAAACGGCGCGCTCAGGGGGCCGGCGTCGAGGGCACGGCCGGCCCGGCCGTGGCGCATCGCGCGGAGGGCGCGGGGCGGCGAGCGGTCGAGTTGTCGAGCGGCGGCTCGTGGAAAGCGCGCCGCCGCCGCAACGGCAGGCGAGATCGGGCCAAATCGATTCGAATCGGGCGGAATCGGGCGGAATCGGTCAGCCACGGGCGACGAGCGCCGCCCGGTAAGGACGATAGCGGGCGAACGCAAGCGGCGAACCCGCGGCCGGCAGGCGGGCCGGGAAGCGCACGAACGAACGAGCGAGCGGCGCAGGCGCGCGCGGCCCGCCCGCGGCGACGCGCTCGATCAGACTTCGTCGCTGTCGTCGAACAGCTTGTGCCGCAGCGCGTAGCGCACGAGCGCCGCATCGTGCGGCATCTGCATCTTCTCGAGGATGCGCGCCTTGTAGGTGCTGACCGTCTTCGCGCTCACGTCGAGCGCCTGCGCGATCTCGGTGATCGTCTCGCCGGCGGCGATCCGGCGGAACACGTCGAACTCGCGGTCCGACAAGCGCTGGTGCGGCAGCGATTCGACGGGCTCGTTCAGGCTCTGCGCGAGCCGCTCGGCCATCGCGAGGCACACGTAGACGCCGCCCGCCGCGATCTTCGTCAGCGCGCCGACGAGCTCCGCGCTCGCGCTTTCCTTCGTCATGTACCCGGACGCGCCCGCGCGAAACGCGCGCGACGCGTATTGCTGCTCCGCATGCATCGTCAGCACGAGGATGCGCAGCGCGGGCTTTTCCTCCTTGATCTGCTTGATGAGATCGATGCCGTTGCGGCCCGGCATCGACAGGTCGAGCACCAGCACCTGCGCGTCGGCCGAGCGCATCAGCTCGATGGTCGAGATGCCGTCGCACGCCTCGCCGACGACCTCGAAGCCCGTCGCGCTGCCGAGAATGTGACGCAGGCCGTCGCGCACGAGCGCGTGATCGTCCGCGATCAAGACCTTGATCATAGGAGCGCGTCCTGTTGCCGGATCGCCGCGAGCGGCAGCGTGACCTTGATCGAGAAGCCCTGTCCGGGCACGGAATCGATCGTGACGGTGCCGCTCAGCATGTGCGCGCGCTCGCGGATGCCGATGAGCCCGAACGACTTGTCGCCGTGCCTGTCGCGACGCTCGCCGGGCTGCACGCCGCGGCCGTCATCCTTGATCTGCAGCAGGCACAAGTCCTGGTCGATCGCGAGCGTGAGGTCCACGCGGGACGCGTCCGCGTGGCGCGCGACGTTGGTGAGCGCCTCCTGGACGATCCGGAACAGCGTCGTCGCGCCGGCGTTCGTGAAGCGCGTGTCGGCCGTGTCGAGCCGGCGCTCGACGTCGATCCCGTAGCGATTCGTGAAATCGTTTGCGAGCCATTCGATCGCGGGCACGAGACCGAGATCGTCGAGCATCACGGGCCGCAGGTCGGCCGCGATGCGCCGCACCGACGCAACCGTCGAATCGATGAGCCGCCGCATCCCTTGCAACTGCTGCTCGACGGCCGCGATCGGCTGCGCGTCGGCTTGCTCCTCGCGATGGCGGGCGAGTGCGATCGCGATTGCCGATACGTCCATCTTGAGCGCGGTGAGCTGCTGACCGAGATCGTCGTGCAGCTCGCGCGCGATTCGCGTCTTCTCCTCCTCGCGCACGTTCTGCAGGTTCGCGGACAGCTCGCGCAGCTCCTCGCGCGACTGGCGCAGCGCATTCTCGGCGCGCACGCGCTCGGTGACGTCGCGCAGCATCACCGTGTACAGCTTGCCGGAGCCGTCGCGGATCTGCGAGATCGACGCCTCGATCGGAAACTCCTCGCCGTTCTCGCGCAGCCCGAACAGCACGCGCTGGCGGCCCATCTGCCGCTCGGACACGCCCGTCACGCCGAACTGCTCGACGTGCTTCGCGTGCGCCGGGCGAAAGCGCTCGGGGATGAAGCGCGACAGCGACGAGCCGATCGCATCCATCGCGGACACACCGAACACGCGCTCGGCGGCCGGATTGAAGATCACGATGGTCTGCCTGTCGTCCACCGTGATGATCGCTTCCATCGACGAGCGGATGATGCCCATCATCCGCGCTTCGTTGAGCGGGCTGTCGTCGGCGTATTCGCTGCGCGCGCCGAGCCGGCCGACGAGCAGATACGCGAGCACCGCGAACAGCGCGGAGGTGGCCGCGCCGGCGACGAGCACCGTGGTCGCGACGGCGTTCGAGCGGATCGCCGCCCAGCGGTTCTCGGTCTTGTAGGCGAGGGTGAGCGGCGTGCCGCCGAAATTGAGCGGGTCCGCTCGCGTGAGCGGCGGATGCGACGAGTCCGCGCCGGCGTCGTCGCGATCGGTCGTGTAGACGAGCGCGCCGCGCTCGCCCGCCGTCAGGCGCAGGTCGATGTCGCGATCGTTCGACGTCGACAGCTCGACGAGCCGCCGCGGATCGAGCGTCGCGACCAAGAAGCCCGACGTGTCGGCGCGGCGGCGCTCCGCGGCGGGCAGCGCTTCGTTCGCGGCGTAGACGGGCAGGTAGAGCGCGAGCGTGCCGGCGCCGTTGTCCGGCGCGTACGTGCCGTCGGCCGGCGCCGCATGGGCGTCGAGCGTCGCGAGGCCGGAGTCGGCCGCGCGCAGCAGCGCGGCGCGCGCCTGCGGATCGACGCTCGCTTGCGCGGCGCCGACGATCGCTTTCGCGTCGATGAAGCCAAGCGAGCGGATCGGCGAGCGCGCACGGTCGAGATCGAGCTGCGCCTGATAGTTCGCCCAGCCGCCGGCGGCGGGCGACGCGTTCGAGCCGAGCATGCCGCGCGCGCCGCGCAGCACCGTCGTGGCGGTCAGCAGCTCCTGGCGCAGGGTTGTCGTCACATGTGCGGCGCGGCGCTCGAAACGGGCCTGCGCGGCGTCGCGCTCCTGCTGCAGCACGAGGCGCGCGACGCCGTACGACGCGGCGATGCCCAGCGCGGCGACGGCCACGGCCACGAGCGCGGCGCGCCGGTCGGTGCGGGACGCATCGCGCGATGCGCCAGGGCTGAACCCGCTGGCGGTCATGAATTCATACCTATGCTTCGTTATGCCGGTGTTGCTGGTTGGGGGGCATCGAGCGAATGCGCTCGATACGCGGCGGGTATTGGAATGCCGATATTTTGCGTGATTCCCGTCATTTTCGGCAATGCGACAACGCGGAGGCGCCGCGTGCCGAATTCTTTCAAATATTGCGCCGCGAGGCAATCGGTTCCCACCCGGCACAGCCGCGCGGACTCGACACGCGCGCGCGGGCCGCCGTCAACGTCCGCGAGCCGCGCATCGCATCGTGCGGTGCGGCATCCGCGCGACGGGCAAGAATGCGCCGCGCGCGCGATCGGCATTTTTTGCGCCGCCAGGCGCGCGTCATCGATTTCACCGATATTCGGCGAGACCTCGCCATCGGCATTTTCCATGTCTTGGCGATCATTCGAATGGCGTGCGGCGCGAGTTTTCCGTTACCGATTATTTCGCTGCCGCGTCGGCGGATTCGGCCGCGCAATGGCGGCGCCCGGCCGATTTTGCATCGGATGCCGGCGCCGGCCCGATCGGCGCAAATGCCCGGCCGGCGCCGCGGCGCGCCGCCCCGGCCGGCGGCGGCGCGCGCTCCGCGCGGGCGCGACGGCGGCCGCGATTGGTTACGTTACCTTTACTTTGCGGAAGGCCGTTGCTAGATTCAAAACCGTGCGCCTCACTCCCCCACAAGGATCGCCATGAGCCATTTCCTGGACAGGCTGCGCTTTTTCACGACGGCCCGCCCACAGTTTTCCGACGGGCACGGCGCGGTCACCGACGAGGACCGGAAGTGGGAAGAGGGCTACCGGCAGCGCTGGCAGCACGACAAGATCGTCCGTTCGACGCACGGCGTGAACTGCACCGGCTCGTGCTCGTGGAAGGTCTACGTGAAGGGCGGCATCGTCACGTGGGAGACGCAGCAGACCGACTATCCGCGCACGCGAGCGGACATGCCGAACCACGAGCCGCGCGGCTGCTCGCGCGGCGCGTCGTACTCGTGGTACCTGTACAGCGCGAACCGGCTCAAGTACCCGCTCGTGCGCAGCGCGCTCGTCAAGCTGTGGCGCGCGCGGCGCCGCACGATGGCGCCCGTCGACGCGTGGCGCTCGATCGTCGACGACGAAGACGCGCGGCGCGCCTATCAGAGCCGCCGCGGCCTCGGCGGCTTCGTGCGCGCGACGTGGGACGAAGTCAACGAGATCGTCGCGGCGGCGAATGTTCATACGATAGCCCGCCACGGGCCGGACCGCGTCGTCGGCTTCTCGCCGATCCCGGCGATGTCGATGGTGTCGTACGCGGCGGGCTCGCGCTATCTGTCGCTGGTGGGCGGCGTGTGCCTGAGCTTCTACGACTGGTATTGCGACCTGCCGCCCGCGTCGCCGCAGACGTGGGGCGAGCAGACCGACGTGCCCGAGTCCGCCGACTGGTACAACTCGACCTTCATCATGATGTGGGGCTCCAATGTCCCGCAGACGCGCACGCCCGACGCGCACTTCCTCGTCGAGGCGCGTTACCGGGGCACGAAGATCGTGTCGGTGTTCCCCGATTACGCCGAAGGCGCGAAGTTCGGCGACCTGTGGCTGCATCCGAAGCAGGGCACCGACGCGGCGCTCGCGCTCGCGATGGGGCACGTGATCCTGAAGGAATTCCACGTCGACGGGGCGAGCGACTATTTCTCCGATTATTGCCGCCGCTACACGGATATGCCGTGCGTCGTGCGGCTCGTGCCGCATGGCGCGGGCTACGTGCCCGAGCGGCTCGTGCGCGCGTCCGACTTCGGCGGCGCGCTCGGCGAAACCGGGCGTCCGGAATGGAAGACCGTGATGATCGACGACGCGACGGGCGAGTTCGTCGTGCCGGTCGGCTCGATCGGCTTTCGCTGGGCGCAGCAGGACGGCGGCGATCGCGGCAAGTGGAACCTGAAGGCCGAGACGTCGGCGGGCGACGCGCTCGCGCCGCGGCTGTCGCTCGCGAAAGCGCATGACGAAGTCGTCGACGTGCTGTTTCCGTACTTCGGCAACCAGCCGCACGCGCATTTCGATCACACCGCGCATCCGTCCGAGCTGTCGCGCAAGATCGGCGCGCGGCGCGTCGCGACGCCAAACGGCGAGATGCTCGTCGCGACCGTCTATGACCTGTTCGTCGCGAACTACGGAATCGATCAGGGCCTGGGCGGCCGCGACGTCGCGAAGACCTATGACGACGACGTGCCGTACACGCCCGCGTGGCAGGAGGCGATCACCGGCGTGAAGCGCGGCGACGCGATCGCCGTCGCGCGGCAGTTCGCGGAAAACGCGCACAAGACGCAGGGCAAATCGATGGTGATCGTCGGCGCGGGGATCAACCACTGGTTCCACATGGACATGACGTACCGCGCGATCATCAACATGCTGATCATGTGCGGCTGCATCGGCAAATCGGGCGGCGGCTGGTCACACTACGTCGGCCAGGAAAAGCTGCGGCCGCAGACCGGCTGGACCGCGCTTGCGTTCGCGCTCGACTGGCACCGGCCGCCCAGGCAGATGAATTCGACATCGTTCTTCTACGCGCACACCGACCAGTGGCGCTACGACCCGATGGACCCGGCCGCGCTCTTGTCGCCGCTCGCCGACAAGAGCCGCTTCCACGGCGCGCCGATCGACTACAACGTGCGCGCCGAGCGGATGGGCTGGCTGCCGTCCGCGCCGCAGCTCGCCGCGAATCCGCTGCGCGTCGGCGCGGACATCGCCGATCCCGCGCACGCGGGCGCGGAGATCGCGCGGCGGCTCGCGTCGGGCGAGCTGAGGATGGCGTGCGAGGACCCCGACGCGCCCGAGAACTTCCCGCGCAACCTGTTCGTGTGGCGCTCGAACCTGCTCGGCTCGTCGGGCAAGGGCCACGAATATTTCCTGAAGCACCTGCTCGGCACGACGCACGGCGTGCAGGGCGACGAGATCCGCGAAGGCGAAGGCGCGCGCCCCGAGGAAGTGACGTGGCGCGCGCAGGCGCCGCGCGGCAAGCTCGATCTGCTCGTCACGCTCGACTTCCGGATGTCGACGACCTGCATGTACTCCGACGTCGTGCTGCCGACCGCCACGTGGTACGAGAAGGACGACATGAACACGTCGGACATGCATCCGTTCATCCATCCGCTGTCGGCGGCGGTCGATCCGGCGTGGCAGTCGAAGAGCGACTGGGAGATCTTCAAGGGCATCGCGAAGCGCTTCTCGGAGCTGGCCGACGGCCACCTCGGGGTCGAGCGCGACATCGTGCTTTCGCCGATCGCGCACGACAGCCCGGCGGAGCTCGCGCAGCCGTTCGACGTGCGCGACTGGAAGCGCGGCGAATGCGACGCGGTTCCCGGCAGGACGATGCCGGCCGTGACCGTCGTCGATCGCGACTATCCGAGCACGTACCGCAAGTTCACGTCGCTCGGGCCGCTGATGGACCGGCTCGGCAACGGCGGCAAGGGCATCGGCTGGGATACGAAGGACGAGGTCGCGCTGCTCGGCGCGCTCAACTATCGCGTGACCGAGGACGGCTGCGCGCAAGGCCGCCCGCGGATCGACAGCGCGCTCGACGCGGCCGAGGTGATCCTCGCGCTCGCGCCGGAGACGAACGGCGCGGTCGCGGTGAGGGCGTGGCAGGCGCTCTCGCGCGTCACCGGCATCGAGCACGCGCATCTCGCGCATGCGCGTGAGGACGAGAAAGTCCGCTTTCGCGACATCCAGGCGCAGCCGCGCAAGATCATCTCGTCGCCGACGTGGAGCGGAATCGAATCCGAGCACGTGTCGTACAACGCGGGCTACGTGAACGTGCACGAGCTCGTGCCGTGGCGCACGCTGAGCGGGCGGCAGCAGCTCTATCAGGATCATCCGTGGATGCGCGCGTTCGGCGAGTCGCTCTGCGCATACAAGCCGCCCGTCGATACCGGCAGCTACGCGCACATGGTCGGCCAGCGCTCGAACGGCAATCCCGAGATCGTGCTGAACTTCATCACGCCGCATCAGAAGTGGGGCATCCACAGCACGTACACGGACAACCTGCTGATGCTGACGCTCTCGCGCGGCGGGCCGATCGTCTGGATGTCGGAGCGCGACGCGCAGACGATCGGCGTCGCCGACAACGACTGGATCGAGTGCTACAACGCGAACGGCGCGCTGTGCGCGCGCGCCGTCGTGAGCCAGCGCGTGCCGCGCGGGATGGTGATGATGTATCACGCGCAGGAGAAGATCGTGAACACGCCGGGCTCGGAGATCACCGGCACGCGCGGCGGCATCCACAACTCGGTCACGCGCGTGTCGCTGAAGCCGACGCACATGATCGGCGGCTACGCGCAGCTGTCGTACGGCTTCAATTATTACGGCACCGTCGGCTCGAATCGCGACGAGTTCCTGATCGTGCGCAAGATGAAACGGATCGACTGGCTCGACGACGAAAACGAAAACGAAAGCGAACGCGCGCGCGCAGGCGGCGCGGCCGCCGCACCGTCGGCCGCACCCGCTGCTCCGGGTGAGCCGGCCGCACGCAATGCCGACGCAGGAGAAACGCGATGAAAATCCGCGCGCAGATCGCAATGGTGCTCAATCTCGACAAGTGCATCGGCTGCCACACGTGCTCGGTCACGTGCAAGAACGTGTGGACGAGCCGCGAAGGGATGGAGTACGCGTGGTTCAACAACGTCGAGACGAAGCCGGGCATCGGCTATCCGAAGGACTGGGAGAACCAGGAGCGTTGGCGCGGCGGCTGGAAGCGGCGCGCGGACGGCAGGATCGAGCCGCGCCTCGGCGGCAAGTGGCGGCTGCTCGCGCAGATCTTCGCGAATCCGCATCTGCCGGAGATCGACGATTACTACGAGCCGTTCACGTTCGACTACGCGCATCTGCAGGAAGCGGGCGACGCGCGCGCGATGCCTGTCGCGCGGCCGCGCTCGCTCGTGAGCGGCGAGCGGCTCGAGAAGATCGAGTGGGGGCCGAACTGGGAGGAGATTCTCGGCGGCGAATTCGAAAAGCGCTCGAAGGACTACAACTTCGATCACGTTCAGAAGGACATCTACGGACAGTTCGAGAACACGTTCATGATGTACTTGCCGCGGCTGTGCGAGCACTGCCTGAATCCGGCGTGCGTCGCCGCGTGCCCGTCGGGCTCGATCTACAAGCGCGAGGAAGACGGCATCGTGCTGATCGATCAGGACAAGTGCCGCGGCTGGCGAATGTGCGTGTCCGGCTGTCCGTACAAGAAGATCTACTACAACTGGCAAAGCGGCAAGGCGGAGAAATGCATCTTCTGCTATCCGCGCATCGAGGCGGGGCAGCCCACCGTGTGCTCGGAGACCTGCGTCGGCCGCATTCGCTATCTCGGCGTGCTGCTGTACGACGCGGATCGCATCGGCGACGCGGCGAGCGTCGAGCGGGAAACGGATCTGTACGGTGCGCAACTGTCGCTCTTTCTCGATCCGAACGATCCGGCGATCGCCGCTCAGGCGGAGCGCGACGGCGTGCCGGCCGCGTGGCTCGACGCGGCGAGGCGCTCGCCCGTCTACAAGATGGCGATCGACTGGAAGATCGCGTTCCCGCTGCATCCGGAGTACCGGACGCTGCCGATGGTCTGGTACGTGCCGCCGCTGTCGCCGATCAACGCGGCCGCGAACAGCGGCACGCTCGGGATGAACGGCTATTTGCCCGACGTCGAATCGCTGCGCATTCCGCTGCGCTATCTCGCGAACCTGTTGACGGCGGGCGACGAAGCGCCGGTGAAGCTCGCGCTCGAGCGGCTGCTCGCGATGCGCGCGTTCATGCGCGCGCGGCATGTCGATCGCGTCGACGCGCCGGGCGTGCTGAAGCAGGCGAGCCTGTCGATCGCGCAGGTCGACGAGATGTATCGCTATCTCGCGATCGCGAACTACGAGGATCGCTTCGTGATCCCGACGACCCATCGCGAATACGCGGAGGACGCGTTCGATCTGCGCGCGTCGTGCGGCTTCTCGTTCGGCAACGGCTGCTCGGGCGGCACGTCGGAGGCGAGCCTGTTCGGCATGAAGAAAGGCCAGCGGACGATTCCGATCAAGGAGGTGGAGCGATGAGCGACGCACCGCTCGAGCCGCGCGGCGCGGTGTACGCGGCGCTGTCGGCGCTGCTCGATTATCCGGGCGACGCGCTCGTCGACGCGCTGCCTTCGATCGACGCGTGCCTGCGCGACGCGAAGGGATTGACGAACGGCGCGCGCGCGGGGCTCGCGCGCCTTGTCGCGTATCTCGGCGAGCGCGACTTGCTGACGCTGCAGGAGAACTACGTCGCGCTCTTCGATCGCGGCCGCGCGACGTCGCTGCATCTGTTTGAGCACGTGCACGGCGAATCGCGCGACCGGGGCCAGGCGATGGTCGATCTGCTGCAGATGTACGAGCGGCACGGGCTCTATCTGAGCGCGCACGAGTTGCCCGATTATCTGCCGGTGTTCCTCGAATATCTGTCGCGGCTGCCGGAGCGCGACGCGCGCAATCTGCTCGAGGAGACGGCCGAGATTCTGCAGGCGCTGGCAACGGCGCTCGCGAAGCGCGGCAGCCATTACGGCTTCGCGATCGGCGCGCTGTTGTCGCTCGCGGGCAAGGGGCGGGCGGACGTGCCCGAGTCGCCGGACGACGATGCGCACACGGCAGTCGATCACCGCGCGCTCGACGCCGACTACGCGGACGAACCGGTTCGCTTCGTCGGCGCGGAGACGCCGGGCGCGGCGGAGCCCGTGCGGTTTTACGACAAGCGGCCGGGCCGCTAGGGAAACGCTGATCAAAGGCCGGATTCGCGCTACTGAGCATGGCCCGACAAGGGTTTGCGGCGCTGCGAGCGATTGAATCAGTGTTTCCCCAGGTCGCGCAACGGGCCGCGCGCGGCCGTCTGGCCGACGGCGCGACGATGCGAAGGCCGGCGGCGCGGGCGGGCGGCGCAAGGCCCTGGCGCAGGATCAACGAAGTACCCGGCGAAAGTACCCGGCGAAAGATCAGGAGAAGCCCATGAGCGATTACTTGAATACGTTTCTGTTCGGCCTCTATCCGTACCTCTGTCTCGCGGTGCTGCTGATCGGCAGCCTGATCCGCTTCGATCGAGAGCAGTACACGTGGAAGAGCGATTCGTCGCAGTTGCTGCGGCACGGCGCGCTGCGGCTCGGCAGCAACCTGTTCCACTGGGGCGTGCTCGTCGTCGTGATCGGCCACTTCGCCGGCTTTCTCGCGCCGCACTGGCTCGTGTCGCCGTTCCTGTCGGCGTCCGCGCATCAGCTCGTCGCGATGGTGGGCGGCGGCGCGGCGGGCGCGGTCGCGATCGTCGGGCTCACGATCCTGATCGCGCGGCGGCTCGGCGACGCGCGCATTCGCCGCAACAGCCGCAAGTCCGACATCCTGATCGTGCTGATGCTCTGGGCGCAGCTCGCGCTCGGGCTCGGCACGGTCGTGCTGTCCGCGCGGCACATGGACGGCGCGATGTTCGAGGTGCTGACCGACTACGTGAAGGGCGTCGTCACGTTCCGGCCGGGCGTCGCGGATCTGCTCGCCGGCGTGCCGTGGACGTATCGCGCGCACATCCTGCTCGGCTTCACGATTTTCCTCGTGTCGCCGTTCACGCGGATGGTGCACATCTGGAGCGGGTTCGCGTCGCTCGCGTACCTGATCCGGCCGTACCAGCTCGTGCGC
Organism: Burkholderia savannae; assembly: GCF_001524445.2. Taxonomy (NCBI): domain Bacteria; kingdom Pseudomonadati; phylum Pseudomonadota; class Betaproteobacteria; order Burkholderiales; family Burkholderiaceae; genus Burkholderia; species Burkholderia savannae. The sequence continues at coordinate 681,382 of NZ_CP013418.1, forward strand.
AAGCGTTGACGAGCAGCTGATGAATACGATCGACGAAACCCTCGACGCGGGGGCGCATGCGCGCGTGAGCGTCAACGGCGTCGAGATCGGCGCGGCCGAGATCGCCGACGAGCGCGCGCACCATGCCGACGCCGGCGATCCGCTCGACGCGGCGCGGCGCGCGCTCGTGGTGCGCGAACTGCTGCGGCAGCGCGCGATCGCGCTCGGCCTCTGCGCCGAAGGCGCGCCGCTCGACGACGACGCGCTCGACGCGCTGCTCGAGCGCGAGCTCACGCACTTGCCGCAGCCGGCGCGCGAGGACTGCGAGCGCTACTACCGGAACCACGCGGCGCGCTTTCGCCGGCGCGACATCGCCTACGCGAGCCACATCCTGTTCGCGGTGACGGACGCGACGCCGCTCGCGCCGCTGCGCCGCGAGGCCGAAGCGACGCTCGCGCGCGTGCTCGCCGATCCGCAAACGTTCGAGGCGCTCGCGCGCGAGCTCTCGAACTGCCCGTCGGCGAGCGTGGGCGGCAGCCTCGGGCAGCTGCTGCGCGGCGATTCGGCGCCGGAGTTCGAGGCGGCCGTGTTCGATGCGCCCGACCTCGGCGTGCTGCCGCGCCTCGTGAACACGCGCTTCGGCTTTCACATCGTGCGGATCGAGCGCCGCGTGCCGGGCGATCCGGTGCCGTTCGACGCGGTCGCCGCCGACATCGCCGCGTTCCTCGCCGAGCGCGTGCGGCACAAGGCGATCCAGCAATACGTGACGATTCTCGCGAGCGGCGCGCGCGTCGAGGGCGTCGCGTTCGGCGACGCGAACGGCCCGCTGGTTCAATGAACTGATCGGGAAAGGAGGGCGGACATGGTCTCACAGCACGATTCCGGCGCGCTCGACCATGCGCCGGCGATTCCCGCGCGCGCGTGGTCGGTGCTTTTCGCGAGCACGTTCGCGTTCCTCGTCTGCTTCGTCGTCTGGATGATGTTCGGCGTGCTCGGCATCCAGCTGCGCGAAGACTTGCATCTGAACGCGACCGAGTTCGGGATGCTCACGTCGACGCCCGTGCTGACGGGCGCATTGATGCGGCTGCCGCTCGGCGCATGGACCGACCGCTTCGGCGGGCGCATCGTGATGACGGTGCTGCTCGTCGTCTGCGCGGTGCCCGTCTATGCGGTCAGCTACGCGACCGCGCTTTGGCAGTTCCTGCTGATCGGGCTCTTTCTCGGCTGCGTCGGCGCGTCGTTCGCGGTCGGCACGCCATACGTCGCGCGCTTCTTCCCGCCACAGCGGCGCGGGCTTGCGATGGGCGTGTTCGGCGCGGGTACGGCCGGCGCGGCGGTCAATCTGTTCGTCACGCCGCTGCTGCTCGCCGCGTACGGCTGGCGCGTCGTGCCGCGCGTGTACGCGGTCGCGCTTCTCGTCACCGCGGCGATCTTCTGGTTCGCGTCGGCGCCCGATCCCGGCGCGGGCGCGCAAAAGGGCTCGTGGCTCGAATCGTTCGGGGTGCTGCGCGATCGGCGCGTGTGGAAGCTCTGCCAGTACTACTCGATCACGTTCGGCGGCTTTACGGCGCTGTCGCTGTGGATGCCGCAGTACCTGAAGAACGGCTATGGAATGTCGCTTGTCGCCGCGTCCGCGTTCGCGGCGGGCTTCTCGCTGCCGGGCTCGGTGCTGCGCGCGCTCGGCGGCGCGCTCGCCGACCGCTACGGCGCGCACGCGGTCACATGGTGGGGGTTGTGGGTCGCGTGGATTTGCCTGTTCCTGCTGTCCTATCCGCCGACCGACCTCGTGATCCACACGGTCGACGGCACCGCGACGCTGCGTCTCCATATTCCGCTCGCCGCGTTCGTCGTGCTGACGTTCGTGTTGGGCGCCGTGTTCGCGTTCGGGATGGCGTCGACGTTCAAGTACGTCGCCGACGATTTTCCGGACAACATGGGCGTCGTCACCGGCATCGTCGGGCTCGCGGGTGGGCTCGGCGGCTTCCTGCTGCCGATCATCTTCGGCGCGCTCGTCGACTTGCTTCGCGTGCGCTCGACGTGCTTCATGTTCCTGTACGGGATCGTCTGGGTGTCGCTGATCATCCTCTATCTGGCGGAGATCCGGCGCGTGCCGATCGCGGGCGCCGCCGCGCGCTGAACGATCACGCGGCCTGCTCGGCGCCGGCAGGCGGCGCGTGCGGCTCGGCCGCGGCGCTGCGTTCGGCGCTCGACGGCGGGCGCTTGCGCGCGGAAGGTTCGAGGATGCTCGTCGCGTCGCCGAGGAAGAGCCAGTGAACCTGGCCGGGCGCGGACGCGTCCGATTCGCGGATCCAGTTCGCGCCGCAGGCGCGGCAGCGGAACTTGCCGATCATGAGCGGCTTGCGAAACAGCGGCCGCAGCTTGGTCGGCTTGCCGAGCGCATCGAGCGGAACATCGCCCGACTCCGGATGCCGCTCGGCGAGGAGCGGCTGACAGACATCACAAGGTATCATTGCTGCTTTCTACGGCACGGCACGACAAGGTGCGACACGGGCGCGCACGCGCCCACGAATCAGGCGGTGGTCTTGCGGCGCGGCTGCGGCTTCGCGGCGCCGCGCGGGGCGACCGGGCTGCGCGTCTTGTAGCTCACGCCGTGCTGCTCGAGATAATCCCGAATCATCTGACGCACGACCTGCGACGGCGTCAGATCCTGCGCGGCGCACAACTGCTCGAACGCCTTCTTCTTGAAGGGGTCGATCAGGACGGTCAGACGGGCGCTTTTCGTTTCCATGGCGGGACACAGTGGCATGTATGTTAATCAAATTATAATACATGCCGACTTCCGGACGATTTTTTGTCCGTTCCCTCATTTCCGGCGCAGCCGGGCCCGTATCATGCGTCGACCGGTTCGCCGAACCGGCGCCAGTCGTAGCTCACGCCCAGTTCGATGCGCACGGCCGCCTCGACGAGATCGATGCTGTGCCCGCGGGCCAGCGCGTTCGCCCGCTCGATCATCGTCTCGAGCGACGGCAGCGGCGCATCGCTTTTCCACGCGAAGACGATCAGGTTCGACGCGCTGTCCTCGGCGGGCGCGAGCGCGGCCGAGGTGCCGAACACGTCGCGCAGTGCGGCGAGGCAATCGGCCACGCGCGGATCGTCGGTCAGCAGATTGACGACCAGCACGCCGCCCGCCGCCAGATGGCGGCGGCAGTCCGCGTAGAACGGCCGGCTGCCGAGCTCGAGCGGCAGCCCGCCGGCGTCGAAGCCGTCGACGATCAGCACGTCCGCGCACGCGTCGCCCGCGGACGCGACGTATTGGGCGCCGTCCGCGCACAGCACCGAGAAGCGCGCGTCGTCGGGCGGAATTCGGAACCGGTCGCGCAGCGCGATCACGTCCGGATTGATCTCGATCGACGTGATGCGCGCGTCGGGCAGGTGCCGGTACAGATATTTCGCGAGCGAGCCGCCGCCCAAGCCGATCATCGCGATCCGGCGCGGCTCGGAGTGCAGCAACAGAAAGCCCATCATCGTGCGCGTGTAGCCGAGCGCGAGCAGATCCGGGCCGTCGACATACATGCAGCTTTGCATCCCGCGATCGTCGAAGCAGAGCGACACGAGGTGCGGCGTCTCGATCACGACGGGCGAGTTCGCGTGCGCGCAGCGGTGCGGCGCGGACAGCGGCCCGGACGAGTTCGCGGGCATGCCGGGAAAGCGTGGTTGCATCGGCCGGTTCTCCCGCGCGTCAGTTCGCGCTCAAGAGCGACGCGAGCGAATGAAGCGCGTCTTCCTCGTCCGGGCCGCTCGACAGAATCTGCATCTGCGTGCCGCGCTTCGCGCGCAGCGCGACGACGGACATCACGTCCTTCGCGTTCGCGCGGCGGCCGTTCGCGACGACGACGATGTCGCTCTGGAAGCGGCCCGCCGCGCCGGCGAGCGCCTGGCCCGCGAACGCGGCGTCGTAGCGCCCCCATTTCAGGCCGATCTCGATCAATGCTTGTGCCACCGGGAATCCTTCAAGTGATTCGTTGCACGCGGGCCGTCGCGGCCGGCTCGCGCGCCTGCGCACTCAGTCTCAGTGCATCGCGCGCGCCTGCGCGCGGGCGAGGAACGCGAGCAGCTCGCCGTCCCATGCGCCATCCTGCAGGACGATTTTCGCCGTGTCGAGCGGCTTCATGTCGCGGTTCAGATGCACGAGCGCCAGCGAGCGGGGCGGGCACGGCCGCCGGAAGAAGCGCCCGTCGTCGTCGAGGAAGAGGCAGGGGCGCTGCCGGATCTGCGCGCTCGACACCGAGATCGGGTCCAGCACGTGGCGCGCCGATTCCTTCGGGTAGACGAAGATGACGTTCGTGCCGAGCGCCTCGAGGCGCTCGCACGCGGCCGAGAAGCGGTAGAGCATCTGAAAGCCGCGCTCGCCGCTCCTGCCGACGCCGACGATCACGAGGCCCTGCGTGCCCATTACGTCCCGCGGCACGCGGCGCGCGTAGTCGTGCGCTAGGAGCGCTATATGCATGTCGAACATGCGTGCGTCCGGGTCGGGCCGCGCATCGGGGGGCGCGTGCGGTTGAGCCAATCGCCGGAACGGGCCGGCGCGTGATCGATCATTTTCGTGCGCGGGAGTGTATATGCACATAACATTAACATGGTATGTGCGTGCTCGGAAAGTGGGCAGGTGCGCCGGGCGACGGGAGCCGATGCGCGGCAAGGGGATTGAAGCGGGCGCCGGCGCCTGACGGACGGCTTTCGGCGGGACGAATTGCGGGCGCAACCCGCGCAACAATGCTGCCGGCTTCGGCTTCGGCTTCGGCTTCGGCTTCGGCTTCGGCTTCGGCTTGGACCGATTGGCTGAACCCGCTGGAATTCGGCGCTCGACCGCACTTTCGCGCCCCGGGGTTCTCGTCGAGCGGCTCGAACGCGCCGCATGGCCGGCGCTCGGACGGTGGCGCTGGCGGTTTAGGGGCGCGAAGCGAAATCGCTCAACTGCGACGGGCTGCGCCCGAAGCCGCGCCAATGGCGATCGCCTCGCGCCGACGCGCCGACCGGCACGGGGCCGCGCTCCACCCCGTCGATGCGCCGTCAGTCCGCCCGCCTGCCGCCGCCCGGCCGGCTCGCCCATTCGCGCAGGTCATCGAGCATCGGGACGCCGGCCAGCACGACGAGCAGACCCGCGAGCGGGATCGTCACCGAGTAGCCGATGTGCTTGAAACCGAGCGCGCCCGCGAGGCCGCCCGAGAAGAACATCGCGAGCATCGTGCCGAGCACGCGCAGCTTCAGCCGGTTCGCGTACACGTCCGGCTCGCCGGGCTCGGCCTGCGTCGAATTCCAGTAGAACAGCTTGCCGAGCTCGATGCCGAGATCGGTGACGATGCCCGTCATGTGCGTCGTGCGGATCTCGGCGTTCGAGAGCTTCGTGATGATTGCGTTCTGCAGGCCCATGATGAAGCACAGCAGAACGACTGTGACAGGCACGAAGAACGTCCGCCAGAGCGCCAGATGGCTGCCGAGAAGGCCGAAGCACAGCAGCAGGAACGCCTCGAGCAGCAGCGGAAACGCATAGCGGCTGTGCAGCCGCTTGCGCCGGCCCCAGTTGACGAGCACGGCCGACGCCGCCGCGCCGAGCAGGAACGACGCAAGCGACGCAACGCCCGCGAACACGAGCACGACGTTGCCGAGCGCCGCCTGATCGGCGATCGCCGACACGATCCCGCTCATGTGCGACGTGTACTGCTTGACGGCGAGAAAGCCGCCGGCATTCGCGGCGCCCGCGACGAACGCGAGGGAAAAGCCGAGGTGCCGGTTGGCGTCGAGATTGCGATCCTTTCCGGCGAGGCTGCGAAAGTAGGCGACTGGCATGGCGTGACGTGGCGGCGGGCGAACCTGCGCATTGCGCCCGCGTGCCCGGCAACCTTCGCGTTCGAGCGCCGAACAGGCGCGAAGCGAAGCGGGGCGCGACGGGGAGCGAGGCAATGCGGATCGACGCGTGTGGTGACAGATCGACAATGGTGCTAGGATGATAACGACATTATCATACTCTTGTAACGATATGGTCCTGCGTGGTCCTGCGATGACATCCCGCCCGGCGTCCGGAACCGATCAGGAGACAGGCGGCGCGGGCACGCGCCGCGCGCGCTGCGGCGCCGCATTCGCGCGGCCTTTAGCCGCTTGCGCGGCGCGCGCCGCTTCGCCATACTCGTTGGCACGTCCGTTGGCGCGACGCTAGGCGATCCGCGAGTCAAACAACATGGAACAGGGCCTGCTTCTCCGATGCGTGCTGTTCGTCGCGCTCGCGTGGCTCGCGCTCGGCTGCGCCGGACTCGCGAACATGCGTCGCACCGGTGCGGTCGCTCACGGTCTCTTTCCGCTCGGCGCGCTGGCCGGGCTCGCGCTCGCGGGCATCGGATTCGCCGGCGTGTTCGCCGAGCCGTCGACGGTCGTGCTGCCGCTCGGTCTGCCCGATCTGCCGTTCCATCTGCGCATCGACGCGCTGTCTTCCTACTTTCTGTTCGTGCTCGGCATGGTGACGGCGGGCGTCGGCGCGTTCTCGTCCGGCTACTTTCGCAAGGGCGAGGGCACGGCGCCCGGGCTCATCTGCTTCGAATACCACGCGTGCGCGGCAAGCATGGCGCTCCTCCTCGTCGCGGACGACGCGTACTGCTTCATGGTCGCGTGGGAGACGCTGACGCTGTCGGCGGCCTTCCTCGTGATGACGAATCACCGGATCGCCGAGATCCGCCGCGCGGCGTTCCTGTACTTTCTGATCTCGCACGTCGGCGCGCTCGCGCTGCTCTCGTGCTTCGGCCTGCTGCAGGCGGGCACGGGCGACTACACGTTCGCGAACATGCGCGTCCAGCATCTCGACGGGCTCGCCGCGTCGGCCGCGTTCTTGCTCGCGCTTGCCGGCTTCGGCGCGAAGGCGGGCGTCTTTCCGCTGCACGTCTGGCTGCCGGACGCGCATCCGGCGGCGCCGTCGCCCGTGTCCGCGCTCCTGAGCGGCTTCGTGCTGAAGGTCGGCCTGTACGGAATCCTGCGCACGGTGCTCGATCTGCTGCATGTGCAGGCCGCGTGGTGGGGCGTGCTGACGCTCGCGCTCGGCCTGTTCGGCGCGCTGCTCGGCGTCGTGTTCAGCACGATCCAGACCGACATGAAGCGGCTGCTCGCGTATTCGTCGATCGACAACATCGGGCTGATGTGCGTGAGCCTCGGCCTCACGATCCTGTTTCTCGGCTACCGTCTGCCCGCGCTCGCCGCGCTGTCGCTGACGGCGCTGCTGTATCAGATCGTCGCGCACGCGTGCTTCAAGAGCCTGCTCTTCCTCGGCACGGGCGCCGTGCTGCACGCGACGGGCGAGCGCAATCTCGGGCGGCTCGGCGGGCTGATCCGCTTCATGCCGTGGACCGCGTGGGCGATGCTCGTTGCCGTCGCCGCGAGCGCCGGGCTGCCGCCGTCGAGCGGCTTCGTGTCGGAGTGGCTGCTGGTGCAGAGCTTCCTCTTCACGCCGGGCCTGCCCGATTCGGTGCTCGGGATGACGGTGCCGCTCGTCGCGGCGCTCGTTGCGCTGACGGCCGCGCTTGCCGGCTATGCGATGGTCAAGTTTTTCGGCATCGTGTTCCTCGGCCAGCCGCGCGAGCCGAAGCTCGAGCGCGCGCGCGACGCGAGCCCGTGGGAGCGCGTCGCGTTCTGCTGGTTCGCGGCGGCGAGCGTGCTGCTCGGCCTCGCGCCCGTCCAGTACGTGAAGGTGCTCGACGCGGTGACGCGCTCGCTGATCGGCGCGGGCATCGGCGGCACGAACCACGGCTGGCTGCTGTTCGCGCCCGTGTCGGCCGCGCGCGCGAGCTACATGCCGGCGCTCTTCATGCTGTTCTTTCTCGCGTGCTGCGCGCTCGCGTGGCTGCTCGTGCGGCGCTTCTATCACGGGCGGCTCAGGCGCGCGGCGCCGTGGTCGTGCGGCCATCCGTTCGTGACCGCGCGGATGCAGGACACGGCCGAAGGCTTCGGCCAGCCGATCCGCGAGATTTTCACGCCGTTCTTCCGGATCGAGCGGCGGCTGCCTTCGCCGTTCGATTCGCGGCCGGAATACCGGATGAGCGTCGCGGATCGCACATGGCATTTGCTCTACGAGCCGGTCGCGGCGCTCGTGAATCGCGTCGCGGCGCTCGCCGGATTGCTGCAGACGGGCCGCATCGCGATCTACCTGACGTACAGCTTCGTCGTGCTGATCGTGCTTCTGACGGTGGTGAGACGATGGTGACCGCCTCCGGCATCCTGTCGCAGACGCTCGAGATTCTCGTCGCGCTCGCGGCCGCGCCGCTGCTGACGGGCTGGGTCGACCAGTGCCGCGCGTGGCTGCAGAACCGCCGCGCGCCGAGCATCTGGCAGCCGTACCGGATGCTGCACAAGCTGTTCAACAAGGAATCCGTCGTCGCGCGGCACGCGAGTGCGCTGTTTCGCGGCGCGCCTTACGTCGTCTGGGCGGCGATGACGCTCGCGTGCGCGATCGTGCCGACGCTGTCGACCGAGCTGCCGCTCTCGCCCGCGGCCGATGCGATCGCGCTCGTCGGCCTGTTCGCGCTCGCGCGCGTCGCGCTGTCGCTCGCGGCGATGGATATCGGCACCGCGTTCGGCACGCTCGGCGCGCGCCGCGAGATGCTGATCGGCTTCCTCGCGGAACCGGCGCTCTTGATGGTGCTGTTCTCGGCGTCGCTGATCACGCAGTCGACGCTCTTGACGAGCATCGTCGCCGCGCTCGGCCACCGCGAGCTCGTGATCTATCCGAGCCTCGCGTTCGCGGGAATCGCGTTCACGCTCGTGTCGCTCGCGGAGAACGCGCGGCTGCCCGTCGACAACCCGGCCACGCACCTCGAGCTGACGATGATCCACGAGGCGCTGATTCTCGAATATTCGGGCCGCCATCTGGCGCTGATGGAATGGGCGGCGAGCCTGAAGCTCTTCGCGTATTCGTGCATCGGCCTCGCGCTGTTCATGCCGTGGGGGATCGCCGAGGCGGGCAGTCCGCTCGCGCTCCTGCTCGCGCTGCCGGCGCTCTTCGTGAAGCTGCTCGTCGGCGGCGCGGCCCTCGCGGTGGTCGAGACGACGAACGCGAAAATGCGCCTCTTTCGCGTGCCCGAATTTCTCGCGACCGCGTTCCTGCTCGCGGTGATCGGCATGCTCGTCCATTTTCTGCTGGGGGCGTAGATGCACGGCTACGCGACGCAGCTCATCAATTTCCTCGCGGCGATCCTGCTGCTCTTGTCGTTCGCGATGCTGAGCCAGCGGAGGATCTTGTCGCTGATCCATCTGTATACGCTGCAAGGCGTCGCGCTCGTGTCGGCGAACCTGATCCTCGGCTTCGTGACGGCGGACACGCACCTGTACGTGTCCGCCGCGCTCACGCTGCTGCTGAAGGTCGGGCTGATTCCGTGGATTCTGTACCGGCTCGTGCAGCGGCTCGACGTGAAGGCCGACGTCGAGCCGCTTCTCAACATCCCGGCGACGCTCGTCGCCGGCATCGCGCTCGTGATCGTCGCGTTCAACGTCGCGGCGCCGATCAGCCGGCTCGCCGAATCGGCCGCGCGCGGCACGCTCGGCATCGCGCTCGCGTGCGTGCTGCTGTCGTTCATGATGATGATCACGCGCGCGAAGGCGATTCCGCAGGTGATCGGCTTCCTGTCGATGGAAAACGGCCTGTTTTTCGCGGCCGCGGCGGCGACCAACGGAATGCCGATGATCGTCGAGCTCGGGATCGGGCTCGACGTGCTCGTCGGGATACTGATCCTCGGCGTGTTCATGTTCCAGATCCGCGAGCAGTTCGACAGCCTCGACATCCACCATCTCGAGAAACTGAAAGATGAATGACGTCTTCGCGCTGCTCGCGTCGCTCGGCATTCCGCTCGTCGCGGGCGGATGCCTCGCGCTCGTGCGCAGGCAGCACGTCGCGCGCGCGCTGAACGTCGGCTTCAGTTTCCTCACGTGCGCGGCGACGCTCTTGCTCGCCGCGCGCACGGTCGCGCACGGGCCGATGTACGCGGTGGGCGAACTCTTCTTCGTCGATCCGTTCAACGTGTTCCTCGTCGCGCTGACGGCGTTCGTCGGCTGGACGACGTCGCTGTTCTCGAATCCGTACATGCGCGTCGAGCAGGACCGCGGCAAGATGAGCGACGCCCGGATGCGGCTCTATCACTGCATGTACCAGCTGTTCATTTTCGCGATGCTGCTCGCGCTGCTCACGAACAACGTCGGCGTGCTGTGGGTCGCGATGGAGGCGGCGACGCTCGCGACGGTGCTGCTCGTGAGCGTCTACCGCAGTGCGGCGAGCCTCGAGGCCGCGTGGAAGTACTTCATCCTGTGCGGCGTGGGCATCGCGCAGGCGCTGTTCGGCACGATCCTGCTGTATCTCGCGGCGGGCCGGCAGCTCGCCGGCGGCGACGCGCTGCTGTGGACGAGCCTGAACGCGGTCAAGACGCAGCTCGATCCGACGATCGTGTCGATCGCGTTCGTGTTCCTGCTCGTCGGCTACGGAACCAAGGTCGGGCTCGTGCCGATGCACAGCTGGCTGCCCGACGCGCACGCCGAAGGCCCGACGCCGATTTCGGCGGTGCTGTCCGGGCTGCTGCTGAACGTCGCGCTGTACGCGGTGCTGCGCTGCAAGGTGCTCGCCGACGGCGCGCTCGGCAACGGCCTGCCGGGGCGCCTGCTCGTCGGCTTCGGGCTCGCGTCGGCGCTCGTCGCATCGTTCTCGCTGTTCCGGCAAAGGGACGTGAAGCGGCTGTTCTCGTATTCGTCGATCGAACACATGGGGCTCATGACCTTCGCGTTCGGCCTCGGCGGCCCGGTCGCGACGTTCGCGGGGCTGCTGCACATGACGGTGCATTCGCTCGTCAAATCGGCGATCTTCTTCGCGGTCGGCCACGCGGCGCAGAAGGCGCGCACGCAGTCGATCGACGGCATCCGCGGGCTCCTGCAGGTCAGTCCGACGGTCGGCTGGGGGCTGATGCTCGGCGCGCTCGCGATTCTCGGGATGCCGCCTTTCGGCGTGTTCGCGAGCGAATTCCTGATCCTGACGACGGCGATCGCGAAGCTGCCGTGGAGCGCGCCGTTCCTGCTCGTCGCGCTCGCGGCGGCGTTCGCCGCGATCTTCATGCGCGTGCAGCGGATGGTGTTCGGCGAATCGAGCGTCGCGACGCTCGAGCATCCGCCGGCGCTGCTGCCGGTGTTCGTTCATCTCGGCCTCGGCTTGATGCTCGGGCTCTACGTGCCGCCGTATCTCGCGACCTGGTATCGACAGGCGGCGGCGATGATCGCGGGGTAGGCGATGCGGATCGAATCCTTGCAACTCCCCAGCCGGACGCGCCTCGCGAGCGAGATGGGGCTGCCGCACGTGGCGTTCGCGTCGGTCGACGCCGACGCGTGGACGCGCGCCGCCGAGACGATCCGCGAGGCCGGCGGGCGGCTCGTCGCGCTTTGGGGCGGCGAGCCCGCCGCCGGGCGCTTCGAGGTGTGCGCCGCGTACGAGCTTGACGACGGCCTGTTGTGGCTGCGGCTGCCGGTCGAGCCGGCGGCGAATGAAGAGAATGAACCGAACGAAGCGGTCGAAGCGGTCCAAGCGGGCAATGCCGGCAAGGCGGACGAAGCCGGCGGGACGGGCGATGGAAGCGACATGGGCGACATAGACGACATGGGCGACTACCCGGACCTGTCGACGATCTTCGCCGGCGCGACGCGGATGCAGCGCGCGGTCCGCGACCTCGTCGGCCTGCGCGCGCGCGGCGCGACCGACGTGCGGCCGTGGCTCGCTCACGGCGCATGGCCGCGCGGCTACCATCCGCTGCGCAAGCGCGTGACGGGCCGCGAACGCTTCGAGATCGCGACGGCCGACTATCCGTTCGTGCCGGTCGCGGGCGACGGCGTGCACGAGATCGCGGTCGGGCCGATTCATGCGGGCGTGATCGAGCCGGGGCATTTCCGCTTCTCGGTCGTCGGCGAGAAGATACTGCGGCTCGAGGAACGGCTCGGCTACGCGCATCGCGGCGTCGAGCGGCTCCTCGAGCGCGCGGGCGCGTTCGAGGGCAGCCGGCTCGCCGCGCGCATCGCCGGCGATTCGACGGTCGCGTTCACATGGGCGTACTGCATGGCGCTCGAGCAGGCGCTGACGGTTCGCGTGCCGGCCCGCGCGCTGCGGCTGCGCGGGCTGCTGCTCGAGCGCGAGCGCGTCGCCAATCATCTCGGCGACCTCGGCGCGCTCGGCAACGACGCGGGTTTCGCGGTCGGCCTCGCGCAATTCTCGTGGCTCAAGGAGGACTGGCTGCGCCTGAACGACCGGATCTTCGGGCATCGCCATCTGATGGATCGCGTCGTGCCGGGCGGCGTCGGGCGCGACGTCTCGGCGGACGACGCGGCGGCGATCGTCGCGCAATGCGACCGGATCGAGGCCGAGGTGCGTGCGATGCAGACGATCTATGACGACCAGTCCGGCTTGCAGGACCGTTTCGCGGGAACCGGGCGGCTCGCCGCGCAGACGGCCGCGCATTTCGGCGTGTGCGGATTGGCCGCGCGCGCGAGCGGGCAGGCGCGCGACGTGCGCGTCGACCATCGGCTCGCGCCGTACGACGCGGTGCCCGTCGAAGCGCACGGCGACCCACGCGGCGACGTCGCCGCGCGGGTTGCCGTGCGCTTTGCCGAGACGTACGAATCGGTGCGCGCGATTCGCGCGCTGCTCGACGATCTGCCGGGCGGCGCGATCGCGGCCGAGATCGAGCTCGCCGCGATCGCGCCGGGCAACCCGGAGGAGGCGACGGAGGCGGGAAGGGCGGAGGCGGCGGCAGGCGCCGCCCACGATGCGCGGCGCGGCGTCGGCTGGATAGAAGGCTGGCGCGGCCCGGTGCTCGTCGCGCTCGAGCTCGACGCGCGCGGCGCCGTCGCGCGTTGCCATTGCCACGATCCGTCGTGGCAGAACTGGCCCGCGCTCGAGCATGCGATCATCGGCAACATCGTTGCCGACTTCCCGTTGATCAACAAGTCGTTCAACCTGAACTACGCGGGGCACGACCTGTAATGTGGCAGCTCATCAAACAGATCGCGCGCACCGGCCGGCCGGACGAGCCCGCGCCGGCGGGCGAGGACGCGTGGCAGCGGGACGCGCGGCGTATCCGGCAGGAGATTCTCGACATCCTCGGGCGCGCGCTGAGCATCCGCGCGATCGACGCCGGCTCGTGCAACGGCTGCGAGCTCGAACTGCACGCGCTCGGCAATCCGTACTACAACATCGAAGGATTGGGGATCAAGTTCGTCGCAAGCCCGCGGCATGCGGACATGCTGCTGATCACCGGGCCGCTCACGCTCAACATGCGCGACGCGGTGCGCCTCGCGTACGAGGCGACGCCCGCGCCGAAGCTCGTCGTGGCGGCGGGCGACTGCGCGTGCACGGGCGGCGTGTTCGCCGACAGCTACGCGGTGTGCGGGCCCGTCGAGAAGCTCGTGCCGGTCGACCTGACGATTCCGGGCTGCCCGCCGCGGCCGATCGACTTGCTGCGCGGGATTCGCGGCGCGCTTGAGCGAGCGCGCCCGGGCGGGCGTTGATTCCCCGACTTCCTCGACGCACCCGGGCGCTCCGGGCGCTCCGGGCGAGACAAGGCCGCGTGCGGGTTCGGATTCGAATCGATTCCGGCACGCCGGCGGCCGGTGCGCCGCGCGACATCGCGCGCCGGGCTTCGACACGGCGATTCCTCTTCGCATCGACATACGTTCAAACCGTTCGATCGGCGTTCGGCGAAGGCCGGCGGGGCTGCGCGCCCGATCTGCGAACGTATCCATTCCGTCTGTAGGGGAATTCCTACGGCTGTTGCGCATAATCCTACGCTGCTCTCGTCTTTTGCTGATTTCCAATCAGGCACTTTTTATCGCACCCTTCACGGATCGAAAAATACAAAAATTGCCGCGCCTGCTTGAAGCTGTACTTGATCCGGTCTCTCGCCAGTTTCCCGAAAGACGCGAACACTCACCGCGACGGCCGGGTTCGGCCGAGCGAGCAACGCAATAGAAAGGCACGAAGTCGATGGGATTACTGCGGAGTTTTCGAGCCTGGTGCAAGCTGCGGCGCCTGCCGCCGATCAAGATCGAGACGAAAGCGGCCGAAGCGGAGAACGAGGCCGCGACGCACGCGAAATGGGCGGTCGTCATCCGCAATGCGGACGGCGCGCGCGTCGGCGAAGCGATATACGGCCTTTCGCAATTGACCGATCGGCTGTACGTGCACAGCCTCGAGATCGCGCCGTCGGAGCGCCGGCGCGGCTACGCGCTCGCGTTCCTGATGATGCTGAATCGCTATTACAAGGTGCCGATCGTGCCGATGTCCGAGCTGCCGGGCGGCAGCCCGTTCTGGGTCACCGTGAGCAAGCTGCGGCCCGGCGGCCTCGCCGTGCAGTTCGAGCAAAGGAGCGACGCTGCGGACAAGCCGCCGCCGCGTGCGTAGCGGCGTCCGGAAACTGAGTGAAAGGAGCGGGCGGCGTTCGGCCGCCTTTTTTTGTGCGGCCGATTCGTCGATGCTCAATGCCGTGTCGTATCCGCGCCCGGAAGGGGATGCACGCTGGGCGGCGACGGGGCGCGTTGATTGCCGGCGCGGCGACGGGCGTCGTTTTGTCGTATTGTCGTTTCGGAGCGGACGCGGGCGACACGAAGATAGCGCGGCCGTCACGAAGCGATCGCATTGACGGAAGCGAATCGCTTCGCGGCAATCGGCGCTTGCACCTGTCGCTAGCCGGGTGCCGCAGCGCGATGCCGCTGGAGGCGGCATCGAAAGCGCAATCAAAGCGGCATCGAAAGCGCGTGTCGCCGCTCGCCACGCCGCGCCGGAATCGGCGGCGCGCCGACCCGCGCTGGCCGCGAAGCGCACGGCAGCCGGTGCGCGCAGCCGGCCGTCGACGCGCCTCAGGCAGCCGGCGCGTGCACGAGCAACAGTGGAATCTGCGTGAGCCGCGCGACGCGCAGCGCGACGCTGCCGAGCAGCCAGCGCGACACGCCGCGCCTGCCGTGCGTGCCCATCACGAGCAGATCGGCGGGCCAGCGGTCGGCCTCGCGGACGATCGTGTGCGCGACGTCGTCGCTCGTCCGGTCGGTGCTGACGACCGCGATGCTCGACTGACCCGGCGCTTCGTCGAGCAACTGGCGCGCGACGGCCAGCGCCTTCTCGCTTTCCTCGACGAACGCGTCCTCGAGCACGTGGATCGGCACGAAATCGGTGAGCCGCACCGCGCGGTCGATCACGTAGATCGCGCGCAGATGCGTGTCGGGCGTCGCGAATTGCGCGCCGTAGCGCAATGCGTGCGCGGCGATCGGGCTGCCGTCGGTCGCGAACATGATGCGCTTCGGCGCATGCACGGCCGATTCGACGCCGGAGGGCACGAAAAGAATCGCGCAATCCGTCCTCGCGAGCAGCGGCTCGGATACGCTGCCGTCTACCCAACGAAGCAACCCCTGATACTGATGCGAGCCGACGACGAGCAGATCGGCATTCCAGTCGCGTGTTTCGTCGAGCAGCGCGTCGACGACGTCGCCGCCTTTCTTCGCGAGGTCGACGATCGCGGTTTCGAGCGCGACGTCGGTGCGACCGAATGTGGTCGTCGCGTCGCCGAGCACGTTCGACGCATCGTTGACGAGCTCGGTGTGCGCCGCCGCAAACTCGGACGGTGCGAACGTATGCGGCAGCGTATACGCGCGCGGCGTGTCCACGACGCTGACGAAGCGTACGGCCGCGCCCGCGGGCACCACGCGCTTCAGGTAGTCGACCGCGCGCTGCGACGCCTTCGACGCGTCGATCGCGACGAGAATGCGCCCAGGCAGCGACAGCGGAGCGGGATTCGAGGTATCGGTGGGCATCGTCGACTCCATCAATGTATTGGGCGCGCCAACTATCGGGTCATTGTGCGGCACCGGCCCCGCCATTCGTTGAGCGAAATCAATCTTTTCGAGCGCCGCGAGGCGGCGCGCGGGCGGCGGGGTCGTGCCGCGTAATCGCCGCGCATGCCGCTGCGGCGCGGCGTTTCGCCGGTAACGCGATGCCGAACCGGCCGGCTTCACACGTTTTGCTCGGATCGAAGCGCCGTTGTGCGCGCAGGGGCGCGCACATAGAATAGTTGCTCGCACAATGCATCTATTCGAATCGAACGCATCGCCGTCGAGCGGCGCGCATCGGTTGTCTTGCAATGCACCGTGCGCGCCGCCGCTTTCTCCATCCGAGCGTCATCCGATAAGGACTTCCAATCATGTCGCAGCCGCATCTCCATCTTTCCCCGACCGCGATCTATCCGTTCGACGCGCGCGGCGTCGCGAAGCGATTCCGCCATGCGGCGATCTTCGGCGCGATCGACGCGCTTCAGTCCGGCGAAACCATGCGCTTCGTCAACGATCACGATCCGCTCCCGCTCCTCGAACAGATTCGGCAGCATTATGGCGAGCGGGTCGGCATCGAGTATCGGCAGCGTGAGCCCGGCGCGATCGTGATCGATTTCATCGTTCAATGACCTATGCCGGCGGTCGCGCGGGCAGTGCGCCGGCCGTCGCGACATCCCCGCTCGCCGGCTGCGACGCACCGCGTTCGGCGCGTCGCGCGCGACAGCCGGCGAGCGGCCCGCAACAAGCGATAAGCTGATCCAGACCATCATGCATTCATCCGACCGATTTCCCGATTTCTTCGACGCCGCGCCGCGCATCGCGTTGCGCGATCCGCTCGCCGCGTTCCTCGGTGCCGCGCACGACGGCGGCGCGATCGAGTACCGCTACGCGGACGTCGTGAAGCTGGCAGGGCATTCGTGTCCGACCGTCGCGTCCGCGTACCTGATGACGCGCGCGGCGCTCGGCGCGCTCTACGGCGGCATGCCCGCCGAGCGCGGCGCGATTCGCGTCGCGTTGCGCGATTCGGCGACGGAAGGCGTGACGGGCGTGGTGGCGAACGTCGTCGGCCTGCTGACGGGGGCGACGTTCGATACCGGGTTCAAGGGCATCGGCGGCCGGTTCGACCGCCGCCGTCTGTTGACGTTCGGCGAACCGATGCCGGGGCAGCTTCGCTTGACGCGCGTCGATACGAATGCGAGCGTCGGCGTGTCGGCGCGGCTCGATCGCGTGCCGGGCGATCCGCGAATCGCGAATCTGCTGCCGCGCTGTCTCGCGATGACGGCGCAGCCCGAGGACGTCGCGTTGTTCCGCGAGCTCTGGCAGGCGCGCGTGCGCCGGCTGCTGCTCGAACATGCGGACGACGCCGACGTGATCGTGCTCCACCGTTGACGCGCGATGGCGGTTGCGGCGCGGCGCATCCGACGCGCGCTGCGGAACCGGCGTCGCGCTTGCATGTCGGCGTCCGGCGGACGGCGCTCGCTTGCGGCGTCGGCGAACGGATGCCGCGAGCAAGCGGCAGGCCGAAAGCGGCAAATCAAACGTCGCTCGACGAACGCCGCCTAACCGACGACCAGCTTCGTCGAAGCGAGCATCAGCGGCAGCCCGGCGAGCGCAAGCCCGGTCGACACGAGGATCATGCCGGCGATGTCCTCGGTCGGGCCGTCGTACTGCTGCGCGATCAGATGGCTCAGCACCGCGACGGGCATCGTGCAATGAACGACGAATGCGCCCGCGGCGACGCTCGGCAGCCCGAGCAGCAACGCGAGCGCGAGCCCGACGCCGAGCCCGCCCGCGACCCGCACGACCGCGAGCACCGCCACGCGGCGCAGGCCCGCGAGCCGGATGTTCGCGAGCGATGCGCCGAGCATCAGCAGCATCAGCGGCGGCGCCATGTTGCCGAGCTGCTTCACGCTCGCCGCGAGCGGCGCGGGCAGATGCAGGCCGTTCAGCGTCATGAAGAGCGCCGCGACGACTGCCCAGATCGTCGGACTGACGGCGATCGATTTCCACGAAGCCTGACCGGACAGCAACCAGACGCCGATCGTGAAATGGCCGATCTGCACGAGCGCGGAGAACGCGACCGCATATAGCAGGCCTTGCTCGCCGAAGGCGAAGAGCGCGACCGGCAGGCCGAGATTCGACGTGTTGGGCAGCATCAGCGACGGCAGGTATTGCCGCATCGGCAGCCTCAGCACGCGCAGGAAGAGCGCGCCGAGCGCCGCGAAGCACACGAGGGCGACGGCGCCCGCCGCGAACGTGTGGACGAGCACGCGCGCGGTCAGGTTCGGCCGGTCGAGCGACGACAGCAGCAGGCACGGAATGCCGATGTTCGATACGAGCGCGCTCAGGCACGCCGCGTTCATCGGAAGCTTGAGCCTGACCCACAGCAGGCCGATCAGCGAGCACGCGAAGATCGGAAAGACGACCAGCGAAAAATCGTTTTGCATTCGGACGATCCCGAAGAGACGGCGGCATGTGCCGACGATGCGGCACGCCGCGCGCCGGCCGTTGCATGATGCATTCTCGGCGGCCGGCGCGCAGCGTTCGAAACGCGAAGCGGGCGAGCGTCGGTGGTCAATCGTCGCCGAAGCCGAACACGAGCTGACGCTCGAGCGCGCCGTGACCGTCGAAATTCAGCCGCCGCATGTTGCGTCGCTGATCGGGCGGATAGCCGGTTCTTCCGTGGGTGACCGCGGTGTTGTCACCGATCAGGATCTGCCCGGGCTCGAGCGGAAACAGCAGCACGTTGTCCGGATCGGTCAGGAAGCGCGCAAGGCTGTCGTACATGTCGGCGGCGGCGGCGGCGGCCGCGGGCGTCGCCGTGGCCGCGCCGTCGTTCATCCTGAACTTGATCGACCAGCCGTCGTCCTCCGCCTTGAACACGGGCGCCGTGCTCTTTTGCGTCGTGCGCTCGATCGTCGGCGCGTCGGCGCGGGCGAGCGGCGCGACGTTGCCGTAGCGATCGACGATATGACGGTACGCGGCCTTCGCGCTCGACAGCGTCGACAGGCCGCCCTGGTGCGACGGCCTCACGCATTGCAGCGTGATGATCCGCTCGGGCGCGTCCGAAAATGCCCCGTCGGTATGCGGCAGATGCGCTTCGTGCGACGAGTCGATATGGCCGTCGACCGGTTTGAACGCGTTGATCGGCACGACGCCGTCGCCGTCCGCGCGCTTGTGCGGCGCGGCGTTGCCGAGCAGCGGCTTGAGCGCGAGCAGATTGTCCCTTTCCGACGATTCGCAGTCGAGGATCACGAAACCATAGCGATTGAAGGTCCCGACCATGTCGGAGATCTCGTCGCCGGTCATCGTGCCGGGAGAGTGGATCGGCAGCGTCACTTCGGCAAGCGGCAGCGTGCTGTCGAACGGTTGGCGTAGCGCTTGCGCGCAAAGGCTGGAAGTCTGAGTCAACATGATCGGCCCTCGGAACGTGGATTTCACACGGTTGACGCCCAAGTATTTCGGTATGCTTATCAATGGGCGCTGTCTCCTCCTATGTCTGTCTTTCTACTTTCCATCTTTTATATTACAGATCATTAACCGCGTTGCGATTTTGTTTACAAATAGACAGGTCTTTCTAATTTGGCGTCGGAAATCCGCGCGTAGAAATGATGTGGCGTGAATTTGCAGATGGAGTGCGGACAGATTTTGATTCCGCTCAGACGTTAATGTGCCGATGCCGATCGAAATTGCCTCGGTCGCGTTCGCTCTGTTCGAGCGCCCGGCGCGCCGCGAAAGCATTGGCGCAATGTCGGAATATGCAAACGCGGTCGAAATTAGAAAATTCGTGCGCGAGCGCCCGCATCCATCATTCGCAATTGAAAAATCAGAATATTCGAGCGTTTAAAAAAGGAAAATTAATGACGCGGGTTCGGCGATCGCGCCGAACGGGATCGATAACGGCTGCACATGGATGGCGGATCGATTCGCCGGCGCCCATTCCGGAAACGACGAAAACGATTTCGGCGAAGGCGCGCAAATCGGGCGCCTCTGCTCGTGCGCATCGCTTGAAACGAGGTGTCGGACGGTTATTCGGCCGGATCGAGCAGCGACAATTCGTCGACGAACCGCACGGCGAACGATGCGGTGCCGCGCGCATCCGCCGCGCGCTCCGCGGCGATCGCATAGATCGCGTGCGCCGCGCCCGCCGCGGCGAGCGGCGCACCGCGCTGCGCGAGAAGCGCCGCGATCAGCGCACCGAGCGCGCACCCGGCCCCCGTCACGCGCGTCAAGCGCGCGTCGCCGCCCGCAACGGCGAGCGTGTCGACGCCATCCGTCACGTAGTCGGTCGGCCCGCTCACCGCGACGATCGCGCCGCTGCGCCGCGCGAGATCGCCGATGAACGCGAGCGCGCTTTCGGAGCTCGCGGTCGTGTCGACGCCCTTGCCGGCCGAAGCGCCACCCGCGAGCGCGATCAGCTCGCTCGCATTGCCGCGGATCACGGTCGGCTTGAACGCGAGCAGGCCGCGAACGATCGCGTCGTAATCAGGCGCCCCCGCGCCGACCGCGACTGGGTCCAGCACCCAGCGCGTGCCGGCCTCGGCGGCGGCGCGCGCGGCCGTGCGCAGCGCGTCGGCGCCGCTGCTCATCAGCGCGGCCGTGTTGATCCACAGCGCGCCGGCGCCGGCGGCGAAGCGCGCGGACCAGTCGGCCGCCGCGCCGATCGCGGGCGCGGCCCCGACGGCGAGCAACACGTTCGCGCTCAAGTTCGCGGCGACGTAGTTCGTGAGTCCGTACACGAACGGCGCCGCGTGCTTGACGGCGGCCAGTTCGTGGCGCACGGATGGCGTGTTCCAGGAGATCGATTCCATGTCGTGGTTCCTTGTCGCGTTCGCGCTCATGCGCACGCGTGAATGCAGGTGGGCGCGGGTTGGCCGATCGGGCGCGATCGGGCACTGAAGCAAGCCCGTCCCATCGGCCATCGCGAGAAGGCGCGGCTCGCGCACTGTAGCCGCTGTGGCGCGCGCATGCGCCGATCGGCGTCAAGTGTTTGCAGAGCGACTCGCCGTGACTCGATGCGGCGGCCGGCGCAGTCGGTCGCGCGGGGCGCGGCCGGCGCGCGCCCGCGGCCTCACGCGCCGCGCCGCTTCGATTTCTCTGCGGGCATCGACAGAATGTCGAGCGCCTGTTGCATCAGCTCGATGCTCTGACTCTCCTGCATGATGCCCGCGTGCAGCACGAGATGCTGCAGGCGACGATCCTTCGTGTTCATGTCGTGCGCGAAATCGCGCGCCTCGATCTCGCGATAGAGCGCGAGCTTTTGTCGATGCAGATCGAGCCGCCGCTTGATTTCGTCGCCGAGCCCCGTCGGCCCGACGACCGCTTCCGCGCGCAGCCGGATCATCAGCTCGTCGCGCAGCGGCTTCGGATCGTCGTGTTGCGCGATCCAGCGTTTGAGCTCCTTGCGGCCCGCGGGCAGTATCCGGTACGCGCGTTTGCGCCCGCGAGCCTGCTCGACGGGCGTGGATTCGACCCAGCCTTCGTCCTCGAGCCGCGCGAGCTCGCGGTAGATCTGCTGATGCGTCGCGTGCCAGAAGTAGCCGATCGAGCGGTCGAAGCGGCGCGTCAGCTCGGAGCCTGAGCCCGGGCGTTCGGCGAGGGAGGTGAGCAGCGCGTGAGGCAGGGACATTGACGAGCGGGCGAGTGGTCGAAACCCTTGCATCTTGCCATACCGCGCAGCGTCCGCCCGTTTAGAGCACTCACTTTATGCAACGCGTTGCAATTGAAAGGCGATGTCGATATATTTATGCAACCCGTTGCAAAAAAAGAGCGACCGATGACTTACTATCCCCACCTGACGGCTCCACTGGAGCTCGGTTTCACGTCGTTGAAGAATCGCGTATTGATGGGCTCGATGCACGTCGGGCTAGAGGAAGCGCCCAACGGCTTCGAGCGGATGGCCGCGTTCTACGCGGAGCGCGCGCGCGGCGAGGCGGGGCTCATCGTCACGGGCGGGATCGCGCCGAACGAGCGAGGCCGGATGATGCCGGGCGGCTCGATGCTCACGACGGAGGAAGAGGCCGAGCGCCACCGGATCGTCACGCGCGCGGTGCACGACGCGCACGGCAAGATCGCGATGCAGATCCTGCACTTCGGCCGTTATGCGTATCACCCGTCGCTCGTCGCGCCGAGCGCGCTGAAGGCGCCGATCAACGCGTTCACGCCGCATTCGCTGTCGGCGAGCGAGGTCGACGCGACGATCGACGATTTCGTGCGCTGCTCGGCGCTCGCGCAGTACGCGGGCTACGACGGCGTCGAGATCATGGGCTCCGAAGGCTATCTGATCAACGAATTCATCGCGGCGCGCACGAACCATCGTGACGACGAATGGGGCGGCCCATACGAAAATCGCATCCGCTTTCCGGTCGAGATCGTGCGGCGCGTGCGCGAGCGGGTCGGCGCGAATTTCATCATCATCTACCGGCTGTCGATGCTCGACCTCGTCGAAGGCGGCTCGACGCTCGACGAAGTGATCCGGCTCGCGCAGGCGGTCGAGGCGGCCGGCGCGACGATCCTGAACACCGGCATCGGCTGGCACGAGGCGCGCATCCCGACGATCGCGACGAAGGTGCCGCGCGCCGCGTATGCGTGGGTGACGAAGCGGCTCGTCGGCAAGGTCGGCATTCCGCTTGTCGCGACGAACCGGATCAACACGCCGGAAATCGCCGAGCAACTGCTCGCCGAAGGCTATTGCGACATGGTGTCGATGGCGCGGCCGTTCCTCGCCGATTCGCAATTCGTGCGCAAGGCGCGCGAGGGCCGCGCCGATGAGATCAACACCTGCATCGGCTGCAACCAGGCATGCCTCGACCACATCTTCAGCGGCAAGATCACGTCGTGCCTCGTCAACCCGCGCGCGTGCCACGAGACCGAGCTCGTGATCGCGCCCGCCGCGCAGCGCAAGCGGATCGCGGTGGTCGGCGCGGGGCCCGCGGGCCTGAGCTTCGCGGTCACGGCCGCCGAGCGCGGGCACGAGGTCGAGCTGTTCGAGGCGTCGCCGGAGATCGGCGGGCAGTTCAACGTCGCGAAGAAGGTGCCCGGCAAGGAGGAGTTCCATGAGACGCTGCGCTATTTCCGCCGGCAGATCGAGCTGCACGGGCTCACGCTGCATCTGAACACGCGCGCCGACGTCGCGCGGCTCGCGGGCGGCGGCTTCGACGAAATCGTGCTCGCCACGGGCGTCGTGCCCCGCGTGCCCGACATCGACGGCGTCGATCGCGCCAACGTGCTCGGCTATCTCGACGTGCTGCGCGACGGCAAGCCGGTCGGCGCGAACGTCGCCGTGATCGGCGCGGGCGGAATCGGCTTCGACGTCAGCGAATATCTGACGCAGACGGGCGAAAGCGCGAGCGTCGCGCCGCCGAAGTTCTACGCGGAATGGGGCATCGACGTCGGCTACGAGCAGCGCGGCGGCGTGCGGATGCCGCACGTCGACGCCGCCGCGCGCAACGTGCATCTGCTGCAGCGCAAGGCGTCGAAGGTCGGCGACGGGCTCGGCAAGACGACGGGCTGGATTCACCGGACGTCGCTGAAGTCGCGGCGCGTTGCGATGTCGTCGAGCGTGTCTTACGAGCGGATCGACGACGCGGGGCTGCACGTGACGATCGACGGCGAGCCGCAGACGCTCGCGGTGGACAGCGTCGTCGTCTGCGCGGGCCAGGAGCCGCAGCGCGAGCTGTACGACGGCCTGCGCGCGGCGGGCTGTTCGGTGCATCTGATCGGCGGCGCGCACGTCGC
The DNA here is from genome assembly GCF_001524445.2 of Burkholderia savannae. Classification (NCBI taxonomy): domain Bacteria; kingdom Pseudomonadati; phylum Pseudomonadota; class Betaproteobacteria; order Burkholderiales; family Burkholderiaceae; genus Burkholderia; species Burkholderia savannae. Next base: position 704,935 of record NZ_CP013418.1, read on the forward strand.
CGCCGAGCTCGACGCGAAACGCGCGATCCTGCAGGGCACGAGGCTCGCGGCATCGATCTGACGCGGGCGGCTCGCCGCGCCGCACGTGCCGATGCGCGTGCGGCGCGGCATCACGGCAGATCACGGCACGTCACGTCGCACGACAGTGCGACATCAACCATTGACTGACAAGGAGACGCGACATGACTTCGATTCCCGCCGGCGTGCACCCGGCCGTGCTGCCGTCACTCGAGCGCTGGCATGCGATGGTCGCCGCGCACGACATGACCCGGCTGGCCGATATCGCCGATCCGAATGCGGTGTTCCGCTCGCCGATCGCGCATTCGGCCTACGCGGGCGCGCCCGCGCTGGTGCTCGCGATCGGCACGGTCATCAACGTATTCGAGGATTTCGTCTATCACCGGCAGCTCGCGACCGACGATGGCCTGAGCGTCGTGCTCGAATTCAGCGCGCGAGTGGGCGACAAGCAGTTGAAGGGCGTCGATCTGATCCGCTTCGACGAAGCGGGCAAGATCGTCGAGTTCGAGGTGATGGTGCGGCCGGCAAGCGGCTTGCAGGCGCTCGGCGCCGAAATGGGCGCGCGAATCGGCTCTCGCCTGCCCGAGTTTAAATCGAATGTGTGAACGATAAGCGAATAAAAATAGAAATAGAGATTTTCGCTTTATAAAACACTAATAGCGCCTTCAGGCTAAATATTACGATTGCATTGCTTTAAACTTCGAAACGGGTCGCGCGGGCGTTGTGCCGCGCACGTGTGACCGCCTCTTCTCGTCGATGATCCGCGAACGAATTCGCGGATCGTTTTATTTCGAATACGCGACAGTCGTGTTTCAAGACATGGCGGAACACCGATCTTCCGATCGGATTCGCGCGTGCGCGCGTCGGCGCGCACGCGCGACGCCGTTGCGCATGCCGACATGCAGTGATCGATCAAGCAGTGGAGGAGACTGTTTCGTCCGCTCGCGCATTGGCGCGCGCGGCGAACTCGCAGGTGCGACGGAAAAAAATACCAATTGGAGGCCTGATGACTTGTTTCGTTGACCAACTGAAGTTGATTTTCGATCATTATCCCGGTCTTTGGGGCTGCCAGGACAGCCAGTCGCGATTCATTCACGTCAACGATTCGTTCGCGCGAGTCGTCGGCGTGCACAATCCGCGCGAGCTCGAGAACAAATCCGCATTCGATCTGCCGTGCGGATCGTCGAATTGTGCGGACCAATTCCAGGCGCAGGACCGCGAGGTCCGCGAAACCGGCCGGGCGATCAAGGTGCTCGACATCCACCCGTATGCGTCGGACGTCTGGATGGCGTTTGTGTTCACGAAAATTCCGCTTGTCGACAGCAACAAGGAGATCGTCGGCACGATTTTCCATGCGGCGGAGGTGTCGCAGCTCGACATGGTCACGCTCGGCCGCGTGATCGGCGATTCGTACACGGGCAAGCGGGTCGGCGATCCGTTCGAGCAGGGCACCTACCGGATCGATTCGCCGAGGGACGCGCTCGCGCTGACCGAGCGCGAACGGCAGGTGCTGTTTTTTCTCGCGCGCAACAAGACGGCGAAGGATGTCGCGAACATCCTCGGCTTGTCGGCCCGGACGATCGAGCAATACGTGGAAAACCTGCGCTGCAAGTTCTCCGCGTCGAGCAAGAACGAGCTGATCGATCTGGCGTCGGGCGCCGGCTATTGCAACCGGATTCCGCAATCGTTGCTGCGCAATCAGCTATCGGTGGTGCTCGAGCGCGCCGCGCCGCAAGGGCCGGCCAGCGCGCTGGCGGCTGCCGGGCAATCCGCCGTCGTCGCGATGCTCTAGCCGAGCGCGCCGCTCGCGACGCGAGCGAGCGGCGCGTCGTCGTGCGGCTCGGCGGCGGGCGTCGGCTCCCACGCGGCGGGCGCGACCGCGAGCAGCCGCTTCAGCTCGCGCACGATCGCGTCCGCCGGAATGCCGCTCGGTCGAATGCCGTCATGGCCGAGCCTCGGCATGATGTGCTGCACGCCGTCGTACTGCCAGCGGCACGCGTGCGGCTCGACCGCCTGCAGCGCGCGCGCGAAGATCGACAGATCGCGCCGCGGCCGCGGCGCCGCCGATACGCGTTCGACCCACCCCTCGTAGCGTTGATGCACGACGACGTCGCCGTGCGCGACGAGCGCGAGCGTCGACAGCGGCGTCCGGTTGTGGAAGCCGATCGGCGATAGGCCGAAATAGCGCTGCGACGCGCATCCGCGCAGCGCGTTTGCGGCGGGCAGGCGAAACACCGCGAGGTCGAGTTCCGGATGCTGCTCGAGCGCCGCGTCCGGATGATCGAGCAGCGCCTCGGTCGACGCGTGGTGCCGGTCGGCGTCGAGCCAGAGCTCGCCGGGTATCGATGGCGCGTCGAGCAGATCGCGCAGCACCGGCAGCAGCGCGCGGAAGACCCGCGCGATGCGCGTGCTTTCGTCGCGCGGCGCGCCGATGTCGCGCGCCGCGCGCGCGACGACGGTATTCAGCGCGAACGCGAGCCGCCGCGCGGTGTCCGAGCGGCCGCGCGCGAAGTCGCCGAAGCGGGCGACGTCGACGAGCAGCGCCTGATGGCGCAGCGCATGATCCGGCGCGATCAGCCCGTACACCGACGCGAGCCCGTCGAGATCGAAGTGATCGGTCGTCACGTGGCGCACGTCGATCTCGTCGAGCCTCTCGGGCACGAAGCGCAGCACGCTCTCGGTCGACAGGTTCGCCTTGTATCGCGCGGGCGTGCGGTTCGCCGGCCAGTGCGACAGCGTGAGCCGCGTCGCCGCGTTATGGGTCGCATCCGCCGAGATGTTCGGCACGTCGCGCGCGTGCTCGAACGGCAGGAACGAAAGCCGGTCGCCGGGCGTGAGCGTGACGGCCTCCGGCTGCGACGCGGGTGCGGCGTCGGCTTCGCGCGCGAGCGCGGCCGCGATGCGCGCGGCATCGGCATCGGCATCGCGCAGCGCCAGCTCGCCGTGACCGCCGAAGTCGTAATGGAGCGTGCCGAGATTGCGTCGGCGCAGGTCGAACGGGTTGCCGTCGCGCGTGACGGCGCCGCCGCCGGCGATCACGTTTTGCAGATCGATGAACTGGTTTTCGCGGATCGCCACGACGCGGCCCGCGAGCAGCCGCAACTCGACGCCGTCGAGCCGGGCCGCGACGTCGTCGTCGAACCGCACGACGTGATCGCCGTCGTGGAGGGAGAGATGGGTCGTCATCGCAGTGATCCTGTCAAGTCAAGTTGTCGTACCGAGGTGGAACAGCAGATAGGCGGCGATCGACCAGACGACGAGCGCGATGTGGGTCAATTGCAGGCCTTCCTGCCGTATCCAGTAGCCGTACCACAGCCCGCCGAGCAGCAGCGCGAGCGCGCAAGCGGCGAAGCCTGTCGCGCCGGCGTCGAGCCACGGCAGCGCGGGTGCATGCGGCGCGGGCGTCGCCAGGCACTGCCAGAGGCCGCCCCACATCGCGATCGCGGTGAACGCCTGCAGCAGCACGATGATCGCGAGCGCCGCGCGGTGCAGGCCGCGAGACGTCGTCGCGCGGCGCAGCAGCGGCGTGTCGACGGGCGGGTCCTGCTTCAGCAGCGCCATGCTCATCGTGCGGCCGACGGTGTTGGTCGTCGCCGCGAACGTCTGCACGTTGTTGATCGTGACGATCGTCGCCCATCCGGCGATCGCGAACGCGTGCAGGCTCTTGAATAAATCGATCTCGGTCAGCAGGCTCATCGTGCGTCGTGCTTGTCGTGTTGCGGGGAACGGCAGGGCGCCGCGCGCCGCGATGGCGGCGGCGCGCGCGGCGGTCATCGGGCGCGCACGCGCCGCGCGACGAGCGCGGCGAGCACGGGCGCCGCCGCGAATACCGAGAAGAGCCACGCGGCCGCCTGCTGCGCGCCCGCGAGGCCGCCCGGCTCGGAGAAGCCGGCGAGGTTCGCGACGAGGCCGGCGAGCGCGGAGCCGATCGCGGTTGCATAGAGCTGGACGGTGGTGATCGACGTCGACGCGAGATCTTCCTGGCCAGCCGGCGCGCTCTGCAGCACCTGCGTGAGCAGATGCGGCCAGCCGACGCCGATGCCGACGCCTACCGCCGCGAGCGCCGCGCACAGCACCGCGAGGCCGGGCCCGGCGCTCAGCAGGTGCGACGGCGGCACGACGATCGCGAGCGCGACGAGCGCGAGCACGACGAGAAGCGGCCCGCCGCGCACGAGCGCCTGCGCGGTGCGCGCACTGCGCCCCGAGCTGAACAGCGAGCCGGCCGTCCAGCCGGCCGCCATCAGCGCGGTCAGATAGCCGGCGAGCAGCGGCGGGTAGCCGTGAATGATCTGCAGGAAATACGGAACGAAGATCTCGGTGGTCATCCCGATCACGAGCAGGCTCATGCACGCGTAGATCGCGCCGAGCGGCGCGCGCACGTCGTACGCGCCCGTCGGCAGCAGCCGGATCGTCGCGCCGCGCTCGAAGCGCGCGATCAGGATGGCGATCGCGATGCCGGCCGCGACGCCCGCGACGTTCGCGACGATCTCCCTCGACAGGCTCGCGACCGACACGACGAGCACCGACACCGCGAGCAGCAGGATCTTGCCGATCGCGGGCCGCGCGGCCTGCGCGCCCGACGCCTCGCGCGCGGGCAGCTGGACGATCACGATCAGCGCGAGCACGACGGCGACGGGCACGAGCGCGACGAACGCGAGCCGCCACGTGCCCGACTGCGCGAAGATCCCGCCGATCGCGGGCCCGCACAGCGTCGCGACGCCCCACATGCCGGACACCATCGCCATCGCGCGCGACCACAGCCGCTCGTCGAACACGATGCGAATCAGCGCGTAGCTGAGCGCGAACAGGATGCCGCCGCCGAAACCCTGCGCGGCGCGGCCGACGAGCATCCACGGCATGCCGTTCGCGCCCGCGCACGCGAGCGTGCCCGCGCAGAACACGACGAGCGCGACCAGATACGCGGCGCGCGGGCCGAAACGGCTCAGCACGTTCGCGGACAGCGGCGCGCCGATGATCGAGGCAGCCATGAACAGCGTGGTGTTCCATGCGTAGTACTCGAGCCCGCCGATGTCGCGCACGACCGAAGGCAGGATCGTCGTCGCGATGTAGATGTTGATCGCGTGCAGCGCGACGCCGCCTGCGAGCGCGATCGAGCGCAAGCCGTTGCGGCCGGACAGCAGCTCTCCCCACGAAGGGGCGGTGATGGAACTCATGGACTACCTCGTCGGTTGCTGGGTTGGATGGGCGTCAGGATGGCGACAGATGCTGCGAGATCAGGTGCGGATTGCTCTCGAGCATTTCGATCTCCGGAGAATAGACTTCGATTTCGAGCCCGTCGGGGTCCTGGAAGTAGAAGGCGGTGCGCACGCGGTCCGGGCCGGCGTGATAGCCGGGCGCCGGGCCGTTGCCCTTGACGATCCTGATGCCGCCGTCCGCCTCGACGAGCGCGGCGATCGTCTTCACGCCGTCCGGGTCCGAACGCACGCCGAAGTGATAGCCGGGCGGGTAGGCGACGGCGTCCGCCTGCTCGATGAAGAAATCGAAGCCGTTCAGCTCCATTACAACCTTCTTCGGACCGAGGTTGTAGCAGTAAGAGGCTCCAAAGATTCGGCGGTAGAAATCGACCGATTTGTCCAGATCGCGCGCAAGGATGTTGATGTGGTTCACGCGCAGCGCGCGCGGCTGGCCCTGCTCGGGTTCGTCGCGCAGCCGGCGCCACATCTTGATGCACGCGGTGAACGTCGCGAAGCTCGCGAGCCAGTCGCGCGCGATGTCGGACGACGCGTCGGCCGCCGTCAGCTCGAGCGCGAGCGGATAGCAGAACGCGCTCGAATGGCCTTCGCGCCAGACCGCGGGCGCTTCGCCTTCCGTGCCGGCCGGATCGATGCGGATCTGCGCGGCGGCCGCCCAGCCGGCCGTGCCGGCGCGCTCGGCGCTCGCCTCGGCCGACGCCGAGCGGGACAGCACGAACACGCCGTCGGGCGCCGCGCCGTTCGTCTCGGGCGCGCGCAGCCGGTAGCCGGCCGCCGTGCATTGCGCGGACAGCGTGCGCGTGATCCGTTCCGCGTCGGCGGGATTGACGTCGAGATTGATCAGTTCGAAGACGAGCATGGTTAGACCTCGCTGGCGGGACGTTGACCGATGAGCAGCGTGTAGCGGCCGATCGAACGCTCGCTGACCGACAGGCCGTTGTCGCGCACGACGCCGGCGATCCACGGCGTCGGATGCAGTTCGCCGTGATTCGTGTTCACCATCATGTGCAGCGAGAAATCGGCGGAGAGCGCGGGCGTCACGCGATCGCCGTTCATCGTCATCGTGAGGATCAGGAGGGCGCCGCCCGGCTTCACGAGGCCGGCCGCGTGGCCGATCACGGCGCGCGCCTCCGGATCGTCGAAGTAGTGCAGGCAGTCGTTCAGCATCACGACATCGGCCGCGCCGCCCTCGAAGTTGCGCGCGTCGAGCAGGTTCTTCTCGAAGAACTCGACGCGGCCGGCCAAGCCGTGCGCCTTGACCGTCTTCTGCGCGGCGTCGCGGGTCGTCGGCAGATCCCAGATCTGGCCCGTCAGCTCCGGGTGGCGGCGCAGCACTTGCGCGAGATACGTGCCGTGGCCGCCCGCGAGATCGATCACGGTGCGCGCGCTCGCGAACACGCCCAGGCCGCTCACCACGTCGACCATCGGTTGGCTCAGGCGCACCATCGCGTCGTTGAACGCGTCGCGCGCGCGCGTGTCGTGCGCGAAGCGGCTTTCCTGCTGGAACGCGAGCGGCTTCTCGCTGCGCAGGATCTCGCCCAGGCGCGGCCAGTTGTCCCATTGCAGATGCTGATGCTCGACGATCGGGCCGATGTAGTCGGCGCTCGTGGTCGTCAAGTAGCGCGCGGTCAGCTCGGTGCTGCGGAACGCGTCGCCTTCCTTGGCGAGCAGGCCAAGCGCGACGAGCGCGTGCAACAGGATCGCGGCCTTGCCCTCGACCATGCCGAAGCTCGCCGCGACTTCGGCGGGCGTGCGGCTCGTTTGCGTGAGATCGAACAGCTTTTCGGCGACGGCGTAATGCAGGATCGCCGATTGCCGGTATTGGTCGGACAGCTTCACCAAGTCGACCACCGAAGTCAGTGCCGCCTTGTCTTCGGTCGACTCGTAGATGGTCTCGACAGCAGATGCGTTCATTGAGGTCCTCGTTCGATGTGGTGCGGGGAAAAAACGGTGCGCGACGCTGGGCGCCGCGCGGCTATTGAAGTACGGCGCGCCCGGGCGGACGCGCGAGACGGCGCAGCAGGATGCGCTGGCCGCAGCCGATCGCGAGATGCTGAAACGGCCGCAGGCCCCAGCGGTGCGCGACGTCGTCGATCGACGCGACGAGCCGCGGCGCCGGCACGGGCGCGCCGCAGCGTGACGGGTGCACGTAGAGCAGCAGTTCGTCGGCGAGATCGCCTTCGAACAGCGCGTCGCACAGTGAGAGATCAGCGTCGACGAACAGCTCGTTCGCGCCCTGGGCGGCAAGACGCGCGAGCGCGTCGGGCAGGGGCAGGTCCGCTTCGGCGTCGATGCCCGACTCGATCGGTGCGCCGGCTGACGGCGCGTGGGCCTGGCGAGCGCCTTCGCGATGCAGCGCGAGCGTCGGCACGCCTTCCGCCGTCGCGGGCGCCGCGTCGAGCGCCGCGCAGTCGCACGAGCGAACGACGTAGCGCGGCGCGGCGCCGTTCCTCGCCACAGCGTAGGCCGGACCTTGCGGCGCGAGCACCACCGAGCTGCGCGCGCGCCAGTGCCGGATGTCGTCGCGGGACTCCGATTCCGTCACGTCGAGCACCGTTCGGTCGATTTCGTCGAGCGGCCCGTCGATCGACAGGATCAGCTTCGCGCGCGTCCATGGCCGGCCGCGCTCGATCCGGCTGAAGAAGCCGATGTTCAGCTCGCGCGCGTAACCTTCCATCAGCCCCTGTTCGACGACGATGCCCGCGTCGGCGAGGCGCGCGGCGCCGCGCCCGGCTACCTGCTCGAACGGATCGCGCGCCGCGATGACGACGCGCGCGACGCCCGCCGCGACGAGCGCGTTTGCGCACGGCGGCGTCCTGCCGTAATGCGCGCACGGCTCGAGCGTCACGTATGCGGTCGCGCCGCGCGCGCGCTCGCCGGCCTCGCGCAGCGCGTGCACTTCCGCGTGCGGCTCGCCCGCGCGCCGATGCCAGCCGGTGCCGAGCACCTCTTCGCCGCGCGCGATCACGCAGCCGACGCGCGGATTCGGATGCGTCGTGTAAAGACCCTGTTCGGCGAGCCGCAGCGCGCGGGTCATGTGCGCACGGTCGATGTCGGAAAACGTGCTCATCGTCGGTCGTCCGTCGAGGATGCGGCGCGCGCCATTCGTGCGGGGCGGCCGCGGGCGGGCGGCATCGATGCGCGGCGCGCGCGCCGATCGGCGATCCGCGCGGCGCTCATCGCGACTCCACGAGCCGGAAGCCCATTGCGTAGATGTCGCGCTGATAGCGGCCGTGACGGCGCGCGCAGCGCGCGAGATCGCCGAAGCGCGTGAAGCTGCCGCCGCGCGCGATCCGGTAGCTGCCTTGCGTGACGGCGAGGTCGTCGTCGATCGGCGCGCCGCCCGGATACGGGCGATAGTCGTCCGCGACATATTCCTCCACGTTGCCGGCGAGATCGTCGATGCCGAACACGCTGCGGCCGAGCGGGAAGATGCCGACGGGCGTCGTCGACAACGGTCCGGCCTCGACCGTGTTCGCCGCGCGCGGATCGAACGCGTCGCCCCACGGATACTCGACGCCCGCGCCGCCGGACGCCGCGTACTCCCATTCGGCCTCGGTCGGTAGCCGGAAGCGCCGCCCGGTCGCTTCGCTCAGCCAGTGCGCGTACGCATCGGCCGCCTCGGCGGGCACCGTCCAGACCGGATGGTTCGCGCGCTCGACCGGATAGACGCCGAACGTCCACGACGTCGGCAGCCACGGCGCGTCCGTCTCTTCGAGGAAGAGCCGGTATTCGAGGTTCGTGACCGGATAGCGCATCATCCGGAACGCGGCGAGCTCCGTCGTGTAGCGCGGGCACTCCTTCGCGATCCACTCCTCGATCACGCCGACGCGCTCCCATTCGGCGACGACCTGCGGCACCCGTTCGGGCTCGGTGCCGAGACGCGCCTGCGCGGCGGGCACGTCGCACATCGCCGGATCGAGCGGGCGGATTCGCGCGTCGCCCGCGAATCCGAGCAGCGTGCCCGCCGCGTAGCGCCGCTCGAACGGCGCGTCCGGGTCCTGCGCGATCGCGCTCCACTGCTCGGGCGCGGCGCGCAGCAGGTCGAGATGCGTCGAAAACACGGTCGCGCTCGTACGCGCGACGAACAGGTTCTCCGGCAGCGCCATCGCCGCGCGGTCGCTGAGATAGTTCGGGTTGTCGGCCAGCTTGAGCGTCATAGGCATCAACTCGCGTCAGTCGGTTCGGGTTTTGCGAACCGTCAGCACCAGATAGTGCAGGCCGGCCTTCGGCCGCGGCACGCGGTGGCTGCTGACGGGCGTGAAATGCGCGGCGGCCAGCAGTTCGACGAGCTCGGGCTCGGTGAACTCGCGGTAGAGGCGCTGCGCCTGGTTTGCGTACAGCCGCCCCGGGCCGTCGGACTCGAACACCGAGATCGTGAAAAGCCCTTCGGGGCGCAGCAGCGCATGAACGCGCGCGAGGTACGCGCCGTACGCGTCAGGATGCTGATGGTGCAGGCAGCCGTTGTCGAGCGCGCCGTCGAAGAGCGCCGCGCCTTCGAATTCGGACACGGCGCGCGTCACGAAACGCACGCGCTCGCCCCAGCGCTGCGCGAGTTGCGCCCACTCCGGCGGCTCGACGAGATCGACCGCCGTCACCTGGTGCCCGTGCTCGAGAAAGTACGCGGTGTCCCGGCCGCGGCCCGCGCCCGCGTCGAGAATGTCGGCCGGGCGGCCGAGATGCTCGTGCAGGATCGCGCTCGCCGGGCGCATCGCGGCCTCGTCGGTCCAGACGTCGCGCCCGTCGTGGTAGCTCGACACGAAATCCGAGCGCAGCACCGCCGCGTACTCGCGCGGCGCGGCGAGCGGCCCGTCGACGGGCGCGATGGTGCGCTGCGCGTCGATGTAGTGCGGTTCGGCGGCGCTCATGCGCGCTCCAGCGGGATGCGATAGACGTTGCCGTCGTACGAGCTCGCGAGGAACGCGCGCGCGGCCGGGTCGTAGGAGAGCGACGACACGCCCGCGGTCGTCACGCGCACGTCGAGCGCCCAGCGCTTCTCGATCCGGTCGTAGACGGCGACGCGGCCGTTGTAGCTGCCCGTCGCGACGTGGCGGCCGTCGGCGCTCGCCGCGACGCACTTGATCGAGTGCGTGTGCGGCGTCGCGATCACGTCCGCGTGATGGTCGGGCGACCAGATCCGCAACTTCAGGTCCCGGCTCACCGACGCGAAGTAGCCGCCGCCGAGGCCCGCGCAGCCGTTCGCGATCTTGTCGTGCGCGCGCTTGAGCTCGAACACCGGCTCGAGCGTCGATGCGCTATACCAGGTCGCCGACGCATCGGCCGCGACCGAGAAAATCTGATCGCCCGAGACCGCGATGCCCTTGACCGCGTTCGCGTGCAGCGGCAGGTCGGCGACGTGCGTCGCCTTCGTGCCGTCGATCCGCAGCACGATGCCTTCGCCCGTGTACGCGCCGATCACCGCGTGCGCGACGCCGTCGCGCTCGAACGACGCGCCGCAGTTCAGCGGCGAACGGTGCTGGTGCAGCTCGCGGCCGCTGCGCGCGTCGAATACCTTGCCGAGCTGGCCGCCCGTCAGGATCAGCTCGCCCGCCGGCGTGAGGAAATTGCACAGGCTGCCCGTGCGCGCATGCTCGCGCTGATCGACACGCACGATGCCCGCATCGCCGATCGTCCACAGATGGCCGTCGACGGGCTCCACCGCGTTCACGCCGTGCGTCGGCGGCAGTTCGGCCGCGTCCCAGTGCTCGGTCTTCCAGTTGTAGCGGCGATAGCTCGAATGGAACGTCGAGAACACGATGTGCTCGTCGCCTTCGAACGAGCACGAGCGCGGCCACACCTCGGGCGGCAGCGCCGCGCCGCCGAGTGCTTCCGGCTGGCCGGACGCGCCGATCCTCCAGAGCCGCATCGTGCGGTCGTACGACAGCGACACGAGCAGGCCCCGGTCGCCGTCGAGCACGAGCCGCTTCACGCCCGCGTCGTGCGCGTCGATCGTCGCGCGCGCGCCGTCGACGCCGATCGAGATGATTTCGCCCTCGTCATTGCCCGCGAAAATGCGGCCGTCGGCGGCGATCGCGATCGTGTCGGTTTCGATGCCGTCGAGATCGATGTCGGCGACGAGGCCGTTCTTCGCGAGCGACCAGCGCTTGATCGTGCCGTCGTCGCTCGACGACACGATCTCGTCGGTGCCGCGCATCCATTCGACGGAGATCACGTCGGCGGCGTGGCCGCCGAACGTGTTCAGCAGCTTGCCGCTGAAGTCGTAGACCCGCACGCGATGATCGCGCGACGCGGTCGCGACGAGCGGCTTGTCCGGATGGAACGCGCTCATCTCGACGTCGTCTTCCTGGTCGGCGAACACGGCGACGAGCCGCAGATCGGGCACGGTCCAAAGGCGCGCGCTGTAATCGGACGACGACGTGACGACGTACGCGCCGTCCGGCGAGAACGCGCCCTGGTTCGCGAGATGGTCGTGCATCGCGCGGGCGAGCGGACGCTGGGTCTTCGCGTCCCACAGGATGACCTGGTTGTCGTAACCGGCAGTCAGAACGTATTGGTCGCGGTGCGCGGCAATCCCGCTGATCGGTGCGCGGTGAGTGATCATTGCAGTTCCTGGCTGAGGTTGATGGCGTGACGGTGGTGATCGATCTTCGCGCGCAGGTAGCCCTGGTTCGTGTGGTTGACGAACACGCCCGTCTGCCGCACGCGCTTGATCTGGATGCCGTGCTTCTCGATCTGCGAAATCTTGTCCGGGTTGTTGGTGACGAGCGAGATCTCGCTGACGCCGAGCGCCTGAAGCATCTGCGCGGCGACGCGGAAATCGCGCAGGTCGTCGGGGAAGTTCAGCGCGCGGTTCGCGGCGAACGTGTCGAGCCCTTGCGAGATCTGCAGGCGGTATGCGTCGAGCTTGTTGTACAGCCCGATGCCGCGGCCTTCCTGACGCAGATAGAGCAGGATGCCGCCTTCGCGGCCGAACATCGCGACCGACTCGTCGAGCTGCTCGCCGCAATCGCAGCGCGCGGAGCCGAACACGTCGCCCGTCAGGCACTCGGAATGCACGCGCACGAGCGGCGCGTCGGTGAGCGGCCCGAAGACGAGCGCGAGATGCTCGGCGCTGTCGCAAAGGCCCTGGAACGTCACCATCTCGGCCTCGTACCGCTGCTGGTCGGCGCGCGGACGGATGGGTACGTTGACGCGCGTACGGACGGACGCGCTCAGCGTTGGGGGGATACGACGATCATTCATGCTGTGCCTCAAGGTTATTCAACATTGAGATACGCATCGCGAAGAACACGGAAGTCTTGTTGCTTTGTTGTTATGTCTGCTGGGTGAATCGATTTCCGTTTTGTTGCTGTCTCTCGGGTTCTAGGCGAGCTCTTGATTGGCTGCTGCGTCCGATTGTGCAAAAGCTTCGCCGATTGTGCATCCGTACCGATTACGGTATCGCCGGTCATTGTTCGATTCGTATCGCCGTCTCTTAATTGGTTGCGTGCTCAACTAATTTTTGGTGGACAAAATCGCTACCGCCATCGCCGCCGCGGGCACGGCCGCACGTCCGTAGTCGACGGGCGCATCCGCTGGGCGCGGCGTGTCGCCCGCGCGCTCGATCCAGCCGCCGCCCAGCGCGCGGTACAGATCGACGAGGTTCGTCCAGCGCGCGAGCCGCGCGCTGATCAACTGCTGCTGCGCCGTGTACAGATCGGTCTGCGCGGTCAACACCGACAGATAGCTGTCGACGCCGTTCTTGTAGCGCAGGTCCGACAGATCGTAGCGGCGCTGCTGCGCGTGCTCGTTGCGCTCGAGCGCCGCGATCTGCTGATCGTACGTGCCGCGCGCGGCGAGCCCGTCCGACACCTCGCGGAACGCGCTCTGGATCGCCTTCTCGTAGTTCGCGATCTCGATGCGCTTCTGCACGTGCGCGAGATCGAGGTTCGCGATGTTCTGCCCGCCCTCGAAGATCGGCAACGCGATGCTCGGCGCGAACGACCACGCCGCCGTGCCGGCCTTGAACAGGCCGCCGAGCGTCGGGCTCGCGGTGCCGAACGCCGCCGTCAGCGAGATCTTCGGGAAGAACGCCGCGCGCGCCGCGCCGATGTTCGCGTTCGCCGCGCGCAGCGCCTCCTCGGCCTGCATGATGTCGGGGCGCCGCGTCAGCAGATCGGACGGCAGCCCGGCCGGCACGTCGGTCAGCAGGTTCTGCGCGTTGAGCGGCAGGCCGGCCGGCAGATCGTCGGGCAGCGGCTCGCCGATCAGCAGCACGAGCGCGTTGACCGCCTGCGCACGCGCGCGCGCCTGCGCCTGCTGGTTCGCGAGCGCCGTCTCGACGACCGTCTGCGCCTGCCGCAGATCGAGCTCCGAGCCGGTGCCGTTGTCGAACTGCAGCTTCGTGAGGTCGTACGACGCGCGCGCCGTCTTCAGCGTGTTCTCCGTGACCTGCAGCAGGTCGTCGGTCGACAGGAGCGAGAGGTACTGATCGGCGACGCTCGCGACGAGCGAGATCTCCGCGGCCTTGCGCGCCTGCGCGGTCGCGAAGTATTGCGCGAGCGCCTGGTCCTTCAGGCTCTGCACGCGGCCGAACAGGTCGAGCTCCCACGACGCGGACACGCCGACGTTGTAGGCGCGCGAGATGAGCGGCTGGCGCGTCGTCGACACGCCGGCGGGATAGCGCTGGATCGAGCCCGTGCCGGTGCCGTCGAGCGTCGGGAACAGGCCGGCGCGCGTGATCTGATACTGCGCGCGCGAGGCCTCGACGTTCAGCACCGATACGCGCAGATCGCGGTTGTTCCTCAGCGCGATCTCGACGAGCCGCTGCAGGCGCGGATCGACGAAGAACTCGCGCCAGCCGATGTCGACGGCCGACTGGCCGTTCGCGCTGCGCGCGCCGGACGCGGCGCCCGGCTGCGCGGCGTAGACGCCGTCGGTCGGGAACGCGCCCGACACGGGCGCGGCCGGACGCTCGTAGCGCGGCGCGAGCGTGCAGCCCGTCGCGAGCAGGGCGGCCGCGACGGCGATCGAGCAGGCCGCCGAGCGCGTGATCGAGGCGGCCGCGCCCGGCGCGCGGCGGTGGCGGCGCGCGTTCGGCGCCGTATCGTTGGGAAAGCGATGCATCGTGTCGTTCATGGTCATCGGATTGCCGCGAGGAGTTGCGCGCGCTCGCTGCGCATCGCCGCGCCGTGGTCTTTCGCGACGAACGTGTAGACGGTGGGGAGCACGAACAGCGTGAAGAGCGTGCCGACCAGCATGCCCGTCGACACCGTGATGCCGATCGCGAAGCGGCTCGCCGCGCCGGCGCCAGCCGCGAACACGAGCGGCACGAGGCCCGCGACCATCGCCGCGGTCGTCATCAGGATCGGCCGCAGCCGCACGGCTGCTGCGCGCTCGATCGCGGCGCGCCGGTCGAGCCCTTCGTGGCGCTGCAGATCGTTCGCGAAGCTGACCATCAGAATCCCGTGCTTTGAAATCAGGCCGATCAGCGTGACGAGCCCGATCTGCGTGTAGATGTTGAGCGTCGCGAAGCCGAGGTAGAGCGGAGCGAGCGCGCCGCAAATCGACAGCGGCACCGACACCAGGATCACGAGCGGATCGCGCAGGCTCTCGAACTGCGCGGCGAGCACGAGGAAGATCACGATCAGCGCGAAGCCGAACGTGACGGCGAGCCGGTTGCCTTCCTGCACGTACTGTCGCGATTCGCCGAGCCAGTCGATCGAGAAGCCGGACGGCAGTTTCTGCGCCTCGAGGAACGCGACCGCTTCGCCCATCGTCACGCCCGCCGCTGGCACGGCGGAAAACGTCGCCGAATTCATCTGGTTGAACTGGCTGAGCGCGTTCGCCTGGCTGCCGTTCGTCACGTGGATCACCGTCGACAGCGGAATCATTTGGCCGGAGCCCGTCTTCACGTAATAGCGGCTCAGCATCTCCGACGACAGCCGCTCGCCGCGCGACACCTGTGGAATCACGTCGTACGAGCGGCCCTTGAAGTTGAAGCGGTTCACGTAGTTCTCGCCGACGAGCACGGCGAGCGTGTCGGCGATGTCCTTCATCGTCACGCCGAGCGTGTTCGCCTGATTGCGGTCGATCGTCACGCCCACCGCGCGGCTGTCGAACGTCAGATCGCTGTCGACGACCGCGAAAAGGCCGCTCTTTTGCGCCGCCGCCTTGATCCGCTCCATTTGCGCGTAGAGATCCGCGAAGCTCGACGGCGCGCGCAGCACCATCTGGATCGGCAGCCCGCCGCTCGACGCGGGCAGCGCCGGGAGCTGGAACGCGAACACGCGGTCGCCGCGGATCTGGTCGCCGCGCGCCTGGATCAGCGCCTGCAGTGTCGACGCGCTGCGCGTGCGCTTCTCCCAGTCGACGAGGTTCACGCCGGCGAAGCCGAGGTTGCTGCCGCCGTAGCTGTTGAGGATGAAGCTCGTGTCGGCTTCGGGCAGCGTGCGGAACACGCGCTCGATGTCGGGCGCGTAGCGCTCCATGTAATCGAGGTTCGCATACTGCGGCGCCTTTACCGCGACCATGATCGAGCCTTGGTCCTCCTGCGGCGCGAGCTCGCGCTTCACGCCGGAGAAGAGCAGCACGATGCCCGCCAGCACGCCGACGCCGATCAGGAGAATCGCCGGCCGCGCGGCGAGGCTCGCGTGCAGGCCGCGCTGATAGACGCGCGTGACGCGCTCGAGCGTGTGCTCGATCGCCTTCGCGACCCGGCCTTCGGACATCTTGCTTGTCAGGAGCAGCGAACCGAGCATCGGCGACAGCGTGAGCGCGACGATCCCCGACACGAGCACCGCGCCCGCGAGCGTGAACGCGAACTCCTTGAAGAGCGAGCCCGTGAGGCCGCCCATCAGCCCGATCGGCGCATAGACGGAGATCAGCGTCGCCATCATCACGAGCACGGGCGACGCGATCTCGCGCGCGCCGATCAGCGCCGCGCGCACGGGCGGCTCGCCTTCCTCGATGTGCCGGTGAATGTTCTCGACGACGACGATCGCGTCGTCGACGACGAGCCCGATCGCGAGCACCATCGCGAGCAGTGTCAGCAGGTTCAGCGAGAAGCCCGCCGCGAGCATCAGCGCGGCCGAGCCGACGAGCGACAGCGGAATCGTCAGCACCGGAATGATCACCGCGCGAAACGAGCCGAGGAACAGGAAGATCACGACGACGACGATCGCGATCGCCTCGGCGAGCGTCGAGCGGACCTCGGCGATCGACGCGTTGACGAAGCGCGCGCCGTCGAACATGTTCGCGATCTGGATGCTCGCCGGCTTGTTGCGCTCCATCGCCGGCAGCACCGCGCCGACGCCGCGCACGATTTCGAGCGGATTGCCGGCGGGCGTCGCGTTGACCGCGATGTACACCGCGCGCCGGCCGTTCATCAGCGCGCTCGAGTTGTAGTTCTCGCCGCCGATCTCGACCGTCGCGACGTCCTTCAGCCGCACGAGCCCGCCGCCGTTCGGATCGTTCTTCACGACCATCCCGTTGAACGCGCCGACGTCGGTCAGATCGGTGTTCGCCGAGATGTCGGCGATCGTGAGCGATCCCTTGACTTGACCGGGCGCCGCCTGCACGTTGTTCGCGCGAATCGCCGCGGCGACGTCGCCGGCGGACAGCCCGTGCGCGGCGAGCCGCGTCGCGTCGAGCCAGACCCGCATCGCGAGGTTCTGGCCGCCGAGGATCTCGGCCGACGCGACGCCCGGCACGGTCGTCACGAGCGGCTGCGCGACGCGCACCACGTAATCGGTGATCTGCGGGATCGACAGCGTGTCGCTCGCGAAGCCGAGGTACATCACGGCGGTCGGCGCGTCGGTCAGCTTCGTGATCACCGAGTCGTACGCATCCGCGGGCAGCTTGTACTTGACCTGCTGGACCTTCGCCATCACCTCGGTCATCGCACGGTCCGCGTTCGCGTTCAGGCGCAGCCGCGCCTTCACGACGCTCTTGCCCTGCGTCGTCGTCGACGTGATGTACTCGATCCCGTCGGCCGTCGCGATCGACTGCGCGATCGGCGTCGTCACGAAGCCCTGCATCAGATCCTGCGACGCGCCGGGGTAGTCGGTCTCGACGCTGATCGTCGCGCTCTCGAGCGCGGGATACTGGCGCACCGGCAGCGACATCAGCGCGCGCAGGCCGACGAGCAGGATCAGCAGGCTCATCACGAGCGACAGCACCGGGCGGCGGACGAATACGTCCGTGAAGCGCGCGCGGGTTGCGCCCGAATCGTGAGGCGTGCCGGCGTTCATTGCTCGGCTCCCGACGATGCGCCGTCCTCGAGCGCGACCTTCACCTTGTCGCCCGCCGCGAGCCTCACCTGGCCCGACGTGACGACCACGTCGCCCGGGCGCAGGCCCTCGGCGATCGCGATGCGGCCTTCGGCACGCCGGCCGGTGCGCACGGGCTGCAGCCGCACGACGCCGAGGCCGTCGCGGCCCGGCTTGCCGACGACGAGCACCGATTCGCCGCGCTGCGACGTCTGCACCGCGGTGTCGGGCACCGTCAGCGCGCGCTCGCGCGGCGGCAGCTCGAGCCGCGCCTGGATGTACATCCCCGGGCGCAGCAGGTGACCGGGGTTCGCGAGCGTCGCCTGCACGGCGACGTTGCGCGTGTCGGCGCCGACCTGCGGCTCGATCGCTCTCACGCGGCCGACGAGCGTGCGATCCGGATACGCGTCCGTCGTGATCGACACGTTCTGGCCGAGGCGCAGCTGGCTCAAGCTCTTCTGCGGCACCGTGAAGTTCGCGTACAGCGTGTCGAGATCGGTCAGCGTCGCGATCGCGTCGCCCGCGTTCAGGTATTGGCCGAGGTTCACGCGGCGCAGGCCGAGCACGCCGTCGAACGGCGCGCGCACCGCCTTTTGCGTGATCACCGCCTGCGTCTCGCGGATGTCGGCCGCGGACGCGTCGAAATCGAAGCGGTGCTGGTCATAGATATTGCGCGGCTCGGCGCCCGTCTGCGCGAGCGCCTGCGAGCGATCGAGCTGGCGCTTCGCGAACGCGGCCTTTGCCTGGATCGACGCGAGCTTCGCGCGCTCGGGCTCGTCGAAGAGCTGGACGATCAGTTGGCCCTTGCGCACCGTCGTGCCGGCCTCGAAATGCAGCGCGACGACGCGACCGGCCGCTTCGGGCGCGAGCGTCACCTGGCGGACCGCGTCGAGCGAGCCGACCGCGTCGATCGACACGCGCTCGGGCGCGGCGCGCACGGCGACGGCGGAAACCGTCAGCGCGGGCGGGGGAGCGGGGGGATGATCGGCGGCCTGCACGCGGCTTTCCCGCCACAGGAACAGCCCGCCGAAAATGAACGCCAATAGCGCCAATGCAAGCAATAGCCGACGGCCCATGGAAATCTCTCAGTCATTTTGTAAGAATCGGGGACATGATTTGTCTGACAACGGAATAAGTCAAGAATATCCTTGGTTTATTTGGGTGATTGGCGTGGCCGGCTTGCGTTATCGTTGCATTGCGCAAGCCCAACATTTGATAATGCAGCGATGGACGATACTTTTTCGAAGCAGGAAATCCCGGTTTCCGAGCGCGTGCTGAACGTGCTGAAGCGCCGCGGCCCGTTGCAGGCGGCCGAGCTCGGCGCGTATCTCGGCACGACGGCCGAGGCCGCGCGGCAGCAGTTGAAGAAGCTCGAGGCGGACGGGCTCGTCGAGGCGGAGAACGTCGCGCAGGGCGTCGGGCGGCCGGCGCGGATCTGGCGGCTCACGCCGCTCGGCCACGGCCATTTCCCGGACGCGCACGCGGACATGACGGTCGACCTGATCCGGATCATCCGCACGACGCTCGGCCAGCCGACGCTCGATCTGCTGATCTCCGCGCGCGAGACGGAGATGCGCCGCACGTACACGCAAACGCTCGAGGGCGTGACGGACCCGCAGACGCGCATCGCGCGTCTCGCGGAACTGCGCGACCGCGAAGGCTACTTCGCCGAATGGTCGCGCGCGCCCGACGGGGACGGCTGGCTCTTCATCGAGAATCACTGCCCGATCTGCGCGGCCGCCACCGCGTGCCAGGGCTTCTGTCGCTCCGAGCTCGAGATCTTCCGCGAGATGCTCGGCGATGCGCTGACGATCGAGCGCATCGAGCATATTCCGGTCGGCGCGCGCCGCTGCGCGTACCGGATACGGCCATGCGCCGCCGGGGAGCCGGATGCGGAAGGGCGCGCGCCGTCGCGCGACGAATGACCGGGCGCGTCGCGATTCCGCCCCGCGCCGTCCTTCGCGCCCGGGCGGCCTGACGCCTAACGCGTCGCGGCCCGCAGGAAATGCCCGGCGCGCCGCGTTTCGCCGAAGCCGTCGGCGAACGCGCCGTCGCGATACACGACCTGCCCGTTGACGAGCGTCGCCGCGACCGCCGCGCCGCTGCGGTTCACGAGCCGGCGCAGCCCGCCGAACGCGCTCATGTCCGCCTCGTGACAGGCGTCGACCGACGCGTCGAGATGCGCGGGATCGACGATCGCGACGTCCGCCCGATCGCCGGCGCGCAGCGTGCCGGCGTCGATCCCGAAGTACCCGGCGAGCTCGCCCGTCAGGTGATGCACCGCCCGCTGCACCGACATGAACGGCCGCCCGGCGCGCTCGGCCTCGCGCACGCGGCGCAGGAAGCGCACCGGCGCGTTGTAGAACGCCATGTTGCGCAGGTGCGCGCCCGAATCGGCGAAGCCGATCTGCAACGCGGGATGCGCGGCGATCCGGTCGAGCACGTCCGCGCGGTGATTCGCGATCGTCATGCACCAGCGCACCTTTTGCCCGTGCGCGACGACGAGGTCGAGGAACGCGTCTGCCGGGTGGATGCCGCGCTCGTCGGCGACCTGGCCGAACGACTTGCCGACGACCGACGCGTCCGGGCACCCGACGATCCGCGTGTCGTGCAGATCGCGCGTCCAGAGCCTCAGGTCGAGCCCCTTGCCGACCTGCTTGCGGAACTCGCGCCGGTAGCCTTCGTTCTGCAGCAGCCGGTTGCGCTCGAGCGCGTCGTTCAGGTGCAGCGCCGCGCGGCCCGCGCCGAATTCCTCGAAGATCACGAAATCGATCCCGTCCGCGTAGACCTGGAACGGCACCGGCAGATGCTGCCAGACGAGCTCGCCGCGAAAGAGCGCATTCGCGAGCCGCACGCCGTTGAGCAGCACGTCGACGGTGCCGCGCGGCGCGGCCTTGCTGTCCGCCGCGACGAGGAGCGACGTGCGCAGCGGCTTGCGCACGAAGTAGCCGCAGCTCGCGGCCATGAAGAGCAGGCCGTTCAGCGGATTCGTCGTGTTCGGCGCGCTCTGCAGCACGCGGCCGCGGCGGCGCAGCACGCGGTTCAGCCGCCGGTATTCACGCCACGTCGCGAACGTCGACGGCAGCGACTTCGACCGGTAGCGCTCGCCGTCGAGCTTGTCCCACGGCGTCGTCATCGACGACAGCCCGACGAAGCCCGCGTCGAGCGCGTCGTCGAGCAGCCGCTCCATCCTTTGCAGTTCGGCCTCGTGCGGCCGCACGCGGTCGTCCACTGCGCGCCCGAGGCCGAGCACGTGCGTGCGCAAGTCCGAATGGCCGAGGAACGCGGCGACGTTCGGGCCGAGCGGCAGCGATTCGAGATGGCGGACGTACGCGGCCGCGGTGTCCCAGGTCTTCGCGCGCGACAGCACGGCGAGCATCTGATCGCGCGGCAGCGCCTCGACGCGGCTGAAGAGATCGGTGCAGTCGAGCGCGTCCGCGTGAACCGTCGACAGCGAGCACGAGCCGAGGAAAACGCTCGTCACGCCGTGCCGCACCGATTCGGGCAGCCCCGGCGACACGAGGATCTCGGCGTCGTAATGCGTATGGATGTCGACGAAGCCGGGCAGCACCCATTTGCCGGCCGCGTCGATCACGTCCGCGCCATCGGCCGCGAGCGGTGCGTCGGACACCGTCGCGACCCGGCCGTCGCGGATGCCGAGGTCGCGCGCGCGGGGCTCGGCGCCCGTGCCGTCGAACCATAGGCCGTTGCGGATGATCGTGTCGTAGCGCGTCATCTTGAGGTGTCTCCGTATCGTGTTCTGGACGCACGGGCGGCCCGCACGCGATGCTTGAGCCGCGATGCGAGTTGCGCGTCGCGCGTTGGCTTGCGCCGGGCATCGGCGTTCGTCGCCAAAACGTTACATTGATTGATGTCAAGATGAATTGCAATCGAGTATTGCCTCAACTGCGAGCGGCGGCCCGCAAGCGTCGCTCGCGCCGATGACGGGCGTTGCCGAAAGGATCAGACACGCCTCTCGAGGCGCGATCGCGTATTGCGGCGCGTCACCGTGTCGTCGTTCGGCGTCTTCCGTCGACATCCGCGCGATCGTCCAGCGGGCGCCGCCGGCAAGCGGCGCGAATTGCCGTGGCCATGCTGCGCCACGGCAATCGCGGCACACGCGCGGCCGTTCACGAACGGCGGCGACGCGCGATATGCCGCCCCCCACGACATATGGCGCCCCGCGATCCGCCCGAGCGCGCCGTTCGCCTGCCTGGGGCCGATCGTATCGGCCTTCGTCCATTGGCTACGGATCTGTACCAATCGGTGCGCGCGAGGCGGCAAGATTTCGTCAAGCGTTGATCGGCGTCAACCGCACGTGCGGGCGATCGCCGATGCTCTCTCATGTACGTCGCGCCCCGGCCGCGCGCCGCCATTCCCGCGATGCAAGCGCATGCCGCCGACGAGCGCCCGGCGCCGCACGCGAAACGTACGACATATCGACAAGGAAAGACGATGATCTACGGATCGAACGAACTCTATGCGGCGATGAGGCTGCGCCGTGATCGGGACGCGCCGCGCGCGCACGCGGCGCACGGCTACGGCGCGCCGGCTCGCCTGAAGAGCGGCATGGGCTGCACCGAATGCGGCGCGCTGTACGACGGTGGCCGCTGGACTTGGCATGCGGCGGCGGGCACGCTGCTGCAGATCGTGTGCCCCGCGTGCCGGCGCATCCGCGAGCGCGCGGGCGCGGGCGAACTCGTGCTTGAAGGCGGCTATTTCGCGCGCCATTGCGACGACATCGTCGCGCTGCTGCGCCATCGGGCGGGCGGCGAGCGCCACGACCGGCCGTTCGAGCGCATCGTGTCGATCGACACGCGGCCCGCGCGGATGATCGTGCGCACGACGGGCTCGCACCTCGTCCACCGGCTGAGCGAGGCGCTCGTGCGCGCGCATCGCGGCGAGCTCGAAATCGACTATCGTGAAGGAGAGGACGTGCTGCGCGCGCACTGGATGCGCGACGCCGCCTAGCGCGTGCGCGTCCGCCGACCACTTCGTACCGCCGAACACACGCCGAGGCATCCCGATGAAGAGCGAAACCGGATACTTGGGCTTCGTCGTCGTGCTCGTTTTCATGGTGCTGCTCGCGCTGCAGCTCGCGACGCTGAGCGCGCCCGCGACGCAAATCGCGTACAGCGACTTCCGCAAGCTCGCGACGGCCGCGCAGGTCGACGATCTCGAAGTCAGCCCGACGCGGATCACGGGCGTCCTGCGCAACAGCACGGCCGCGGCGGCGCTGCCCGCGTCCGACGCCGACGCGATCAAGCGCGCGGGCGCGCCATGGCGCTTCACGACGAGGCGCGTGACCGACGAGCGCCTGATCGACACGCTCGCCGCGACGGGCACCCGCTACCGTGGCGCGGAGGACGACACCTGGATCGGCACGCTCGCGTCGTGGATCGTGCCGATCGCGGTGTTCGCGATCGTCTGGAACGTGATGTTGCGGCGCCCGCGCGGCGGGCTGCAGGACTGGTCGGGCGTCGGCAAGAGCAAGCCGCGGGTTTACGTGGAGGCGAAGACCGGCATCGATTTCGACGACATCGCCGGCATCGACGAGGCGAAGGCCGAGCTCCAGCAGATCGTCGCGTTCCTGCGCGCGCCCGCGCGCTATCAGCGGCTCGGCGGCAAGATTCCGAAGGGCGTGCTGATCGTCGGCGCGCCCGGCACCGGCAAGACGCTGCTCGCGAAGGCGGTCGCGGGCGAGGCGGGCGTGCCGTTCTTCTCGACGAGCGGCTCGTCGTTCGTCGAGATGTTCGTCGGCGTCGGCGCGGCGCGCGTGCGCGACCTGTTCGAGCAGGCGCAGCAAAAAGCGCCTTGCATCATCTTCATCGACGAGCTCGACGCGCTCGGCAAGGTGCGCGGCGCGGGCATCACGTCGGGCAACGACGAGCGCGAGCAGACGCTCAACCAGCTGCTCGTCGAGATGGACGGCTTCCAGGCGAACTCGGGCGTCATCATCATGGCGGCGACCAATCGTCCGGAGATTCTCGATCCCGCGCTGCTGCGCCCCGGCCGCTTCGATAGGCATATCGCGATCGACCGGCCGGATCTGACCGGGCGGCGGCAGATTCTGTCGGTGCACGTGAAGCACGTGAAGCTCGCGGCGGACGTCGATCTCGGCGAGCTCGCGTCGCGCACGCCGGGCTTCGTCGGCGCGGATCTCGCGAACATCGTCAACGAAGCGGCGCTGCACGCGGCCGAGCTCGACAAGCCGGCGATCGAGATGTCGGATTTCGACGAGGCGATCGACCGGACGATGACGGGCATGGAGCGCAAGAGCCGCGTGATGAGCGAGCAGGAGAAGGTCACGATCGCGCATCACGAGGCCGGGCATGCGCTCATCGCGCAGACCCGCGCGCACAGCGATCCGGTGAAGAAGGTGTCGATCATTCCGCGCGGAATCGCGGCGCTCGGCTACACGCAGCAGGTGCCGACCGAGGATCGCTACGTGCTGCGCAAGAGCGAGCTGCTCGATCGGCTCGACGTGCTGCTCGGCGGGCGCGTCGCCGAGGAGATCGTGTTCGGCGACGTGTCGACGGGCGCGGAAAACGATCTCGAGCGCGCGACCGAAATGGCCCGGCACATGGTGGCCCGATACGGGATGAGCGAGCGGATCGGCCTCGCGACGTTCGGCGACGCCGACAGCCGCGGGCTGCCGCCCGTCGTCTGGCAGCCGGGCGGCGAGCGCTGGAGCGAGAGCACCGCGACGCGGATCGACGACGAGATCCAGCGGCTCCTCGCCGAGGCGCACGATCGCGTGTCGCGGACGCTGAAGGAGCGGCGCGACGCGCTCGAGCGGATCGCACAGTATCTGCTGAAGCACGAAGTCGTCGATCACGAAATGCTCGTGCGGCTCGTGAACGACGAGCCGCTGCTGGACGACTCGGCGGCGGGCGGGGGCGCGGCGAAGCGCGGCCGCGACGATTCCGGCGCGCCGAAGCTGGCGACGCAAGCCGGCCCGGCGAACAAGGCCGATCATTCGGTGCCGCAGTGACGGCGCGGCAGGCCGTGCCGCCCGTCGCGCGACAGAGTGCGGGCCGCGCTCACTCGATCGGCCACTCCCTTTTCGGCCGCGTCCAGAACAGCATCAGCACGAGCGCGCCGAGCATCCCGCCCAGATGCGCGAAATGCGCGATGCCGCTCGCCGCGCCCGCGACGCCGAGCAGCAGCTCGATGCCCGCGTAGCCGAGCGCGAACACCCACGCGGGCATCGGAATCGGCGGAAACAGCAGCACGACGCGGCGCGACGGATACAGCAGCGCGTACCCGGCGAGCACGCCGAACACGCCCGCCGACGCGCCGATCGTCGGCGCGGCGCCCGCCGCCGTGTAGCGCGCGACGACGAGCTGCGTAAGCGCACCGCACACGACGCTCGCGACATAAAGCGTGCCGAAGCGCGCGCGGCCGAGCGAGCGCTCGACGTCGCGGCCGAACATCACGAGCCCGAGCATGTTGAAGAGCAGGTGCGACAGCCCGGCGTGAAGCATGCTGTACGTGACGATTTGCCAGAGATGGAACGCGGGCACGGCGGCGCCCGCACCGTTCCGCGGCGGCCACAGCGCGAACAGCGAGAGCACGCGGTCGGGATCGGCGAGCTCGACGAAGAAGCCGATCAGGTTCAGGACGACGATGGCAAGCGTCATGGCGGCCGCGGGCGAAAGAAGTGGGGGCGTCGGCGTTCATTATGCCGGCATCGCGCGGCCGCAGCCGGCTCGCCGCGCGCTTGGCGACATGCGCGGCATCGGTCGTGCGTCGCGGTCGGCCCTGTTGCTCCATTGCTCCATTGCCACGCCGTCCCGTCGCCCCATTTTCCCGCGTCGACCGACACGCTCGCAGACGGCGAACGAATCAACCCGCGTCGGCTTGTCGGCCACCGGGTTCTTGCCGATAATAGCCCGGCCATCAGGGGGAGCCGGGCGATCGGCTGAGAGGTTCCGCGCAAGGAACGACCCCTAAACCTGATCCGGGTAATGCCGGCGTAGGAATGAGGTCCGCCATGATTTGTCCGCAATCCGCCCGCCGCCGCGCCGCGGCGGGGCTTCCTGCATCTTGCGCGTCTTGCGCGTCCCCCGCTGCGTTCGCCGCGCGCCGATGACGCCGTCCGTCATCGCGCTCGTGCTGTTCGCGGCGATCCTGCACGCGACCTGGAACGCGCTGCTCAGAAGCGGCGCGGATCGTCTGCGGAGCATCACCGTGATGAGCTTCGCGACGACCGCCGCGGCGCTCGTCTGCGCGGCGCTGCTGCCGCTGCCCGCGCGCGCGAGCTGGCCGTACCTGGCGGCGTCCGCCGCGTTGCAGGTCGGCTACAGCGTGTTTCTCGCCTACGCGTATGAAGGCGCGGCGCTCAGCCAGGTCTATCCGGTCGTGCGCGGCGCGGTGCCGCTCCTCGTCACGCTGGGCGGCTACGCGTGGGCGGGCCAGCGTCTCGACGGCGCGCCGCTCGCGGGCGTCGCGCTCGTGTCGGGCGGCATCGCGAGCCTCGCGCTCGGCCGCTCGCGGATTCGTTCGCGCTCGTTCGCCGCGGCGCTCGCGACCGCGCTCTTCATCGGCGGCTACGTGACGGTAGACGGCGTCGGCTCGCGCGTCGCGGGCCATCCGCTCGCGTACGCGGCGTGGATCTTCATCGCGTATGGCGTCGCGATGCCCGCCGTGTTCCTCCTCGTCGGCGGCCGCTTGAACGCCGGCTTCACGCGCGCCGAAACGCTGAAATCCGCGGCGGGCGGGCTGATCTCGCTGATCAGCTACGCGGCGGTCGTCGACGCGCTGTCGCGCGGCCCGGTCGGCCCGATCGCCGCGCTACGCGAGACGAGCATCGTGTTTTCGGTGCTGATCGGCTGGGCGTGGTTGGGCGAGAAGCCGAGCGGACGGCGCTTCGTCGCGTGCGCGGCGGTGGCGGCGGGCGCGGCCTGCCTCACGTATCCCGCTTGATGCATTCAGGCTCGCGCGATGCGAGCCGGCCGGCGACATCCGAGCGAGCCTGCGCGCGCCGGCCGTCTCATGCGCGCGCAGGCGAGCGCGGGGTTCGGCGCTTCGGCGGCCGCGACGGCCATGCGAACAGCGCCGCGCGCGCATCGACGACGCGCCGCCGCGCTCAGCCCTCCGCGCGCCGCGCGGCCGCGGCCGCGGCGATAAACGCCTCGCGCGCCCGCAGCTCGCCTTCCTTGAAATATCCGCCGCGCAGCGTGCGCACGATCCCGGGTGCGCCGAAGTCGCCGCGTCCGTGAAAGATCCGCCGGTTGTCCCAGACGACCATGTCGCCCTGCGTCCATGTGTGCAGATACGATCGCCTCGTCGCGACGAGGCGCGCCTTGAGCGCGTGATACGCGCGGAAGAACGGCATCAGATCGTCGAAGCCGATGCCGTCGAAGAACATCTTCGTCGGGTTGTTGATCAGGCGCTCGACGCAACCGTCCGGCCGCAGCCGGACGATCGGCGTCCGATGCTCGTAGCGCTTGCGCGCGTTCGGATATTCGGCGCGATAGACGACGTTCGTGTGCGCGAGCCGATCGAACATGTCCGGCGACGCGTCGCGCAATTCGGACAGCACCGCCCAGCCGTCGACGAACCGCGTGCAGCCGATTTGCTCGCGCGCGCAGCGCGGATCGACGTCGAGGCCGAACAGGAACTGGTAGTCGGGCGGCGGCGAGCAGTACGGAATGTCGGTGTGCAGCGGCAAGGCCTTCGTGCTGAACGACACGCTGTCGGTCGCGTCGTCCGACTTGATTTCGAGATCGAAGAATTCGCCGAAGTACGACGGATCGAGAAAGCCCGCGAGACGCTCGCGAACCTCGTCGAAAGGCCGCGTCGCGCCGCCGTCCGCCTTCAGCACGACAAGGCCCGACTCGAACAGACGATTCAGCGCGAGCCGCAGCGCGGCGTCGCCTTCCAGCACGTCGGCGAGGCTGAAATGGCTCGACGCCGGCGCGCCGCGCTCGGGCCACGGCGTCCAGGGCGGGCCGGCTTGCGCGTCGGCCGCGGAAATTCCGTCGCGGTAGTCGTCGCGCGCGAGCCGGTCGAGCGCGTACGTGCTCACGTGCGCGTCCTGCCAGACGATCCGCAGCCCGTGCGCGCCGAGCGACACGCGCTCCGGCCGGATGCCGGGCGCAATCGCGCCCGGATCGAAATGGCGCTGCCGGCAGTGGCCGTTGAAGCACTCTGCGCACTCGCAGGCCTGGCGCAGCCACACCCAATGATAGCGGCCCGTTCCGCCGGTTTCCCAGTCGATTTGCAGATGATCGGAATGCGATGTCAGCATGTCGGCTTCTCCTGAATGACCGTCGAACGGGCGGCCTATCGGCGCTGCGCGACGAAGAGCCCTTGCAGCAGGCTCCCTTCATCGACGAAGCGGATCTTGCGCCGCCAGCGCTCGACGATGTGCTCGGCGTCGGGTGCATCGATCGACGGATCGCGCGACGCGACGCGCGCCTCGTAGCGATGCAGATCGTCGGTCAACTGGCGCCGCGCGTCGTCGCTGACGTCGGTCGCGGTGAGGACGTCGAAGCCCGCGTCCTCGACGATCCGCGCGTACTCGTCGATCGTCCTCAGGTCGTAGCCCGACACCGACACATATGCGTCGAACGCGAGCGACGCGCGGCCGCGGCAGAAGTCGGTGATGTACAGGCGGCCTTGCGGCGCGAGGAGCGCGTGGCAGCGCGCGAACAGCGACGCCTTGTCGTGCACGTACATCAGCGCGTCGCGCGAATAGATGATGTCGAAACGCTCGCCGGCAAGCGCGTCGCCGTGAATGTCGCCGTTGACGAAGCGCACGCGCCCGCGCGGATCGAGCGCCGGCTGCCGGGCCGCCGCGAGCTCCGTCATCCGCGGCGCGGTGTCGAGCCCGACGATCGTCACGTCGTAGCGGCTCGCGAGATGGAACGCGGCGCCGCCCAGGCCGGAGCCCACGTCGAGCAGATGCATGCCGGGCTCGATCGGCATCTTGTCGGCAAGCATCGTCCTGAATCCTTCGATGCCGCCGGGGCTTTGAAACCCGTCGCCGTAGATAATTTCGGATCTCAGAATATTGCGCGCGTTTGAATAGCGCTGCGCCTCGTATTGACTGGACAGCCCGTCCGGATGCGTTTGCATAATCGATCACCTTTTTTGTGTTTCAGTTGCGTGACGATGAGAGTTCCATATCGGACGACGATACGGAGTGGTGCGGCGTTACGGATTACCGCAAATGCAGGCTGATTCGAAACCGGATGTGCCGACGGCGTGCGAAAGCGAGGCGATTACCGCGCCGCGCGGCAGTCGGGCGCGGCGCAAACGTATGGCGGGGCGCTTCGTCGATTGATGCGCGGAATCGGCAACGGTTAATAGGTATAGCAACGGCCGGTTTCATTTGTCAATCGACCAGCGCAATAAGTATGGAATGCGGCCGAATAATCAGGGGGCGGCGATTTGGTTAATAAAATCGCATTCGAGCGAATCGTCAGGGTTGTGTTAGGCTAGGCGCTTTGCGAAATTTCCGAAAACGGAAAGGCCGCTGAATCGCGAATCGAAAATATTCATTCGCAAAATCCGAGCAAATTCGAGCGGATTGTTTCATCCATTAATCACCGAGGCGGCCGATTACCGTCGTTTTGCGCATGCGGGCCGAACGAACGGCGCGCGAAGAGAGAGGGCGAAGATGCGGAGCATCGACGATGACTGATCCGAAAGGCACCGGCCGCGCGGCGGCGCTCGCGGCGCCGCGCGTCGCGGTGATCGCCGTCACGTTTCGCGGCGACGAAGTGATCCTCGTTCAGCGCGGCAAGGAGCCGCAAAAGGGCACGTGGGGCTTTCCGGGCGGCTCGGTCGAGCCGGGCGAGAGCCTGCGCGACGCGGCCGCGCGCGAGCTGTTCGAGGAAACCGGCGTGCGCGCCGAGATCGGCGAGCCGTTCGACGTCGTCGAGGTGATCGGCTTCGATCCGGCCGGCCGGCATCATCACTACGTGCTGATCGCGATGCTGTGCCGCCATGCCGAAGGCGCGCTGCGCCCGGGCGACGACGCAGCGGATTGCCGCTGGGTCCGCGTGCCGGACGGCGTGCCTCAATTCCCGGGCGTCCTCGCGGACCACGTCGCGCGCGTGGCGCTGCGAGCGCACGCCCTCCATCATTCCAACCGAAAGGAAGACAGCCGATGAAGCGTATGTTCTTGGGCGGACCGTTCAAATCCCTGGTCGACAAGCACACCGGCGTGATGCCGGAAGAGAGCATCAACCTGTTTCGCCACGTGATCGATCATTTCGAGGCGCGCGGCTGGGATGTGCACTGCGCGCACCGGCGCGAGCACTGGGGGCGCGAGTTCATGACGCCCGCCGTGTGCACGAGGACGGACTACGAGCAGATCAGCCTGTGCGACTACTTCGTCGCGTTTCCGGGCGCGCCGGCGTCGCCCGGCACGCACATCGAGCTCGGCTGGGCGTCGGCGCTCGGCAAGCCGATCGTGCTGCTGCTCGAAGCCGACAAGGAATACGCGTACCTCGTGCGCGGGCTCGACGAGATCACGCACATCGAGCGCGTCGAATACAGCGGCGGCCGGATCGATCCGGCCGCGATCGAAGCCGCGATCGACCGCATCGGCGCGAGGGTCTGACATGCGGCGCTATCCGGGTCTCAGCGAGCTCTATCTCGCCACGTTGAGGGACGTCTGCGGCGCGTACGAATACCGGAGCGCGCCGCGCGGGCACGCGGAGCGCGAAATCATCGGCTACGGCGCGCGCATCGACGATCCGCGCGCGCGCTTCTGCCGGCACGCCGCGCGCAGGCAGAACGTCGTTTTCAACTATGCCGAGGCGCTGTGGTATCTGTCCGGCCGCAACGATCTCGCATTCATCGAGCACTACGCGCCGTCGATGGCGCGCTACAGCCCCGACGGCAAGCATCTGCCCGGCACCGGCTACGGCGCGCGGCTGCTGCATTACGGCGAGCGTTCGCTCGACCAGATCGAGCGCGCGCTCGACATCCTGTCGCGCGACGACGCCGAGAGCAAGCGCGTCGTGCTGCAGATCTTCAGCGCCGACGAGGATCTGTACCGGCGCAACGTCGACGTGTCGTGCACGCTCGGCCTGCAATTGCTGCTGCGCGACGCACGGCTGCACGCGGTCGTCTTCATGCGCGCGAACGACGCGTACATCGGGCTCCTGAACGACGTGTTCTCGTTCACGTTCCTGCAGGAATACATCGCGTCGCGGCTCGGATGCGAGCTCGGCACGTACTCGCATCACGTCGGCTCGATCCACGTGTACGACGACAACCTGCCGCGCGTGCAGGCGCTGCTCGACGAATGCGACGCGACGATCGTCACGAACGAAGCGCCGCCGCGCATGCCGGCGGGCACCGGCCCGGCGACGATCCGGCGCGTGCTCGACTACGAAGGCCGGATTCGCGCCGGGATGCCGCTCGCCGCGCTGCAGGACGTCGATCTCGATCCGTACTGGCGCGACGTGCTCGGCCTGTTCTGGATCTATCGCGAAATCAAGGCCGGCAATCCGCCGCCCGACGACGCGCTCGCGCTCGTCGGCCCGTTCCATCGCGCCTATCTCCTGAACCGCTGGGACATGGCGTCCGCCTCGCTTCAATAACGCACGAGGACCCCGATGAAGACCGACTGGACCGAACACGAGGTTTCGCAGCGCTTTCACGCATACGACGACCGGATCGAGGAGCGCTTCGGCTACCGCCCGCTCATCGCCGAGCTCACGGGCACGCACGGCACGGCGATCCGCGTGCTCGACTACGGCTGCGGCGGCGGCAAGGTATCGCGGCGGCTCAAGGCGGCGGGCGTCGAGCACGTGACGGGCGTCGACATCGCGCCGACGATGATCGATAGCGCAAACGCGGCCGGCACCGGCGCGGGCCTGCAGTACGCGCACATCGACGGGCCGTCGCTGCCGTTCGCCGGCGCGAGCTTCGATGCGGCGATCAGCTGCTTCCTGTTCATCAACATCGCGGAGCGCGCGGAGCTCGCGCGCGTCGCGGCCGAGGTGCTGCGCGTGCTGAAGCCGGGCGGCACGTACTACGTCCTCGACACGAACCCGCGCACGACGGGCGTGCAGTACCCGACGTTCCGCAACGGCGAGCCGGGCATCGTCTATCGCGACGGCGACGCGCGCCCCGTCTATCTGCGCGTGCCGGGCGAGGGCGTGTTCGACGTCGTCGACACGCACTGGGACATGCCGACGTACCGCGAAGCCCTCCAATCGGCGGGCTTCGCGCTTGCCGCGACGATGGAACTCGGCTTCCGGGCGGACGAGGCGGGCGGCGCGCCCGGCGCGCATGCGCACGCGGACGGCAGCAAGCCGTTCGTGCTGTTCAAGGCGACGAAGCCGCCGCGCTGAAGCGGCCGCCGCGCGGGGCCGTGCGCGGCGCGGCGTTCGATTCGCGGCCCGCACGGCCCGGCGCGCAGGCTTGCGGCCGAACGCCGTCGCCGCGCCCGCTCGCCGGCCGCGGCCGCGCGGAACGACACAAGCACGCGAGCATCGCCCGCGCGGCCGGACGAAAGGGCGACGCGGCCCGCCGAAGCGCGCCGCGCCGCGCGACTATCGATGACAAAACGACACAATCACGAGGGAACATGATCGCGAACGTACTGACGATCGCCGGCACCGACCCGACGGGCGGAGCGGGCATTCAAGCCGATCTCAAGGCATTCTCGGCGATGCGCGCGTACGGGATGGCGGCGATCACCGCGGTCGTTGCGCAGAACACGGTCGGCGTGCGCAGCTTTCGCGCGCTCGATCCGGCGTTCGTCGCCGATCAAATCGACGCGGTGTTCGACGACGTCGCCGTGCACGCGGTCAAGATCGGCATGATCGCGACGGCGGCGATCGCGGAGGCGGTCGCGGCGGCGCTCGTCAGGCATCGCGCGGCGCCCGTCGTGCTCGATCCGGTGATGGTCGCGAAAAGCGGCGACCGGCTGCTCGATCCGGACGCGGTCGATGCGATCCGCGACAAGCTCGTGCCGATCTCGACGCTGATCACGCCGAATCTGCCGGAGGCGGGCGTGCTGCTCGACCGAGGCGAGCCGCGCACGCTCGCTGAAATGCACGCGGCGGCAGCCGAACTGCACGCGCTCGGCCCGCGCTGGGTGCTGCTCAAGGGCGGCCATTTGCCGGGCGAGCGCAGCGTCGACGTGCTGCGCGGCCCGGCGGCCGCGACGGTCGAGCTGTCCGCGCCGCGCGTCGCGACCAAGAATGACCACGGCACCGGCTGCACGCTGTCGGCCGCGATCGCCGCGCTGCTGCCGGCCCACTCGGTCGAAGACAGCGTGTGCCGCGCGAAGGCGTACCTGAGCGACGCGCTCGCCGCGTCGGGCAGGCTCGACGTCGGCCACGGGCACGGCCCCGTCCATCATTTTCACGCGCTATGGAATTGACGCTCGCGCCGCTTGCCCGCGGCAGCGCGCGTCGGTTCGCACGATTCATTCGACAAGGATTCATCATGCGTCGCCTTTTGTATTGTTTCACGATCGTTCTGGGCTTTCTGTTCGCGGCGCCTTCGCACGCAGGCAACGCGACCGCCGTCGCGCAGTTGACGGTCGCGCTGTATCCGTGGGTGCCGCGAGTCGATCAGTTCAAGTCCGCGATCGAGACCGAATGGAAGAAGGTGCAGCCGGCCGTCGCGCTGCAGTTCGTGTCCGCCGACGACTGGGACGGCGGCTACAGGAAAAATCCGCCGGCGAACGTTGACGTCTACGTGTACGACGCGATCTTCTTCGATTACTTCCGCAGCCAGAACTGGCTCGAGCCGCTCGCGGCGAACGAGATCCGGAACATCGACGATTTTCTGCCGTACGCGATCGACGGCGTGAAGGCGGGCGACCGCTACTACAGCATCCCGCAGCTCGGCTGCGCGAACGTGCTGTTCTATCGGAAGGACGACGCGGCGCTCGCGGCCGCGACGACGCTCACGCAAGTTCGCAGCGCGCTCAAGCAATGCACGTTCACGAGCGAGATTCCGCCGGACAAGCGCGGGCTGATGATCGACATGTCCGGGCGCACGACGAACGCCGCGCTCTATCTCGACGCGGCGCACAGCCGCACGGGCGCGTATCCGCTGCCGCTGCCGTGGAGCGCGAACGACCTGAACGGCGATGCGCTCGCAAGCCTGCGCTCGCTGATGGCGATGTCGAGCTGGCCGAACGCGACCGCCGAGCTCCCCGGCCAGTACGACCGTTCGGTGTGGTTCAGCGACGGCGACGGACGCGCGGTGATCGGCTATTCGGAATCGATGTCGGCGATGAGCGAGGCCGCGCGGCAGAATCTCGACTTCAAGTTCCTGCCGTTGTCGGACGAGCCGCAGCCGCCGCTCTTCTATGCGGACGTGATCGGCGTGAACACGACGACGCATGCGCGCGGCACGCGCGCGCTCGCGGTGCAGCTCGCGAACGTGATCGCCGCGTCGTCGACGATGGTGCAAAGCGTCGGCCCGGACGGCAGCGGAGTGCCGCAATATCTGTTCTCCGCGCGCCGCAGCGTATTGCAGACGCTTGCGCAGCGCTATCCGCTCTATCGGAAGATGGTCACGCTGCTCGACGCGCGCCAGCCGGTGATGTTCAAGATCGATGCGCAGTCGCGCAACTGGCTCGCGTCGATGAGCGCGCCGATCGCGCAGAGCGCGCGCGCCGACTATCCGTGCGGCTGCGACATCGACACCGCGTTGCCGATCGCCGACTATCGCGGCGCGCAGGCCGTGTGCCCGACCGTCTGCGCGGCGCAGGGCGGCTGGAACGGCCAGTGGACCAATCAATCGCCGGCGGCGCCCACCGGCACGTCCGCATGCGGATGCAACGCATGCCCGACTTCGACGTCCGCAAAAATGCCGCGTTCATTGGCAACCCGCATCGACCGCGCGGATCGGGCGAAGCGGTGAAGAGCGCGTCCGGCCGTGCCGACTGGGCCGGCCGGACGCCCGATG
Source organism: Burkholderia savannae (assembly GCF_001524445.2). NCBI lineage: Bacteria > Pseudomonadati > Pseudomonadota > Betaproteobacteria > Burkholderiales > Burkholderiaceae > Burkholderia > Burkholderia savannae. The sequence continues at coordinate 739,274 of NZ_CP013418.1, forward strand.
CGCGCGACGCCGGCTACTTGCCGACGCGCGCGCCTACAGTTGCGCCCACGCGCACATCTGCCCGAAGAACTCGACCTGCGCGCGCGATTCGTGGACTTCGCATTGCAAGTCTCCGCTCAGCCGGTCGAATTCGAGCCGCTTGCCGTTCGCGAGCACCGTGGAGTCGGGATCGTTCGACAGCGCCCGCAGCATTTCCGCGAGCCACGAGCTGAGCTTCATCGCGGTCCCGCCGTCGACCGGCACCTCGTACGACATTCTCGGCAGCGGCAGCCCCGCGGCCGCGAACAGCTTGACCATCCGGTGCGCGACGTCGGACGACGGGAACGTCCGCTTGCCGCGCTCGAGAATCTCGTTCGCCACCGAGTCCCACAGATTGATGGCCGGCATCGACATCGGCTTGCGCACGAAGTCCGGCTCGTGCAGCGCGAGATATCCGCCGGGCTTCACGAAGCGCGCCGCGTGACGAATGAGCTCGGCCGCGTGCAACTGGTGGATCAGCACGTAGCGGGCGACGACGACGTCGAAGCTGTGCGCGCCCTCGACCTGATCCAGGCCGCACGCGCGAAAGCGGATGTTGTGCAGCCCCGCTTGCTCGGCATTGGCGGTCGCCGCGTCGATCGCGACGTCGCTCGCGTCGATCGCGACGACGGTGCCGGTCGGGCCGACCGTCTCGGCCGCCAGCATGCTGACGCCGCCCGTCCCGCAGCCGACGTCGAGCACGCGCATCGAAGGCCGAAGCCGCGCGGACTCGAGCAGACGCCGCGTGACGGGCTTCAGCATTTCCGACTGGAAATCCAGCCGGCGGAGTTCTATCGGCGAGTGGCCCAATGCGTATTTGGACATGGTGGGTCTGATCTCCTCTTATTGATTCGTGGGCGGTGGCGGAAGCGCCGGGCGTTGCGCGGCGCGTTTCGTTGATGCGGCGCGTGCTTGCTTGCGGCGAACGGCCGGCGCAGACGTGCGCACGGACAGCGCGGCGCGTCCTTTGCCGATCCGAAGCCGCCGTGCCAAGCCGATTCCCGGCGACGGCGGGGCGGCGCAACGCGATGCCGCGCCGTCACGCGGCTGCGCCGCGACCGGGCAGGCAATCGGCGCGCGCGCAGGCGGCGTCGATCGCGGTGCGTGCATCCGTGTCGCACCGCGCACGCCGCGAACCGTGACGAAACGTCGTTGATGCCGGCCGTTCGTTCAGACGCTCGCGCGCAAGCGCCGATGTCCCGTTCGACCGATCAATCGGGCCGCTTCGCGAAACGGCTCGCGAGATCGTTTTCTGTCCGGCAACGCCTGATGTCGTCGATACCGCCGGTACGGCTAGCGAATCGATGCGACCGTTCTTTTCCGACACCGTGCGAATTCGCCGCGGCGCGCGTGTTGAAACCTCGCGCTTCGTGGCGAATCCTGCCTTGATAGCACGCGCATACGCGCGCGCAAAGCACGAAGCTTCGGAGGCCGGTCGATAGCCGAGCGATCTCGCCCCGACACGCGAACGCGCGCGTTGCGCGACTGCCCACGAAAGTTGACGATTCGTCGGCATGCGCACGCATTGTTTCGGCGTCGCCGCGAGCGACCTCGCTTTCTATTCGCGGATCGTGGCGGCATGCGCGTCCGCATCATCGATGCGACGGACTTGATGCGACAGACGCGTTGCGCGAGCCAAGCCGTACGAGCGAAGCGAACATTGGCGCAGCCCGGCCGCGTCGGGGCGAGCGTCTTCGAGTGTATTTCGTCACGCGGGCGTCGAGCGTCGAAGCGCGATCGCCGCGAGCGTCGCGGACAGCGCGCTCATTCGCGCAATCGCCGCGGATGAAGGCTGCCGACACGAACCTTGCGCCTGCGCGCGCAAAGCCGCCGCAATCGCGCTTCCGGCCCCGCTTGGCCGGCATTGAACCGGCGAATCCGACGATCGCCGGCGCCTCGCATTCGTTGGACAAGAGAAGAGGTGCGCGCCGCTACGCGGCGATTTCACGCCGGCCGCGCCGGCCGCCCCGGCGATGCGCGTCTGCGTCGATTCGCCTCGGCCCACGCATCGGCACGGGCCGAATGCAGGCGCCCGGCGATGCGGTCGCTATCCACTTGCCGATGATCGCCGCGGCGCTCGTGTCCGCGCTCGCCGGTTTCGATCCCGAGCGCGCGGCCCCGGCGCGGCGATTGACGCAGGTCAAGGCCCGTGCGGGCATCGCGCCTAGGCTTGTTTCGCATGCAGTCAGTGCGGCGGGGCACTCGAGGAGCGACGCGAAATGACCGCATTCTGGGAACATTTCCAGCATGGCGCGGATATCGGCGTGCGCGGCGTCGGCGACACGCTCGCGCAGGCTTACGAGCAGGCCGCGCTCGCGCTGACGGCGATCGTCGCGAATCCGGCGTCGATCCGGCCGCTGCGCGACATCGAGATCGCCTGCGCGGAGACGGACCGCGAATTGCTGCTCGTCGACTGGCTCAACGCGATCGTCTACGAAATGGCGGTGCGCAAGATGGTGTTCGGCCGCTTCGACGTGACGCTAGCCGAAGACGGCCTGCGGGCGCGCGTCGCGGGCGAGCCCGTCGACGTCGCGCGGCACCGGCCGGCGGTCGAGCCGAAGGGCGCGACCTACACCGCGCTGCGCGTGGACCGGCTCGACGACGGCGCATGGATTGCCGAATGCGTCGTCGACGTGTGAACGGAGCATGGCGATGGACTTGACCCGGCTCGAGCAGCACGGCGAATTCGAATGGCACATTCCGCCTGTGGGCGCGATGCGCGTGCCGGGCATCATCTATGCGGACCGCAAGCTCGCCGCCGGCATGGACGACAAAGTGTACGAACAGGTCTGCAACGTCGCGACGCTGCCGGGCATCGTCGGCGCGTCGTACGCGATGCCGGACGCGCACTGGGGATATGGCTTTCCGATCGGCGGCGTCGCGGCGTTCGACGCGCACGCGGGCGGCGTGATCTCGGCGGGCGGGGTCGGCTTCGACATCTCGTGCGGCGTGCGCACGCTGCACACGGGGCTCGCGCGCGAAGACATCGAAGCGGTGAAGAAAAAGCTCGCCGACGCGCTGTTCGCGCACGTCCCGGCGGGCGTCGGCAGCACCGGGAGGCTTCGGCTGTCGGCCGCGAAAACCGACGACATGCTGACGGGCGGCGCCGCATGGGCTGTCGAGCAGGGGTACGGCGCGCCGCTCGATCTGGAGCGCATCGAAGAGGGCGGGATGGTGCGGCACGCGAAGCCGTCCGCGGTGTCGGCGCTCGCGAAAAAGCGCCAGCGCGACGAGATGGGCACGCTCGGCTCCGGCAACCACTACCTCGAAGTGCAGGAGATCGCGGACATCTACGATCCGGCGTGCGCGCAATGCTACGGGCTGCGGCCCGGGCAGGTCGTCGTGACGATCCACTGCGGATCGCGCGGGCTCGGCCATCAGATCGGCACCGAATTCCTCAAGGAGATGGTGGTCGCCGCGAAGCGCCACGGGATCACGCTGCCCGATCGCGAGCTCGCGTGCGCGCCGATCCTGTCGGAGCTCGGCGAGCGCTATCTGGGCGCGATGCGCGCGGCGATCAACTGCGCGCTCGCGAACCGGCAAATCCTCACGCATCTGACCCGCGAAGTCTTCGCGAAGGTGCTGCCCGCCGCGCAACTGACCCTGCTTTACGACGTGTCGCACAACACGTGCAAGATCGAGGATCACGTGATCGACGGCCGCCGCCTGCAACTTTACGTGCACCGCAAGGGCGCGACGCGCGCGTTCGGGCCCGGCCATCCGGCGCTGCCCGACGCGCTGCGCGACGCGGGCCAGCCGGTGCTGATCGGGGGTAGCATGGGAACGGCGTCGTACGTTCTCGCGGGCGCGGACGCGGCGGGCGGCGAGCGCGCGTTCGGTTCCGCGTGCCACGGCGCGGGACGCGCGATGAGCCGCTTCGCGGCCGCGCGGCGCTGGCATGGCCGGGCGCTCGTCGACGAGCTCGCGGCCCGCGGCATCCTGATCCGCAGCCCGTCGGAGCGCGGCGTCGCCGAGGAGGCGCCGGGCGCTTACAAGGACGTCGGCGCGGTCGTCGACGCGGCCGCCGAGGCCGGGCTCGCGCGCAAGGTCGCGCGGCTCGTGCCGATCGTCTGCATCAAGGGTTGACGCATGGCGTCGGCGCGAAGCGAAGCAATCGATCTGAACCGGAACGGGAGAAAAGCCATGTCAACGAAGCTCAATTCCGCATCGCCCCCCGCCACCGCGACCGAGATCCGCGATATCGTCGGGCCGATCGAGGACGACGTCATCGCGAAGATCCTCGACATCGAGCCGACGAGCGCCGAGGTGCTCGACGCGTACACGTGGTTCAGATCCGACGAGCGGCTGCAGTTCCGGCTCGATCGCGAACCGCACGGCCGGACCGCGCGCGTGCTCGAGATACTGGAGCGCGAGGAGGCGGACGGCGACGACATGCGCCGGTGAATCCGTCGCGTTCGCGCGCAGGCGGCGACGCCGGAAGGCGCGGCGACGCAGGCGCCCGTACCGCGCGAGGGCGCTCGCGCGACCGATGCCGTCATCCGAAGCCGTCATGTCATTCATCGTCGGAAACGCAGGCGAATCGTCATGGTCAAGGCGAACCGTAACTTCCGGACCACGTCCGCCGGGCAACCGGCCATTGCGGCCATTCCTGCCGTCGCCCGCCCGCGCGCGCCCGACAAGCCGCCGCGTCAGCGGGCGCTGCGGGCGTTCCTGTCCGCGCGCGTCGGGCTCGCCTGGGCGCCGGTGCGCACGGAGCTCGCGCAACGCTTTCCCGAGCTGTCCGACGTCCCGGCGAGCCTCGTGGCGACGCACACGTCGACGAAGCACGGGCGCGTTCGCGTCCATGCCGCGCATGGCGTCGTCGCGCTCGAGGAGGCGGGCTGCGCGTTCTACGTTCACCCCGAACTCGGCACGCTGATGCGCAACGCCGCGCTCGCGTCGCGCTTGCAGCACGAGAAGGAGCGCGAAGCGCGCCGCGCGGAGGAGCTGCACGCGCGAATGCGCCCGGTGTCGGCGCACACCCAGGCGCACAAGATCGGGCCGACGTGGTATCTGGTCGAGCTCGACTATCTGCCGTTTCCGCGCCGCGAGGCCGCCGACCCGGCCGCGCGCCACGCGCCCGAGCACGCGACCGTGTTCGATGCGGTGCTCGGGCGCGTCGTCGACGCGTCGGACCGCTTCGACCTCGAACACATCTACGGCCGCCGGGGCGTGTACGGCGCACGCAGGCGCGAACTGTCGTATCGCGAGTTGCGCGACCTCGGCCTGCTCGCGCCGGCCAGGACGTGATCGGCGAATGCCGCGTCGGCGCGGCATTCGACGTTCGGCGTTCGGTGTTCGGTGTTTGGCGTTCGACGTTCGGCATGCAGCAGGCGGACGCGCCCGGACCTTGATCGTGATCAACGGACGCCCGCTCCGATGCGCAATGCTTCAAGCATGTCGATGCGCGCGAGGAGACGATGATGCCGGACTTCGTATTGTTGACGCGTTTGTCCCCGGAAGGGCTCAAATCGCCGTCGAGCATGGAGGCGCTCGAGAAGCGCGCGGTCAAGGAGATCGAGCAGGCGTGCCCGGGCATCGAATGGCGGCACAGCTACGCGATCCTCGGGCCGTACGATTACCTCGACGTGTTTTCCGCGCCGGACATCGCGACCGCGTTCAAGGTGTCGGCGATCCTGCGCACGCTCGGACGCTCGCACGCGGAGGTATGGGCCGCGACCGAATGGCGCGCGTTCAAGGAAATCATCGATTCGATCGGCTGATGCGGGCCGATCCACGCGCGAGCGATGCGCGACGAGCGGCGTCGCTCGATGCTCGGCGGCCGGCGTCGCCGGGCGATCCGCAACGGGCTGTTTCCTCGGAGGAGCGCGCGCCGGGCCGGCCCGCGCGTTGATGCGATGAATGAAGCCGACGACACGCCGCCTGACGGCCACGTGCGCCTGTTTCTCTGCGGCGACGTGATGACGGGCCGCGGAATCGACCAGATGCTGCCGCATCCGAGCGATCCCCAACTGTACGAGCGCTATTGCCGGTCGGCGCGCGATTACGTGCGCCTCGCCGAACTCGCGAACGGCAAGCTGCCGGCGCGCGTCGACTATGCGTATCCGTGGGGCGACGCGCTACCGGAGCTCAATCGCATGCGGCCGCACGCGCGGATCGTGAATCTGGAAACGGCGATCACGACGAGCGACGAGCATTGGCCGGACAAACCCGTGCTGTACCGGATGCATCCGCGCAACGTCGACTGCGTGTCGAGCGCGCGCATCGATTGCTGCGTGCTCGCGAACAACCACTCGCTCGACTGGGGGCGCGCCGGCCTCGCCGACACGCTCGACACGCTGCATCGGGCCGGCATCCGGACCGCCGGCGCGGGCGGCGACGACGCGCAGGCGGCCGAGCCCGCCACACTCGCGCTCGCGAACGGGCGGCGCGTTTGCGTCTACGCGTTCGCGGCCGAGACGAGCGGCGTGCCGCCGTCGTGGGCGGCGACGCTGCGGCGCAGCGGCCTCAACTATCTGGCGAATCTGTCGCCCGAGCGGGCGACGCAGATCGGCGAGCGAATCGCCGCGCGGCGGCGCGACGGGGATCTCGTCGTCGTCTCGCTGCATTGGGGCGGCAACTGGGGCTTCGAGATCGGCGGCGACGAGCACGCGTTCGCGCATCGGCTCGTCGACACGGGCGCGGCCGACGTCGTCTACGGCCATTCGTCGCACCACGTCAAAGGCGTCGAGATCTATCGCGGGCGGCTGATCCTTTACGGCTGCGGCGATTTTCTGAACGACTACGAAGGCATCCACGGCCATCAGCAGTTCCGCCCGGACCTCACGCTGATGTATTTTCCGGTGCTCGATGCGGACAGCGGGGCGCTCGTCGAGATGTCGGCGGTGCCGATGCAGATCCGGAACCTGCGGCTGCAACGCGCGTCCGCCGAAGGGCGAACCTGGCTGCACGCGGTGCTCGAGCGCGAAAGCCGACGGTTCGGCACGCACGTGTCGGCGTGCGACGCCGACGTGATGCATCTGCATTGGTGACGCGGTTCGAGCGGTCCGCCGCGCGGCTCCGGTCGAAAAGCGCATGCCGCCGGCCGCCCCGATCGGTCAGCCGGCGACGAGCTTCAGCCCGGCCGGCAGCGATTCGCCGAACGCGCGGCCGGTGTCCGCGTTGTCGAGCGTCACGACCTCGCGCACCATCCGCAGCCACGCATCCGGCGCGTTGATCGCCGCGAGCCGGCGCACGACCGGCTCGCGCACGTCGAGCGCAAGGTCGTTCGTCCGGTCGCCCGTCATGCGCGCGATCTGCACGGCCGCGAACGCGGCCGGCTCGACCTTCTTCCAGTCGATGGCGAGGATCGCGTCCAGCCAGCGGCTCGCCACGTCAGGCGGCACCACGCCGTGCGCGCTGCCGTACAGCGGCCGCCGCGCGCCGATGCGCCCGATCGCCCACCAGCACTGGTGATTCTCGGCCGGCCGCCGCAGCCGTTCGAGCAGCCGCTCGCCGAGCTCGATCTTGCGCTCGACGGCGACGCGCTCGAGCGACGCGGACAGACGCACGATGTCCATGTCGCCGATCTTCGCGGGATCGAACGGCAGCTTCGGCCGCTTCGCGCCCGCCGCCTCCTGCAGCCAGACCATCGCGTCGAGCGCCTGGCGCTGCGCATCGTCGTCGAGCCCGCCCGCCGCGCGCCGCCAGAGCGTCCACCATTCCGACCAGACCTGCCCCTCGTTCACGTACTGGATGCCGTCGTCGAACAGCGTCCAGAGCTGCGCGACGCGCCAGTCGTCGAGCGGATAGCCGAAGCCCGGCCGCACGCAATAGCCGGCGAGGTTCAGCCAGACGCGCTCGTGGTCCGCCGAGCGCCGCCGCCGGCCCGCGCGCTCCCACAGCGCGCCGAACAGCTCGCGCAGGAGGGCGATGTCCCAGTTCTCGCGCGCGCCCAGCAGTTGCTCGAGCTGCGCGCGCAGACGCCGGACTTCCTTCGGATCGACGTTCGCGAGCCGCGCGCCGAACGAGCGGTCGATCAACTCGATCGCCTTGTCGAGCGACGGATGGCGCGACGCGTCGGCCGCGTCGCCTTGCGCGCGCTCGCGCCGCAACTGGAATTCGAGAAGCCAGCGTTGCGACGGGTCGTCCGTCGCGATGCAGTGCATGTCGAGCGTGCCGACCTCGGTGAGCGACGTCGTCAGCTTGACGAGCCGCTCGCGCGACCCGCCCGCGTCCTGCTGCCGGACGACCGTCGCGACGGGCGGCAGCCGCACGAAGTCGCCCGCGCCGAGATCCGCGAGCTCGCCGGGGCGCCACGCATGGTCGGAAACGGTCGAGACCAAATGGAAGCGCACCGGATGGCCGAGCCGCAACGCGAACGTGCGATCGTCGAGGCGCACCTCGTGCCCCTCCGCCGTGCCGCGCGGCAGCACGCAGACGCCCCGCGACGCGCGCGCGCCGTCGTCGCCGTCGTCGTCGACGACGAGAAAGTAGCTGCGCGGCGAGCCGCCGCCGATCCTCGGCGCCCGCCCGGCGCGCGCGAGCCCGTACGCGACCGCGCCGCGCGCCACCGCGACGTCCGGATGATCGTTGTGCAGCACGTGCAGCGGCTGGCCGCGCCACTCGCCGAGCACGCCCGCGAGGCGATCGGCGAGCGCCTGCGAGCGGAACACGCCGCCGTTGAGCAGCAGCGTGTCGGGTATCGGCAAACCCGCATCCGCTGCATCCGCCGCATCCGTTGCGCCGGCCTTCGCCGGCGCGCCGAGCGCGTCGCGCGACTGCGCGGCGAGCCGGTGCAGGAACGCCGCGACGTGCCGCGTGACGGCCGGATCGGCGGCATAGGGCAGGCCGAATTCGACGAGCGCCGCGCGCGAGCGCCGCGGCAAATCGTCGGGGCGGCCAGCGGGGAAGAATCCGTCGACGACGATCCGCTCGACCTCGTCGCGGCTCAACTCGGTCTTGCGCGCACCGCCGACGAGCCGCGCGCCCGAGCCGAGCAGCGTCACGCCGACCGCGTCGGGCGCATCCGCGTCGAGCAGGCGCTCCTTCGCCGCGCGGCACCGCTCGACGAGCTGCGACAGGCTCGCCGCCGACAGGCGCGCGCCGTCCTGCGCGATGCGCGTCTCCGCAACGCGCGCGAGCGCGAGATCCATGTTGTCGCCGCCGAGCATCAAGTGATCGCCGACGCCGATGCGCGTCAGTTGCGGCTCGCCGCCCTCGACGTGCACCTTGACGAGCGTGAGATCCGTCGTCCCGCCGCCGACGTCGCACACCAGCACGAGCCGCGTTTGCGCAAGCTCGTCGCGCAGCGTGTCGCGATGATGAAACAGCCAGTCGTAGAACGCGGCCTGCGGCTCCTCGAGCAGGCGCAGCGCGGGCAGCTTCGCGATCCGCGCCGCTTCGAGCGTGAGCGCGCGCGCGCCGTCGTCGAACGATGCGGGCACGGTGAGCACGACGTCCTGCGCCTCCAGCGGCGCGTCCGGAAAGCGGCGGTTCCACGCGGCGCGCACGTGCGCGAGATAGCTCGCGCTCGCCGCCACCGGCGACACCTTGTCGTCGGCGTCGGCCGCGCCCCACGGCAGGATCGGCGCGAGACGATCGACCGACGCGTGCGACAGCCAGCTCTTCGCGCTCGTCACGAGCCGGCCCGGCACCTGCGCGCCGAGCGCGCGCGCGAGCGTGCCGATCACGGCGGGCGGCGCGCCGTCGGCGTCGGCCGCTTCGGCGTCGCGCCACGGCAGCCGCAGATCGCCGGGCGCGAATTCGCCCGGCACCGGGTGATAGCGCGCCGACGGCAGCAGCGGCCGCGCGCCGAGCTCGCCCGGCGCGACCAATTGGTCGACGTCGAGCACGCGAATCGCGTCGCCGCCTGCCTCGACGTACGCGACGACGGTGTTGCTCGTCCCGAGATCGATGCCGACGATGAACTGTTTCATCGGTTACGCATTCGCGCCGCCGCGCACGTCGAATTCGACTTTCCAGCGCTCGTTCGCGCCGCTTTGCACGGCCTCGAGCTCGAGCGTGCCGGCCTCCGTCACGCGCGCATGCAGCTTCACGGGCACGATTTCGCCGGGCGTGCGCCCCTCGGGCGGCAGCGTGGCCTCGATCGCCTCGAGCTCCTGGAGTTCGTCGGGCGACCAGAAATCGAGCAGCGTGCCGACCTGATCCTGGCGGCGCACCGACGAACCGAAAAAGCGGAAATGCACCGGTTCGCCGACCACGAGGCCGAATTCCTGCGGCGGCAACGCGGCGTCGGAGCCTTCCTCCATGCCGAACGGCGCGACGCACAGCGCCTGGATCGGCGGCTCGAGGCCGGGCACGGCGGGCATCGCCGATTCGACCGCGATGTAATACGCGCGCGCCGTGCCGCCGCGGATGCGTACGCCTTTGCCGCGCTTCACGTAGCCGTAATACGCGGCGCCGCGCGCCACCGCGAGGTCGAGATCGGCGCCGCCGAGCAGCCGGGCGGGCGCCGCGCCGTCGGTGGCGAGCCAGCCGTTGAGCGTGCCGAGAATACGCTCGACGAGCAGCGGCGACTTGAACACGCCGCCGTTGAACAGCACGGCGGTCGGATGCAGGAAGCTCGCCGACGCGTCGTGCACGTCCCGCAAGCCGTCGAGTTCCGCGAGCGCCGCCACCTGCCGGCCGAGAAACGCCGCGAGGTGCCGCGTGACGCCGGCATCCTGCGCGTACGGCAGGCCGAGCTGCGTCAAGCCCGCGCGCGTGCGGCTCACGGGCCGCGCCGACGCGTCGACTTGCGGGAAGAAGCCTTCGAGGATCGTCTGCGTGAGCTCCGCGCGCGTGAGCTCGGTGCGGATCGAGCCGCCGATCAGCTTCGAGCCGCGGCTCGGCACGACGAGCGGCGCGGCGTCCGTCGACGGATCGCCGAGCAGCGTCTCCTTCGCGGCGCGGCACGCGTAGGTGAGGGCGCGCAACTGCCACGGGTCCGCCTGCGTGCCTTGCGCGGCAAGCTTGCGCGCGACCACGTGCGCGAGCGCGAGATCCATGTTGTCGCCGCCGAGCAGGATGTGTTCGCCGACCGCGACGCGATGCAGCTCGAGATTGCCGTCGCGCTCGACGACCGCGATCAGCGACAGGTCGGTCGTGCCGCCGCCGACGTCGACGACGAGGATGATGTCGCCGACCTTCACCTCCTTGCGCCATCCGCCGCCGCTTTTCTCGATCCAGCTGTAGAGCGCCGCCTGCGGCTCCTCGAGCAGCGTCATGCGCGCATAGCCGGCCGCCTGCGCGGCCTCGGCCGTCAGCTCGCGCGCGGCCGGATCGAACGATGCGGGAATCGTGACGGTGACGTCCTGCTGATCGAACGGCGCATCCGGATGCGCGTGGTTCCACGCGTCGCGCAGATGGGTCAGATAGCGCACCGAGCTTTCGAGCGGCGACACGCGCGCGACTTCCGGCGGCGCGTCGCTCGGCAGGATGCCCGCGCGGCGATCGACGCCCGGATGGCACAGCCAGCTCTTCGCGCTCGATACGAGGCGAATCGGCGTGCCCGCGCCGCGGCTGCGCGCGAGCTCGCCGACCGCGAAATCGCGCTCGGGCGCCCACGGCAGCGCGAGGTCGCCCGGCGCGAGCTCGCTCGGATGCGGCAGGTACAGAAAGGACGGCAGCAGATTCGGCGACTCGATCGCGCCCGGCGCGGTCAACTGCGCGATGGGCAGCACGTCGAGACGGGTTTTCTCGCCGTCGCTCGACGCGAGATCCACGTACGACAGCGCGCAGTGCGTGGTGCCGAGATCGATGCCGATCGAATAACGCGGCTCGCTCATAGCTCCACCTCGGCGGGAGCGATGACCGACGCGTCGTGGCCCGGGTTCAGCTTCGGCAGCCGGACGGCGTCGACGCGCCAGCCGCGATGGCTGATGCTGCCGCTGAACGGCGGCTTGCCGACGACGTTGCCCGTCAGGCGGATCGCGCTCGCGTCGAAGCCTTCGCCGATCGTCACGCGCGCGCCTTCGGCCTCGTCGCGCACCGGGCGAATCGCGAAGTGCTCGCGCAGCGTGGCGCGGCAGCCGTCGTGCACGAGGCGCGCGGCGGCGCCGATGTCCGCGTCGGAATAGCCGGCGATGTCCTCTTCGACGAAGTCGATGAGGCGCGCATCGCGCTGGAGCAGCCCGAGCAGCTGGAGCGCCGCGTCCGGGGTCGCTTCCTTGACGATCTCGCGCGCGGGCGCCGCCGCGGGTTGGGGCGGCGCGACGGGCGCCGCAGCCGGCGCCGCGGGGGCTTCGCCGTCGCGCAGGCGGCGTGCGCGGCTCGCGAGCTCGCGGTCGCCGAGCACGGAGAAGAACAGGCCGAAGGCGAGCGAAAGCCGGCCGGCGAATGAAATGTTCGGTTCGGTCATGAGGAGAAAGCTCCATTGGGCCCGCCTGAACGGCGAGCTATCCTGCCGGACGCAGGGCGGGACGAGCCGCGAGCGGGCGTCGCGCATCCTGTTCCGGCATCTCGTATCTGAGCCCGACGGGCGCAAAACCCGTATTTTGCCTTGATCTGATGTCGAGCCGGCCAAGGCACGCATGCAAACGGTCGCTTTTTGCGAATTTTTCGCGCCGATCGCGCACGGGAACGCATGCGGCGCAAGGCGCGGGCGGGTGTCGGCGCGGCTTCGGCGCGGCTTCGGCGTAAGTCAGCGCGATCCCATGCAATTCGGGGCGATTCGGGGCGAGCGATCGCGCAGCCGAGCCGTTTCCGGCGCGGCCGCCTTCGTCGAAAGCGCGCAGCATGCCCGGCGGATGTCCTCCGAGGGCGCGCGCGTCGGGCTTGCGCTGCGCTTATGCCAGCTTCACCGAGACGCTGCCGAGCTCGCCGAACCGCACAGTCAACGCCTTGCCGAGCGGCACCTCGATCACCCCCGCATACGATCCGGTGGTCACGATCTGTCCCGCGTGGAGCGTTTCGCCGCGCGCCGCCAGAAAATTCACGAGCCACAGCAAAGGCTTGAACGGATGCCCGTCCGGATGGCGGCCATCGGCCGCCCGGTCGACGCCGCCCTGAAACTCGAGCGCGATGGCATCGAGCGGCGCGTGGAGGCCGTCGCGCACGACCGGGCCGACGCACAAGCCCTGATTGAATTGCCCATCCGCGAGCAGCTCCGGCACGGTCGCGCGCGACGGCTCCGCGTACCGGCAGCCGAGCACCTCGAGCGCGAGCCGGACCTCGCGGATCGCGGCGCGCACCTCGTGCTCGTCGTAAGGCCGGTCGCGCGGCGGCAGATCGCGATCGAGCACGAACGCGATTTCCGGTTCGATCCGGACCGTCCGCGCATCGGCGACGGCCCGCAACGGCTCGGCCGACGCATGGATCGTCGACGCGAAGATCGGCGCGACGACGACCCGGCCCGGCGGCGGCAGCGCGCATTTCCATCCGCCGATCGGCTCGCCGAGCAATTCCGCGACGCGTTGCTGGATCGCGAGCGCCGTCTCGATGTCGTCGGGACGGCACGCATCCGGCAGAAGCGCTCCGGCAACGCCGGCGCGGCGGGCCGCAACCAGATGCCGCGCGGCGCCGTCCACGCGTTCGGGAGTGTTTGTCATGTCGTTCTCGCGAAGAAAAGGGCGGCAAAGGGAGCACGCCGGGATCGGCGCAACGGAAGCGATGATAACGGTTTCATCGCGATCGCATCGCCCGGCGGCCACGCGGCATCGAGGCATTGCATGATCGATGCGCTCGCGGATCGATCCGCCAGCCGGCATCGCGGACAACCCGACACCGGCTGGCGCGCCGGATGTGTGCCGCGCCGGCTCGTCGCCATGCCATCCTGATGCGCGCGGGCCTGCTGCCAATAGGCACCGCTCGGCACCGCTCGGCGCCGTTCGACGCGGCTCCACGCCGCACGCACGACGGCCGCTAGCGCTACGGGGCGCCCGCCGTCACGGCTTGTTCCGCCATGCTCCCGGCGTGCAATCCCCGGCCTCGGCGGCCACGCGAGACGCGCGCTGCATGCGGCCCCAACGTCGGCGGCGAGATCGCCTCTCCATCGGCCTGACGCCCCGGCGCTTTTCGCCGGAAACCGCCGCCGTCGCCGGCATGAACGCCCGGCGACGGAATTGCAAAAACACCCGGCCGTCGGCTGCTACAATCTCGGCTTATTTTTCAGTGGGCTGGAAGTTATGGGCTTTGAGCAACTTGCATCGTTGCGCGATCAACTTGCGAGAGACGCCGCGCGGGAGCGGTCGGAGAAGAAAGCGCAGAAGCGGGACACCAAACCGGCGGCTTCGCCGAGCGCGACGGACCCGGTGGTGCTGACGATCGCGAAACTCCAGAAGCGCTTTCCGCTGGCGTTTCCGCGCAATCCTGCGCCGAAGGTGCCGTTGAAGGTCGGCATTCTCGAAGACCTGATCGGCCAGGCGCAGGCGCTCCGGTCGAGCGAGGCCGAGTTGCGCGACGCGATGAAGACTTGGTGTCGCGGGAACCGCTACTGGACGTGCCTCGTCGAAGGTGCCGTGCGCGTCGATCTGGCGGGCGGCGAAGCAGGGCAGGTATCGGCCGCCGATGCGAAGCGCGCGCGCATGCTGAAGGGGCGTCGCCCGGCGAAGCCCCGGCCGCAACAGGCCAAGCCCGAGCAGGCTCCACAATAGCGACCGACATCCGCGTGCCCGCCGAACGGTGGGCAGCGCATCGATTGAAGACACACATCACGTGACGACCAGCAAAATTCAGACGCTGCAAAAGCAGCTCGGCCACCTCAATTTGCTCCTCGAGGAAGCGAAGAAGAAAGAGAAGGCCGACGTGCTCGCCGCCATTCGGGAACAGGTGAAGCAATACGACATCACGGAGGTGGAGCTGCTGCGGGCGGCGGGCTTCGTGAAAGACAAGCCGAAGAAATTGCCGGCGAAATACTATGATCCGTCGTCGGGCAAATCCTGGACGGGCCGCGGCGCCTGCCCGAAATGGCTGACCGGCAAGAACCTCGACGACTATCTGATCCGGCCGGAGCCTGAGCCATGGTGGCCTGGGGAGAACGCGTAGACGGCGGCGGCCGCACGCGGCAGGCAGCGCCGAGCGCCGCGGTCCGGCATCGTCCCAAAGCCGTTGCTTGTATTCGCCGTGAAACCCGTGGCCTGCGGCCGCGCGACGATTGCTCGTCTTCGCACGCCCGATGCTCCCGCGCAAGACATTCGCGCGGCAGTGCGATGCCGTCCGTCGACGGCGTCGTGACCTCGAAAGAAACTGCGCACCCGCGCTGTCGACCGACCAGCCGGCGAATCTGCCGCGTCGTCAGCCCGAGCCGCTCAGCCACGCGCCACGGCTTGAGCTTGCCGTCCGCCACGTCCTGAATGGCCTTCTTGGATCGATCCAATTCTCGCATCGTCATGATGATCCGTTCCGTCGCTGCCATCGAAGCCTCCAGCGCTGGATTCCCAGCGGCCGATCAGCTTACGACGGGGCGAAAAGCGGATATCTGAACTTGGCCGGAAGCGGACATTACAACTTAATTACTATAGCTATTTATGTCGATAATTTACCTTATGTCAAATTGCCGACGTAGGGCCGCATCGAACCAGCCGCACTCGTTGGTTTGCATAAATTTGTTCTAAAAATTTGCGTAAATTTGTTCCTGTCCACATGGGCGTACTTTCGTGGCGTCATGCTCACGACCTATTCCGGCAGAGCCTTCCCGGGGCGCGGATGCCGCGGCGGAATGCGCTTCGCGATCTCATAGACTGATTTTCCGCTCACCACCGTCCGGGCGACAAATTGCTCCAGCGCGGTGAGCAATTCGCGGAACTCGGGTTCATTCGGCGACCAGCCGCGATGAGCTGCCGCATTTCCAGCGTTCGCTACGGTGGCCAGCACAATCGCCTCAGTCTCGCCAATGAAACCGTTGCTCTTCAGAACGTCGACCTTCTTTTCCAGCGACAAGCCCGGGTCGATCTTTAGAAACTCTGTCGCTCGATCAAGCGCGGTCCTTAGCCCTACCGCAGCCAGAATCAGCGCCCCTGTTGATTTCGCGTCGTAAGTTTGCGTCAAAATCGTGGCGAGCTGTGGGTCTATGCTTGATAAATCCCAAATCCAGTCTGGCCGGTCGTTGCTTTTGTCGGGCATCGGGTAAGTCGTTACAGTGACGGGGTTATACATCTCTTGTGTCCCATCCACACCTATTCGTATGTCCCAGTCCTCAGAATCCCAACTACTGCGCCAATAGAAAACAGTTTCGCAGCCCAGGCATTTCAGCAACCGGTGATCGACTTTCCCATTCGCTGCATTGCGGCCGTCAGTCCACTCCCACGGCTCATCTAAGGCGCCATGAACGCTACAATTCCGCTCGCCATCACATCGCGGGCAATGAGCTTTCAACGTTTCCATATGTTTTCCTGCGTACGGGGCAACCAATCTTTCTCATTGCGCGCGGACAGCGGCGCCGAAAACCCGACCGCTCTACAATGGTCAGTATGGCTACGATGCGATGCTATCAACGAGAATGACCCCGAAGTCTCCACATTCGGGAAAATGCTCTTCAGAGGCAGTCTCACCTTTCAAGACGCACCCGCAGGCGACGCGCGCGTTCCTGAAATGCGCCTCGCACAGTCGTTCGATATTGACATATTCATCTACAAAGTAAAATGAGCCGATATGTCCTTCCCAGACCAATACGTAGCACGCTTGCCCTTGAGGAAACGGCGACATGCCGTAAGCACACATGATATGCGAGCGCTCGTGAGAGTCCGTTATCCGACGAATTTCGTTGCCGAAAAATGAGGCTGGCAAAACCTGCGGCCGAGCGAGACCCAGATAGCCACCGCCAATTGGCGCACCTTGATCAGGCCGAATCCCTTTGCTCCACCCGCTCACGGCAATCACATCCGGGATCCGATCAACTGCTCTGCAAGCGTCGATCAGCAGATCGACATCGACAGGGGCATAACGCGGATTGGTATCTTTTTCCGCTTCATACGAAAATTTCAGGACGCCATTTTCAAGGCTCGCAATGTGCCCGTCGTGTCCAGGCTTAAAGCCGAGAATGAGCATGGGAATGTCTCTCAGGACGCGTTTCTGAGCTTTTCGACAGCAGTCAGCACCTCGGGGGCGAAAGGCGTATCGGCCCCCTCGCCAGCCCCCACAAAAAACAGTACTGATTCATTGATTTCGTCCACGGCCAGCAGACGATTGATTTCTCTGTCAAGGAAGTAGCCTGTCAGCCAAGATTTCAGGCCAAGGCCGGTAGTTACGAGCTGGAAAGTCTGGGCAAGGCAGCCCATATCCAAAAGCGCGACGCGGTAGGCACGGGAGTGCGGGTACTTCCACCACATCTTGTCGAAACGGGACCAAACAACCGGAGCCGGTACATCGGCAGTCAGGCGAACCAACGCGATTGATGATTTGACAAGGCGCATCATGTCGACTCGCTCCCCAATGGGAGCGGCGCAAGCTCCGGGTGTTCGGCTAGTCGCGTAGCTAGAAAATCCATCAACAGCCGGTTCCGTCGCGGCAGATGCGTTCGCTGCGGCATGCACAGGTAGAGCCCGTACCGGCAGGTCGCATGCTTCGTCAGCAGCGGCACGAGCCGGCCCTCGCGCACGTGCGCGTGGACCGAATAACCGAAGAACTGGCCGATCGCGGCGCCGCTCAGCACGATGTCGAGTTCCGCGTCGATGTCGTTGGTCGCGATGAACGGGCGGACCTGTTGCGTATCGACGCGGCCGTCGACGAGGAACTCCCACGGAAACGGCTTGCCCGTGCGCGGATACAGGAACGCGGTGCAGCGGTGCTCGCGCAATGCATCGATCGTGCGCGGCTCGCCGTGGCGGCTCAGATACGCCGGCGCCGCGCAGACGACCAGTTGCAGATCGGCAACCCGCCGTGCAACCAGCCCGCTGTCGGGCAAATCGCCGGTCCGCACCGCGATGTCGATGCGCTGCTCGACGATATCGGCCATGTCGTCGCTGACGATCAGCTCCGCGGTGACGCCCGGCTGCCGATCGCAAAACTCGCCGAGCAACGGCGCGAGAAAGCGCCGCGCCAGCGAGTAAGGCGCCGCGACGCGGATCGTGCCGACCGCTTGCGCGCGATCGTCGTCGAGCATGCGCAGCGCGGTCTCCAGTTCCCCAACCGCGCCGCGACATTGCGCGAGCAGGCGCTCGCCCTCGGCCGTCAGCGCGATCCGGTGCGTCGAGCGCTGGAACAACCGCACGTTCAGCAAAGCTTCCAGCGCGGCGACCTGCTTGCTGACCGCCTGCGGCGTCATGCCGAGCTCGCGGGCGCCCGCGCTGATCCCGCCCGCGACCGCCACGCGGACGAATACCGTCAGCGCCTTCAAACGATCCATTCGGTACTCCCGTCGAACCCGGAACGTCCGGGTGTCCATCAATGGCGTCGAGACGCCGGTCGGTCAAGTTGAATCGGTTTCAACCAAACCGGCGCTATTCGCATGCCGATCCGCTTCGCACAATGACGCTGTCCTGAACGATCCGCCCGAACGGGCCGCACGCCATGAAGCCGCGCTTGTTTTCCGTCGCTTTCCGGGCCGCCACCGCGGCCGCGTCGATCATTGCCGGTACGTCGTCGCCCGCGCTCGCGCAAGCGTCCGACGCCCGCCCCCGCGCCGCCGAAACGGTGCTGCTGCAAACCACGCACGCGTGGGACGGCTCGCCGTATCGCGCATACCCGATACATCAGCCGGAAGTGACGGTCGTCCGCTACACCCTCCCGCCGCACGCCGTACTGCCCTGGCATACGCATCCGTCGATCAACATCGGCTACGTGCTGTCGGGCCACCTGACCGCCGTACGCCGAAGCGACGGCAAGCGGCTGGCGCTCGGCCCGGGCGACGTGGTGCCGGAAATGGTCGATGGCGCCCATCGCGGCGAGACCGGCAACGAGCCCGCCGAGCTAATCGTGTTCTATGCCGGCACGCCCGGCGCGCCGCTGACGATCCCGGCCGGCGAAGACTGAGCGCCGGCCAGCCGGCCGGCCCGTTTCACCCTGACGTGGAGCAACACCCATCATGTCCGATTCACGCATCTTATCAACCCCTTCTACCCCGACGCGGCCCCGGCTCGACGGACGCGTCGCGCTCGTCACCGGCGGCGGCACCGGCATCGGCCGGGCGGCCGCGCTCGCGTTCGCGCGGGATGGCGCCCGCGTCGTCGTCGCCGGGCGGCGCGCGGCCCCGCTCGACGACACCGTGCGCGCGATCGCCAAGCGCGGCGGCGAGGCCTTCGCGATCGCCGTCGATATCGCCTCGGCCAATGGCGTGCGCGCACTCGTCGACGCGACGGTCGAGCGCTACGGCGCGTTGCACGCGGCATTCAACAACGCCGGCACGGAAGGCACGTTCGCGCCGATCGTGGAGCAGACCGAAGCCGACTTCGACGACGTGATCGACACCAATCTCAAGGGCACGTGGCTGTCGATCAAATACGAGATGGAAGCGATGCTCGCGCACGGCGGCGGCGCGATCGTGAATACGTCGTCCTGGCTCGCGAAGGGCGCGCTGGCCGGCTCGTCGACCTATTCAGCGAGCAAGGGCGCGCTCGATGCGTTGGTGCGCGCGGTCGCGCTCGAAGGCGGCCCGCACGGCATCCGGATCAACAACGTGAACCCCGGCATCATCGATACGCCGATGGCGCGCCGCTTTGGCGACGACGAGATGTTTCGACCGTTCGCCGCGTTCACGCCCGCGCGGCGGATCGGCACCCCCGAGGACGTGGCCGACGCGGCCGTCTGGCTGTGCAGCGACGAAGCGCGTTTCGTGACCGGCGAATCGATCCTCGTCGACGGCGGCTATACGATCGGCGGCATGCGCTGACCGCTATCGCCACACAGGATGAACCGATGGAATACGTGAGACTGGGAACCACCGGGCTGAAGGTATCGAAGCTGTGCCTCGGCTGCATGACCTACGGCGATCCGTCGTGGCGGCCGTGGGTCGCGACCGAGGACGCGGCTCGCCCGTTCATCCGCGCGGCGCTCGATGCGGGCGTGATGTTCTTCGATACGGCGGATATCTACTCGAACGGCGAGAGCGAACGCATTCTCGGGCGCGCGCTGCGCGACTTCGCGGTGCGCGACGACGTGGTGATCGCGACCAAGGCGTTCTTTCCGACCGGCGACGGCCCGAATGCGCGCGGGCTGTCGCGCAAGCATCTGTTCGCGAGCATCGACGCGTCGTTGCAGCGTCTCGGAACCGATTACGTCGATCTCTACGTCGTCCACCGCTTCGACCCGGACACGCCGATCGACGAAACGCTCGAGGCGCTCGATGACATCGTGAGGAGCGGCAAGGTCCGCTATCTGGGCGCGTCGTCGATGCACGCGTGGCAGTTCATGAAGATGCTCGCATTCCAGCGGCATCACGGCCTCGCCCGGTTCGCGTCGATGCAGAGCCAGTACAGCCTGATCTGCCGCGACGACGAGCGCGACATGCTGCCGCTGTGCATCGAGGAAGGCATCGCGTATACGCCGTGGTCGCCGCTCGGCCGCGGGCTGTTGGCCGGCTCGCGCGATGCCGGGACGACGCGCGCCGCGACCGACCGGCAGATGGTGTCGTGGTACGACGGCCGCGACGCGGTCGCGGCGACCGTCGAAGCGGTCGGGCAAGTAGCGCGGGCGCGCGGGCTGCCGCCTGCGCGGATCGCGCTCGCCTGGGCGCTGCGGCGGCCCGGCGTCACGGCGCCGATCGTCGGGTTGTCGAAGCCGCATCACGCGGCCGATGCGCTCGCGGCGCTCGACCTGACGCTCGACGATCGCGAAACCGCGTTGTTAGAGGCAGCGTTCGACGGAACGGTCGGACCGGTTCAGTGGTGACGATGCTACGCATCGCCGTCGCTACAAAATGGTAGTCCGTGTGGGACGTGTTGGAGGCAGCCGAAAAAGCGCTCTGTTGCAATAGCGGGTCGCCCGGGATTCACGAATAATCGATCACATATCGACATAAATGTCGTGTGATTCTTAAAGAGAATCACGCGTCTCCACGAACGTAACCGGTGGAGCGACCCCACGTATCTGAGAACACGAGGACTCTCTTAAAATAACGGATAGTCTTGTGCCTATCAGTAAGCCTAGTCATGACGTGGAAAGCATCGAAATTCTGACCGAGCCGGAGCGCCGTCGTCGGCGCACGGCGCAGGAAAAAATCGCCATCGTGCAGGAAACACTGGAGCCGGGAGCATCGGTGTCGGCCGTGGCGCGTCGACACGGCGTCAACGCCAACCAGGTGTTCGGCTGGCGCAAGCAATACCAGGAAGGCAGTCCGGCGGCGGTGAAGGCAGGCGAAGCCGTTGTGCCGGCATCTGAGCTGGCCGCCGCCATCAAGGAAATCAAGGAACTGCAACGGCTACTCGGGAAGAGGACGCTGGAGGTCGAAATCCTGAAAGAAGCCGTGGACTGGGGCCGCTCAAAAAACCTGATTGCGCGCTCGCCCTTGCTGCCAGGGGACGACCGATGAAGACGGTCTGCGAAGTTCTCGGCGTGGCGCGCTCTGCCGTGGTGGTGAAGCAGGCGCGTTCGTCTGACTGGCGCGATGGCCGCCCTGCCCGCCCGACTGACGATACCGGGTTGGTCGAGGAAATTCGGGGGCATGTAGCGCACCTGCCGATCTACGGCTATAGGCGTATCTGGGCGCTGCTGCGTCGTAGTCGAGAGCAGACCGGCGCACCATGCGTCAACGCCAAGCGCATGTATCGGGTTATGCGCGAGTACCGGTTGCTGCTGCGCCGCCCTGGCGTGCGGCGAGACAAGCGGCGCCATGACGGCCGCGTTGCTGTGGACCGCAGCAACGCCCGCTGGTGCTCCGATGGCTTTGAGTTCCGGTGCGACGACGGCATGCCGCTGCGCGTAACGTTCGCGCTGGACTGCTGCGACCGGGAGGTGATTAACATGATGCGTATATCTGGAGGTGTTGCGTTCCGAGCCTTGGTGCGATCACTTCCGCACGTCACATGAATCTGTGAATGGCTGATGCACCGGTGTTGCCAACGGGGTTGCGGCGCAACGCAGCGCATCCGTCAATTCCTCGCTGAGAACCGAAAACAGTTGCTCAGCATTGCCATGTATAAAAAAGTGATCGCCGGGAAGGATCTCGCCGCGAAAGCCGCCGGTAGTGTAAGTGCGCCACGACTCCACCGCCTCCGCGCTGCCTGGTTCGCCACTGCCTCCCAATGCAACGATCCGGCAGTTCAGAGGGGGATGCGGTTTTGCCCGGTAAGTCTCCACCGCCTTGAAATCGGCACGAAGAATCGGGAGTAGCAATGTGATCACTTCGGGATGAGCGAGAATTTCAGGCGGCGTGCCGTTCATGCGTATCACCTCGTCGAGAAATTGATCGTCCGGCAAATCGTGGATCGGCCGTCCCTTCGTAGGCAGATGCGGAGCGCCGCGGCCGGAAACGATCAAACACCTCGGCTCCCGCAGGCGGCGGGCCTGGATGCGCCACGCCACCTCGAACGCCACGCTGGCGCCCATACTGTGGCCGAACAGGGTATAGGGCCGGTCGAGTAGCGGCGCGATCGCCTCCGTCACCTCGTCGGCGATCAGGTCCACCCGATATAGCAACGCATCGCGGAAACGGCGGCCTCGCCCAGGCGGATGCAGCGGACGGACGTCAACCGTCGCCGCAAGCCGTGCCTGCCAGCCGCGGAACACGGATGCGCCGCCGCCCGCATAAGGGATGCAGAACAACCGCTGCATGGCGTTCCCGGCCGACGATGACGGCTCGATCCAGCGGCCGGCGCCGGCTTTCTCCGTCAATTCGAAGCTCACGGCACCACCCTCCGAATAAAGTCGGTTGCCTCTTTTACGGCCGCCTTCGCTTCGGGCAGATAAGGCGTCAGCGTAGGCCAGGCGTGCGGAACCCGATGCCAGACCTTGAAGTCCACCGCGACGTTGGCAACGCGGGCCTTTTCCGCGACCCGTGCGGCGTCGTCCAGCAATACCTCCGTGTCGCTCGCCTGGACGAACAAGGGCGGCAAACCCGAATATTCGCCATAGAGAGGTGAAGCAATAGGGTGATCAGCAGCTGTGCCGCCCAGATAGTACTGGGAAAAATTCGCTACGGCGGCCGCGCTCAGCATGACATCGGCTTCGTCATTCGCCTTCAGGGACGCGCCGGTCGCGGCCAGATCCGTCCACGGAGAAAATAATACTGCGCCAGCCGGCAACGGATCGCCGGCATCGCGCAATGACAGCAACAGAGCAAGCGCGAGCCCCCCGCCGGAGGAATCCCCACCGATGACAATCCGGTCTGAAGATGCGCCATCGGCGAGAAGTTGCCGATAGGAGGCCAATGCATCCTCCACCGCGGCGGGAAACGGATGTTCCGGAGCAAGCCGGTAATCCAATGAAAAGGTACGCGCATCCGCCCCTTTGGCCAACGCACCGGCAATCGTTCGATGCGTGCGGGGAGAACAAAAGCAATATCCTCCGCCATGCAAATAAATGACGATGCGGCGAAGCGAGTCGCGGCGAACCGGATCCGCCGGTTCGATCCATTCGCCGCATAGCGGCCGCGCGGCCATTTCGCGTACGCGCCAGCCCCGGGGAGGTTTCACGCCACGGCTGGACCATTTGGCGCTGTGCGCTCGCATGTCGTGAGCGGACAGCGCCGGTTTTCTGGTCAGGGACTTGGTCGTTTTACGCGATAGCCAGGAAAAGCACCAGTTTTGCCAACTCACGATCATGTTCCCGGTAGATGAAGAAAAATCGGTTGCTCGAAAAGTTGTAGTCCGAATGGATTCTCCTGCGCATCAGGGAATGACCAGCTTTCGATGCGCGACGATGCCCGCGAGCGCACCGCTGCCCACGGCGAGCGCCACGCTGCCGCCTCGCTGCGTGGCGTCGCCGCATGCAAACACGCCCGGCACGGAAGTTTCCATGGATTCGTCGGCACGGATATAAGGCCCCAGCGGCCCGTCTTCGATCGCACACCCCAATTGTTCCGCGACCGGACTCGACAGATGGGTGCGATTCATGGTGAACAGGCCATCGAGCACGATGCACCGTCCGTCGGCGAGCTCGACGCTCGCCGTATCGACGATGCGCGTCACCCGTTCGGGCTCGATCGCGACGCCTCGCTCGGCCAGCGCGTCGCGTTGCTCGTCGTTTGGCTCAAATGTTCCGTTGGTCAGGAGCACGGTCTTGCCCCAGTCCGGCATCAGCAGCGCCAGCAGAGGCGAAATCGAGCCGTTCCCGAGCACGCCGATGCGCCCCTGGTCCAATTCGTAGCCATGGCAGTACGGGCAGTGGTATACACTGCGCCCCCATCGTTCGGCCGCGCCTTCCAAATCCGGAATCTCGTCCACCACGCCGAACGCGAGCACCACGCTGCTCGCGTTGAAGTGCTGCCCCAATGCACTTCGAAAAACAAAACCGGCATCGGTGCGTTCAGCGTGAATCACGGTGTCTTCCAGCCACTGCACGTTCGGATACGCAAGAAGCTGCGCCTTGCCGTTTGCCGCGATCTCTTCGGGCGGACGCCCGTCCTGCCCGATCAAGCCGTGCGAGACCGGGGAGAAGCGGTTGCGGCGCAAGCCGGCATCCACCACGAGCACACGCCGACGCGCACGGGCAAGCTGCATGGCGGCCGATTGTCCCGCATAGCTGCCACCGATCACGACGACATCGAAGCGCGTCGAGGAACGTTCCGTATTCATGAATGATTCATCCTTTGACAAGGGGAAAACCGCGTTTGAGAAAAGCGGATGCGCGGCACCGGGCCGCACTGCCCGCGGGCGTCAACCTTCCCGTTGACGCAGCCAATGCCCGATCCGCTCGGCCAGAACTTCGACGGCGGGCTCGGCCATCATCGACAGATGGTCGCCGTCGATGCAATCCACATGGACATTGCGGCAGAGCTCAGTCCAGCCATAGGCGGAATCGCTTCTGTCCCAGCCGTCCTCGGGGTGCGCGCGGGCGGCGCGAAACAGCGCGAGCGGAAACTCGGCCCGCGCGGACGGCGCATAGGTCGCGCGCCGCGCGGCGGCATAGACCGCGAAAGCTGCGGGCGTGACATGGATAGCGAAGCCCGCGTCGTTGGCGCGAGACGCGAGCCTCGCGACTTCGGCTCGCAAACCCGCATCGCCGACATCCCCGCGTGAAGTCAGCCGATGTGGGGCGAGCGTGTCGAGCAGGATCACCACCGCTGCCCGGCCGCTCGCCTGCAAGCGCAGCCCCATCTCGAACGCCACCCACCCGCCGAACGAATGGCCGACCAGCACGGCCGGATCGTCGGCGTCCGACAGACTGGCCAGATGGTGCTCGGCGAGCGCTTCGACGCTCGGCAGCGGCGCTTGCGCGCCGTCGAGTCCCGGCGCTTCAAGGCCGTGCAGGCGCCAGCCGTTCGGGCCGCCCAGATGCGCGGCGAGGCGAGCGGCGTACAACGGCGAACCGGGGTTGCCGGGAACGAAGAAAATCCGTGGTGCACTGGAGGAGCCGGCGTTGCCCGCGAGGTTGTCGGCGAGCGCCTGCGCGATCGCACCCAGGCGAGCGTCGTGCAATAACTGAGTCACGGGCAAGCGCACCCCGGTTGCGTTCGCGATGCGATGCAGGAAGTCGACGGCGAGCAGCGAATGCCCGCCGAGATCGAAGAAGCTATCGTCGAGCCCCGCCTGGCCGCCGAACAGATCGCGCGCCAGCGCGACGACCACCCGCTCTTCCGGGGTTTCAGGCGCGCGCGACGCGGCCGGCTGCGCGACGGCGAGCGGGATTGCCGGATCTTCGAGGCGCGGCAGGCCATCGTCCGCCGCCAGTCGCGCCGCCGCTTCGCTCAACAGCGACGCCAGCCCGGCCGCCGTTGCGTCGTCGATGAAGCGCCGGTTGTACAGCAAGCGCGCGATACCGTCAGGCGAGACGCGCAACAGCAACGGATGATGCGAGCGCGCCCCACTGCCCGCCTCGGCCGCGACGGATATACCGGCATCGGCGGGCGCGTCTTGCTGCGGCAGATGCTCGACCACCACCAAGGTATCGTAAAGACGCGTGGCAACGGCGGCGGCCCGATGCACTTCGGCGGACGACAGATATTCGAACGGGCGCTGCTCGCGCTGCATCGCCTCGATCCGGTCCAGCAACTCGCCGACCGTCGCCATATCGGTCATCCGCACATGCAGCGGAAAGGTCGAGATGAACGGCCCGACGATGCGCTCAACTCCCGCAAGCGTCGCGGGACGGCCGTGAGTGGTGACGCCGAAGACCACGTCGTCGGTCGCGCGAAACGCGCGCAGGATCAGCGCCCATGCGGCGAACACCGTAATCGCGAACGCGACTCCGTGGGAGCGCGCGACGTCGAGGAGCGCGCTCGCGTCGATGTCCGTGACCTCTGCGAAGCCGTCGCCCGACGCGCGCCGCGCCATCGGGGACAGGCGGGGCAATGCGCTGAGGCGCTGACGCCAGAACGCGGCCGCGACCGCCGCATCCTGCGCGTCGATCCAGTTGACGTAATCGCGTAGCGGCCGCGCCGGCGGCACTGGCCGAACACCCTCGTAGCATGTGAGCAGATCCGAAAGCACCACCGCGATCGACCAGCCGTCAGTGATGAGATGGTGGTGAGTCCAGACGACCCGGTATGCGTCATCACGCAGCCGGATCACGGCGAAGCGCCACAGCGGCGCGCGGTTGACAGCGACGCCTCGCGCGCGATCCTCGTCCAGCCAGGCCGTCAGCGCCTGCGGATCGTCCGCGTCGTCAGTGTTTCGCCAGTCCTCCCACGCCAGTTCGGGCTGAATCCGCTCGAACACCACCTGCACCGGCTGCTCGACGTCCCATGCGAAACAACAGCGCAGGCTCGCGTGAGTCTCGGCGGTGCGCTCGACGGCCGCGAGGAAACGGTTGCGATCGAGATGCCCGCGAACCGACAGCACGGTCTGCTCGATGAACAAGCCGCCCTTGATCGCGCCGTGCGCGCTTTCGAGCAGCATCCCGCGCTGCGACGGCGCGAGTGCGTGAATGTCCTGAACTTTCGCCTTCATAGCCGTGCGCTCCCGCAAACTTCCGATGCGCGGCTCAGCAGCCAGCGCACGATCAACCGACTGCGCGGCACGCGCTGCCCGTCGCGGCGGTGGCGCAGCGCGAGCTGCTGCGTGACCACGGCGAGTCGCAGCAGGCCATAGGCATACCAGTACGCCGGTTGCGCCACCTCGCGCCCGCCGGCCTCGGCGTACAGGTCAACGAGTGCCTCGCGAGTCGGAGCGCCCGGCGCGCAGCTCGGCCCCGGCGCATCGAGACGCAGCAGCGGCGGATCGCGACTCTCGATCCAGTAGGCCAGCGCGATCCCGAGATCGGCGAGAGGATGGCCGATGGCGGCCAGCTCCCAATCCACAACCCCGACCACCCGCGCCGGATCGCCCGGATCGACGAGGGTATTGTCCAGTTTGAAGTCGTTGTGCAGGAATGCCGCCGGCGATGCATTAGGAAGCCGTTCCGTCAGCCACCGCGCGACCGCCTTGAAGTCGCCGTCGGCGCCCGCGGCTTCTTCCTCGTTCCAGCGCCGTAGCCATTCGCCGAGGCTTCGGCGCAGATAATCGGGCGGCCGCTCGGCCGGCGCGATTTCGACGGCATGCAACGCGGCGAGCGCGGCGATGAAATTCTTGGCGAGGCGGCGCACGATGTCGGGCGAAAGCGGCCCGCACGCGGCCGGCAAGACGCCGTCGAGCCGTTCGACCAGCAGCAACGTCGAGCCGTCGTCGGCCCCGCCGCCAACCGCGAGCGGCTTCGGCGCCAGCGGAAAATGCTCGCCGATTCGCTCCAGGACGCCGAATCGGCGCTGCGCTTCTCTCGGCGCTCCCGCAGGCAGCAGGTAGGCAATCACGTCGCGATTGCCTGTCTGCACGAGAAAAACCTCGCTGGCCCGTCCGCCGCCGATGCGCGTCGCCTGAGCGGGGCCGCCGGGGCGGCCGAGCGCCGCCATCGCACGCTGCGCGATTTCGGCGCTCATCGGGCTTCCCCCCGAAACGCGGCCAGTGCATGGCGCGCCACGAGCGCCTTGTGGACTTCGTCGGGACCGTCATAAATGCGCCCCGCTCGCTCGTGGCGCCAGAGCACGTTGAGAATCGTGTCGCCGCTGACGCCGAGCGCGCCTTGCACCTGCAACGCATGGTCGAGGACGGTTTGCGTCACGCCTGCCACGAAGAATTTCGCGATCGAGATGTCGATCTGAGCGCGCTCGTGCCGGCTTTGCAGACGCGATGCCGCCTGGGTGACGAGGAGCCGCGCGGCATCGATCGACGCGCGGCTCTCGGCGATCCAGTTCTGCACCGTTTGACGCGACGACAGCAGTTCGCCCGCAGCCAGTTCGCGGCGGCACGCTCGCCGGCACATGATCGCAAACGCGCGCTCGCACACGCCGATCCAGCGCGCGCAATGATGCAGACGCCCGGTTGCCAGGCGCGCCTGCAATACGATGAACCCCTCGCCGGGCTTGCCCAGCAGCGCATCTTCGCCCACCCGGCAGTCGTCCAGCTCGAGTTCGCCGTGACTGGCCCAGCCGCAGCCTTCATCGCCCATCACGCGCAGGTTGCGAACATGCCGGTAGCCCGGCGCGTCAGCTGGCACGATGAAGGTGCTGGTGCGCGCATGCAATGGCGCCGTCTCGTCGGTAACGGCCAGCACGATCGCGAACGCCGCCTGATCGGCGCCGGACGCGAACCACTTCCGGCCGCTCAGATACCATGCTCCATTCTTGAAAACCGCCTTCGACTCGAGAGACGCGGGATTCGAGCCGGCGGAGTCCGGCTCCGTCGCCGCGAAGCAACTGCGGATCTCGCCGCGCAACAATGGGGCGAGCCAGCGCGCTTTCTGCGCGGCCGTCGCATACTCGAACAGCACCTCGATGTTGCCGGTGTCGGGCGCCTGATAGTTGACCGCATAGTGACCGAGCGGCGATCGGCCGAGGATTTCTCCGGCCTCGACCAGTTCGAGCAGGCTCAGCCCCATGCCGCCGTCCGCGCGCGGCGCCTGCGGAAGCCAGAGGCCTCGCGCCCGGTTGGCCGCGCGAACCCCGGCCATCAACCGCTCGACCGCTGCGAAGTCGCCTGCCGCCAGTGCCGCCTCCGGTTCCGCGAGCGCCGCTTCGACGTCCCGAAATGCTGCGACCCGTTCAATCATTGGTTGCCTCCGACATGTCCAACTGCGCCAGGATGGTGCTCATCCTGGCCTTTCCTCCCGTCGCCAGCGCCCGCAGTTCGTCCATGGCCCGTGCGGCAATGGTGTCGAGCGTCACCCCGTCGAATGGCTCGTCCTGGCCGTGCCACACGATGTGCAGCGCGCCGCCCTCGATCGTCGCTGCGAGCGCGATCGCGTGCGGCGCCGGCATTTGCTCCGGCGCGGACAGGATTGCGGCAATCGGCCACGCCGGCACGGCTGATTCCGCAGGGAAGAACGCGATCGATACCGGCGCGTCGCTTCGCAACGCTTTGGGCAGGCGCTCCGGCGCGGCCTGGCGCAGCACCGTGTAGGCGACGGCGTGACGTCGGGCGTCGGGCAACAGCGCCGCGGCATGCGTCGCGGCGGCCTCGATGTCCGCCGATGTGTCCACGACGAGCGGATGAATTGCGGTGAACCAGCCGATCGCGCTTGAAACGTCGCATGGCACGCGAGACCAGCCGCGCCCGAAGGACTCGATGTCGACCGGAACCCGGTCCGATTCGCCCGCGCAACGGATCGCACGCGCGACGGCAACCGCGAGAAGCGCTTCGAGCGGGCGACGGGTGGCGCTCAGCGCAAGCGTCTGCTCGACCGGGAGCGTCGAATTCAGGGAGCGGCGCGCACCATCGCGCCGTGCGACGGGAAACGCATCCGGCGGCGTATCGAGCGATGACCAGAACGCCGCATCGTCGTCGAGCTCCCCTGCCGCGGCGACGCGTTCGAGTGCGATCGCCCATTGGAAGAACGACTCATCGGCCGCCGCCCGTTGCTGGCCTGCCGCCGGCGCCGATGCGCCGACGCGCCCGTGGAAGTCGCCCAGCAACATTCGCCAACTGAATGCATCGATCAGCAAATGATGGACGACGAGGACCAGCATCGAGCCGGCCGGGCCCAATACGAGCGCGGCGCGCAGCAACGGCGACGTCCGGATGTCGAGCGAGCACTGCAACGTTGCGCCGATCCCCTGTGCGAAACCGAGTTGCTCGTCGGCCGGCCCCGAATGCCGATGAACGGCGACGACAACAGGCGCGGGCGTGCCGAGCACCTGCTTCCAGCCGGCTTCCGTTTGCTCGAAGCGCGCCGCCAGCGCCGCGTGGTGCGCAATCGCGGCGTCGATGGCGGTGCCGAGCGCCGTCGCATCGATCTCGGCCGGCACGCTGACGACCACGCCTTGAACGAAGCGGTTGATGTCGCCCGATCCGCAATTGAACAACCACTGCTGGGTTGGCGAGAGCGGCAGCGGCGTTTCTCGCGGCACGGCCTGCGCCGTCCGCCCGGCGCCGGCGGCGGCAAGTTCTTCGATCGTGTGCGCGCCGAACGCCAAATGCGTATCGAGATGAATGCCCTGCTCCTTCGCGCGCGCGACGATCTGCAAGGTGGCGACGGAATCGCCGCCGAGGTCGAAAAAGTCGTCGATGACGCCGATCGGCTCGAAGCCGAGCACATCGGACCAGATCGTCGCGAGCCGGGCTTCGAGCGCGGTTCGCGCCGGTACGTAAGGTACCGCGAGCACCGGCCTCGGATGCCGCGAGCCGGCGGCCGGCTGATGCGCGTCGGCCGCACGCGCCAGCGAAAACGCTTCGCGGGCGCGGGCCTTCAGCGGGTCCAGCTTGCGCGTGCTGACGGCGATGCGCGGCGATCCGCAAGCCGACGCCATCTCGAGGACCCTGACACCCTCGTCGGCGCTCAGGCCCGCCGTGCGCAGATCATCCGGCACGAAGCGTTCGTCGGACACCGTCGCCATGCCGATCTCTTTCCATGTATCCCACGCGATCGCACGCACGCGTGCACCGTCGGCCGCCCACGAAGCACCCAGCGCTTCCAGCGCGAGGTTGGCAGCCATATAGTCGCTCGCGCCCGCGGCCGGCACATGCGCGCGCAGCGACGAGCACAGCACGACGAAATCGAGGGGATCGGCGCATAGCACCTGCCGCAGATTGCGCGCGCCAAGAAATTTTCCCGCCAGCACATCGCGCATCGCGGCATCGGTCGCCGTGCGCAGCAATGCATGCGGCGGCATCCCCGCACTATGCACGACGCCGTTGATGGGGCCATGCTCGGCGCGGATCTGCGCGACTGCTCGCCGCAACGCATCGAGGTCGCTCACGTCGACCGCGATCGCGGTCAGCCCGGGAATCGATTGGCCGCCGCGCCGGCTCAACGCGACCACGCGCGCACCGCGCTCGACCAGATGCCGGCCGATTGCGAGCCCCATGCCGCTGTTGCCGCCCGTGACGACGTAGACGCCGTCGCGACGGATCGCCATCGCCTGCGTCGTCGCAGCCCCGATGGGTTCCAAGACTTCGACCCAGCGCGATCCGTGCCGATGGATCGCCGCGTCGTCGGCCGACCGCGCGCACGCTTCGGCGACGATGCATTCGACGAGATCGGCCGCGGCGGCGTCGACATCCGCAACCCGCGCGCGCCAGCCGGGATATTCGGCCGGCAGCGCGCGCGCGAGGCCGAGCAGCATCGCTTTTTCCGGCGCGGCCGGCGCGCCGAAACCGGCCAGCGCGCCGTCGGCGACGAAGGTGACGTCCACGTCGGCGCCCGTGCGGTCCGCCCACGCGCGCAAGAGCTGCGCCGGGCGGATGTAATGCCGTTTCAGCATCGAATCGTCGTCGCGGGCGGGTTTCGCGGCGAGGCTCCACAGCGCGATGATGGAGGAAGGACGATCTGCGGCCGCCGCGGCGACGGCATCGATCGCTTGCGCGTCCATCTCGTCGGCATACGCGATTTCCGCCACCTGCGCGCCTGCCTCACGCAGCCTCGTCGCGACGCGCGCGCCCACGCCATGCTCGTCGAGCAGCACCAGCCAGTGCCGCCGAGTGTCGATCAGTGCCCGCTCGAGCGGTGCGCTTTGGCGCAAGCGTGGCGCATACAGCCAGCCGACCGGGTCCGCGACGCGTGCGAGCGGCGACGGCGGATCGATCCAGTAGCGCTGATGTTCGAATGGCGTCGGCGGCAACGCAACCCGGCGTCCGCGCGCGGCGACGGCCGCCGCGCCGGCCGCGGCGCGCGTCACCGGGAGATCGCTTCTGAGGATCTCGATCGCCTCTTCGAGCGACGCGCACTCGCAGGCGATCCGCCATTCGAACGCGCCGCGCGACATCGCGAGCGTGTATGCGACATCCGCGAGCGGCGGCCGCTCGCGCTCGAGATGATCCGCGAGATCCGTCGCGAGCCGCCGCACAGCCGCCTCGGAACGCGCCGACAGCAAGAGCGGCCACGGGCCGCCGGCGTCGCCGCCGGTCGCTTCGGGCTGCGGCTCGGCGGCGGACTCCAGCACGAGGTGCGCGTTGGTGCCGC
Source organism: Burkholderia savannae (assembly GCF_001524445.2). Taxonomy (NCBI): domain Bacteria; kingdom Pseudomonadati; phylum Pseudomonadota; class Betaproteobacteria; order Burkholderiales; family Burkholderiaceae; genus Burkholderia; species Burkholderia savannae. The sequence goes on from NZ_CP013418.1 coordinate 771,632, forward strand.
CCATGCCGAACGAGCTGACGCCGGCACGCCGAGTGGCATCGGGCCACGGGCGTGCGGCGGCGTTCACGAAGAACGGCGAGTTCGCGAGGTCGATGCGCGGATTGGGCTCGTGAAAATGCAGCGATGGCGGAATCACGCGATGCTGCAGCGCGAGCACCGTCTTGATCAGACCTGCGATGCCGGCGGCCGCGTCGAGATGGCCGATGTTCGTCTTGACCGAGCCCAGCGCGCAGAAGCCCTGTCGCGCCGTACCTTGCCGGAACGCGGCGGCCAGCGCCTCGAATTCCACCGGGTCGCCCAGCGCCGTCGCGGTGCCGTGCGCCTCGATCATGCCGATCGAATCGGGCGGCACGTCGGCCAGCACTTGCGCTTCGCGAATCGCGCAACGTTGCCCGTCGACGCCGGGCGCGGTGAAGCCGACCCGGCGCGCGCCGTCGTTGGAAACCGCGCTGCCGAGAATGACCGCGGCGACGGGGTCGCCGTCGGCCAGCGCGTCGTCCAGACGGCGCAGCATCACGGCGCCGGCGCCGTTGCCGCCGACGGTGCCGTTGGCCGCGCGGTCGAATGCGCGGCAATGGCCGTCCGGCGAGCCGATGCCGCCGGGCTCGTGGCGGTAGGGGCGGCGTTGCGGCGTGGTGATGCGAACCCCTCCGGCGATGGCCGTGTCGCATTCGTCGGCGAGCAGCGCCTGAACGGCCAGATGTACGGCGACGAGCGATGTCGAACAGGCGCTCGACACCGAGACGGCCGGGCCGGTGCAACCCAGCAGATAGGCAAGCCGCGACGGCAGGAACGACGGCTCGTTGGAGAGCAGCAACGACAGATCGTCGTGCAGCGCCGACGGCACGAGATTGCGAATCAGGTATTCGTTGAAGCCGGCGCCGGCAAATATGCCGGTGCGTCCCGGCAGCCGCCTCGGATCGTAGCCGGCGCGTTCGGCCGCCTCCCACGCGCATTCGAGCCATACGCGATGCTGAGGGTCCATCCGTTCGGCTTCCCGCGCGCTGAGCCCGAACAGCGCCGCGTCGAACCCGGCGACATCGTCGAGGATGCCCGCGGCATGAACCTCGTATCCGGCGTCGGTTGGCGTGACGGGGCCGAAGAACGTGACGGACTCGACGCCGTGCACCAGGTTGTTCCAGAACTGCTCGGGCGAGCTCGCGCCCGGAAACCTGCAACCCATGCCGATGATTGCAACGTGCGGAGTGCTCATTCGTGTTCCCTCTCGATCTTTTGACGGCGTTCCATGGTCCGGCGACGGCGGCGCAGTGCGCGCTCGTCCGGTTCGTCGGCGGTGGCTTGGCGGGTTTCGCCGGCGGCGATTTGCGAAGCGATCGCGGCGATCGTGGGTTGCTGGAAGAGATCGACCACGCGCAGACTTTCGGCGCGTGGCAGGCGGGTGCTCATCAGGCCGTGCGCCCGGACGATCGCGAGCGAGTCGCCGCCCGCGTCGAAGAAGTTTTCATCGACACCGATCGCCTCGCGGCCGAGCACCTCGCACCAGATCGCGGCGAGCGCTTCTTCAAGCGCGTTGCGCGGTCCCTGCGCCGGTGCCGTCGGCGCGCTCTCCCGGGGGAGCGCCCGCCGGTCGATCTTGCCGTTCGCCGTCAGCGCAAATCCGTCGACCCGAATCAGTGCCGACGGCATCATGCTGTCCGGCAGCCGCTGCTTGAGTGCCGTGCGAACCCGTTGCGCATCCATGTCGGCGGCCGCCGCATACCAGGCCACCAACTGACGGCCGCTTGCGCCCTCGCGAACGTCGGCCACCGCGCCGCCGATTCCCTCCAGCGAAGACAGCGCGCACTCGATCTCGCCCAGTTCGATCCGGTAACCGCGAATCTTGATCTGTCGATCCGCCCGACCCAGCGACTCCATACGTCCGCCCGGCAGGAATCGTCCCAGATCCCCCGAGCGGTACATCCGCTCGCCGGGCCGATACGGATCCGCGACGAACCGCTGCGCCGTCAGCGCTTGCGCGCCCAGATAGCCGGCCGCGATGCCTTCGCCCGCAACGTGAATCTCGCCCACGGCGCCCGGCGGCACGAGGCGCCCATGCCTGTCCAGCAGATAGATTCTCTGGCCCGGAAACGGCCGTCCGATGGTCACCGGCTGGCCGCGCCCCAGCGGCTCGAACGTCGTGATCACCGTTGTCTCGGTGATGCCGTACACGTTCGCGATGCGCGGGTATTGGGCGGGATCGGCGCTAGCCGGCAGCGAGGCGTGATAGGTCTCGCCGCCCACGACCGCCCATCGCAGCCGCACGCCTCGATGCGGCACCGCCACAAGCTGCTGGAAGGCCGCCGGCGTCTGGCACACGATCGTCGCGCCTTCCGTGCGCAGCAATTCGTGAAACGCTTCCGGCGAACGGGTGACCCAATACGGCACGGGCACCACCGTCGCTCCCGTCATCAGCGGATACCAGATCTCCAGGATCGAGTAGTCGAACGCGTAGGAATGGAACGCCGTCCATACATCGGTTTCGCTCAGCTCCATCCGCTCGCGCAAACCGTCCAGATGCATCACGTCACCGTGCCGCACCATCACGCCCTTTGGCCGGCCGGTCGATCCCGACGTATAGATCACGTACGCCAGATCGTCCACCGTCGCCTGACATGGCGTGAGCGCCGCGTCAGGCGTGACTTCAAGTTCCCCCAATTCGACCTGCCGCACCGCGCCGCACCATGCCCCGCTGCCTCCGATGACCATCAGCGGCTGCGCGTCCTCGATCACGAGCGCCTTGCGTTCGTCCGGCCAGTCGGGGTCCAGCGGCACATAGGCGGCGCCGCTTGCCAGAATCCCGTACATCGCGGCGATCGTCTCCATCGTCCGCTCGCCGACTATCGCGACGCGTCCTCCCACGCCCACGCCTTGACCCTGCAGCCAAGCCGCCATCCGTCGGCCCCGCGCCGTCAGTTCCGCATAACTGAGCCGCCGATCGCCAAGCCGCAACGCCGTAGCTTGGGGCCGCGCAAGGGCCTGCTCGTCGATCCGCTCGACGATGGTCCGGCACGGCGGCGGCAGCACCTGGTCCCCTCCGCTCCAGTGAACCAGCAGCGTCTCGCGCTCCGTGTCATCGAGCATCGCCGCCGCCAGGTCGCCGACCGTCGCCGCTTGCGCCGCCGCGCTCAACAACCGCGCCAGATGCCCCGCCACCTGCTCGATCGACGCGCGCTCATAGCGCGCCGGGTCGTACAGCAACGTCAGCTTCAAGCGCCCGCCTTCCGGCACCGCCACTACCGTCAGCGGCCAGTTCGTGCGCTCCACCGCACGCACCGACACCACGCCGATCCCGCCTCCGAGCAAATCGCTCGGCTTCGCCATCGGATAGTTCTCCACCACCACCAGCGTATCGAACAGCCGGGTACCGCGTTCCGCCTCGCCCCAGCCCTCGATCTGCGCAAGCGACACCGCGCCCGCCTCTTCCCGTCTCGCCTCCGCCTGCATCACCGATCTCAGCCACGCGCCGAGCGGCGCCTGCCCGTCCACCTTGATCCGCGCCGGCCGCGTCTCGATCAGCACCCCCACCATCGACTCGCTGCCGCTCACTTCCGCCCGCCGCCCCGAGCTCGTCATCCCGAACAGCACGTCGTCGCTTGCGCCGTAGCGGCTCAGCAGCACCGCCCAGCATCCGGCCACCACGCTCGCGAGCGTCACCCGCTCGCGCTTCTCCAGCGCTTCCAGCGCACCGCGATCGACTTCGACCGTGACCGGCGCGCCGTCTTCGCCATCCGGCAATGGCGTCGGCAGCACCAACTCCCGCGTGCCTTCGAAATCGCCCAGTTCCGCCCGCCAGAATCCCTCGCCCGCGCCTTGCTCCCAGATCGACCGAGACCACGCCACATAGCCGCTGAACGGGCTGCGAGGCGGCCGCTGCGCCACATCGCCCGCCACGCGCGCCGCATACGCGCGCACGAGCTCGCCGATCAGCAGCGACAGCGACCAGCCGTCCAGCAACAGGTGGCTGTACGTCACCACCAGTTCCCATCGATCCTCGTCCGTTTTCAGAAGCGCGCAGCGCAGACATGGCGCCGCGCGCAAATCCAGCCCCCGCTCTCGATCGGCACGCAGCCACGCGTCCAGGTCCAGCCCCCGCGGCCACGACTCCTGCTGCCACGGTACCGACACCGACGTGTGCACGATCTGAACCGGCTGCGCCACGCCCTCCCAATGAAACGAGGTACGTAGCACCGGGTTCGACGCGACCACGTCGCTCCAGGCGCTCCTCAGCGCCTGCTCGTTCACGGCGCCGGCCAGCGTGCAGGTCAGTTGCTCCACATACATCCCGTCACCGCCGAGCGCGTGGTACAGCATCCCCTCCTGCATCGGCGTGAGCGGGTAAACGTCTTCCACGTCGATGCTCGACGAATCGCCGAGCGCCGTGCGGGAACCCAACTCGTCTAGCGTCGTGCGGATGTCGTCGAGCAGGCTCGCGATGGTGTCGTCGCGATGCGCACGGGGGTTGTATTCGATACTCACGTTCAGTGAGCCGTCGATGATGGCCGCCCCTATGTCGAGCAGATGCGAGCGTGGTGTCGAAGGCGCGCGGTCGCTCCCGATTCCGGCGCGCAGCAGTCGCCATTCCCCCGCCTTGGCCTCCAGTCGTCCCAGAAAGTTGAACAACAGCGGGCGCGGCGACCAGTCGGCTCGCCCCTTCAGATAGTGCAGCGCCTGATAATCGGCGCCGTGCTCGCTGCTCGACCGGATCGCCGCGCGCACGCTCTGCAGCGTTTCCTTGAACGTTCCGCCGCGAATCACGGTCGGCATGATGGTCGTGAACCAGCCCACGGTGAACGGAACCTCCGGATCGTCGGCGAAGCCGTTGCGTCCGTGCGATTCCAGATCGATCACGACTTCGTGCCGTCCGGACCAGCGCATGATCGCGCCGGCGACAACGGCTGCCGTCACCTCGTCGATGCGATAGCCCTCGGCAGCGGCAAAGCCGCTGATGATCCGCGACGTGGTCGCCCTGTCCAGCGCGCAGGATTGTTCGCCGGATGCCGCCACGTCGCCAGCTTCGTCCGTGCCGTCGAGCGGCAGCGACTCGGACGACGCCGCGCCGCCGAGCAATTCGTCGATCAGGCCCGCGGGCGCCGCGGCCGCCCAGTCGATGCGACGCCGGGTCCAGCGCCGCATCGTCGTCGGCACGGCGCCAAGGTCGTTGCCCGCGCAAAGCGAAGCAATCTGGTCAATGATGATCTGCCAGGACACCGCATCGACGGCGAGATGATGCGCGATGAGCAGTAGACGCCGCGAATCGTCCGGGAATTCGAGCAGCCCGGCGCTGAGCAACGCGGCGTGCTCGATGCGGATCGATGCCCGAAGCCGATCCGCGGCCTCGTCAATCGCATCGTCTTCGGCGACGGCAAGCTTCACGGTTTCAAAGACGGGCTTCACCCGCTGGATCACCCGCTGCCGCCATTCACCCTCTTCGCGAAAGTAAGCGGTCCTCAAAGCCTCGTGAATCGTCACCAGCGTTTCCAGCGCGCCGCGAATGGCCGAGGTTTCGGTCTGCGCCGGCACCTGCAACAGGACCGATTGGTGAAACCAGTCAGGCTCCCGCGGTTGCTGCAGGAAGAACCAGCGAGCCATCGGCGGTAACGGAGCTGCGGTTTCGCCGTCCGGCTCGACGACATCGGAGGCCGCTCCCGCGGCGGCCGCGATCTTGGCAATCGTCTGCAACTGGAGCACGTCGCGGGGCATGATGTGAATCCGCTGCTCCCGTGCGCGGGTCACGATGCGAATGGCAAGCATCGAGTCGCCGCCGGCGTCGAAGAAATTTTCGTGAACGTCGATGGCTTCGCGACCCAGGACCACTTGCCAGATCGACGCGAGTGCTTTCTCGACGGCGTTTCGCGGCCCCTCCGCCGGCGACGTCTGTGCACGCACCTGCATGAGTGCGCGTCGATCGATCTTTCCGTTCCGGGTCAACGGCACGCTGTCGATCGACACGATCGACGCAGGCAGCATGTATGGCGGCAGGCGCCGCGCGAGCGCGTCGCGAATCTCGGCATGGTCCAGCACGGCGTCGGCGCGGGCCACTACATATGCCGCGATCGTCTGGCGCCCATTGTGCTCGACAATCGTCGCGACGCCGCGCTCAACGCCGGGCGCCGCGCCGAGCGCCGCCTCGATTTCGCCGATTTCGATGCGAAAGCCGCGGATCTTGACCTGGTCGTCGATCCGCCCGAGGAATTCAAGGTTGCCGTCGGCGAGCACCCGCGCGCGGTCGCCGGTGCGGTACATCCGCTCACCCGGCACGTGCGGATCGTCGACGAAGCGATAGGCGGTCAGGTCCGGCTGGCCGAGATAGCCGCGCGCGACGCCCGCGCCGGCGATCCAGAGATCGCCGGGCACGCCGATCGGCAAAGGCCGCAGCGACGACGACAGCACGTACAGCCGTTGCCCCGGGAGGTGCCGCCCATAAGGCACGAAGGAGGCGTCGGGGGGAAGGTGGCGCGTGTCGTAGTAACACGACCAGATCGCCGCCTCGGTCGCCCCGCCGAGTGCGATCACGTGCAGTTCGGAGGTCGCGGCTTCTCTGATTCGCGCGGGCAGATTGACGGGCACGCGGTCACCGCTCATCATCACGAGCTTCAGCGAAGGCGGCAGCTTTCGCCGGCTGTTGCGGCACTCGAGCAGCAGCAGTTCCATCACCGCCGGCACGGACTCCCACACCGTCGCCCGCTCACGCTCCATCAGGTCGAGCCAGACGTGCGGCTCGACGTTCGACGATTCCGGCGCCAGCACGACCGCGGCGCCCGCCGCGAACGCGCCGAAGAAATCGAACACCGACAGGTCGAATCCCACGGACGACACGCACAGCAGCCGGTCGGCCGGGCCGATCGCGTAACGCCTGAGAATGCTCTCGATAGTTAGCGAGGCGGAGCGATGGTCGATCATCACGCCTTTGGGCTTGCCGGTTGAGCCGGACGTGAACATGACATAGGCGAGATCGCCGAGCGCGACCGTCGGAGGCGCGACATCGGCGGGCGCGGCCTCGTCGACGAGGATCACCCGCGCGTCGACGCCGTCAAGCGCCGCGGCGAGTTCGCGCGTCGTCAGCACGTAGTTGAGCGTGGCGAGCACGTCGCGCATGCGCTCCGGCGGCGTCGCCGGGTCGATGGGCACATAAGCGCAACCCGCACGCATCACGCCGGAATACGCGGCGATCGCGCCGACCGAGCGCGGCAGCAGCACCGCGACCGGTTCACGCCGCGCACCAGCCGCAACGACCGCGCCGGCGACGCGGCGCGTTTCTGCCGCCAGTTCGCGATACTGCATGCAGCCCTCGGCGCAGATGACCGCGGGCGCGAGCGGCGTGAGCGCGGCGTGGCGCTCGATGCCGGCGTGCAGCAGATAACCGTCGCCTTCCGGCGGCGTGGCGTTCAGATCGTGAATCAGGCACCGTTCTTCCTCCCGCGACAGAATGGACAGGCTCAGGATCGGCCGTTGCGGTTCGGCGGCCAATGCATCGACCAGGCCACGCATGGCAGTCGCCAGGTAGGCGGCCATCCGGGCCGGGTCGATGCCCGCAACCGTCTGGGCGGTCAAGCCAAAGCCCTCGCCCAGGTCATCCACCGAGAGCGTCACCGGATAGGTGGTGCGCTCCTCCGAGTGAAGCTGGCGCATTCCCTCCCAGGTCCCGTCGGCTATGCCGGCGGTACTGTGGCGATAATTGAGCAAGGTGCTGAACAGCGGTAGCGGCGGCACCACCCCACTGCAGCGCTGAACCAGCGACAGGGGCGCTTGCTCGTGTTCCAGCAGCCCCGTCAAACCGTGATAGGCGGCCTGAACCACCTCCTGCACGCTGCGCTCCGCCAGGCATATCCGTACCGGAAGGGTATTGATAAGCACCCCCATCACCCGATCGGCGCCGGCCAATTCCCGCAGACGACCCAGCAGCACCGACCCGAAGACCACGTCGTCGCGGCCGCTGGTCTGCACCAGCACCTGGGCCCAGCCGACATGGAACAGCACGCCCGGACTCATACCCAACCGCCGCGCCTGATTGCGGATCGCCCGAGCCAGGTCGTCGGCCAGCGCGAGATGGGCCTCGGTTATATCCTTTCCGTCGTCTCGCGCCTCGAGCACGCCGAAGGGAGCGGTCGGCTCATCGACGTCGCCGAGCACCTCGCGAAAGTAGGTCTCGTGCACATCCGCCGGCACGCTCGAGACTTGCGCGATGAAGTTTCGGTAAGGCAGCGCCGCCGGAAGGGCTTCGGCCTGCCCGTGCAGAATCGCGGTAATTTCGGCGACGATGAGTTCCAGCGTCAGATGGTCGGCGATCAGATGGTGGAAGGTCAGCGCCAGCAGCCACTCGCCCCGCTCCGGATCGTGAGCGATGTCGAGCGCGAACAGCGGCGCACGGCTCAAGTCGAGGCGGCGCGCGCGCGGATCGGTATGCCTTAGCAGCTGGGTGGGAACATGGCCCTCCTCTGCGGGACTGAAGATCTCGGCGTGCAGTGCCGCCTGACGCCAAACGACCTGAACCGGCTGCGCCAAGTCCTTCCAGCAGGCGGCGGTGCGCAGGATGTCATGACGATCGATGACCTGTTGCAAGGCCGCGAGAAAGGCGTCGAGACGCGCGCGGGTATCGAAAGCCAGCAGGCTGCGCAACAGATAGGCATCGCCTTGCGTCTGCTGCAAATGATGAAACAGGATGCCTTCCTGCAGCGGCGCCAGCGGATAGATGTCCTGCACATTGGCTGCCCCGCCGGGAACCGCGTCGACGACGGCGTCGATCTCGGCCTGGGAAAGTGCCACCAGCGGCAGCATGGCCGGCGTGATGGCACCGCAACCGTCGGGGATGCGGTTGGGCGGCACCACAAAAGCGGGCGCGTCGCTGCGCCGGGTGTCGATGGCCCGAGCCAGATCAGCGAGCACCGGCGCGACGAACAGGCTGCGCACGTCGAGCGACCAGCCGAGGCTCCGCAGCCGCTCGATCATGCTGACTACCAGCATGGAATGGCCGCCGAGCTCGAAGAAATGGTCGTTGCGGCCGACCTGTTCCAGGCCCAGCAAGTCCTGCCAGATCCGCGCCAGCGCCGTTTCCACTTCGCCCGTCGGCGCTTCATAGCCACGGGACGCGACCGCCGCCAAATCAGGTGCCGGCAGCGCCTCGCGGTCGAGCTTGCCGTTGGGCGTGAGCGGTAATGCATCCAGTATCACGAAGGCACTGGGCAGCATGTACTCGGCCAGTTGCCCGGCGAGTTGCCGACGCAATTCGCCGGGGACGAGCGCGACGCCGGACTGCGGCAGCACATAGGCGACGAGGCGTTTGTCGCCCGGCGTGTCTTCGCGAGCGATCACCACCGCGTCGCGCACGCCGTCGCATCGCGCGAGGCGTGCTTCGATTTCGCCCAGTTCGATGCGGAAACCGCGGACCTTGACCTGGAAGTCGATGCGACCGAGATACTCGATGTTGCCGTCGGGCAGCCAGCGTCCAAGGTCGCCGGTCTTGTACATGCGTGCATCCGGATCGGCCGAGAACGGATCGGACAGGAAGCGTTCGGCGGTCAGCTCGGGACGATTCAGATAGCCCCGCGCAACGCCGGCGCCGGCGATGTGAATCTCGCCCGCCACGTCGATCGGCACCGGCTGGCCGTGCGTGTCCAGAATATAGATCCGGGTGTTGGCGATCGGCCGGCCGATATGACTGGCAAAGCCCTCTGCCCGGTTCATCCGTATCCAGGTCGAGTAGGTTGTTGTCTCGGAGGGGCCATACAGATTGCACACATGCTGTACGGATGTGCGGGCAAACAAACGCTCGACTACGCTTTGTTTCAATGCCTCGCCAGCCAAATTGACCGTTCGTGCCTCGCTGGGGATTGTGCCTGTCTCGATCAGGTGCGCGATGGCCGACGGCACCGTATTGATCAGGCTGACAGGCTGTCCTGCGGCGGCTAGAGACAGCGCATCCGGGACGAGGTGAGCCGTGCCGCCGGAAAGCAGTGGCGCAAAACACTCGTATACCGCCAAATCAAAATTGAGCGATGTCGCGAAAAGGGTATGCGCCAACTCATCCGGGCTGAAGGTACGTTGTGCCCAGGTGAGAAAATTCACAGTATTGCAGTGGGCGATCGCCACTCCCTTAGGCTGCCCAGTGGAACCCGATGTGTAGATCACATAGGCCAGATGGCGCGAAGTCAGTCCCAGCGCTTGCGCATCGGGATTGCTGTCCATTTGCGCATCGATGGACGGGTCCTGGGTGTCAAGCAGCACGGTGGGCAGTTTGGAGGCCAGGCCGTTGATCAACGCGCGCTGGGTCAGCAACGCCACCGGCGCCGCATCGTCCAGCATGTAGCGCAGCCGCTCGGCCGGATAGGCCGGGTCCAGCGGCACGTAGGCGCCCCCCGCCTTGAGGATGGCGAGCAACCCCACCACCATCTCCAGGCTGCGCTCCACGCAGATCGCCACCCGCTCGTCCGGCCCCACCCCCAGCGCAATCAGGTGATGCGCCAGCCGGTTGGCGCGGCGATTCAATTCGCCATAGCTCAGCGACTGATCCTCGAACACCACCGCAACAGCGTCGGGGCTGAGCTCGACCTGTTCCTCGAACAGTTGGTGAATCAGCGCGTCTTGCGGGAAGTCAGCCCAGGTAGCATTGAAATCGAACAGCAGTTGCGCGCGTTCCGCGTTCGACAGCATCGGCAGCGCATGCGCATTCGCCTCCGGTGACGCGAGCGCCGCGCGCAACAACGCGACGTAGTGCGCGCCGAGCCGGCAAACCGTCTCCGCGTCGAACAGATCGGCGTTGTATTGCCAGACCGCGAACATCCCGCGCTCATCCCCCTCGATCGACAGATAAAGGTCGAAGCGCGCGAACGGACTGTCGAGATCGAACGGCGTCGCGGTGCCGCTCGCGGTGCGCACCGCCGGAAGACGTACGTTCTGGAATGCGAACGCCGTCTGCGCGAACTGATCGTGCTGCGGGCCGCCGCGCGCGCGCAACCGGTCGACGATCGCGTCGAGCGGCACGCCCTGATGCGCGAACGCGCGCGCCGTCGCCTCACGCATCCGCTCGACCAGCGAGCTGAAACTGTCGTCGTCGCGCACGCTCGTCGCGAGCGCGATGAGATTGACGAAATAGCCGGCGATGTCCTCGGCCGCCTGGAACGGCCGGTTGGCCGCGGGCGTGAGCGCCACGACGCGCGGATCGCCGGTATACCGATGCAGCAGCAGCGCGAACATGCTGAACAATGTCGTGAACAACGTCGTGTTGCGCGTGCGCGAGAACGCCGCCGCCGCCTCGATGCAGTCTGCTGGAATCTCGACGCGTTCGGTGCCGCCGCGCCAGCTCGGAACGGAGGCGCGCGGGCGGTCGCCGCGAATCGCCGGCACCTCATCGAGGTCCGCCAGCGCCTCGAGCCACGCGTCCAGTTGCGCGGCGTAGTCGGGCGTCTCCATCCAGCGGCGCTGCCAGGCCGCGAAGTCGCGGTAGCTCAGCCGGCCCCCCGGTGCATCGCTTTCGTCCGGAGAGGCGAGATACGCGCTGAAGTCGCGGATCAGCACGCTCATCGACCACCGGTCGAAAATCGCGTGATGAATCGTCAGCACGAGCACGAGCGGCCGCTCGGGCGTCGAGAACAGGTCGATGCGCCACAACGGCCGCCCGGCGGCGAACGGCAGACGGGCAACCTCCGCGGCGCGCGCGCGCAACGCACCGTCGCCGTCGACCGACATCCGCTCGATCTGCACCACCGGCTCGGGCAGCACGGTCTGCTGCATCCGCTCGCCGCCGACGAACACGGTGCGCAGGATGTCGTGCCTGCGCGCGAGCGCGACGAACGCACGGCCGATTGCCTGCGAGTCGACGGCGTCCGCCAGTTCGATCGCCATCTGCTCGTTGTACATCGCCGGATCGCCGAGCCGCGTCGCGGCAACGAGGCGGGCCTGTCCCGGCGACAGCGCGCCCGCGTCGCCGCCCTCGCCCGGCAACGGCGGCGGCAGCGGGGGGGCGCGCGATGCGTCGTCGTCGAGCATCGCCAGCAGCGCATCCTTCGCGTCGCGCAGCCGCGAGACAAGCGCGCCGTCAAGCGCGCCCGGCGGTCCCTCCACGTGGAGCCGGTCGTCGCGGCGGCGCAGCGTGATCCCCGCATCGGCCAAATCGGCCATGAGCCGAACGATATTCATAGCGTGATTTCCTCCGTTTCGGCTCCGGTCGTCGAGCTGTGTTCAGTGACGAGTCGCCGCTCGATCTGCGCCGCCACGGCTTCAATCACGGCGTCGAGCGACGAACCGTCGACCAGGTTCGAAATCGACACCGATACGCCCATCGAGCGCTCGATCGCATTGCGCAGCTCCGAGCCGGTCAGCGAATCGACGCCGAGCTCGATCAGCGACGCCTGATGCGAGAACGCCGAGGAACTGGACAGCACCGCCCGCAATTCGGCGTCGAGATAGCCGGCGATCAGCGCGCGGCGGGCGGCGGCCGGGCGGCCGCGCAGTTGCTCGATGTCGAAGGCGCGTGCGCGCGGGGCCTGGGCGCGGCCGGTGATGCCCTCGATCGCGCGCGGAAGATCCGGCTGCGCCGCGATTCGATCGATGTCGATCGCCGCGACGATCACGTGCGGCTCGCCCGCGAATGCCTGCTCCAGCGACGCGAACGCCTCGACCTCGGTGAGCGGATGGAGGCCGCTCGAGCGGATCCGCTCGGCCGTCTTCGCATCGGCCGTGCCCATGCCGGACGTCCATAGTCCCCAGCCGATCGACAGCGCGGGACGCGCGCGCACGCGGCGCCGTTGCGCGAGCGCGTCGAGATACGCGTTCGCGGCAGCGTACGCGGCCTGGCCGTGGCGGCCGACCACGACGGAGATGGACGAATAGAGCAGGAAGAAGTCGAGCGGCTGTGCATCGGTCAGGCGGTCGAGCAGCGCCGCGCCGCCCACCTTCGCGCGCAGCACGTTCGCGAATGCGGCGGCATCCAGCGTGGCGAGCGGCGCGTCCTGAACGATGCCTGCGCAGTGCACGACGCCGCGGATCGGCCGCGCGGCCGCCGCGAGCGCACCGCGCAGCGATGCTTCGTCCGCGACATCCGAGGCGACGGCCTGCACGTCGACGCCGTCGCCGCGCAGGCGTTCGCAGGTTGCCCGCACGCCGTCGCCGACCGCGCCGCGCCGGCTGATCAGCAGCAGATGGCGTGCGCCGCGACCCGCGAGCCAGCGGGCGGTCGCGAGACCGAGCGCGCCGGTGCCGCCGGTCACGACGTAGGCGGCGTCTCCGTCGAGCGCCGGAACCCCGCCCGCCGCGCCCGCTCCGGCGTGGCGCAGCCGCGGCACGAGCACGGTCGCGCCGCGTACCGCCATCTGCTCGTCGCCCGGTTCGTCGCCGAGCAGCGCGGCAAGCGTCTCGAACGACGCCGCCGATCCGTCGATATCGATCGTGCCGCGCCATGCACGGCCCTGCTCGCGCCGCGCCACGCGAACGGCGGCGTTCATGGCGGCGGCGACGGGATCGACATCCTCCGCGGGCCCGGTGGCAACCGCGCCGCGCGTGACGAGCGTCACCGGCCCCGCCGCGGGCGCCGCCGCCAGGCGGCGCGCAAGCGCGCCGACTAGCGCGCCGCGGCACGCCACGGCCTCGACAGGCTCGCCGTCATGCACCGCGCTGTCGAACGCGAGCACGATGCCAAGGTCGGCGGGCCCGGCTTGCAGGATCGCATCGGCGTCGGCGGCCACGATCGAGCAGCGTTCACCCGAGGCTTCGAGCGCGCGCGCGACTTCCGCGCAGAGCGCCGGGTCGCCCGCAATGACGCGCGCACCCGTGCGGTGCGCGCCCGCCGGCGTCGAGGCCGGTTGCCATGCGATCCGGAAGAGCTGCGACGGCGCCCCGACGGCGCGCTCGTCGACCCAGTAGCGCTGGCGGTCGAACGCATAGGTCGGCAACGGCGCGAGGTGGCGGCCAGCGCCGCCTAGCGCCGCCCAGTCGACCGGCAAGCCCGCCACGTAACGCTGCGCGAGCGACGGCAGCAGGTCGAGACCGTTCGCGCCGCCGGCAAGGTCCGGCGACGACTCGCGTCCGAGCGGCATCGCGCCGCACACGCCGGCGCTGACGGCCGTGTCCTCGCCGCGCGCGAAGCGGTGCAGCTCGCGCGCCATGTCGTCCGCGCTTTCCGCGACGGCCGCGAGCCGGTGCGGGAAATGCGAGCGTGCGACGCGCGACGCGTGGCAGGCGGCCGCGAACGCGCGCGCATCGAGGCCCGCCAGGTGATCGGCGTATCGCGCCGCGTTCGCCCGCAGCGACGCATCCGATTTGGCGGACACGGTCAGTAGTTGTTGCGCGCCGGGCCGGTCGTCCGGCTGAACCGCCTGCTCGACGCGCGGCGGCGCGACGACGAGCGCGTGCGCGTTGGTGCCGCTGAAGCCGAACGAGCTGACGCCCGCGATGCACGGCCCGGCGTCCCGATCGATCCGCTCGTTGCCGAGCGCGAGCCGCAGCGGCAAGTTGTCCCAGTCGATGCCTCGGTTCGGTTGCGTGACGTGCAGCATGGCGGGCACGACGCCGTGGCGGACCGCGAGGATCGCCTTGATCAGTCCGGCGATGCCGGCCGCGCCTTCGAGATGCCCGAAGTTGCTCTTGATCGAGCCGAGCAGCACGCGCGCGTCCTTCGCACGGCCCGCGAATACGGACGCGAGCGCCGCCGCCTCGATCGGATCGCCGAGCGCGGTGCCGGTGCCGTGCGCCTCGACGTAGCGTACCTGCGACGCATCGAGGCGCGCGGCCCTCAATGCGCTGCGCACCAGTTCGCGCTGCGCGTGCTCGTTCGGCACGGTCAGGCCCGCGCTGCGGCCGTCGTGATTGACGGCCGAACCCGCGATCAACGCGTCGATCGTGCGGCCCGCGGCCTGCGCGTCGCCAAGCCGCTGCAGCACCACCACGCCGCATCCCTCGCCGCGTACGAAGCCGTCCGCGCCATCGTCGAACGACCGGCAGCGCCCGCTCGGCGACAGCATGTGCGCCCGGCACTCAGCAGCGGTCGACAGCGGCGACAGCACGACGTTCACCCCGCCGACGATGGCGATGTCGCATTCGCGCACGCGCAGCGCATGACAGGCGAGATGCGCCGCGACCAGCGACGACGAACACGCGGTATCGACCGTGAGCGACGGCCCGTGCAGGCCGAGCACGTGCGATACGCGACCGGCGAGCACGCTGGGCGCGTTGCCCGCGGCGGTGTAGAGATCGACGTCGGCCGCGCGGCGGAACCGGTGCGCGTAGTCCTGATGCATCACGCCGGCGAACATCCCCGTCGCCGTGCCTTTCAGCGCGGACGCCGGAATGCCGGCGCGCTCGATCGCTTCCCACACCACCTCCAGCAGCATGCGTTGCTGCGGATCGAGCATCACCGCTTCGCGCGCGGAAATTCCGAAGAAGCCGGCGTCGAACGAGGCGATGTCGTCGAGAAAACTGCCGGCCCGGCAGTAGATGCGGCCGGCGGCATCCGGATCGGAGTCGAAATATCGCTCGGCGTCCCATCGATCGGGCGGCACCTCGCGAACGCCATCCGTGCCGTCCAGCAGCAGTCGCCAGAGGTCGTCCGGCGAATTCGCGCCGGCGAACCGGCAGCCCATCCCGATCACCGCGATAGGCTCATGCAGCTGCTGCTCGAACTTGCCGAGTTTGTGTTGCAGGCGCTCGATTTCGAGCAGCGCGTCCTGCATCAGCGCAGTGGGATCGATCGGATTCATCGCGAGTCCGCCCCCCGAAGCTCGTCCAACTTTGCGGACAGCAGTTCGACGATCTCCTCTTGCGACAGCCGCTCCGCCGGCGCCTGCGGTTGCGCGTCGCCGGGCGCGGGCGCCGCCGTAGCCGCGCCTGCTCCGGCGGCGGGAGCGTCGAGCGCCGCGCCGAAGATCGTCCGAGCCAGGTAGTCGGCAAGCGCGGCAATCGTCGGGTTCGAAAAGATGACCGTGGTGGAGATCGTGCGGCCGAAGCGCTTTTCGAGCCGCACGCGCAGGTCGGTGATCAGCAGGGAATCCAAGTCGTAGTCGAACAGCGAGCGTTCCGGATCGAGTGCGGCGAGACTCGTGCCGGTCACGGCCGCCGCATCCTCGGCGAGCAGCCGGAACAATCGATGCCGGCGATCGGCTGCCGGAAGCGCCAGCAATTCGCTGACCGACGAAGTGAGCCCGGCGCCGGGCCGCGCGGTGGCGATGCCGTCGAAGCGGCTTGCGGGAACGTGCGGCGGCCATTGATCGATGAGCCGCTGCCAGTCGATCGGCAACAGCACGACATGCGGCGGCAAATCGGCGGCCAGCGCGATCTCGAACGTCGCGCGCCCGCACTCGGTTTCGATCTGCCCGATGCCCAGTTGCGCCAGCCGGCGCTTGGCGCTCGCCGCCGTGCGGGCCAGCATGCCGACGTCCTGCCACGGCCCCCATGCGAGGGACAGCGCAGGCAGGCCCTGAGCGCGGCGATGCGCGGCCAGCGCGTCCAGGTACGCATTCGCCATCGCGTAGCTCGCCTGCCCCGGCGCGCCGAACGCGGCGGCCGCGGACGAGAAGAGCACGAAGTGTTCGAGCGCATGGCCGCGCGTGCGCTCGTGCAGCAGCCACGCGCCCTGAGCTTTTCCGGCGAAGGTCGCGGCGAGCGACGCCGGCGTGACGTCGCTCACCAGCCGGTCTTCGACGACGCCCGCGAGATGGCAGATTCCGCGTAGCGGCGGCATCGTCGCGCCGATGTCGTTCAGCAGCGCGTCGACGTCCGCTTCCCGCGACAGGTCGGCCTGCCTTACCTGCACATCGACGCCGTCCCGCCGCAATACGGCCAGCGTCTCGTCGGCTGCGTCGCCGGGCGGCCGGCGGCCGACGAGCATCAGCGAGCGCACGCCGAGTGCCGCGAGCCAGCCCGCGACTTGCAGCCCGAGATCGCCCAGGCCGCCCGTAATCAGCCAGGTTCCGTCGCCCGCCGGCGCGTATTCGGCGCGCCGGGGCAGCGCGCGCTCGTCGAGGCGCGGCGCCGTGACCTCCGCGCCGCGGATCGACACCTCGGTTTCCCGATCGAAGCAGTCGAGGCCGCGGCGAATCGCGCAGGCGTCGTCCGCATGCAGCGCGAGCGTGCGCAGGTGCGGGGTTTCCATCGCGGCCGCTCGCGCCAGCGCCTGCAACGGTGCCGACGCCGGCGCTTGCGGCGCCAGGACGACGGCGATACGGCAGGGCTCGTCGCGCCGGGCGGCCGCCGCGAACAGCGCAAGGGCGCCCTCGTAGAGCGCCGGGGCCGGCGCGGCCGAGCGCGCGTCGATGCCCCGGCAATCGACGATCAGGCCGGCCCGCTCGAACGGGATCTCGTCCGGCGTCGCGACGACGAGCGTCTCTTTGCCCTCGTCGCGCAAGATCGACGCGAGCCCCGATGCGACCTCGCCCGCATCGCGCACGACGACGATCGGCTCCGGCAAGGCGAATGGCGCACCGTCCGTCACGCCCCGCCATTGAACCGCGTAGCCGTCGCGCAGCGGCTCGATCCGCAGCAGTTCGTTGCGGCTGACCTCGCGCGATTCGAGGCCCGTCAGCTCGACGAGCGCGCCGTTGCCGTCGAACACGCTCGCGTAACCGCGGTCGGCGGCTGCATAGCATCGCATCTGCGCGCCGGCGCGCCCCCGGATCGTCAACCGCGCGATGCGGGTCGGCACGAACGCGTTGCTTCCGTCGGGCCGCGCGGCGGCCGCGACCAGTTGCAGCGCCGAGTCGAGAATTCCGGGGTGCAGCGACCAGCCCGCGTCGCCGGGATCGGCACGCATCGCGCAGGCAGCCTCGCCGTCGCTCACGACGATCTCCGAGAGCCGGCGGAATGTCGGCCCCATGACGACGCTGCGAGCGCGCAGCCACGTATCCAGCAAATCGGTGGAGATCGCTTCGCCGCGCACCTGCGCCGATGGCGCGGCGTCTTGATCCGCGCCCGCTTCGGCGCGTGCCGTCGCATGGGTTTCGAAGGGCTCGGGCGTGAGCACGGCCGCCTCGAAACCGTCGCCGTCCCGCACCAGTTGCAGTTGCACCCGCCGCGCCGCGCCCGCCGGAATCACCAGTGCCGCCGGAAAGCGCAGGTCGCTCAACACGCAAGCATCCGCCCCGGTGAGCTCCCGCACGCCGTCGGCGATCATCACCGCGAGGGCCGCGCCCGACACGACGATCTTTCCGTAGATCACGTGATCCTGGAGAAACGGCAGCGTCGCCACACTCCAGTCGGCGTCGAAGAACGTCGCATCCAGCGCGGGCGCGTCGGTCCGCCGGCCGAGGAAGGGCGACACGCCGCTTTCGGCGAAGCGTGGCGCGCGGTCGATCCAGAAGCGCTGACGCTGGAACGGATAGGTCGGCAGCATGACCCGGTTGCCGTCGCGATAGTGTTGCGTCAGGTCGAGCGCCACGCCGGCCGTCCACATGCGGGCGATCGCCTCCGGCGACGCCGGATCGAGCGACACCACGCCCGCGCCCCCCGCGCCCAATGCCACGTCGCCGAATTCCAGCACCAGCGCCGCGCCCGCGGCCTCCAGCGCCGCCGCGGCATCGTATGCGGCGTCGTTCGCGCACGCCAGTTCGTCGCGCACCGCCGCCGGGCTGTCGATGGGCAAGCCCGACGATGCGCTGATCCACAGCAGCGCCGGCGCGGCAACGTTGTCCGCGCGACGGTTCCGTACGTCGTCGAGACTCAGCGCGCCGGCGGCGAAGGCCGCCGCGAACACGCCGTCGCCCGTCGCGCACACGCTCGCCGGCACGACGCCGCACGCCCGCACGCGGGCGAGGACCGCGTCGAGATCGCGTGCGCCGCCAAACGCGAAGCTCACTTCCGGCACGCGGGCCGGCACTTCGGCGCTGATCACGTCGGCACCGGAATCGCCCGCGGCGAATGCCCGCAGCGAACCGATCAACCGCTCGCGGGATTCGGCGCGAAACGCCGCGCGCTGTTCCCAATGGCGGCGGCCTATAGCCGCCGTCAAGCACACGTCCTCGAGCCGCACGTCCGGGTTGCCTTCGAGAAACGTCGCATAATTCGCGCACAGTTCGCGCAGCGCAGCGTCGCCACGCGCCGACAGCAACAGCAGCGGCACCGTTTGCGGCGTCCTGGGTTCGCGCGGCGGCGCGGCCTCCACGATCACGTGCGCATTGGTGCCGCCGATGCCGAACGAACTGACGCCCGCACGCCTGAGCGGCGCGTCCCACGGCACCGTGTTCGTCGGCAGGTAGAACGCGGATTCGCCGCGCAGCGCCGCGATCGCCTGCTCGGCCCCCACCGCCGCCGGAATCTGCGCGTGCTCCACTGCAAGCGCGGCCTTGATCAGGCCGCACGCTCCCGCGGCCGCGTTCAGATGCCCCACGTTCGCTTTGAGCGATCCAAGCGCGCACCGCGCGTCGCCGGGCCGTCGATCGCCCAGCGCGGCGGTCAGCGCCGCCAGTTCGACCTCGTCGCCGATCGCCGTGCCCGTGCCGTGCGTCTCGACATAGCCGACCGACGCGCCGTCGACTTCGCTCAACGCCAGCGCGTGACGGATCACCTCGCTTTGCCCCCGGCCGCCCGGCGCGGTGAAGCCGACCTTCGCCGCCCCGTCGTTGTTGATCGCGCCACCGCGAATCACCGCCAGAATCGGGTCGCCGTCGTCGAGCGCATCCTCCAGACGCCTCAGGACCACGACCCCCGCGCCGTTGCCGAAGACGGTGCCGCTGCTTTCCGTCGTGAATGGCCGGCACGCGCCGTCGGCGGACAGGATGCTGCCCTCCTCGTACACATGCCCTTGCCGCTGCGGCAGCGCGATGCTGACGCCGCCCGCTACCGCGAAGTCGCACTGGAAACTCAGCAGCCCATGCAGCGCATGGACCACCGCGACGAGCGAAGTCGAACAGGCCGTCTGCAGCGTGACCGCGGGCCCGCCGAAATCCAGCCGGTACGCGACCTGCGTCGCGAGATAGTCCTTGTCGACGCCCACCCATTGCTGCAGGAAGCGGTTCGGCGACGCGCGATCGAGCCGGTCGCGCACATGGTCGACCAGATAATCGACGGTGGCCGACCCGGCCCAGATCCCGACGCGAGGGCCGCGCACCGCGCCGTGGCCAGCGCGCTCGAGCGCCTCGTGCACGCATTCGAGGAAAATCCGCTGCTGCGGGTCCATCGCCGCCGCCTGCGACGGCGCAATGCCGAAGTACGCCGCGTCGAACAGGTCGACGCCTTCGAGCGGCCCGCCCGCCCCGACGAAGCCGGGCTGCGCCAACACTTCCTCCGGCACGCCCTCGCGGCGGGCCGCATCGGTGGTGAAGCGCTCGATCGCGATGCGGCCATCGGCGATCAGCGACCAGAATTGTTCCAGCGTGGTCGCGCCCGGCAGCCGACAGCTTGCGCCGACGATCGCCACTGCATCCACGGGTGTTTCGTAAACAGTCACATAGCCTCCTTGCGTGCGCGTGCGCGCTGTCTGTAGGCGCGCACGCCGGCGACGTCCTTCGTGTCGAGCGTGTCTGCGCCGCTCGCGGCGGAGCGCGAGGCGAGCGCGCGAATCGTGGCGAGCGAGAAGAAATCGACGAGCGGCGCAACCGCCACGCCCCGCGACGCCAGCAGCGCGCGCAAGCGCACGATGTGCATCGAGGTCGCGCCGGCGTCGAAGAACCCTTGTTGCGGATCGATGTCGACGCCGACCACCTCGGCGAACGCATCGAGCATCGTCGCTTCGAGCGACGCGTCGCGCCGCGCCGCAGCCGCGACCCGTGCCGCCGGGGCCGGGGCCGGCAGCGCGGCCAGCCGCGCGCGATCCACCTTGCCGTTCGCCGTCAGCGGCAGCGCGTCGAGCACGGCGACGTGGTGCGGCTGCATATAGGCGGGCAAATGCAAAACCAGCTCGGCGCGCACCGCCGACACAATGTCGCCGCGCCGCTGCGGCAACGCGACCACGTGCAACTGAATCACCGTCGCGCCGCTGCGCCGGACCACCGACGCCACCGCGCGCGAGATGCCGCCCGCGCGCATCGCGGCGGCCTCGATCTCGCCCAGCTCGATCCGGTATCCCTGCACCTTGACCTGGCCGTCCATCCGCCCCAGCAACTCGAGTTCCCCATTGGGCAGCCAGCGCGCGAGATCGCCCGTCCGGTAAAGCCGTCTGCCATCCCCATCGACGAAGAAACGGCGGGCGGTTTCCGCCTCGTTGCCGAGGTAGGCGAGCGCGAGGCCGCATCCGCCGAGCAGCAGTTCGCCGGCGACGCCGTCGGGACGCTCACGCCCGTCGGGCGCGCGCACGAAGCACTGCTGGTTCGACAGCGGCTTGCCGTACGGAATCGAAGCCAGCGCCGCGTCGGCCGGCGCGATCGGGTGGACGACCGACCAGATCGACGCTTCCGTCGCACCGCCGAGGCTGATCGGCTGGACGTTCGGGAACGCGTCGCGCAGCCGCTCGGGCAGCGTCGGCGCGATCCAGTCGCCGCTCAGCAGCGCGAGCCGCAGGTGCGGCGAGCGCGGCGCGGCCACGTCGAGCAACAGTTCGAGCACGGCCGGCACGGAATTCCAGATCGTCACCTCGGCATCGCGCAACGCCTGCGAGATCGCATCAGGATCGCGCGCGCGCTCGGGGAACACCACGGTGCCGCCTGCCCCGAGCAGTCCGAATATGTCGTAGACCGACAAGTCGAAAGCAAGCGACGATACGCAGAGCGCCCGATCGGCCGGGCCGACGGCGAAACGCGCATTGATGTCGTCGATCGTGTTCGCCGCGGCTTCGTGCGTGATGACCACGCCCTTCGGGCGGCCCGTCGAGCCGGACGTGAAGATCACATAGGCAGCGTCGTCCGGGCCCGCATCCGCCACCGGCGCGGGCGCGACGCGCGCGAGCGGACGGTCGAGGCGCAGCGACGGCACCGGCAGATCGATGTCGCCCGTCGTCACGACCGCGTGACGGGCGCCCGCCTCACGCAGCAACTCGTCGATGCGCGCCGACGGCCAGGACGGCTCGACCGGCAGATAGGCCGCGCCGGCCAATTCGATGCCGAGCAGCGCCGCAATCGCGCGCGGCCCCGGCTCGACGACGGCCGCCACGACATCGCCGCGCGCGACGCCGAGCCGCTGCAGCGCGCTGCCGATGTCTTCTGCGTCGCGCAACAGCGCGCCATAGGTCAGTGCCGCACCGCCCTGCCTCACGGCGACGGCATCGGGGCGCGCATTCGCTTGCCTGACGAACGCCGCCTCCAGACGACGCGGCGCGCGCTCGACCTCCGTCGCATTGGTCGCCGCACGCCGTGCGGCCTCGTCCGGCGCAAGCTTCGCAACCACGGGCAGCTCGACGGCCGACGGCTCGGCCGCGATCGTCGCAAGCGACTCGACGAACGCGGCGAACATCGCGTCCACCATCCGTTCGGGAAACAGCTGCGTGACGTATTCCCACATCACGACGAGACGCTCGCCGCGCCGACCGAGGATGGCATGCAGCGAGACCTGCGGCGTCGGATTGGCCATGTCGACCACCCGCCCGAGCGCGTCGAGCACTGCCAGATCGTCCGCCGGGTCGCCCGACAGCAGGCTCGTCAGGACCACCGGCATCAGCACCGGCGCGCCGTTGCGGCGACCGAGCTCGCGCAGGATCGCCACGCCGGAGCACCATGGCTCGTCCAGGTCGGCCCAGACTTGCCGCTGCACCGCCCGGGCAAGCTCGACGAACGAAGCGTGACGCTCGCGCAGGGAAAGCAAGGTATTGCTGGTGTAGTCGCCGATCGCTTCCCCGGCTTGTGCCGCCCGGGTATTGCAGGTCACGTTGAGCGTGAACTCGGGCGCCGCCGACCACAACCGCACGACGTCGGCGAACGCGGCGGTGCACAACGAAGCGAGCGTGACGCCCAGCGCCTGCGCGCGCGCCGTCAGCGCCGCGGACAGCGGCTCCGGCAATTCCCGGCGAAGATTGACAAAACGTGGGTCGACGACGTCGGCGAGCGCCATCGCCGCCGGCAACTCCGGCGCGGGCGCAATCGACTCGACGCGGCGCAGCCACGCTTCGCGGCGTTCATCGGGCAACGGCGGCGGCGCGGGCGGCACGATGCCGGGAGACGGCTCGCGAGACGCGCCGTGCGCCAGTTCGCGCACCAGCCGCAAAAAGCTGCGCAGGTCGCCGGCGAGCAGCCCCAGGCGCACATGCAGAACGGACATCGTGTCCGTGATGCGGCTGAAGCATGCGGCGACGGGGCGTCCGTTGCCGTCGGCCAGTTCCGCACGCACGGCGCACAAGCGCTCGGCCAATGTCGACTCTTCCAGATCGCGCAGGTCCTGCTGAGGCAGGACCGGATCGTAGGCGTGCGCCTCGAAGACCGCGCGCCCGTCGCCGCGCACCGCCATCCGCAGCGCGGGGTGGCGTTCGACAAGCTGCGCCAGCCGCCGGCTCAGATCGGGCACGCGGGCGTGGTCGACTTCGAAATCGACGCGAATATGCGGTTGGACACTACCGAGCGGCACGCCACTTTGCTGGCCGATCCAATAGGCCTGCTGCATCTCGGACAACTCGAACGGCTGGTCAGCCTCGTAGTGCCTCGGCGCCGCGGGGGCCGCAGTCTGCGCGCTGCGCCCGTCGCTGATTTCGCGCCTCAGACTATCGGCCGAAGCGGCGAACAGCGTCGCGAACGTCAGGTCCACACCGTGGCGCGCGCGCACCGACGCGGCCAGCCGCGCGGCCGACAGCGAATCGAGCCCGAGGTCGATGAGCCGGCTGGCCGGCTGCGCCGCAGCCCCCGGCACAAATCGCGCGATCTCGGCCAAGATAGCGTCGCCGGCCATGCCGCCACCGTCATCGGCAACGATCTGCAAGTCGCCGCGCGCGAGCGCGTCGCGCGTCGCCGCCCGGCGGGTCTTCCCGCTCGACGTACGAAGGATGCTCCCCCGCCGCAGCAACACGATGCGCGCCGGCGCGACGCCGTGTTCGTTCATCAACGCCGAGCGGATCACCGGAATGATCGCGCGGGCCGCCGTCTCGTCGCAGCCGCTGCGCACCTCGGCGCCGACCAATATCCCTTCGCCGTCCGCGCCTTCGATCGCCGCGGCGAATACCCGCCCCATCCGGATGGCGGGGTGGCATCCAGATATGGAGTCCTCAATATCATGGCAATAAAAATTCCGGCCGCCGACGATGATCAGATCCTTCAGCCTGCCTGCGACGAACAGCGAGCCGTCGTGCACGAAGCCGAGATCGCCGGTCCGCAGCCACGGACCTTCGCCGTCGTCGAGTCGCGCGCGAAAGATCCGCTGCGTTTCTTGAGGACGACGCCAGTAGCTCCCGGCGACGGTTCGCCCGCTCACCCAGATTTCGCCGATGACATCCGGCGCACACGGCCGGCACGTTTGCGGATCGACGATTCTCACACGCGTGTCGATCAGGCTGGTGCCGCACGATGCGAGTTCGACACCGTCCCGATGCGGGACGACGCGGCCGAGCGCCAGCGCATCGCGCTCGAAACGCGCGCTGCGCATCCCCTCGCCACTGCGTCCCGACGCCACCTTCAGGGTCGCTTCGGCCAGCCCGTAACCGGGGGTCACCACCGATGGCCGCAAGCCGAACGGCGCGAACGCCGCCTCGAAGCGGCGTACCGTCTCGCAACGAATCGGTTCGGCTCCGTTGAGCGCGAAGCGCAACGAAGAAAGATCGGTTTCGGGCGCGAGATCGGCCGCTCGGTCCGCGCACAACGCGTACGCGAAATTGGGCGCCGCCGTGTGCGTGCCGCGCACGGTCGCGATCGCCCGCAGCCATGACATCGGTTGTGCGATGAATTTTTCCGGCGGCATTAGATACGCGGTGAAGCCGCAGTACAACGGCGTGAGAATGCCGTAGACGAGGCCCATGTCGTGGAAATACGGCAACCAACTGACCATGACGCTGTCGGGGTCGTGCAGCGCGGCGCTGTCGAGGTCCCTGATCGTCGCGCGCAGCCCCGAGTGCGTCACGGCGACGCCCTGCGGCGTTCGCGTCGAGCCGGACGTGTATTGCAACAGGGCGGGATGGTCGTCGGTGACCACGCTCAGGAACGGCGCGCGACGTTCACCGTCGTCCGTGCGCATCCACTGAATACCCGGCAGCGCCTCACGCTCCTCGGCGGTCAACGCGATAGCCGCGCCGCAATCCTGCGCGATCGCGAGCATCGTGTCGCGGCCATGCCGAGGCGCCACGGGAACAGGAATCGTGCCGGCCAGGCAACAGCCGAAGAAGGCGGGAATGAAATCGAGAGGATTCCGAAAAGCCAGCATCACGCGATCGCCGACCGACGCGATGCGCGCCAGGCGGAAAGCAATCGCGGATGCGCGTTCGCATAGACACGCATTGGTCAAACAAACGTCTTCCGATGAGCCGACGGAAGCGAACGCAGGAAAATCGGGGGCCGCTTCGGCACGCGACATCAATTGCCCGGCGATCGACTCGGCGCCGGAATACGTGGAAGAGCGACCGTTCCGAGCCTTGTCGTCGACGGGAGGCGGGGGCGATGCGCCGATACGAGAGGTGCTCATGACGTCGCTTTCCTATTTCGGCTTTCGTTCCGGCTGGCGGTGCAGACGCGCCGAAGGGGGCCGCATGCCGCCGCGCGCGGAGGATGAAGCGCGCGCCATCCTCTTCGCTCAGCGCGGCGCGCGCTGGAATCATCGGGCTTCATGCGCTGGCGCCCGATCACGCATCCGCCCGTCGGTAGTTCTCGGCTGACACTGCAAACTTGCCGGCTCACATCGGAAATCATCGAGTATCTCCTTGTCACATCTACATCGATATCCGGCTGCGCAAGAACATTCACGATCACGTCGACTGCGAGCTGCTGTCGCCCGAAATCGGACATGTCACGTGCCGAGCATCGACAGATTGCCGGACGCCCCCTCGTGAATGACCGGGCTGTCGACGAAGGCCTCTTGCCAGGAATGGCCGCGGTACGTGAGTCTCGATGCGTGCGCTGCGGGAAAAGACATGTGCCGTCACGCGTACGAACATAATGCGAGCGGCTCCGACTTGACCTCGCTTTTGATATAAACATCGCCTCCGTGCTTGACCGCTTGAGCAACTCTTTATCAACGCTCGGATATGCGCTCACATTGTCTATATCCGCGTTTCCTCGTCCCCATCACCATTGCGGAAATTTGATCAAAATTGCTTTCTATCTGTCCCGATTCCTTGGAAACATGCGCATAACCAACATCTAATTGATCATCAATTGACGACGATTGGAAACAAATCGAAAATTATTTTCGATGTTCAGGTCAATTATTTCCCGTTTAGCATATACCGCCTTTCGTTTAGCGATGGCATTTCCGGCCACTCGTGGTGCCCACGATTCAGCGACGCTGCGTCGTCCAGCGTATCGAAATCCCGCAGCTGCCTCGCGCCTCCCTACGCTGCCAGCGCACCAGCCCCGTGCGCTGCAAGACGAACGGAACGCACGCTCGGGCTGATCGATGGACGAACCGGGAAATCGGCGCGAGAGCAACATTGCCTGCCCTTGTGGCGAATGCACGAGGGCGCATGCCGACATGGCGCAAAGTCTATCGAAATTGGGGCGTGTCCCATCAATGCATGCGCACGGCTTCATCGCATCCATGTTGCATTCGGAATAAGAGAATGCAATCGGCAAAAGTCATTTTTATCTCGTGAGACGACCATCCAATTTATTCAACTCTGATTTCGATTTGAACGTTTTTTGTTTATATAAGTCACATGGCGCTGAGGGTCGCGAACCAACAGGAAAATGCAAAACGGCTATCGGAAGCCGTTCGGCGATATGCGCCATTGATTCCCGTCTGTTAGCGAATGAAAAGTGATTCTTCGCTTTCCCAATCAAGGAGCCAGAAAGATGCGCACAGCGATTTCTTAAATCAAGCATTCGCTTCGCCCACGTCACAGCGAGTTCGCGCGAGTCCGCGGGAAGCGCCTCCGCTCGCCCACCGCCTTCGAATCCGGCCGCATAGCATTGGATCATGTGCAACAACATCACACATTCCGCCCGCACTCCATCCGGCGCCTCCCGGCTCTGTTCAAGCGCTTCCTTGCGGAACACGTCGAGCATCACGCAAAGCGCCCCTTTCCGCTCGAGCTTTCACCCGTGACTCCGTTTGTTGCAAGCATAAGAAACTTGAGGCCACCCATGCATTCCGTCACTACCCGCGACAACTTCCCCGTCTCAGCCGATGCGCCCACATGGCTTCACTATCAGGACCGCGATCATGCGAGAGTGACTCCGCTCATGCAGACCGACGTATGCGGCATGTACCGGTGCGAAGTATTGTCCGAGACATACCAGGTCGAGATCGAAAGCAATCGCCACCTGTTTTTCCTATACGACCGGCACGCCGTGTCCACGGGCGGCACGTGGATCGACGGACGGCGCGTCGCAGGGCCACGCCGGCTCGACGTCGGGCTCGACTACTTGCCGCCGCTGCACACGCTCAGTTGCAAGGGCGGCTCCGGTGGGAAGGTCAGCTATTTCATATTTGCCGTGGATGCTCGCGAAACGGGCTTCATGGACAGTGCGTCATCGATGCTCAAGCCGGCGATGAACGTCACCGGCGAGGTGTTGCTCAAGCTCATGCGACACGTCGTGGACACATCGACCAATCGCCATAGATGGCCGTACTTTCACGATCACATGGCAGTCGCGCTGCTGTCCGAGATGCTCCGGCTTCAATCGACCGAAGACAACGCGAGCGGCAAGAGATTCTCCAGCGCGCAGCACCGCAGACTGACCCATCACATCGACGAAAATCTGAATTCGCCGATCACTTTGAGGGACCTGGCTGGCGTGGTCGGGCTAAGCGTGTACCATTTTTCCCGTACGTTCAAGCATCATTTCGGCGTGCCGCCGTGCAAATACATCACGGAAAGGAGAGTCGAGAAAGCTAAACGGCTGATGCGCCGGGGAAATATGCGGCTGCTGGACATCGCGATCGAAGTCGGCTTCCAAAGCAACACTCAGCTGTCGCGCTCGTTCCGCCGGGTCACCGGCCAATCTCCGCGCTGCTATTTGATGTCCGTTGACGAAGTCGCACAAAGTACGTAGAGCGAAATACAGTCGTCACGATTTGGCTGACAACGATGTTGCCTCGCGTCGCAGTCGCTCGTGCTGCGCGACTCATACCGTTCGATCAACGATTCGCCACAAGCGAAACGGAGTCGTCGCCAACACGAGGGCCGCGTGGCCGTCATAGCGGGCTCAGCAAATGGGCGCTTGTTGGGCCGGCGGAATCCAGAATGAGCCCGAGGCCGATCGCGATTGCGTGCCGCGAACGCCTCCGGAGGAAGTTGAGGGTCGGCCGGGATTCGAAAATATGCGAATCCTGGCCGACCCTCAGGGAGGTCCGCAATCGACGTGTGCGGATTCGCGGGCTGCTGGCGCCAGCGCCGAGGCGTCCCTGCAGGAGTGCGTGAAGTGATCACGTTGTCGGCTGGCGCCCGCATCCGGCTTGCGATAGTTAGCGTGTCCTTCCTGCTATTCGATGTGTCGTCGAGGCGCAGCTGGTTGTACCGCTGCCCCTTGATTTCCTTCGTCTTGATGCCGGACAGGTAACGGTTGCCCGGCAGCCGGCCCGTGTGGCTGAACGTCGCCAGCGGATGCGCGCCGTTGCTCAGCACCCCGATGATCACCAACCGGTCCGGATCGCCGCCGACACAACCGAGAAGGACTTCCATGCCGACGCGCGGCAGAAACGATGCCCCAAAATTCGTTCCCGCGAGACTCGTCGCGACGCGAATCGGCGCGCTATCGCCCGCATTGTCGGTGGTGCCCGTGACCTGCGCGTGCGCGTGGTCCGCCGGATCGAGGCCGTGAATCCGCACGCGCACGCGGCCGTCCTCGTCGCAGAACACTTCTTCGTCCTCCGTGCCGACGATCGTGCCCGTCAGCAGATGCACTGGCGGCAAGTCCGTTCGCGGATCGTACGCGGGCGCGAGCGGCACGCCGCGGCGCACGCAACTGAACGTGTTCTTGTAACGCGTATCGGCATCCTCCGCGAGCGCGGCCGGTAACGCAGGAGCTGCCTGCGCGAGATTGCGGCTCGCCGCGAATAGCGCCTGCACGCGTTCGTTGAGTCCTTTCGGCAGGTTGTTCCAGACGGCGTGGTCGATCGACGTGATCACGAACTGGCGCTTGTCGGCGAGTTGCTTGTCCCATTCCGGTGCGCCCGTCAGCGTGATCCACGCACCCACGGCAAGATCGCGCGCACTGCTGACGCCGTCATAGCGTTCGGCTTCGAACTCGTGCGCGAGCATGCGCGCGCGGGTGAGCCGCTCGTGATCGCTCCAAGAATCGCCCGCGTGCGGGATGTCGATCGCGACGTCGGTCAGCAACTTGGCCAGGTCGTTGCCTGACTCGCCCTGATCGAGACTCGAGCCGACGGTCGATTCGTCTATCCTCGCCTTCTTGTAGTCCCACGACGGCCGGCCTTGCCCGGAACCAGTTGCCGGTGCAGCGCGAACAGCGTGACCGTGTCGCGTTGCTCGGTGCCGGCGTCACGCGGATGCAATCGAACCGTGCCGGCGGGCGCTTGAGGCAGCGACATCGGATCGTCGCAGCACATGAGCGTATGCACCGGCGTTTCGTCGTGAACGTTCTGCATGTGCTTCGCCGGGCCGGCCTTCGCGAACACGGTGATCCCTTCGCGACGCAGCAGGCGACGCACGAAGTGCGCGTCCGACTCGTTGACCTGCCGCGTCAATTCGCGGGGCGGATAGCGGTCGGCGCGCAGGTGGGAAAGATCGAATTCGAACGCGCGCGCGAGAGCCGGACTGCGCTGCTGCCACTCGTTGAACAGCGCGATGAGAATGTCGACGACGTTCCGCTTCCGAAACACGCGCGAATTGGTGCGCTTGTCCATCAGCGACAACGCATCGCACACGGTCAACTGGTACACGCAGAGTTCGCCGTCGCTTTGTCCGATCTGGACGTCGCTGATGATCGCGTTCACCATATGCGGTTGTCCGCGGTCGGTCACGAGCCGGATCGATACCGGAATGCCGAGCAACACGCCGGGCGGCAGGTCGTGGCGGGTCGACACGCAGGTCAGACTCCCGCGAATCCCGGACATCAAGCCTTCCTGAACGCTCGCGTGCTGCAGCGCCAGCAGATGGCCGATCGCGGCCTGCGCGGCGCCGAAGTGCAACGCGACCGGACGTTTATTCCAGTCGACCGCCCCCGACGCGAAACCCCGTAGCGTATCGTTCAAATTGGTCACGGAAGACTCTCAGGTTTCTGCTTGGATTCGAATTGGAGGAGCATTGATTCGTGATGTGATTGAGGCGCTCCTCACGGCGCGTTAATTTTATCAAGGCTGAGACAAATGGCGGCCAAATTAACGAAGATTTGCCATCGCGCTGACAGCGGATGGTTCTACAACATGGAGTTGACCTGTCAGAGTTAACAGGTCGATTCGGGAAATTGGTCCGCTGAGCATTGGCCGTAGCGTCCCTTGCGTCGAAATGGACCTCGAGAGCGGAGAAATCTCCGTCTACTGGTTCGAATTTTCACGCGTCTTTCAATGAGCGCGCGTGCCGAGCACTCGATTGCTGATCAAGCAAATCGTTCGACAAGAAATTCGTCGCGCGGCAGGCCAGCCATCCACTTTGGGCATCGGCCTCGACCGCTCCACGTTTCGCCCGTCATCGGGTTCCGATATTTCGGCGGAAGTGGGCCACGCCGCTTGTCTGGCGAGCGA
Source organism: Burkholderia savannae (assembly GCF_001524445.2). Taxonomy (NCBI): domain Bacteria; kingdom Pseudomonadati; phylum Pseudomonadota; class Betaproteobacteria; order Burkholderiales; family Burkholderiaceae; genus Burkholderia; species Burkholderia savannae. Next base: position 802,253 of record NZ_CP013418.1, read on the forward strand.
AGGCGAGTCCATTGCAGAAAGATCTGGTCTGGCCGAATTTCGTACTTCAAGACAGCCCCTCGAATCTCCGAAAGTACCGCAGAGATTTCACGCTCTCTAGCTACTTCGGCTTCCTTATTGAGTGCATCGAGTTGAGCTTTCAGTTCTTCGTAAGTTGCCACAATTTCTCTCCAATAGAATTACGTTTAGACGCACGCATCCGAGCGCCGTGCGACGTCAGGGGCGGGTGTTGTGTGCCAGGCATGCGACAACACGGCGTGAATAAAAAGGCGATCGTCGATACCGACGATCGCAAAACCGCCTGCTCCGAGGCAGATCGGAGGGCTCGCAGGCGGTGGCCACTAACTTATAAGCATTTTCTCTACCGAATCAATTAAATCGAACGGATAGTACGCATCGGTACAATTTCCCTGGGAAAGCACCGCACTCCCTTTGGCATACTTGATATTAAAATAATATAAACTATAAAATATTAATAAAAAGGCGATCACAAAATGCGTAATCGAAAACCGTCCACACCCAGGCAGATAGGCGCAGACGGATAAAAAACAAGATGCCCAATTGAGAACGCGAAGGCGCAATGCAAGAAATCATTCTTGCCATAACATTAATCACTTTTATGTACGTACCCATGAAAAGATACGTCATGGAGCTGTGTATAGCGAATCACCACCAAAGGACATGACCGAATTATATTTCTCGAGGTGATCACATGGAATGACTCATCGCGTCACGACGATTTGCATTTTCCGCCTTGCGCGTTTTTGGAAACCTGATGCTTCGAACCTGACCAATACAACATAACTGTATTGTGATAAAACTCCAAGATCGGGCTGATGCGATCAGCGCCGCGCGATTGATGTGGGCGTAACGCCGTACATCAACTTGAATGCACGGCTGAAATGTGAAACATCGTTAAAACCATATGCTGACGCGATGTCCGACACCCGCCCCATACGTCCGTCATTGAGTGCCATGTAACACTCGTGCAATCTCGCTTGCCACAGCCACCGAACCGCAGTGGTTCCTTCAGCCGCGAATGCACGATTAAGGGTTCTGTTTGATATACCTATAGCATTCGCAATTTTACTTATATCGAGACTCGAATCCGAGAGATTTCCCGTGATGTAGCGTTTGGCACGCTCTACTACATCAATCTGTCGACTCTCAATCAACCCTCCACTGTATAGCTCCATCTCGATTGCAGCACTGAATATATCGATCACCGAAGATCCAATCTTCGCGCGCGCACTCGCGTCAACCACCAGATCCATCTGAGCTGCGCCACGGATGACTGTCGAGGCAAGTGCGCCTATCTGAGAATGGGTGTTAATTGGAACTGCGGTGAGCTTCTCGATGTTCGGGATTCTATGTAACATTTGGCTTCGCGGAAGACTAAGCAATGTAATTTTATAATCAGAAATAAACTCATAATCGAATGGGCGCGCGGTATCATAGATAACCATATTTCCGCAATTTTGTATTGCTCTTTTCCCATTTTGTTCAATGTTAGCACCTCCAGACTCTAAGATGCTAACCAGAAAATCTTCACTTGGAGATTGGCGGACATCTGAAATTTTTCGCGAATAGGCGACGGCTGGCGCTTCAACATGGCCGATCCCAACATGGCCAAATGCTTGCCGCGACAGAAAGGCTCTAAAATCTCGCGCTGCGTTTAACGGTATAGTCGATTCTGATTGGCAATATATTCGTCGAATGACGTCTTGCCAATATGTCACGCGCTCAGCTTCCGTGACACCCATAGTGTCGATCCGTTCGATCACGATCACAAAATATAATTAGTTGGACAAATTCCAGCAAACGCAAGTATTGCATCGATCAAATTTCGACTGCCAAAATAATCATCTGCAAAATGCATACCATCGAGATCGCGCTGAGGAAAAATGAGATGAAATTGCCTGAAATTGCTGTATATTCGTGGTTGTCGAGTAACCATAAATTTCATCGAATATATTGATGAGATTCTGAATTTCAGTGATCGATGCACGTTAGATCCTAACTACTATAAATTTAATTGATACCACCGTGGATATTGCATACTTGGGCGTGTCCGAGATATCGTCGATGCTTAAGCGGCGGCTTCTCTCCGCGGTTGAGTTGACTCGGATCATGCTTTCTCGCATTGATACAGTCGACCCAATCATGCAGGCATACATCCGGGTAACGGAAGCTTCCGCGCTCGCCGAAGCGAACCGAGCCGAGCGGGAAATCGCGCGTGGGATAGATCGCGGACCCTTGCACGGTGTGCCAGTGGCAGTGAAGGACATTTTTGACATGAAGGGAGTGCCAACAACGGCAGGCATGGCAATTCGCGCCAATGCCCTTGCGACGGAAGACGCCACAGTCATTCGGCGATTGCGCGAAGCAGGTGCTGTGATACTCGGTAAGTTGTCTATGACGGAGGGCGCTTACGCGGAACATCGGGCGCCGTTCCCGACACCACGTAACGCGTGGCACGCCGACTATTGGCCTGGTGCGTCGTCGAGCGGTAGCGCGGTTGCCGTATCCGCCGGTCTCTGTTACGCAGCGCTCGCATCCGAAACTGGCGGCTCGATCCGCCTGCCCGCCGCTGCCAACGGAGTTACGGGTATCAAGCCTACTTGGGGACGTGTGTCTCGCCATCGAACGTTCGAGCTTGCCTCGACCCTCGACCACGTTGGTGTGATCGCTCGATCGGCTGCTGACGCTGCGGCCGCTCTTGGAATTGTCGCCGGCCGGGACCCCGCCGACCCGACTACGTCGCTCCGCGCAGTGCCTCAATTTTCCGTCGAGCCGTGCCATGACCTCGAAGGCGTTCGGCTTGGCGTCGACACGTCGTGGCTCGGCGCGCGCCTCAGCAACGTGATGTCCCTGGCGATCTCCGATGCCATTGCGACGCTCTCTGACCTCGGCGCGACGATCGTGGAGGTTGCGCTGCCAAATGTCGAAGAAATGATCTGGGACTGGTTTCCGGTATGCGCGGTACAAGCGGCAGTCGCACACGATACGACCTACCCATCTCGCAGAAGCGAATACAGTCCGAGTCTCGCGACGCTGATTGAGCAAGGACGCGCACTGCCGGGCACGCAGTACCAACGATTGCTGTTGCGCCGTCAGGAGTTCCGAGGCAGGCTGCTGGCGTTGTTCAGTCAAGTCGATTTCGTCGCGCTGCCTGTATTGCCGGCTGGCGTTCCGACGATCGAACGCATGTCTAGAATTGACGACGAACTTATTGCGGACATCCATCGATTCACATGCCCATTCAATATGGCCAGTTTGCCTTCCGTGGTCTTGCCCTGCGGATTTTCTGCAGACGCGATGCCGCTGGTTTTTCAGTTGATCGGTGCACCATTTTCTGAAGCAGAATTGGTGAACGCATCCAACGCATTCCAATCCGCGACTGACTGGCATGCGAAACACCCGGTAGGCGCGTGAGAGGGCCAGAATTCTCCAGGCAATTCCAAATAATTTTTGCCAAAGCTCGTGCCCATGATTCCCGTGGATTGGCCTAACCTTAATGTCACGACGTGTCTCCCACGATATTTCGTCAGTACACACATCAAATTCATCACAAGTTGTCGCAGTACATATCATATTGAATGCGTCCTCGAGATACGACGACGGTGGTCGATGCACTTGCATGTTGAGTTGATGCTGACCAACATCTCGAAATAAAAGAGTGATCGCCGTTTCGGCGATCGCGCCCCCCCTCTGAGGAAAACCGGATAGAAGCAGGCGGTGGTCTGAGACTAGTAAATACGTTTCTCTGCCTCGTGTCCGCAGATGCCCATGACGCCCCCCCAATTTGATGGCATGGCCTATCGATCGGCAGATGAGACAATTTCAAGTGCTTTAAGGACTATCGGTTTGTCGACCATCGTCCCGTCAACGGAGACTGCTTCGCCACCACTCGCCTGCGCGGCTCTTACGACACGGCGTGCCCATTCCGTTTCCTTGTCGGAATAGGCGAATGGCCTCGGCGCGGCTGCGGAACCATTCCCGGTTCAGCAATTCGTCACGCAGCTTGCCGTTGAAGCTCTCGACGAACCCGTTTTGCCACGGACTGCCCGGTGCGATGAAGGCAGGACCGATGGCTACAAGAAACGTCTCAAGTCAGTGGCGCTCCTGGTTGATGTCGAGCCACGGCATCCGCGCCTTCAGCGCGACGAACTGCGAGCGGCCGCCCGACAGCATGATGTTGGCCTTCGCGTCGCGCAGCATCGCGTACATCTCGCGCGGCGTCATGTCGTCGATCATGTGCGCGTCGTCGCCCATGATCTCCTTGATTTTTTCCTTGTCTTCCTTCGTGCTCTTCTTGATGCTGGTGCCGACGATCTCCATCCCCGCCTCCTGCAGCGCGGCGACGACCGACCACGACTTCACGCCGCCCGTGATCAACAGCACGCGCTTGCCGGTGAGGCGCGCCTTGTAGTGCGCGATACGCTTCCACGCACGCGCTTCCTCGGCCTCGATCAGGCGCTCGGTGCGATCGATCAGGCCGGCGTGCGCGCCCTGCTGCACGAGCAGCTTCGCGATCTGCCGCAGCGTGTCGCTCATGTCGCCGATGCCGTAGAACGAACCTTCAAAATACGGAATGCCGTAGCGCTGCTGCATCTTCGTCGCGATGTTGATCATCGACTTCGAGCACACCATCATGTTGACCTTCGCGCGGTGCGAGGCGGCGATCTCGTTGTAGCGGCCGTCGCCGGAGATGCACGACAGGACCCGGACGCCGAGCGCGTCGAGGAGCGGCTTCGTCTGCCACAGCTCGCCCGACAGGTTGTACTCGCCGATGATGTTGATGTCGTACGGCGTCGTGTACGCGGGCTCGCGCGTGCCGATCACGTAGTCGAGGATCGCCTCGCCGCCGAGCTTGTTGCCAAGGTTCTTCGGCCCGGCGAAGCCGGGCGAGTTGACCGGGATCACCGGCTTGCCGAACTTCTCGGACGCGCGCTTGCAGACGGCCTCGATGTCATCGCCGATCAGCGCGGTCACGCAGGTTTGATAGACGAACACAGCCGGCGGATCGTATTTCTCGATGATCTCGCGCACGCTCTTGAAGAGCCGCTTCTCGCCGCCGTAGACGACGTCGAGCTCGTTGATGTCGGTCGTGAAGCCCGTGCGGTAGAGCTGCGATCCGGACGAGGCCGAGTGCCGGTTGTCCCACGAGTTGCCTTCGCACGCGATCGGGCCGTGCACGAAATGGGCGACGTCGACGATCGGCTGCAGCGCGATCTTCGCGCCGTCGAACGCGCAGCCGCCCCCGGCTGCGCCGGGCGACAGCTGCTTCGTGCAGCCCTTCTTGCGCTGCTTCTCGCTCTTGCCCTGGTTCTTGTCGCAACCCGGCTCGTCGAACACTTCGGCGATCTTGGCTTTCAGCGATGCGGACATGTCGGGCTCCTTACGGGATCGGGCAACGGGATAGCCGCAAGTTCCATACCACGCGCCGGAACCGCATGAACACCGTGCGCAGCGGCACGCCGGACGGCGCGCGTTGTCGGTATCGAGACGCGCTTTGGACGATTTGAACGGATTGCGACAATCGACGGTGGCGCGCGGGCTCGGCGGCCGTCGCACGATCGACGACGGGGACGACACGCGCGCGACGCCGACCCGCTCAACCGTTCCCGCGCTCGATCGCGACCGCCCGCGCAATCGCTCGGGCGCGCGTCGAGCGACGCGCGGGATGACGCGGGCGCCTGCACCACCACATAGGCCGCGAGCGCGCGGCGCCACCACCCCGCCTTCGGGTGGTCGGCGGCGTCATGACCCGCGCCGCCATGCCCCCGCGGCGTAGTCGCACGCGCAGACGAGCAGCCACTGCTCGAAGCGTTGCGGCTGCGCATCGGCGCTCACGCGGTCGAGCAACGCCGCGCCCGCGCGCATCTCCGTCGCACGATGCACGCGGTCGTGCCTCGACAAGCGTGAGCGCCGTGAGATCCGTCACCGGCGGGGGCAGCTCGTTGCGCGAAGCGATCGCGTCGCCGCCGAGACGGTCATCGCCGCGAAGGCGGCCGGCCGCGGCTATCGTGCGGGCGAGCTGAAGGCGTACAAGTCGAAGCTCGACGCGAGCTTCGTGATGAAGGATCTGCGCAAGTACCGCGACATGCCGAACACGCTGCACCGCAATCCGCAGTTCTTCACGACCTATCCGGATCTCGTCGCGAACGCCGCGCGCACGATGATCACCGTCGACGGCGTCGACAAGAAGAGCAAGGAGCGGTCGATCATGTCGAGCTTCCGCAAGAGCCGTTCGCTCGCCGGCCTCGTCGGCGACGCATACAAACTTTGGAGGGCATTTCGATGAGCACCGTGACAGTCAACGTCGAGGAGAAGCTGTTCCAGAACCGCTACCGCGTCGACGCGGGCCGGCCTCACATCCGGATCAAGGATGCTGACGTCTGCCTGAACGAATGCGGTCTGAAGAGCTGCACGTTCGTCTGTCCGGCGTCGTGCTACAAGGCCGAGGGCAACGGCTCGGTGACGCTGATCACCGACGGCTGCCTCGAATGCGGAAGCTGCCGCATCCTGTGCAGCGACCATCAAAACATCGAATGGGAGTATCCGCGGGGCGGCCACGGGGTGCTGTTCAAGTTCGGTTGAGGGAACACTACCGCCAGCCGAACATAGCCTGTTATGGTGCGCCAGACGCCTCGTCCATCTGCCGGTAACGTTTGATCCCAAGAGCGGCATTTGAACGGACAAGAAACCATTATCCCGTCGCGATTTGCCGCAACGAGGGGCAGGACCGAACTACCTGGAGTGATGTCGAGGGACGATACTGACCTGCCCCCTCGGTAAGGCCAACGGGCGTCTAGCAAAGTCCCTTCAAACCAGCTCCCGGAAAGCGGCAGGCGCATCCGCCGTTGCCGGAAGTTTCGCCGCGCACGCTGCAGGCGAAAGGCAATCCATCCAGTGCGCCGTGTCGCCTTGACTCGTTGTAGTCCAGGCGCCGGGCTGCGATAAGCACCTGGGCATGCGCGAGGCTCGTGAACCAGTGCTCGCTTAGGCAATCGAGCGCGCGAAGAATGACGAGGCGCGCGCTGCCCGAGCGGGCCGACCGACAATAATCTCCCGAGGATTTCCGGCGGCTGACGCTTCCCGCCGATGCTTGCGGAGCGCTGCTCCCGCGGGTGCGACGCCAGTCAAATCGAACGGGGCGACGGGCCCCTCCGAGCCCGTCGCCCCGCGCCCGCTGCTCGGCCTCGGCCCGAGGGCCGAGGCCGGCCAAGTCGTTCACGAAACCACGCCCTGAATCTTGTGCGAGAAGCTCGCCCGTTCCGCCTTGTCCATCAGCGAGAGGAACTCGTCGCGATCCATGTGGACCAGCTCTTCATGGTCGCCGGCCTCGAAATACACGTCCGGCTGCTGCGCGAGGCTCTCGTCGAGGAACGTCTGCATCCCGTAGGCCATGCACACGGGCGGCAGCGCGCCCACGTCGCAGTCCTTGAACAGTTCGCGCAGTTCGACTTCCTTCGCGAGCACGAGATGGCGTCCGGTCTTCGCCCAGAGTTCCGAAAGCCGCACCGCGTGCGTGGTCGGCAGCACGGCCGCGACGTAGCCCTGTGCGTCTTCGAGCAGCACGGTCTTCGCGAGACGGTCGCCTGGAATGTGCGCCGCCGCGGCCGCCTCCATGTTCGAGTGGCTGTAAGGATGATGGATGACTTCGTATCGCGAAGCCTTCTGGCGCAGGCAGTCCTGCAAAGTGACGGACATCGACATGGCACACCTCCGTCTAACAAACGTTGATCGCCGCCGGTTGGCAGGATGTCTCTAGAATAGGTCGCGCTCGCTCGTCCGAACAATGCGGCGGCGCCGCACCTACGACGGCTCGAGCCCTCTTTCGCGCAGCCACTCGCGGTTGAAGAGCCGCGTGCGGTAAATGTCGCCGCGATCGCACAGCAGCGTCACGATCGTATGCCCCGGCCCCATCTGCCGTGCGAGCCAGACGGCCGCCGCGACGTTGATTCCGCTCGATCCGCCGACGTACAGCCCCTCTTCGCGCAACAGCCGGTAGACCATCGCCACGCACGCCGGATCGTCGATGCGCACCGCGTCGTCGATCGGCGCGCCTTCCAGATTGGCCGTCACGCGGCTCGATCCGATGCCTTCCGTGATCGAGTTGCCCTCGACCTTGATCTCGCCCGTCTTCACGTAGCTGTAGAGCCCGCTTCCGCACGGGTCCGCGAGCACGATGCGGATCTCGGGATCGCGCTCCTTCAGATAGCGGCTCACGCCCGCGAGCGTGCCGCCCGTTCCCGTCGCGCAGACGAACGCATCGACCGTGCCCGCCGTATCGCGCCAGATTTCCGGGCCGGTCGTCTCGTAGTGCGCCTGCCGATTGACGAGGTTGTCGAACTGGTTGGCCCAAATCGCGTTGTCCAGCTCGGCGGCGAGCCGCCCGGCGATCTTCTGATAGTTGTTCGGGTCCTTGTACGGCGCGGCCGGCACGGAGCGCACGTCCGCGCCGAGCGTGCGCAGCAGCGCCATCTTTTCCGGCGACTGCGTCTCGGGAATCACGATCACGCAGCGGTAGCCGCGCGCCGCGCAAAGATGCGCGAGCCCGATGCCGGTGTTGCCGGCCGTGCCCTCGACGACGGTGCCGCCCGGCTTCAGCGCGCCGCGCCGCTCGGCGTCTTCGATGATGTAGCGCGCCGCGCGATCCTTGACCGATCCGCCCGGGTTCATGAATTCGGCCTTGCCGAGAATGTCGCAGCCCGTCTCCGCGCTGAGCTTCGCCAGGCGGATGAGCGGCGTGCGTCCCACGCAGTCGACGAAACCCTGCCGCACGTCCATGATCGTTCCCCCTTCCCCGCCCGCGCGCCGGCGGCTCGACCTACATCAAGGATAGGTGACGGCGCCGGCCGGCACCGCGCTTTCGCCGCCGCGAGCCGCGTACTAAGCTGGAAAGCGGCCCGAAAGCGACCGGGCCTGCGGCGCTCGCGCGCCGGTGCATTCGCGTCGCCACGAGACGAGGTGCGACATGCTGCAATTGCTTACCGTTGCGATCGACAAGCCCGAGACGACGAACTTCATTCTCGGTCAGACGCATTTCATCAAATCGGTGGAGGACATCCACGAGGCGCTCGTCGGCACCGTGCCGGGCATTCGGTTCGGCCTCGCGTTTTGCGAGGCGTCCGGCAAGCGCCTCGTGCGCCGCTCCGGCACCGACGGCGAGCTGACCGAGCTTGCGTGCCGGAACGCGACCGCGATCGGCTCGGGCCACTGCTTTCTCGTGTTTCTCGGCGAGGGCTTCTATCCGGTCAACGTGCTGAACGCGATCAAGGCCGTGCCCGAGGTCTGCCGGATTTTCTGCGCGACCGCGAATCCGACCGAGGTCGTCGTCGCGCAGACCGATCAAGGACGCAGCATCCTCGGCGTCGTCGACGGCTTTGCGCCGCTCGGCGTCGAAAACGACGAGGATGTGAGCTGGCGAAAGGCGCTGCTGCGCAACATCGGCTACAAGGCGTAGCCGCCGGGCGGCGAACGACGCTTTGGGCCGATTTCCGGCCGATTTCGGGCTGATCGCGCGCTGCGTGGGATCGATGCGTTCGCGGGCACTTCGCGGGCACTTCGCGGGCACGTTTACCGCCCCGTTCACGGGCACGATGCGGCGTGCCGGCGTGCCTGCATGCCGGCTCGAATCAGACGCTCGCCGCGCCGGCAATCGATGCCCGCCGTTCAACCGAGCGAGCCGCCCCGGCGCGCGCCGAACCGCTCGCCGCGCGGCAGACAAAACCGCGACGGATCGAACGGGAACGCCACGCGCCGCGTGCGCCCCATGATCTCGCCGCCCCCTTCCGTCACCCCGCTCCATACCGCCGATTTCCGCTGAGGATTGCGTAGGAAAACGCCGACAAACCGCTGCAGCGGATGACGCGAAGTTCGTCGTCGGCTGATTGGATCGGTGCGGCCCGTGGACGATACTTGGGTCACAACAAAGAGAATTTCATGTTTTGCGGCGGCGCTCGAGAAGCGCCGCAGCGAAGGAGACCAACATGAGCCTCGCCGCGCAAGATCTGATCGAATTGCTCCGTCTCGCCCAAGGCGGCGCCGGCGCGCTCACGCAACACCTGCTGCGCGAAGTCGCCGGAAATCTCATCGCATGCGGCGTCGCCGACTGCCGCGAAGGCTGCTGATTCGGCGGCGACCGACCGATGCGGGCGCAGGCGAGCGGCGCGCCCGCCTGTCGCCGAACGGGTGTCGAATCCCGGTTTTCGTTCGATCGATGATTCGCCGCGGCGGTTTGCATGCGTCGCCGCGATTGCATTGCATGCGATGCGCGTGTACTGACGCAATGCTCCGCCGATCGGCGCGGCGCGCGCCGCGCGGATCAACGCCGAAACGCATGACGACCGCATGACGACGACGTCCGACGTCGCTCCTCTGCCGCGGGAAGCCGCCTGAATGCCGCGGCTCGCCCGGTTCCTGACAGACTTGTCACCGCGCGGTCATCGCCACGCACCGCGCCGTCGTCACACTGGCCGGGTCCGCCGTTCCGGCGGCGACCACCAAGCGAGACATTCGATGAAACGAGCAACATCCATGGCCGTCGCGGCGCTTTTCGCCGTCGCCGCCTCATCCGCGTTCGCGCACGGAATGCCCGAGCGCGTGTTCAAGGAGCGCAAGCCGATTCGCGCCGAAACGCCGCAGCAGCCGCAACAACCGCAGCGCGACGCGCAGTCGCCCGCCTGTGCGCGCGACTGCGCGGCCGGCGCGAAACTCTCGCAACGCAACGACGGCGCGCCGGGCGCGAACCCGCGTCCCGTCGATATCGAAACCGCCGCCGGCGCGCATTCGGCCGTCAGCGGCGGCTGAGCGGTCGAGCGACTGAGCGGCGATCCGGCGTCACTGCATTACGGCATCACGGCATTACGGCATTACGGCGTCACGGCGTCACGGCGTCACGGCGTCACGGCGTCACGGCGTCACGGCGTTCGACTCCAGCGCGCGTCCGCGCGCCGTCGCGACACATCCGCCATGTCCGGCTCGGCAGATGCGTTCCACCGCATCTGCCGCATCTGCCGCATCGGCCCTCGACACGCACTCCGCACTCCGCACTCCGCACGCCGACAAACCCCGCCGCACCGATCGCCCCCCTCCCGCGCGAACGTGACAAAAATGTCATGTTCGCCTCATGTTTGCATTGCGGCACGCCCCGTAGCATCGATCGCGTTTCACCCAAACTCGATCACCCATGCCCAAGCGTATCTTCGCCGCACTCGTGTCGGCCGCGATCGCGGCGTCGGCGGTGCAGGCGCAAGCGCAGTCCGCACCGCCCGCCGTCGCGCCCGGCCGGCCGGCCGCCATGCCCGCCGACGCCGGCGCGCCTTCCGCGCCGACGCCGCCCGCGTCCACCGCCGAGTCCGCCGCCGCCCCGCCCGCGCTGTCGCTCGACGACGCGCTGAACCTCGCCGCGGCGAACAACCCGCTGCTCAAGAGCGCGCAATCCGACGCCGATGCGTCCGTCGGCGCGCTCGTCCAGGCGGGCGCGCGGCCGAATCCAAGCGTGTCGCTCCTGCAGGAAGGCTTCGAGCGGCAGGAGCGGACGACGACCGGCCTCGTCAACCAGACGATCGAGCTGGGCGGCAAGCGGCGCTCGCGCGTCGACGCCGCATCGTACGGCCGCGAGTTCGCGCTCGCGTCGCTCGACGGCCGCGCGAGCGCGCTGCGCGCCGATGTGACGAGCGCGTTCTACGGCCTGCTCGCCGCGCAGCGTCAGTTGCAGGTCGCCGAGGAATCCGCGGCGATCGCCGCGCGCTCGGCCGACATGGCGGACAAGCGCGCGCGAGCCGGCAAGGTGTCGCCCGTCGAGGCGACGAAGGCGCGCGTCGCGCAGACGGCCGCGCAGATCGAGCTGTCGAACGCGCAGACGCGCGTGACGGCGGCGCTCGCGCGGCTCGCCAACGTGACGGGCAGCGCCCTCGTGCGCGAGCGCGCCGCGTCGGGCGACCTCGATGCGCTGCCCACCGTCGAGCCGTTGCCGCAATTGCTCGGACGGCTCGACGACGCGCCGCTCTCTCGCGCGGCGAAGGCCGCCATGCTGCGCACGAACGCGCAGATCGCGATCGAGCGCGCGAAGCGCGTGCCGGACATCACCGTGAGCGCGGGCGTCAAGCGCGTCGTCACGGGCGGCGCGCCGGACAATCAAGCAGTCGTCGGCATATCCATTCCGCTGCCGCTGTTCGATACGAACAAGGGCGCGATTCTCGAAGCGGTCCACAAGGCCGCGAAGGCGAGCGCCGATTTCGACGCCGAGCGCGCGCGCCTGCGGCTCGATCTCACGCAGGCCTACGCGAACTTCGAGCGCTCGACGAACGAAGCGCGGCGGCTGAAGGCCGACGTGCTGCCGGCCGCGCGGCAATCGCTCGACGCGATGTCGCGCGGCTACCAGCTCGGCAAGTTCAGCTTCCTCGACGTGCTCGACGCACAGCGCACGCTGTTCGACGCGCAGTCGCGCTACGTGCTGGCGCTCGCCGACGCGCACCAGTCGTACGCGGACATCGATCGCCTCGTCGGCGCGCCGTCGCGCGACGCGTCCCGCCCCCTCGCCCAACTTCGCTGAACCCATTTCACTGAAGAACTCGCCATGCAACGCAAGCAATTGATCCTCGCCGGGGCGGCCGCGGCCGGCGCTCTCGCCATCGCACTGGCGCTCGCGCGCGCGCCGTCCACGTCGTCCACGCCGGCCGGAGCCGCCGCCGCTCCCGCATCGGGCGCGGCCGGCCAGCACGGCGGCACGGTGCTCGCGCAAGGCGCGCTGTCGGTCGAAATCGTGCTGTCGGAAAAGCCCGACGACGCGCGCCTCGTCGTCTACCCGTTCGCCGACGGCAAGCCCGCGCCGAAAGGCGCGAGCGTCTCCGGCACGCTGACCCGCTACGACGGCAGCCGCGTCGCGCTGCAGTTCTCGGAAGCGGGCGCGAAATACACGTCGGCGCAGGCGATCGCGAAGCCTCACGTATTCGACGCATCGATCGACGTGAAGATCGGCGCGCGGCGCGCGTCGTTCCCGTTCTCGCGCGCCGACGGCGCGATCGCGCTGAGCGACGAGCAGATCGGCGCGGCGAAGATCGGGGTCGCGCGCGCGGGCCCCGCGCAGGTGGTCGCGAGCTTCCAGTTGCCGGGCGAGATCAAGTTCAACGAGGACCGCACCGCGCACGTCGTGCCGCGCGTCGCGGGGATCGTCGAGCGGGTCGCCGTGTCGATCGGCGAGAACGTCAAAGCGGGGCAGGTGCTCGCCGTGATCGCGAGCACGGATCTCGCCGACCGCCGCAGCGAGCTGATGACGGCCGAGCGCCGGCTGGAGGCGGCCCGCACGTCGTACGCGCGAGAAAAGACCTTGTGGGAAGAGCGGATCTCCGCCGAGCAGGACTATTTGCTGGCGCAGGTGCAGTTGCGCGAGGCGGAGATCGCCGCGGCGAACGCGCGGCAGAAGCTCGCCGCGCTGAACGCGAGCGCCGCGTCCGGCGCGCTCAACCGCTACGAGCTGCGCGCGCCGTTCGCGGGCACGATCGTCGAGAAGCACATCGCGCCCGGCGAGGCGATCGCCGCCGACGCGAACGTATTCGTCGTGTCCGATCTGTCCTCGGTCTGGGCCGAGATGGCCGTGCCCGCGCAACGCCTGAACGACGTGCGCGTCGGCCGCCACGCGAGCGTCAACGCGGCCGCGTTCGAGTCGAAATCGAGCGGGCCGATCGCGTACGTCGGCGCGCTGCTCGGCGAGCAGACCCGCACCGCGCCCGCGCGCGTCGTGCTGCCGAACCCCGACGGCGCGTGGCGGCCCGGAATGTTCGTCAACGTGACCGTCGACGCGGGCACGCAAAACGTGCCGGTCGCTGTCGCGAGCGACGCGCTGCAGGACATCGACGGCGCGCCCGCCGTGTTCGTGCGCACGCCGAAGGGCTTCGTCGCGCAGTCGGTCGAGACGGGCCGGCGCGACGCCGGGAGCGTCGAGGTCGTCAAGGGCCTCGCGCCCGGCCAGATCTACGCCGCCGCGAACAGCTTCGTGCTGAAGGCGGAGCTCGGCAAGGGCGTTGCCGACGAGCACTGACGCGCCGCACGCGCCGCGCTCCGCCCCGCGCCGGCGCGCAGCGCTTTTTTTCGCATTCCAGAGGACTGTCACCATGTTTGAGCGCCTGATCCGCTTTGCGATCGCGCACCGCTGGCTCGTGATGCTCGCGATCGTCGCGGTCGCGTCGCTCGGCGTCTACAGTTACCAGAAGCTGCCGATCGACGCGGTGCCCGACATCACGAACGTCCAGGTGCAGATCAACACGTCCGCGCCCGGCTATTCGCCGCTCGAAGCCGAGCAGCGGATCACCTATCCGGTCGAGACCGCGATGGCCGGCCTGCCGAATCTCGAGCAGACGCGCTCGATCTCGCGCTACGGGCTGTCGCAGGTCACCGTGATCTTCAAGGACGGCACCGACATCTACTTCGCGCGCCAGCTCGTCAACGAGCGCATTCAGGAGGCGAAGGACAAGCTGCCGCCCGGCGTCGCGCCCGCGATGGGGCCGACCTCGACGGGCCTCGGCGAAATCTACCTGTGGACCGTCGAAGCCGACGCCGACGCGCGCAAGCCGGACGGCACGCGCTACACGAGCGCCGATCTGCGCGAGTTGCAGGACTGGGTCGTGCGGCCGCAGTTGCGCAACGTGCCGGGCGTGACCGAGGTGAACTCGATCGGCGGATACGTGAAGGAATACCGCGTCGCGCCGAATCCGACGAAGCTGATGTCGTACGGGCTCACGCTCGCCGACGTCGTGCGCGCGCTCGAGCGCAACAACGACAACGTGGGCGCGGGCTACATCGAAAAGCGCGGCGAGCAGTATCTCGTGCGCGTGCCGGGCCAGGCGCGCTCGGTCGACGACATCGCGAACATCGTGCTCACGAACGTCGGCGGCGTGCCGGTGCGGATGAAGGACGTCGGCGCCGTCGACATCGGCCGCGAGCTGCGCACGGGCGCCGCGACGGCCAACGGCGAGGAAGTCGTGCTCGGCACCGTGTTCATGCTGATGGGCGAGAACAGCCGCACGGTCGCGAAGGCCGTCGCCGCGAAGATGGTCGACGTGAACCGCACGCTGCCCGCCGGCGTGCGCGCGATCCCCGTCTACGACCGCACGGTGCTCGTCGAGAAGGCCGTGCAGACGGTCAAGAAGAACCTGCTCGAAGGCGCGGTGCTCGTGATCGCGATCCTGTTCCTGTTCCTCGGCAACATCCGCGCGGCGGTGATCACCGCGCTCGTGATTCCGCTGTCGATGCTGATGACGTTCACCG
Source organism: Burkholderia savannae (assembly GCF_001524445.2). Classification (NCBI taxonomy): domain Bacteria; kingdom Pseudomonadati; phylum Pseudomonadota; class Betaproteobacteria; order Burkholderiales; family Burkholderiaceae; genus Burkholderia; species Burkholderia savannae. Next base: position 817,529 of record NZ_CP013418.1, read on the forward strand.
GAATGGTCAACGCGAAGGTCAGCGCGAACCTGATGAGCCTCGGCGCGCTCGATTTCGGCATCATCGTCGACGGCGCGGTCGTGATCGTCGAGAACTGCATACGCCGGCTCGCGCACGCGCAACACGCGGCCGGCCGCCCGCTCACGCGCGACGAGCGCTTCGCCGAGGTGTTCGCCGCGTCGCAGGAAGCGCGCCGCGCGCTGATCTTCGGGCAACTGATCATCATGGTCGTCTATCTGCCGATCTTCGCGCTCACGGGCGTCGAGGGGAAGATGTTCCATCCGATGGCGATCACCGTCGTGATGGCGCTCGCGGCCGCGATGGCGCTCACCGTCACGTTCATTCCCGCGGCGGTCGCGCTGTTCATCGGCCGGCGCGTCGAGGAAAAGGAAAACCGGCTGATGAGCGCCGCGAAGCGCCTGTACGCGCCCGCGCTCGACGCGTTCGTCGCGCGGCCGAGGCAGGTGCTCGCGGGCGCGGCCGCCATCGTCGCGTTGACGCTCGTGCTCGTGACGCGGCTCGGCAGCGAGTTCATTCCGAGCCTGAACGAAGGCGATCTCGCGGTGTCCGCGCTGCGCATTCCGGGCACGAGCCTCACGCAGTCGATCGAGATGCAGCGCTCGATCGAGAAGACGCTCAAGGCGCGCTTTCCCGAGATCGAACGCGTGTTCGCGCGCACCGGCACGGCGGAGATCGCCGCCGATCCGATGCCGCCGAACATGTCCGACGGCTACATCATGCTGAAGCCCGTCGACCAATGGCCGAATCCGCGCAAGTCGCGCGACGCGCTGCGCCAGGAAATCGAGGCCGCGCTTGCCGGGCTGCCCGGCAACGCGTACGAGTTCTCGCAGCCGATCCAGCTGCGCTTCAACGAGCTGATCTCAGGCGTGCGCAGCGACGTCGCGGTCAAGATCTTCGGCGACGACATGGCGACGCTCAACGCGACCGGCGAGCGGATCGCGGCCGCGCTGCAAAAGGTGCCGGGCGCCTCCGAGGTGAAAGTCGAGCAGACGACCGGCCTGCCCGTGCTGACCGTCAACCTCGATCGCGACAAGCTCGCGCGCTACGGCGTGACGGTGGGCGACGTGCAGGACGCGGTCGCCGCGGCGGTGGGCGGCCGCAAGGCGGGCCTGCTGTTCCAGGGCGATCGCCGCTTCGACATCGTCGTGCGGCTGCCGGACGAGCTGCGCACCGACGTCGAGGCGATCAAGCGGCTGCCGATCGCGCTGCCGTTCCCGGCTTCGGCGGGCGCGAGCGGCCCGGTCGTCCAGGCGCCGTACGTGCCGCTCGCCGAGCTCGCGACGGTCGACCTGTCGCCGGGGCCGAACCAGATCAGCCGCGAAAACGGCAAGCGCCGCGTCGTCGTCAGCGCAAACGTGCGCGAGCGCGACGTCGGCTCGTTCGTCGCCGACGCGCGCGAGCAGATCGCAGCGGATGTCCAGGTGCCGGCCGGCTACTGGCTGTCGTGGGGCGGCCAGTTCGAACAGTTGCAAAGCGCGAGCGAGCGGCTGAAGATCGTCGTGCCGCTCGCGCTCGCGATGGTGTTCGTGCTGCTGTTCGTGATGTTCAACAACGCGAAGGACGGCCTGCTCGTGTTCACCGGCATTCCGTTCGCGCTCACGGGCGGCGTCGTGTCGCTGTGGCTGCGCGGCATTCCGCTGTCGATCACGGCCGCGGTCGGCTTCATCGCGCTGTCGGGCGTCGCCGTGCTCAACGGCCTCGTGATGATCTCGTTCATCCGCAATCTGCGCGACGAAGGCATGCCGCTCGACGCCGCGGTGCGCGAAGGCGCGCTCACGCGCCTGCGGCCGGTGCTGATGACCGCGCTCGTCGCGTCGCTCGGCTTCCTGCCGATGGCGTTCGCCACCGGCACCGGCGCGGAGGTCCAGCGGCCGCTCGCCACCGTCGTGATCGGCGGCATCCTGTCGTCGACCGCGCTGACGCTGCTCGTTTTGCCGGTACTCTATCGGGTGGCGCACTCGGCGTCGCTGCGCGCCGCGCTCGGCGAGCGGTTCGCCGGGCGGCTCGCGAAGCTCGCGCCCGCGGCCGTCCTGCGCCGGCGGCGCGAATCATCGAGGTGAAACCAGATGCGAATACTGATAGTGGAAGACGAGCCGAAGACGGGCATGTATCTGCGCAAGGGGCTGACCGAAGCGGGCTTCATCGCGGACTGGGTCGATGACGGCGTGACGGGCCTGCATCAGGCCGAAACCGAGGAGTACGACCTGATCATCCTCGACGTGATGCTGCCGGGCCACGACGGCTGGACCGTGCTCGAGCGGCTGCGCCGCGAGCACTCGACGCCCGTGCTGTTCCTCACCGCGCGCGACGACGTCGGCGACCGCGTGAAGGGGCTCGAGCTGGGCGCCGACGATTACGTCGTCAAGCCGTTCGATTTCGTCGAGCTCGTCGCGCGCGTGCGCTCGATCCTGCGCCGCGGGCAGGGGCGCGAATCGACGATCCTCAAGATCGCCGATCTCGAGCTCGACCTCACGCGGCGCAAGGCGACCCGCCAGGGCGACGTCGTGCTGCTGACCGCGAAGGAATTCGCGCTGCTGTGGCTGTTGATGCGCCGCGAAGGCGAGATCCTGCCCCGTGCGACGATCGCGTCGCAGGTGTGGGACATGAATTTCAACAGCGACACGAACGTCGTCGACGCGGCGATCCGCCGGCTGCGCTCGAAAATCGACGACGCATACGAGCCCAAGCTGATCCATACGGTGCGCGGGATGGGCTACGTGCTCGAAGTGCGGAGCGCGCCGAGCCGATGATCAAGCGCCTGTTGCCCCGTACGCTGCGCGCGCGCCTGACGGCGCTCATCATCCTGTCGACCGCGGCGACGCTCGCGCTGAGCGGCATCGCGCTCTACAGCGCGCTGCACAATCGGCTGGCCGGCATGTCGTCGTACGAAATGTCGGCGACGCTCGCGGCGATGCGCACGCATCTCGTGAACGTGCGAAGCGTCGACGAAATTCCGCGCAAGTCGGATCTGTGGATCGATCAGCTGCACGGCCATCAGAATCTGGATCTGGCGATCTACGGCGCAGACGGTCGGATGCTGTTCGCGACGCGCGGCTTCGTCGCGACGCAGCCCGCGCTCGGCGCGCCGCAAGCGCGCGTGCCGGCGAGCGCGACGCACGCCGGCACGACTTACAGCTATCTCGCGGGCGACGCGCCGCTTCGCGACGCCAACCGGACGGCGCGCATCGTCGTCCAGTACGACGGCAGGAACGATCACGCGCTGCTGCGCGCGTATGCGTACACGGTGGTGGTGATCGAGGTGCTCGCCGTCGCGCTGACCGCGGCGCTCGCGTACGGCATCGCGATGCTCGGCCTGAGCCCGCTGCGCCGGCTCGTCTCGCGCGCCGAGCAGATGTCGTCGAGCCGGCTCGCGCATCCGCTGCCGGAGCTCCACACGTCGGGCGAGCTCAAGGAGATGGAGCATGCGTTCAACGGCATGCTCAAGCGGCTCGACGAATCGTTCGTACGCCTGAGCCAGTTCTCGTCGAATCTCGCGCACGACATGCGCACGCCGCTCACGAATCTGCTCGCCGAAGCGCAGGTCGCGCTATCGAAGCCGCGCACGGCCGACGAATATCGCGACGTGATCGAATCGAGCATCGACGAATATCAGCGCCTGTCGCGGATGATCGAGGACATGCTGTTCCTCGCGCGCTCGGACAACGCCGAGAGCCATCTGGCGATCCGCACGCTCGACGCGGCCGCGGAGGCCGAGCGCGTCGCCGGCTACTACGAGCCGATGGCGGAGGACGCGGAGGTGAATATCGTCGTGCGCGGGCAAGCGGCCGTGCAGGCGGACGCGCTCCTCTATCACCGCGCGCTCAGCAACCTGATCAGCAATGCGCTCAATCACGCGCCGCGCGGCTCGACGATCACGATCGAATGCCGGCAGGCGGGCGGTGCGACGACGATCAGCGTTTCGGATACGGGCCGCGGGATCGAGCCGCAGCATCGCGAGCGGATCTTCGAGCGGTTCTACCGCGTCGATCCGGCGCGGCACAATTCGGCGTCGGGCACGGGGCTCGGCCTCGCGATCGTCCGCTCGATCATGGACAACCACGGCGGCGCGTGCGGCGTCGACAGCGAGCCGCACGTGCGCACCACGTTCTGGCTCACGTTCCCCGCGCACGCGGCCTGACCGGCTGCGTCGCGCGACGCGGCGCAGCGCGCGGCCCCTGCGGCCCCCACTTCGGCCCCTACGGCCGCTATCGGGTGCGCGGGGTGCGTGGCCCGCGCGACGCGGGCCGCGCACGCGTCGATGGTCCGCGCATCAGCGCGCAACCGTGCGGTCATGCTGATCGAGCGCCACGTTCGTCTTGCCGCCGTGAACCGAGATCGCATGCAACTGCTTGTTGCGCTCGACGAGCGCCGGGCTCGGCGGATAGTCGTTCTTCCCCGCGGGCACGATGCCTTCGTGCTGCGCGCGGATCAGCTCCTGCCGGACTTCGGCGCGCGTCTTGCCTTGCGCGAATGCGGCGGGCGCGACGGCCAGCGTCGTCAGTGCCGCGGCGGCGGCCCATGTCATGAGTTTTGTCGTGTTCATCGTTCGTTCTCCATCGAGTTGATCACTGTCGTGCGACAGTAGCCTCCACTTTGAACGCCGAACGGTACGCGGCCATGAGCGCGAGATGACAAATTCGTCATCCGCGCCGTGCTCGGAATCGAGCGTGCGCGACGCGCGCGCATGACGAAAATTTCACGTTCGCGTCAGCGTGGCGCTGTGTCGATCCTTTAGCATCTGTATTCCAAGATCGCCGATCAGACGAGATTGGACCGAGGCGCTTGGTTCCCCCCCTCGAGCACGCGAGGCGCATTGGCACCAGCAGGTGCCGTCGCACTTATGCCGGACAGTCTCCCCCTGTCCGGCATTTTTTTGCGCGCACACGTGGCAAGGGCGCGGCTTGCGGATGCGCGCCGCGCGTGTCGATCGGCGGCGACGCGAAGCGATCGGCGGCGCTTTCGCTTTCATGTTCACTTGCGTTCGCGTTTGCGCTTGCGTCTTCGGCGAAGGCCCGGCGTCGCGTTCGCCTGGCCTTCGCCGAAAGCGCTTTGCTTGGTTCTCCGATGCATCCGCATCGCTCACGTCGAACGCGTCTCGCCTCGCTTCGCCGACAACTTTGTCATGTTCGGATCACGTCCGCGCAGCGTCGCCCGCGCAACATGTGAGCACATCGAACGACGCGCTCCGCATCCGGCGATTCGCGCACCCGGCGGCCCGAACCGGCGCCGACGCGATCGCCTCGCAGCGAGCGCCGAATTCGAATCGAACGACATACGACAAGAGGAACATCATGAAAGCGCCGATCATCGCAGTCGCGTTCGGCATCGCGCTGGCAGCCTGCGCCCCGCTTCGCCAGGATCTCCGGTCCGGCGAAGCGGGGCCATCCGTCGCATCGTCGAAGCCCGGCGACGACGGCGGCGTGAAACGCGAATCGCGACGCCCGGCGAACGAGGTCGTCGACTACGCCGGACGCCCGTGCGTCAATCAAACCCTGTACGTGAAGATGCATCCGTGCATCTTTCCGCGGTTGCAGCGCTGAACCGCCTGGCGCGTGCGGCGTACCGCACCGCACGGCGCGTCGCCGCACGCCGTCGCGAGCCGATGCACGAAGCGATGCGCTGGGCGACCGCCGCGCCGCGCGCCCATCCGACGTCGCGCCGCGCGAACCGCCCGCGCGCGGCTTCTCCCCGATCTCCGGCCTCGAACCACGGCCGCTTCCCCGCTCCCCCTCGCTTGCCGCCCGGCCGCGTCGATTGCTTATCGCCTTGCGCTTCATAACGAATCGCAAACTGCTTCTTTGTGTTTTGCGGGCCTGCTTCGTATAACTGCGACTTCCCGTCCGAACCGCCCCGACCGAAGAGCATCCCTTGAGCACACTCGATCTCGACGCGCCGATCTCGACGCCGATCCGTTCCGCGAGCGACGTCTCGCGCCTCATCAACTCGTCGGGCTCGCGCTCCGGCCATGCGCGCGTGATCGTCCTGCTCGCGCTCGGCGGCGTGTTCCTCGACGCGTACGATCTGACGACGCTGTCGTACGGCATCCAGGACGTGACTCGCGAATTCGCGCTGACGCCCGCGCTGAGCGGGCTCGTCAGCTCATCGATCATGATCGGCACGATTCTCGGCAGCCTGATCGGCGGCTGGTTCACCGACAAGATCGGCCGCTATCAGGTGTTCATGGCCGACATGCTGTTCTTCGTCGTCGCGGCGATCGCCGCCGGGCTCGCGCCGAACGTGTGGGTGCTGATCGCCGCGCGCTTCGTGATGGGGCTCGGCGTCGGCATCGATCTGCCGGTCGCGATGGCGTTCCTCTCCGAGTTCTCGAAGTTCAGCGGGCGCGGCAACAAGGCGTCGCGGCTCGCCGCGTGGTGCCCGATGTGGTACGCGGCGTCGTCCGTATGCTTCCTGATCGTGTTCGGGCTGTATTTCCTGCTGCCCGCCGAGCACGCGGGCTGGCTGTGGCGCGCGTCGCTGATCTTCGGCGCGGTGCCGGCGCTCGTCATCATCATGGTGCGCAGCCGCTACATGAACGAATCGCCGCTGTGGGCCGCGAATCAGGGCAAGCTGAGCGACGCCGCGCGCATCCTGCGCGAATCGTACGGAATCCGCGCGCATGCGGCCGACGACGACGCGCGCCCCGCGCCGACGCAGCCGCGCGTCAGCTTCCGCGAGCTGTTCAGGCAGCCGTATCTGCCGCGCACGCTCGTCGCGAGCGCGATGAATCTGTGCATTCCGTTCGAATACACGGCGATCGCGTTCTTCCTGCCGACGATCCTGTCGCAGTTCCTCGGCGCGGGCGTGTTCGAGACGATCGCCGCGACGCTCGCGCTCAACGTGCTGTTCGCGCTGACAGGCGGGCTGCTCGGGATGCGGCTCGCGTACCGACAGCCGTCGCGGCGCGTCGCGATCGCCGGCTTCGCGCTGCAAGTCGTCGCGCTCGTCGCGCTCGCGCTGCTCGGCCATCCGCAGACCGCGCTCGGGATCGGCGTCGCGGTGCTGATGCTCGGGCTGTGGCTCTTCGCCGAAGGCTTCGGCCCCGGCGCGCAGATGATGATCTATCCGGCGTTGTCGTATCCGACGTCGATTCGCGGCACGGGGCTCGGCTTCGGGCGCTCGCTGACCGGTATCGGCAGCGCGTTCGCGCTCTTCGTGCTGCCGATTCTCAACGCGCGCCTCGGCACCGGGATGTTCTGGATCGTGTCGATCGCGGCGTTCGTGCCGATCGTGTTTCTGGCCGCGATTCGCTTCGAACCGACCGCGCGCGACGTCGATATCGATGTCGAAGGCGATCGCGAGATCGCGCGCGAAGCGGCGTAGGCGATGTCGCCGCGCGGTGTTCGGTGTTCGGTGGTCGGTGTTCGGTGGTCGGTGTTCGGTGGTCGGTGTTCGGTGGTCGGTGGTCGACGTTCGGCGTTCGACGTTCGACGTTCGACGTTCGACGTTCGGCGCGACGGCACCGCGATGTGTTCGCGACATCCGGGGCGGCTGCCGTGGCGGTCCCGACTTCTTCGCGATGCCGCCATGACATCGCGCGATCCGCATGGGTCGAGCGTCGCTTACCGCCGCATCCGGCATTTCGGCGGCGTCATCTGCGATACGCGATACGCGATTCGTGCGGCGCATCGCCACACATCGCGATGCGCCGCACATGGCAAGCGCCCTACGGCGAACGATGCATGTGCATTCGCCGTCGATCGTCCGCGCGTCTGCGCCCTCAACGACGGCAACGCCCGGATGCGCGAAAGCCGGATCGCCGAACCGCCCGATGCCGCCCCGCCGCGCCCGATTTCTCGCCCGGGCGACGTACAACACGCAAGCCGCCCCACATCCGTCGAATCTCCTTTTCGATCATTCACCCGAGGACCCAGCCATGCCCCAGACACTTCCCGATCATCCGCTCTCGACCGGCACCGACTACGAAACGCTCGCGGCCCGCTTCCGCCCGATCTTCGCGCGCATCGCCGCAGGCGCGATCGAGCGCGACCGCACGCGCACGCTGCCGCACGAGCCGATTCGCTGGCTGAAGGAAGCCGGATTCGGCGCGGTGCGCGTGCCCGTGCAGGCGGGCGGCGCCGGCGCGTCGATTCCGCAGCTCTTTCGCTTGCTGATCGAGCTCGCCGCCGCCGACTCGAATCTGCCGCAGGCGCTGCGCGGCCACTTCGCGTTCGTCGAGGACGCGCTGAATGCGCCGCCCGGCCCCGCGCCGCAGGCATGGTTCGACCGCTTCGCGAGCGGCCAGCTCGTCGGCAACGCGTGGACCGAGGTCGGCGACGTCGCGCTCGGCGAAGTGAAGACGCGGGTGTCGAAACGCGACGGCCGCTGGATCGTCAACGGCGCGAAGTACTACAGCACCGGGGCGATCTTCGCCGACTGGATCGACGTCTACGCGCAGCGCGCCGACGACGGCAGCCCGGTGATCGCCGCGGTCGCCACGCATCAGGCCGGCGTGATCCGCGACGACGACTGGGACGGCTTCGGCCAGGCGACGACGGGCAGCGGCACGACGCGCTTCGTCGACGCGCACGTCGACGAAGCGCACGTGACCGACTTCGCGCGGCGCTTCAAGTATCAGACCGCGTTCTATCAGCTGTTCCATCTCGCGACGCTCGCGGGCATCGGCCGCGCGGTCGAGCGCGACGCGAGCGCGCTCGTGCGCGAACGCAAGCGGATCTACAGCCACGGCAACGCGCCGCGCGTGAGCGACGATGCGCAGATCCTGCAGGTCGTCGGCGAGATCTCGGCGTGGGCGTATGCGGCCGAGGCGGTCGCGCTGCGCGCCGCGCAGCCGTCGCAACGCGCATACGAGGCCCGCTTCGGCGGCGACGCCGCCGCCGAGCACGATGCGAACGTAGCGGCCGAGATCGAATCGGCGCAAGGGCAACTGGTCGTGTCGGAGCTGGTGCTGCGCGCGGCGACGCATCTGTTCGACGCGCTCGGCGCGTCGGCGATCAGCTCGGCGAAGGCGCTCGATCGTCATTGGCGCAACGCGCGCACGGTCGCGTCGCACAATCCGCTCGTCTACAAGGCGCGGATCGTCGGAGACCGTGCCGTCAACGGAACCGAGCCGCCGTACGTATGGCAGATCGGCGCGGGGGCCGGCAAGCGAGAAGAAGAAAAGGAAAAGGCGGCGTGACGCGCGCAGGCGCTGCGGCGTGCGCGCCGCGCATGCCCGCCCGGCGCCCGTGCGGCGCCAGGCGGGCCGATCGCTAGCGCCGCGCCGTCACGTATTGGAGCCGACGACGTTCAGCCCACCCGACCCGCTGAACGTCAGCGTGTTGTTGGTGTTCAGCACGTTGTCCCAGGTGCTGCCGCGCGCCGTCACGATCTGCGCGCCGTTCGAGAACGCGCCGTTCGCCGCCGACGTGATGACGAGCCCGTTCAGGTACGGATTCTGACTGTTGCCGTATTCGACCGTCTGCTTTCCGTTGGCAGCCAGCGATACGGTGATCGTCGCGCCGGATTGGCTGGGATCGGAGCCCTGACGGGTCACCAGTTCGATGCTGAGCGGCAATCCACTTTGATTGACGAGATTCTTGTAAGCCATGTCGCATCTCCCGAGGCGGGCCAGGTCATGGCGGCTGGCGGCGCCGGCCCGCCGGAGCGCGCCCCGCCAGTCCGTGAAGCCAGTACGAATACTAGGTCACATCGCCCGCGGCGCGAACCTAGCATTTCTGGTAGGTGTCCGAACGCGTCGCGCGCGAACCGGCAACGCGCGGGCGCGGCGTTTCGATTCGGATAGCGAGCGCCGGCCCGGCGCGCGGCCGGCGAAAAGATGAAACCGCGCGATGTCGATCGGCGCGATCGGCGCGATCGGGCCGGCCGATGCGCGCCTGCGCGCATCAGAAGATGCCCGGGATCACCCGATAGCGGACCGAACGCCGGTAAGCGCGATACGCGGCGTCCTCCGACAGGACCCGCTCCTCGCGATGAATTCGGCCGACCTGCAAGCCGATCTGCAGCGCGACCGCGATCAGGTTGCGCACGCTGAAGTTCGTCAACAGGAAGCCCGTATCGATGATCAGGTACCCGAGATACATCGGGTGCCGAACGAACCGGTATGCGCCGCGCGACACGACGCCGCGGTTCGCGGGCAGGATGCCGAACGATTTTCTCAGCGACGCCTTCGCGAACAGTTGCCAGAACAGGCCGAACAGCTGGATCGCCGCGCCGATCGTCTCCGGGATCAACTGGTGGCTCGCGCTCAACTGGAAGACGAGATAGTAGAACGTGCCGCCGAGCGAAAAGAACAGCGCGACCGGGCTCCAGTCCCGCTGTTTCGGCGGCTCGGCGAACAGCGACAAGCCGACCGTCAGCGTCGTCGAGACCGCGAGCAGGATCAGCGTGATCCGCGACGGATCGAGCCGCCACTGCATGTACGCCGCATACGCGAAAATTCCTAGCGCGAGCGCCGCGGCGACGCGCGCGAACACTTCGATCAGGATGCCGGCGAAACCCTCGGCGCCGTGCGCGGCGCCCGGGCGCGCAGCCGCCGCAAGCACGGCCGCCGCGCCGTGCCGCTTGGTGGCCCTCAGTGGCCGGATATCGTGTTCCATCGCGAGCCCCCCGTTTCGTCGCCTCATTGTTTTCTGTCGATCGAGCTTATCACGCGGCTCGCGCACGCCGGCATGCCGAATCTAAAAATTAGGTTAAGTCCTTCGATAATAAATCGATGGTTTTCCCGATTCGATCAAATACAATCGTTTGCGAATGAACCGAAGAATCCGAGCGCATGATTCTCTTGCCAAAAGGCGCCACGCTCACGCCGCTCATTCGGGTTTTCCAGAAGCGAGCGCGCCTGTTCCGCGCCTGTTCCGCGCCGCTCCGGCCAAGGCTTCGGCGGCTTCCTTTCATCGGATCTTATTCGCGCGACGCCATTTTCCCATTCGCTTTCATTCATTCCATTTTGATTTATCGGATCGCCGGACAATTCATTCAGTATTGCTCCGGCATCGGTTTTCATTACCCTGACAAAATCCGGATGACGGTCGAGGGTTAACACCGAGAGCCGAACGCCGAAAGCGTCCGCTTTGTCGCGGGTTCGCCGTCCGCGTCGATTCCCGCCCCGCATCTTTGCTTGTGCGGCCCGCGCATTTGCCGCAATCCCATAACCAAAGCACGAATCCATCGTTCCCTTCGCCGCCGCCGTTGCACAGAATCGTTCGTTCGTCTCAACGTCCGCACCGAACGCTCACGCACCATGTCACGCCCGCTCCCGCCCCTCGCCCGCCTGCTGTCCACGCTGTTCGCCGCCGCGCTCGCGCTCGGTCTGGCCGCCGCCTCCGTTCGCGCCGCTGCGCCCGAGCAGCCCGATCGCGCGCCGCCGCTCGCCGGCAAGCGGATCGGCATCACGGTAGCCGGCACCGATCATTACTGGGACTTGCAGGCGTACCAGGGCGCCGTCGACGAAGTGAAGCGCCTCGGCGGCACACCGATCGCGCTCGACGCCGGCCGCAACGACAGCCGCCAGATCGCGCAGATCCAGACGCTGATCGCGCAGAAGCCCGACGCGATCATCGAGCAGCTCGGCACCGCGTCCGTGCTCGAACCGTGGCTCAAGAAGATCCGGCAGGCGGGCATACCGCTCTTCACGATCGACACCGCGTCGCCATCGAGCCTGAACGTCGTCACATCGGACAACTTCGTGATCGGTTCGCAGCTCGCGCTCAAGCTCGTCAACGACATTCGCGGCGAAGGCAACATCCTCGTCTTCAACGGCTTCTACGGCGTGCCCGTCTGCGCGATCCGTTACGACCAGCTGAAGGCCGTGCTGAAGTGGTATCCGAAGGTGAAGATCATCGAGCCCGAACTGCGCGACGTGATCCCGAACACCGCGCAGAACGCGTATGCGCAGATCAGCCAGTTGCTGCAGAAGTATCCGAAGGGCTCGATCGCGGCGATCTGGGCCGCGTGGGACATCCCGCAGGTCGGCGCGACGCAGGCCGTCGACGCGGCCGGCCGCGGCGAGATCCGCACGTACGCCGTGGACGGCAGCCCCGAGGCGGTCGCGCTCGTGAAGAATCCGAAATCGAGCGCGGCGGCCGTCGTCGCGCAGCAGCCGGCGTTGATCGGGCGAACCGCCGTGCGCAACGTCGCGCGCTATCTGGCGGGCGACCGGTCGCTGCCGGCGTATACGTTCGTGCCGTCGGTGCTCGTCACCAAGGACAACGCGGGCGGCGCGCCGCGCACGCTCGGGCAGGCGTCCGCCGACGCCGAGGTCGCGCGGCGATGACGGCGGCGCTTCCCGCCGTATCCGCCGTATCCGCTGTATCCGCCGCGTCGACAGCCACGGCCGACGCGGGCGCCGCACGCGCGAAGAGTGACGCCGGCGCGCCGCTCGCGCTCGACGTGCGGCGCGTCGTCAAGCGCTTCAACGGCGTCGCCGCGCTGCGCGGCGCGTCGCTCGCGGTGACGCGCGGCACCGTGCACGGGCTGATCGGCCAGAACGGCGCGGGCAAATCGACGCTCATCAAGATGCTCGCGGGCCTCCACGCGCCGGACGAAGGCGAGATCGCGGTCGGCGGCGCGCCGCTGGCGACGCTCTCCGCCGCGGCGGCCGGCTCCGCTCGCGAGCGGCCCGCCCGCATCGGCTTCATCCATCAGGAACGCCTGCTGCCCGCGACGTTTACGGTCGCCGAGGCGCTGTTCTTCCCGCGCCCGCCGACGCTCGGCGGCGCGTCGCGGCTCGCCCGCCTGCTGCCGCTCGACGTCGGCCGGATGCGGCGCGACTGCCGCGCGGTGCTGCACGAGCAGTTCGGCGTCGATCTGCCGCCCGATCGCCTGATCGGCGAGCTCTCCGTCGCGGAGCAGCAGATCGTGCAGATCACGAGCGCGCTGATCGGACGCCACGAGATCCTCGTGTTCGACGAGCCGACCGCCGCGCTCGTGTCGAGCGAGGTCGACCGGCTGCTGCAGACGATCGAGCGGCTGCGCGCCGGCGGCCACACGATCCTCTACGTGTCGCATTACCTGAACGAGATCGCGCGCGTGTGCGATCGGGTGACCGTGCTGCGCGACGGCGTCGACGTCGCGCATCTCGACGCGCGCGACGCGTCGCGCGATGCGCTCGTCGCCGCGATGATCGGCGCGCCGCAAAACGCCGACGGCGATGCCGCCGATGCTACCGATGCTACCGATGCTACCGATGCTACCGATGCTACCGATGCTACCGATGCTACCGCTCGCGGCGCGACGCCGCGCCGCGAGCGGGCCGCGCCGCGCACGCCGGGCGAGGTCGCGCTCGACGTGCGCGACCTCGCGCTGCCCGGCCGCTTCGGCCCGCTGTCGTTTGCGGTGCGGCGCGGCGAGGTCGTCGGCCTGACGGGCGTGCTCGGCTCGGGCGGCAAGGACGTGATCCGCGCGCTCTTCGGCCTCGCGCGCGGCGTGCGCGGCGGCGTCGCGCTCGACGGCCGTCCCGTGCGCGTGCGCCGGCCGCGCGACGCGGTCGCGCACGGCATCGCGCTCGTGCCGGAGAACCGCGTCGCGCACGGCGTCGCGCTCGCGTTGTCGGTGCGCGAGAACGTCGTGCTCGCGAGCCTGCCGCGCGTGTCGCGCTTCGGCTTCATGCGCGGCCGCCGCGAAGCCGACGCCGCCGACGCGCTGATCCGCCGGCTCGACATCCGCCCCGCGCGCGCCGACTGGCCGGTGCGCTTCCTGTCGGGCGGCAACCAGCAGAAGGTCGCGCTCGCGAAGTGGCTCGGGCGCGCGTCGTCGGTCTATCTGCTCGACGAGCCGACGGTCGGCGTCGACGTCGGCGCAAAGGCCCAGATCTACCGGCTGATCGACGAGCTCGCGCGCTCGGGCGCCGCCGTGCTGCTGTTTTCGAGCGACCTGACCGAGCTGCTCGACGTGACCGATCGCGTGTACGTGATGGCGCGCGGCGAGATCGTCGCGGCGCGCGCGTCCGCGCAAACGACGACGCAGGACGTGCTCGCGTGGGCGACGCTCGCGCGCGAGCCGCGGCAAGGCGATGCCGGCGCGCACGATGCGGCGGCCGCCGCCGACGCGTCGCGCGACGAGAAGCCGGCGCCGCCCGCCGCGGAGGCGGCGGCATGAGCCGCGGCGCATTCGATCTCGGCCGCCCGGCCACGACGACGCGGCGCGCGAATGACGCGGCGGCCGCGCAACGCCCGCACGCGCGCGGCCGCGCCCTCGGCCATGCGCTCGACCGCCGCGCCCTCCTTCGCGGCGGCGCATGGCTTGCGCTCGCTTTCGTATTCGCGGGCTTTTCGATCGGCTCGCCGCTCTTCCTGACATTCGCGAACCTCGGCAACGTGCTGCAGCAAAGCACCGTCACCGGCCTGCTCGCGTTCGGCCTGACGATCGTGATGATCGGCGGCGGCGCGGACGCGGTCAAAGGCGGGCTCGACCTGTCGATCGCGGCCAATCTCGGCCTGTGCGCGGCGGTGTTCGCAGTCCTCACGCGCGACGGGCACGGCGACGCGTTCGCGATCGCCGCGACCTGCGCGACGGGCGTCACGGTCGGCGCGGTGAACGCGTGGGCGGTCGCGTGGCTGCGAATCCTGCCGCTCCTCGCGACGCTGACGACGATGAACGTCTGCGCGGGCCTCGAGCTCGTGCTGACCGAGAACACGCCGGTGCCGTCGGCGAGCCCGCTGCTCGGCGCGCTCGTCGGCGCGGGCCCGTTCGGCGCGGCGTGGCTGGCTTACGCGCTCGTCGGCGTCGCGGCCGCGCTCGGCGTGCTCGTTCACCGAACCCGCTACGGGCTGCGGCTGCACGCGGTCGGCGCGCATCGCGCGGCGGCGCTCGCCGCGGGCGTCGACGCGCGCCGCCACGTCGCGTCGAGCTATCTCGCAAGCGGCCTGTCCGCCGCGCTCGCCGCGCTCGCGTCGTCGGCGCTCCTGAGCGGCAGCGCGCCCGGCGCGGGCGACTACCTGCTGCCCGTCGTCGCCGCGGTGCTGCTCGGCGTGGCGTTCTCGCGACGGCTCGTGCCGACGATCCCCGGCACGCTCGTCGCCGTCCTGTTCGTCGGCGTGCTCGCGAACGGCTTTCAGTTGAACAACGTGTCGAGCTATTGGGTAAGCGGCGTCGAGGGCGCGCTGATTCTCTTCGTCGTCGCGGCCGTCGCGCTGCTGCGCCGGCGCCAGTCGGAGGGTCCCTTCGATGCATGACGCATTCGATCGCCTGCAACGCTTCGCCGCCGTCGGCGCGCTGGTCGCCGTTCTCGCGTTCTTCGCGGTCGCGGCGCCCGGCTTCGCGACGCTCGCGAACGTCGAGCGCGTGCTCGTCAACAACTTCGCCCTCCTCGCGATCGCCGCGCTCGGGATGACGCTCGCGCTGTCGATCCGCGCGATCGATCTGTCGCTCGGCACCGCGATCGACGTCGCGAGCCTCGCGTTCGTCGCGGCGCTCGCGCATCGCGCGGGCTTCGCACCCGCCGCGCTCGCGGGCCTCGGCGCGGCGCTCGCGGTGGGCGCGGGCAATGCGCTGCTCGTCACGCGGCTCGGGATCGCGCCGTTTCTCGCGACGCTCGGCACGCTCTTCATCGGCCAGACGATCCAGCAGCTCGCGACGGGCGGCGGACAGCCGATCTACCTGCTGAGCGCCGCTCCGCCGCCCGCGTTCGACGCGCTCGCGCACGGCGTCTGGTTCGGCGTCGCGCTGCCGCTGTGGATCGTCGCCGCGCTCGCGATCGCGCTGCATCTCGCACTCGAGCATTCGACGCTCGGCCGGCAGGCACGCGCGCTCGGCGCGCAACCGGGCGTCGCGCGCTACTCGGGGCTGCGCGTCGGCGCGCTCGCGGCGGGCGCGTTCGTCGCGAGCGCGCTGATCTACGGCACCGCCGGGCTCGTGTTGTCGTCGACGGTCAAGTCGTACGCGCCGCAAGCGGGCAACGCGTATCTGCTGAACGCGATCGGCGCGACGTTCATCGGCGCGACGCTATCCGCGACGCGCCGGCCGAACGTCGTCGGCACGCTGGTCGGCGTGCTGCTCGTCAGCTTCGTCGCGAACGGGCTGCTCCTCATCGGGTGGAATTTCTACTGGCAGCAGGTGGCGAGCGGCGCGCTCGTGTTCGCGGTGCTCGTGCTCGGGTCCGCATTCGGGCGCGGACGCCTCGCGCGCGAGGCGGGCCACGCGTGAAGCGGCGGGCGCGACGTCCGCTGATGGCGAGTTGCCGGATGACGAGTTGCGGGACGGCGAGTTGCCGAATTGCCGGATGCTGAGTCGTCGGATGGCGAGTTGCCGGGTGTCGAATTGCCGGACGCGGAGCCGCCGGACGCCGAGTCGTCGGCTGCCGCGCTCCGCCTCCAGAGCCGCCGCTCAGCGCAAGCCCGCCGCCCAGTCGATCGCCGCGTCGAACAGCGCGACGCCCTCCGGCGACAGATTGCCGAACGTGTCGTTGTTCAGGAAGAACATCACGCGCCGCGCGGGCGCGAGCGATTCGTAATCCATCGTCGCGCCTTTCTCGTAGGCGAAGATCGCCGCCTTGTCCGGCTCGCCGTAGACGGTCGCGACGATGCTCGCGCCGAGCCCGGGCTTGCCCCAGCTCATCGACGCCTGCCGGCCGTAGACGTTCGTCGTGCCCGCGGGCAGCCCCGCCGCGATCGGATGCGGCGCATTCACGAGCCACAGATAGCGCGCCTTGCCCGTCTCGCCGAAATCGACGTCGTGGCGCTTGCCCGTCATCGCGAAATCGTCGAGCAGATCGTTCTCCCACGTCAGCAGCGGCTTCGCGAGCGTGCGCCAGCCGCACGCGACGCGCTTGCTCGACACGCTCGACGACACGATCACGAGATCGGCGTCGGCCGCGGCGTCGACGGGCTGCGCTTCGTCGACGAATCGCACCGCGTAGCCGCGCGATTCCAGATGCGCCTTCGCCCGCTCGTCCGTCTTCAGATTGGGCCCGCCGAGCTGGACGAGCATCGCGACGCGCTTGCCGGCAGCGGGCTTCGGCGAGCCGCCGGGCGCGCGCTGCGGCTGCCCGGCGGACGCGGGCGTCGCCGCGGCCGCGGCTGACTGCGTGACCAACTGCGTGGCCGGTTGCGCGGTCAACTGCATGGCCGGTTGCATGGCCGGCTGCGCGACGACAGGCGTCGCCGCGCCCGCAAGGCCATATGCGAGCACTGCGCCGCCGAGGCCGCGCAGCACGCGGCGGCGCGCCTGCGCCACACGATCGAATCGTTGCTTCATCGGTTTCTCCCGCGCGCCCGCGCCGTGCGCCGCACGGCACGAAGCGCGCTTCATCGATTCAAAAAATCCGCGATGGAAAACGCCGCCGCTCAGAACTGCAGCGTCGTCAGCAGCGACACCTGCCGCGCGTCGCCGATCGACACGAAGTAGCGGTTCACGCTCGACGGGTAGTAAGTCCGGTTGAACAGATTCTTCACGTTGAGCTGGAACTGCAGCTTCTGCTTGCCGATCCGCGTGTCGTAGGTCGCGAACGCATCGGCGGTCGCGTACGCGGGCAGCGTGAAGCTGTTCGCCGAATCGCCCGGCCGCGCGCCGACGTAGCGCCCCGCCGCGCCGATCCGCAGATCGTCGCCGCCGAACACCGTGCCCACGTCGTAGACGGCCGCGAGCGAGGCCGTGTGCCGCGCGACGTTCCACAGCCGGTTGCCCGCGTAGAGCGGGTCTTCGGTCGTCTTCGCGTCGATGTACGCATAGCTCGCGATCACGTTCCAGCGCTCGCCGATCCGCCCCGACACGTCGAGCTCGATCCCGCGCGAGCGCGCGCGGCCGGACGTGCGCCAGTCGGTCTGGCTCGTCGCGTCGTTGTACTGCGACACGAGCACGTTCTTCTTGTCGATGTTGAAGAACGCGAGCGTGCCCGTCAGGCCGCTCGGCATGTCGAGCTTCGCGCCGAGCTCCCACGACGCGCCCTCCTCGGGCGCGGTCGAGCCGTCGATCACGTAGCCGCCCGTCATCGGCGCGATCTTCGAGGTCGGCTTGAGCGACTGCGTGTAGCTGCCGTACAGCGACAGCGCGTCGTTCCATTTGTAGACGATGCCCGCGCGCGGCAGCCACTTCGTGCCGCTCAGGTTCGTGTTGACCCGGAACGGCCGGCCGCGTCCCGCGATCTGGCTGTAGCGCACGAAGCGCGCGCCGCCGACGAGAATCCACTTGTCGGTCAGGTGAACGCTGTCCTGAAAGAACAGCGACGCGGTGTGCAGCGTGTCGCTCTGATCGCTGTCGGACGCCGAGACGGTCGTCGACGGCGGAATCAGCCCGTACGTCGGATTCAGATAGCTGAACGGCGTCTTGATCGACTGGCGCAGCATGTCCGCGCGATAGACCCGCCGGTATTCGCTGTCGACGCCGAACTGCACGTCGTGCCGCATCCCGGCGAGCGTGACGCGGCCGTCGACGTACGCGATCCCGTAGCTGTCGGTGCTGCGCGAGCCGTGCGTCGCGTCGTTGCTGCGCGTGAGCGTGCCCTTGAGCGGATCGATCGCCGTGATGCGAATCTGGTTCGCATCGTAGGTCTCGCGGTTGTAGCTGTAGCCGAGGTGCACCTTCCAGTCGGGCGCGAGCCGATGGTCGACCGTTAGTTGCGCAAGATTCGATTCGCCGCGCATGTCGTTGAACGGCTCGTCGAGGCGCCGCCGCGCGGGAATCGCGAGCGGCTCGCCGGTGCG
The DNA here is from genome assembly GCF_001524445.2 of Burkholderia savannae. NCBI lineage: Bacteria > Pseudomonadati > Pseudomonadota > Betaproteobacteria > Burkholderiales > Burkholderiaceae > Burkholderia > Burkholderia savannae. The sequence goes on from NZ_CP013418.1 coordinate 836,146, forward strand.
CGGATCGAGCGCGGTGCCCCGGTCGAACGGCATCAGGAAGCGCCGGTACTCGTACGACAGCACCACCTGCGTATCGCGGCCGTACCACGCGAGCGACGGCGCGACGAGCGTCTCGCGATGCTCGCCGTAGTTGCGCCAGTACTGTTCGTTCGTCTGATCGACGATCAGGCGGTACGCGAGCCGCGAATCGCCGATCGCGCCCGTCGAGTCGAACGTGACTTCGCCGCCGTTCCTGCCGTGCCCGTAGGTCGAGCCGAGCACCGAGATCGCGTTGTAGCGCGCGAGCTGCGGCTGCTTCGTGACGACGTTGATCACGCCGCCCGGGTCCATGATCCCGTACAGCAGCGACGCCGGCCCCTTCAGCACTTCGACGCTGTCCGTCGTCGCGTTCAGCGAGCGCCCCTGCACGATCGGCATTCCGTTGCGCATCACCGAGCCGTCGCGGTTGTCGCCGAAGCCGCGCTTCATGACCGTGTCCTGCGTGCTGCCGAGCGTGTTGCCCTGCGTGATGCCGCTCACGTTCGCGAGCGCGTCGTCGAGGTTGCGCGGGCGCTGGTCGCGCAGCACCTGCTGCGGCACGATGTTGACGGCCTGCGGCACCTCGGCGAGCGGCGCGTCGCTGCGCAGGCCCGCGGCCTCGCGCGGCGGCCGGTAGCTGTCCGCGTGCAGGCCGCTCGCGCGCACCGAGACGGTGGGCAGCGTCGTGTCGGCCGCGAGCGCGGCGCCCGCGCCCGGCGCGGCCGGCGCGGCGGACAGCTTGACGAGCGTATAGCCGCCGCTCGGCTGCGTCACGGCCACAAGGCCCGTGCCCGTCAGCAGCCGGTCGAGCGCCGCCGCCGTGTCGGCGCGGCCGTGCAGGCCGGGGCTTTGCAAGCCGGCCGCCAGCTCGCCGGGGAACGACAACAGAATGCCCGCCTCGCGGCCGAAGCGGGTCAGCGCGGCGTCGAGCGGGCCGGCCGGGATGTCGTACGCGCGCATCGCGGCGGCCGGCTCGGCGGCCTTCGATGCGGCGGGCGCGGCGAACGCCGCGAACAGCGCGGCGGCGGCGACGCTCTTGACGATGCGACGGGGCGCGAACTGCGGCGCGGGCGCCTCGCTCCGCCGCTGCTCGCTTCGCTGCGCCGCATGCGCGCGGCCATGCGCACGAGACGGACGCGCGGCGTGCGCCGCCGGTTCAGCGGGTTCAGCGGGTTCAGCCGGTTCGGCCGGCACGAGCGCCGGGGCGGCAAACGCGCCGCCGCGCGCCTGGCGATATTGGCGATATTGGCGATATTGGCGATATTGGCGATATTGGCGATATTGGCGATATTGGCGATTGCAGAATGAATCCATGATCGATGACTCGTTGACGATGGGTGGAATGCAGCCTTCACTTCCCATGTCACGCGAACATCGAAAACGGCTCAGGCCCGGCGAGATTTTTTTGTCCGAAGCGCTCGCAAGCGCTCATTCGCGCGCCGCGACGACCGTCACCCAGTAGCGGGTCACGTATTCGACGTCGACGGGCAGCGTCTCGCGCAACGTGTCGAGGATGCGGTCGGTATCGTCGAGCGGATACGTGCCCGACACGCGCAGGTTCGCGACCGCCGCGTCGCAGCGCACGCGGCCCGCGCGGTAGCGGTCGATCTCGGCGAGCAGATCGGCGAGGCGCAGGTTCGACGCGACGAGAATCCCGTCGGCCCACGCGCCCGCGCCGCCGCCGATCGCGCGCGGCGGCCCGGCGAGCGCGTCGCGCGTGAAATCCGCGCCGTGCCCGGCCGTGACCCATGGCGCGTCGCCCGCCGCGCGCAGCGGCGCGATCCGCACCGCGCCCTCGAACACGTCGACGCGCGTCGCGTCGCCGCGCTCGCGCACCGAAAAGCGCGTGCCGACCGGCCGCACGTCGCCGTGCGCGGTCGCGATCACGAGCGGACGGGCGACGGCGCGCGCCGCGTCGTCGCCGCTCGTCACCATGATCTCGCCACGCAACAGGCGCACGCGGCGGGTTGCGTCGTCGAAGCGGACGTCGATCGCGCTGGCGGTGTTCAGGACGACTGTCGTGCCGTCCGCGAGCGTGATCGTGCGCCGCTCGCCGATCGCCGTGCGCACGTCGGCGCCCCACGCGCGCCACGGCGCGTCGACATCGGCCATCCATGCGGCGCCGCCCGCGAACAGCAGCACCGCGAGCGCCTTGACCGCCGCGCGCCGCTCGCGCGAGCGCGGCGGCAACAGCGCGGCCCGGGCGGCCTGCGCGCTCAGCGCGTCTGCGACGCGGCCGAGCCGTCCGTTGACGGATTCGATGTGGCGCCACGCGGCGTCGTGCGCCGGATCTTCCGCGCGCCAGCGCGCCAGGCGCGCGCGCGTTGCGTCGGTCGCATGCCCGGAGCCGAGCTCGACCCACCATTGCACCGCGCGGCGCGCGACGGGCGCGGGCACCGCGGGCGAGCCGCACGAGCGCTGCGCCCCGCTCATGCGGCGATCGCGAAATAGCACTGCGCGCCCGCCTTCACGAGGTAGCGCTTGACGGTCGCGAGCGACACGCGCAGCTCGGCCGCGATCTGCGCATGCGTCATCCCGTCGAGCTGCGCGAGCAGGAACGCGCGCCTGACCGCGGCGGGCAGCCCGTCGAGCATCCGCTCGATCTCGACGAGCGTCTCGAACAGGATCGCGCGCGTCTCCGGCGACGGCGCGACCTCCTGCGGCAACTGCGCGAGCGCATCGAGATACGCGCGCTCGAGCCGCTCGCGCCGCCAGTGGTTGTACAGCACGCGCTGCGCGACCGTCGTCAGGAACGCGCGCGGCTCGGCCGCGTCGATTGGCTCGTCGCGCGCGAGGAGGCGGATGAACGTGTCGTGAACGAGATCGGCCGCGCGATCGCCGCAGCCGAGCTTCTTCGTCAGCCAGCCGTGCAGCCAGCCGCGATGGCCCGTGTAGAGCGCAGCGATCTCTCGCTGCAAAGGCAGAGTGTTGGCCGGCATGGACGTGATCCCCCCGGACCGTCGCGCCGGGATGCGGTTTTGTAAATGAGAATGATTATTATATACAAGCTTGTAATCGGACAGTTAGCATGGCCGCGCGATCTGTGGGGCCGCCGCCACTTTCCGGCGGCGGCGGCGGGCATTCGTGATCCTTGATTCGTCGCTTGATTCGTCGCTTGATTCGTCGCTTGATTCGTCGCGATGGCCGGCCGATCCCGATGCGCGTCGCGCCGATACGGCCGCCTCGCTCGTCGCATCAGGCAGGCGATTTACGGGGCCGACGCCAACGCGTACGAGCGACGGGCGCCGCACGCGCGAGCGCGTGCCCCCCGCCGACGGCCCCGCGATGAGCCATGCGATCGAATGCCCGACGCAGCCTCGCATCGACGTTCGCGACGGCTACCGCGCCCGCTCGGCGCGCCGATGCGCGATCAGCCGCGCCCCCATCCGCCGCGGATCGACGCAGGCCGCATTCCGGTTGAAGCGTGAACACGTGACGAGCGAGCGCGTCATGGCGATCGTCGGCGTGCGGGCGGGCGCCCGGCGCGTCTCGAGCAGCCGCCGTGGTTCTGGTTCGACCCGTGCGATCGCCGGCTTCAGGCGGCCGGCAGCCCCTCACTCGGCGAACGCACCGTCGCAACGCCGGAATCCGTTTTCATTTCGCCGCGCGCGAGCGGCTCGCGCCGAGCGCGGCCACGGCCCGGCTTGCGGATTCGTCGACGCAATGACGCTCGCGCGGATGATCGTCGGGCACGGCGATGCGATCGCGCAGGACAAGCCCGTCGCTCCGACGATCCGAGATCGATGAACGGCGGTCGAGACGCGAGCGCGACGACGCCCGCGCCATTTTCCCTTCGGAGCGCGCGCCGAAACACTTGCGATCGACAAAGCAGCCGCGAAGGCCGCTTTGTCGCATCGTCACTGGCCGGCTGCTTCGGGCGCAAACGACTTCTGAACGATCCGCCCGGCGACTTGAAGCACCTCCTCCCGCATCGCGCCGTCGAACGATTGCGCGGCGACGCCAAGCTCCGACACCAGGGTCGCCGTCAGCGGGTTCGGTCCCGGCCACGGCCAGGGGTGGCCGGGAGGCCGCGTGCCGCACCAATCGTCGATGAAATCGGCGATGGCGACGTCGACGCTTCTGGACAGATCGCGGCGAGGCTGCCCTTCCGGCATTTGGCGCGCGACCTGGTTCAGACCGATCGCCGAGATGAGAAAGGACGTTGCGGGCGACCAGGGATTCGGTTCGGGGTCGGCGGCAAACCACGGGGTCGGCGGCGGCTCCGACGCTCGCGCGGCGAGGTGCGCGCGCAAATGGTGCGGATGCCCGCCGCCGAGGGACGGATTATGAAGCAGCGCCTTGACCAGATCGTCCCACGAGCCCAAATAGGGTGGAAGCCATGGAGTACTCATCGCTCACCTCCGCAAATGAATTGCCGCTGGAGTTGCGGGGCCGATTTTTTTCAGGAGGACTGACGCCCGGCCCGATAGGCGATCAGCCGATCGACATGACGGGAAAACCGAATCATTGAGTGCGAGTAAATCGATCAAACTGAATCCTTGCGATGGAAATCCCCGTCACCGAAGCAGACAGAGATGTCCGCCGGAATAGCCTTTTAACGAGTAGTGCTGCCCATCTCGAATCCGCGGCGGCGCAATGAAGCTATCGCACGAAAAAACCATTCAGCCCGGTTCCGTTTGAAATACACGCGGCGGAAACGGACGGCCGAACGTCTGGAGCGCGAGCGATGAGAAACCGCTCGGCGCTGTCCGGTTCGCCGGCGTCAAGCAAGCCGCAAAGCGCCGGCGAACCGGCGCTTCGACTCGCGATGCGAATCGCGCCGCGGACGCGCCCATATCGAATTCGGCGGAGTCTGTACGAATGGAAAAATTGGATTCCCGCCCATGGCGCCGAACCGGCTACACCTCTAAATTGGCCGGACCAGGCGTTCCCCGGCGCATCGACATACGCGGCTTGCCCTCATCAAATTTCGTGAATTGACACGCGTTGCGTCAGTCATTATTCAGCGTGCGAAATCCCCCGGTAAGCGCCGCACGGATAAGGCGAGCCGATCGTTTCTTCTCGTCTGAAAAACAGCTCATGCCTACGAAGAATAAGCAGCAAAAACTGAATTGCAAGAGAATCGGCATCATGGTTTTCAACTACTTTATCAATCCGATTTCGCGCGCCGTCTCACGGAAATTGATTCATTAAGCAGCTAGTCGATAAACGGGTAACACGGGAATATAGGAGATTATGCGAGCGGCGAATCGAGCTCCATGAACGGACATCCAACCTGCGTCGCTCATCGCTCCCTCCCGGCCGCTTGCCGTGCGCCGTGTCCGGCTGCAGGCGCTCGCGGCGCCGATGGCCATCCGCACAGAACGCGCGCCGCCCTCGGTCTAGATCGTTTTCGGGTCCGACCGCTCGCGCAAGAATCGCTTCGACGCGGCAACCCGATCGTCGGCCGAACACGCCTCCCGTGGGCACACTTGCGGGCATCGCGCTCGTGACGCAAGCGAGGCCGCCCTGTGCGCGCCACCGGTTCGCGTCGCGCGATCGAGCGAGCGCGTCGGCCGCACACGCGAAGCAACACCGGCGCGCATCGCGCGCATCATGGCCGGGGCCTGGCCGATACCGCCTTCACGATCGTTCCCGGCCGCCGCAACCGACACGATCGGCCATTCCCGGTGGGTTGGCGGGGTTGGCGGCGATTTCGAACGCGTCGGCCGCACGCATGCGCGAACGGCCGACGCCGACGCACCCGATCGGCGCTCATCCGTCGCGGCCCGCCCTCACCCGCCCTCACCCGCCCTCGCCCGTCACGGCCTCGCGGCGTGCCACATGCCGCCGAAGCCGTCGCCGTTGTGCTGCCCCGGCTTCCTGTCGCCCGAGAAGCGATACAGCGGATGCCCCTTGTATGTCCACTGGAGCTTGCCGCCCGCCGCGGCGATGAGGCCTAGGTCGCCGCCCGGCTTGTCGTACGCGTCGGCGAGCGCGGCCGGCCAGTTCGCCGCGCAGCCGCCCGTGCACGCGCTCTTGCCGGGCATCGTGTCCCGGTCGAACGTGTAGAGCGTCATGCCGTCGTCGTCGACGACCATCCCGTTCGCCGCCTTCGGCGGCTCCGCGAGCGCCAAGGCGGGCACCGCGCATGCGATCGCGATCAGCAAAATCTTCATCATGATGACTCTCCTCCAACGAAAAAAACGGGCGCGCCGGCTACGGATTCGCGCGCTCGCTGACGAATTCGGCGTCGATCCGCATCCGCACGTCGTCGCCGACGGCGGGCAGCCAGCGCGACAGCCCGAATGCGGACCGGCTGAAGTGGCCGTCGGCGACGAACGCGAGCGTGCGCGCAGCGCCCGGCGCGTCGCGCGAAAACCTGTCGCGCGGATCGGCGCCGGCGCCGCGCGCAACCGGGTCGGGCCGCTCGCCGCCGTACGGATTCGCGCCGCCATGAACGGCGCTGCGGGAATCGGCGTCGCGCACGTTCGCGTCGGGCGAATCGGCTTCGCGCGCGCCGGCGTCGCGCCTGTTCGTGCCCGGCGAAGCGGCTTCGCGCCGCCCCGCGTGCCGCACGTCGCCGCGCTCGCCGCCGCGCCAATCTCCGCTCCGCGGTTCGGCCGCGAACCGGACGGCGAGCGTGATCGGCCGCGTCGTCGCGCGGATCGTCAGCTCGCCGGACAAAAGGCCCGTCGTCGCGCCCGTGCGCTCGAAACGCGTGCCGACGAAGCGGATCTCCGGATAGCGGGCGACGTCGAGCATCGCCGAGCCCTTCACGAGCGCGGCGACGAACGGCACGTTCGCGCCGAGGCTCGCCGCATCGACCGTCACGTCGACGCGGCTCGCGACGAGATCGTCGTCGCCGCCGATCAGTTCCGCGCGCATTCGCGTGAAACGCATCGTCAGGTGCGCGTGCCAGAAGTTGTCGACGCGAAACGTGAGCCCGGAGCGTTGCGGTTCGAGCCGGTAGCGCGGCACCGCGCGCCGCGACGCGTCGAGCGCGCCGGCCGGCTCGGCGGCTGCCGAATCGGCCGAGGCCACGGTCGCGGTCGCAACCGCGTTCGCGGGCGTGCCCGCCGCACTCGCCGCACTCGCCGCACTCGCCGTGAGCGCCGCACTCGCCGTGAGCGCCGTGATCACCGTGCACACGAGCATCGCGACGACTTTCGCGCATGAACCGGCGGCACCCATGATCGACTCTTCCCGGCATCGACGCCGGCCCCGGTTCGCGCCTACCGCCATTGCTCCGGATGGCCGCCGAGCTCGCCGCAGACGTCGACCGCGATCGCGCGCAGCCGGTCCTCGGCGATCTGGCCCGAGAGCGCATACGCGGTGCGGTCGCTGACCCAGTAGAACGTGCGCCGCTCGCCGTCGCGCAGCAGCCGGACCGCCGTCTCGCGCTGCGCGGACGCGCTGACGTAGAGCGCGAGCCGCCCGCCCGCGGGGCTTTCGTACATGAACTGCGCGGCGGGGCCGGCCGTGCCGGGCAGCAGCCGGCCGCCGAGCAGCGCGAAGCCGTATTCGTCGAGCGACGGCGCGGCGATCCGCCGGCCCACGCGCGCCGACAGCCATGCGCCGAGCGCGCCGTCGCGGCCGGCCGCGATTTCGACCGGGTGCCGCGCTTCGGGCGCGTAGACCGCGTAGGCGAGATTCGCCTGGCGCGCGAACGCAGTCTGCGCGGCCGCGGGCGCGGCGAACGGTAATGCGAACTGCGGCGCGAGCTCGGGCGCGAACGCGCCGCCCAGCCAGCCGAGCGCGACGCCCGCCGCCAGCGCGCCGCCCGCGAGCGCGGCGCGCCGCCACCACGGCGTGCGCACGCGCAGCACGATGCACGGGCCGCTCGTCTGCGCGACGGGATCGGCGAATAGCGCGCGCAGCGCCGCACGCTGCGCGCGATAGTGCGACACGACGCCGGCCGCACGCGAATCGCCCACGAGCCGTTCGGCAACCGCGCGGCGCTCCGCCTCGTGCAGCTCGCCATCGACGAACGCCGACAGCGAGAAGAGCCCCGGCTCGTCGGAATCCGGCGCGACGGTGGAATCGAAATCGTCGCTCATCGATGATGTCCCATCGTTGTGAAAGACACCGGCCGTCGAAGCGGCGCGTCGGTCAGCAGCGCGCGCATGCGCTCGCGTGCGCGCGAGAGCCGCGACATCACCGTGCCGACCGGCAAGCCGAGCACCGCCGACGCCTCCTGATAGCTCAGCTCCTCGACGCAGACGAGCAGCAGCACCTCGCGCTGCTCGAGCGGCAGCCGGTACAGCATCCGCTGCACGTCGCGCAGCACGAGCGCGTCCACCTGGCCCGCCGGCGCCTCGAGCGTGCGCCACGGGCCCTCGTCGTCGTCGACGGCGAATTCGCGGCGCGCGCGCAACTGGTCGATGTACAAATGGCGCAGGATCGTCAGCAGCCACGCGCGCAGGTTGCTGTCGGGGCGAAACGCGCGCATCCGCTCGAGCGCTCGCTCGGCGGTGTCCTGCACCAGGTCGTCGGCCCATGCGGGGTCGCCCGTCAGCGCGCGCGCATAGCGCCGCAGTTGCGGCAGCCAGCCGACGACGTCCGTTTCGAAGCTCACGCGCGGCGCCGTCGTTCAATAGCCGCCGCCACTGCCTCGGCCGTAGCCGCTCGCCGGCGCCGCATGGCCGGACGGCGACATGTCGTCCGACGACGCGCAGCCCGCGGACAGCATCAGCGCGAGCAGCGCGCATACGACCGAAAGTATCCGCGTCGATTTCATTTCCGCCTCCGGGCGGCGCGCCAGTCGGGTCCGGGCGTCGCGCGCACGCCGCGGCGGACGGCGCCCCATGTGTACGAGAACGATCACCGCGCTTGTTTTATTCCGTTGTTTGCGGGACGCACTCACAACCACTCACAACGATACGCGGCTTCGCGGGCGTTGCACGTGCTGGAAAACGCGGTGGAACCGTTTCGGGATCGGATGGCGGGCGTTCCTGCGCGTCATCCCGCGCCGACGCGACGCCGATGCAAGCAAGCTGCGAGCGCGCCCGCCGCCGCGCGCCCAAACACGCGGCCGGCCCATGCCGCTCCCCCCGCGGCCCTTTTTTGCGACAATTCGACGATTGCCCGCCGCGCCGCCGCGCGCGGCCGACCGCACCATCCGCATCACGACAGCCCCGACCGCCCATGCCGCCCACCCCAGCCAAGCCGCGCACGTACGCGATGCCCGAGCGCAGCGACCGCCTCGACTTCTACATCCGCGACGAGGCCACGCGCCAGGCGATCACCGAGCCGCACCGGCATGCTTACTTCCAGATCCAGTTCAACCTCGGCGGCGACACCGAGCAGCAGATCGGCGGGCTCACGCGGGCGTTCCCGCGCGGTGCGCTCGCGTTCGTGCTGCCGTACCGCGAGCACCTGATTGCGCATCCGCCGGGCGCGCACTTCGTCGTGATCAATTTTTCGCAGACGTTCCTGCGCGCCGATCTCGACGTCGACCCGCTCGATCTCGAAGACGTATCCGCGCAGCGCGCGCCCGAGCTCGCGCCGTTCCGCTTCCAGGAGCACCTCGACTTCATCCTGACGGGCGCGGCGTTCGACGACGCGCGCCGCCTCGCGCAGCGCATGCTCGAGGCCGACCGCGCGCGCACGTTCGGCTCGGTGCCGCTGCTGCGCGGCTATCTGCTGCAACTGATCGGGCTCGTCTGCACGCAGTACGCGGGCCCGCTCACGAAACTCGCGCTAAGCGGCGCGCACCGCGCGGGCCGCCGCGACGCGTTCGCGCGCGTGCTGCGCCACGTGCGCGCGAACCTGACGAACGACGAGCTGACGCTCGCGGGCACCGCCCGCGCGGCGTTCCTGTCGCCGAACTACCTCGCGCACCTGATCCGCAAGGAAACGGGCAGCACGTTCACCGATCTCGTCACCGAGCGGCGGATCGCGCTCGCGCAGTCGCTGCTCGCGCACACGACGCGGCGGATCGCCGACATCGCGCACGCGGTCGGGTTTCGCGACGAAGGCTATTTCTCGCGGCGGTTTCGCGCGTGCGTCGGGGTGTCGCCGAAGGAGTACCGCGAAGCGAACGGCGCGGCTGGCGCGGCCGGCGCGGCGAAAAGCGTGGCGCGGAGGGCCGCGAAACCGCGCGCGTCGTAGTTTTGTCCATGAACGCGACACATCCGTCGCATCGGCGTGCGCGCCGCATTGGTATCGTCGACGGGTCGACGACGCCCGCCGCGACGCACGAGCGGACGTCCCGCCCGCGAAGGCCGCTGCTAGCGCTTTCGCTTTCCGAACCCTTTTCCGAGACCAGAAGATGACCGATTACGTTTTCGCGCCGCCCGCCGCTCCGTCCGTCGAAGTCGCCGGCTCCGCCGCGCGCTTTCCGGTGCGCCGCGTGTTCTGCGTCGGCCGCAACTATGCGGACCATGCGCGCGAGATGGGCGCCGATCCGAACCGCGAGCCGCCGTTCTTCTTCACGAAGCCGGCCGATGCGATCGTGCCCGCGAGCGGCACGGTGCCGTATCCGACGCTCACGTCCGACCTGCACCACGAGATCGAGCTCGTGATCGCGATCGGCCGCGGCGGCCGCGCGATCGCCGCCGACGCGGCGCTCGATCACGTGTGGGGCTACGGCGTCGGCGTCGACCTGACGCGGCGCGATCTGCAGGCGCAGGCGAAGAAAGCCGGCCGCCCGTGGGACTGGGCGAAGGGCTTCGACGCATCGGGCCCGTTGACGGCGCTCCTTCCGGTCGCGTCGATCGGCCATCCGCTGCGCGGACGGATCTGGCTCGCGGTCAACGGCGAAACGCGCCAGCAGGGCGATCTCGCCGACATGATCTGGCCGATTCCGGACGTCATCGCGTACGCGTCGCGCGCGGTCGAGCTGCGCGCGGGCGACCTGATCTTCACCGGCACGCCGGCGGGCGTCGCCGCGCTGCAGCCGGGCGACCGCGTGACGGGCGGCGTCGACGGCGTCGCGTCGTTCGAGTTCGTCGTCGGGGAAAAGCCCGCGGCGTGAGCGATTCCGCGCTCGCGCGGCGCGCACGCACGCAGACACTGCCCGCACGCGCGGCGCTCGCCTTCGCGTGCGCCGTGTCGTGCAGCGCGTCGTCCGCGCCGGCATTCGGGCAACGTCGCGCGCAGGGTCGAGCCGGACCGCGGCGGCGGCGCTGACGTCAGTGTCCGCGCCGCCCGACGTCACGCCCGATCCGGCCCCTCGGCTTGCGATCGTCTTTGCATCGACGGGCAACGCACCGAGCCGTACGAGCAGAACACGCAGCAGTCGCCCGGCTTCGGACGCAGCAGCGCGCCGCACGCGCCGCATGCGTAATAGAACAGGCAGACGTCCTCGGGCATCGTCTCGCGCCGCGCGAAGCCGCAGTGCGGGCAGGTCAGCACGGATTCCCGCACAATCTCGTTCATCGCTCCCTCCTCGATACGCGGCGCGGCGCGCGCGCGAACCGCGCCACACCGCACCGCACCGCGCTGCATCGCATCGCATCGCATCGCATCCAGAATATCGCCGCCGCCGCGAGCCACCACGCAATCGCAACACGCCGTGTCGCGAGGCTCTCGCCGACGCCAGCGGCGGCAACGGCAGCGGCAACGGAGACGGCCCGCGCACACTCGGCGTCCGCCGTCGCACTCGCGCCGCGCCGCGCGGCGATACGGTCGCCTCGGCAGCCGTGATCTCGATGCGCCTCAAATCAGCGTCGCGGCGCCGTCGCCGGTCGCCCGCGCGCGGCGTCGACGGCAGTTGCTCGGACAAACGGCGCGTCGAACGAAGCCGCGCGGGCGGCCCGCGATTCCAATCGCGTTATGATGTGCGGCCTTTCATCAGATCATTCGTGGTTCTATTCATGTCTGGCAACACCTTCTGGCTCGCGGCTCCGTGGGCCGCACTCTTTATCGCCGCGCTCGCGGCCGTCTGGTTTCCTAAGCTGCGCGCGGCAAGCCTCGGTTTCGGCGCGCTCGGCTATGCGGGCGCGTTCGCGACCGGCCTGATGGCGCCCGTCGCGCTCGCTCCGATCGCGCTCCTCGCAGCCGCCGCATACGCGGCCGCGCCGCGGCGCCACGCGGCCGTTCGCGTCGCGGGACACGCCGTCTTCGTCGTGCTCGCGATCGCGCTGATGCTTCACTGGCTGCCGGGCTTTCACAACCCGCGCGTGATCGGCCCCGTGCGCTACACGCCCGACGCCGTGCCGTTCTCGATGTACCTGAATCTCGACAAGCCGCTCGTCGGCTTCTGGCTGCTGTGGGCGCTGCCGTGGCTGCAGCCGATCGACGATCGCGCGCGCGCATGGCGCACCGGCATCGTCGCGGCGATCGCGACGTCGGCGGTCTGCCTCGTGTTCGCGCTCGGCGTCGGCCTCGTCGGCTGGGCGCCGAAGTGGCCCGAATCGGCATGGCTCTGGTTCGCGAACAATCTGCTGCTCGTCTGCTTCGCCGAAGAGGCGCTGTTCCGCGGCTATCTGCAAGGCGGGCTGAGCCGCCTTCTCGCGAATCGCGTACCGGCGTCGGGCGCGGTCGCGCTCGTCGCGGCCGCGCTGCTGTTCGGCGCCGCGCACGCCGCGGGCGGCTGGCAGTGGGTCGCGCTCGCGACCGTCGCGGGCATCGGCTACGGAATCGCGTATCGCTTGGGCGGACTGCAAGCCGCGGTGCTCGCGCACGTCGGGCTCAATCTCGCGCATTTCGGCCTGTTCACGTATCCGATGCTCGCGGCCGCGCGCTAAGCGCCGTCCCAAGCGCGGCCGAACCGGCCGCGCGTTGCGTGAGTCGCACGCGCGCTCGCACCGGCCGCGCAACGCGCCTTGATGCGCGGCCGAGTCTGGCTGCCCGTCACGGCCTTTCGTACGCGCGCCGACCGGCCGTCACGCCGTTTCCCGCGCGGCCGCGCCGGCCGCGCGCCGCATTGATCGATGCCGTCACTTCATCTGGTCGGCGATCGGCTGCAAGAATTCCGAAAATCCCGTCAGCATGATCTGCACGCCGACGCACAGCAGCAGGAACGCCGACACGCGCATCGCGACCTTCGTCCCTTCGGTGCCGAGGTAGCGCGCGAGGAACGCGGCGCGGCTGTACGTGAGCCAGATCACGAGCGCCGCGAGCGCCGACACCGCGACCGACACGATGCTCGACAGCAGGAACTCCGACAGCTTGTGCGTGCGGTTCGCGTTCAGCGCGATCGCGGTCGCGATCGAGCCGGGGCCCGTCGTCAGCGGAATCGTCAGCGGGAAGAACGCGCGCGCCATCGCGTTGCGCGGCTCGACGGGCTTCGCCGCAGAATCGCCTCCGCTCGGCACGTCGGGCTCGTTGAGCATCTGCCAGCCGGCCACCGCCACGGCAAGGCCGCCGCCGATGCGCAGCGCCTCGAGCGAGATTCCGAAGAAATGCAGGATCGGCGTGCCGACGAAGAACGCGGCGAGCAGCACCATGAACGCGTTGATCGCCACCTTGCGCGCGAGCGCCGCGCGCTGCGCCTCGGTCAGCGACTCGGTGCGCTCGAGGAACAGGAACGCGATGCCGAACGGATTGATGATGCCCATGAGGCCGGTGAAGCCGAACAGGATTTCGGAGATCAGGCGGTCGACGATCATCGGGAAGCGGGAAGAACGAAGAAGGGTTATGGGGCGCCGCTCGCGCGGCCGCGCCATTGTAGAGCATGCTCGCCGCGCCGAGCCGCGGCCGACGGCACGCACGGCGGCCGAGCCGCACCGACGGCCTCGGCATTCCCGCCGCCGTTGCGTGTTGCGTGTTGCGTGTTGCCTTTGCGTGTCGACTTTACCCTTTGCGCGTCGCCTTTACGCATCCCCTTTGCGTGTCGGCTTCGTGCATCACCCTTGCACGCCGCCTTTATGAGTCGACTTTACGCGTCGACTTTGCGTGCCGACGTCACCCGTTGCCGTCACGCGCCACTCACGCCGCCTTCCCGCGCGTGTCGATCACGCGCCTCGCCTTGCCCGTCGCGGTCGTCGAAATCCCGCCCGCCGGCAGCACCGCGACGCCCGCCGACACGCCGACCATCGTCTTGATCCGGTGCCGCAGCTCGTGCGCGAGCGCCGCCCGGGCGTCGCCGCGCGCGCCCTCCGACGCGCCCGCCAGCGCGTCGGCGCGCAGCTCGACCGCGACGTCGAGCCGGTCCATGTGCCCGTCGCGCGAGACGGTCAGCTGGTAGCGGCCGGACAGTTGCGGCAGCGCGACGACGAGCTCCTCGATCTGGCTCGGAAACACGTTGACGCCGCGGATGATCAGCATGTCGTCCGAGCGGCCCGTGATCCGCGCGAGCCGGCGCATCGCGCGCGCGGTCGGCGGCAGGAGCGCGGTCAGGTCGCGCGTCCGGTAGCGGATCACGGGCAGCGCTTCCTTCGTGAGCGACGTGAACACGAGCTCGCCCTCGCTGCCGTCGGGCAACACCTCGCCCGTCGCCGGATCGACGATCTCCGGATAGAAGTGGTCTTCCCAGACGGTCGGCCCGTCCTTCGTGTCGATGCACTCGCACGCGACGCCCGGCCCGATCACCTCGGACAGCCCGTAGATGTCGAGCGCGTCGATGCCCGCGCGCGCCTCGACCTCGTCGCGCAGCGCCTGCGTCCACGGCTCCGCGCCGAACACGCCGATCGCCAGCGACGACTTGGCGGGGTCCATCCCCTGCCGCGCCATTTCGTCGAGCAGGTTCAGCATGTACGACGGCGTGACGAGGATGATTCGCGGCTCGAAATCGCGAATGAGCTGCACCTGCTTCTCCGTCTGCCCGCCCGACATCGGCACGACCATGCAGCCGAGCCGCTCCGCGCCGTAATGAATGCCGAGCCCGCCCGTGAAGAGCCCGTAGCCGAACGCATTGTGCAGCGTGTCGCCGGGCCGGCCGCCCGCCGCGCGGATCGAGCGCGCGGTCACGTTCGCCCACATGTCGATGTCGCGCGCGGTGTAGCCGACAACCGTCGGCTTGCCCGTCGTGCCGCTCGACGCGTGCACGCGCACCACCTGCTCGCGCGGCACGGCGAACAGGCCGAACGGATAGTTGTCGCGCAAGTCTGCCTTCGTCGAGAATGGAAATTTCGCGAGATCGGCGAGCGTCGTCAGGTCGTCCGGATGCACGCCCGCCGCGTCGAAGCTGCGGCGATAGTGCCCGACGTTGTCGTACGCGTGGCGCAACGACCACTTGAGCCGCGACAGCTGCAGCGCCTGCAGCTCGTCGCGGCTCGCGGTCTCGATCGGCTCGAGTGCGCCGGCCGGGTGGGACGGTCGAGTCATTGGGGTCGCTCCTCCAATGGAGTGATGTCGTTCTGCGTTGTCGAGCGCGAATTATAAACCGACCAGTCGGTCGACAATAAAGAAGTATTCGCGGGCCGTTCCGCAAGGCACTTTTACCGTCCGCGCAAGCATCGGCGGCATGACGGCGGCGCTTCTTTTGCCTGTCCGCCGGCCGCTCGCCGAAGCGCCGCACGGCCCGCACGCCGGATTTCGGTGCCGGACCGCCTGTTAGAATCCCTGCTCGCGCCCCGCCACGACCAAGGACCCGCCATGCCGATCTCTTCGCCCGCCCTCCCGCGCTGGACGCTCATCGCCCCGCTCGCCGCCTGGCTGGTGCTCGCGCTGTCGCGCGTCGTGCCGGCCGAAGGCTTCGCGATCGCATTCGTCGCCGCCGCGCTCGCGGGCGCCGTGTTCTCCGCCGTTCACCACGCCGAAGTCGTCGCGCACCGCGTCGGCGAGCCGTTCGGCACGCTCGTGCTCGCGATCGCCGTCACCGTGATCGAGGTCGCGCTGATCGTGTCCGTGATGTTGTCGAGCGGCCCCGAGAAATCGGGCCTCGCGCGCGACACGGTGTTCGCCGCGGTGATGATCGTCTGCAACGGGATCGTCGGGCTGTGCCTGCTCGTCGGCGGCTGGAAGCACGGCGAGCAGGATTTCCAGGGCCGCGGCGCGACCAAGGCGCTCGCGGTGCTCGCGTCGCTGTCGGTGCTCTCGCTCGTGATGCCGAACTACCTGAGCGCCGCGCCCGGCCCGCGGCTGTCGACGTCGCAGCTCGCGTTCGCCGGCGTGTCGTCGCTGGTGCTGTACGGCATGTTCGTGTTCGTGCAGACGGTGCGCCACCGCGACTACTTCCTGATCGACGGCAGTGCCGACGAATCCATCCATGCGGTGCCGCCGAGCGGCCGCACCGCGCTCATGAGCATCGTGTTCCTGTTCGTGAGCCTCGTCTCGGTCGTGCTGCTCGCGAAGCTCCTGTCACCCGCGGTCGAGCGCACCGTGTTCAGGCTCGGCGCGCCCGAAGCGGCGGTCGGCATCGTGATCGCCGCGCTGGTGCTGCTGCCGGAAGGGCTCGCCGCGGTCGGCGCGGCGCGCGCGAACCGGCTGCAGACGAGCATGAACCTCGCGCTCGGCTCCGCGCTCGCGAGCATCGGCCTGACGATTCCGACCGTCGCCGCCGTGTTCATCTGGACGGGCGACCCGCTCACGCTCGGCATCGGCGGCATGGAGACGGTGCTGCTGTCGCTCACGCTGCTCGTCAGCACGCTGACGCTGAGCATGGGGCGCACGACCGTCCTGCACGGCGTCGTGCACCTGTCGCTGTTCGCCGCCTATCTGTTCCTGTCGGTCACGCACTGACACGCGTCGCCGGCTCGGGCGTTCCGCGGGAAGCTTCGCGCCGATCCCGGATGGCGGCGGGCAAGCTTGGATTTACATCGCGTGTCGCGCGCCCTTACGCGCCGCGGTTCGTGTTGCCGGAAAGAATCGGCGGCGGATAGAGCGGCCATCGCGCCTGCGTGCTTCGAGCGTGCTTCGAGCGTGCTTCGAGCGTGCTTCGAGCGTGCTTCGAGCGTGCTTCGAGCGTGCTTCGAGCGTGCTTCGAGCGTGCTTCGAGCGTGCTTCGAGCGTGCTTCGAGCGTGCTTCGAGCGTGCTTCGAGCGTGCTTCGAGCGTGCTTCGAGCGTGCTTCGAGCGTGCTTCGAGCGTGCTTCGAGCGTGCTTCGAGCGTGCTTCGAGCGTGCTTCGAGCCGCTCGCTGCCACGAGCGGCTCGAAGCACCGTGCCGGCCTTCCGTGCGCGACGGCAAACGAGCCGCACGTCCCTGCACGTCGCCGCCCGGCTCGATCGCCTAGTCGTCTCGATCGGATTGACCGCGCCGCGCGTCATCCGGCGCGCGGCGCATGATGCGCGATACGCTCACCGCCGCGGCAACGGCTACGCGACTTCGCGCAGCTTCTTCCCCGCCGCCGCGCCGTTCAGCCGATTGAGTTCCTTCAAATCGTTCTCGAGCGCGGGCGCGAGCGTCGTGCGCAGGTGATCGAGGAACGTGCGGATCTTCGCATCGAGATAGCGGCGCGTCGCATAGACCGCGTACACGCTCAGCGTGTCGAGCCGATAGTTCGGCAGCACGCGCACGAGCCGCCCTGCGCGGATGTCGTCGAGCGCCGTGTACAGCGCGATCGAGCCGATCCCGCGCCCCGCGCGCACGGCCACCGACAGCGCATCCGGCACGTTCGCCTGGAACGGCGCGGGCGGCAACGCGTACACGGTCTCGTCGCCGTCGTCGCGCTCGAGCCGCCATTCGCCGCCCGGCGACGCCGGCGTATCGAGCCGCAGGCACACGTGCTTCGCGAGATCCTCGGGCGTCGTCGGCGTGCCGTGCCGCGCGAGATACTCCCGCGACGCGACGAGCACGCTGCAGCTCGTCCCGCAGGTCTGCGCGACGTAGCCCGAATCGGGCAAGTGCGACGCCGACACGATCGACACGTCGTAGCCCTCCTCGACGAGGTTCGGCATCCGCTGTGCGAGCGTGAGCTCGACCGACACGTCCGGGTTGTCTTCCTGATAACGCACGATGGACGACACCACGTGGCTCTGCCCGAGCCCGGTCATCGCGTGAATCCGCAGCTTGCCGCTCGGCCGCAGCAGCGCGTTGCGCGCCTCGGCGTTCGCGTAGTCGATCTCGGCGAGAATCGATTTCGCTCGTTCGAAGTAGCGCTGACCGCTTTCCGTCAACCCGAGATGGCGGGTCGTCCGGTGCAGCAGGCGCGTCTGCACGTGCGCTTCGAGGTTCGAGACGGCGCGCGACACCTGGGCGGTGGTCGCGTCGATTTCCTTCGCGACCGCGGTGAAACTTCCGGCTTCGACGACGCGCACGAACAGGCGCATGTTATCGAGCATGTCCATGGGGATTGGCTTCGGGAATGAATGGGAAACGATGGCCGGCGAGACGCGGCTGGCGCCGCCGAGCGCGGCCGGGGACGGCTGATCGACCGGATGCGCGGGCCATGAGACAGGCTAGGTGCGGGCATCGCGGGCGGCAAATGTCGTGATTCGTCGAGATCAGTTCGGGCGAATTGTACGCCGATGCGCGCCGGCGCGCTCGCTCGCGCCCATTTTCCGCATCCTGAAACACCGACGGCCGGCCCCGCCATCGTCGGGGTCGGCAATTTATATCACAATGACATATAATTTCGCGTTCGTCGCGCGACCGATCGGCGCACCCTCCATTTACGTTACGGCACTCCGACCTTGTCTTCGTCCCACGCGTTTCGTCATCGTCTCTTTCAGTGGCTCCTGCGCTTCGTCCCGATTCCCGTGACGCTCGGCTGGCGCGAGCGCCTGCGTTCGTGCGCGGGCGCGCTCGCCGGGATCGGCTGCGTCGGCGTGACGATGCGCGCGCTGCCGGGCATCCCGGGCGACATGCCGCTCCTCGTCGCGCCGATGGGCGCCTCCGCCGTGCTGCTGTTCGCGGTGCCGGCGAGCCCGCTCGCGCAGCCGTGGTCGCTGATCGGCGGCAACCTCGTCGCGGCAATGGTCGGCGTCGCGTGCGCGCGGTGGATCGCCGATCCCGTGCTCGCCGCGTCGCTCGCGATCGCGTGCGCGATCGGCGCGATGTTCGCGCTGCGCTGCGTGCATCCGCCGTCGGGCGCGGTCGCGCTGACGGCGGTCGTCGGCGGCCCGGCCGTGCATGCGCTCGGCTTTCGCTTCGTCGTCGAGCCGATCGCGCTGCAATCGACGGCGCTGCTCGGCGCGGCGCTCGTCTATCACGCGCTCACCGGCCACCGCTATCCGCACGGCGGCGCGCGCAAGCAGCCCGAGACGAACGCGCACGCCGCCGCGCCCCCGCTGCACGCGCGCTTCGTGCGCGCCGATCTCGAAGCGGCGCTGAAAAGCCGCGGCGAATGGCTCGACGTCGCGCCGGAAGACCTCGAATCGCTGTTGCGCGAAACCGAGCTGCGCGCGTATGCGCGCACGTTCGACGAACTGTCGTGCGCCGACATCATGTCGCGCCACCCGATCAGCATCGCGCCCGACACGCCGCTGCCCGCCGCGCTGACGCTGCTCGAGCGGCACCGGATCAAGGCGCTGCCCGTGGTCGACGCGGATGCGCGCGTCGTCGGCATCGTCACGCGCGCGGACTTGTCGAAGGCCGCGCCGCACGCGACGCCGGGCCTGTTGCGCCACCTGTCCGCGCGGCTGCCGCGCTCGCTCGTCGGCCCGGCGTTCGTCGCGCGCGCGGTGATGAGCGCGCGCGTGCGCACGGCGCGCACGACCACGCCGATCGCCGAGCTCGTGCCGCTCTTCGCCGATCACGGCCACCACCACATTCCGGTCGTCGACGCCGAGCAGAAGCTCGCCGGCATCGTCACGCAGGCGGACCTGATCGCCGGGCTCTACCGGCAATCTCAGGAGCGGCTCGCCGCGTAAGCGCAGAGAGCCGAAGCGAAGAAAACCGAGACGGGACTCGACACCATGAGCACGAACGCGCCGGACACCGCCCAAATACATCACAACATGATGTATTTTCGCACTTTCCGATCACGTTGGAGCGTCGATGACGAAACCGGCACGCGAGCTGCGCAAGGCGGATTTTGCCCAGCTTTCCGAATTCCGCTACCAGATGCGGCGCTTCGAGCGCTTCTCCGAGCGGGCCGCGCAAAGCGAGGGCATCACGCCGCTGCAATACCTGCTGCTGCTGCACATCAAGGGCTATCCGGAGCGCGACTGGGCGACGGTCGGCGAGCTCGCCGAGCGGCTGCAGGCGCAGCATCACGGCGTCGTCGCGCTCGTCACGCGCTGCGAGGCGCTCGGCCTCGTGCGGCGCAAGACGAGCGAAACCGACCGGCGGCAAGTGGAAGTGCATCTGGAGCCGGCGGGCGAGCGCGTGCTGGCCCGGCTCGCGGAGCTGCACCGAGCCGAGCTGAAATCGCTGCGCGGCGCGTTCCAGG
This sequence comes from Burkholderia savannae, assembly GCF_001524445.2. Lineage (NCBI taxonomy): Bacteria > Pseudomonadati > Pseudomonadota > Betaproteobacteria > Burkholderiales > Burkholderiaceae > Burkholderia > Burkholderia savannae. The sequence continues at coordinate 856,264 of NZ_CP013418.1, forward strand.
TGCCGCAAATCGATTACTGATCCGACAATCAACGCAATCTCCGCCGACATCATGAGCATCGCCGATCCACATAAACGCGATTTCGCGACGAACGCAAGACTGCCGCGCATCGCGCTCCTCGCGCTCGCGATCGGCGTGCTCAGCACGTTCGCCGCGTTCGCGCTGCTGAGCCTCATCCATCTGTTCACGAACCTGTTCTTCTTCCAGCGGCTCTCGTTCGCCGACCGCTCGCCCGCGCTGAACACGCTCGGGCCGTGGGCGGCCGCGGTGCCGGTCGCGGGCGGCGTCGTCGTCGGGCTGATCGCGCGATTCGGCTCGGAGAAGATCCGCGGCCACGGCATTCCCGAAGCGATCGAGGCGATCCTGTTCGGCAAGAGCCGAATGTCGCCGAAGGTCGCGGTGCTCAAGCCGCTCGCGTCCGGCATCGTGATCGGCAGCGGCGGGCCGTTCGGCGCCGAAGGCCCGATCATCATGACGGGCGGCGCGATCGGCTCGCTGATCGCGCAGTTCGTGAAGGTGACGGCGGCCGAGCGCAAGACGCTGCTCGTCGCGGGCGCGACGGCCGGGATGACCGCCGTGTTCGGCACGCCCGTGGCCGCCGTGCTGCTCGCCGTCGAGCTGCTGCTGTTCGAATGGCGGCCGCGCAGCTTCCTGCCCGTCGCGCTCGCCTGCGCGGTCGCGGGCTTCGCGCGGGCCGCGTTCTTCGGCGTCGGGCCGCTGTTTCCGCTCGTGACCGCGCCGCCGTCGGCCGCAGCGCTCGGCTCGTGCGCGGCGGCCGGGCTGCTGTCGGGCGCGCTCGCATGCGCTCTGTCCGTCGCGCTCTACAAAACCGAGGACTGGTTCGGCAAGCTGCCCGTCCACTGGATGTGGTGGCCCGCGATCGGCGGCCTCGCGGTCGGGATCGGCGGGCTGATCGAGCCGCGTGCGCTCGGCGTCGGCTACGACGTGATCGGCGATCTGCTTCACGGCAATATCGCGCTGCAGTTCGCGCTCGCGATCCTCGTCGTCAAGGCCGTGATCTGGGTGATCGCGCTCGGCTCGGGGACCTCGGGCGGCGTGCTCGCGCCGCTGCTGATGCTGGGCGCGGGGCTCGGCACGCTGCTCGGGCCCGTGCTGCCGGGCGGCGAGCCGGCGCTATGGCCGCTCGTGTGCATGGCCGCGACGCTCGGCGCCACGCTCGGCGCGCCGCTCACCGCGATCGTCTTCGCGCTCGGCCTCACGCACGATGCGAACGCGCTGCTGCCGCTCCTCGCGGCGACGCTCGTCGCGCACGGCTTCGCGACCGTCGTGATGAAGCGCTCGATCATGACCGAGAAGATCGCGCGGCGCGGCTATCACATTTATCGCGAATACGGCGTCGATCCACTCGAGCGTCATTACGTCGACGAAGTGATGACGCGCGACGTCGTCACGATCGACGCGGACCTGAGTGTCGGCGTCGTGCGCGCGCGGTATTTCGGCGCGACGCAGGCGCACCGCGCCTATCCGGTCGTGCGCGACGGCGTGCTGATCGGCCTGCTCGATCGCGCGACGCTCGATCGCGGCGGCGACGCGCACGCGGGCGATGCAAACGGCGGCGAAATGCGGGCGAGTGACGGGCGAGCGAAGCGAGAGCCGATGGCCGACATGCGGGTAGCCGACATGCGGGTGACCGACATGCGGGTGGCCGACGCACGAGTACCCGACCTGCCGGTGGCCGACCTGCTGCCGCGCCGCGCCCCGCCTTTCTCGCTCGCCGACGAAACGTGCCGCCTCGTCGCGACGCGGCTCGCCGTGCATCGGCTCGAGCGCCTGCCCGTGGTCACCGATCCCGACACGATGCGGCTCGTCGGCATCGTGTCGCGCAGCGATCTCGTGAAGCCGGCGCTGCGCCACTTCGACGACGAGCACAAGCGCGAACGCTTCCGCCGCGCGCATCCGGCCGCGTTCGTGAGGCGGCGCTTCGCGCCGGCGCGCAAGACGGGCTGAGCGGCGCGCTCGCGCATGGCACATGGCGCCGGCGATCGCATCGGCGGATAATTCCCCGCTGCGAATCCGGCTGGCGCGCGATGAAACACGAACTTGAGAATCAGATCGAGACACTACGCAAGCGCATCGTCAAAACCGGGGTGTCGAGCAAAACCCCGGATGAACGGTCGATCTGGCTTCGCGCCCGGGCGCGCGAAGTCGACGATTGGAAAAATCGGCTCGGCGGAGTCGATTTGACGCCGCCGGTCATTCAGGCGCTGCAAGCCCGGGCGGACGCATGCCTGCGTTGCGCGCAGCGCAAGGTTCGAACCGCGAACGAGGCCGACGAGCTGCGCGCCGAGGCCGGGGCGGTCATGCCGGCGCATCCTCCGCGCCTGCGACGCAAGCGGCTCTGATCGGCCGCGCGCGGACGGCGAATCTGGCGCATTCCGTTTATCGATTCGCTTTCGCCTCGCCGCCGGGCGACGCCGCGCATCGGCGCCTCGAGTGAAGAGCGCCGCGACGCTGATGCTCACCTTCGCCGCCGAAACCTACATGCATTACGCGGCCGCGAAGCCGTGGGCCGTGACGAACGCCTTCGTCATCGCGTCGTTCGCGGTCTGGGGCATCCTCGTCGGCATGCCGCTCGGCCGCGCGATTAACGTGGTCGCGCGCTGCGTCCGGCACGCGAACGAATCGCGCGGCAAGGACGGCGCATACACGTTCGATTCGAACTGACCCGATATGCGCGAGAACGCGGCGGTGCGCAATCGGCGCGATCGGCGCGATCGGCGCGATCGGCGCAGTCGCCGCGCGGCGATCGCGCCAGGCGCGCGGCGGCGTTCGGGCAAGCCGCGCCGGCCGATCGACGGGCTCGCCGTCGAGCCCGCGCCCGCCGATGCGCGCCCGATCGCACCGAATGCCGGCCGAGCACCTCGACACCGAAGACAGGAATCCCGCGCGGCCCGCATAATGACGAACCCATCGGCCGGATCACACAGGATCAACGATGCTTCTCACGACCCTCGAACAACTCGAAGCGCACTACGGCAAGCCGAGCGACCGCTCTCTTTGGAAGGAAATCCCGCATTTGAGCGACGACTACCGCGCGTTCGTCGCGAAATCGCCGTTCATCGTGCTTGCGTCGTCGGGCCCGGACGGCCTCGACTGCTCGCCGCGCGGCGATCGCCCCGGCTTCGTCCGCGTGCTCGACCCGCACACGCTCGCGATCCCCGATCGCCCCGGCAACAACCGCGTCGACACGCTGCGCAACATCGTCGCGAACGGACGCATCGGCGTGCTGTTCGTCGTGCCGGGCATAGGCGAGACGCTGCGCGTGAACGGCCGCGCGAAGGTGTCGATCGCCCCCGAGCTGCTCGCGTCGTTCGCAGTCGACGGCAAGCCGGCGAAGGCGGCGATCGTCGTCGACATCGAGGCCGTCTATTTCCATTGCTCGAAGGCATTCCTGCGCTCGCAGCTGTGGGATGCGTCGCGACACGTGCCGCGCGCGGAACTGCCGTCGCCGGGCGCGATCCTGAAGAAGCTCGCTCCCGCCGGATTCGACGCCGAGCAATATGAGCGAGAACTCGAGGAGCGTAATCGCACGCGGCTTTATTGATACCGCTTAGTCGATGCGGCTCTGTTGATTCGGCCACGTCGATTCGATCGACCGACACGCGCGGTGCGGACGAAGCGCGCCGTACCGCATCGCACGTGACGCGGCGCGGCGCTGCACGAGACGGCGGATGCCCGCGAACACACCTGCATCGACACGCACCGACACGAGATGCGCAAGCGACATGATCGCGATGCGCACCGTTCGCCCGAAGGCGAAACGGCGGCAAGATGAAACGGGAGCGCCGGCGGACGTTCCGCCTGTCAGACGGGAAGACTGCTCGGAGATCGACTTTCGCTGTCCAAAGCGTCGGTCCCGTGAGTTGAAAGCATCGTCTGTTCAATGAGGGCCGCTTGCCCCGTCAAACGAGCGGCGCGCGCCAAACAATCTATGACAATCTTTTGCCGTCGATTTGAACGTGCTTAACAGTCATCGAGCGCATCCTTTGCCATCATGAACTCAACGAATACGAACGCGACGGGGCCACCGTTAGCATGCACCCTGCGCCAAGCGGCCGCAGAGCCGCGCGGCGCAGGCTGACGGTTTCAAAAGCGCGCCGCATCCGGCGCGACGGGTCGCACAGAATTCCCCGCTTCACTCCTTCGCAGCACCAATCCATTCATCCCATTCGTCCGCAAGCACGCGCGCGGCCTCGGCGACGCCGGGTCGTCGCGCGTGTGTGTGCGCCGCAGCAATCTCGCTGCGGCACTCTCGCGACGTGCGCAACGCACCCGATTGCGATTGGCAAGCTCCTTAACATCTTGTTTCCGAATCGTCGGAACATCGCCGACGATGCGCACTCAGACTGGATCGTAGTACCCGTTGAAACCCGATTCACGAATCACGACCAGAGGGAGATAACGTGAAATACTCACCGTTCATCGCATTGATCATGGCAGCTTCGGTGGCAACTTCGGCCAGCGCCGCGAGCACCGATGTCCAAAACGTGGGACAGAGCCAGAAGCCTGCGCAGGACGTCGCAACCTGCATCGCGAAGACCTGGGCCGACAAGGCGCAGCAGCAGGTCGTCACGCAGGAAGTGCTCGCGAACGGTCTCGCCGCTGACGTCTACGTGCCGGGCCAGCAGCCGCCGAACGGCGCAGCCGCGGTCGTGCGCCCCGCGCCCTCGGGCAACGCGAAGACCTGGGTCGGCTTTCGCGCGGGCAGCGGCGCCGCGGGCGGCGCTGCCGCGAGCGACATCAATAGCTGCCTGTAACGCCTGACCTGCCGGCGACGCCGGCATGCGCCGAACACGCCGGCGCGGCGGAAGTCGCGCCGGCGTGTTGCGCGTTTACCGCTCCCTCGCACCGCCCCGCCCCCTCGCGCGCCGACCGATCCGCATGCGCGACGCCTTCATCGAGTCAGCCCGTTTTCCGTCAGCCGCAGCCCTTTCACGTCGATGCCGATCATCTTGCGCGTCGACTGCCGCACGCCGTCACGCAACTGTTCGAGCGCGGGCGCGTTGCCGCTGCGGCGCAAGTCGTTCTGCGCCGTGACGGCGATCATCGCCAAATAGGCAAGCGTCTCGGCGAGCCGCTGCTTGTCGGCGTCCGACATCGCGCGAATGCGGTCGTCACGAACCAGCGTCGCGCTCGACTTCGCGCGCAGCGCATCGACGCCCGCTTGCCGTCCGCGCGCGTCCTCTCCGTTGACGACCTCCCACGACATCACGACATACGCGGCGAACACGTCGCCCAGATTGCGGCGATCGAACGCGCGGCGCGACGCCACGCGCTCGAACGCCTCGAGCAATTCGCCCTGCTCGACCACGCGCTTCGCCTCGTCGCGCCTGGACGCGTCGCCGTGCGCGAGGAAGTTCACGATATCGGCCTGCACCTGCCGGTGGACGGCGGCCGTCTCGGCGAACGTCAACGCCGCGGGCGCCGCATGCGGCGAAGCGGAACGCGCGCGATCGGCGCCGCCGCGCGCATCGCGCCCGGGCACCTGCGAGCCGCCCCCGAGATTGCCGCCGAGGTCGTCGTTCACGATCATGCCCCGCCCGAGATCCGCCGTCGCGCCCGGATCGTATTGTGCGAATGCGGGCGCCGCGACGAGCGAGGACAGCAGTTTCAGCGCGGCGGCGAAGCGAATGATTTTCTGCATGAGCAACCCTTCTCCTGTTTCGGGAATCTGCGTAGACGCAACGCCTCGTGTTCGCGCATGTCGATCGCGCAGCGGCACGTCGACGCATCGGCGCGCCAATCCACGCATGTCGCGAGCATTGCGCGCCGCGCGCCGAGCATGCCGCGCCGAACACGCGGGCGGCGAGCGCCGTGGCCGCCGCTACTGCGCGCCGCGATCCCGCCTCGCGCGCAGCACGGCGCGCCGCTCGAGGCTCTCGGCCGACCACACTTCGTCGGACGCATAGTATTCGGGCACGGCGCGCGCGTCGGGCGGCAAGACCACCCACGGCTCTTTCGACGACGTGAAGATATGAATGTCGGGCGGCAGGCGGTCGGGATCGTCGAGCGTGCCGACGCGAACGAAGCTCACCGCGCCGCCGCCGCCCGCGTAATGACTCCACACCGCGATGCGGCAATGCGGACAGCGCGCGATCTTCTGGCCCTTGCCGCTGTTCGACGGCGTATCGACGATGTCGACTTCGCCGCGCAGCAGCAGCAAGCGGTCCGATTCGATCAGCGCGTTCAGCGCGAACGCGGTGCCGGTTTCCCGCTGACACCAGCGGCAATGGCAGCAATGCACGATGAGCGGCCGGGACGTCATCCGGTAGCGCACCGCGCCGCACGTGCAGCCGCCTTCGTAAATCGGGGGTTCGTCGGTTGGCATGCGTCGCCTCGCTTGAAAGGGGCACGATCGCCTGTGCGTCGCGCCATCCGATGATCGCCCTTCGCGCGATTCGTGTGAAGCGCCTTCTCTTGCTTCGCCCGGCCGAACCCGCCCGCGTCCGACGTCGCGCGCCCGTCGCGCCGCCGCGCCGCGCTGCGCCGCGCAACGAATCTGCGAAATCCCCGCGAACGGTGGCATGATAACGACCTTGCGCGTCATTACACCCACCTGCATCCGAACATGTCGAACCTGATCGTTCACGGCGGCGCCCCGCTTCGCGGAGAAATCACGCCGTCCGCCAACAAGAACGCCGTCTTGCCCATCCTGTGCGCGACGCTCCTCACCGATCGGCCGCTGCGGCTCGTCGGCGTGCCGGACATCACCGACGTCCGCAAAATCCTCGACATCTTCCGCACGCTCGGCAGCGACGTGTCGATCGACTACGCCACGGGCGTGCTCGACCTGCATCACCGCGCAACGGCGTTCGATCCGGCCGTCCACCGGCTGCCGGAGGAAATGCGCTCGTCGATCATGCTGGTGCCGCCGCTGCTCGCGCGCTTCGGCGTCGCGCGGCTCGAGAACGACGTGAAGGGCTGCACGCTCGGCGTGCGCGAGATCGACCCGCACGTCGAGGTGTTCGAGCGCTTCGGCGCACGGATCGAGCGCACGTCCGATTCGCTGATCGTGCGCGCCGACGGCCCGCTCACGCCGAATCATCACTGGTTCGACTACGCGTCCGTCACGACGACCGAGAACTTCGTGCTGTGCGCGGCGTCGGCGAACGGCACGTCGACGCTCGTCAACGCAGCGTCGGAGCCGCACGTGCAGGAGTTCTGCCGGTTCCTCGCGATGCTCGGCGTGCCGATCGAAGGCATCGGCACGTCGCATCTGAGCGTTCAGGGCGGCCGCGCGCTCGCGGGCGGCGAGTACCGCTTCAACGAAGACTTCCACGAGATCGCGACGTTCCTCGCGCTCGGCGCGATCACGGGCGGCGACATCGCCGTGCGCAACGGCTCGCCCGAGCAGTTCCCGCTGATCGACCGGACCTTCGCGAAGTTCGGCGTGCAGGTCACGCACGAAAACGGCTGGTCGCACGCGCTGCGCGACGGTCCGCTGAAGGTGAAGCAGCCGTTCACGCGCAACATCCTGACGAAGGTCGAGGCCGCGCCGTGGCCTTACCTGCCCGTCGACCTGCTGCCGATCTTCATCGCGCTCGGCGTGCAGGCGCAAGGCAGCGTGATGTTCTGGAACAAGGTCTACGACGGCGCGATGGGCTGGACGGGCGAGTTGTCGAAGTTCGGCGCGCACGTGTTCCTGTCCGATCCGCATCGGCTGATCACGTTCGGCGGGCTGCCGCTCAGCCCGGCGCGCGTCGAGAGCCCGTACATCATCCGCGTCGCGATCGCGCTGCTGATGGTCGCGGCTAGCATCGACGGGCGCTCGGAGATCCTGAACGCGCAGCCGATCCGCCGCGCGCATCCGCACTTCGTCGAGAATCTTCGCTCGGTCGGCGCGAACGTCGAGTGGACGAGCGGCGAGTAAATCGATGCGCCGCGCGGGCGCTCGCGCAATCGCGACGCGCCCGCACGGCTTGCCGGCCGCCTACTTGAGCCGGCCGGACAGGAACGGCGCCAGCCGCTCGCTCTTCGGATTGACGAGCACGTCCTGCGGATGCCCCTCTTCCTCGATCCGCCCCTGGTGCAGGAAGATCACATGATTCGACACGTTGCGCGCGAAGCCCATCTCGTGCGTGACGACGATCATCGTGCGCCCTTCTTCCGCGAGCGCCTGCATCACCTTCAGCACTTCGCCGACGAGTTCCGGATCGAGCGCCGACGTCGGCTCGTCGAACAGCATCACTTCGGGCTCCATCGCGAGCGCGCGCGCGATCGCGACGCGCTGCTGCTGCCCGCCCGACAGATGCGACGGATATTTCGCCTCGACGCTCGGCGCGAGCCCCACCTTCCGCAAATACTCGCGCGCCCGCGCCTCGGCCTCGGCGCGCGGCAGGCCGAGCACGCTGACGGGCGCCTCGATCACGTTCTCGAGCACGGTCATGTGCGCCCACAGATTGAAGTGCTGGAACACCATCGAAAGCTTCACGCGCATCCGCTGCAATTGCTTCGGATCGCCGATCTTCGGCGCGCCGCGCCTGTCGCGCGTCACGCGAATCGATTCGTCGCCGAGCGTGATCGTGCCCGCGCACGGCTGCTCGAGAAAGTTGATGCAGCGCAGGAACGTGCTCTTTCCCGAGCCGCTCGAGCCGATGATGCTGATCACGTCGCCCGCCTTCGCCTGCAGCGAGATTCCCTTCAGCACCTCGTTGTCGCCGAACTTCTTGTGCAGGTCGTCTACCGTGAGCTTGTACATTCGCCGTCGTCCTTGATCGTCGTGGAATTTCGTTGCTCGATGCCGCTGCGCGCCGCGTCGCGCATCAATGCCCTTGGGGCTTCAGGAACGCGAGCCAGCGCGCCTCCATCCGGCGGAACAGCCAGATGAGCGCGAACACGACGATCGCGTACAGCGCGGCCGCGATGCCGTACGCCTGAAACGATGCGTAGGTGGCCGAATTGACGTCGCGCGTGACCTTGAGGATGTCGGGCACCGTCGCCGTGAACGCGAGCGTCGTCGCATGCAGCATCAGGATCACTTCGTTGCTGTAGCTCGGCAGCGCGCGGCGCAGCGCCGAGGGCAGGATCACCCGCGTATACAGCTTGAACGGCGACATCCCGTATGCAAGCCCCGCCTCGATCTCGCCAGGCGACGTCGATTTGATCGCGCCCGCGAAGATCTCGGTCGCGTACGCGCATTCGTTCAGCGTGAACGCGAGCAGCGTGCAGTTCATCGCGCTTCTGAAGAAGCTGTCGAGCCACGCATGATCGTGCACGACGCTCAGGCTGTAGATGCCCGTGTAGCAGAGCAGCAGTTGCACGTAGAGCGGCGTGCCGCGAAACACGTACGTATAGAGCCAGACCGCGCCCGACAGCGCGCGGTTGCTCGACGCGCGCGCGATCGCGAGCGGCACCGCGAGACCGAAGCCGAGCCCGATCGACACGACGAGCAGCCACAGCGTGATCGCGAGGCCGCTCATGCGGTAGCCGTCGCTGAACAGGTAGTTCTGCCAATATTGACCGATGATCTGAATCACAGCGCCAGCCTCCGCACACCCGCCGAATAGCGTTTTTCGAGGTACATCAACACGAGGTTCGACAGCGTCGTGATCGCGAGATAGATCGCGCCCGCCGCGAGCGTGAAGAAAAAGAAGTTCAGCGTGCTCTTGCCCGCGTCCTGCGCGGCTTTCACGACGTCGGCCAGGCCGATGATCGACACGAGCGCAGTGGCCTTCACGAGCACCTGCCAGTTGTTGCCGATGCCGGGCAACGCGAAGCGCATCATCTGCGGGAACATGATTCGTGCGAACACGCGCCACGAACTCATTCCGTATGCGAAGCCCGCTTCGAGCTGGCCGCGCGGCACCGCGAGAAACGCGCCGCGAAACGTCTCGGTGAAGTACGCGCCGTAGATGAAGCCGAGCGTGACGATGCCGGCGACGAACGGATCGATGTCGATCTGGTCGACGCCGAGCATGTCGGTCGCGTCGTTCAGCAGGATCTGGATGCCGTAGAACAGCAGCAGCATCAGCACGAGATCGGGCACCGCGCGGATCAACGTCGTATAGAACGTGCCGATGCCCGCCAGCATGCGATTGCGCGACAGCTTGGCCGCCGCGCCGGCGAGCCCGAGCGCGAGCGACGCGGCGAGCGAAAACACGGCGAGCTTGATCGTCTCGAGCGTGCCGGCCCACAGCAGCGGGCCGAAGCCTTGAAAGAGCATCTGCGATTTCCTCGATGTGCGCGGGCGCAGCGCGCCGTCGCCGTGAAGCGCGCGCGCAAGCTGTCCGTCGGGTTTCAGGGGGATTACGAATCGCTTCGGCGCGGCGATTTCATGCCGCCGAAGTTGTATGTACAACTTTGCTTCGACCGAATTCGGCCGGCAATCAGTGTTTTTCTCTAATGTCCGGCCGGCCGCATCATGCTCAAGCGCGATGCGCGGGCCGCAGCGCGCGATCGTCGGGAGCGCGAATGAAATTCGTCACGGGATGGACGAGTCGGTTCGTTCGTACGCACCTGCGCGCGGCCGTCTCATGTCTGATGTAATGGGTTCATCGCCTGTTCACCGGGATTCGCGGCAAAGCCCCTCGAGAGGGGTCGGCGATGTTCGGCGGCAGCGCAAGACAACGGCCCGCCGCTTTCGGCCGGCTCCGGACGACCGACGGATGCGGGAAGCCGAATCGTCGACAATCGGCGGGCGCGCCGCCATCATTGGCGGAAAGCGCGGAACAACGGGCTTCGACCGATGAGCCGAAGCCTCGTGTCCCGCAACGCGCGACGTGGGTCAGAAGGTATGCATCATCCCGACGTACGCGCCCGTCTGCGATTCACCCGCGAGCGGGCTCGTGTTCGGCGTCGCGTCGCGCGGCGTCGCGAGCAGCGAGAAGTTCGAATTCCCGCCGTTGCGCATGTAAGCGACCGTGCCGTACAGGAAGGTCCGCTTCGACAGGTTGTAAGTCGTCCCGAGCGCGTACAGGATCGCGTGGCCGGACGGATCGTGCGCCGCGTCGCTGCCGTCGCCGCCGCGAACGCGCACGTAGTAGCCGCCGCCCGTCACCGCCCACTGCGCCGTGGCCTGATAGGTCGCGCCGAGCCAGAAGTGATCGGCGCGATCCGCAAGGCCCGCCGGCGTGTCGGGTGCCGCATAATGCGTATAGGCGCCCTGGATCTTGAACTTCTGCACCTTCACGTTCGCGCCGATGAAATACTCGCGCGAGCTCGAGAAGATATTGCTCATGCGGCCGTTGCTGTCGCGCAGTTCGTCGTACATGCCGCGCACGTCGAGCATCGGCGAGTGATACGAGATCATCACGCCGTCCGAGCGGCCGAAGTCGCCCTGCGCGCCGTAATTGAAGCCGCGCGACTGGTTGCCGAACGCGTACTGCGCCTGCACGTCGAAGCCGCCGAACACCGGGCTGTGATACTCGACGTTGTTGCTCGTCTGCTGCCAGTTGCGCCCGCGCACGAGCGACGCCGACGAGAACGCCTGCTGGACGAACGGATCGAATTCCCACACGCCGTCGCTGTCGATGAAGAGATTGCGGCCCGCCTGCAGCTTGCCCCACGTGTCGTTCGTCAAGCCGACGTACGCGCGCCGCGACCACATCCGGCCGCCGCCCGTCGTGCCGTTCATCACCTGGAACGCGGTCTCCAGGTTGAAGATCGCCGACGTGCCGCCGCCCAGATCCTCGACGCCCTTCAGGCCGAACATGCTCGTGCCCCAGTCGCCGCTCTCGGCGCTCCAGCGCGACGAGCTGCCGCCCGAGGGATTCGCGATGTGATTCAGGTATTCGACGCCGCCGTCGACGCGGCCGTACAGCGTGACGCTCGTCTGCGCGCAAGCGAGCGCGGGCCCGGCCGCGACGAGCGCGGCCATCATTTTCTTCGAATGAAAAACCATTGTTCTCCGCCTGTTGTCTTCTCTCAGGTTCAACACACGTCCGGCACGCCGCTCAACCGCGATCGAGCGAATAGCGTCCGGGGCCAGCCGCGCACAGAGCGAACAAGCCGCCCGTGATCGCGATGTTCTTGTAGAAATGGATCATCATGTTCATCTGCTCGGCGGCGGCCATCGACCAATAGTGATGGCCGATGAACGCGGTGCCGATCGTGTAGAGGCCGAGCAGCAGCGCGAGCGGCCGCGTGTAGAAGCCGATCAGGATCGCGATGCCGACGAAGAACTCCATCACGATCGCGACGACCGCCGCGATCGAGGGCAGCGGCGTGCCCTCGGAAGCCATGAACTGGGCCGTGCCCGAGAAATTCAGCAGTTTCTCCCAGCCGAAAATCACGAACAGGATGACGATCAGAATGCGGGAAAGCAGCAGCAGAGCGTCTTTTTGACGCGCAAGGAAAGTTTGTCTCATCGTCGTGCGGAGCGGGAAGCGGGCGTCGCGCGCGCTGCGACGACGCGTCGCGCACGAGCCGGTTGCGAACCGAGGCGGCCCACGGCGCGCGCCGCGCGCCGCCTCCCTGTCGACTGCGACCTGCCACCGGACGGCCGCCCGGTGCGATGCCGTCCTCCTCGATCGCCGGATAACCCGACCCGTACGTTACTGCGCGGCGCGCAGCTTCGCAACGTCCTGTTCGCTCACCTTCGCCGCCGGATTGCCGAACTGCCCGGTCAGATAGTTCGTGAGCGCGGCGATCTGCGCGTCCGACAACTCGTGGCGGAACGCCGGCATGCCGACGTCTTCCTTGCCCGCCTTGCGCGCGACGCCGTTCAGGATCACCTGCACGAGATTCGTCGGGTTCGGCGCGCCGACCGTCGAATTGTGGAAGAGCGGCGGATAGTAGCCGTCCGGCGTGCCCTTGCCCTGCATCTGGTGGCAGCTCGCGCAGTTGCCGAGATACAGACGCGCGGGATCGACGCCCGTCGACGCGAGCGCGACCCCGCGCAGCCGGATTCCGTCCTCGGCCGGCTTGCCCCATGCGGCGCGCGCCTTCGCGCTGCCGTCGGCGACGGCGGGCACCGTGCGGGCGTACGTCGCGATCGCGCCGATGTCCGCGTCGGTCATCTGCGAGAAGCTGTGCTCGACCGCCTCGGCCATCGGCCCCGCCGCCTGCGCGAGACCCGGCACGCTGCCCGTGCGCAGGTACTGCACGAGCTGCTGCTGCGTCCAGCCGCCGATCCCCGCGTTCGCGTCCGACGTGATGTTGTAGCCGTCCCAGCCCGAGAGCACCGAGCCCGCGAGGAAGCTGCCGCCCGTCTCGTCGAGCGATTTCTCCTGCAGCGCGACGCCGCGCGGCGTGTGGCACGTGCCGCAGTGCGCGAGGCCCTGCACGAGATACGCGCCGCGGTTCCATTCGACGCCGCGCTCCGGCTTCGGCTGGTACGCGCCGTCCTTCAGGAACAGCAGGTTCCAGATCTTGAGCGGCCAGCGCATGCTCAGATACCACGGGATCTCGTTCTTGCGCGCAGGCTGCCTGACCGGCTCGACGCCGTGCATGAAGTACGCGTAGAGCGCCTTCACGTCGTCGTCGCTGACCTTCGCGTACGACACGTAAGGCATCGCCGGATACAGGTTGTCGCCGCTCTTCGCGACGCCGTGACGCACCGCGCGCTCGAAATCCGCGAACGTCCAGTCGCCGATGCCCGTTTCCTTGTCGGGCGTGATGTTGGTCGTGTAGATCGTGCCGAGGACGGGCGCGCGCATCGGCAAGCCGCCCGCGAACGGCTTGCCGCCCTTCGCGGTGTGGCACGCCATGCAGTCGCCCGCGACGGCCAGATAGCGGCCGCGCTCGACGAGCGCGGCGTCGGCGGAAGGCGCGGATGTCGCCGACGTCGCAGATGCGGCGGCAGCGGCCGGCGAGGACGAAGCCGCAGCGGCAGGCGCGGCGGCAGCGCCGGCGTCCGCCGCGCTCGACAGGCCGGGCAACGCGAGGCAGCCGGCCAGCATGAAGGAAAGCGTTCGTTTCAGCATCAGATTTCCTTCTTCAACTGGTCCGAGATCCGCAGCGCGAGCGCCGCGATCGTCAGCGTCACGTTCACCGTGCCGACCGTCGGCATCGTCGCGCTGCTCGACACGAACAAGTTCGGATGGTCGAACGTGCGGCAGTCCTTGTCGACGACCGAATCGCGCGGATCGGCGCCCATGATCGTCGCGCCCGTGATGTGGTTGTTCGGCGCGAATTCGTCGTTGAACACGACGTCGGTGCCGCCCAGCACTTTCGCCGCGGTCGCGTAGACCTCGCGCGTGTGCACCGCGCCGCGCTTCACGTAGTCGTCGATCGCATAGGTGATTTCCGGGCGCGGGATGCCGATCGCATCGGTCGCCGTCTTGCTCGGCACGATGCGGTTCTCCGGTTGCGGCAGGATTTCGTGGAAGCAGTCGAACTGCACGTAGCGCGCGGAGCGGTCGCGGATCTGCGCGTCGAGCTCGGCGGGCTTCAGCAGCTTGCCGGCCTTGAAGATCTTCTGCGTTTCCTGATCGATGCGCGACAGGTTCGACAGGTGGATCTTCTTCGCCGCCTCGGTCGCGCGGAACGGGCCGTCGCGGAAACCGATCAGCGACGTCATCTCCTGCGGGCCGCGCCCCGGCCACAGCTTCTCGCTCGCGTAGAAAGACACGCCGGTGCCCGGATGGTCCATCAGGTTGCGGCCGACCATGTCGGAGCTGTTGCCCACGCCGTTCGGGAAATCGTGGCTCGTCGACATCAGCATCAGCTTCGGCGTCTCGATGCCGTTCGCGGCGAGCACGAAGTACTTGCCCTCGACGCGGTGCTCGACGCCCTTCGGGTCCTTGTAGAGCGCGGCGACGATCTTCTTCTGCGGGCCGACCTCGAGCTTGTGGACGACCGCGTTCTCGACGAGCTTCGCGCCCGCCTGCTCGGCCTTCTCGACGTGAACGATGCCGTTGTACATCGCGCCGATCGGACAGATCGGCATGCAGTTGTTGTTGCCGCAGCAGGTCGGACGGCCGTCGTACGGGCGGCTGTTGCGCGCGACCGGCTCGGTCACCACGTGGAATTTCGGGTCGTGGTTGTTGAGCGCGGTCTTGATCGTGAGCTCGTTGTAGGACAACGGCAGCGGCGGCATCGGGTACGCCTCTTTGCGCGGCGAGAACAGGTCTTCCTCGGGGCCGGGGCCCCAGACGCCCAGCTCTTCCTCGGCGCGCTGGTAGTAGTGCTCGAGATCGTCGTACCGGATCGGCCAGTCGCGGCCGACGCCGTAGACGGTCTTCATCTTGAAGTCGTTCGGGATGAAGCGCCACGCGGACGCGGCCCAGTGCCACGTCGTGCCGCCCACCGCGCGGATGTACTGCGAGTTGAACTTGTGCTCGCCCTTCAACACCAGGTAGTCGTTCGGCGGGCCGTATTCCGGATGCGGCGCCCACGGGCTCGACGGATACGGCGCCATGAAGTCCATCTTGTCCGGCTGGTTGCGAAAGCGCTCGACGATTTCCCAGCGCGGCATGCGCGGGCCGGCCTCGAGCAGGATCACCGACTTGCCCGCCTTCGCAAGCTGATGCGCGACGATCGCACCCGCGACGCCCGAGCCCACGACGACGACGTCGGCTTGTTGTGTATCGGACATCAGGCTTGCCTCTCGATCGGTTTGTCGGCCCAGAAGCCGGGTTTGTTGGGGCAGTACGAGCGGATCACGAGCGTGTCCGACACGACGCCGAACATCAGCGCTTCTTCATAGGTGATCACGACGTTGTCGACGATGCCGAGATACCACGCTTCGAGAATGCGCAGCGCGAGGGCTTCCTGATCGGGCGTGAGCGTATTCGCGGCGAGCGCGCCGGCGAGCTTCGGCAGCCCGTCGCCGAGTTCGAACGAGCCCTTCTGCAACGCGTGCAGCAGCCGTTCGCCGACTGCGCGGTTCAGGCCGGTCTTGCCGGTCAGCGCCTCGGACAGCGTCATGAACGCGTCGAGCGGCGCGGCGCTCGGCGCATCGGCGAGCGCGCGCAGCGTGAGCGATCCCGCAAGGCCCAAGGCGCTCAGCGCGAGCGAGCGCTGCAGCCATTGGCGTCGGGTGAGCCCCCCACCCATGGGCTCGACCGCGTCGCTCGGGCGACGCGCGTGGGGATTGGTGTCGTTATTCATCGTTCCTTCTCTCAAGCGTCGGGTTCGGGAAAACGAGTGTTGATATTTCTCAAACTACGGCGCGGCTCCGAAATGTACGCGTTCGCCGCCAATTGAACAATCCCTTTATAGTTCATCGAATCGTTTTGCACTCCCTTGCAATGCGGGTTCCGGCGGCTTTTTCAGTTTTCGCAAAAAATTGTTTCTCAATGCGGCGTTGCGGCCTGCGGACTATCTGGAGTACGCAGCAATAAGGCGTGGCGCGATCACGGAGGCGCGCGCCGATGACTTGAACGAACGGCGCGGCGCAAACGGCGTTCGGAGGCTGCCGGAATCGATGGCGGAAGCCGCGCCGCGGCGCGGCGCGGCTGTTCCGTTGACGCTCGATCGGCCGCGCGGTCGGTTCGACGCGCCGGCGCATCGCACCGACCGCCTCCGCGCGCGCCGATGCCAGTCATTCGTACGATTGCCCGGACTCCTGAAGAGCGCGCGCATTTCAGCGCCGACAACGAATGGTTCAGTTCACGAATTCGGCCAGCTTGGCGGAATCGTCTGAATGAGGTGTTTGCCACGGCGCTTTTCCGCTCCCCCTATGCCCGCCGCCGCGTGATTGCCGAATCGAGGAACGTTTTGCACGCGGAAACGTTCCGACATATCGTGCCCGCATCGTTATCGTGGATACGCGGCGCACGTGCGGCCATCCATACGCCGAAGAAACGCTTTTCATTCACGAACGCGCCGCACGACGGCGCCCGGCCATCGCGAACGCTCGCGCTCGATCGCCCCGCTCCTGGACGGTTCGGCGCGCCCCCCCCACGCCGACGATCGTCATACTCATACGTTTGCCTTCGCTCGACTTGCGCAACGCACGCGCGCCGCACGTGCCCGCCGCCGTCGCGAAGGTCTTGCCGCGAGATCGCTGAAATCCTCGATGCCCGAATCCCTGCGCGTGCGAAAGCGAATGCCCGCCGGGAGGAAACATTTCGCTCGGCCGCGCCGCCCGCTTCTGCCGCTCATGCGTATTCGTCATTGCTGCGGCTCCAACGGTCGCTCGTGTGGTTCCGCACGAGCGAAATGCGGTTCCGCGACGAGAACGAAATTGCGTTGACGACGAGCCCGGTGCGTTTCATCGGCCGCTCGAATTCGCCTGCTATCTTCGTCGCGACGTCGCGCGAATAGCCGACGCCCCTCCACGGTTCGTCGGAATCAGAAACGGCATCGGCGCTTCGCGAGCGTCGAGTCGCGCAACGCCCGCCCCGTCGATATTCCCGCGCGCTCCAGCAAGTTCGCGCGCATCCACCGAATGCGCCCGCGGCCGAGCCGGCACGCGCATGCGGCGGCAATCCGTTTGAAACGAACGCACATGCTTTTCGCGGGGAAAAGCCGGAAGAAATGCGATCGTAATGCGATCAAAAACTTCGAGCCCCGACGCGCGGCGGCCTCGCCTTTCCGCTCGATGACGCGCCCGCATGCCGAATATGCGCCGAGCGCGCATCCGATTGGCCGTTTTATACGGTCGTTCTCCGTTTCCCCCGCTTATCTCAAAAAATAATCTCGAACCAGGCCGCTTCGTACACCAAAAATGCTCGTGATTTTGTGCGGCAAGCGACTATATTTTCCGAAAGACTATCAAGAATTGTTAAACGCAGCCGTTACTCACACCAGTAACTCCGATCGGGCGCGCACGAGCCCGACGGATTCAGGACAAGACCTGGCGATGTACGGGGATGCAACGAGGACGAGGATGCTCAGCGACCTCCCGCGCCATGGCCTTGACCGCGTTGACCGCGCATGCGGTTTCGAACCCACGGGTGGAGAGGCACCATGTACAACAAACGTAGCAATCCTGACAAGACGCGGTTTGGCCAGGCCCGCGCAGTGGCCGGCATTCTCTCCATGTCCTTCCTCGTTCCGCTCGCCGGTTGCGGCGGCGGAGGCGGCGGGGGCGGAAGCAGCACCCCTTCGGCAGCCGCACAGCCGACGCCGGCTCCGGCGCCGACACCTGCCCCCTCATCGGGTTCGTCGCAATCCGCGACTTCGTCGACATCGACAGCCGCTTGCCCCGTCACGCAAGCCGCATCGACAGCCGCAAGCGCGCAGCTCGCCTCCAGCGCCGTTTCGCAGGACGCGCCCGTCGACCACCTGATCGTCAAGCTGCAGGACGCGGCGGCGACGGCGGGATCGGGCGCGCGCATCATGGCCGCGACGAACGGCGCGACGCGACTGGATGCGGTGATCCAGCGCGTGATGTCGCAATGGAACACGAAGAGCGGCGCCGCTCGCGCCTATGCGCAAAACGTCGCGCCGACGAGCGCCGTGCAGGTCGAGCGGACGATGTCGGGCGGCGCCACGCTGCTCGCACTCGGACAAAAGATGAACGCGGATACGGCCAGCGCACTCGCGCAAACGTTCGCGGCCGACCCCGACGTTGCGTACGCGGAACCCGACCGGCGTGTGTTCGCCCGCACGGTGGCGAACGATCCGGACTACGCGCAGCAATGGAACTACTTCGATCCGACGGCCGGCATCGATCTGCCGAACGCATGGAACGTGACGACCGGCTCGCCGGGCATCGTCACCGCGGTGCTCGACACCGGCTATCGCCCGCATCCGGACCTCATCGCGAACCTGCTGCCCGGCTATGACTTCATCACCGACATCAACACCGGCAACAACGGCCACGGCCGCGGCCCGGACGCGACCGATCCGGGCGACTGGGTCACGCAGCAGGAGCTGACCGATCCGTCGAGCCCGTTCTATCAATGCGCGAGCGGGCCGTCGAACAGCAGTTGGCACGGCACGCAGGTCGCCGGCATCATCGGCGCCGCCGCGAACAACGGCATCGGCATCGCGGGCGTCAACTGGTACGGCAAGATCCTGCCCGTGCGCGTGCTCGGCAAGTGCGGCGGCGCGACGAGCGACATCGCCGACGCGATGCGCTGGGCGGCGGGCCTGCCCGTCGCCGGCGCGCCGACGAACCTGACGCCCGCGAAGGTGATCAACCTGAGCCTCGGCGGCACCGGCACGTGCGGCGACACGTTCCAGCAAGCGATCAACGACGTGATCGCGAAAGGCGTGAGCGTCGTCGTCTCGGCCGGCAACGACGGCCAAGCGACGACGCTCGATCGCCCGGCGAACTGCCAGGGCGTGATCGCGGTCGGCGCGACCGACAGCACGGGCCAGCGCGCGTGGTACAGCAACTTCGGCACGGACATCACGCTGAGCGCGCCGGGCTCGAACATCCTGTCGACGACCAATGCGGGCACGACGGTTCCGACCACCGACGCGTACGGCACGCACAGCGGCACGAGCCTCGCCGCGCCGCAGATCGCAGGCATCGCATCGCTGATGCTGTCGGCGAATCCGAACCTGACGCCCGCCCAGATCGCCCAGAAGCTCGCAGGCACCGCACGGCCGTCGCCATCGACGACATCCTGCCTCGCGCGCGCGCCGGGCGCGGGCATCGCCGATGCGGGCGTAGTGGTTGCGTCCGCAACGAAATAGGCGAGCGCCGCACTCACGCGCGCATGCGGCGGCCGCCCGAACGGGCGGCCGCTCGCGCTTGCGGCCACGCATGGCCGCCGTCGCCCGGCACGAATCGCACATCGCACCGCCCGCGAATATGCGCGCAAGTCGCGTAAGCGCGCTGTAAAAAGCTTGACGCTTCGTACGCCGACCCTTTACCATCGCCCCCGTCTTGATACTTGGAGTGTTCCGTGAACACCGATGCGAGTTGTAGTCGGTCCTGCACCGGCTTGACTGCTGACTGAGGCATTCGCGCAGAGCCCCCAACGCTTCTGCCGCATCCCGGCCAGCAGGATGCGGCGTCTTTCCGGCCGTCTCGGCCCGATCTTCCCGCCACGAATTTTCCGAACGAACGACGCATGCGCCGCCATGCGCGCGTCGTGCACGCTCGTTCGCACGATGTACGGCCTGCGCCGTGCACGCGGGCGCATGCGCTCGCGCGCCGCCGCCGCGTGCGTGTGCGCGCCGATTTCGCATGCGCCCGCCGTGCGCAGTCCTCCTCCCGGACGCCGCCTCGCGTCCGGCCCACGATCGACAGGAGTCCAGATGGAAGCAGACGACAGTAGCCGATTACCGCTCGCCGGCGTCATGCCGCGCGACGCGCGCGTCGCGTCGGCTGCGCCGGCGAGCGATCCCGATTTCCCACTCACTCAGCCGAACGCGCGCGACGCGAGGCGGCGGGAGACGCTCGGCCCTCGATGACGCCGGCGCTCCCCGCCCGCCGCGCGCGGCACACGGAGCGACCGATGACACGACGCACTCCTTCAAAAAACAAGCAACGCGGATTCCTCCATTACGGCGCGCGGGGCGACGGCGACGATCGCCGCCCAATGCGCATCGAATACGAATCCGCTCGACCGCTCGCCGACACGCTCGCCAATCTGCGCACGAGCGAGCGCGGCCTCACGACCGCCGATGCGAAGGACCGCCTGCTGTGCGACGGCCCGAACGAAATCGCACACGACAAGCCGCCGCACTGGACCCGGCAGCTGTTGAGCTCGTTCAACAATCCGTTCGTCTACGTGCTGCTCGTGCTCGCCGCGATCAGCTTCCTCACCGACGTCTACTTCGCCGAGCCGGACGATCGCGACTACGTCAAGATCACGATCCTGCTGTCGATGATCACGATCAGCGTGCTGCTGCGCTTCGTGCAGGAATTCCGCTCGCTGCGCGCGGCCGAAAAACTGAAGGCGATGGTCCGCACCACCGCGACCGTGCAGCGCCGCACCGACGATGCGAATGGGCCGATCAAGCACGACGTGCCGATGCGCGACGTCGTCGTCGGCGACATCGTGCATCTTTCCGCCGGCGACATGATCCCCGCCGACGTGCGGCTCATCTCGTCTCGCGACCTCTTCATCAGCCAGGCCGTGCTGACGGGCGAATCGCTGCCCGTCGAGAAATACGACACCCTCGGCGCCGTCGCGCAGAAATCCGCCGAACCGGCGAGCGGCCCCGGCGGCGGCGCGTCCCGCGCCGAGCACGCCGCACACGACGGCTCGCTGCTCGATCTCGCGAACGTGTGCTTCATGGGCACCAACGTCGTGAGCGGCACCGCGACCGCGGTCGTCGTCGCGACGGGCGCCGATACGTATTTCGGCGCGCTCGCGAAGAACGTCGTCAGCCACAAGCGGATCGAGACGAGCTTCGATCGCGGCGTATCCAGCGTCAGCTGGCTGCTGATCCGCTTCATGCTCGTGATGGTGCCTGTCGTCTTCATGATCAACGGCTTCACGAAAGGCGACTGGCTGAGCGCGCTCACGTTCGCGCTCGCCGTCGCGGTGGGCTTGACGCCCGAGATGCTGCCGATGATCGTGAGCGCGAACCTCGCGCGCGGCGCGGTCGCGATGGCGCGGCGCAAGGTCGTCGTCAAGCGGCTGAACTCCGTCCAGAACTTCGGCGCGATGGACGTGCTCTGCACGGACAAGACGGGCACGCTCACGCAGGACAAGATCATCCTCGAGCATCACCTCGACGCATCCGGCCGCAAGAACGAGGACGTGCTGCGTCTCGGCTGGCTGAACAGCTTCCATCAGAGCGGCCAGAAGAACCTGATCGACATCGCGATCGTCAATCGCGCGAACCAGCTCGGCGACTGGATCAAGCCGCAGGGCTATCGCAAGATCGACGAGCTGCCGTTCGATTTCGTGCGGCGGCGCCTGTCCGTCGTCGTCGAAGATCCGCGCGGCACGCACCTGCTCGTCTGCAAGGGCGCGGTCGAGGAAATGCTCGCGGTGTCGACGCATGTTCAGGACGACCAAGGCGTGCGCCCGCTCGATTTCGTCGAACGCAAGCGGCTGCTCGCGCAGGCGAGCGCGTACAACGAAGACGGGTTCCGCGTGCTGATCGTCGCGACCCGCGCGATTGCGCGCGGCGACGAACGCGAGCAATACCGGACGGCCGACGAGCGCGACCTCGTCGTGCGCGGCTTCCTGACCTTCCTCGATCCGCCGAAGGAATCGGCGGCGCCTGCGCTCGCCGCGCTGCGCGAGAACGGCGTCGCCGTGAAGGTGCTGACGGGCGACAACCCGACCGTCACGCTGAACGTGTGCCGGCAAGTCGGCCTCGAGCCCGGCAAGCCGCTCGTCGGCGCCGAAATCGAGGCGCTCGACGACGCGGCGCTCGAAAAGGCGGTCGAGCGCACGACAGTGTTCGCGAAGCTCACGCCGCTGCAGAAGGCGCGCATCGTGAAGGCGCTGCAGGCGAACGGCCACACGGTCGGCTTCCTCGGCGACGGGATCAACGACGCGCCCGCGCTGCGCGACGCCGACGTCGGCATCTCGGTTGACAGCGGCGCGGACATCGCGAAGGAAACCGCCGACATCATCCTGCTCGAGAAGAGCCTGATGGTGCTCGAGGAAGGCGTGATCAAGGGCCGCGAGACGTTCGGCAACATCCTCAAGTACCTGAACATGACCGCGAGCTCGAACTTCGGCAACGTGTTCTCGGTGCTCGTCGCGAGCGCGTTCCTGCCGTGGGAGCCGATGCTCGCCGTGCAGATGCTCGTGCTGAACCTCATCTACGACACGTCGCAGATGCTGCTGCCGTGGGACAAGATGGACCCCGAGTTCCTGAAGAAGCCGCGCAAGTGGGAAGCGAAGAACATCGGCCGCTTCATGCTGTGGGTCGGACCGACGTCCTCCGTGTTCGACATCACGACGTACGTGCTGATGTGGACCGTGTTCGGCGCGGGCGCGCTCTACCACGCGCAAGGCGGCGCCGCCGGCCAGCTCGTGATGAACTCCGGCTGGTTCGTCGAGAGCCTCGTGTCGCAAACGCTCGTCGTCCATCTGCTGCGCACGCAGAAGATTCCTTTCCTGCAGAGCACCGCATCGCTGCCCGTGCTGCTGTCGACGACGACCGCGATCGCGATCGGCTGCTGGCTGCCGTTCTCGTCGTTCGGGCAAGCGCTTGGCTTCATCCGCCTGCCCGGCGACTACTGGCTGTGGCTCGTCGCGACGATGGCCGGTTACATCGCGCTCGCGCAGATCGTGAAGACGCTCTACGTCCGTCGCTACAAGCAGTGGTTCTGACGCGACGCCTCCACGCTGCATCCGGCCGCGCGCCGCGCGCGCCGGCCGCTCGTTTCATCGAAGGTGACGATATGAAAAGAATACTTCCGCTCGCGGCCGCGGGCGCCCTCTTCACGCCCGCCGGCGCGCACGCCGACCACCCGTTCACGTCCGACGACACGAACACGCAGGGCGACGGCAACTGGCAGTACGAACTGAACGTCGAGCGCACGTCGAAGCAGCCCGACATCGGCCGCCAGCAGCTATGGAACACGACGCTCACGCGCGGCTTCGGCGAGCGCGTCGACCTGTACGTGCAGGCGCCGTACACGCACGTGCAGACGCGCTCCGACGAGCAGGGCTCCGGCTTCGGCGACGTCGAGATCGGCGCGAAGTGGCGCGTGCTCGAACATGGGCCGTTCAGCATCGCGGTGAAACCTCGCTTCACGATGCCGGCCGGCCACGACGCGCGCGGACTCGGCAACGGCCGCGTCAACGCCGGCGCGACGCTGCTCGCGCAGTACGACATCGCGCGCGTGCAGTTGCTCGCCAACGCGGGCCTCATGTACCAGTCGAATCGGCAGGACAACCTCACGTCGATCTGGCAGGCGTCCGGCGCGATCATCTATCGCGCGACGGACAAGCTGCGGCTCGGCATCGACATCGGCATCTCGCGCAATTCCGAACGCGGCGCCAGCGCGAATCCGGCGTACGTGATCGCGGGCGCGATCTACACGCCGCGCGACTGGCTCGATCTCGACGTCGGCTATCGGCGCGGGCTCAACGATCAGATCTACGATCATTCGTTGATGGCGGGGATCACCGTGCGGTGGTGAGCCGCGTAGCCGCGGCAGCGTGACGGCGGGGCGGGCTGTCGGCCGCCCCGCTCTCTTTTGTATCGCCGGGCTTGTATCACTGGCCTTGTATCACTGGCCTTATATCGCCGGCCCTGCTTCGCCGGTCTCGTTTCATCGCGCGAACCGCATCGCGCGTGCGTCGGCGCTTCGTGACGGCCGCGCGCCCTCCTTCGCTCATGCGAGCCACCCACAGCCGCGTCAGCCGTCGCCGCGCGCCGCCGTGCCGCCGCCGAAAAGCGCATCGCACAACTCGCGCCCCTGCGCGGTCAGCGCCGCGCGCCCCGTGCCGTCGTCGCGCATTGTCGTCTCGGTGAGGCCTGACGCGTCGAGCTGCGTCAACGTGCGTCGCAGCACGCTCATCGGCACGCGTGCGCGCTTGCCGAGCTTCGCGAGCGACCACGGCGCGCCGCGCGCGTCGTCGGCCGCTTCGCGCAATTGCAGCAGCACCGCGACGATCGCCGGATCGAGGCCGTCGTCGCCGTTCGGCGACGTCGAGCGTTCATCGCCTGCCGGACGTTCGCCCCGCTTACCGCTCTCGCCGTATTCACCGCATTCAACGCATTCAACGCATTCAACGAGTTCACCGCGTTCACCGCGCACGTCGCGTTCGTCGCCCATCGCATCCGTCATCGCCGCCTCGGCCGTCATCGCTTCGCACACACCGCGGCCAGCCTGCCGAGCGTCTTCACGGCCGCCTCGATCTGCGGCGACCACGGATAGCTGTAGTTCAACCGGATGCAATGCCGGTACGCGAGCGTCGTCGAGAACATGTGCCCCGGCCCGAGCGTGATCTTCTGCGCGAGCGCGAGCCGGTACAGCTCCATCGCATCGACGTCGTGCGGCAGCTCGACCCACAGCACGTAGCCGCCGCGCGGCTGCGACAGCCGCGTGCCGTCCGGAAAGAAGCGCCGCACCATCGCCGCCATCATGCTCGCCTGCTGCGCATAGAGCTTGCGAATCCGCCGCAGATGATGGTCGTAGCCATCGTGCTTCAGATATTCGGCGATCGCGAGCTGGTCGATCGCGGGCGTCGCGAGCGTGTTCAGGAACTTGAGCTTCTCGACGCGATCGCGGTAGCGCCCCGGCATCGCCCAGCCGATCCGGTACGCAGGCGACAGGCTCTTCGAGAACGACGCGCAATGCAGCACGAGCCCGCGCGAATCGAACGCCTTCAGCGTGCTCGGCCGCGCGGCGCCGTAATACAGCTCGTGATAGACATCGTTCTCGATCGCCGGCACGTCGTGCCGCGCGAGCAGCTCGACGAGCGCGCGCTTGCGCTCGTCCGGCATCAGGAAGCCGAGCGGATTCTGGAAATTCGGCATCACCATGCACGCGGCGACGCGCTCGCGCGCGAGAATCCGCGCGAGCGCGTCGAGGTCGATGCCCTCGCCCGGATGCGTCGCGACCTCGATCGCGCGCATCCCGAGCCGCTCGATCGCGTGCAGCATCGCGTAGAACGTCGGCGATTCGACCGCGATCGTGTCGCCCGGCTTCGCGACCGCCTGCAGGCACAGATTGATCGCCTCGGTCGCGCCGATCGTCACGACGATCTCGTCCGGATCGACCGCGACGCCGCCTTCCAGGTAGCGGCGCGCGATCTGCCGGATCAGCTCCGGATTGCCGGGCGGCAAATCGTCGATCACGCCCCAGCGCGTACGCCGCCGCGCGATCGCGTGCGCGTGCCGCGCGATGCGCTGCGCGGGAAACGGCGTCGCGTCCGGGTACGGCGAGCCGAGCGGCACCGCGTCGTCGCGCGCGATCGAGCGCAACGTCGACAGCACGAGCCGGCTCACGTCGACGGCCGACGGCACCGCGACGGGCGCCGACGCATGCAGCTCCAGCTCCGGCGCCTCCTGCCGCGCACGCACGAAGTAGCCGGACTGCGGCCGGCTTTCGATCGCGCCGCGGCTCTCGAGCACCAGATACGCGCGCACGACGGTCGTGACGCTCAGCCGGTGCTGGCGGCTCGCCTGCCGCACCGACGCAATCCGCTCGCCCGGCCGGTAGACGCCGCGCCGGATCATCGCGTCGATGTCGTCCGCCAGTTGTTCGTAGCGCTTCACCGCTCGCCCCGTTCATTCATTTGTCGATATGAAAGAGTACAGTTTATTGACGCAACGCACCAGAATTGCGAACTGTATTCTTTTTCTTTCCGGGGAGGTGTGCTCCCGGGCCGCGCCGCCGTGCGCGTACGCTTCGTTCCGTCGCCGTCCCCAACCGGCGCTCGGACTCTCGAAGACATGAAAATCAAGGAACCAGACGCGCGCATCGCGCCGTACGCCCACCCGGCGGGCGGCTGGGGCGCGCTCAAGTACGTCGCGATCAACCTGTTCAAGGAAAAGGTGCCGGGCGGCAACTACCGCGCGCTGCTGCGTCAGAACCAGCCGGACGGCTTCGACTGCCCCGGCTGCGCATGGCCCGACCGCGAGCATGCGTCGACGTTCGAGTTCTGCGAGAACGGCGTGAAGGCGGTGGCCGCGGAGGCGACCGCGAAGCGCGTGACGCCCGCGTTCTTCGCCGAGCACACGGTCACGTCGCTCCTCGATCAATCCGATTACGAACTCGAGCAGCACGGCCGCCTCACCGATCCGATGGTATACGACGCCGCCAGCGACCGCTACGTGCCGATCGCATGGGACGCCGCGTTCGAGCTGATCGCGAAACGCCTGCGCGCGCTCGACGATCCGAACCGCGCGGCGTTCTACACGTCGGGACGCGCGAGCAACGAGGCCGCGTTCCTGTACCAGCTGCTCGTGCGCTACTACGGCACGAACAACTTCCCCGACTGCTCGAACATGTGCCACGAGGCGACGAGCCGCGGGCTGCCGGCCACGGTCGGCGTCGGCAAGGGCACCGTCACGCTCGACGATTTCGAGCTGGCCGACACGCTGCTGATCTTCGGCCAGAATCCGGCGACGAACCACCCTCGGATGATGGGCGAGCTGCGCGCGTGCGCGAAGCGCGGCGCGACGATCGTATCGGTCAACCCGCTGAAGGAGCGCGGGCTCGAGCGCTTCGCGAGCCCGCAGCATCCGGCCGAGATGCTGACGCTGTCGAGCACGCCGATCGCGTCGACGTTCGTGCAGCCGCAGGTCGGCGGCGACTTCGCGCTGCTCAAGGGCGTCGCCAAGCGCGTGCTCGAGCTCGACGACGCGGCCCGCGAGCACGGCGACGCGCGCGTGCTCGACGTCGCGTTCATCGCCGCGCACACGGCGGGCTTCGACGCGTTCGCGGCCGATCTGCGCGCGGAAAACTGGGCCGCGCTCGTCGCGCAAAGCGGCGTGCCGCGCGAGCAGATCGACGCGCTCGCGCAAATCTACGTGCGCGGCGAGCGCGTGATCGCGACGTGGGGCATGGGCATCACGCAGCACAAGCACTCGGTCGCGACCGTGCACATGCTGTCGAACCTGATGCTGATGCGCGGCAACATCGGCCGTCCGGGCGCGGGCCTTTGCCCCGTGCGCGGGCACTCGAACGTGCAGGGCAACCGCACGGTCGGCATCGAGGAGAAGCCGTCCGACGCGTTTCTCGACCGGCTCGGCCGCACGTTCGATTTCGCGCCGCCGCGCGGCCACGGCTACGACGTCGTCGAGACGATCGAGGCGATGCTCGACGGCCGCGTCAACGTGTTCATCGGCCTCGGCGGCAATTTCGCGATGGCCACGCCCGACACGCCGCGCACCTGGCAAGGCCTGCGCAATTGCGGCCTGACCGTCCACGTCACGACGAAACTCAACCGCAGTCACCTCGTGCACGGCCGCGAAGCGCTGATCCTGCCGACGCTCGGCCGCACCGAGATCGATCGGCAGAACGGCGTCGCGCAGGGCGTGAGCGTCGAGGATTCGATGTCCATGGTCCACGTGTCGTACGGGATGAATCAACCGGCGTCGCCGAACCTGCTGTCGGAGATCGCGATCGTCGCGCGGCTCGGGCACGCGCTCTTCGGCGGCGACAAGATCGACTGGCTCGGCTACATGAACGACTACGCGAAGATCCGCGACGCGATCGAGGCGAGCATCGAAGGCTTCGACGGCTACAACGCGCGGATCGCGCGGCCAGGCGGCTTCCATCTGCGGATCGCGTCGCGCGAGCGCGAATGGCTCACGCCGAGCGGCCGCGCGAACTTCATCGCCCACGCGCTGCCCGCCGACACGCCGATCCAGCGCGCCCGCGCGCGCCACGGCAAGCGGCTGATGACGCTGATGACGACGCGCTCGCACGATCAGTACAACACGACGATCTACGCGCTCGACGACCGCTATCGCGGCGTGTTCGGGCAGCGGCGCGTGGTGTTCGCGAACCCCGACGATCTCGCGATGCTCGGCTTCGAGGCGGGCGAGCGCGTCGATCTCGAGACGGTGTGGGACGACGGCATCGAGCGGCGCGTCGAAGGCTTCCTGCTCGTCGCGTACGACATTCCGCGCGGCTGTCTCGGCGCGTACTACCCGGAGACGAATCCGCTCGTGCCGCTCGACAGCGTCGGGGACGTCTGCAACACGCCGACGTCGAAGTCGATTCCGGTGCTGATGCACCGGTGCACGGCCGACGCGCCGCGGGCGGCGTAACGCGGGCTCCGCATGATCGTCAGGCCGCGCGAGCACTGGTTCCGGATGCTGTTCGTCTGGAACGGTTCGGTGCTCCCATCGATACTGCCGCAGCTCGCGCTGATGAGCGCCGTGAGCGTCGTCGCGCTGCTGACGGACGGGCGCATTCTCGGCGAGAAGGTGCCGCTCAATCCGACGCCGTTCACGCTCGCCGGCCTCGCGCTCGCGATCTTCGCCGCGTTCCGCAACAACGCGAGCTACGACCGCTACTGGGAGGCGCGCAAGCTGTGGGGCGGCGTGCTGACGGCGGCGCGCGCGCTGACGTCGCAGGCGATCGGCTACGACGCGACGGCCGACGGCGCCGCGTTCGCGCGCGCCGCCGCGGGCTTCGTGCACGCGCTCAAGCATCAGTTGCGCGGCACCGATCCGGCGGACGACCTGCGCCGCCGCCTGCCCGCCGACTGGATCGCGCCGACGCTCGCCGCGCAGTTCCGCCCGAACGCGATCCTGCACGCGCTGCGCGGCCGGCTCGCCGACCGGCATCGTCGCGGCGCGCTGACCGACACGCAGCTGTGGATGCTCGACGCGCAACTCAACGAGCTCGGCGCGAAACTCGCGGGCTGCGAGCGAATCGCGTCCACGCCGATCCCGTTTCCGTATCACGTGCTGCTGCACCGGACCGTCTACGCGTACTGCGTGATGCTGCCGTTCGGGCTCGTCGATTCGATCGGCATCGCGACGCCGTTCGTCTCGGTTTTCGTGTCGTATACGCTGATCGCGCTCGACGCGATCGCAGGCGAGATCGCCGATCCGTTCGGCGACGGGCCGAACCATCTCGCGCTCGATGCGCTGACGCGGCAGATCGAGCGCTCGCTGCTCGAATTGGCCGGCCTGCCGCTGCCGGACGAAATGCGCGCCGGGGGGAGCCACCGGCTGACGTGACGGCGGCGATGCGCCGCCCGGACGCGGTGCCGATCGAATCGGCGCCTGCCGATCACGGCGACGCTCGCGCGTTGCTCAACGAGCGTCGCGAGTCAGCTTGATCAGCTTCGTGCCCTTGAACCGGCCTGCCCGATCGAAATCGAACGCGACATGGGCGACATGCTGGGTGCCGCACGCGTGACAGCCGTCCACGAGCTCGTAGGCGAACACGAAACGCTGCCCGTGCCCGCGCGTATCGGCCGCCGAGACGAAGCGCGCGCCGGCGCCCCGCATCTCGAGCGCGCGATACTTCTTCTTGAGTGCGCTGTAGCCCCGCGCACGACTGATATCGACCGAGTCGATCAACTCGGTCGTGACGAGCGGCGGCACGCCGTTCAGCAGCACGTACGCTTCGTTCGTGTTCGCCCGCCCCGGATAGGTGACCACGCCCAAATCGACACGCCCCATTTCCTTGAACGAACTCAGATATCCGCCGTCGTTGTCGGCCTCGAGAAATGCGATCGCCTGCCGGCTCGCGCCCGATTTCTTCAGATAGTCGATCAGGCAGGCCTGATTGCCGTTGCAGGTTCGCCAGCCCGAGAAATCGCCTCCCTTCGGGGGCGTCCATACGGTCGCGGGCGAGTATTCGTCCGCTTCACCGCCGATCGGCGCCGCCTGTGCGACCACGGAACTCAGCACGCCGAATAATGCGCATAGCAGAATCCGCTTTTTGAATTTTGTCATTGGGCCATCTTATAAATAAATAGAGTGAAATCGATGCATCGCCGAGGCCGCAGTTTCGGCCGCTTTTCGGCCGATTTCATCGATTCGGCGTCGATCGGACATCGGCGATCGATGATGCCATAGAATCAGAGTCGATCGCGCATACGACGCGTTTTATCCATGATTAGTCGATAAACAAGAATTCATCGATAACGATGCTTTGATCATTGGGACTACTGCGAGAAGCAATCGGGAGCCGACATCGGACATCGCGCCCGCGCCGATTGCCCCGATCGACACGCGATGCCGCGTCAATGGCACGCCGCCCAGATCAGATACACGTTCAGCGCGACGATCGTCGCGGCCGCCACGCTCGCCGCGACCCGCATCGGCATGCGCAGCGCGTAGTCGCCGAGCACCGCGCGCCGGCTCGACAGCAGCAGCAGCGCGACCATCGGCAGCGGCAGCACGAGGCTCAGCACGACCTGGCTCATCACCATCGCGCGCGTGACGTCGCAACCGAGCGCGACGATCGCGAACGCGGGCGCGATCGTCACGACGCGCCGCACCCAGATCGGCACCTGGCGTCGCAGGAAGCCCTGCATCACGACCTGCCCCGCGAGCGTGCCGACGACCGAGCTCGACACGCCGGACGCGAAGAGCGCGACGAGAAAGAGCGCGCCCGCCGCCGGCCCGAGCAGCGGAATCAGCGTGTGATACGCGTCGCCGATATCGGCCATGCCCGGCATCGTCTCGTGGAACGCCGACGACGCCATCATCACCATCGCGATGTTCACGAAGCCGGCCGCGCCGAGCGCGAGCGCCACCTCGCGGTTCGAGAAACGCAGCAGCAGCCGGCGCTCGCGATCGTCGCGCGGCGTCGTGCGCCGCTGCGTGAGGCTCGAGTGCAGATAGAGCGTGTGCGGCATGATCGTCGCGCCGATGATGCCGACCGCGAGCGTGAGCGCCGCGCCGTCCCGCAATTGCGGCGTGACGAGATGGTAGGCGGCCGCGTGCCAGTCCTGCGGCGCGATCAGCAGCTCGCCGAGATAGCTCGCGCCGATCACGCCGACCAGCGCCGCGATCGCGGCCTCGAGCGGCCTGAAGCCGCGCTTCTCGAGCGTGAGGATCGCGCAGGTCAGCACGGCCGTCGCGCCCATGCCGACGACGAGCGGCAGATGGAACAGCAGGCCGAACGCGAGCGCGCCGCCGAGGAATTCGGCGAGGTCGGTCGCCATCGCGGCGATTTCCGACGCCGCCCACATGCCCCAGACGACGGGCTGCGGAAACTGCTCGCGGCACAGCTCGGCGAGGTTGTGGCCCGTCACGATGCCGAGCTTCGCCGACATCGCCTGGAACAGCATCGCGATCACGTTCGCGGCCAGCACGACCCACAGCAGTTCGTAGCCGTATGCGGCGCCCGCCTGGATGTTCGTCGCGAAGTTGCCGGGGTCCATATAGCCAATCGACGCGATCACGGCCGGGCCGACGAACGGCAGCGCGGCCGCGACGCCCTTGCGGCGCCCTTCGAGCGCGTCGCGCGCCGCGCGGACGGTGCGCGAGCTCGCCTCGCCGGCCAGCGCGAATTCGCCTGCGGATTTGCTCATCGTGGTGGAGAAAAGCATGGTGTTTGTCCGTTCGAGTTCTGAAGCGTTCTGAAGCATTCCGAAGCGCTTGGAAGCGTTCGGAATGCGCGGCGCGGCGGGCCACGAGACCCGCCCGCCCCACGACCGCGCGGCGCGGCCGGCGCCGCGCTTACGCCGGCACCACGTCCGGCCGGTTGCGCGGAAAGCGCGCGATCACGTCGGGCGCGACGTTCAGATGCGCCTCGACGAGCTTCGGCGGCGTGTGCGCGAGCCAGTCGGACAACGACACTTCCGCGTAGCGGTCGGCCTTGAAGATCTCGAGGAACACGAGATCGGTCGCGCCCGTGTTCTGCACGTAGTGGCCGAGGCTCTTCTTCACATAGCCGACGTCGCCCGCGCGGAAATCGGCCGTCTGCGCCTTCGGGCCCGTGTCGAACACCGTCATCCGCGCCTCGCCCCGGATGTAGTACTGCCACTCGTCCGCGTTCGGATGCCAGTGCAACTCGCGCATGCCGCCCGGCTTCACCGTGACGAGCGCGGCGGCGATCGTCCTCGACACGTCGAAGTTCGCGCTGTCGACGATCCGCACCTCGCCGCCGCGCGTCTGCACGTTCGGCTTCATGTCGCCCATCGAGAAGATGAACGGATGCCTCGGCGCGCCGCGCGACGAAGCCGACGCCCGCTGCGCGTCGGCAAGCGGCCCCGGATCGTCGCCCTGGAAGATCCACAGGTCGTCGAGCGGAATGTTCGAGAACGCACCGGCGGGCACGCCGAAGTTCAGCGCGAGCACGTCGGGCGGCGTGTGGGCGATCCAGTCCGTCACCAGCAGCGTGTTGAATTCGGACGCGCGCCCGTTGTCGAACGCGAGCAGGAATTCGGCGCCGTCTACGCCGAGCCCCTGCAGCGAGTGCGGCAGCCCGGGCGGGAAATACCAGAGGTCGCCCGCCTTCACGTCCTGCACGGACGGTCGCCCTTCCTCGTCGAGCACGGTGATCCGGCAGCGGCCGTCGAGCATGAACGCCCATTCGGCCTGCTGGTGCCAGTGCATCTCGCGAATGCCGCCGCGCGTGAGCCGCATGTTGACGCCGGAGATCGTTTCGGAAATCGCGAAATCGTCCTGCGTGACTTCGCGCGCCCAGCCGCCGTTCTGAATTCGCTTGTGCGAATTATTGAATGACGCCCAGAAAATCGGCATTCCGTTGATATCGGTGGCCGGCGGATTCTGAATAGACGGAAATTCCTTCATCAGCGCCGGATTTTTCGGCCCGGGATCGGTCAGGCTCTGCGAATTGCGCGCATTCACCGCGCCCTCGGGCGGGCTGTCCGGATTGCCGAACGAAGCGGCCTTCGCGGAAACCGCGATGCCGGCTGCGGCGAGCGCGCCGGCCGTATTGGCGAGCATCTTGCGTCGGGACAGGTTCGTCATGTTCACCTCTTCGATCGTCTTAACAAAAAAATGAATGCCACGGAATATCGATTCGACTTTATTTAAATCGACATCCCGCCATGCAAGTTAAATACAAATAATAAAAAAAATTAAATGACTTGTTAACCTGAACCGATGAATTAATCTGATTCCCTTTAAGTTTGTAATATTCGGACGGCCGCGCGGCGGCGGTTGCCGCTCCGCGGCATCCCGGCCGCCGAGGTTTCTGAAACACGCCCGACAATGAGAGAATCGGGCTCGACACCCTTACCGACGGAGTCTCGATGAAGCACTTGCTGTCCAAGCTCGCGGCGAGCGCCGCGCTCGTCGCGCTGGCCCCCGCGTTCTGCGCGCACGCCGCCACCCCGCCCGGCATCTTCGTGATCGCGACGCAGCTCGGCGAGTTCACGACGCTCGATCCGAGCGAGATCTACGAGCTCGTGCCGTCCGAATACGTCGCGAATGCATATGAACGGCTCGTGCGCGTCGATCTGCGCGATCCGTCGAAGTTCGAAGGCAAGATCGCGCAGTCGTGGAGCGTCGGCGCCGACGGCACCACCTACACGTTCAAGCTGCGCGCCGGCCTGAAGTTCCACTCGGGCAATCCGGTGACGGCCGACGACGTCGCGTGGTCGCTGCAGCGCACGGTGCTGCTCGACAAGGGCCCGGCCGGCGTGCTCGCGGACCTCGGCCTCACGAAGGACAACGTCGCGCAGAAGGTGAAGAAGATCGACGACATGACCGTATCGATCCAGACCGAGCGCAAGTACGCGCCGAGCTTCGTGCTGAACGTGCTGAGCGCCGATCCGGCGTCGATCGTCGACAAGAAGCTGCTGCTCGCGCACGAGAAGAACGGCGACTTCGGCAATGCGTGGCTGAAGAACGCGGACGCGGGCTCGGGCCCGTACCGGCTCGTCAAGTGGACGCCGAACGAGAGCCTCGTGCTGCAACGCTTCGACGGCTATCGCACGCCTTATCCGATGAAGCGCATCGTGCTGCGGCACGTGCCCGAAGCGTCCGCGCAGCGCCTGCTGCTCGAGAACGGCGACGTCGACGCCGCGCGCAACCTGAGCCCCGACAGCCTCGACGCGCTGTCGAAGGCGGGCAAGATCAAGGTTGCGTCATGGCCCGTGTCCGCGCTGCTGTATCTGAGCCTGAACACGAGGAATCCGAATCTCGCGAAGCCCGAGGTGCAGGAGGCGATGAAGTGGCTCGTCGATTACGACGGCATCCAGCGCGGCATCGTCAGGACGACGTACAAGGTGCATCAGACCTTCCTGCCGGACGGCTTCCTCGGCGCGCTGAACGCGAATCCGTACAGGCAGAACGTCGCGAAGGCGAAGGCGCTGCTCGCGAAGGCCGGGCTGCCGAACGGCTTCGCGGTGTCGATGGACATGCCGAACGATTACCCGTACGTCGAGATCGCGCAGGCGCTGCAGGCGAATTTCGCGCAGGGCGGAATCAAGGTGAAGCTGATCCCGGGCGACGCGAAGCAGGCGATCGGCAAGTACCGCGCGCGCCAGCACGACATCTTCATCGGCGAATGGTCGCCGGATTACATGGACCCGAACAGCAACGCGCGCGGCTTCGCCTGGAATCCCGACAATTCGGACAACGCAACGCACAAGCTGCTCGCATGGCGCAACGGCTGGGACGTGCCGGAGCTGACCGCGAAGACCGACGCCGCGCTCGCCGAGCCGTCGACCGCGAAGCGCGCGCAGGAATATCAGGCGCTGCAGAAGGCGGTGCTCGCGAATTCGCCGTTCGTGATCATGTTCGAGAAGGTCGTGCAGGTCGCGACGCGGCCGGGCGTCACCGGGCCGGAGATCGGGCCGATCAACGATCTCGTGTCGTATCAGACGCTGAAGAAGTAGCGACGTCGGCGCGCGCGCATGCCCGTGCGGCCGTATGCCCGTATGCCCGCGTTGCCGCGCTCCGTCACGACGTCACGACGTCACGACGTCGCGATCGTCGCCGGTCTCGACATCCGGCATCGCATCGCCCCGCGTGTCAGTCCTGCCGGGAAACCGCGGCCCGCTCGCGGCGGCGCATGCGTTCGCCGCCGCGCCGCGAAACCCGCGCGCGCGCGTCACGTGCGCGGCGGCAGCCACTGCGTCTTGAACATCAGCGTGATGCGCATCGTCGGACATGCGCGCGACACGCCCCGCGCGACGTGATAGACGAAGCCCGGAAAGATCAGCAGCCGGTTCGGCTTCGGATACACGGCGCTCAGGATGTCGCTGCGGTCCTTGTTGAAGAGGACCGTCTCGCCGCCCCAATCGGGGTTCCAATGCTCGTGCGGATAATAGACCGCCGTGCACGCGCCTGCGGCGAGCGAATCCGCATGCACCGAACCGTCGGCGCCGTACGGCAGACCGTTCGCGTAGCAGCTCCGCAGCGCGTGCTGCTTCAGGTGCGTCTGCGCGAGCCGCCGCCAGCACGCGTGCAGCGGCGGCGCGGCGCGCGCCAGCTCGTCGGCGGCACCCGGCCCGACATGCGGCTGCGCGGGGTCCGTCGCACCCGCGAAATGCCGGTTCCAGAAAGGCTGCGTATCCGCGCCGCCGTGCGAGCGCCAGCCGTGACGCCACTCGCCCGTCGACAGAAACCGGTAGATCTCCGCGTGCTCGCGCGGCGGCAGCAGATCGTCGACGATCGTGATGTCCTGCCACGCGTGCGGCGCGCGCGGCGGAGTTGAAATGTCCATCGTGTCTCCGTGAATGTCGATGACGGCTCGATGCGACGCGCGCGCCGCCGAAGCTGCCGCGCACGCGCCGCCTGATGCCTGATGCCTGATGCCTGATGCACGACGCGCGGAACGCGGGCCGGCCGTCCCCCGCGCCGCGCGCGTCAGAACTTCCAGTGCAGGCTGCCTTGCACCGCATGCTCCGATTGACGGCTCGCGAGCGACCCGGCGTAACCGATGCGCAGCAGCCCGTTCTTGCCGAGCTCGAGCCCCGCGCCGAGGTTCAGCACCGCCGCATCCTTCGCGACCGGCACGCTCGACACGGAGAACGCGCTGCTTCCCGTCACAAACGCGAGCGAGCCGACCGGCTGGCCGCCCGTCAGCGCGTGCTGCCATCCGGCACTGCCTTGCAGCGTCAGTTGCAGCCGCGGCGTCAGGCCGACGCGCGTCTCGCCGCGCACGCCGAGCGTCGAGAACGTCACGTCGTGATTGCCTTCCAGAACGCGCAGCGCCGCCGCGCCGCCGGTTTCGGTCGTCCCCTGATTCTTCAGATGCACGTACGCGAGGCCGAAGAAAGGCTCGAGCGTCCCGGCGGCGCCGAGCGCGAATCGGTAGCCGGCTTCGCCGAACACTTGCGTCGACTCGGCGTTGAGCGTCGTCGTCTCGCTCTCGGCCGCCGCGCCGTATTGCACGGCGCGGTCGACGCCGCCGCGGTGCCACGCGTGCGCCGCGCCGACGCGCACGCCGAATGCGCCCGGCTGCCAGCCCGCATACGCGCCGACGTGGAAGCTGTCGAACGACGCGGACGACGGCTGATTCCTCAGGTTCACGCCGGTGTGACCGTAGCCGGCGAAGCCGCCCGCGCGCACGCCGTCGCGCAGCGCCGCGTCCGCGCCGGCGAGGAAGCCGCCCGTCGAGCTCGTATAGCCGTTGACGTCGCCGCTGCCGCTCGCGCTGCCCCACGAGCCGAGCAGGCGCGCCCACGCACCCGGGCGAGCCGGCGCGCCCCGCACCGTCCACAGCCGGTCGAGCGCCGCGTCGCGCACCTGTCGGCTCTCGTTGATGAGCGCCGCATAGGCGGCCGGGTAGATCTCGCCCGTCAGTTGCGCGAACGTCGCCTGCGGCGCTTGCGCCGACGCCGCGAGCAGCACGCTGTTGTAGACGGCGCTGCCCGGATTCACCGTCTCGAGCGCGGCGGCGACGCTGCGCTCGTTGGCGGTGCGCGCGACGCTCGCGAACGGCGTCGCATTGCGATCGATCGTGAGGCTTACGCTCGTCGGCCCATAAGCCAGCACCGGATCGACGAACAGATAGCGGCCCGGCGCGTCGAAACGGCCTTCGACGCCGCCCGCCGCATTCAGGATCTCGAAGCGACGCCCGAGCACCGAGCGCGACTGCTCCGGCGTGAGCGCAGGCGGCGCGTTCTCGAGCGCGAGCGTCACCGCGCCGCCGTCGATCCGCGCGCGGCCGCCCGCGACGATCCGGTCGCTCGCGCCGCCCGGCGCCACCTCGACCGCATAGGTCGAGCCCGGCGCGAAGCGCGCGTCGCCCGACACCGTCAGCACACCGACCGAATGGCCGGGCGCGACAGTGCCGTTGGCCGCGGCCGTGAGCGTGCGCACCGTGCCGTTGCCGTTCACGATCCCGCCGTTGCCGACCGACACGTCGCCGCTCGCGCCGTCGAGCGACGCCCGGCCGCCGTCGACCGACACGTCGGCGGTGCGGCCCGTGATCGCCGCGACGCCGAGCGCGCCCACCGCGACATTGCCGCTCGTGCCGCCGAGCGACGCAAAGCCGCTCGCGACGCGCACGTCCGCCGTCGTGCCCGTCACGGCCGCCTGCCCCTGCCGGTCCACCGACAGGTTCGCGCTCGTCCCCGCGATCGTCGCGACGCCGCCGTTGACCGCGATGTCGGCCGCGCGGCCGTTCACCGTGAGCCGGCCCGCCGGATTGACGACGGCGCCCGCCGCGATCGATCCGTCGATCCTCAATTCGCCGCCGTCGACGGTCGTGTGCCCGCGATAGGTGTTCGCGCCCGCGAGCGTCAGCGTGCCGCCGCCCGACTTCACGAGGCTGCCCTGATACTCACGCGCCTGATACGCCGCCTCGCGCGCGACCCCGAGCGCATAGTCGATCCTCTCGCCATCGCTCGCGCCGGCGGGCAGCCCGCGCTCCCACCCCTTCGTCTTCAGCGTGTCGAGCCATGCCCGATGTTCGGCGTCGTCCTCCAGCTTGCGCGCGGCGAGCGCGACGTCGGAGATGTCGTTCGACCACACGTCCGCGACGCCCGACGGCAGCGCCGCATTGAACGTGCCGAGCAACTGGCCCGGCCCGTTCATCGCCTTCTTCAAGTCGACCAGCCCCCAGCCGCCGAACCCGTTCGGCACGTTCGACGCGCCCGGCTTCGCCGGATGCACGGTCGAGAACAGCCCGTTGTTCGTGTAGTCCGGCCGGCTCGGGTCCGGCTCCATGTTCTGCGCGGTCGTAAACAGCACGGACAGCGCCTGCTCGCCCGTCATGTACGGAAACCGCTCCATGATCAGCGCGAGCGCCGCCGACGCGTGCGGCGCGGCCGCCGACGTGCCGTTGAAGTTCGCATAGGTCGCGCCCGTCGGCGCCGCCGCGCCGCCCGTGTACGTCGTCGACGGCACGCCCGTCGGCGCCATCACGCACCACCATTTCGCTATCCCGCACTGGTTGTAGACCTGGCCGCTCAACTCGTCGTAGCCCGTCGTCGTCATCCAGCGCCCTTCGAGCTCCGGATGGAAGTACGCATACGCGCCGCGCAGGCTCGCGTTCCCGTAGCCGGTGTTGCCCGAGCTGAAGTTGTTGATCACGCCGTCGCGCGACACCTTCGCCGCCGCGTCGAGCCACGTTCCCTGGCCGGTGGCGGTGCGCACCGCCTCGTGCAGCTTGTATGCGTCGGTGACGTTCGCGAGCGTGCCGTAATTCTCGTCGACCGGCTGCGAGCCCCAGCTGTTGCTGATGATGCGCACGCCCTTCGCGGCGAGCGCGTCGTAGACGTCGGCGAAGTACTTCGCGTCCGACGCGGGGAACTTCGGATCGGACACGCCGAACCGGAAGCCGTCCGTCGCGTTCGTGTTGCCGACGTACACCGTCGCGTCCGGCGCGACGCCTTGCATGCCGACGCCGTCGCGCGCCCCGCCGACGACGCCGCTCACGAGCGTGCCGTGGCTGTTGTTGCTCGGGTTCAGCACGCCGGAGACGCCCGCCGCCGTCACGGGAACGAACCGGCTGCCGGGCAGCTCCGGATGCTGCGCGTAATAGCCGGAGTCCAGCACGCCGATCGAGACGTTCGCGCCGGTGTAGCCGGCCGCGTACGCGTACTCTGCGTGCATCGCGCCGAGCCCCCATTCCTTCGTGAATTCCGGCGTGCGCCAGCTCGCCGGATCGCCGCGCCGGCCCGGGTCCTCGTATGGCTCGGCCTGCGCCCAACCTGGGCGGGCAACGGCCGCGGCGGCCGCGACGACCACCGGGACCAGCAGCTTCGACCCGGCGCGCTTCATCGTTTTCGAATTTTTACGCCGGGCCATTCGGTTTCTCCTCGATTTTCAATTTATTCTTCCTGCCAATATGGATCATCGGTTTTCTCCTTTTTATTTATTGGCGGCGCAATTGCGCCGCCTCGCTCTCTTCGCACGCATGCCGGGCCATGCGACGACCGGCCTTGTCGCCGCAGCGGCCCAATCCGGCGCGGCGCGCGCCCATGGCCAATTGTTCACCGCGCCGAACCGGCATCGCCGCTCCGCTTATTCCTTCACGGAAAAACGATTAAACGGGCGATGATTTTAATTTCAATGTAATGTTCAGTAATGCAATAGAAATGAGACACGAACAAAATCATCTGCGCAATACTTCGCATGGCGATTCATCGCGTCGGATTCGGGTCGCCGATAATAGAGCACTATGAATATACGGATTCGATAGATTTTTTGATGTGGCGCGCGTTATTTTGTTTTTGTTAGATAAATGTCATGTCTATCAATTTCGACAGCTAATTAACAGCGCATCCATGCCCCCCGCCTTCGTCCAGACCGTCGAAGCACGTTTTGCCGAGCTCACGCCCACGGCGAAACGCATCGCGAGCTACATGCTCGCGAACCTCGAGCGGCTCGGCCTCGAAACCGCGGACCAGATCGCCCGCCAGGCCGGCACGAGCGGCATCTCGGTCGGACGCTTCCTGCGCAGCGTCGGCTACCGCAACCTCGACGACCTGAAGCGCGAGCTGCGCGGCACGGCCGAGCGCTCGTGGATGATCACCGACCGCCTCGACGAATACCGCCGCGTGACGGGCGCGTTCGCGCCGGCAAGCGCGCGCGCGGCGCCGGACGGCGCGCACGCCCCGCTCGACGACGCGCTCGCGCGCGAGCTCGACGCGATCCGCCATGCGTACCGGCTCGCGCGCACGCCGGCGTTCGCGCAGGTCGCCGATCGCGTCGCGCGGGCCGACGCGGTGTTCATCCTCGGCATCCAGTCGACGCGCGGGATCAGCAACGCCTTCCACAGCTATCTCGAATACCTGCGCCCGCGCGTGTTCTATTCGGACGGCATGTCGGGCTCGTACGTCGATTCGCTGAACTCCGAATTCGCCGATCGGTACTGCATCGTCACCGACACGCGCGCGTATTCGCGGATCGCGCGGCGCTATTGCGAGGCCGCCGCCGCGCGCGGCGTGCGCTTCGCGCTCGTCACCGACGTCTACTGCCCGTGGGCGCGCGAGCTGCCGTGCGATCTGCTTCAGGTGAAAACCGACGTCGGCCAGTTCTGGGATTCGCTCGCGCCGCTCACGTGCCTGTTCAACCTGCTGATCAGCGCGGTCGTCGACCGGCTCGGCGATGCAATCGACGCGCGCGTCGCGCGCAACCGCGAACTGCAGCGCGCGCTCGATCAATTCGAATCTTGAAGCCGCCGGAGACGCCGCCCGTGAAGACCTCCGCCCATCGCCTCGTCGAGATCACGCCGGACACGCACGGCGTCGACATCGATCTCGTCTACGCGACCTGCCGCAACCTCACCGGCAAGCCGATCTACCGGCGCTCGCACTGCCTGCTGCTCGAGCCGGCCGAAGCCGCGCTGCGCCGCGCGGTCGCGGTCGCCGCGCAGATCGGCCTGCGGCTGCGAATCTTCGACGCGTACCGGCCGCCGCGCGCGCAGCAGGTGCTGTGGGACTTCCTGCCCGATCCGAACTTCGTCGCCGATCGCGGCCGCGGCTCGAACCACAGCCGCGGCGCCGCGCTCGACCTGACGCTCGTCGACGCGAACGGCGCCGCGCTCGACATGGGCACGGGCTTCGACGAGATGGTCGCCGCGTCGAACCACTTTCACGACGGCCTGCCCGAGCCCGTGCAACGCAACCGGCTGCTGCTGCTCGGCGTGATGCACGCGGCGGGCTTCACGCACATCGCGAGCGAGTGGTGGCATGACGAGCTGCCGGGCTCGCGCGCGCTGCCGCTGATCCATGACGACGCGAGCGCGCCGTGGCGGTTGATGTGACGCCCGCCCGCGATACATGCGATACATGCGATACATGCGAAGCGCATGCGGCGCGCGACGCGGCCCGCCCCCGCGCCGGAGCCGCCGCCCTCACCTCGAATCCCTGCCCCATGGAGCGCGTATGAAACTCTCGATGCCCAAGCTCGCCGTGGCGCTCGCCGCTGCCTGCGCGTTCGCCGCCGTCCCGGCGCTCGACGCGCGCGCTGCGCCCCCGAAGGACATGTTCGTGATGGCCACGCTGCTCGACGAATTCATCTCGCTCGACCCGGGCGAAATCTACGAGCTGGTGCCGCAGGAATACGTCGCGAACACATACGACCGGCTCGTGCGGGTCGATCTCGCCGATCCGTCGAAGTTCAACGGCGACGCCGCCCAGTCGTGGACCGTGAGCCCGGACGGCCTCACGTTCACGTTCAAGCTGCGCGCCGGCCTCAAGTTCCACTCGGGCAATCCGGTGACGGCCGACGACGTCGCCTGGTCGATCCGGCGCGCGGTGCTGCTCGACAAGGGGCCGGCCGCGGTGCTCGCGGGCATCGGCCTCACGAAGGCGAACGCGCTCGCGAACGTGCAGAAGCTCGACGACGTGACGGTGTCCGTGACGACCGACCGCAAGTACGCGCCGACCTTCGTGCTGAACGTGCTCGGCTCGTGGCTCGCGTCGATCGTCGACAAGAAGCTGCTGCTCGCGCACCAGCAGGGCAGCGACTTCGGCAACGGCTGGCTGAAGACCCGCGAGGCCGGCTCGGGCGCGTACCGGCTCGTCAAGTGGACGGCGGGCGACAGCATCGTG
The DNA here is from genome assembly GCF_001524445.2 of Burkholderia savannae. Lineage (NCBI taxonomy): Bacteria > Pseudomonadati > Pseudomonadota > Betaproteobacteria > Burkholderiales > Burkholderiaceae > Burkholderia > Burkholderia savannae. The sequence continues at coordinate 898,335 of NZ_CP013418.1, forward strand.
CTGCAGCGCTACGACGGCTACCGGCTGCCGCTCGCGATGAAGCGGATCGTGCTGCGGCACGTGCCGGAGGCGGCGAGCCAGCGGCTCCTGCTCGAAAGCGGCGACGTCGACGCGGCACGCGACCTGAGCCCGGACGATCTCGCGGCCGTCGCGAAGAGCGGCAAGGCGAAGGTGACGCCGTCGCCGCAAGCGACGCTGCTGTACCTCGGCCTGAACACGAAGAACCCGACGCTCGCGAAACCCGACGTGCAGGAAGCGCTGAAATGGCTCGTCGACTACAGCGCAATCCAGAGCCACGTCGTGAAGACGACGTACAAAGTCCATCAGACGTTCATGCCGGAGGGCTTTCTCGGCACGCTGAACGCGAATCCGTACCGGCTCGACGTCGCGAAGGCGAAGGCGCTGCTCGCGAAGGCAGGCGTGCCGAACGGCTTCACTGTGACGATGGACGTGCGCAACGACTATCCGTACACCGAAATCGCGCAGGCCGTTCAGGCGAACTTCGCGCAGGCGGGCGTCAAGGTGCAGTTGATTCCGGGCGACAACAAGCAGACGCTCGCGAAGTACCGCGCGCGCCAGCACGATATCTACATCGGCGATTGGTCTGCGGATTACATCGATCCGCACAGCAACGCGCAAGGCTTCGCATGGAACCCGGACGATTCCGATCAGTCCAGCTACAAGATGCTCGCGTGGCGCAACGGCTGGAACATCCCGCGGCTCACCGCGCAAACCGACGCGGCGCTCGCGGAACCGTCCGCAGCGAAGCGCGCGCAGTCGTATCAGGCGATGCAGAAGGAGGTGCTCGCGAAATCGCCGTTCGTGATCCTGTTCGAGAAAGTCGCGCAGGTCGCGACGCGGCCCGGCGTGAGCGGCCTCGAAGTCGGCCCGATCAGCGACCTCGTGTCGTATCGTAATCTGAAGAAGCAGTGACGCCGCACCGGAACCACGACATGTCGACACCCGCCTCCTCCCTCGAAGCGCTCCGCACGCTGCCCGCGCGGCGGCCCGGCGTGCGCTGGGCGCTGCGCGTCCTGCGCTGGGCGCTCACGCTCGCCGTGACGTTCGCCGGGCTCCTCGCGCTCACGTTCGTGATCGGCCGCAAGGTGCCGATCGATCCGGTGCTCGCCGTGCTCGGCGACCGCGCGTCGGCGCAAGCCTACGCGGCCGAGCGCATCGCGCTCGGGCTCGACAAGCCGCTTGCCGCGCAGTTCATGATCTACGTGCGCGAGGTGCTGCACGGCAATCTCGGCATGTCGCTGCTGACCTCGAACCCGGTGCTCGACGACATCAAGCGCGTGTTTCCCGCGACGCTCGAGCTCGCGACGCTCGCGACGCTGATCGGCGTCGCGCTCGGCGTGCCGCTCGGCGTCGCGGCGGCCGTCAGGCACAACCGGCCGATCGATCATGTCGCGCGCTTCGTCGGGCTGATCGGCAGCTCGGTGCCGGTGTTCTGGCTCGGGCTGATGGGGCTGCTGCTGTTCTACGCGCGGCTGCACTGGGTCGCGGGGCCGGGACGGCTCGATCCCGTCTACGACGGCATGGTCGACACGCGCACGGGCAGCCTGCTGATCGATTCGGCGCTCGCCGGCGAATGGGACGTGTTCGGCAACGCGCTGTCGCACATCGCGCTGCCCGCGGCGATCCTCGGCTACTACTCGGTCGCCTACCTGAGCCGGATGACGCGCTCGTTCATGCTCGATCAACTGAGCCAGGAATACATCGTCACCGCGCGCGCGAAGGGGCTCGCCGAGCGCCGCGTGATCTGGCGGCACGCGTTCGGCAACATCGCGGTGCCGCTTCTGACCGTGATCGCGCTCACGTACAGCAACCTGCTCGAAGGCTCCGTGCTCACCGAGATCGTGTTCGCGTGGCCCGGCATCGGCTCGTCTCTGACGGGCGCGCTGCTGAACGCCGACATGAACGCGGTGCTCGGCTGCACGCTCGTGATCGGGATCATGTTCATCACGATCAATCTGCTGACGGACGCGCTCTACCGCGTGTTCGACCCGCGCGCCCGCTGACCCGCCGCGCGCATCCGACCGTTTCCGCCACGAACACGCACACATGAACGCTTCACCCCACCGCTCCACGCCGAATCCCGCCGCGCCGACGCTGCGCGCGTGGCTCCTGTCCGACGCGCCGGCGTCGCGCCGGCAGGCGACGCTCGGCCTCGCCTACCGCCGTTGGCGCCGCTTTGCCGGCAATCCGCTGAACCTCTTCGGGCTCGCGATCCTCGCCGCGCTCGTCGCGATCGCGATCGTCGCGCCGCTCGTCGCGCCGCACGATCCGCTACGCCAGGTGCTCGCCGACCGGCTGCTGCCGCCCGGCTCGCCGTCGCACTGGCTCGGCACCGATCAGCTCGGCCGCGACATCCTCTCGCGCCTCGTCGCCGGCTCGCGCGTCACGCTCGGCATCGCGATCCTCGTCGTCGCGATCGTCGTGCCGATCGGGCTCGCGATCGGCACGACCGCCGGCTACTGCGGCGGCTTCGTCGACAGCGCGCTGATGCGGATCACCGACATCGCGCTCGCGTTCCCGAAGATCGTGCTCGCGCTCGCGTTCGCGGCCGCGCTCGGGCCGAGCGTCGTCAACGCGGTCGTCGCGATCTCGATCACCGCGTGGCCCGCGTACGCGCGGCTCGCGCGCGCGGAGACGCTGCGCATCGCGAACGCGGACTTCATCCACGCGGCGCGCCTGCAAGGCGCATCCGATCTGCGCATCGTGCTGCGCTACGTGGCGCCCCTTTGCCTGTCGTCGGTGATCGTGCGCGCGACGCTCGACATGGCCGGCATCATCCTGACCGTCGCGGGCTTGGGCTTTCTCGGGCTGGGCGCGCAGCCGCCGAGCCCGGAATGGGGCTTCATGGTCGCGTCGGGCCGCAACGTGCTGCTCGACGCCTGGTGGGTCGCGACACTGCCGGGCGCGGCGATCCTCATCGTCAGCATCGCGTTCAACCTGCTCGGCGACGGTCTGCGCGACGTCTTCGATCCGCGCCATGGAGCCTGACATGTCCGCTCGCCCCGGTTCTCCGAACACGCCGCCGCTCTGCGAAATCGAAGGTCTTCGGATCGGCTTTCGCACGCACGACGGCACGCTCGTCGAAGCCGTGCGCGACCTGTCGCTTTCGCTCGCGCCGGGCGAGCGGCTCGGCGTCGTCGGCGAATCCGGCTCCGGCAAGTCGCTGACGGGCCGCGCGCTGCTCGGCCTGCTGCCCGCCGCCGCGCAATGGCGCGCGAAGGCGCTGCGCTTCGACGGCCGCGACCTGCTCGCGCTCAACGCCCGCGAGCGGCGCACGCTGTGCGGCGGCGCGATGGGCATGATCCTTCAAGATCCTAAATATTCGCTGAACCCCGTGATGACGGTCGGCAAGCAAATGGCCGAGGCGTTCCGGCTGCGCGAGCCCGGCCTGCGCGGCCGCGCGCTGCGCGAGCGGATCGTCGGCACGCTCGCGTCGGTCGAGATTCGCGATCCGGCGCGCGTCGCCGACGCGTATCCGCACGAGCTGTCGGGCGGGATGGGCCAGCGCGTGATGATCGCGATGATGGTGTCGACGGGCCCGCGCCTGCTCGTCGCCGACGAGCCGACGTCCGCGCTCGACGTCGCGGTGTCGATGCAGGTGCTCGCGGTGCTCGACGACATGATCGCGCGCCATCGCACGGGCCTCGTGTTCATCAGCCACGACCTGCAGCTCGTCACGTCGTTCTGCGATCGCGTCGCGGTGATGTACGCGGGGCGCGTCGTCGAGACGTGCGCGGCGCGCGATCTCGCCCGCGCGTCGCATCCATATACGCGCGGCCTGCTCGCCGCGACGCCGCCGCTCGTGAATCCGCCCGACGAGTTGCCGGTGCTCGAGCGCGATCCCGCGTGGCTTGCGGAGGCGGCACGATGAGCGGCGCACCGATGATCGACATCCGCGACGCGTCGATCCGCTTTCCAACCCGCACCGGCCACGTGGACGCGGTGCGCGGCGCGAATCTCGCCGTCGCCGCGGGCGAGGCGTTCGGGCTCGTCGGCGAATCCGGCTCCGGCAAATCGACGCTGCTGCGCGCGCTGACGGGCCTCGTGCCGCTCGCGGGCGGCGCGCTGTCGATCGACGCGCGCCCGATCGAGGGCAAGCTCGACCGCGCATTCCGCCGCGACGTGCAGATGGTGTTTCAGGACCCCTACGCATCGCTGCATCCGCGCTTCACCGTCGACGAAACGCTGCGCGAACCGCTCGCGATCCACCGGATGCCGGATGCGGACGAGCGGATCGCGCGCGCGCTCGCCGAGGTCGGGCTCGGCCCCGCGTTCCGCTTTCGCTATCCGCATCAATTGTCGGGCGGCCAGCGGCAGCGCGTCGCGATCGCGCGTGCGCTGATCGTCGAGCCGCGCGTGCTGCTGCTCGACGAGCCGACGTCGGCGCTCGACGTATCGGTGCAGGCGGAGATCCTGAATCTGCTGAAGCGGCTGCATCGTGAACGCGGGCTGACGATGATGCTCGTCAGCCACAATCTCGCGGTCGTCGGGTTCCTGTGCAGCCGCGTCGCGGTGATGCGCGACGGCGCGCTCGTCGAACAGCTCGGAATCGAGGACGTGCGCGCGGCGCGCGTCGGTTCCGAGTACACGCGAACGTTGCTGCGCGCGACGCAAGGCTATCGGCGAGCGGGTTGACGGGCGAGCGGGTTGCGCCGACCCTCGGCGGCGCTCGTGCGCGGGCGGCACGCCGCGCATTGCTTCGCCGATTGTCTGCTTCAGGTGATTCGCCGTCGCCCGCACTCCGCCAGGCACGAGGATCTCGCGTTGTTCGGCACGTTGACGATGCTCGCTTGATGCGTTCCCGACTCGTGCGGCGCGGCACACGACGCTCGGCGCAACGTGCCGCCGTCACGCCCGATGCGGCAGCCGTGGTCCGTGGTCCGTGATCCGTGACCCGATCGACCGGCATCGCGCGAAACCGTCTCTGTCACGAACGCGCACCCAATACGTCGCACCGCTAACGACGCGTCCGCATGCGTCCGTTCGACGCAGCGCGCCGACGCGCCATCGCGGCCCTCGCATCACCGATGCACCCACGCCCCCCGGGCCCGCCCGCATGCCGCCTTGCATTCGCGGCGCGACGCTTCTATCTTAAAAGCGTCGGCGTCGTTCGAGCGATGCCGAGCCGTTCGTTGTCGACGCAACCTTCTAATCCGTCCGCATCAAGTTTTCGCATGCACTGCCGTTTACGCAATTAGCTTCGCAGCGTATCCGCAGCACGCCGTTCGGAACGTTGCGCAGCGCCCATTCGCGTGGAGCACTCTATGCAACGTTCATCGCTCATTGCGTCCAGCCTGTTGGCCGTGTCGATGTTTGCGCTTTCCTCCGCAGCCCACGCCCAGCAGACCGGGGGGATCATCCGCTTCAGCGGCATGATCGTCGAGCCGCCGTGCTCGTTCTCGATCACGAGCGGCGCCGGCGCGCAAGCGCAACTGCAGCCCGCCTGCCCACGTCCGGCCAAAGGCGACGTCACGTTCGTCGATCCTCAAAGCGGCGCCGCGCTGCGCACGGTGAAGTTCACCGAGCAGTCGCGCGCGATTCCGCTGCCCGCGGGGCGGCCCGGCGAAACGTCGCGCATCGTCGCCGTCGTGTCGTATCTGTAGCGGCCCGCGCGAAACGAGTGTTCGCCGTTGCGCGGATTGCGGCACGCGGCAGCATGCGGTGTTCGGTGTTCAGCACTCGGCGCACGACGTTCTCCATCGGTCAAACGACACGACCGCCATCGAACCCGACACCCTGTCTCGTCAGTCGCGATTCGCGTCGAGCCATGCGCTGAAACGCTGGATCTTCTGCTGTTGCGCGACGCTGTCCGGATAGACGAAGTAGTAGCGCGCGCCCGTCTTCTGCACGATGTCGAGCGGCATCGCGAGCCGCCGTGCGGCGAGATCCTCTTCGCTCAGCGTGAGGTCGCCCAGCGCGACGCCGAAGCCTTGCGTCGCGGCGCTCGTCGCGAGATCGAGCGAATCGAAGCTCGGCCCGCGGTCCGGGTCCACGCCGGTCACGCCCGCATAGTCCAGCCAGCGGCGCCAGTCTCGATGATCGCGCGTCGGATGCAGCAGCGTGTGGCCCGCGAGATCGTCGACGCCCGCGAGCGGCTTGTCCTTCAGCAGCTCCGGCGAGCATACGGGCGTGAGCCGCTCGTCGAAGAGCGGCACGGCCGTCACGTCCGGGCCGGGCGACATCCCATAGACGATCGCCGCGTCGAACGGCTCGCTCTTGAAATCGACGTCGTGCCGCCATGTCGTCGTCATCTGCACGTGCAAATCCGGATGCTCGCGCTGAAAGCGCATGATGCGCGGCAGCACCCAGCGCATCACGCAAGTCGGCACCTTCAGCGCGAGATCGGTGCGCTGCCGCGTGAGCCTCAACGAAATGTCCTCGATCCGCGCGAAGCTCTCGACGACGACGGGCAGCAGTTGCTCGCCCTCCGCCGTCAACGTGAGCCCGCGCGCGTGGCGCATGAAGAGCGGGAAGCCGTAATGCGCTTCGAGCGACTGGATCTGGCGGCTGATCGCCCCTTGCGTCACGCACAGCGCTTCGGCTGTACGCGTGAAGCTGCGATGGCGCGCGACCGTCGCGAAGATCTGCAGGGCATTCAAGGGCGGGAGGCGGCGCATGGCGGTCGACGGCTGGACTGAAGTAACTCGGCGATTCGGAGACGCGCGGGCGATTCGACGAGCGATGCCTGCGGGCGAGCCGTCACGATAAGCGAAATGCGGCTGTTGCGCGAGCATGGACGCCGCATGCCGTTGCGCGACGCGTCCGGCGAAACGGCTCGGTGCGCGCCGAGCCCGCCGAGGCGGCCATTGCGGCGAGCCTCATCGGAGCGATTCGCGCGTCGCCGACTCGCATATCGTTCGCGCCGAACTCACGTCGAAATCATGCGGAAATCGCGTCGACATCGCGCCGTTATGACAGACGATTATCGGCGTCAGCGTCATGAAGCGCGAGACGGGCGACAAGCATGCCGCGCTGTCCGCCCGAAGCGGCGAACGCGCTTCGCGCTTCGTATTGTCGATTCGATGTCGACGGCGAACCGGCGGCCGGTGCGCGGCGCGCCCGCATTCGACATGCGCCGATGCCGACCCGCGCCGCCCGCAGCACACGCGCAGCATCTACCACGCCTCTACCGGGCGGCCTCATGACGCGCGCAGTCCGGCGGACTGCATCGCTGCAGCGCCACGGCGCGCGGCCATCAACGCCGCGCCGATCCATGCATCGAGCGCCGAATTCGCCCGCACCCCGCACATTCGCCGGCGCATCGGCCCCGCGCCGCCCGGCGCAACCACCCAGCCGCATGCGCCGCGCAGGCCGCCGGGCGGTTCACGTCGAGCATGCCGAAACGGCTTGCTCCGCGACGCCGTCAGGCAAACGCCCGCGCGGCGATGCGCGCCGCCGAAGCGATCACGTCGCTGCGCGCCTGCGCGTTCTTCTCGCGCATCGTCGTGTAGACGACGAACACGATCGGCGCGCGGTTCGGCGGATATGCGACGCCGATGTCGTTGCCCGTTCCGTAGTCGCCCGTGCCGGTCTTGTCGGCGACGCGCCAGTCGGCCGGCACGCCCGCGCGAATCCGCGCGTCGCCCGTCTTGTTGCCGAGCATCCACGCATCGAGCTGCGCGCGCTGCGCGGCGCCGAGCGCGTCGCCGACGAGCAGCCGACGCACGCTCGCGGCCATCGCGGCGGGCGTCGTCGTGTCGCGCTCGTCGCCGGGAATCGCCGTGTTCAGCTCGGTCTCGCGGCGATCGAGGCGGAACGTCGTGTCGCCGATCGAGCGCGCGTACGCGGTGACGGCCTGCGGACCGCCGAGCAGCGCGATCAACAGGTTCGCCGCGGTGTTGTCGCTGTACTGGAGCGTCGCCGCGCACAGCTCGGCGATGGTCATGCCTTTGCCGACATGCTTCTCGGTGATCGGCGAATAGTTGACGAGGTCGCGCTTCGTGTAACGGACCCGGCGCTGCAGCAACTCGGCGTCGCCCGCGCTGCGCGCGAGGATCGCGGCCGACAGCATCGTCTTGAACGTGCTGCAAAACGGGAAGCGCTCGTCGGCGCGATACGCGATGCGCGTACCCGTCGCGGTATCGAGCGCGACGAAGCCGAGGCGACCGTCGAACGTCGACTCGAGTTCGCGCAATTGCCGCTCGGCGGCGGTAACGCCGTTCGAATCGCCGCGCAGCGGCGCGCATGCGCCGACGAGCGGCACAGAGACGGCCGCGGCGAGCAGCGAACGGCGCAACGGAGAATGGTTCATAAGCGGATAGCGAGAAGATTGAACAGAAGCGGATCGGGCCGCGCGGCACTCGCGCCCGCGATCTCGCGGCCCACGAGCGTATCAGTTCTCGTCGCACGAATCCGTGTGAAATTGTGGCCGTCCCGTGCTCGCCCACGCGTACGGCGACGCGCGCTCGCGGCCCGCTCGCCGCCCCACTTCCGTTCGCTTGCCCCCGGCGTGCCCGGCCGCTATCCCTGCTGCCGGCCCGGCAGATACTGCATCGGATTGACCGGCTTGCCGTCGCGCCGGACTTCGAACAGCATCCCCGCGCGCGCGCCGTCGCCCGTGCCCATTTCGGCGATCTGTTCGCCCTGCTGAACAACGTCGCCCGTCTTCACGAGCACCTTGCGGTTGTGCGCATATGCGGTCAGGAAATCCGCGTTGTGCTGGACGAGGATCAGCGTGCCGTAGCCGTTCAAGCCCGTGCCCGCGTACATCACGCGGCCGGACGCCGCCGCGCGCACGGGGTCGCCCGCATGTCCGGCAATCCGGATGCCGCGATTGCGGCCGGGCTGGAAGGTTTCGACGATCGCGCCCTTCGCCGGCCACGCGAGCGCGATCGACTGCGCGTGGCGCTTCGTTTCCTGGACCACGCGACGGTCCGCCGCGCGATCCGCGGCGCTTTCGGGCGCCGAAGCAGGCTGCGGCGCGCCGGCCGAGGTCGCGCCGCCGGCGGGCGCCGCGCCCGCGCTGCTCGCCGCATCGGCTGCGCGAGCGGCGTCGGCGGCATTGCCGGGCGCACGCGCGGCATCGGCACCGCTCGCCGCCTGCGAAGCGGCCGCGTTTTCCGCGCCGGGCGGCGCGATCCGCAGCGTTTGTCCGATGGCGATCCGGGTCCGGCGCCCGAGGCGATTCCAGGTTTGCAGATCGCGCACGGTGCACCCATTCGCTTGCGCGATCGCGGATAGCGTATCGCCGCGCTTCACGACGTAGCGTGTCACGACGGGCGCCGGCGCGGCTGCCGTGTCCTGATGCTGCGCCGCATCGCCGGGCTGCGGCGCGGACGCCGCCTGCGCGGCGCTCGCCGACGACGCGGCCGCGCCGGCGAGCGTATCGGTGGGCGCGACGGGCGACGTGGTCGCGCAGCCCGCGACCACGAGCGCTGCCGCCACGCCGGACAGCCACGCGACACTGCGGTCGATCTCGCTCTTGCTCATGCTCGAGACAACTCCGGTCATGGAATTTTTCGAGCATCTCAAAAATCGCCGGAAGCGCGTGTAACCGGATGCAAGAATGATGACAAAATCGCAGCGAGCATTGCCGATGCTGGAATTGAATCGATCGAGTCTCACGGCGAACGAAATAATTCGCCGGCGCGGCGACACGAACCCTCTTTTGACGCCGAGCGAAAAATACATGTTCAGCGCGCAAAAACAGGCGATCCAAGCCCATTTCCGCCGATCGATCGCGTTTTCAGGCACGCCGCTCGACGGCTCGCACAACCGCGGCCCGGCGCGCCGCATGATGAATTCGCGCGCCGCGCCGGCCTCGGTCACGCGCGTCACAGGTACTGCACGCTCAGCGTCGAAAACGCGAAAGCGATGCCGCAACAGAGAAAGAAGATGTGCAATGCGATCTTGAACGCCAACTGCCAAGACGGGTTGCTACCCATGCGCGCCTCCGGGCCGACGAACGAGTGGACATGATGCGCGGCAATTCGTCGCACGAAAATGCGGAACCGGCGAAGCGGGCCTCAGGCACCGCCTGAACGCGGCGCCCCGCAATCCTGTTACCGTATCGGCCATTACAACGACAACGCAAGCAAGCTCCATGCGATTCGACTTGACCGATCTGCGACTTTTCCTGCACGTCTGCGAGGCCGGCAGCATCACGGGCGGCGCCGAGCGCGCGCACATGACGCTGCAATCCGCGAGCGAGCGCATCCGCGGCATGGAGGAAGAGCTCGGCGTGCCGCTTTTGCAGCGCGCGAAGCGCGGCACGCGCGCGACCGAAGCCGGCCGCGCGCTCGAGCACCATGCGCGCGTCGTCCTGCAACAGATCGACCATATGCGCGGCGAACTGCAACAGTTCGGCGCCGGGCTGCGCGGCCACATCCGCCTCCTCAGCAACACCGCCGCGCTCAGCGAATATCTGCCCGACGCGCTCGCCGAATACCTGCCGCGTCACCCGAAGCTGTCGGTGAGCGTCGAGGAGCGGTCGAGCCAGGAGATCGTTCATGCGATCCGCGGCAAGACCGCGGATTTCGGGATCGTCGCCGATTCGGTCGGGCTCGACGGGCTCGAGCAGATGCCGTTTCGCGAGGACTGGCTGATCGCCGTCGCGGCGGTCGACCACCCGCTCGCCGCGCGCGAGCGGGTCGCGTTCGCCGAGCTCGTCGACGCGGACTTCATCGGCATGACGGACGGCAGCGCGCTGCAGGTCCACCTCTCCGAGCAGGCGAAGGCGCTTGGCAAACGGATCGACTACCGCGTCCAGTTGAAGAGCTTCGACGCGATCTGCCGGCTGATCGAGCGCGGCGTCGGGATCGGCATCGTGTCGCGCCACGCGGCGCTGCGCGCGCAGCAGACGATGCAGATCCGCCTGATCGAGCTCACCGATCCGTGGGCGCACCGCCGGCTGACGATCTGCGCGCGCAGCTTCGACGAATTGCCCAAGTACACGCGCGACTTCATCGCATTTCTCGCGCATGATCCGGGCAAGAACGAGTCGTGCGCGGCTTGAGCTCGGCGGCGGATAGGTGGATAGGTGGATAGGTGGATAGGCGGATAGGCGGTTCGGCCGCGGTGCGTCGGTCGGCGGCCGCTCGTTCGAGTCGAACCAACAGATCGACCGCTGTGCGCAGCGAGTCGACGCGAGCATTTCAATTCCGATACGCACGATCCGAATTCGCAGGCGGACATGAACGGCGCATACGCGCTGCGATTGATCTGCGTCGCGCAGCAAACGCAAACCTGACGCGTCGGCCAAATCACTCGATTCTCGAATCGGCCTGCACTGGATCGGCAGTCGCTCGAGATGGACAAGGCAGGCCCCGACGGGCGGGTCGTATTACGGTCGTCGCACGCCGCTTCGAGCGTCAGCGAACAGCCGGATACACGGCGAGGCGACAGCCCGCCGACGCGCGTCCCGCATGGCGCACGCGCCTGCCGTCAATCAGGAGGAAATGGAGGAAAACGAAGTGAGGCTCGGCGGCCCCGAGCGTCGGCGATGTCGCGAAACATCGATTGAAACGCCCCCGCGACGGCACACATCGGGCCGTTTCGCGCCGGCCGCGCACGCAAAAGCAAAACCCACGCATCAGGCGATGCAGCCGTCCCCGCCTGATCGATAAAGCCGTTCAGCCGGCCCGAACGAGCCGGCTGAATGCAAAACTCCAATTTGAACCGGCCGGCGGCGGCACGTCGATCGATCGCGCGCCGCCCGCTCGGCCGGTGCGATCAGAACTTGTGGCGGATCGCCGCGCGGACCGCGAACTGGTTCGCCGACGCCGACGGGCCGTCCGTGCCGACGACATAGCCGCCGTCCGCGATGGTGCCCGTCTTGTCGCCCGCGACCTTCTGCCATGCGCCCTGCAGATAGACGTCGGTGCGCTTCGACAGGTTGTAGTCCGCCATCAGGCCGACGGTGTGGTACTTCGGCTTCGCGGTGCCCGCGGCCGCGTCGAACTTGCCGTCCGTATACACGTACTGCGCGCCGATGAAGAGCGCCGGCGTCAGCTGGTACTTGCCGTTGATTTCGAAGTTCTGGAACTTCGTCGCGGTCAGGCCGAGGCCCGTGAACGTCGACGACGGCAGATACACCGTCGAGACCGGATTCTTGATGTCCGCCTTCGTGTACACGAAGCCGACCGTCGCCGGGCCGAACGTGTAGTTGACGCCGCCGCCGAAGATACGCAGGCGATCGGCCGTGAAGTTCGCGTCGTTGTCCGCGATCGCGCCGCCCGCCGTCTTGCCCGGGTTGTTCGCCTGCAGATATGCGGCGGCGAGTTGCAGGCCGCCCAGCGTATAAGCGGCGCCGATGCTGTACTGACGGTTGTTCGAGAAGCCGGTCGCGTTGCTGAAGCTGTACGTGCCGCCGACTTGCAGGCCGTTCCAGTCCGGGCTCGCATACTTGATCGTGTTGTTCACACGGAAGGAGTTGTCCGTGTTGTCGTTGTCGAACGGGTGCGAGAACAGCGTGCCGCCCCAGTTGCCGTTCGCGGTCAGCGGCGCGAGGTAGTCGACGACCGAATCGTACTGACGGCCGAGCGTCAGCGAGCCGAATTGCGTGTGCGACAGGCCGACGAACGCCTGGCGGCCGAACATCCGGCTGCCCTGGCCGAGCTTGCCGCTATTCAGGTCGAAGCCGTTTTCCAGCGTGAAGATCGCCTTCAGGCCGCCGCCCAGGTCTTCCGAGCCGCGCAGGCCCCAGCGGCTGCCTTGCGCGAAGCCGCTCGCGAGCTGGTAGTTGCTCTTGCCGATGCCGTTGACGTTCACGTTGCTCGTGTAGTTGAAGCCCTCGTCGATCACGCCGTACAGCGTGACACTGCTTTGAGCGAAGACCGGCGCGGCGAACGCGAGCAGTGCGGCGGCGGAAATGGCTTGCTTTTTCATTATCGATATCTCCAGACCTTGTGTTCGGCGGCCTCGCACATGCGAAGCCGCCACGACGCATGTGACGTTTCGGCGCCCCCTTTCGGGGCGTTTCATTTCGGGGGGCATCTCGGGCGCATCCCGCCTCGTACGGCCGACGCCTCGGGATTGCTGCACTGGGGGAAATACTGTCATGCAAAAAATGCAACGTCCATGTTGGTGCATCACTTTTTTACATTTCGTTGCGTATTGCCAACTGCCGTGTCGGGAATTCGTCAGACTCGTCCGTAACTTCGCGTAAACCCGTAACCCTCGCCATCGATGGCACAATGCGCGAGCATCGTTGTCTGAATCCGATCATGTAGCGTGCCGCCCCCCACCATGCGCCATTTGTCCGCCCCCGTTTTCGCCGTTCGAGCCACGCACCGCGTCCGCCGCGCGTCGCCGCGCGCCCGCGACGCCGCATGAACGCCGCGCCAGCCCAACGTTACGCCGAGCTCGACTTTTTTCGCGGTCTCGTGCTGCTCATCATCGTCGTCGACCATATCGGCGGCAGCATGCTGTCGCGCGTCACGCTGCACGCCTACGCGCTCTGCGACGCGGCCGAAGTGTTCGTGTTCCTCGGCGGCTTCGCGACCGCGATCGCGTACAACTCGCTCGCCGCGCGCCACACCGAGTCCGCCGCGCGCCAGCGTTTCATCAAGCGCGCGTTCGAAATCTATCGCGCGTTCCTGTTCACGGCCGGCCTGATGCTTTTCATCACCGCGATGCTCAACGCGTTCGCGATCGACGCGCCGAACATGCCGACCAACGATCTCGACGGGCTGATGCACGCGCCGCTCGCCGCGCTGCGCGACATCCTGCTGCTACGGCGCCAGCCGTATCTCGCGTCGGTGTTGCCGATGTACGCGTTCTTCGCGCTGCTCGTGCCGCTCGCGCTGCCCGTCGCGCGCAGCCGCTGGTGGTGGCTGCTCGTCGCCGCCAGCGCCGCGCTGTGGCTCGCGGCGCGCAAGATCGCCGGCTATCTGCCGACCGTCGACGGCGTGCCCTGGGACTTCAATCCGTTCGCATGGCAGTTCCTGTTCCTGCTCGGCATCGTCGCGCGCTGCCAGCCGATCTACCCGGTGCTCGCGCGGCGGCCCGTAGGCTGGTTCGCGACCGCGGCCGCGATCGTGGTGGTCGCGGCCGGCGCGTACTACCGGCTGCGCATCGAACCGTTCCCGGCCGATCCGTCGATCAAGCAGAATCTCGGCGTGCTGCGGCTCGCGAATTTCATCGCGATCGCGTGGCTCGCCGCGAAGCTCGTCCACCTCGGCTGGATGCATCGGATCGCGCAGGCGATGCCGTGGATCGGCACGATCGGCCGCCAAGGCCTGCTCTGCTTCGTCGCGGGCACGGGCATCTCGCTGCTCGTCGATTCGCTGCTGTACGCGGCGACGGACGGTTATCTGAACGTGCCGCTCGGCCTCGTCGCCGACGCCGCCGCAGTCGGCCTGCTGTACGTCGTCGCGAAGCTGTACGCGCCGCTCGTCGCGCGGGCGTCCGAGTTCGTCAGGCAATGGCGGCTCCCGCAGCGGCCGCCCCGGCTGCCGCTGCGCCGCCCGCGGCGCTGAAAATCCGCATACGGCCGTCATTCGCTGCTGCTAGCATATCGGCGCCCATTCCCATTACGCCGTCATGCGCCGATTCGTCTTGCCTCTCGCCGCGCTGCTCGCCGCCGCGCTCCATCTCGCCGCGCACGCGGCGCCCGCCAGCAGCATCGTCACCCGCACGTTCCGCTCGCAAGCGCTGCACCGTGACTGGTCCTACACCGTCTACCTGCCCGCGGGCTACAACCCGGAAGGCGCGCGCTATCCGGTGCTGTATCTGCTGCACGGCAACGCCGGCAACGCGAACGACTGGATCACGCAGGGCCGCCTGCAACTCACCGCCGACGCGCTGATCGAGCGCCGGGACATTCCGCCCGTCGTGATCGTGATGCCGCAAGGCGGCACCGACTGGTACGTCGACCGCAAGGAAAAGATGCAGAGCGCGTTTCTCGACGATCTGATGCCCGACGTCGAAGCGCATTACGCGGTGTCGAACCAGCGCGCGGGACGCGCGATCGGCGGCGTGTCGATGGGCGGCTTCGGCGCGCTGCGTTTCGCGTTCCTCGAGCCGGAGCGCTTCTGCGGCGCGATGCTGCTGAGCCCGGCCGTCTACGCGAACGAGCCGCCCACGGGCTCGGCCGCGCGTTACGTCGGCGTGTTCGGCGACAAGCAGTTCGACCCGAAGGTCTGGCACGAGCTCAACTACCCGGCGCTGTGGCGCAGCTACTTCGCGCAGCCACTGCGGCTGCGGATGTTCATCGCCGCCGGCGACGACGATCTGTCGATCCAGGCCGAGTCGAGCGTGCTCTACACGAGCCTGCGGCGCGCGCAGAATCCGGCCGCGCTGCGGATCGTCGACGGCGCGCACACGTGGGACGTGTGGCGCCGCCTGATCGCGCCTGCGCTCAAGTACACGCTCGAGTGCGTGAAATGAGCGCGACGCGGCACGCGGCGAGATCCCAGGCCGCGCAGCCGACGCTCTTGAAGAAGACCGGGGTGCCTTGCAACGGCTCGCTCGGTGTCGGTGTCGGTGTCGGTGTCGGTGTCGATTTCGAAGCTGATGCGGTCGCGGACGCGGTCGCGTACGTTTGCTCCTTTGCGCGCAGCGCGTCGGCAAGCGAGCGCACACGCGTCCAGTCGACGCCCGCGACGATCAGGTCGCCCGCTTCGTGGCGCGCGCCCGCCGGATCGTCGACGTAGAGCGCGCTGCCCGCGATCGTCCGCGCGCCGACCTCGGCCGCGTCGGGCGTGAACGCGCCGACGCCGACGACGAGCCTCCCCGCTCGCGCCGCCTCGTCGTAGACGGGCGTGGCGCTCGTCGTCGACGTGATGACTGCGTCGAGCGTGTCGGGCAACGTATCGCCGTCGAGCGGCTCGGACGGCTCGAACGGCTCGAGCGTCGGCAACACCGCTCGCAGACGCGCGCAGAACGCCGCGGCCTGCGCGGCCGTTCGCGCCTTCACGCGCACGCGCAAGCCGGGAAACAGCGCGGCGAGCGCGTCGACGTGGTGCGCGGCCTGCGTGCCGGTGCCGATGAGCAGCACGTCGCGCGGCGCGGCGCGCAGGAACGTGCGGATCGCGAGCAGCGTGACCGCGGCCGTGCGGCGGCCCGTGACGGTCGGGCCGTCGAGCGCGAAGAGCGGCTCGCCCGTCGTCGGCTCGAAGACGCTCACCTGCCCCTGGATCGTCGGCAAATCGCCGCCGCGATTGCGCGGACACACGGTCACGAGCTTGTGGATCGCGAGATCGCTCGCCGACGCGGGCATCGACAGCATCGCGCCGCCTTCGTTGAGCGGCACGACGAGCCGCGCGGGGCTCGCGATCCGGCCGTCGGCCGCGTCGAGCGCCGCGGTGCGCAATGCGTCGACCAGCTCGGCGAACGGCGTGAGGCGCGCCGTCTGCGCCGCGTCGAAAACCGCTGTCGTCATCGTTTGTCCTCTCGAAGGGGCTTCGGAGTCGGAGGCTTTGCTTCTTCGGGGCTTCGGGGCTTCGGGGCTTCGGGGCTTCGGGGCTTCGGGGCTTCGGGGCTTCGGGGCTTCGGGGCTTCGGGGCTTCGCGCACTTCGAGTTCCCATGTGCGTTTCGGTGCTGCTATCCGACTTCGCGTTTCGTGTCGTCGACGTCGGCGTTCCCGGCTTCGTCGATGCGTCGGCGTCGGTTCAATGATTCGGCGATTCGCCTCGGCGCCTCGCCCCCCTAGCCCCTGAATCTCCGAGCTCCAAACTCCAAACCCGGAATCACGCATCTCCGAATCGACAAATCGCCGAACGCCCAACCCCGAAACATCAGCATTGACGACGAACGTCGATCGGCGCGCGTTCGGCCTCGACCGCAGCGATCGCGCCCGGCCGGCGCCGCCTCGCCGCACCGCCCGGCCTCGGACCCGGCTCGCACGCGGCCAACACACCGCCCGACGCCATCACACGCCATCGTCGGGCACGTCGAGCCCGAGCGCGTCGATCACCTCGCGCGCGTTGCGAAACGCCTCGACGGCCGCCGG
The DNA here is from genome assembly GCF_001524445.2 of Burkholderia savannae. Taxonomy (NCBI): domain Bacteria; kingdom Pseudomonadati; phylum Pseudomonadota; class Betaproteobacteria; order Burkholderiales; family Burkholderiaceae; genus Burkholderia; species Burkholderia savannae. Next base: position 915,248 of record NZ_CP013418.1, read on the forward strand.
CGCGCCCGCGTACAGCGCGCTGTGCAGCAGCACCTCGCGAATCTCGACGAGGCTCGCGCCATTGTTCAACGCACCGCGAATATGCCCCTTGAGCTCGTGCCCGCGGCCGAGCGCCGCGAGCATCGCGCACGTGCAAAGGCTGCGCGTCTTCAGGTCGATGCCGCCGCGCTGCCACGTGCTGCCCCACGCGTGCTCGTTCAGCCATTCCTGCAACGGCCGCGAAAAGCCGTCCAGATCGCTCATCGCGCGCTCGACGAACGCGTCGCCCATCACCTGCGTGCGGCGCGCCTTGCCCCGCTCGCGGTCTGCTTCGCTCATGCCGCTCTCCTGTCCTGAATGGGATGATCGTAGTGGAATCCGGTTCGGCTCAGATGCTACACGGCTTCAATCCCGTCGCCCGCCCTTCGCGCTCGAGGTCTTTCCCCAATTGCGGCGACGTCGTCGCTCGCGTGCGTTGCGCACGCCGCCACGCGCCCCCCGCAAGCGAATTCCGGATCGTCAATGAATCACATCACGAATATCGAATAGGCAAACCGGCAATCGCCGTCTAGACTTTCTGCAACTCGTGCGTCGGCGACGCACACCTGCGCCGACCGCCGGGCGCACGATGACGGCAGCCGCACGCGAGCACGCCGGCTGGCGGCTGACGGCCGACGGCCGACGGCCGACGCTTCGAGCGCGTCGCGAGCGCCGCTCGCGTGTGGAAGACAAGATACCGAAGTCAAAATTCAGGAGATCCGACCTTGGATGATGCACGCCGCGTGACTTCGTTCAGTCACGACGAATTGACTTTCGACGTCGTCGATACGGGCCCGATCGACGGCGAGATCATCGTGCTGCTGCACGGCTGGCCGCAGACGGCGAAATGCTGGGCGCGCGTCGCCGCCGCGCTCAACGCCGACGGCTACCGCACCGTCGCGCCGAACCAGCGCGGCTATTCGCCGGGCGCCCGCCCGCGCCGGGTCGGCGCATACCGGATGCAGCATCTCGTCGGCGACGTGGTCGCGCTGATCGAGCGGCTCGGCGGCGGCCCGGTTCACGTCGTCGGGCACGACTGGGGCGCGGCCGTCGCGTGGGCGCTGGCGGGCCGGCATCCGGCCGCCGTGCGCACGCTCACGACCGTGTCGGTGCCGCACTCGGGCGCGTTCATGCGCTCGATGCTCAGCAGCGACCAGTTGTTCCGCTCGTACTACATGGGCCTGTTCCAGTTGCCGAAGCTGCCGGAACTGTTCGTCACGCGCTGTCGCGGGCTGTTCGGAAAAATGCTGGCGAGCACCGGGATGACGCGCGACGAAGTGGACGCCGTCTATGCCGACATCGTCGATACGGGCGCGCTGACGACGTCGCTCAACTGGTATCGCGCGATGGCGCTGACGCCGCCCGGCTACCTGACCCGCAAGGTGCCCGTGCCCGTCATGCATATCTGGGGCGCGCGGGATGCGGCGCTGTCGCGGCGCGGCGCCGAGCTCGCGCGCGATTTCGTGAGCGGGCCATATCGGCTCGAGGTGCTGCCGCACGCGACGCACTGGATTCCCGAGCACGACGCGGACAAGCTCGCCGCGCTCGTGCGCGAATCGATCGCGGTGCGGCCGGGCCCGGCGCCCGGCCCGCTCGCGGCCGCGCCGGCGAGCTGATCGGCGGTTCGCCGGGCGCGCGGCGCGGCGTGCCGCAGCGCCGGGCTCAGTCCGTCGGGGCGATACCCGCGCGCTCCATCGCGCGCGTCGACTGGATCACGACGAGCGTATCGCCCGCCTCGATCCGGCACGGCGAATCTTCGTAGAACGACAGGATCTTGCCCGCGCGGTCGAGCCCGACGACGAGCGCGCCCGTCACCTCGTTCGACATGCAGCCGATCTCGTGCGCGGCGGCCGGCCGCTCGACGAGCGTCGCGCGGCCGCGTGTCGACAGCATGTCGTTGACGAACGGCACGATGTAGCGGCTCGCGACCGCATCGGCGAGCAACAGCGCACCGATCTTCGTCGACGACACGATCACGTCGGCGCCCGCCTGCCGCAATTGCCGCTGATACAGGTTCTCCTGAATCCGCACGACGATCTTCGTATCCGGCGCGATGCTGCGCACGGACAGCGTGAGCAGGATCGCGGTCGGATCGTCGGTGACCGAGATGATGACCGCCTTCGCGCTGCGCACCTGCGCCTGCTGCAGCAGGTCCTCGTGCGCGGGATCGCCGCAAAGCCCCGTCACGCCGAGCGCGGCGGCCGCCTCGAGCGCCTGCTCCTGCGAATCGATGACGATCAGCGTCGCCGGATCGACACCGCTTTCGAGCAGCTCGCGCACGGCGATCGAGCCGCTCAGCCCGTAGCCGCAAATCACGATGTGATCGCGCAGATTTTTTTGCAGGCGCTTCATGCGGAACTCCTCGATGACCCGTTGAATCACGAATTGATAAGCCGTGCCGAGAAAAATGAACCAGATGCCGATGCGGATCGGCACGATGAAGAACGCGTCGATGAGCCGCGCGCGCGCGGTGACGGGCACGATGTCGCCGTAGCCGACCGTCGCGACCGTGACCATCGTGAAATAGACGAGATCCGCGATGCTCATCGGCACGCTCTTCGTCGAGTCGCGCAGGCCGTCGCGATCGAGATACAGCACGAGGAACGCGAGCGTGCACAGGCCGACGACGAGCGCGAGGCGAAACGTCAGCGTGCGCAGCGGCGACGCGGCGGGCCGCGTGAACAGCGTGCGCGCACGCGGCGCCGTCCACGGCGCGCGCGCGCGGCGCAGCCGAAAGCGCAGCGACTTGCGATGATCGGATGGCGACGGCAAGTATCTTCTCCAGAACGGGGCGTCGCGATTTTACGCCGCGAAACGCCGCCGCGCGCGGCGCAAACCGTCGTCGCGCGGCGTGCGCCGCGTGCGAACGCCCAAGGTTTGACGATCTTTGACGTGCGCCGCGCCGACGGCGACGCCGCCGTTATCATGATGGCCGTCGCGCGCGCTCCTCTCGCCGACGCTACAGCATGCTCGTCGGCCGCCGCATCGTGCCGTCGACGAAGCGCGCCGCGCGAAACGCGGACAGATCGAGCGACGTCGCGCCGGTGTCGACCCACTCGGCGAGCAGGCGGCCGACGATCGGCCCCATCGCGAAGCCGTGCCCGCAGAACCCGGTCGCGACCGCGAGCCCGTCCGGCGTGCGCGGCGCGTCGATCACCGGAATGCCGTCGGGCAGCACGTCGATCAGGCCGGCCCACGCCTCGACGATCTGCGCGTCGCGCAGCGCCGGAAAGATCGCCTTCAGCTTCGCGAGCGCGCGCGGCGCATGAGCCGGATTCGGCTGCGGATTCGGATCGCGCGGCTCGATCGCCGATGCGCGGCCCGCGACGCGCGTCGTCAGATCGCGCCACGCCGCGCCGTTCAGATGGAAGCGGAATTTCTCGCGCTGCGCCCACAGCTCGGGCAGGAACAGGCTCAGCCCGCGCAGATGGCCGAGCGTCACGTCGACGTCGACCTGCATGTCGTCCGCGAGATTGATCGCGCCGTTCGCGCGCTGCCGGATGCCGAGGCCGTGCCCCCAGATCGTCGACACGGACACGGCGGGCAGCGCGTTCGTACGCATGCAGGTGCCGCGCACCGCCTGCTGCGGCAGCCGGATGCCGACGCCGTCCAGCAGGTGAAAGCTCGTCGCGCCCGCTGCGCAGATCACGCGCCGCGCCTTCACGACGCCGCGCTCGGTGACGACGCCCGTCACCGAGCCGCCCGACGTATCGATCGCGGTCACGCCGCAGCCTTCGAAGAAGCGCGCGCCGGCTTCGGCCGCCCGCGCGGCGAACGCGGCGGCGACGCGGCGCGGCTCCGCCTGGCCGTCGCTCGCCGTGTAGAGGCCGCCGAGCGCGGGCGCGGCGAGGCCGCTTACGCGCGCGTCGATCTCGGCGCGCGCGAGCGTGCGCGTGTCGAGCCCGTGCGTGCGCGCGATGTCCGTCCATTGCTGGAACGACGCCCAATCGTCGTCGTTGCCGGCGATATAGAGACAGCCGCCCTGCCGCCATTCGAGATCGGCGTCGAGTTCGCGCTCGAGGCCTTCCCATAGGCGCATGCCGGCCATCATCAGCGGCACTTCGGCGGCTTCGCGGCCCTGCTGGCGCACGAAGCCCCACGCGCGCGTCGACTGCTGTCCCGCAATGCGGGATTTGTCGAACACGACCGCCTTTATCCCGCGCAAACCGAGATAATAGGCGGCCGCGCAGCCCATGATGCCGGCGCCCGCGATCGCGACGTCGGCTTGCGACGGAAACGGCTCGTCGGCGCGAGCGAGCGTGTTGTAAAGCGGATAGGTCGTGGTCATGTCGGTAGTTCTGACGAAAGCGCCATCGGCGAAAACCCGTCACAGTAACTTGAGGAAACACCTTTCACAGAAAAACGCACACTAGTGCGCAGGACGAACTTTGTTTTGCGGTAAAGTTATCTTTCTACGCGTGGCCGGTCGGCTCGCCTCATCCGACGGCATCGAACGATGCCGTACCGTGCGCCATCCGGCGCTCCGTTCTGAATTATTCGAACCGATCCGTTCCCGCAGTATGGCCAACGAAGCAATCACCACGGATTCCCTTGCGGTCGCCGAGCGCGTGCGCGAGCTGATGACCCGACACGGCATCGGCAAGCGTCAGCAGACGACCGAGCTCTGTCGCATTCTCGACCTGAGTTTCTCGCAAGGGCATCGCAAACTGCGCGGCAGCAGTCCCTGGACGCTCGCGCAAATCAAGAAAGTCGCCGAAGCCTACGGCGAGCCCGCCGCGCAGCTGTTCGGCGCGCAGGCGCTCGACCCCGGCATGGTCGGCGCATGCGCGCGCGACGCGGTGCTGTATGCGGGCATCGCCGAGATTCCGTGCACTGCATGGATCGGCGGCCTGCTCGACTCCGGCGCGCGCCCCGAGTTCGTCGCGTACGAGCAGCAAGGCCGCTGGCGCGTGCTGCGCCACACGGGCGTGCTCTACCAGAACGCGTACGACGTTCACAAGATCGAAATCTATCCGCGCCGCGCGGAAAGCGACAGGCTGCTCGTCGCCGTGATCGACGCCGACAGCGTGAGCGCCGACGAAGTCTGCCGCTATCTCGACGAGCAAGGCTTCGTGACGGCCCGCTTCGGCAGTGTCGGCACGTTCGTCGACGCGCTGCAGGGCCAGGCGTTCGACGCCGTCGTCACCGAGTGGATGTTCGACGGCCGCAGCGCCGCCGACGCGATCCAGGCCGTGCGCGCGTCCGACAATCCGGGCGCGCCGATCTTCGTGCTGACGGGCGATCTGCTGACGGGCCGCGCGAGCGAGACCGAAATCAGCGAAGTGATCCGCGTCTACGACGTCGTCTGCTACGAGAAGCCCGCCCGCATGGCGATCCTGAGCGCCGATCTCGCGAAGCGTCTGTCGCGCGCGTGACGACGAAAGCGCGCGGCATGCGCGCCGGCCCGCGGATGTCGGGCATGCCGCGGCGGCCGTCGCCGCAACGAATTTTGAGATTGCGCCCCTTTCCGTGAAATCGCGACGTTCGTCGCCAACTCATCGCACCTCACTTCGCATTCGCGCCCGCACGGCTTGCGTCGCCGTTCCACGTCGTTCGATTCCCGTCCCGCTTGCGGCTGGTCGCGTCGATCGGCGCGCGCGCCCCGCGCCGCGCCGGCAGCGCCCGCGCGTCGAAACGCCCACATCGACGATATGTCGCGCACATGACATACCCGCTTCGATCGACACGATTATTCGTCCGTCGACATGCGGCCGTCGCCGCATCGAATTCGATCCGCCGCGTGTGCCGCTGCGCGCCCCGCCGCGAGCGTGTGCGTGACGCCTGCGCGCCGACTTCATCGCCGGCACCCGGGCGCGCCGCCGCGAACGCGCGCCCGACGAACGCGCATCGGCACATGCGCGCGTCGCGCATGCAAGCCGATTCATGTCGAACGCGCTCGCCCGCCCGTCGCGGGCCCGACCCGCCGCGCATACTGCGAACCGAACCGCCGTGCGCCCGCTGCTCACGCGTCTGCGTACAATAGCCGGCGATCCTTGCCCATCGCACGCACTGCCAGGACCCGACATGGCCCGCATCATTCCCGAAGACTGGAAGAATCTCGCCGCCACGGGCGCGGCGCAACGCGAGCGCGAAACGCTCGCGACGCTGGAGCGGACGCTGCCCGACGCATACACCGTCTACCACGGCGTGCACTGGACGCGCGCCGACCAGAATTTCTCGGTATTCGGCGAAGCGGACTTCGTGATCGTGAGCCCGGCCGGGCGCGTGCTCATGATCGAGCAGAAGGCGGGCTTCCTGCGCGAGACGCCGAAAGGGCTCGTCAAGGTCTATCTGCAGACCGAACGCAACGTGTCGATCCAGCTCGCACGCACGCTCGAAAACCTGCATCGGCGGCTCACCGCCGCGCTCGGCGCGGGCGCGTACGGCGTCGAGGAACTGCTGTATTGCCCGGACTACACGGTGAGGAATCCGGCGATCGCGGGCGTCGCGCCCGCGCGAATCGTCGACGCGACGCGCAAGCACGAACTCGCCGCGCGCATCGTCGACGCGCTGCCCGCCGACGAGCCGCCCTTTCCGAGCGCGGCGAAAATCCACCATTTCCTCGCCGACGAGCTGTCTCTGACGCCGGACACGAGCGCGCTCGTCGGCCAGGCGGACACGCTCGTCACGCGGCTGTCGGGCGGCCTCGCGGCCTGGGCGCGCCGGCTCGAGTTCGCGCCGTTCCGGCTGCGCGTGATCGCGACCGCCGGCTCCGGCAAGACGCAGCTCGCCGTGCAGGCGATGCGCGACGCGATCGCGGCGGGCAAGCGCGTGCTGTACGTGTGCTTCAACCGGCCGCTCGCGGATCACGTCGCACGAATCGCACCCGGGGGCGCGAAGATCGCGAACTATCACCAGCTCTGCGACTGGGTCGCGCGCGACGGCGGCCACGTCCCCGATTTCGGCGCGCGCGACGCATTCGGGCAACTCGAGACGCGCTTCGCGCAGACGCCGATCGCCGAGCGCTGGCAGTTCGATACGCTGATCGTCGACGAAGGCCAGGACTTCCAGCCGCCGTGGGCGGACGCGCTCGAGCGGCTCGTCGCGCCGGGCGGCGCATGGTGGTGGCTCGAGGACCCGCTGCAGAATCTCTACATGCGCGACAGCGTGCCGCTGCCCGGCTGGGTGACGCTCAAGGAAACGACGAACTACCGCAGCCCGCGCGATATTCTCGATTACGTGCGCGACGTCGTCGGCGGCGTCGAGCCGCTCGCCGCCGAACTCACGTCGGGCAGCCCGTTCGGCGGATCGGAGATCGCGATCTCCGCGTACGACGCGACGGACGCGGAATCGGCCGCGCAAGCGTGCATCGACGCGACGAAGCGCGCGATCACGCAGGCGCTCGCGCTAGGCTTTCGCAAGCAGGACATCGCGGTGCTCTCGTTCAGGGGGCGGGAGGGCTCGGCGTTCACGGCGCTCGACCAGCTCGGCCCGCACCGCGTGAAAAGCTTCACCGGCAAGTACGACCTGTTCGGGAATCCGGAATATCGGGAAGGCGACGTGCTGCTCGATTCGATCTATCGCTTCAAGGGGCAGGCGGCGCCGTGCGTGATCCTGACCGAAGTCGACTTCGACGCGTTCGACGCGCGAGCGGCGCGCAAGCTGTTCGTCGGCGCGACGCGCGCGACGATGAAGCTGATCGTCGTCGCGGCGCAGCGCGCGGCGCAACGGATCGCGCCGTCCGCGCCGTCCGCTTGACGGCGTCGACGCCGCATTCGCGCCGGACGCGGCCGAATCGCTTCGGCTGAGCGACGCGCGTGGATCGGCCGCCCATGCGGGCCGCATGGGCCCGCGGATCGGCCGACGCGGGCCGACGCGGGCCGACACTAAAACGTCAGACGACGACGCGAAACACGCCGACCGTGCGGCGCAGCCCGTCGGCCTGCTCTTCGAGCGACGCGGCGGCCGCCGCCGCCTGCTCGACGAGCGCCGCATTCTGCTGCGACACCTGATCCATCTGCGACACCGCGCGGTTCACCTGCTCGATGCCGTCGCGCTGCTCGTTCGACGCGGCCGAGATCTCGGTCATGATGCCCGTCACGCGCGCGATCGCGCGCTGGATCTCCTGCATCGTGTCGCCCGCCGAGCCGACGAGACGCGAGCCCGTCGCGACCCGCTCGACCGATTCGCCGATCAGCGCCTTGATCTCCTTCGCCGCCGACGCCGAGCGCTGCGCGAGCGTGCGCACTTCGCCCGCGACGACCGCGAAACCGCGGCCCTGCTCGCCCGCGCGCGCCGCCTCGACGGCCGCATTGAGCGCGAGGATGTTGGTCTGGAACGCGATCCCTTCGATCGTGCCGATGATGTCGGCCACCTTCTGCGAGCTCTGGTCGATCTCGGCCATCGTGCCGACCACTTCGCCGACGACGGTCGCGCCCTTCGTCGCGATGTTGGTCGCGCTGTCCGCGCAGTTCTGCGCCTCGCGCGCGTTGTCGGCGTTCTGCTTCACCGTCACGGTCAGCTGCTCCATGCTCGCCGCCGTCTGCTGCAGCGCGGCCGCCTGCTCCTCGGTGCGCTGCGACAGGTCAGTGTTGCCGGCCGCGATCTGGCGCGTCGCGGTCGCGATCGATTCGGAGCCGTCCGTCACCTTGCGCACCGTGTCCGACAGGCTGCGCTGCATCGTCGTCAAGCCGCTCACGAGCTCGGCCATTTCGTCGTGCGACGTCCAGTGCAGCTCGCTCGTCAGATCGCCGTCCGACAGGCGGCGCAGGTGCCCGAGAATCCGCACGAGCGGCTGCGTGATCGCGAAGTGCAGGCCGATCGCGCAGCCGAGACACGCGGCGAGACCGAACACGATCAGGCCGCCGAGCGTCAGCCGCAGCCAGCCGTACATCTGCTCCGCGTCGTCGTACGCCGCCTTGCCGTACGCGGCGCGCGCGTCGGCGAGCGCGGTCGTCGCCTTCGTCCACGCGACCGACAGCGGCGGCGCGGCCGTCATCATCAGGCGATCGGCATCGTCGTGGCGGCCCGCCTTCAGCGCGTCGATCATCGGCTTGATCGCCTCGTCGACGAGCGCGCGGCGCGCCGCGTTCGCCTGCGCGGCGAGCGCCTTTTCGTCGTCGCTGCGGGGCAGCGCGTCATAATCGCCCCAGCCGCGGTCCGACGCGGCCAGGTATTGCTCCGCCTTCGCGATCGTGTTCGCGGCGTCGGGCGCCTCCGGATGCAGGATCACGCGGTCGAGCGTCGTGCGCGTGATCGCGAGATTGAGGCTCGCCGACGCGAGCGCCGTCTTCGCCGCGAGCTGGCGCGTATAAGCGTCGTCGAGCGCGGCGTTCGAGTTCTGCATGCTGAAGAAACCGATCACGCCCGTGATCGTGAGCAGCGCGGCGACGAGCCCGAGCGTCGAGAAGATCCGGGTGCGAATCGAAAAACGGGAGAAAAAAGCGTTCATGACCAGGGAGAGTCGCAAATGGTAGCCGCCGGTTTGGGGGACAGTCGCCGGTATTACGGCCCGGCTTCCGAAAACTTGAGACGCCTCGCAGGGTGCGGCGACATGCCGCCCCGCCCGAACGCAGCCGTTACGACTCGTAACCGATGGAAATCTTTGTGACGAAGCAGATATTGACTAGTCAATCGATTATTTCTACATTCCGACTCGCTCCCAACGACAATGCGACTCCCCATGCATACCGACTCCTCCGCGCCGCCCGACCACGCCGATGCCGGGGGCCAGCGCGCATCCGTGCGGCTCACGGTCGCCGCGCTGCTGCTCGTGCTGCTGCTGTCGGCGCTCGATCAGACGATCGTGTCGACCGCGCTGCCGACGATCGTCGGCGAGCTCGGCGGCCTCGAGAAGCTGTCGTGGGTCGTCACGGCTTACCTGCTGTCGTCGACCGTCGTGCTGCCGCTCTACGGCAAGCTCGGCGACCTGTACGGGCGCAAGATCGTGCTGCAAGCGGCCATCGTGCTGTTCGTCGTCGGCTCGGCGCTTTGCGGACTCGCGCAGGACATGACGCAGCTGATCCTGCTGCGCGCGCTGCAAGGGCTCGGCGGCGGCGGGCTGATGGTCGTCACGATGGCCGCGATCGCCGACCTGATTCCGCCCGACGAACGCGGCCGCTATCAGGGGATGTTCGGCGGCGTGTACGGCATCGCGACGGTGATCGGGCCGTTGCTCGGCGGATTTCTCGTCCAGCACCTGTCGTGGCGCTGGATCTTCTACATCAACCTGCCGCTCGGCGCACTCGCGTTCGCGGTGATCGGCGCGGCGTTCAGGCCGCACACCGCGCACGTGCGGCACCGGATCGATTACGCGGGCGCCGCGTTCCTCGCGACCGCGCTCACCTGCGTCGTGCTGTTCACGAGCCAGGGCGGCACGATCCTGCCGTGGTCGTCGCCGCAGTTGTGGTTCACGCTCGCGTTCGGCATCGTCGCGACCGCGGGCTTCGTCTACGAGGAACGTCTCGCCGCCGAGCCGATCATGCCGCTCGAGCTGTTCCGCCATCGGACTTTCGTGCTGTGCAGCCTGATCGGCTTCGTCGTCGGCCTCTCGCTGTTCGGCTCGGTCACGTTCCTGCCGCTCTATCTGCAGGTCGTCAAAGGCTCCACGCCGTCGGAAGCTGGCATGCAACTGCTGCCGCTGATGGGCGGCATGCTCGTGACGTCGATCGCGAGCGGGCGCCTCATCACGAAGCTCGGCAAGTACCGCCTGTTCCCGATCGCGGGCACCTTCGTCGCGGGCGCGGCGATGCTGCTTCTCGCGACGCTGTCGCTCGACACGCCGCTGCGCGCGATGTATCTGTACATGGCGCTCCTCGGCGGCGGGCTCGGGATGGTGATGCCCGTCATCGTGCTCGCGGTGCAGAACACCGTCGAGTTCCGGCACCTCGGCGTCGCGACGTCCGGCGCGACGCTGTTTCGCTCGATCGGCGGCTCGCTCGGCGTCGCCGCGTTCGGCGCATTGTTCTCGAACGGGCTGCATGCGCGGCTCGCGGCCGCGCTGCCGCCCGACACGGAGCTGCCGCCGTCGCTCGGGCCGTCGGCGGTCCGCCAGTTGCCCGACGCCGTGCGCGGCGCGTATCTGCACGCGTTCGCGAGCTCGCTGCATTCCGTGTATCTGTGGGCGGCGGCGGTGATCGCGATCGCGTTCGCGCTCGCGTGGTTCGTCGAGGACGTGCCGTTCAGGAAGCGCGCGTGATTCGAGCCGACGGCGCGCGCGTCGGCCCGATCGATCACTTCGCGCCCTTCTTGCACGGCTGCGGGAAGAATTTCAGCTCGGCGCCGACGCGCAGCGCGTACACGATGTTGTCGTCGTCGAGGAACGCGACCCGCGCGCCGGCCGGCACGTCGCACGGCGCCTTCTCGTACATTTCGAGCTGATAGATCGACTGCTCGGCGGTCTGCGTCATGAAGCGGTCGTAGTCGACGAGCTTCTGCTTCGCGAAAAAGATCACGATGCCGACAAAGACGAAAAAGCCGACGAATCTGAGAATCCCGGTGATCACCGGATACGCGCTTTCGTCCTGTTTAATCAGGCCGGCGGAAAAGAAGGCCTTGGCCTTCGCGTCCATCGCGAAGAAAAAGAAGCCGTAGACCGGCAGAAACAGCACGGACGCCGCATACAGCGTCATCAGGATCAGCAGCCCGATGAACGGGATCGACAGAATCGCGACGAAGATTTCCGTATGAGGAAACTTCGACGGATCGACGCCGGCGATGCCGTTGATCCGCAGATTCGCGAGCGCGATCGACAGATTCGTGAGGCCCGTGAACGCGAGCAGCAGCAGGCCCTTGCCGATGTGCGTCGCGTAGATCCGCTTGTAGAGCGTCAGCGCGTCGTAGACCATCCCCGCGAACCAGAAGACGATTGCGAGCATCAGCAAGCCGACGAAGTTCCACCAGCGATGCAGCGGAAACGTCACGAAGTACAGCAGCACCACGAGCGCGCAATTCAGGTAGAGCCTTTGCCCCGTGTCGAGCTTCTGATAAGTGCCTTGCAGCCACGTGATCGCGCGATACAGGCGGGGCATCCGCACGCCGGCCCGTGCGGCCGGTCGGCCGGGCGCGGACGAAAGCTCGGGCGATGCGGCCGGAGCGGCCGGAGCGGCCTCTTCCGTCGAGCCACGCATGTCGGTCGAGCGGGTGGAATCGGTCGAGTCGATCGGCGCGGAAGCCGGCGCAGCCGCCTCGGTTGCCGCGGGTGCCGTGGTTTTCGTGGGCGCAGCGGTTGCAATCGCGGGCTTCGGTTGCGACTCCAACGATCGCGCGGGTTGCGCCCGCATCTCCGGCACCACATTCGTCGCAACCTCTGCGGTTGCGACATCTTCATGCGCGTGCCGCACGCCATGTTTCGATTCAACCGATCGCGAAACGGACTTCGCTTCTCGCGCGCCGGACGTGCGGCGCGCGTCGGTCTTCTTCTGGAAATCGGCGGGCCTCGTGTTTCGCTTGTTCATCGTGTCTTGATTATTCGGCTCGCCCAAATCGTCGCGAGCATTTTTTCATTACGCACTCGTATCGAGCGACGGCGTCCGCTTTCGTCGTTATCGTCGCTTTCGTCGCTACGCTATGCGCCTCGGAACGGCTGCGGATTATAAGATCGCCGGCGGCTTCGGACGCAACCGTCGAGGATCGCCGATCGAATGCGTTTCTCGGCGGCCGCGATCATCGCGACGCGCATCGTCATACATCGCACGCATCGTCCGCAATTCCGGCGCGCTGCGATCGAAGCGCTCGCTTTGCGGACATTTTTGAATGCGAGCATAGTAACGATTCCGCCATTCCCGCCCCGTTTTGCAATGAAGACATCCGGCACTCCCGCCCTTTCCGCCGCGATCGTTCGCGACGCCACCGAGCAGGACCTCGCAGCGATCCAGGCGATCTACGCGCATCACGTGCTGACGGGCGTCGCGTCGTTCGAGGAGACGCCGCCGTCCGTCGACGATCTGCGCGCGCGGCGCGAAGCGGTGCGGCGACACGGCCTGCCGTATCTCGTCGCGGAGCTCGACGGCATGGTCGCGGGCTACGCGTACGCGACGCCGTACCGGCCGCGCAGCGCGTATCGCTATGCGATCGAGGATTCGATCTACGTGAACGACGCGTGCCGCGGCCGCGGCATCGGCCGCGTGCTGCTCGCCGCGTTGATCGAGCGCTGCGAAGCCGGCCCCTGGCGGCAGATGATCGCGGTCATCGCGGACGGCGGACGCGGCGGCTCGACGTCGCTGCATCGCGCGCTTGGCTTCGAGCCCGTCGGCACGCTGCGCGGCGTGGGCTTCAAGCACGGCCGATGGATCGACACCGCACTGATGCAACGCGTGCTCGGAGACGGCGCGCGCAAGCCGCCCTCCGACGACGACGCCTCGCACTGAAGCGCGCGGTCGCGCTAAAATCGTCGCATGCCGAAATCGAACTCAACCACCCCCGCCGACGCCGCTCCGGACGCGTCGACGTTGAACGAATACACGGTCGACGAGCTCGCGCGCGTGTCGGACACGACGGTGCGCAACGTGCGCGCCTATCAGGATCGCGGCCTGCTCGCGCCGCCGCGCAAGCGCGGCCGCGTCGGCATCTACGACGATACGCACGTCGCCCGCCTGAAGGTCATCAATCACCTGCTCGCGCGCGGCTACACGCTGTCGAACATCCAGGATCTCATCAAGGCGATCGACGACGGCCACGACCTTCGCTCGATCCTCGGGCTCGAAAACGCGATCGGCGGCCGCTGGTCCAACGAGCGCCCGCAATCGTTCTCGCTCGCGCAGCTGATCCAGATGTTCGGCCCGCAGACGCCCGCGTCGCTCGGGCGCGTCGCCGAGCTCGGCCTGCTCGAGCGGCGCGGCATGTCGTTCGTCTCGAAAAGTCCGGCGCTTCTCGAAGCCGCGGCCGCGATGGTGCGCGAAGGCATTCCCGCGCGCGAACTGCTCGACGCGATCAGCATCACGCGGCCGTATTTCGATGCGATCGCGCGCGTGCTCGTCGAGCTCGTCGTGCGCCGCCTCGACCGCTACGACGAAGGCTCGCTGCCGCCGCCGACCGACGTGCCGGCGCTCGTCGACGCGATCTGGCGGCTGCGCCCGCTGTCGTCGGTGTTCGTCGAGGGCGAGATGAACCGGGCGCTCGAAGCGGCGTCGAGCGCGTACCTGGGCGGCCGCGTCGCGACGATCCTCGACAAGAAGCTGAGCTCGCAGGCCGCGCGCGACCGCGAATCCAAGCTCGAGCGAGCGGCGGCGAAGGACACGCCCAAGAAACGTTAGGCGCGCACGCGTCATATTGATATCGGCAATGCTTGGTTCGCGCGGGCGGCTGCCCGTGCGACGATTTCCCGACCCGAGCGGCGTGCGCGCCGCTCGCTTCTTTTCAACGTCGTGGAGATTGCCGATGATTCGCCCTGCCCGCTGGATTCCCCGAACCGTAGCCGCCGCGCTCGCGTCGCTCGTCGCCGTCGCCGCGTTCGCGCAGGACGACGCGGGCGGCAAGGTGTTGCGCGTCGGCTACCAGAAGGCGGGGCTGCTCGCGGTCGTCAAGGCGCAGGGCTCGCTCGAGGCGCGCGTGAAGCCGCTCGGCTATGCGGTCAAATGGTTCGAGTTCCCGGCCGGCCCGCAGTTGCTCGAGGCGCTGAACGCGGACAGCATCGACATCGGCTACACGGGCGCGCCGCCCGCCGTGTTCGCGCAGGCGAGCGGCGTGCGCTTCGTCTACGTCGGCGCGGAGCCGCCGTCGCCGCACAACGAGGCGATCGTCGTGAAGGCCGATTCGCCGCTGAAGACCGTGGCCGACCTCAGGGGCAAGAAAATCGCGCTGCAGAAAGGCTCGAGCGCGAACTACCTGCTGCTCAAGGCGCTGCAGAAGGCCGGCGTGCGCTACGACGAAATCCGCCCAATCTATCTGCCGCCCGCCGATGCGCGCGCCGCGTTCGAAAGCGGCACCGTCGACGCGTGGGTCGTCTGGGACCCTTACTACGCAGCCGCGCAGCAGGCGCTGAAGGCGCGCACGCTCGCCGATTACACGGGCCTGCCCGCCGCTTATAACTTCTACGAGGCGACGCGCGAATTCGCGACCCGTCACCCGGACGTGGTCGGCGCGGTATTGCAGCAACTGCGCGAAACCGGCCGGTGGGTCAACGCGCATCCCGCCGAGACCGCCTCATTGATCGCGCCGAAGATCGGGCTCGATCGGGCGCTCGTCGAAACCTGGGTGAAGCGCGTGCCGTACGGCACGACGCCGCTCGACGAGAAGATCGTCGCGTCGCAACAGGGCGTCGCCGACGCGTTTCACGCCGCGAAGCTGATTCCGCAGAAGCTGACCGTCGGCGACAACGTCTGGACCGAGCGCGACGCCGCCGCCGCGCTCGCGGCGAAGTAGGCGCGACGCCTCGCCCGCAGCCCGGTTAGAAGGATTCGTCCGTCCCCGATAACGCCTTCTTGCCGATAATGGACGGCCGCGCGGACGTCGAGCGTCGCCCGAGACGCCGCACCGCGCACCCGACGACACGCTGCGTGCGAGGAGACCGTCCGACCATGTTGTCCAACCTGCCCGCGCGCACGCGCGGCTTCTGGCTCGCCGCCGCGCTTGCCGCATTGCTGTACGGGCTGTCGCTCGGCCATGCTCCCTATCCCGGCCAGCCCGCCGCCAAGGCGGCGCTCGGCGTCCTGCTGTTCGCCGCGGCGTTGCGGCATTCGCCTGAGCGCGAGCGCGCGTGGCTCGGCGCCGCGCTCGCCGCGTCGGTGCTCGGCGACGTGCTGCTCGCGCTTCCCCAATGGCCGCCGTCGTTTATCGCCGGCCTCGGCGCATTCCTGCTCTCCCATCTTGCCTACTGCGCGCTGTTCGCGCCGTGGCGCGCCATGCCGCGCGGGCCGCGCGCGATCGCGCTCGTCGCGCTGTGGATCGCCGCCGCCGCGCTCTATGCCGCGTTCCTTCCCCATCTCGCCGCGCTCGCGGCGCCCGTGGCCGTCTACGTCGCCGTGCTCGGCGCGATGGCGAGCCTCGCGCTTAGCGCACGCACGCCCGGCCCGCAGATCGCGGCGGGCGCGCTGGTGTTCGTCGCATCCGATGCGCTGATCGGCATCGATCGTTTTCTCGGCGCGTTCAGCGGCGTCGATTATTTCATCTGGTTTTTTTATGCGGTCGCGCAATTGACCATTGCGTTCGGCGTGTTGCGACGCAAAACGAACTAATCGAATTCGCGTCGCAATCCTTAATTTATTAGGGACTGCGAGCAATTCTGCAACGCAACATCAGAATTCCGCGCGGCGCCGCGCTTTTTCTCGCACAAGCCCATCCGGCGGGCTTCGGCATCCGTTGAATCCCGCGCTTAGAGGGCTATGTCTACCCGGCTTGCGGTTTCGGTTTTCACGAACTATTGTTACATCCATCAATGTAACAGTAAAAAATGAGCCCAAATGGAGACGCTTGGATGAACGCGCGCAATATGTCCTTCGGTCCACTCGACAGCACAAATCACGAAGAAACCATCGATATCGCCATCATCGGCACCGGCTTTTCCGGGCTCGGCATGGCGATTCGCCTCCGGCAGACCGGCAACCAGGACTTCGCGGTGTTCGAAAAAGCCAGCTCGGTCGGCGGTACCTGGCGCGACAACCACTACCCCGGCTGCGCGTGCGACGTCCAATCGCATGTCTATTCGTTCTCGTTCGCGCCGAATCCGCGCTGGACGCGGATGTTCGCGCCGCAGCCGGAAATCCGCGCGTACATGGAAGACTGCGTGCAGCGCTTCAACGTCGGCTCGCACCTGCGTTTCAATCATGAACTCGTCAACGCGACCTACGACGAAACCGCGCATCGCTGGCGCCTGACGTTCGAGAACGGCAAGCGCGTATGCGCGCGCGTGCTCGTGTCGGGCATGGGCGGGCTGTCGCGCGCGGCGTACCCGAACATCCCCGGCATCGAGACGTTCAAGGGCGAAGCGTTCCACTCGCAGCACTGGAAGCACGACTATCCGCTCGAAGGCAAGCGCGTCGCCGTGATCGGCACGGGCGCGAGCGCGATTCAGTTCGTCCCGCAGATCGCCCCGCGCGTCGCGAATCTCGCGCTCTTCCAGCGCACCCCGCCGTGGATCATGCCGAAGCCGGACCGCTCGGTCAGCGGCTTCGAGCAGTGGCTCTTCCGCAATCTGCCGTTCACGCAGAAGCTGATGCGCGGCGGCATCTATTGGATGCTCGAATCGCGCGTGCTCGGCTTCGCCGTGCATCCGTCGACGATGAAGCTCGTGCAGAAGCTCGCGCTGCGCCACATCAGCCGGCAGATCTCCGAGCCGGAACTGCGCGCCGCGGTGACGCCCGACTACACGATCGGCTGCAAGCGAATCCTGATGTCGAACGACTACTATCCGGCGCTCACGCGCAAGAACGTCGACGTGATCACGACGGGCATCGAGCGCATCGAGGAAAACGCGGTCGTCACGACGGACGGCAAGCGCCATGAAGTCGACTGCCTGATCTACGGCACGGGCTTCCAGATCAACAACCCGTTCCCGCGCGGCACGATCGTCGGCCGCGGCGGCGTCGACGTCGTCGACGCATGGCGCGACGGCCTGCACGCGTATCTCGGCGCGACGGTCCCCGGCTATCCGAACTGGTTCATCCTGATGGGCCCGAACACCGGCCTCGGCCACAACTCGATGGTGTACATGATCGAATCGCAGATCGAGTACGTGCTCGGCGCGCTGAAGGCGATGCGCACCGAGCGCGCCGAGGCGATCGAAGTGCGTCCGCTCGTCGAGCTCGAATACAACAACCGCATCCAGAACAAGCTGAAGGGCACGGTCTGGTCGACGGGCGGCTGCAGCAGCTGGTATCTCGACCCCCGCACCGGCAAGAACACGACGCTCTGGCCGACCTTCACGTGGCGCTTCCGGCAGGAAACGGCGTTCTTCTCGATGGCCGACTATCACGCGTACTACGCGAACCCGCGCCAGAACGGGCAGCCGGCCCCCGCGCTGCCGAACCCGGCTGTCGCGCAGACGGCCGCCGAGACGACCGCCTGAGCCCCGAACCCACACGAGCCTACGACATGAAATCCTTCTCCAACAAAGTCGCTGCGATCACGGGCGCGGGCTCCGGCATGGGCCGCTCGCTCGCGGTGCAGCTCGCGCAACAGCAATGCCACGTCGCGCTCGCGGACAGGAACGCGGCCGGCCTCGCCGAGACCGAGCGGATCGTCCGCGCGCTCGCGCCGTCGGTGCGCGTGACGACCTGCGTGCTCGATGTCGGCGACCGCGCCGCGATGCACGCATGGGCCGACGAGACGGCCGCCGCGCACGGCCGCGTGAACCTCGTCTTCAACAATGCGGGCGTCGCGCTGTCGAGCACGATCGACGGCATGGAATACAGCGATCTCGAGTGGATCGTGAACATCAACTTCTGGGGCGTCGTGCATGGGACGAAGGCGTTCCTGCCGTATCTGAAGGCGTCGGGCGACGGGCACATCGTCAACACGTCGAGCATTTTCGGGATCTTCGCGCAGCCCGGCATGAGCGGCTACAACGCGACGAAATACGCGGTGCGCGGCTTCACCGAATCGCTGCGCCAGGAGCTCGACTTGATGAAGAGCGGCGTGTCGGCCACCTGCGTGCATCCGGGCGGCATCCGCACGAACATCGCGCAATCGGCGCGGCTCGCGCAGAACATGGTCGGCTTCATGGTCGAGAGCGAGCAGCAGGGCAAGGAGGATTTCGAGAAGTTCTTCATCACGACGGCCGACGAAGCGGCGCGCGTGATCTTGCAGGGCGTGCGCAAGAACAAGCGCCGCGTGCTGATCGGCCGCGACGCGCGCGGCGCCGACTGGCTCGCGCGCACGCTGCCCGCCGCGTACCAGCCGCTCGTCGTGCTCGCGACCAAGCTTCAGAGCGCGCGAGCGCGCCGCCGTGCGGGCCGTGCAACGCCGGCGCCCGCGCAGGCAACCTACAACACCGCTGGCAACCAGGGAGGAGAGCAATCATGACGACACCGCATATGATGCCGGTCCGGCGCGACATCCGCTTCGCGCTGCCCCCCGACCGTGTCTACGACTGGCACGTCCAGGGCGCGCCCGTCACGCACTTCATGAACGCGCTGTCGCTGCTGTTTCCGGCGGGCGAGCGCTTCTTCATGGATTCGGTGCGCAACTACCGCGACCAGATCCACGACCCCGAGCTGAAGAAGCAGGTCGCGGGCTTCATCGGCCAGGAAGCGATGCACACGCGCGAGCACATCGAGTACAACGATCTGCTGCAATCGGCCGGCCTGCCCGCGCACAAGCTCGACAAGCGCCTGTGGGCGCTCCTCGGCTGGGGCAAGAAAGTGCTGCCGCATTCGATGCAGCTCGCGATCACGATCGCGCTCGAACACTACACGGCGATTCTCGCGAACCAGCTGCTGTCGGGCCACGAACACCGGATCGACGGCTCGGTCGAAGGCTACAAGCAGATGTGGATGTGGCACGCGATGGAAGAAACCGAGCACAAGGCGGTTTCGTACGACGTGTGGACGGCCGTGATGAAGCCCGGCGTGAAGACCTACCTGCTGCGCACGGGCACGATGCTGCTGACGACGCTGATCTTCTGGACCGTCGTGTTCGATTTCCACGTGCGCCTGATGTTCGCGCACCGGATGCGCCACGGCAAGCTCAAGGGAATGTGGCGGCTCGTCAAGTATCTGTACAGCCCGAAGAACGGCGTGTTCGCGAACATCGCGCTCGAATGGCTCGACTACTTCCGGCCGGGCTTTCATCCGTGGGACCACGACAATCGCGTGTACCTGCAAGACCTCGACGCGCTGCTCGCGAACATCGACGCCGCGAACGAGCGCTACGCCGACCAGGTCGCGCCGCGCCGCGTGCCGCTGCACTCGTCGCCCGCGCATCAGCACGCGTAAGCGAACGAGCGATGGCGTCCGTTCGCGACACGCTGACGGTCCGCTCGGGCGACGTGCGCCTTGCCGTCTACCTGAGCGGGCCGCGCAACGCTCCGCCCGTGATTCTCGTGCACGGTTATCCGGATTCGGCGCGCGTGTGGGAACGCGTGCGCGAGCATCTCGACAAGCGCTTTCGCGTGATCGCGTACGACGTGCGCGGCGCGGGCGCATCGGATGCGCCGAAGCGCCGCGCCGACTACAAGCTGAGCCTGCTCGCGCAGGATCTGCTCGCCGTCGCCGACGTGACGTGCGGCGATCGCCCGTTTCACCTCGTCGGCCACGACTGGGGATCGATTCAATGCTGGGAAGCGGCGACCGATCCCGCGATCAACGGCCGGCTCGCGTCGTACACGTCGATCTCGGGGCCGTGCCTCGACCACGTGTTTCGCGCGCCGCTCAATCTGAAGCAGACGCTGAAGTCGTGGTACATCGCGTTCTTTCATCTGCCGCTCGTGCCCGAGCTCGTGTGGCGGCTGGGCGGCGCGAAGCTGTGGCCGCTGTGGCTGCGCAAGACCGAGCGCATCGCCGTCGACGCCGATCCGGATCAACTGCGCAACGGCCTGAACGGCCTCAAGCTCTACCGCGCGAATTTCATCGAGCGCGCCCGTCGGCCGCGCGAGCGCTACGCGCAGGCGCCGGTGCAGATCATCGTGCCGCGTTACGACCGGTATGTGACGCCCGCCCTCACCCGCCATCTCGATCGCTGGCTCGGCGCGCATCGCCGCGACGAAATCGCCGCATCGCACTGGACGGTGATTCGCGACGCGGCGCTGATCGCCGCGCGAATCGGCCGGTTCGCGACCGCGCACGAGCCGAAGCGGCATGCGGCCGCCGCCGCGAAATCCGGCGGCCAGCAGCGCGCGAATCAGCGCGCGTCGGCCGGCAAGCGCCTGAAAAGCGCTTCGTAGTCGAGCACGAGCCCGTCGCGATCGATTTCCAGTTGCGCGGTGAAGCCGCTCGCGACGCTTTCGTAGCGATAGACACGATCCGGCTCGATGCATCGGTACGCCTGTCGCATGCGGCCGACCGTCAGATCGGGGATCGAAATATAGACGACATCGATCGGCCGCCGCTCGTCGCGCGCGAGCCTCAGACGGCGGATCGGCAGCGTGTTCGTATACGGCGTCGCGGCGATGTCGACGTCGATGCTCCCGTCAAGCATCGCGAGCGGCTCGTCCGCCCCGTTGCGCCAGCGGCCCTCCCCGTCGCCGCGCAGCTCGAGCGCGCCGCCGCCCATCACCGTCACAATCACGTGCTTCGCCCGCCAGCCCTCGTCGCAGACGACGCGATAGGCGACACCATACGCACGCCCTTCGTCGCGCCCGACGACCACGCTCTCCGCGATGCTGCCGAATGCGTGTCGCTCGAACGCCAGATGCTCGATCCCGTCGTGCTCGAGCGACGCCCAACGCACTTCACGCATCGGATTTCTCCTCGATTGTCTCTGTTTTGTCTCTAACCTTCGATCGCTTGCGCCAATGCGCGCGGGCGAACATGGATGCGTTCGTCGTCGCGCGAGTGCCGTGCGTCGCTTTGCGTCGGCGGCCTCATGCGCTTCGTGACGCCAAACGGCGCAGCGGCCTTCATCGGCATTCGCAGCACACGCGAGCCCATTCACTGAGTCGGTCCGCGCCTTCGGCAAATAGCATCGCGCCCCAACTTACCTGCGTCCGGCCGGCAACGCCGATTCAAGTCGTCTCGTCGCTCTCGCGCTCGTCGGCGGCGCGCGCGACCGCCCGCGCGTAGAGCGCCGCCACATCGAATCCGCTCAGGTCGAGGCCGAAGCGCTCGCGCACGCACGCCGCCCATGCGTCGACATCCGGCAGCCGGGTCGTTTGCGCCGCGCCGTCCGTCGTCCGCAGCGTCACCGCATCGTTGAAAAGCAGCGCGCGCGCATCGGGCAGGATTCGGCACACGACGAGGTCGTGCGTGAAGAACGAATCGGGATGACGCGACGTGTACCAGTTCGCGACCTCGTAATCGACCCACTCGACCGGCTTCAGCGAAAAGCGATACAGCGGCTGCCAGCCGGCCGGCGTCTCGCACTCGATTTCGAGCTCGCCCGCGACAGGCGCGTCGACGACGCGAAACGTCCCGTGCGGCGTGGATTGCGCGACGTTCGGATCGAAGCGCAGCGGCGCCGTCAGCGTCGTCGAGCCGAAGCCGACATCGGCGAACCACGTCGCGCCGTCCAGATCGACGCGCAGCAGCATGTGCGTCTGCGGCGTCGACACGTCGGGCGGACGCTGCCAGCGCACGCGCGCGATCAGCGGCGTCACGCGAAAGCCGAGCTGCACGAGCACCGTGTAGAAGAGCTTGTTCTGCTCGAAGCAGTACCCGCCGCGACGCCGCTCGATCAGCTTGTCGACGACCGATTCGAGGTCGAGCGCGACGCGCGCGCCCGTGTACGGATTGAGGTTCTCGAACGGAATCGACTGCGGATGCAGCAGTTGCAGCTCGCGAAGGACGTCGAACGTCGGCTGCGCAGGTCCGCGATAACCGATGCGGGCGAAATAACGGGAAAGATCGACTGCGTCGCGCATGTAGGCAATCCGAGGATGACGAATCGCGTCACCATAGCATTACGCGGATAACCCCATCCGACGCGGGGAAAAGCGCGCGCCGGCCGTCGCGGCGGCGCGCGCATCGACAACACGCGTTACGGCAGCAGCTTGAGCGCCGCGGATGCGACGGACGGCACCGAAATGCCGTGGCTCGCCGCGAACTGCACGGCCGCGCCGAGCGTGCCGCCGATCGCCTGCAACTGGTTCGGCGCATTCTGCGCGATGTACGACGCGGCTTGCAGGTTGTTCGGGTCCAGCCCGGCCTGCAGCAGCGACGCCGGGTTCGATGCGCCGAGATTCCCGAGCCCGGATTGAAGCTGCGAATACTGGGTGACGCCTTCGCCGAGCGACGTGAGGCCGCGGGTGAACGCCGCCTTGTCGACGCCCGCGCCCGGCGCGGCGCCGTTCGCGCCGCCCGATGCGAACGCTTGCGTCAGCGCCTGCGCGACCGACTGCTGCGCGCCGCCGACCTGCGACAGCGCGCCGGGCGTCAGCGCGTTCGCGCCGCCGTTGGTCAACAGGCCCGCAGCGTGCTGCGCCTGCCCGGCCGCGCCCGAGAGCCCCATCGCCGACGCGAGACTCGCTTGGCCGGCAAGCACCTGCTGATTTGCGCCGACGTACGACTGCAGCAGCTGCGACATGCCGGATGCGCCGGACGTGCTCGCCTGCTGCGTCGCACCGCCGCCGCCGAGCAGCGATGCGCCGAGGCTTTGCAGATCGACCTGTGCGAACGCAGCGCCGCTCGCGAACGCGCCGCTTGCGCAGCAGACGAGCGCCGCGCGCTTCGCGAAGCGATTGATTGATTTCATCGAATCTCCCTGTGAATCCTGCCAGCAGAATTGTCGAGGCGAGCATGCGGCGAATGCAATCACGGATACATATCGAAACGTATTGACGGGCCATGTTGCGGGGACATGCATGCGGCGGCGCCGCCGGATCTGTTGCACGGCACACGCGCGGCGAATCGACGTTCGCCGGCTCGCGCAGTTGAACCGCGATTGAACGGATGTGGCGTGATCGATGACCTGCGGTCCGCGGTCGGCGGTCGGCGGTCGGCGGCCGAAACCGATGCCGTGCTTGCGGTGACGGCAACTGTTCCATGCGCACGGCATCGCGCGCTCCCGCAGCAAAATTCAACATCTGATTTCTTTCGAATGCCTTATTGAATTCGACACCGCCCCATTTTAAAAAATCGATTAATCGAGCACTCAAAAAAAACATCGGCCGACGAATTGACCAATCGCCAAAAATTACCTAGGTTAACCACATCGATTACTTGAAAACTTCATTATGGATACCTCAACAATCGACGCGGAAATCATCGCTGCAAAGCTCGTCAGAGAGATATCGCCACACCCGCCTCAATGGATCGTCGATCTGTACGCAGCGACGCTCGTGCCGAAGATCGGCTTCGCCAAAACGGGAGAGGAAATCAAGCGAGTGCAAAAAGACTTCATCGAATCGAGAAACGCGATCATCGCGGCACTGTCGACGTACCAGTCCCATTCCAATTGACTGGAATGGAAACCGGAGCCGATCGATAAAAATCGATCGACTCCGATCAATGGCGCGCCGCCATCCGTCGAAGCCAAATTCCGGCATTCTTCGGATATCGCGCGACGTTATCGACGAACGCAAACGAGCCCGGCGCGTCGATCGCTCAGGATCACTGACGACGCCGATTCATCCCCCACACACTCGCCGCAGGCGCGTCAGCCGCCCGCCGCGAGGCCGGACCGGCGAAACGCGTTGTCGAGATCGGCGATCAGATCCTCTTCGTGCTCGAGCCCGATCGACACGCGAATCAACCCTTCCGACACACCCGCTGCCTTGCGCGCCGCCTCCGGAACGCCCGAATGCGTTGTCGACGCCGGATGGCAGATCAGCGACTCGGTGCCGCCGAGACTCACCGCCGACTTGAACAGATGCAGCGCGTTGATGAACCGGAACGCTTCGGCGCGGCCGCCGTTCAGCACGAAGGCGAACGTCGAGCCGGCGCCCTCGCATTGCCGCTTGTACACGGCCTGATAAGCATCGTCGACGATCAGTTCCGGATGATAGACGTCGACCTTCTGATACGGATTCGTCGCGAGCCACTTCGCAACCGCCGACGCCGTGCGCGCCGCCTGCTTCATCCGCAGCACGACCGTTTCCATCGAACGGATCAGCATCCACGACGAGTGAGGATCGAGTTGCGAGCCGAACGCGCTGCGCACCGCTCGAACCTTCGCGACGAGATCCCGGCGTCCCGTCACGCCGCCCGCGACGAGATCGCTATGGCCGCCGACGTACTTCGTCAGCGAATACACCGACATGTCGACGCCGTGCTCGCTCGGCTTCTGGAAGATCGGCCCGAGCAACGTGTTGTCGCACACCGAAATCGGGCGATAGCCGTGACGCGCTTCGAACGCGTCGAGCTCGCGACGCATGCCGTCGAGATCGATCAGCGCGTTGGTCGGGTTCGCCGGCGTCTCGACGTAGCAAAGCCGCACGGGGCCCTGCTGCGCGGCGGCCTCGAGCGCCGCGCCGATCGACTGCGGCGACAGGCCGTCCTGGATCGGGTGCGCAGCGACGCCCCATTCGCGAAAGTACTTCGCGATCAGCGTTTCCGTGCCGCCGTACAGCGGCACCGACTGAACCAGTTGATCGCCCGGGCGCAGGAACGCGAGAAAAATCGAGCTGATCGCCGACATCCCGCTCGACGTGACGACGGCCGCCTCGGAGCCGTCGAGCAGCGCGAGGCGATCCTCGACGATCTCGAGGTTCGGGTGATTGAAGCGGCTGTAGACGAGGCCCGCCGCCTCGCCCTGCGGCAGCGGCTTGCGGCCCGACACGACGTCGAAGAAATCGGCGCCGTCCTCCGCCGAGCGGAACGCGAACGTCGACGTCAGAAACACCGGCGGCTTCACCGCACCTTCGGACAAAAACGGGTCGAATCCGTACGACATCATCTGCGTTTCCGGATGCAACGGACGACCGTCGATGTCCTTCTTGTGATAGCTCGAATACGTCATGCGGTGGCTCCTTTTTACGATGAATGCGAAGCGGGTTGCCGGCAGGCCGCGCGCGGCGCCGATCGCCAATCGAATTAGTGTAAAAAAGCTAGCAGGAAATATGCTTTCCATTTCATTCCCGCTCACCCCTATAATCAAAAGAATCTTTCTTCTTTCATTTTCCTCATAAAAAAATGGCGATCGGCATGAAGCTGGACGAGACAGATCTGAAGATCCTGAAGATCCTGCAGGAGAACGGACGCCTCAGCAACGCGGAGCTGGCCGATCGCGTCGCGCTGTCGGCGGCGCCGTGCTGGAAGCGCTTGCGTCGGCTCGAAGCCGACGGCTTCATCTCGGGCTATCAGGCGATCCTCGATCGGCGCGCACTCGGCTACGAGATCGTCGCGTTCGTCAACATTTCGCTCGACAGCCACACCGAAAAAACCTGCCGCGCGTTCGAGGCGGGCGTGATGGCGATGCCGGAAGTCGTCGCGTGCCACAACACGACCGGCCAGCACGACTATCTCGTGCAGATCGTGGCGAAGAATTTCGATACGTTCTCGAGTTTCGTGTTGAATCGGCTCCGGTCGTTGCCGGGCGTCAAGGAACTGCTCAGCACCATTTCGATGCGCGAATTGAAATCGACGAGCCGGCTGCCGGCGAACGAATTGAGGATGACGAAGTGAATCGGTTTAATTGGCGCGGCCTAACCGCCCCAAACAATTCAGCATGACAAAATAACTTCGGGTATCGTTCCGCGCCCGTCACCAACAGCCGTCAGTCGGGACAGTCATCACCCGGCTGCGGCCAGAATAGATCTCGCCACTTGCGCTGAGCGACTCTGCGTGCCGCCCGTCGACCGCATCGGGCGAGCGGCTGCGCCGCATTCTTTTGATTCAAGCGCCGGATAACACGGGCCGGCGCGCATTCACCCAATCACGCTCCTTTTCGTATGCGCGCGCGAGCTGAAGCACCGCGAAATCGCCGCGGGGCCGGCCGATCAGTTGCATGCCCATCGGCAATCCCGCCGCGTTGAATCCGACCGGCACGCTGATCGCCGGGCAGCCTGCGAGGGTCCACGGCACGACCGTCTCCATCCAGCGGTGATAGGTATCCATCGAGCGGCCGGCGATCGTCCGCGGCCAGCGCAGATCCACGTCGAACGGAAAGACCTGCGCGGTCGGCGCGGCGATGTAGTCATACCGTTCGAAGAACGTCATCAGCGCCTGATACCATGCGCTGCGCGCGGCGCTCGCGTCGTATACGTCGGACGCGCCAAGCTCGAACAGGCCTTCCACTTCGTAGATCGCCTCCTGCTTCAGCAGCGCCCGCCGCGACGGCTCGCGGTAATGCGTCAGCAGATTCCCGCCCGACAGCAGATGCCTGTGCACGAGCCACGTCTGCCAGATCCGCTGCGGCGAGAACGACGGCAGCGCCGCGTCGACGTCGCAGCCGATCGCGCGCAGCGCGTCGAAGCTCGCCTCGCACAGTTCGAGCACGCCCGGCTCCGTTGCGAGATAGCCGTTCCAGTCGCCGACCCATGCGATCCGCTTGCCGCGCAAGTCGGCATCGAGCGCTTGCGCGAAGCGCCGCGGCTCCTCGGCGAGCGACAGCGGATCGCGCCGATCGTAACCCGCCTGGATCGCAAGCAGCTGCGCGACGTCGACGACCGTGCGCCCCATCGGCCCTTCCGTGCCGAGCTGCTGGATGAATACGTCGACGCTCGGCCAGCGCGGCACGCGCCCTTGCGACGGGCGAAAGCCGTACACGTTGCAGAACGCGGCCGGATTGCGCAGCGAGCCGCCGAAGTCGCTGCCGTCGGCGACGGGCAGCATCCGCGCGGCGAGCGCGGCCGCCGCGCCGCCGCTGCTGCCGCCCGCGCTCTTCGACAGATCGTACGGATTGCGCGTCGCACCATAAACCTCGTTGAACGTGTGCGAGCCCAGCCCGAACTCCGGCGTGTTCGTCTTGCCGATGAACACGGCGCCCGCCGCGCGCATCCGCTCGACGACGATCGCGTCGGCCGACGGCTTCATCGCGCGGAAGATCGGCGAGCCGAGCGTCGTCACGATGTCCTTCGTCATCGCGAGATCTTTCGGCGCCTGCGGCATGCCGTGCAACCAGCCCGCGTATTCGCCGCGCGCAAGCGCCGCATCTTTTTGCGCGGCCTCGGCAAGCAGCACGTCGGGCTCGCGCAGCGCGACGATCGCATTGACGTCGCCGTTCACGCGCTCGATGTGGGCGAGATACGCGCGCATCGTCTCGACGCACGAAACGTCCTTGCGCCGGATCGCTGCGGCAAGCGCATGAGCGGGCATTTCGACGAGCGGATCGAACGGCGCGGGAGATGCGGCGGGAGACGGGGGAATGCCTGCTGACATGCGGAACTCCGTGCGGGTCGATGGGGCGATCGGCGGCAACGCGGGCGACCATGCTCGGCGGCGTCGCGTCGAACGATTGCAGACGATTATATAAACGCATGGGATCGCACTGCGCTACGGCCGTGAACCGCGCATAGCCCGCTGCACCGCAACATCCCCTGAGACGTCCGACAGACGATTCGGATTACGATCCAATCGACGCATCGAACCCGCAGCGCCTTGCGGCGGCGCACAAGCGCGTTGCCCATGGTCACGCGCTAACGTTGCCGCACTCACCGCGCAACGGCGCGCCTCGATGCGCGCCGGGCGCAGAAGATCCGAATCCGTCACCGGCTGAACCCGCCCCTTTATGCGCATAAACTTATTTTTCTTATATTTTTTATTAAGCGAATGCGCACCGGGCGTTTACGACATTTTTACGCCGTCCCCAAAATTCTTTAGGCCATGCCGACGAGGACAGGACTAGCCTATCGTCATCGCATCACCGAACAGGTTTTCTCATGCTCAAACTCCTGGTTCCCGTCGGTCACTCGCAGCGTTCGCTGCAGGCCGTACGGCACGCCGCGTTTCTGTATCACGAGCGATGTGCGTCCGAAGTCGTGCTGGTCAACGTGCAGCCCCCTCTCGAATCCACCCGCCTCGAAGCCTTCCACTCGCTCGCGAAGCTCCGCCAGATCGAGCATGATTTCTCCGAGGGCGAACTCGCCCAAGCCATCGGCATCCTCAAGGACGCCAACGTCAAATATTCGGTTGCGATGAAAGTCGGCCCGATCGCCGACACGATCGCCGCGTGCGCAACGGAAAACGGCTGTGACGAAATCGTCGTCGTCGCCCCGCGCCGCGATCCGCTCCACGCGATCACCCACTTCTTCCACCAAAGCATCCTCGACCGCCTCGTGCGCATCGCGAGCGTGCCCGTCACCGCCGTGCGCTGAGTCGCGCGCCGGGTCGAGGCGATGCTTGCGATAATTCGCGCTTGATCCGCCTTCAGCGACTGCCGGACGTCGCGCCTGCGCACGGCCGAACCACCGCACCATCGAACCACCGCACCATCGCATAGACGCGCAAACGCGGCATGCGCCGGCGCCGTCATGGCCGCCGATGCATGCCGACGCAAGCGATTCGCCGCGAAACTAGCGCCGCTCTCCGGCGACGTCGATCCTCACGCGCCGATCCGGCGCGAGACAGGCGATCGCCTCGGCCGAACGTCCGGCAGGACAGCCGGCGCTCACCGGATCGGCCTTGCCGAAACCTTGCGCGACGATCAGATCGCCCGGCAGCCCGCGCGTCGTCAGGTACGAGCGAATCGTTTCGGCCCGCGCATGCGACAACTGGCGGTTGTATTCGTCCGTGCCGAGCCGATCGGTATAGCCCGTGACCCGTACCGAACGGATGTGCTGGTATTGCTGCTGCAGCGTGGTCGCGATCCGGTCCAGTTCCGCGCGCCCGCTCGGCAGCAGATCGCGCAGCGCCGATTTGTCGAACGGAAACAGCAGGTGGTAATCGAGCGTGAATTGCTTCACTTCATCGCTCGGCGCCGTCTGCGCCACCGGCGGCGGCTTCGGGCCGTCGGCCAGCGCCTTGCATGCCGGGTCCTTCCAGTACGTCGCTTTCACGCGATAGTGATCGTCATACTGGATCTGGTACTGACAGGTCACGACGTCCCCCGGCCCTTGACCCGTGCGGAAATTGAACACGTAGTTCCACACGTGCACGCCGACGATGCCTTCGCTGAAATGCGGCTCGCCGATCAGCGCATAAACCTGGTTCTTGTCGAGGCCGGGCCCGATCTGCCGCAGATTCTCGGCGTTCACGAACGTACCTTCCTTCAGCCACGCGCTGTTGCGCGCCGGGAACCCGACCGAGCCGTCCGGCGCGGTGGTCGGCGCCATTCCGCATCCCGCCAGCAGCGCCCCGCAAAACCCGGCAGCCGCCACATATTTCGATATCCTGTTCATTTTCATATTGGATTCCTTATCGTTTGGACAGCCGGCGCGAAACCGGCCGTCATGCGCGACTCACCTCACCCCATCACCACTGATAGCCTGCCCCGAGCACCGCGCCCGTGCCGCCGCGCGTGCTGGTCGTGAGCGACCCCTTGTACAACCACTTGCCGTTCTCGGAAATCGTCGACACGCCGAGCGCGAAACCTTGCTGGCCCTGCCACGTCGAGCCCGCGACCGCCACCATGCTCTTGCCCGGCGCGGTCGGCTGCGGCAATCCGGCCACGGCCATCGCCGCCGCCACGCCGCCGTTCATCTCGCGCCGCAGGTGGTCGACCTTCTGATCCGTGTACTGATTGGCCTGCCCCACTGCATTGCCGATGCCGCTGTTCAACTGGTTCACGTTCACCGCATCGGTGCCGTTGACGCCCGGCGCGAGATTGGAGATCGTCCGCTCGTTGCCGGCCGAGCCGACCGACACCGTGTTCGGCGCAGTCGCGACCGAATGCGCGCCGAGCGCGACCGAGTTGTAGCCGGAAGCCGTCGCGCCGTCGCCGATCGCCACGCTGTTCGCGCCGGATGCGACGCTGCTGCTGCCCGCGGCTGTCGAGCCGACACCGCTCGCCACCGGCGGCGTATAGGTCGACGGATTGCCGGTGATCCACTGGCCCGACACGGTCTGCCCGGTGTTATTGCCGTTGTTCCCGTTGTTGCCCGAGTTCGACCCGTTCGTGATGTTCTGGATCGTTTGATTGAGCTGCGCAATCGCGCCTTGCAGCTGCCCGACGTTCACCGCGTCCGTCGCCTGCGTGCCTGCCGCGACGTTGGTGATCTGCCGCAGCGAACCTTCGAGGCCGACCGACACCGCGCCGAACGCCGTCGTGAAGCTGCTGCCCGTGATCGGATCGGTGTACGTGCCGGCCGCGCGATTCGCGACCGAACCCGCGCCGAGCGCGACGCCGCCCGCCGTGTTGACGGTCGCGTTCGCGCCGAGCGCGAGCGAGCGTCCGCCCGTGGCCTGTGCGCCGCTGCCAAGCGCGACGTCGCCCGCAATCGCCGGATTGCCGCTCACGCCCGCCGTCGCGTTGTTGCCCTCGGCGATCGAGTCCTGGCCGTACGCGACGGCAGCAGGCCCGATCGCGACGCTGTCCGTGCCCGCCGCCGTCGAATCCGGCGCGGTCGAATTCGCGTGGAAATACTTGATCCCGCCGCCGTTCACCGCGTTGTCGATGGTGCTCGCGACCGCATACAGCTGGCTGCCGTTGACGGCGTCCGTCGACGTCGCCGTGATGCGTCCCGCCGCGACGTTCGTGATCTGGCGCTCGGCGCCGGGCGCGCCGACGCTCACGACGCTCGTCGGATTCGCGCCGGCGAAACCGGATAGCGTCAGTTGGCCGCCGGACGTCGTCGTGATCGTCGCGCTGCTGGTCGGGTTGGCCGCCGCCACCGTCGTGCCATTGCCGAGCGCGACGGAGCCGTCGAGCCCCGAGCCGATCGTCACGTTGTTGCCGAGCACGAACGCGTTGTTCGAGTTGATCGTGTTGTTGTTGCCGAACGAGTACGAGCCCGTGCCCGTGACCGTCGACGGATCGCCGAACGCGCCGGCGTTCGCCCCCGACACGACGTTGCCCGTGCCGATGCTGATCGACTGGCTGCCCGTCGCCTGCGCGCCGGAACCGATCGCGATCGCATTGACGCCGCTC
Source organism: Burkholderia savannae (assembly GCF_001524445.2). NCBI lineage: Bacteria > Pseudomonadati > Pseudomonadota > Betaproteobacteria > Burkholderiales > Burkholderiaceae > Burkholderia > Burkholderia savannae. Next base: position 946,697 of record NZ_CP013418.1, read on the forward strand.
GCGCTAGCAAAGCCGGACAGTGCGGTCGCGTTGTTGACGCCGGTCGCGCCGCCGATCGCGACCGCGCCTTGAGCCGTCGCTTGCGCGCCGCCGCCGACCGCGACCGCGCCGGCGCCCGACGCCTTCGAATACGAGCCGAGCGCGTTCGCGTAATAGGCGGTCGACGCGGCGCCCTCGCCGAGCGCCACCGCGCCGCTCGCCGTCGCAGTGGTGTAGCCGCCGAACGCATTCGGCGCGGCGACGTGCAGCGGATCGCTGTTGTCGCCCTGCGCGAGCGCGCCCGCGCCGATCGCGATGGTGCCGATGTCTTCGCGGCCCGGAATCGATTGCCCCGTGTCCTTCAGCGCCTGCGCGTTCGCGCCGATCGCGAGGCTGAAGTCCGGCAGCGCCCGTGCGCTGGCGCCGATCGCGGTGCCGCCGTCGCCGGCCGCTTCCGAATAGACGCCGACCGCGGTGCCGATGCGCCCCGTCGCCGTCGCGTGATCGCCGTAGGCCGAGCTGCCTTCGCCGTTCGCGTGCGCGTAATTGCCGACCGCCGTGCCGTACAGCAGTGCGCCCGGGCTGAAGGCCGGGTTGTAGAACGCCCACGGGCCCGTATTGCTGCCGGGGCCGGCGTAGGCGTTATAGCCCGCCGCATAGCTGACCTGCGCGGCGGCGTCAGCCGCCATCCAACCCATCGCCGCGCTCACCGACAGCGACATCAGCCCGAGCTTCGCCCACGACAGGCGCGACGCCCGCGAGGCCGCGGCACTTGCGCCGATGCGAGGCGCCGCCGTGACGACGCGCGTCGTCGATCCCTTGCTTCCATTCGACCCGGCAAATTCAGAAACCGCAATCAACTGGCCTCGCACCCGACTCCAGACAACATTGTAGATTTTGTTCACTCAATATCCCCTGTGAATTTAATTCGCACGGGTCGTCAGCAGGGTTGAATTCCGAGCGCGCGGTTCGCACGACGTTGCCGCCGAATACGAAATCACGCATTGCGATTAAAATGTAAAAACCATATATATGATTTCCCGCATATCAATCGCGAACCCCGATCACGCCTCGCAGGCAGGGATATTAATAACTTTCCACCCAACCAAACTTCAAATAATCAAAAACAGTAACCCATCGAACACTAGCGAAAGAATGTGAGAAATGTAATCCACCTAACATTTCCATAAATCCCACGTCGCCAAATTTATATTCACTAATAAATGTTTTAAACTCGCCATTAATAAATCCCTGGAATGTCACTTATCGAATGCGCGCAGCGGCCCGCCCTTGGCCGGTCCGCGCGGAATCGCCGGATGCGCCGATCGCCGCAATCGATGCATCCCTTTTGCCGCTTTCGAGCCGATGCGCGCCAAAGAAAAACGGCCCGGAATGTCCGGGCCGTTTATGTTGCATTGCCAAACGTCGCGAAAATGCCGCGCTATGCCTCGAGTTTCTCGAGCACCTGCCCTTTCGTTTCGATGCCGACGAAATGCACGGTCAGCGCGGCGACGAGCGGCACCGCCGCGAGCAGGTAGAACGCCGGGCTCAGATCGCCACCGACGATGGCGCGCGGCACCACCATCGGCGCGACGAACGACGCAATCTTCAGCCACGCGCTGCCGAGCCCGCAGCCGGCCGCTCGGATGCTCGTCGGATACTGCTCGGGCGTGTATACGTAGGACGTGATGAAGCCCGATGCCATCAGCCCGAGCGCGAGCGAGCAGAACGTCGCGACGACGTACACCGACGACGCGTGATAGATCCCCGCGAACGCGAGCGACAGCGCGCACAGCACGAACGACCAGACGATCACCGGCTTGCGGCCGACCACGTCGACGGCGAGCGCCGACACGAGCGAGCCGACCACGCCCATCACCGAGCCGATCACCGCCAGGTTCAGCGCGAGCTGCAGCGGCGCGTGGTAGAAGTTCTTGTAGATCGTCGGCAGCCACGTCGACAGCCCGTATTGGATGAAGCCGCACGTCGCCCACAGCGTCGCGATCGCGAGCGTGCGCTTCAGGTAGGCCGGCCCGAACAGATCGACCATCCGGCGCTTCGGATGACTGCGCACGAGCGCGTCGAACTCGCTCGCATGCGCGACGGGCGGTAGCGGCCCTTTCACCGCCGATTCGAACACGTGCAGCGCGCGCCCCGCCTCGTCGAGCCGCCCCCGCGACGCGAGCCAGCGCGGCGACTCCGGCACGAGCCGCGTCAGCACGAACGCGAGCGCAAGCGGCATTCCTCCGATGAAATACATCACTTCCCAGCCGAAGCGCGGCACGAGCCACGCGCCGAGCGCCATCGACGCGAGCAGGCCGATCGGAAACACGATCTCGTACAGCAGCACGAAGCGGCCGCGGCCGTGCGCGCGCGTGATCTCGTTGATGTAGGTCGCGGCGACCGGCAGCTCTCCGCCCAGGCCGAGGCCCTGCAGGATGCGCAGCAGTACGAATGCTTCGAATGTCGAAGCGAATCCGCAGGCGATGCTCGTCACGCCGATCACGGCCGAACTCCACGCGATCGCGCGCACGCGGCCGTGCTTCTCCGCGAGCGCCGGAAACAGGAACGCACCGAGCAACTGGCCGATCGCGCCGGACGCGATCAGCATCCCGACCTGATTCGGCGACAGCCCCCATTTGTGGATCAGCAGCGGCAGCGTCGCGGCGATCGTGATCACGTCGAAGCCGTCGAAGAAGGTGGCGGTGCCGATCAACACGCGCGCGCGGATCTGCATCGCGTTCGCGGGCAGCCGCTCGAGGCGGGCGATGATCGCGCCCGGGGTCGCGGCGGTCGCCGCCTGCGCCGCGGCCCCGCCCGCGACGACGCTTTCCAGTGTGCTCATGCGTGTGTTCTCCTCCATGTCGTCGTTCTCGTCGGTCAGGCAAGCGCCTTCGTCGTGTCCGCCAGCGCGGCGACGTCGATCGCGCGCCCCTGGTTCATCCATTTGCGCGCGAGCTTCAGCTCGCGCGCCGAGTTGATCGCGATCACGCCGCGCAGCGCGCCGTCCGTCAGGAAGAACAGCGTCGCGCGCTTTGCGGCGACGTCGCCGCGCACGACGAGCTGCGCATCGGCCGGCAGGTCGCCGAGAATCTGCAGGTTCACGTCATATTGATCGGACCAGAACCACGGAATCTCCGCATACGGCGCGCGCACGCCGAGCACCGCCTTCGCGGCCGCGATCGCCTGGTTCTGCGCGTTCGCCCACGATTCGAGCCGCACGCGGCGCTTGAGCCACGCGTTCGGATGATTCGCGACGTCGCCGCACGCGAAGATCGCCGGATCGCTCGTCGTTCCGTATTCGTCGACGACGATGCCGTCTTCGACGTGCAGGCCCGCCTCGGCCGCGAGCGACGTGTTGAGCGCGAGGCCGATTCCCGCGACCGCGAAATCCGCATCGACAGTCGTGCCGTCGGCGAGCGCCGCGCGCACGCGGCCGGCGTCGTCCGGATGCGCGCCGAGCGACGCGAGCGACGCGTTCAACCGCACGTCGGCGCCGTTCGCACGATGCAATTCGAGGAGAAAGTCGGACACGGCGTCCGGCACGGAGCGCGCGCAAAGGCGCGGCGCGCCTTCGACGACGACCGCGTCGACGCCTAGCTTGCTCGCGGTCGCCGCGACCTCGAGCCCGATCCAGCCGCCCCCGATCACGAGCACGCGACGGCTCGCGCGCAGCTTCTCGCCGAGCGCCACGGCCTCGTCGAGCGTGCGTAGATAATGAAGGTTAGGCGTCTTGACAATCGATTCCGGCAGACGGCGCGGCGCGCCGCCCGTCGCGATCACGAGCCGATCGTATTCGACCTCGCGGCCCGACGCCGCGCGCACGACGCGCCGCACGCGATCGATCGACGCCGCGCGCTCAGGCTGCCATGCTTCGACGCCGAGCGCGCCGAATTCGTCGGGCTGCACGACGCGCACGGTCGAGAGGTCCGCATCGCCCGCCAGCACCGCCTTCGACAGCGGCGGCCGCTCGTAAGGCAGATGCGTTTCGTCGGCGATCATCACGATGCGGCCGGCGAAACCTTCGCCGCGCAGCGTCTTCACCACCCAGCCCGCCGCCTGCCCGCCGCCGATCACGACGACGGTACGCGGCGCGGCGAGCGCTTCGGCATTCGCTTGCTCAGTCATCCTTACGCTCCGTCATGAACTTGCCCTCCGGCGCCTTCGCGTTCTTCTGCCGGCGCGTGTTGCCGTCGAGGCCGCCGTCGATCGCCCACTCGGCGAACACGGTCGGGCCCGGCTCGAACTCGCGCGGCTGCCACGCGGGCGTCAGCATGTCCTCGTCCGCGTAGTATTCGATGAGGCCGCCCGCCGGATTGCGGAAGTACCAGAAATACGCGGACGACACCGGATGCCGCCCCGGCCCGAGCTGCGTCTCCCAGCCGCAGCGGCTCACGTGCATGCCGCCGCCGAACACTTCGTGAATGTCGCGCACCGTGAACGCGACGTGATTCAGGCCGCGTTTGGCCGTAGGCAGCGCAAGCAGGAACAGGTCGTGGTGGCCGCCGTGCGGCGCGCAGCGCATGAACGCGCCGCGGCCCGGATAGCGGTCCGACGTCTCGAAGCCGAGCAGCTCGTGATAGAACGCCTCCTGCTCCGCGAGCCGGTTCGTGAAGAACACGACGTGCCCGACTTCGATCGGCTCCGCACGCTCGTAGATCGCGGCCGGCTGATCGACGCGCAGCGTCTCGCCCCACACGTTCGGCAGCGAGCCCTTCACGTCGATCGCGCGCTTGCGCGTCACCTCGATGCGGATCGCCATGCCGTTCGGATCGATGCAGCCGATCGCGTCGTCGGTCTCGTAGTGGCCCGGCTGGCCCGCGAGCCTGCCGCGCAATGCGTCGAGCTCCGCCCGCGTGCCGACGCCCCACGTCACCTCGCGCAGCGTCGGGCCGGCTTCGAACGCGGGCGGCAGCGACGGCTCCCGCGCGTCGACGGCGAGCACCGTGCAGCCGTTCATCGTTTCGAAGCGCGCGTGCACGTCGTCGCACGCAATCTCCTTCAACCCCCAGTCCGCGAAGAAGCGGCGGCACGTCGCGAGATCGGTCACGCCGTAGGTAATCTGTTCGATGCCGAGAATGCTCATTCGATGATCCTTTGCGTCAGTTCGCCCACGGCAGCGGCGATTCGTTCAAGCCCCAGTAGAGGCTCTTTTGCTGCATGTACTCGCGAATCCCGAGGCTGCCCTTCTCGCGGCCCATTCCGCTTTCCTTCCAGCCGGAAAACGGCGTCGAGATCGAGAACTGCTTGTACGTGTTGATCCACACGGTGCCCGCGTCGAGCGCGCGCGCGATGCGCCATGCGCGCTTGTAGTCGCGCGTCCAGATGCCGGCCGCGAGGCCGAACACGCTGTCGTTCGCTTCGGCGACGAGCGACGCCTCGTCGTCGAACGGCAGTGCGACGAGCACCGGCCCGAAAATCTCTTCCTGGCAGATTCGCGCGTGGTTCGACAAGCCGTCGAGGATCGTCGGCAGATAGAAGAAGCCCGCGTCGCGGCCTTCGCCCGTCGGCCGCTCGCCGCCGCACAGCACGCGGCCGCCTTCGTCGCGGCCGAGCGCGACGTAACGCTCGATCGTGTCGCGATGCTGCGCGGTGACGAGCGGCCCCATCTGCGTGCGCTCGCTCGCCGGATCGCCGACGCGCAGCTTGCGCGCCGCGTCGACGAGCCGTGCGACGAACGCGTCGTAGATCGCGCGCTGCACGAACAGGCGCGAGCCCGCGATGCACGATTCGCCCGACGAGCTGAAGATCCCGAACAGCACGCCGTTCACCGCGTGATCGAGATCGGCGTCGTCGAACACGATCGTCGGCGACTTGCCGCCCAGCTCGAGCGACAGCGGCATCAGCTTCTCGGCCGCGAGCCGTGCGATCCCTCGGCCGACTTCGGTGCCGCCCGTAAACGACACCTTCTTCACGAGCGGATGGCGCACGAGCGCGTCGCCAATCACCGAGCCCTTGCCAGGCAGCACCGAGATCACGCCGGGCGGCACGCCCGCCTGCCCGCAGAGACGCGCGAGCGCGAGCGACGCAAGCGGCGTCACCTCGGCCGGCTTCAGCACGACCGCGTTGCCCGCCGCGAGTGCCGGGCCGAGCTTCTGCGCGTCGGAGGCGATCGGCGAATTCCACGGCGTGATCGCCGCGACGACGCCGAGCGGCTCGTGCACGCTCATCGACAGATAGTCGCCGCGCGACGGCGTGAGCGCCTCGTCGAGCGTCTCGGCGGATGCGGCGAAGTAGCGAAACGTGTTCGCCGCGCTCGCGACGAGCGCGCGCGTCTCGCTGATCGGCTTGCCGTTGTCGCGCCGCTGCAGTTGCGCGAGCGCCTCGTGATTCGCGTGGATCAGATCGGCGATCCGGTACAGCACGCCGGCGCGCTGATGCGGCTTCAGTCCCGACCAGTTCGCGCGGCGCCATGCGGCGTCGGCGGCCTCGACCGCTTCGTGCGCGTCGGCCGCGCCGGCCATGTGGATCTCGGTGTTGAGCGAGCCGTCGGCCGGATAGAAATTCGGCGTCGTCGCGCCGCGGCCGCGGCGCCATTCGCCGCCGATCAGGATCTCGCCCGTCGGCACGAGGGAAGAGTCGAATGCAGTCATGATGATGGGTGTCCTAACCGTTCAGATCACGCAGTGCGACGCGCGGTTGCGCAGCGCGCGAATCGCGCTGAACGCCGTCAGCGCGGACGTCTTCGGGTTGTCCGGCAGCGGCTTGCCGCTCATCTCGATCGACATCTCGCCGAACGCGCCGCGCGCGACGATCCGGTGCACGTTGCGCGTGAGCGCCGGATCGGCGATCAGGCGCACCTTCGTCGCGTCTAGCCCGACGCCCGCGAGCGCGACCGTCGCCGCGACGTTCGCGTTTTTCGGATAGAGCCGCGCCGCGTCGCGTGCGCTGCCTTCGAAGATCGTCTGCTCGGACGTCATCGCGCGCAGGTCGCAGAGCGCCTCGGCCGGCGTGCCGAGCCAGCCGAGCGGCGGCTTGCGGCCGATGTACAGCACTTCGTCGAGGCCGCCCTGCTTCGCGGACGCGAGCGCGTCGACGCCGCCGATCGCGCCCGACAGCAGCGTGAGCGTCGCGCCGCCTTCGTCGGCCGCCTCGGACAGCGCGTCGAGCAGCGCGAGATCGGACAGCGCGCCGATCGACGCGACCGCGCAATCGGTGCCCGCCTTCAAGAGCGGCACGACGTGGTCGACGAGCGCGCCGTGCCCCGCGCATTCGAGCGCGAACTGCGGACGGTACGCGAGGGCTTCGACCGACGACACGACGTCGACGCGCTCGCCGAGCGCGCCGCGCACCGCGTCGCATTGATGCTCGGGCACGATCACGTGCGCGACGCGCAGCCCGGCGTCGTGCTCCACCGCGCGATAGACGGCCGCGCCGATCGCGCCGAAGCCGATCATCGCGACGTCGACGGGAGCGTGCGCGTTACGCATATTGGCGCTCCGCGGGCGTGTCCTTCTTCACGGGCGGGCCCGCGAACGCGGTCGCGAACGAGCCGATCGACAGCATGTCGACTTCGACGAGCACCGGGCCTTCGTGCGCGAGCCCTTCGCGAACGATGCGCTCCGCGTCGTCGAGCGACGTGATCCGGTGATGCGCGAGGTTCAGGCTCGCGCAGAACTGCGCGAAATCCGGCTGATGCAGATCGACGTAGCAGCGGCGGCCGCCGTACTGCGCGTCCTGGATGTTGCGGATCACGCCGTAGCACTGGTCGTTCATCAACACGATCATCACGTTCGCGTTTTCCTGCACGGCGGTCGCGAGCTCGCCGACGTTCACCATCAGGCCGCCGTCGCCGACGAGGCACACGGTCTTCGCCGCCGCGCCCGAGAGCGCCGCGCCGATCGCCATCTGCATGCCCTGGCCGATGCCGCCGCCCAACGCGTGCACGCCCGCGCGCGGCTCGAAGATCTGCAACAGGCGGTTGCCCCACGTGCTGTTCGAGATCGTCACGTCGCGCACCCAGTTGTAGTCGCGGCCGACCGCCTGCTGCAGCGTGTCGACGAGACGCTTGTACGGGCCGAGCCCCTTGCCCACGTCGGCCGCCGCCGCCTCGCGCGCGGCCGCGAGATCGTCGACGAAGCGCGGATCGACGGCGAGCTTGCCTTCGAGCCGGTCGGCGAGCTCGGCGAGCACGCGCTTCGCGTCGCCGTGCACGAACAGATCGTTGCGATAGCCGCGGTTGTCGGCAAGCGCATCGGCATCCACGCGGAAGAGTGGACGCGGCAGCGCGAGCTTGTACTTCAGCGTCTCGTTGCCGCGCAGCCGCGAGCCGACGACGACGATCGCGTCGCAGGTCCTGTAGAAGCTCTCGACGGCCGCGTGCACATTGAACGCGCCGAGCGTCGCCGGATGGTCTTCGGGCAGCACGCCGCGCCCCTGCACGCTCGTGACGACGCCGAAGCCGAGCGCGACGAGCCGCTCGACCTCCGCGCGCGCATGCCGCGCGCCGCCGCCGAGCCACAGAAGCGGCCGGCGCTTGTTCGCAAGCGCGTCGGCGAGCTTCGCGACGCGCGCGCTGTCGTGCTCGCGCACCGCGACGTGCGGCGGCGCGAGATCGTCCGGCCATTCGATCTCGGCCGCCTGAATGTCGATCGGAATCTCGACCGACACGGGGCCGCTCGGCGCGGTCATCGCGACGCGCACGGCTTCGCGGATCGTCGGCAGCACGGTCTCGACCGTGCGCACGCGATACGCGGCCTTCGAGATCGCGTTGAGCATCGACAATTGATCCGGCGCTTCGTGGATGTACGCGAGATCCTGATCGAGGTAAGGCGTCTCGATCTGCCCGGTGATATGCAAGAGCGCGGTGCCCGCCGTCAGCGCTTCGACCATCGCGCCCGCCGCGTTGCCGGCGGCAGTGCCCGTGCTCGTGAACGCGACGCCGAGGCCGCCCGACACGCGCGCGAGGCCGTCCGCCATGTTGACGGCGCCGGCTTCGCCGCGCGCGCCGACGTAGCGGATCTTGCCGCGCGTATGGATCGCGTCGAGGATCGGCATGTTGTGAATCGAGATCACGCCGAAGGCGGTCTTCACGCCGCATTGTTCGAGGAAGGCGGCGATCAGCTCGCCCACCGTGGTCGTGGTTTTGTTAGACATGGCGTGCAAAGCCTCCTGATACGTCGATATGGCTGCCCGTCGTGTACGACGACAGATTCGTTGCGAGATAAAAGAGCGCCCAGGCGGCCTCGTCGGGCCGGCCGAAACGCGCAAGCGGAATGTTCTTCTTCGCGGCGAGCGCGGCCGTCCACGCTTCCCACGATTCGCCCGGCCGCGCCTGCACCTCGTGGCGCCGCCGCCACTGCCCCGATTCGACGATGCCGATCAGGATCGAGTTGACGCGGATGCGCTCGGGCGCGAGTTCGGTCGCGAGCGACTTCACGAGGCTCAGCACGCCCGCGCGCGCCGACGACGTCGCGACCATATGCGGCTCCGGCTGCAGCGCGAGCAGCGAATTCACGCAGGTGATCGTCGGCGCGGCCGATGCGCGCAGCAGCGGCAGGAACGCGCGCGTCGGGCGGATGATGCTGAAGTACTTCAGTTCGAGCTCGTCGCGCCATGCGTCGTCCGTCGTGTCCGCGAACGTCGACACGCGGCCCTGGCCCGCGTTGTTGACGAGCATGTCGGCGCAGCCGAAGCGCTCGGCGACGGCCTGCGCGAATGCGTTCACGTCGGCCTCGTCGAGCACGTCGCAGCGCGCGGCGAGCACGCGCTCGCGCGGGAATTGCTGCACGAGCCGCGCATGCGCGCTCGCGAGCCGCTCGTCGCTGCGGCCGCATATCGCGACCGACGCGCCCGCGCGCAGAAACAGCTCGGCGCTCGCGTAGCCGATGCCGGACGAGCCGCCCGTCACCACCGCCACCTGCCCGCTCAAATCGATCTGGATCATCGCAATCCCAAAGCCTTCAAATAGGTGTTTTCGTCGTCGGAACGGTAGTTGAGCCGCCGCGACAGCTCCGCCGCCGCGCGCAGCACCTTGTCGATCAGCCCGTCGGCGACGAGCGATGCGTCGATCTCGGGCCTCGGCACCGTCACCGTGACGACCGCGACGATCTTCCTCGCGTCGTTGCGCACGGGCGCGGTGACGACCGAGATGTCGCGCTCGAACGCCGAATTGCCGATCCCGTAGCCGCGGCGCGCGTCGTCGCGAATCACGTCGAAGAGCGCGTCGAGGGTTTCCGGCGTCGCCTTCGTCACGCGCTCGAGCTCCCGTTCGGGGTACAGCGCGCGCAACTCGGCGAGCGACAGGTCGCCCATCAGCACGTGACCGTGCGTCGTCGCATGCGCGGGCAGGCGCGTGCCGACGTTCACCCGCACCGAACCGAACGCATGCCCCGCGTTCTGCGCCTTCGCGACGAACACGACGTCGCGGCCGTCGCGGATCACGATGTGCGTCGTGAAGCCCGTCGCGTCGCGCAGCCCCTCGATCACCGGCAAGCCGAGATCGGTCAGCTCGAGCGAGCTCAGATACTCGAAGCCGAGGCGCAGCACCGCAACCCCGAGGCGATAGTTGCGATCCTTGTCCGCGCGCTCGAGAAAGCCGAGCGATTCGAGCGTCTGCAGCAAGCGGAACACCGTCGTGCGCGGGATGCCGAGCCGCTTCGACAGCTCGGGCGCACCGAGCACCGGCTCGCGCGGCGAGAATTCGGCGAGAATCCGCAGCCCGCGCTCGAGCCCAGGTACTACGTAGTTCGAATCATTCTTCGCGTCGTCGGCGTCTTTCAGCAGCGGCTCGCTCATGGCGCACCTCGCGATCCGTCGCATTGACGGCAAAATGCGTCGATCAACGCGCTGTACGCATCGGGCGCTTCGACATAGCCCGCGTGGCCCGCGCGCGGAATCACCTGCAACCCGACGCCCGCCGCCTGTGCGATCCGCTCGCATGCGGCGGGCGGCGTGATCGCGTCGTTCGCGCCGGCCGCGACCGCGATGCGGCCGTGATAATGCGAAAGATCGGACGCGAGGTCCGCGTTCGCGAGCAGGTGCGTCGCCTGCGCATAGCCCGCGGGCACGATGCGCGCCATGTTCCAGCGCACCCACGCGCGCGCCGCGTCGCTCGCGTACGCGGACAGCATGTTCGCGCTGCGCTCGTCGGCGAGCCCTTGCGGGCCGAGCGCCGCGAGCAGCGCGAGCCGGCTGTCGCGCCGCTCGGCGCGCACGTCGGCGGGCGCGCTGCCGTAGCCGCCCGCGGGTGAAATCAGCAGCAATCCTGACAGACGCTCGCCCGCGCGCCGCGCGAACGCGCCCGCGACGATCGCGCCGAGCGAATGGCCGACAAGCACGCAGCGCCCGATCCGCAACGCATCGAGCCATGCGCCGAGCGCCGCCGCGTAATCGGCCGCGACGGGCGAATCGGCCGCGACGCGCGACGAAGCACCATAGCCGGGCGCATCCCACGCGAGCACGCGGCGCGTCGCGCCGAGCGCATCGAGTTGACGCACCCACGACGCCGCGCCCGATCCGATCCCGTGCAGCAACACGACGGGACAGCGCTCGCCGTGCGCGTCGCCCGCCTCGCGGTAGCCGATCGTGCCCGCGGCGCCCGCGTCCGCGCGGCGCTCGGCAAAGCAGCCGAGCAGCTCCGCGAACGGTTTCGCGCTGGCGTCGCCAGCCGGCCTGGAAATTGCGCTCATCGTCGTCGTCCGTGCCTCAGCGCTTGATCTTCGCAAGCGGAGAATCCGGCGGATACGTCGGCGTGATCGGCTTCGGCGAGCCGAGCATCACGCACATCAGCGCGTCCTCCTCGCCGACGTTGATTTCGGTCCGATAGACGCCCGGCGGCACCGAGATCAGATCGCGCTCGCCGAGCACGGCTTCCCAGATCTCGCCGTCGCGCTCGCAGATCACCTTCATCTTGCCGCGCAGCACGAAGAAAATTTCCTCGACGTCGACGTGGATGTGGCTCGGGCCGACGTTGCCGGCCGGAATCACCATCGTCGAAAACGTGAAGCCGCCCGCCGGCACCGTGTTCGTATCCTTCGCGACGCCCGTGCCGCCCGTGCCCACGTAACGCATCTGCGCGCGGCGGTACTTCGGATCGAAATCGGCCTGGAACTTCAGCGCGTCCCAGTCGTAGCGGCGCGTCGCGAAGCGCGCGACGCGCCCGTCCATCCACTCGGCGAAGCTCGCGCTCGCCGGCTGGTCCCACGATTTACGCTCGATATCGGCGTCCGCCATCGTCATCTCCTTCAAGAGTTCTAACAATCGGTCAATGCATCACGAAGCCGCCGTTCACGGGCAGCAGCTGGCCCGTCACGAAGCGCGCGGCGTCGGACAGAAGGAACAGCACCGGCCCCGTCACGTCGGCCGGCGCCTGCGCGCGCGGCAGCGCGCGGCCCTGCAGGTAATACTGGTGGCGCTCGGCGGGTACGTAGGCCGTCGCCTCGACTTCGGTCAGGCCCGGCGCGATCGCGTTGACCGTCACGCCGTGCTCGCCGAACTCCCGTGCGAGCGCATGCGTCATCGCGATCACCGCGCCCTTGCTCGCGACGTACGCAAGCAGTTTCGGCGCGCCCCACAACGCGGTATCGGACGCGAGATTCACGATCGCGCCGCGCCCCGAGCGCGCGAGATGCGGCAGCACCGCGTTGCACGCGAGCCAGACACCGCGCGCGTTGACATTCATCACCGCGTCCCACGTGTCGATCGAAAGCTCGGCCGCGAGCTTGCCGCCCGAGTTCGTGATCGCCGCGTTGTTGACGAGGCCGTCGACGCCGCCGAGCACGTGCGCGCCTTCGTCGACGAACGCGGCGACGCTCGCCGGGTCCGCCAGATCGAGCGCAATGAAGCGCGCGTCGTGGCCCGCGCAGCGCAAACGCTGCTCGAGCGCGCGCCCTTCCACGTCGAGCACGTCACCGAATGCGACCTTCGCGCCCGCCGCGACGAGCGCCTCGACGAACGCCGCGCCGAGCCCGCGCGCGCCGCCCGTGACGAGCACGCGGCGGCCGGCGAGCGCGACCGCTTGCACGGGCGCGCTCATGCGCGCTCCGCCGCTTCGGCCTGGGCCGCGCGATGCGCGTCGAGCGCCGCGAGATGCTCCTGCGCGCGCTGGCGCAGCATCCGCCGCGCGCGCGTGATGCCGACGTCGTGCTGATACAGGTATTCGTGATCGCGCGCGTTCGGCGCCATGCTCTCGAGCACGTAGCGGTCCTGTTCAAGCACCGCCCAGTGCAGCCCTTCGAGGCGATTGCGATACAGGAAGCGCCACACGTCGCGCTGCCAGCCATCGACCTTGCGGGTGCGCCAGAAATAGACCTGGCAGTGGTCGTCGTCGATCGGCGTCGCGAAGCCGACGATCCCGAAGCTGCCGCCCGGGCCGAACTTGCGCTGGTACGGAATCGCGAGACGCAGCCAGATGCAGCCCGTCTCGCCGAGCTCGACCCAGTCGAAGTTCACGTCGCGCTGGTTGACCTTCTCGAACATCAGGCCGGTCTCGGTCTTGCGCACGCGCATGTCGGCCTGCTTGTCGCCTTCGGCCATCGAATGCGACGTCGCGTGCAAGTACGCGCCGTGCATCGGGTCCATCACGTTGTCGATCGCGTACTGGTAATTGCAGGTCCAGTTCGACACGCACACGAACTGCGCATACTCGGGCCCGACGAGCTCGTCGGGCAGCACGAGCGGCGCGGGCTCGCGATGCGCGTCGTCGCCGAACCACAGGAAGATCGCGCCCGCGCGCTCCTCGACCGGATACGATTTCACGCATGCCTGCCCTTCGAGCGGACAGTTCGACACGGCCGGCACCTTCGTCACGGTGCCGCCGCCGTTCACTTCGACGCCGTGATACCAGCACGCGACGCGATCGCCGAGGTTCCAGCCGAGCGACAGCCGCGCGCCGCGGTGCGGGCAACGATCCTCGAGCGCCTGCACCTTGCCCTGCTGATCGCGCCACAGCACGATCTGTTCGGATAACCGAGTAATGCCGACGGGCGCGCTCGACACTTGCCAGCTCGGCGCGACGGGGTACCAGTAGTTACGGATGCCGCGGTCGAGATACTCGCGGATCGGATCGGCGCCGGCGTTCGTTTGGGCGGAAGACGTCATCTGTTTGCTCCGGAAGCGTTTGAGGGCGGCTGCGTCATTCGGCGAGCGCGGCGAGTTCCGCGCAGAAGCGCTCGGCGGTCCACTCGGCGCCGTCGGGCGCGCGAAAGCCGATGCGGTTCAGGCCCGCGACGACGTCCGCCAGCTCGGTCGCGCCGCCTTCGAACACGCGCTCGAGCGCGTCGCCCAGATCGTTCTCGTACTGCGTCGGCTCGGCCTTGCGCGTCTGCCACACGAGATTCGGCATTTGCCCGGGGGTCTCGATCTGCCCCTTGCCCGCGACGTTGTTCGGCTGCGGCGCGCGCCACGGCATGAGGAACGGGTTGAAGTTCACGGTCGTCTCGTTCATGTCATTCCACCTTGATCTGGATTTCTTCGCCGGCGAGCCGCACCGCGTATGTCTTCAGCGCGCGGCCGCCCGGCCCCTTCAGGCACTGGCCGGACTTGATGTCGAACACGGCCTCGTGCAGCGGGCACTCGACCGTGCCTTCGTCGACGAAGCCTTGCGTAAGAAGCGCATACGCGTGCGGGCAGACGTTCTCGAGCGCGTACACCTCGTCGCCAACGCGATAGATCCCGATCTCGACGCCGTCGGTGCGCTTGAACTCGATCGGCGAATCCTCGGACAACGCGCCGGCATGTCCGGCGCAAACCCATTGTTCAGACATCTCACACCCTTCCTTCAAGTCGGCCTGTCCGTTTGTTCCACATGCGGAACATCAGTTTATGGATGGTGATTATAGGAGTGCGTCTCGAAGATCAAAATAAAAAGCTGCGGCTCCTAGGGAAAACACCGAGGTGTGGATTCCGTGCGATGCGCCGCAACCCAGGCCAGCCGGGCACGAGATGGGAATTTCGGGTTTTCCCTCGATTTTTCATGATGTTACGAGCGTGTCGTCGGACGAATCGCGCGCGCCGTTCCGATTCGAAAATTTATTTTGTTCCTGTCAATTTCCGCCCCTATACTTCATTCCACCAAAGGCACAAAGTTCCATATATGGAACACAAGAAGGCCAAATACTCAGCCGTGGGAACGCGCGTGGCCGACTCTTTCGCGCGCGGCCACCGCCCGCGTCATTCGAAGCGAAGGTCAGGAGATCAGATGGTCAAGCATGCGGTAGCAGCATTACTCGGGGCGGGCGTCGCCGCCGGCGCGTGGGCGCAGAGCAGCGTCACGCTGTATGGCAGCCTCGACGCCGGCGTCGCGTACGTGAACAACGCCGGCGGCGGCGCGAAGTGGTCGATGATTCAGGGCAACACGCAGCCCGACCGATGGGGCCTGAAAGGCGTCGAGGATCTGGGCGGCGGCCTGAAGGCGATTTTCCAGCTCGAAAACGGCTTCTATACGAACAGCGGCCAGATGGCGGCGGCGGGCACGATGTGGAACCGCCAGGCGTTCGTCGGCCTGAATTCGGACAAGCTCGGCACGCTGACGCTCGGCCATCAGACGCCGTTCAACTTCGACTGGCTCGACCCGCTGTCGACCGCGTTCCTCGCGCAGAGCTGGTACGCGTTCCATCCGGGCAACCTCGACCAGCTCGCGGACACGAGCACGGTGCCGTTCAACAACTCGGTCAAGTACCGGTCGCCCACCTACGCGGGCTTCACCGCGGGCGCGATGCTCGGCTTCGGCAACACGACGAACTTCTCGACCGGCCGGACAATGAGCTTCGGCGTCAACTACGCGAACGGCCCGTTCAAGGCGGCCGCAGTCTATTCGAACGAGCACGACCAGGCGTTCTCGATGGCGACCGTCGGCGGCATCGCCGGGCCGGGCGGCACGTTCCAGGGCATGCCCGTCGCGAATTACGTCGCAAAGAAGGCCGAGAACATGGGCGCGGGGCTGTCGTACCAGTTCGGGCCGCTGCTCGTGCACGGCCTCTACACGCGCGTGAAGCTGCAGGCGAACGGCCACTCGGACACGTTCCAGAGCTACGACACCGGCGCGAACTATCAGACGTCGCCGTTCAACGTGATTGCGGGCGGCGCGGCGACATCGACGCTCGCCGGCCGCCGCTGGACGCAGTTCGAGCTCGGCGATACGTATTCGCTGTCCAAGCGCACCCAGCTCTATGCGAACGTGCTCTACGAGCACGCGAGCGGCAATGCGAAGGCGGCGTTCTTCACGGCGGGCGTGTCGAGCACGGCGAACCAGGTGATCCTTCTGGCGGGGATTCATCACTCGTTCTGACGTTGCTCCGATCGCGGCGTGACGCCGCGCGGGCGCGCCGAGCACCCGTCGCGTGACGGGCGGGCGGCGCGCAACGCGGCTTCGCCGCGGCGGCCCAGCACGCCGCAGCGGCAGCGCGCGGATGCAAAAAAGCCCTCGCTTCGTGCGAGGGCTTTGTCTTTTGAAGCGTCGTCGAGAAGAACCTCAAAGACCGATCAGCCAGTTCGAACCGCCACCGCCGCAGCCCGATTCGCCTCGCGCCGCATCGTGCGCCGCCCGCGCTGCCCGCACATCCCACGCGCCCCGCGCCGCCCGAGACGAACGAAGCGATCAGAACAACGCGACCTTGTGCCGCGCGTGCGCGACGGTCGGATCGCTGTCGAGCGGCCGATAGTTCAGGCGCTGCGACAGATCGACGGCCGCGCCGCACACCACTTCGACGAGCCGCTCCTTTTCATCGGCCGAGCCGATCTCCGAGCGCGGCACCGTCGCCGTGATCGCGGCGACGATCGAGCCCGAGTGATCGCGCACGGGCGCCGTCACCGCCGAGATTCCGCTCTCGAACGCGCCCTCGCTTACCGCATAACCGAGGCGCGCGTAATGGCGCACGCGCTCGTAAAGCTCGTCGACGGTCGCGGGCGTATGCTCTGTGAACGCTTCGAGCCGCTTTTCCGGATAGAGCTGGCGCATCGCGTCGCGCGTCAGGTCGCCCATCAGCACATGGCCGTGCACGGTCGCGTGCGCGGGCAGCCGCGTGCCGACGTGCACCTTCACCGAGCCGAACATCGGCGCGTTGCTCTGCGCCTTCGCGACGAACACGACGTCGCGCCGGTCGCGGATCAGCAGATGCGCCGACAGGCCGGTCGCATCGCGCAGGCGCTCGAGCACCGGCGTGCCGAGGTCGGTCAGTTCGAGCGAGTTCAGATATTCGAAGCCGAGTCGCAGCACGCCGACGCCGAGCCGAAAATGACGGTCGCCGTTCGCGCGCTCGATGAAGCCGAGCGCCTCGAGCGTCTGCAGCAGACGGAACGTCGTCGTGCGCGGAATGCCGATTCGCTTCGACAGCTCCGGCGCGCTCAGCACCGGCTCGCGCGCGGAAAACTCGGCCAGGATGCGCAGCCCGCGTTCGAGCCCCGGAACGAGATAGGACGACGCGCCGCCCGCGGCTTCGTCGTCGGCCGCGTCAGGCGCTGCGGCCGCAGCGGCCGTGGCATGGCGCGGATTGCCCGTTGCGGCGTCGGCGGCACGCTTCGCCGCGGCTGTCGTGGTGGTTTTGGCCATGTCGGCTGCAGTGGACGGAAAGAAACCGAATCATAACGCGAAGGCTGCCCGGTTTTGACGCGCGGGCAGCGCCCGCCGTCATCCGCCCGCCAGCGGCCGGACGCGCCGCGCGGCGGCGGGCGGCGCGCTCACCCAGCGAAACGTCAGGTTGATCCGCTCGCCCTGCACGGCGGGCTCCTTCGGCACGCGGTGCCGCCATTCCTGCTGGGTACGCCCGCGCATCACGAGCAGGCTGCCGTTCGTCAGACGATATGCATGCGCGACGCCCGTCCCGTTGTGCCGCAAATCGAAAATGCGCGTCGCGCCGAGGCTCAGCGACGCGATCACCGGCTCGGCGCCGAGCTCCGGTTCGTCGTCCGCGTGCCAGCCCATGCTGTCGAAACCGTTGCGATAGCGGTTCAAAAGCACGCTGTTGAAGCGCGCGCGGCTCGCCGCCTCGACCATCCGCTTCAGCTCGAGCACGGCGGGCGTCCAGGGCGCCGGTTCGTTGCGGATGCCCGAGTACACGTAGATCGCCTGCGGTTCGCCCTGCCACGCGGTCAGGCGCGGCAGCGGCAGCAGGCCGCGCGGCGTGCGCATCGTGTCCTGCCGCCACGCGACCTCGTCGACGAGGCGCGCATGGAAACGGTCTGCGTCGGCGGGCGCGAGCCAGTCCGGATGCCAGTCCACATCGGGTTTCGGCAGGTCGTCGAACAAATCGAACATCGTCGGTCAAAATCTCCGCATCCGGCTATCATCGCGGAATGGCGCGCATCGCATCGTGCGGCGCCGCGCCGCCCTGTTCAAATTCTAGCCGCGCAAACGCAAAGCCGTTTGCGCGCTCATCCGGATCTCGACATGACTCTTTCCGATTCCGCCCTCGATCAAATTTTCCGCACCGCGCGCACGCACAACGCGTGGCAGCCGAGGCCCGTCGACGACGCGCTGCTCCACCAGTTGATCGACCTCGTCAAATACGGCCCGACGTCGGCGAACTCGAGCCCCGCGCGCTTCGTGTTCGTGAAGTCGCCGCAAGCGAAGGCGAAGCTCGAGCCCGCGCTGTCCGAGGGCAATCGCGCGAAGACGATGGCCGCGCCCGTCACGGTGATCGTCGGGATGGATCTCGCGTTCTACGATCATCTGCCGAAACTCTTTCCGCACGCGGACGCGCGCAGCTGGTTCGCGGGCAACGACGCGCTGATCGAAGCCACGGCGTTCCGCAATTCGTCGTTGCAAGGCGCGTACCTGATCGTCGCCGCGCGCGCGCTCGGCCTCGACGCGGGCCCGATGTCCGGCTTCGATCAGGCGGCCGTCGACGCCGCGTTCTTCGCCGGCACGTCGATCAAATCGAACTTCCTCGTGAACCTCGGCTACGGCGACCCCGCCGGCCTGTTCCCGCGCAGCCCCCGCTTCTCGTTCGACGAAATCGCGCGCATCGCATAATCGTGCAACGGGCGGCGCGTGCGCGCGCCGCCTTCTCCCCAGTTCCTCCCGTTCCCGCCCATGCGACGCGTTTCATCGTTTCTGCTGCGCCTCACGATCATCGGCGTGTTGCTGCACGTGTACGTCGGCTTTCGCCTCCTTCCCGACCTCGCGTCGCCCGCCGCCCGCTACGCGGGCGCGCTGTGGCTCGTCGCGTCGTGCTTCCTGATTCCGCTCGGGATGCTCTCGCGCGTGTTCGAGCGGCAGCCGCTCGGCGATCGCATCGCATGGGTCGGGCTCGTCGCGATGGGCTTCTTCTCGTCGCTGCTCGTGCTCACGCTTGCGCGAGACGTGCTGCTCGCGTCGCTCGTCACCATCGACGCGCTCGCGCCCGGCGCGGTGTCGCTCGCGCACTGGCGCACGCAGACGGCGGCCGGCGTGCCGCTCGCGGCGCTCGCGGTCAGCGTCGTCGGCTTCGTCAATGCGCGACGCCGCGCGCGCGTCGTCGACGTCGACGTGCCGATCGACGACCTGCCCGCCGCGCTCGACGGCTTCACGATCGTGCAGATCAGCGACATCCACGTCGGCCCGACGATCAAGCGCGGCTACGTCGAGGCGATCGTCGACGCGGTCAACCGGCTCGAGCCGGACCTCGTCGCGGTGACGGGTGACGTCGTCGACGGCACGGTCGCGCAGCTCGCGGGCCACGCGGCGCCGCTCGGCGGGCTGCGCGCGCGGCACGGCGCGTACGTCGTGACGGGCAATCACGAGTACTACTCGGGCGCCGACGAATGGATCGCCGAGTTCCGTCGCATCGGCCTCGACGTGCTCCTCAACGAGCACCGCACGCTCGACCACGGCGACGGCAGGCTCGTGATCGCGGGCGTCACCGACTACTCGGCGGGCCACTTCGATCCCGCGCATCGCAGCGATCCGGACGCGGCGCTCGCGGGCGCGCCCGTCGACGTGCGCATCCGCGTGCTGCTCGCGCACCAGCCGCGCAGCGCGACCGCGGCGGCCGATGCGGGCTTCACGCTGCAATTGTCGGGCCACACGCACGGCGGCCAGTTCTTCCCGTGGAATTTCTTCGTGCGCCTCCAGCAGCCGTTTACCGCGGGGCTCGCGCGGCTCGGCGGGCTGTGGGTCTATACGAGCCGCGGCACCGGCTACTGGGGGCCGCCGAAGCGGCTCGGCGCGCCGTCGGAAATCACGCGATTGCGTCTCGTGCGCGACGACGGGAACTAAGCGTGCGCGCCGTCGATGCCGAATGCCGAATGCCGAATGCCGAATGCCGAATGCCGAATGCCGAATGCCGAATGCCGAATGCCGAATGCCGAATGCCGAATGCCGAAGGCAGAACGCGATTCGACGGACCATAGAAGAGACGAATGTCGAGGCAAACGCCCACGCTCGCCGTCGCCTGCCGGATCGATTCATGCGGAATCCCGACGATATCCACTCCGCAACGTCTGCACCCCGCCCGCGTTCGCGCATCGCCGCGGCCGTCACGGAATGTCGCCGGACGTCGCCCACCCGAGCGCCCGCGCAGCCGCTCTTGCGGGTTGACTCGCGCGACGGGTCCCGCCTAGAATGCCGGCCATCCATCCTTTCAGGAACCGTCGTGGACAGTAGCAGCGCAACGTCCGCACGCCGCTTCGCCTGAACGCCCGCCTGCCGGCCCAGTCGCCGCCGCGCGCGTTCATCGGAACGCGTGCGATTTCCCGATTCACACAAACGCATCGATTCGCGCGCTAAAGTGGCGTGCGGCGCACGATGCATGCGCGCCCGCTCGGGACGCTCGCGCCGCCGCGCTCCGTCGCGCGCCGCGCACTCGGCATGGCAGAACACCAATGACTTTCGAATTCGCACTTCGCCTCTTCACCGCATTCGCCTGCGGGGTCGCCATCGGCCTCGAGCGGCAAATCCGCCAGCGCACGGCCGGCCTGCGCACGATCACGCTCGTCGCGAGCGGCGCGTGCCTCTTCGTCACGCTCGGCGTGCTGACGGGCAACGGGATTCCCGGCGTCACGCAGATCGCCGCTTACGTCGTGTCCGGCGTCGGCTTTCTCGGCGGCGGCGTCATCATGCGCGACAAAGGCTCAATCCAGGGCATCAACACCGCGGCGACCCTCTGGTGCTCGGCCGCGGTCGGCGTGCTGTCCGGCGCCGGCCACTACATGCCCGCGCTCGCGGGCACGGGCGTCGTACTGCTGACGAACACGCTGCTGCGCGGCGTGAGCCAGGCGATCAACGCGACGCCCGTCTCGAACGCCGATCTCGTGCGCGAATATCAGATCATCGTGATCTGCCTCGCGTCGGACGAAGTGCACATCCGGACGCTGCTGTCGAATTCGATGTATGCGAAGCCGCTGTCGTTCCAGAGCCTGACGAGCGAGGACGTGCCGCGCGAGCCCGACGCGCCCGAGCGCATCAAGGTGACGGCGACGCTCAAGCTGCACCCGAAGGATCAGCAGAAGCTCGAGCAGATCGCGAGCCGCATGAGCATGGAAAAGAGCATCTCGAGCGTGAGCTGGACGGCGAAGGAGGCCGAGCCGATGATGGAGTGACGCGGGCGCGCCCGCGCCGCTCACGGCGCCTCGATGAGCCCCATCGCGATCGCCTTCACGACGGCCTGCACCTTGTTCGTCGCGCCGAGCTTGTCGAGGATGTTGTTCACGTGGAAGTTCACGGTGCGCTCGGAGATGTTGAGGATCTGGCCGATCTCGCACGCCGTCTTGCCCTCGCCCGTCCAGCACAGCACTTCGCGCTCGCGATGCGTGAGCGACACGCCCGATTCGGGCGCGAGCTTCGGCACGAGGAAGCGGCTCATCAGCGAGTGCGACATGTTCGCGAGCCAGTTCGCCTGCAGCGTCAACTGATTGATCTCGGCGGGCGTCAAGCGATCCGTGTGCCGCGCGATCGTCAGGAGCCCGAACACCCCGCGCGGCGCCCAGCTCGACTGCGCGACGCCGACGGCCAGCCCGTGATCGCGCGCGTCGCGCCATAGCGTCGTCTCGTCGACGCTGCTCGCCTCGGGCCAGACGATCATGTTCGAGCAGAGCGCGCCGTCGCGCACGGTCGGATCGACCTCCAGGTAGTTCATCTCCTGATAGCGCTCCATCCAGCCGTTCGGATAGGTGTCGAAGATCGCCACCGCCGGCTTCGAGATCGGCAGCGGCACGCGTATGCCATAGCAGCAATATTCGAAGCCGAGCCGCTTCGAGTACGCGGCGATCTGTTGAAAGAGCTGCTGCTCGTTTTCCGCGGCGCTAAATTGAAGATAGGCATCTTGCCAGCGCAGTTCCATTCGTTCTCCAGCAGCTTCACGCTGTCATACTTGCTAGGTTTCAGCACGCGCGCGGACTGATACATTCCGCGGCATGAATTCACCATTGCTCCACCGCTTTTGCGGCCCATCCACCGACGGCTACGTGCGCCTTCCCGTGCACGCGCTCGCGGAGCTGCAGCTCGTGCACGTGTCGTCCGGAATCGATTCCGGATTGCTCGTCGAGCTGCGCGCGAGCGAAATCGACGCCCGTCTCGCCGGCTACACCGAATGGGAGCGGCCGTCGAGCACGTGCGCCGCGCACGTCACCGTCGGCTGGGACTGGTACGTCGACGGCTCCACGGGCGCATTCGTCATAGCATGGGGCGACGTGCGCAGCAACGTGATGGGCGTGGACGGCAACGGTCTCGACATCGGGATGGACCCGACGTCGGCCGCGCTGTCACGCCGGCTCGCCCAGTTGAACTGGCCGTCCGCAGTCGCCGCCGCGATGTTTCGTCGCGGCGATTTTTCGCACGCGGGCCCCACTCTGCAATGATGCGCATTGGTGCAATTAGTGCATATTGTCCAATTTTCCTCGAACGTTGCGGATTGACAAGCAAATTATCCAATCTTTGCAACCCGGCACTGACGAAATCCGCCAAAGCTCCCCCACCCGCCTCGCCATCCCGACCCTGTAAGGGTTAACAGTTACTTGTCCTCGGAGCGCGCGATGTAATGCGCCCATTCCAAAGTACACGCACGAGGACGACACCATGCGAACTTTCGTTCATGGCGACGGGCGCCTGCCGAGCGACTTGGCGGCTGATCTGGGCCTTTATCGGCACCGCGTTTTCGTCGAGCAGCTCGGCTGGAAGCTACCGTCGGCAAGCGAAGGGTTCGAGCGGGACCAGTACGACCGTGACGACACCGTCTACGTGTTCGCCCGCGACGACGACGGCGAAATTTGCGGTTGCGCGCGGCTGCTGCCGACCACCCGCCCGTATCTTCTGCAGGAACTGTTCCCGAGCCTCGTCGCGAACGACATGCCGCTGCCGCAGGCCGCGGCCGTCTGGGAGCTGTCGCGCTTCGCCGCGAACGCGGAAGATCCGGCCGGAAGCGGCAATCCGGCGTGGGCAGTGCGGCCGATGCTCGCCGCCGTCGTCGAGTGCGCGGTGCGGCGCGGCGCGAAGCAGTTGATCGGCGTGACCTTCCTCAGCATGGAGCGGCTGTTTCGCCGGATCGGCGTGCACGCGCACCGGGCCGGGCCCGCGCAACAGATCGACGGGCGCATGGTGGTCGCGTGCTGGATCGATCTCGATGCACAGACGCTCGCCGCACTCGGCCTCGATCCGCTGCTGTGCGCGCCGCGCGCCGAAGCGGCCTGAGCGCGCGATTGTCGGCCCTCGGAACCGTGCCGTTCGCCATTCAAGGAGATATATACACCGTGGACCATTCATCGGTATTTCGCGCGATGCTGCCCACGTTCGATGCCGGCGAAACCCGCATCGCCGTCGCCTTCCCGTCGTTCGCCGGGCGCCTGCCGCTCGTGCGGCTCGGCAGGCAGGGGCTCGTCTTTCGCGCGCGCGGCGCGATGCCGCCCGTCTGCGGACTGCCCCGCTCCGCGACGCTGTATCTCGACGACGAGCCGCTCTGCACGCTGCGCCTCGTGATCCGCGAAGTCGACTCGTGCGACGACGGCGCGCACGACCTGACGATGCAGCCGTCGGCCGCGAACGGCGACGCGCTCCTCTGGCATGCGCTGCGCACGCGTTGCCGGCATGCGCGGGCGCCGCTCGCGCAACGCGCACCGGGCGGCCGAGCGCCGTCGGCGGCCAACGCGCCGGCGGCGTCGCGCCGGCGCGACGCGTCGACGCGCGACGAACCGTGCGGCTCGCAAGCGGCCGGGGCCGGCATGCGCGTGACGCGCAGCGCGGCGTTCCGGCTCGCGGACCGCGGCGACGCCCTCTTTTTCGCCGATTGGCTCGAATACCACTTCGACGAATTACGCGCGCTCGCGCAAGGCCTGTCGCCGCGGCTGCACCTGAACGAGCTCGAGCGGCACCTGACGGGCGACGAGGTCGACGTGCGCTTCGTCTACGACATCGACGGCCACGCGGACCGTAGAATGCTCACCGATTGCGCGCGGCAGGCATGCGAGTGGATCGCGGCCGAGATGCGCCGCCGCTTCGATCTACCGATTGCCGAGCAGCGCTTCGGCGCGCGCAAGCCGCGCCGCGCAATGCGCTCTACTCGTTTTCGTCGAAATAATAGTGGCCGAACTTGAGCTGCTTCGTCCGGATATAGCGCTCGTTCTCCTCGCGCACCGGCACCGCGAGCGCGACACGCTCGCAGACCGGGATGCCGTGCCGCACGAGCGTGTCGAACTTCTTCGGGTTGTTGCTCATCAGTCGGACCGACGTGACCTTCAGTATCCGCAGGATCGCGGCGGCGGAATCATACTCGCGCGCATCGTCCGGCAGGCCGAGGTCGAGGTTCGCCTCGACGGTGTCGCGCCCCTGCTCCTGCAGCGCATACGCGCGGATCTTGTTGCTCAGGCCGATCCCGCGGCCTTCGTGTCCGCGTAGATACAGCAGCACGCCGCGCCCCTCGGCCGCGATGTAGCGCAAGGCGAGATCGAGTTGCTCGCCGCAATCGCATCGATACGAGCCGAACACGTCGCCCGTCAGGCATTCGGAATGAAGCCGCGTCAGCACCGACGGCTGCTCGGCGACATCGCCCATCACCAGCGCGAGGTGCTCGGCATCGCCGCCCGCGACGCGAAACGCATACGACGTGAAGGTGCCGTAGCGGGTGGGAAGCGTCGCCGTGGCGACGAGCGTCACGCACTCGGGCACGGCGCCGTCGTCGGGCTGCGGCGATTCAGGATGCGAAGACTTCATGGAATGCATCAAACGAAAGAATTAAGGAATGTTCTGGATGGCGAGTGGACGGAGTTTACCGCTAATCTGCGAACTGGACGCACCCGCCCGCGGACGCCGATCTATACTGGATGCTTCACCCGACGCGGCGGCCGCGCGCCGCCTTCCGTGAATCGCCCAGCCAAGGGAGACAGCGTATGAGCCTCACCGTCGCACAGATTCTCAGGTCCAAGCCTGATTCGGGACGCACGATTCACACGATCGAGAAGTCCGATTCCGTCTACAACGCGATCAAGCTGATGGCCGAAAAGAGCATCGGCGCGCTGCTCGTGATGGACGGCGCGGACATTGCCGGCATCGTGACGGAGCGCGACTACGCGCGCAAGGTGGTGCTCCTCGACCGTTCGTCGAAGGCGACGCGCGTCGAGGAAATCATGACGTCGAAGGTGCGCTACGTCGAACCGACGCAGACGAGCGACGAGTGCATGGCGCTGATGACGGAACACCGGATGCGCCACTTGCCCGTGCTCGACGACGGCAGGCTCATCGGGCTCGTGTCGATCGGCGACCTTGTGAAAAACGTGATCGCCGATCAGCAGTTTACGATCGATCAGCTGGAGCATTACATCCACGGAATTCCGGCTGCCGTGCACCCGCAGTAGACACGCGCCACGGCGCCTATCAAAAAATGCCCAAACGCATCGCGTCTGGGCAAAGCCGCCGAAGTGCGGCGACGGAGGTTCGGCTCTGCACTCGCGAGCCTCGCGCATCGCACGGGCTCGCGGTTTATGGAATCGACCTCTTCAGGGTTGCCGGCGGCGCTCGGCGCTGCCGGGTGCATTCAGTACGACGTGCCGATCCAGTCAGTTGCCGAAGTAGACCGAATGGCCAAACGAAGGCGAAGTCGGCGACATGCTCGCGCGGCTACCGGATTCCGATGCGCCGGCCGGCTGCACGCCATAGCCGCTCGTGTCGGCGTGCGTGAGCGTTTGCTGCGCGGGGCGCATGCGTTGCGAAGCAGCCTGGACATTCGCCGGATACTGGGTCTCGCCGGATTCGGGCTTGTAGCCGTTCTGCTCGAGCTGGACGAGCTCGGACTTCACTTGCTCGCGGGTCAGCGGCTGCTGCTGGTCGGCTTGCGCGAAAGAAGCGAGCGGCGCGACGAGCATCGACGCGGCAACGGCTGCATAGACGAACGATTTCATGATGGACCTCCGGAATGTTGTATTGGCGTCGCTCCAGGCACCGTTGTCCGAAGCGATTGATTCCAGTCTAGTCACCGGCATTACAAGGGGAAATCCCTAGTTTAAACATACAGCGTTGCATCAATAGCAATAATTTCAGGCTGTATTGCAGCCGAAAGCCAGTCAAAAGCATCACGACGGCAACAATGGGAAGCGACGCCACAGGCTCGCTCGCCTGCTGTCCGGTTCGTCGTTTTGTTGTATATTTGTAAAGTTTGTCCCGTCTTTCGTCTTTCGTTTCATTGCCTCGATCATGCGCACGCAGACCTTCCACGCCAATTTTGCGCACCGCCCGCGCGGTGCGCGCGCGGCCGTGGTCGCCGTCGCGACGCCTCCCCTCCTTCGAAGCACGCTTGCAGCGCCGCTCGCCGCGGCCCGGCGCTTGACCTGACAGCAGCCTCCATCCCGGAGCCGCGTCAGCCAGGCTCCGGGCGATCCCGCAGGTTGGCCACGCCACCCAAGCCGATCATTTGGAGACTGTCATGAAGAACAGGATTTATCAGCTCACCGAACTCGACGTCGCGCGCCTCGAAAAGCACGCGGAACGCAACCCTCGCTACCAGGAAATGCTCGACACGCTGCTAGAGCGTGCGGATATCGTCGAGCCCGACAAGATTCGGGCAAACGTCGTCACGATGAACTCGCAGATCAAGCTGATCGACGAAACGGCCGGCCAGGACATGACCTGGACCATCGTCTATCCGGATGCGGTCAACTTCGAACAGGGCCGGCTGAACGTGTTTTCTCCGGTCGGCATGGCGCTGCTCGGCGCACGCTGCGGCGAAAAAGTGAAAGTCACGCTGCCGGGCGGCGCGGACGCGACGCTGAAAATCGCCGAGATCGTGTACCAGCCGGAAGCGAGCGGCGATTACACCTACTGAACGGCGGCGAATCGCCGGATGCGGCACGGTAGCCGGGCAAGCACGGCCGGCTAGCCAGCCGCACAGCACGAATGCCGAAGAACGGGCGCGCCGCCCGTCGACGTCGACCCACCAAGAGAAAAGCGAGGATGCATGTGCAACCCTCGCTTTTTTCTTTCACCTCGACGCGCATCGCATCGGCGTCGCGCATAAAAAAAGGCGCCCGAAGGCGCCTTTTCGAGACTGGACAAGCCAGCCGTCAAGCTTAGAAGCGGTGACGCAGACCAACCGTTGCCGCGGTTTGGTTGATCGACGTGCTGAACGGCGTGCTGAGGTCGCCGTTGTAGATCGACGCGTTCGCGTTCTTCGACGAACGTTGGTACACAGCTTGTGCATACACGTCGGTGCGCTTCGACAGAGCGTAGTCGGCCTGGACGCCAACTTGGTTCCAGTGCTGGCTTTCGCCGTTTGCCTTCGCGTTCGTGTACGTGTAAGCAACGCCCAGACCCAGTGCCGGCGTCAGGTTGTACTTCACGTTGGCTTCGTAGTTGTCGGCACGGATGGTCGGCGTGCCGTTTGCCAGGTTGTCGAGGCGCGATTGCGTCCACAGCACGCCGCCTTGCAGCGGGCCGTACGCGTAGCTTGCGCCAGCGCCGTACACGCGCGAACGGCCTTGGATGTTCGCCGCGTTCGTGCCGCCGATGTTGAAGCCGGTCAACGGATCCGTTGCGCCCGTGGTGTTCGCGCCAGCGTTGTTAGCTTGCGAGTACGCAGCACCGACCTTCAGGCCTTGGAACTGGTACGAAGCGCCCGCGCTGTATGCACGGTTGTTCGCGAATTGCGAGTTGTTCGAGAACGAGTACGTGCCGCCGAATTGCAGGCCGGCGTAGTTCGCGCTCGTGAACTTGACCGTGTTGTTCACCGCGACGTCGCCGTTCGTGTTCAGGCGGTCGTTGTTGAGCGGGTGAGCGAAGTACGTGCCGCCCCAGGTGCCCGTTGCCGACAGCGGCGACAGGTAGTCTTGGGTTGCGTCGTACTGACGGCCCAGCGTGACGGTGCCGTAGTTGCTCGACAGGCCGACGAACGCTTGACGGTTGAACATGCCGCCACCGTTGTTGAAGCGGCCGTTACCGATGTTGAAGCCGCTTTCCAACGTGAAGATTGCCTTCAGGCCGCCACCCAGGTCTTCCGAGCCGCGCAGACCGAAACGGCTTTGATCGACGCCCGAGCCGACCGACCACAGCGACTTGCCCGAGCCCGACGGCGTCGCGACGTTGCTTTGGTACGTGATGCCTGCGTCGAGCACGCCGTACAGCGTGACGCTGCTTTGCGCGTGTGCGACGGTGGCGAACGATGCAGCAACTGCTGCAACAATCAGAGTCTTGTTCATGCGTGGAGCTCCCTTTTAAAAAAGGTAGGCCTTGCGACCTCGTTTCGATAAACGGTCTGCAACCGCCCGGAAGCGCCATATCGGCTTGCGAAACTTCCTGCATGGCCGCGCCCGGATGGTTGCCCGTTCTGGGAACCGTGAGTTTAGGGGTGTACCCTAGGGGCGCCATTCGCGAATAAAGAAATAAGCTTTTCCAGAACTAGAAATAATAGAAATGCCGACCTCTTATAAGTATTTGTTTTGTCGCAAGTTTTTGACCTCTTGACACCTCCTTTTTGGCGGTCTCGCCAAGATCATTCCTCTGTGTCAGCGTCTTGACGGTTGCGTATAAACAACAAACGCCTTCCAGTAAAACCGGCGGATTCGGTATTTTTTACTCATTTAAGCGCACTCGGCGTCGCCAAAACGAAAGACTATCGCCAGCATACTTTCGATAGATCTCGTTCGCTCCACCAGTCCGCACCACGGTTGGGCGCCGTAACAGCCGTTACAGGGTTCGTAACGATAGCCTGCTTGCAACGCGTTAGGGTCGAACCTGCGGCGGCGCTTCGGCTTGCGCCGCTTCCGGTTCACTCCATGGAGCAACCATGAATCGACGTCAATTTCTCCACACGCTTTCGCTCGGCGGCATCGCACTTGCCGGCGGCCTCGGATTCGGCACCGCCGCAACCGCCCAGCAGCCGCCCGGGCCGCCGCAATCGCCACAGTCGCCGCCCGGCTATCGGCCGCCCGACTACCGCCCGCCGATGCAGCCTCAGCCCGCCAGGCCGCCGTACCATGGTCGCCCGGACCGTCCGCCGCCGCCGCTTCGGCACGAGCGCCGCCCCGCGCCGCCGCGCCCGCGCGGTTATGTATGGACGACCGGCTATTGGGGCTGGCGCGGCGGCCGGTATGTATGGATTCCGGGCCGCTGGATCGCGGCGCGCCCCGGCCACCGCTGGGTGCCCGGCCATTGGCAGCAACGCTCGGGCGCCTGGATCTACATCGAAGGGCGATGGAATTGAGCGCGTCTCGCGGGCGCGCGAATGCCGGCCGCGACGCGGATCGCTCGAGGAGCGCGGCTATTCGGCGCGTTCGATGAACGGCAAGCGAACTCGCGGCCGGCGCAGCGGTTCGTCGGAGCGGTTCGTCGGAGCAGTTCGTCGGAGCGGTTCGTCGGAGCGGTTCGTCGACCGATACGGCGATGCGGATCGCCGTGCGATGGTGCGGGCGCGATTGCAGGAAGCGCAACGCAGGCAATCGTCCGCCCGCCTCCCGCCGAGGCGGGCACCACGGACGCTATCGCGCCGATTGCGGACATCAATCGCCCCTAGTCAATAGAGTGTTGCTGTTTATATCGTCATTGACCGATCTAAGCTTCGGGGACCGACGATCCGCACGATTGCACCGCCCTGCCGATGAATCTCGACGCCGACGCCATTCACAAAGCGCTCGCGAGCCCCGTGCGCCGCGCGATCCTCGCGTGGCTCAAGGAGCCGGACAAGCACTTCCCGGCCTCGCACGCAGGACCGTTTCCGCACGGGGTCTGCGCAGGCCAGATCGATGCGCTGTGCGGACTGTCGCAATCGACCGTGTCCGCGCATCTCGCCGCGCTCGAGCGCGCCGGGCTCGTCACGTCGACCCGCGTCGGCCAATGGGCGTTCTTCAAGCGCAACGACGCGGTGATTCAAGCGTTTCTCGATTCGCTGCATCGCGGCCTTTGACACCCGCCCGTTCGCCGCAAGGGCTTAGCCACACTCGATGAGGTCCCTCATGCCTTCTCTGTTCGATCCGCTGACCATCGGCGACCTGACGCTGCCGAACCGCATCATCATGGCGCCGCTGACTCGCGCCCGCGCCGGCGATTCGCGCGTTCCCAACGCGCTGATGGCGCGGTACTACGCCGAGCGCGCGTCCGCGGGGCTCATCATCAGCGAGGCGACATCGGTCACGCCGCAGGGCGTCGGCTACGCGAACACGCCCGGCATCTGGTCACCCGAGCAGGTCGAGGGCTGGCGGCAAGTGACGGACGCCGTTCATGCGGCCGGCGGCCGTATCTTCCTGCAGCTCTGGCACGTCGGCCGCGTATCCGACCCGGTCTTTCTCGACGGCGCGCTGCCCGTCGCGCCGAGCGCGATCGCGCCCGGCGGCCACGTGAGCCTCGTGCGCCCGCAGCGGCCCTATGTGACGCCTCGCGCGATCGAGCTCGACGAGATCCCGGGCGTCGTCGCCGCATTCCGCCGCGGCGCGGAGAACGCGCGCGCGGCCGGCTTCGACGGCGTCGAGGTGCACGGCGCGAACGGCTATCTGCTCGATCAGTTCCTGCAGGACGGCTCGAACCGCCGCACCGACGCGTACGGCGGCTCGATCGAGAATCGCGCGCGCCTCTTGCTCGAGGTGGTCGACGCGGCGATCGACGTCTGGGGCGCGGCGCGCGTCGGCGTGCACCTCGCGCCGCGCGGCGATTCGCACACGATGGGCGATTCGAACCCGGCCGCGACGTTCGGCTACGTCGCGCGCGAACTCGGCCGACGCAACATCGCATTCCTGTTCGCGCGCGAATCGCTCGGCGGCGACGCCATCGGCCCGCAATTGAAGGAAGCGTTCGGCGGCCCGTTCATCTCGAACGAGAAATTCACGCTCGAAAGCGCGCAAGCGGCGCTCGAAGCCGGGCAGGCGGACGCGGTCGCGTGGGGCCAGCTCTTCATCGCGAATCCGGACCTGCCGCGTCGATTCGAGCTGAATGCGCCGCTCAATCAGCCGAATTCCGCGACGTTCTATTCGGAAGGCGAAACGGGGTATACGGATTACCCGACGCTCGAAAGCGCGGCGTGAGGACGTTTGTGGACCGGGGCGGGCCGATCGCGGGTGGTTGAGCGTCGGCTCTTCCGGTTTTCGGAATTCGGCGTGGCGGCCGGCGGCCGGTGGTCGGTGGTCGGTGGTCGGTGTTCGGTGGTCGGTGTTCGGTGTTCGGTGGTCGGTGTTCGGTGTTCGGTGTTCGGTGTTCGGTGTTCGGTGTTCGGTGTTCGGTGTTCGGTGTTCGGTGTTCGGTGTTCGGCGGTCGGCGGTCGGCGGTCGGCGGTCGGCGGTCGGCGGTCGGCGGTCGGCGGTCGAGCATGGTCGGTGTACCGTTCGTCGAATTCCAGCGCCGACGCCGGCGCTACTCGCCGACGGGGCGGCTCATGAACACGCGCTGCGATTCGTCGAGCCCGTGCGCGACGTGCGCCGCGCGTATCGCCGCCAGCACGGGATCGAGCATGTCGTCGTCGAGATCGACGAAGCCGAGGCGGCGGTAATACGGCGCGTTCCACGGCACGTGCCGGAACGTCGACAGCACGATCTGCCGCACGCCCGCGCCGGGCGCGCGCGCCGCGACGGCCTCGATCAGCGCGGAGCCGATTCGCCGCCCCGCATGCTCGGGCGCAACGTCCAGTTCCTCGAGATAGAGACGCGACGCGTCGAGCATTCTGTACATCGCAAAGCCGACGATGCGTCCGCAGGCGTCATCGACGGCGACGAGCGCGCGATCGCCGTCGATCCGCGCGCGCAGATCGGCCAGGTCGGTCGGCGGGCTTGACGCGATGTGCGGCATGCCGACATCGCCGAAACGGCGCGCGGCGGCGGCTTCGATGTCGGCCATCAGCGGCGCTTCATCGATGCGCGCGGCACGGATGCGGATCGGGGTTCGTTGCGCGGTGGAGTCGGATTCGGTCACAGTCGAATGGCCAATCGGTCGGTTGGATGCGAGTCGCCGCCACTATAATGAATTCTTCGCGTCGTTTGCCATCGTGCATCGCACCGGGAGATTCGACATGCCGCTTTCCAGCCTGGCCGTCTTCGCCGCCGCACTCCTGATCGCCGCCGGCTCGCCGGGCCCGAGCATCGCCGCATTGGTCGCCCGCGTACTGACGAACGGCATGCGTGATGTCCTGCCGTTTCTCGCGGCGATGTGGCTTGGCGAAGTGATCTGGCTCACGTGCGCGGTCGCGGGGCTCGCCGTGGTCGCGCGCACGTTCGCGGTCGGCTTTCTCGTGCTGAAGTTCGTCGGCATCGCCTACCTGCTGTTTCTCGCGTGGAAGATGTGGTTCGCGCCCTCCGACGTACAATCCGGCACGCTTCCGAGCGGACAATCGCCGTTGCGCATGTTCCTGGCCGGTCTCGCGGTTACGCTAGGGAACCCGAAAATCATGATCTTCTACGTCGCATTACTGCCGACGATGGTCGATCTGTCGCACGTCGGCGCCGTCGCATGGTTCGAGTTGACGCTGACGCTGCTGGTCGTATTGATCGCGATCGACTGCACATGGGCGTTGCTCGCCGCGCGCGCCCGAGCGCTGCTGACGAGCCGTCGCGCAGTGAAGGCCGCCAATCGAGCGAGCGCGGCCGCGATGGCGGGCGCCGCCGCCGCGATCGCGACGCGCTAGCCGCGCGGCAAAACGATGCGCCTGTGCGCCATTTCGCGCAGGCAGCGCCGCCAGACCGCGCGCCGCGCGTCAGCAACGCTTGGAGAAATGCACGAGGTGTCCGCCTTTGAACGCCTCTTCGCGATCGATCCCACAACCTGGCCGACCGCACATCTCGACATTCCGGACAAACAACGTATTCGTGTAGCGGCGGATCTCCACGCGGCCGCGCGACGCCGCCCCCCCCGTTGCGCGAAGTCCGGCAATCGGCGAGCGAGGCCCCACCCTTGATACGCCGGCAGAACCGCGACGTTCTCGATCGCCACGTGATCGTCGTTGAGCACCAGTTCGATCAGCGCGACCGGAATTTCGCCGGCCTCCATCAAATGGACGAGAGGATTCGCCACCGCCTCGGCGTGATCCGCCGTCATCCGCTTAGGCTCACGGCCGACGAGCGGCACCCGTTTCGCATGCGCCGCTCGCGTCAACGCGCGAATCGCGGACACGTCCCGAGGGGCCGCCCGCCTCGGCGCGGAAATCGCTGCGTTCATTGCAGCCTCTGCCGAAAACACGCAATCGCTCAATCGCGCGTTGCGACAACGTGGCGAGCACAGCCGCATTCGCTCCTTCCCGCGCGGTTCGCGCAGAAATGAAGCGCCTCCTCGGCGCTCGCGCGCACGTTCCCGCATTCGCCGTGCGTCAGAAATCCACCTTCACCCCCGCCATCACCGCGAGTTGTCGATTCGAGTTGCTGTTCGCGAGCACGGGAATCTGCGCGTAATTCGCGGGGGCGCCGTTCGCGTCGCTGCCGAGCCCGCGCCCCGATGCGATCTGGCCGATCGCGACCGCGTAGAGCACAGTCCGTTTCGACAAGCTGTAGTTCGCGCCGACATTCAGTTGATGAAAGCGCGTCGTCCCGCGCGGGTCGGCCTTCGCATTGTTGAAAATGTACGCGACGCCGCCGCGCAGCATCGGCGTGAACGCATACGCCGCGTTCAGCTCGGCGATGTCGAACGCGATCGACGCGCGCGACGGATGCGCGGCAGCCGCAAAATACGCGCTATCGCCCAAACGAGTATGCGTGTACGTGAGCGCGATGGTCGCTTCGCCGAACGCGATCGATCCGCCGACGCCGAACGCCAGCATCGACACCGCATCCTGAAGCAAGCAGTACATCGCGCCCGCGTTGCCGCACGCGAAATCGCCGATGTATCCGCTCGCGCCGCCGAGCGCCGCGTCGAGCGGCTGCCGCAAGTTCAAATAGCCGATGCCGAACGATACCGGCGCGCGGTTGTATGCGGCCGCGACCGCATAGCCGCGATGCGCCGAAAAATCCCCCGCCCGGCCGCCGAAGCTGAACGTGCCGCCGAACGTCAGTCCGTGAAAATCGGCGCTCGTGAACTTGATCGCGTTGTTGAAGTTGAACGCCGCGTTCAGATTGTCGACGTCGCCGAGATGCGAGCCGTACGGGGTCGCCCAGTTGTTGCTCGAAACATATGCGCCGAGCGTATCGGTGTACGAATCGTATTGGCGTCCGACGCCGAGCGTGCCGTACGCGTCGTGACGCAGGCCGACCCACGCCTGGCGGCTGAACGCCGCGCCGCCCTGCAATGCCTGGCCGTTCGCCGACAGGAACTGCTGCTCGAGCGCGAACACGGCCTTCAAGCCGCCGCCGAGCGCCTCCGCGCCTTGCAAACCCCATCGCGACGGCACCAGGTTTCCGCCGCCCATTTGCCATGCGTGGCCGCCGCTCACGCCGCCGTCCGCGTGCGTGACCTGCTGATTGGTCGAATAGATGACGCCGGTGTCCACCGTGCCGTACAGCGTGACGCTGCTTTGCGCGCAAGCGGGCGCGACGGCTGCGCCGGCGACGCCGGCCGCGATCCAGGCTTTGATCCGCATGTCCCCCACTCCCGTCGTTGATTTGGATTGCCAATCGACTGATCGACGCGGCTCGATCGGCGGCGGTGGTGGAACTCTATCCAGCGAAAATTTTGGCCCTGTATCCCAAATCGGCAAATGCGTCGCCGCGATGACGGGCGAGGTCGGGATTGCGAACGGACAGACGTGCGCACGGGCGCTTCGCGCACGCGGCGGACGCGGCGCGCACGCAACGCGCCATGCCGACGACGTTCAGGACGAGCGCCGCGTCTGCGACGGCAGCTCGCCGAACAGGCCGCGATACTCGCGTGCGAAATAGCCGAGATGCGTGAAGCCCCAACGCGCGGCGGCCTCGCCGACGCATAGCGCATCGGCGGACGTCGTGCGCAGCAGGCGGCGCACCGCGTTCAGGCGGATCGTTCGCAAGTAGGTGACGGGCGTCACGTCGGCGACGCGCTGGAAGCTCGTCTGCAGCGTGCGCCGGCTGCAGCGCAGCGCGCGGCACAGCTCGAGCACCGTCACGGGCTCTTCGGGCCGCGCCCCCAGATAACGCTCGCAGCGCCGGACGATGTCGCTGTACGTCGCATGCGTGATGTCTCGCCGCTCTTCGCCCACCGCGCTCGCGAGCGCATCGAGGAACACGCCGAGCATCGCATCGCGAAACATCTTGCGCGTCGCGTCGTATTCGAGCCACGCCGGGTTGCGCTGCGCCTCGTCGATGTACGTCGACAGGCGCGCGCCGAGCGCCGCGCCCCGCTCGTCCGCGAGCCGGATCACGTGTCGCGGCGCGCGGCTGTCGCGCGTTCCGAATTCTGCCTCGCACAGCTCGTCGATCATGTCCGGTGCGGCGCTGATGCCGACGAGCCGCATCCCCTCCGGCGTGTAGAACTCGAAATCCTCGCTGGGGCGCAGCGCGAGAAGCGCGTAGCCGTCGACGTGCTGCCGCTGGAACGTCCCCGACAGCGGCGCGAGCACGGGCACCGCGAGCGACATGCGCCCCTCCGGCGACATGCCCGTCTGCGCGACGCGGCGGTTCGTCGTTTCGCGGAAGAAATGGAAATCGTCGTACAAAACCTGCGTGACCGTGCCCTTGAAACGGCCGGGCGTCATCTGCCGGTAGACCTGACGCCAGCCGGCGATGGCGAGCCCGTGGTCGTGGACGTCTTCGAGCGAACGCGACTGGAACAACATCGATGCCTCCAGAGAATTCCGATGCGACGTGACGGCGGCGGCGACAGCCACCCGCGCGGCGGTGCGCACGCGCTCGGCCGACCGCCCGTCGTCAATCGCCCGACGCACGCGCAAGCGCGGCTTCGAAACCGGCGAACGCCGCACGCAGCGCTTCGCACTGCGTATCGGCGAGACGCACGTAGCGCCGGAACGACGGCATCCTGCCGACCACTTCGCTGCCGCCGAACGGCACGATGCTCAACACCCAGCGCGGGCCGCGCGCGGCGATTTCACAGTATGTCAGATCGAGCGCCGCGAGCGGCACGCCGAGCGCGGGCGTGGCGAGCAGCGTCGCGACATGCGCGGCGAATTGCGCGTCGGCGTCGCGCGCGATCGCTGCCTCGACCGGCCCGCGGCGCAGCCAGCCGCGCGCGGCGATCGACGCCGATCCGTTCGCCACGGGGCCGGCGAGCGTCCGCTCCAACCGCACGCTGACCGTATGCAGCAGAAATTGCCGGTCGACGCGCTCGGCCGCGTGCAGTTCGATGCCGTCGCCGAGCAAGATCCGCGCGGCGGCGGGCTCACCGTCGACGGCGAGCATTGCGCGCAGATCCGCGGCGACGCGCGCGAGCGTCGCGCCGCACCGATAACCGGGCACGGGCGCCGGCGCGAACCAGCGCCGCCACCCGGCCGCGGATGCGGCGCGGCCGGCCGCCGTCGCGCGCCCGCTCATCGCACGTGCTCGTTGTGCAGCACTTCCTCGACGGGCACCGGCCTGAACGGATGCTTGCGCTGCACGACGACCGTCCAGAACAGCGCATAGAGCGCGGTGCATCCGAGCATCGTGCCGAACGGCACGTAGACGTCGCGGCTGTTCATCCCCGGCGGCGCGATGTACCAGATCGCGAGCACGATGCCGACGCTCGACACGATCTGCGGCAGCGGAAACCACGGCGACCGGTACGGCCGCGGCAGGTCCGGGCGGCGAATTCGCAGCATCACGACCGACAGCGTGACGAGCAGGTACGCGGTGCCCCACGCGCAGGTCGCGGCGAGCACGAGGTGCATGATGCTGTCGAGGTCGCCGTGGATGATCCACGCGTGCGCGATCGGCACGACGGCCGCCGCGACGATGCCGACGACGGGCGTTCTGAAGCGCGGATGCAGGTAGGCGAAGCATTTCGGCAGCGCGCCGTCGACGGCCATTCCGTACAGGATGCGCGGCAGCCCGGCCATCAGCGTGTTGATCGTGGCCGCGCCCGCGAACAGGAACGCGACGCCGAACCACACGCGCCCGAACGGGCCGAGCACCTGCAACGCGAATGCGGGAATCGCGCCCGGCGTGTCGAGCAGATGCGTGAGGCCGTCGGCCGTCACCGCGACGTTCGGCACCTGGCGCTTGATCGCCGCGCCGTAGAGAAACATGCAGACCGCGACGCCCGCGAGCCCGAGCGCCATCGCGCGCGGAATCGTCTTGCCGGGCGTCTTCATTTCCGGCGCGAGCGGCGTGACGAACTCGCAGCCGACGAACATGAACATCGCCATCCCGACGAGCGACAGCACGGCCGGCACCGACGCGCCGATTTCCGAGCGCCCGAACCAGCCGTCGAGCTGCACGGCGGGCGCCGCCGCGAGCCCGAGCACGCCGAAGATCATCAGCGACAGCCACATGCCGATCGTCAGCACGACCTCGAGCTTGCTGAACACCTTGATGCCGATGATGTTCGTGACCGCGAACGTCGCGACGAGGCCGACGCCGACGAGCCACGCGCTGTTGTGCCGCTCGAACGCGGCGTTCAGCGATTCGAAGTTGACGAGCGCCATGATGCCGCTCAGGATCGTCTCGGCCGTGCCCGCGAACACGTGGACGAGAAAGTACGCGGAAATCGTGCCCGTGATCGCCCAGAAACGGCCGAGCCCGCACGACAGGTAATCGTAGACGGAGCCGGCCGTCGGCAACATCGCGGCCGCCTCGGAGAACGTCGTCGCCTGCGCCTGCATCATCACGAACGCGATGATCATCGCGACCGCGAACGCCCAGCCGCCCATCCCGAAGCCGGACGTCGCGGTCAGGATCACCGGGCTCGCCATGATGAGGCCGACGGCGCTCGCGAGCGCCGTCGGAAAACCCACCGCGCCCGCCGCCAGCGCGGGCCGGCCGCTCGCGCCGCCCGCCGCCGATCCCGCCCCCGCATTCGAATAGTCTGACAAATCCGACATCCTCGTCTCCTTTGCGATGCGTCAATGTCGAGAAAATACGGAGGCCAAAATTCCTGCATGTAGCGCAAATTGGCAAAACGGCCGGGGCTGCGCGCACGCCGCCCCGGCCGTCGGCCATCCGCCGCCTGCGATCGTCGCGATCAGCCGCCCGCGAACGGCGTCGCCTCGAAGCC
Source organism: Burkholderia savannae (assembly GCF_001524445.2). Taxonomy (NCBI): domain Bacteria; kingdom Pseudomonadati; phylum Pseudomonadota; class Betaproteobacteria; order Burkholderiales; family Burkholderiaceae; genus Burkholderia; species Burkholderia savannae. The sequence continues at coordinate 985,032 of NZ_CP013418.1, forward strand.
GGCCTCGAGGCCCGCGACGATCCGCTCGATCTGCTCGCGCTCGATCACGAGCGGCGGCGACAGGATGATCTTCGTGCCGACCGGCCGCACGAGCACGCCGTGCTCGCGCGCGACCTCGGCAACCGCGTTCGCGTAGCCGGACATCGGATCGATCGGCGTGCGCGTCGCCTTGTCGGCGACGAGATCGAGCGCGACCATCAGCCCCTTGCCGCGCACTTCGCCGACCGAACCGAAGCGCTCGACGAACGGCTGCAGCGATTCGAGCAGGTGCGCGCCCTGCTTCGCCGCGTTCGCGGGCAGATCCTCGCGCAGCACGATGTCGAGGCTCGCGAGCGCCGCCGCGCACGCGACCGGATGCCCCGAGTACGTGTAGCCGTGCATGATCGCGCCGCTGAAATCCGCGTTCGACGCGAACGCCTCCTCGATCCGCGCGTTCACCGCGGTCGCGCCGAGCGGCACGTAGCCGGACGAGATGCCTTTCGCGAGACACATGATGTCGGGCTTCACGCCCCAGCCGCGGCTGCCGAACAGGCTGCCGCTGCGCCCGAAGCCCGTCACGACTTCGTCGGCGATCAGAAGCACGCCGTAGCGATCGCAGACTTCACGCACGAGCGGCCAGTAGTTCGCGGGCGGCACGATCACGCCGCCCGCGCCCTGGATCGGCTCGGCGATGAACGCGGCGACGGTGTCCGGACTCTGGAACAGGATCTCGCGCTCGAGCAGCTCCGCGCAGATGCGGCCGAGTTCTTCGGGGTCCTGCGTGAACGGATTGCGGTAGATCCAAGGCGTCTCGACGTGAAAGCAGCCGGGCAGGTTCGGCTCGTAGTTGCGCCGGAACACCGTGTTGCCGTTCACCGACGCGCTGCCGAAATGCGTGCCGTGGTAGCCCTGCTTCAGCGAGATGAACTTCGTGCGATCCGCTTGCCCGCGCACTTTCCAGTACTGGCGCGCGATCTTGAGCGCCGTCTCGACCGAATCCGAGCCTCCCGAGCTGTACAGCACGCGGCGCATCCCTTCGGGCTCCATCATGTCGATCAGCCGCTTCGACAGCTCCTCGGCGCGCGGATGCGTGATGCCGTCGAACAGCTGGAAGTATTCGAGCTCGTCGAGCTGGCGCACGATCGCCTGCTTGACCTCGGCGCGGTTATGGCCGACGTTGACGTTCCATAGGCCCGCGACGCCGTCGACGAGCTGATGCCCGCGCTCGTCGTACACGTAGCAGCCCTCGCCGCGCACGATGCGGATCGGCTCGCGGCGCTTCATGTCGTTCGGGTGCAGCATCGGGTGCCAGAAACGGGAATCGTTGTAGCTCATTGCATTGCTCCGGGGAAGAATCGAGCCGCCCGCGCGTTCAGTGCGCGATGCAGACGGATTTGGTTTCGGTGAAGCCTTCGATCGCATGATGGCCGAACTCTCGGCCGATGCCCGACTGCTTGTAGCCGCCGAACGGCATCGACGGATCGAGCGGGATGTGGCAATTGACCCAGACCGTGCCCGCCTCGATCCGCGGCACGAGATCCATCACCGCCTTCAGGTCGTTGCTCCAGAGGCTCGCGGCGAGCCCGTACGGCGACGCGTTCGCGAGCCGCACCGCGTCGGCCGGATCGTCGAACGGCAGCACGACGACGACCGGGCCGAACACTTCGTCGCGCACGATCGCGCTGTCGTGCGCCGCGTCGGCGATCACGGCCGGGCGCACGAAGTAGCCGGGCAGATCGTCGGCGGGCGAGCCGCCCGCGAGGAACGTGAGGCCGTCGCGGCGCGCCGCCTCGATGTGCCCGACGACCTTGTCGCGATGGTGCGCGGACACGAGCGGGTTGATCTGCGCGGCGGGATCGAGGCCCGGACCGAGCCGCATCGACGCCGCAATGCCGGCGAGCCCGTCCGCGAGCCGGCGAAACTTGCTGCGGTGCACGTAGATGCGCGACGCGGCCGCGCACACCTGCCCCTGGTTGAAGAACGCGCCGGCCGCCACGCCGCCGAGCGCTTGCTCGACGTCGACGTCCTCGAGCATCACGATCGGATTCTTGCCGCCCAGCTCGAGCGAGAAGCGCGTCATGTTCTGCACGGCGGCCGCGCCGACGAGCTTGCCCGTCGCGGTCGAGCCGGTGAACGAGATCTTGCGGATCGACGGATGGCTCGCGAGCGCGGCGCCGCATTCGCGCCCGCCCGTCACCACGTTGAACACGCCCGCCGGCACGCCCGCTTCGAGCGCGAGCTCGGCAAGCCTCAGCGCCGTGAGCGGAGTCTCGGGCGATGGCTTCAGGACGACCGTGCAGCCTGCCGCAAGCGCCGGCACGAGCTTCCAGACGGCGATCATCAGCGGGAAATTCCACGGCACGATCGCGGCGACGACGCCAACCGGCTCCTTGCGCGTGTACGCGGTGTAGCGCGCGCCGGGCGGGAACGGGATCGATACGTCGAGCGTCTCGCCGGTGATCTTCGTCGCCCAGCCGGCCATGTAGCGAACGTACTCGATCGTCGCGCCAACCTCGACGCCGCGCGATACCAGAATCGACTTGCCCTGGTTCAGCGTTTCGAGCTGCGCGAGTTCCTCGGCATGCGCGTCGAGCACGTCGGCGAGCTTCAGCAGGATGCGCTCGCGATCGGCGGGCCGCAGCCCGCTCCACGCGCGCGCGTCGAATGCGCGCTTCGCGCTCGCGACGGCGGCGTCGACATCGTGCGCGTCGGCGTCCGGCACGCGCGAAAGACGCTCGCCCGTCGCCGGGTCGAACACGTCGAGCCGGCGCGGCGAATGCGCGGCACGCATCGCGCCGTCGACGAAGATCCCGAATTCGCGCTCGGTGAACGCGCGCACCGCATCGGTCACGGTGACGATGTCCGTCTTTGTCATAAGCGTCTCGCAATGGTGGTTTGACCGTTCGACGCCCGCGCGAAAAGACGGCCGCGCGGGCGATTGCGCACCACTGTAGCGACCGCGTTTCGCGGCGGGTTAGCGCAAATTGGCAGGTTGGCGGGGGACGGCGCGACGCCGGGGAGGAGGCTGTGTTTGGGCTTTGGGCTTTGGACGCTCGGCTCAGGTCTTTACTCATCCAACCTTTGCCGTTTCGGCTTTCGGCTTTCGGCTTTCGACTTTCGACTTTCGACTTTCGACAGTCGGCAGTCGGCAGTCGACAGTCGGCAGTCGGCAGTCGGCAGTCGGCAGTCGGCCGGGAATTCAAGACACGTCGCTTCCGCGAATCAAGCGGCCACGCTCCGCATTCTTCGCCTCGACCGCCTTCGCGGCCACGCGAACAGCGCCGCGCGGCGGCCGCATCTTCCGCCTCCGCGCCACCCGAGCGCCAGTCAAAGGAACAGTGCGCCGACGAGCTCGGTCCGGTTCGATACGCCAAGCTTGCGAAACATCCGCAGCAAGTGCGTCTTGACGGTCGGCTGGCCGAGCGATAGGTCGCGCGCGATCTGCTTGTTCGAGCGCCCGTCACGCACGAGGCGTGCGATCTGCTCCTCGCGATGCGTGAGCCGCGCGTCGCATGCGATCCGCCGAATCCCGCGCACCGCACGCAACGGCGGCAGCAGCGCCACCTCGATGACCGGCTGGATCACGCGCAGCGCCGCAATCTCGGCTGCCGAATAGCGACCGCCCCGTTACTATCTTCACGCCCCGATAATCGGGGTTTTGGCCAGCCAGGCCCGGTATGATTCCCGCCCCCAGTCGCAGTCATGATCCGGGGGGTGTTGTCACCGGGCCTGGTGGGTGGCTGGTGATCGCTGATAGGGGTTTGGCCGGGATATCCCGACGCCGTCCGTAACGTGGATGCCGAGACTTGCCACCGTTGTTGCAGGCCAATCCGTTCACTCTGCATAAACTGCGATGCAAGAAACCCAACAACATGACGCCATCGATATCTTCATCGGCGTCGACGTCGGTAAAGGCCAGCATCACGCCGTTGCACTCGATCGAAATGGCAAGCGTCTGTACAACCAGGCGCTACCCAACGACGAGGTCAAGCTGCGAGCCCTCATCGCCGAGCTCAAGACTCACGGCCGACTTCTGTTCGTCGTCGACCAGCCTTCCACCATAGGTGCGCTTCCTGTAGCCGTCGCCCGTGCTGAAGGCATACTCGTCGCCTATCTTCCCGGACTGGCCATGCGCCGTATTGCCGATCTGCACGCCGGCGAAGCCAAGACCGATGCCCGCGATGCCGCGATCATCGCCGAAGCCGCTCGCTCGATGCCGCATACGCTGCGCTCGCTTCGACTCGCCGACGAGCAGCTCGCCGAGCTCACCATGCTGTGCGGCTTCGATGACGACCTCGCCGCTCAGGTCACGCAGACCAGCAACCGCATTCGCGGCTTGCTTACTCAAATCCATCCGGCGCTCGAGCGCGTTCTCGGACCGCGCCTCGACCATCCGGCGGTGCTCGATCTGCTTGAGCGCTACCCGTCCCCAAGCGCACTTGCCGCTGCCAGCGAGAAGACCCTCGCCAACCGCCTCATCAAGCTCGCACCGCGCATGGGCAAGAACTTGGCGGCCGAAATCGTTCACGCGCTGAACGAGCAAGCCGTGATCGTGCCCGGCACGCAGGCTGCCACCATCGTCATGCCTCGTTTGGCCCAGCAACTCGCCGCCTTGCGCAAGCAGCGTGACGAAATCGCCGCCGAAGTTGAGCGGCTGGTGCTTGCTCACCCTCTTTGGCCGGTCCTGACCAGCATGCCGGGAGTCGGCGTCAGGACCGCCGCCAGACTCCTGACCGAAGTCGCCCATAAAGCCTTCGCCTCCGCCGCGCATCTGGCGGCCTACGCTGGCCTCGCGCCGGTCACCCGGCGCTCAGGCTCGTCGATCCGTGGCGAGCATCCATCCAGACGGGGCAACAAGGTGCTCAAGCGAGCCTTGTTCCTCTCTGCCTTCGCGGCCTTACGAGACCCAGTCTCGCGGGCCTATTACTCGCGCAAGATCCAGCAAGGCAAGCGCCACAACCAGGCCCTCATCGCACTGGCACGACGACGCTGCGACGTCCTGTTCGCCATGCTGCGTGATGGCACCATTTACCAACCCAAGTCAGCCCCTAACGCTTGACGAAAGACATAGGGGCACCCTCCAGACGCAGCAGCGAGAACGCGGCAATCACCGCGCCGCCGTCGCGCAGCAGCACCTCGACGACGTCGGCGACGCCGTGCCGCCGCAGGAAGCCCGTCCAGTAAGACGACGCGTCGCGCCGTTCGTCCGGCAACTGCGACGCGAGCGTGACCACCGCGCCCGGCTGCGCCGCGCAACGCGACGGATGCAGCGGATCGAGCGGCCGGTAGCGGCTCACGTATGCGCGGTGCATCCCGGCCGTCATCCCGAACAACTCGAAATCGACGGGCTCGCCGCTCGCGTCGATCCGGTAGAACACCGTCGCCGTCGGCCGCGCGAGCGCCTGCAGCGAAGCCACGCAGGTTCGCAACGCATGCGCGTACGACGCGCAGTGCGCGTCGGCATCGGGTTCGGCTGGGTCGTGCGTCACTGGGTCGTGCGTCATGGCGGCGGGCATCTCGATCGCGAGCGGGCGACTCCGGCAGCATGGGCGCGCCGCCGTCGCAACCGTGAGCACGGATCGGCAAATCGTACGGGCGTCAAGTCAGCCGAGCGACAAATATCGCGCCGCGCGTGCGATCCCTACACTCGATCTGCAGTCACGGCCATCGATCACCGATTCGAGGAGGACCGAGCATGAAAACCGCTTCACCGCGCGCCGTCGTCGAGACGGGCGCCGAAACCTGCATCGACGCCGCTTGCGCCGCACGTTTCGCGACTCAGGGCGGCCGAGTCGCGCGAATCGGCCGTCCGCAGGTGCCGCCCGGCTCGCACGCCGTGCAAACCGCCGCGGACACGAGCCGGCGCTCGCGCGCGAGACATCCCGGCGACTTCCGACACCAGGCCGCTCGCCGACGCTGCCCGCTCGTCGCGCCGGCGCACGCCGGCGCTCGTCCCCCGCCGTGCCATTCGACGCTATGCGAGCGTCGCGCCGGTCTCCGGCAGCGTCGCGCCGCCGTCGACGACGATCGTCTGTCCGGTGATGTAGCCGGCCGCGTCCGACGCGAGGAACAGCATCGCGGCCGCAATGTCCTCCGGCTCGCCAAGACGGCCGAGCGGCACGCCGCGCGCGATCCGCTCGCTGTGCGCCGCATCGCCGAGATTGCCGGCGGCCGGCGTGCGGATCATGCCCGGCTCGACGCCGTTGACGGTCACGTTCCGGCTCGCGAGCTCGAGCGCCGCCGCGCGGATGAAGCCGTTCACGCCGGCCTTCGACGACGCGTAATGCGCGAGCCCCGGATATGCGACGCGCGGGCCCGTCACCGACGACGTCGCGAGCATGCGCCCCCGCCCGACGCGCTCGAAGGCAGGCAGCGCCGCCTGCGCGAGCCAGAACAGAGCGGACAGATTGACGGCGAGCGTGCGCTCGAGCACGTCGTGTGAGATCGCGTCGAACGGCGTCAGCGGAAAATACGCGGCGTTGTGCACGACGACGTCGAGCCGCCCGCTGTCCGCCTCGACCTGCGCGACGAGCGCGAACAGCTCGTCGCGCCGCGCGGCGTCGACACGGTACGCGCGCACCGCCTGCTCGCCCCGAGCCGCGCGGCCGCCCTCGCGCCCGCGCGCGGCGAGCCGCGCGGCAAGCGCGGCAGCCGCGTCGTGCTGCAAATCGGCGATCGCGACGGTCGCGCCGGCGGCGGCGAACGCTTCGGCGATCGCCGCGCCGATTCCCTGCGCGCCGCCCGTCACGAGTACGGTGCGGCCGCCGAAATCGGCAACGAGCCGTCCGCGCGGAAGCGTCGCGTGCTTCGAGTCGGCGCCGTTCATCGCGCGAGCGGGTGCACGGTTTCGTTCAGCACCTGTGCGCGAGCGCCGATCGGGAAATTCGACAGTGCGCCGAAGTCGCCCTCACGGTAGCCGAAGATCTTGCCGTCCGTCTTGCACCGGTCCAGATCGATCAGCACGACGCCGAGCGTCGGCACGATCTTCTCGCGCCAGACGAACAGGTACAGCGCGTCGGCGAGCTTGAAGTAATGGCAGCGGTCGACGTCCGCGAGCCCGCGCTCGACGCCTTCCAGGCAATGCCACGCGTAGAAGTCGTCGTTCAGGTAGATGTGCTCGTAGCACTCCGTCGGGCTGTAACGGTACATCGTCCGCTTGCCGATCAGTTCGCGCGTCGGCGCGTGCAGCGGGCCGGGCGCCGCGGCACCCACGATCGCGCCGTGGCGGAACGCCGCCTCGACGCCCGTCAGCGGCAGCCCGCGCGCGACACGCGAGAATGCATCGATGCGCACGTCGCCCTCGGTCGGCAGCACGCCTTCGACCGACGTCCAGACGGCCCGCGGCAAATCGAGCACGATGCTGACCGACGTCGCGCGGCGGGTCGGGTCGACATAGTCGACGAAGTAGATGCCGTCGCGCAGCTGCGTCGCGCGGTACGCGGCCTCGCCGCCTGCCCCGGCGGCATCGCTTGCGTCGCGTGCCGCCCGCTGCTCGCGCCAGTGCAGCGTCGATCGGTCGGCGAACGTGTATTCGCGCGTCGCGCCGTCCGTCGCCGTGAGCGTGAGCGTGCGCCCCGCGAGATCGTCGACGGGTTCGAGTATGTGGCTGTCGGGCGCGAAGCCTTCGGCCAGCGCGCCGACTTGAATGAAGACCGGATCTGCTCCCATGCTTTCCTCCGATTGAGCGACGCGCCGGCGGGCGCGATCGCGAAACAGGAGGCTATGGTGCCCGCGCGCCTGACGGCGCGGTATCGACCGAATGGCTGAACGGCGGCAGCGGCGGCGGTTGCCAAGCGGATGCGTTTCGCAAGCGCGCCGCACGCACGACGCGATCCAACCATGCGGCAAACGGCAATCGACGCCCGTTCCACGACGTCGCGCAGCATCGACAGCCCCGGCGCCGTCGGAACGGCGCCGGCAGGCTCACGCACAGCGGGCCGCCCGCCTCCCGACGGCGATGCGCGCGCGCTGATTCGCGTTTCAGCGCCGCGCCCGCACGCATTCTCCCTCGGGCCGTCGCAACCGCGCGTCACGATCCGACCCGGCGCGCTCCGCCGCGCCGACGGGATCGCCCGCTTACGGCGCGCTCGCGTCGTCGAGCCGCTTGACGTCGTCCGCGTCGAGCCGCAGCCGGATCGCCGCGCCGAGCGCACCCAATTGCTCGACCGACGTCGCGCTCGCGATCGGCGCGGTGACGCTCGGCCGCGCGATCTGCCACGCGAGCGCAACTGACGTCGGCGTCGAGTCGTGCTTCGCCGCGACCTCATCGAGCGCCTCGAGAATCCGCAAGCCGCGCGGGTTCAGGTATTGCTCGACGCGCCCGCCGCGCGCGCTTTTCTTCAGGTCCGCCTCGGTGCGGTACTTGCCCGACAGGAAGCCGCTCGCGAGCGCGTAGTAAGTGACGACGCCGAGCTTCAGCTCGGTCGCGACCGGTTCGAGATCGCGCTCGTATTCTGCGCGGTCGTACAGGTTGTATTCGGGCTGGATCACCTGATACGCGGGCAGGCCGGCGCGGCGGCTCAACTCGGCCGCCTCGCGCAGCCGCGCGCCGCTGTAGTTCGACGCGCCGATGATCCGCACCTTGCCCTGCTCGATCAGCGTCTGGTATGCGCCGAGCGTTTCTTCGAGCGGCGCGGTGTCGGCAAGATCGCGGTGCGAGAAATAGAGATCGATGTAGTCGGTTTGCAAGCGCCGCAGCGAATCGTCGGCGGCCTTCAGGATGTTCTCGCGCGACAGGCCCGCCCGCGCTTCGAGCAACCCGACCTTCGTCGCGATGACGACCTGGTCGCGCTTGCCCGAGCGCTTGAGCCACTTGCCGATGATCGTCTCCGATTCGCCGCCTCGGTTGCCGGGCGCCCAGGCCGAGTAGACGTCGGCCGTGTCGATGAAGTTGATGCCGGCGTCGGCGAGCGCGTCGAGCAGCGAGAACGACGTGTTCTCGTCGGCGGTCCAGCCGAACACGTTGCCGCCGAACACGAGCGGCGAAACTTGAATCGTCGAGGTGCCGAGTGAGCGTAGTGCCATGTTTTCTCTCCATTCGATGATGAGCGTCCGGCCGGCATGCACGGTGCGGTGCGACGGGCCTGGATTCGACGGTCGATGCTAACGTGCGGCCGGCGCGGTTCAAACCGATTAAACCTGATTTCCAAAGACCGTGCGCAGACAAGGGATTGGCGACATGCGCAGCAGCCCGCCGCAATCGCGGTCCGGCACACATCGCTTGCCGATGAGCGCCGTGCGCGGCGGAAAGCGCCGCGCCCAGCCGACGAAGGCCGGCCGCTGCGATCGGCCGCCCCAACCGGCTTCGCCGGCCCGCGGCGGAACCGGCATAAAGCGCTCGAATAAAGCGCTCGACGAGCGCATCGATCGTCACGCGCACCTTCTGCGCAAGCGCGCGCGAATGCGGCCACAGCACGTTGATCGCCATGTCGTCGACCGCGCGGCCGGTCAGCACGGTCTCGAGCCGGCCTGCGCGCAGTTCGCCGGCCGTGAGCCATGTCGACACCGTGCGCACCGTGCGAGCGGCGGAACGTCCCGCCCGCCGCCCGCCGCTGGCGTTACGCGTCCTGCAACACGCGCTCGACCGCCGCGACCGCCGCGTGCGCGCCGCCGTACAGGCTCGCGCCGTGCAGCACGTAGCCGCGCTCGCCGACCGTCAGCAGCAGTTGCGGCACGCCCGACGCGCCGAGCTGCCGCATCGTCCGCTGCGTGTCGGCGATGCGCTCGGCCGTCGAGCCCGCAAGCGCCGCGTCGCTGTCGATGCGGCGTGCGAGCGCGTCGGCGTCGACCGTCGCGCCCGCCTTCGCCGCGACGTCCGCCGCGACGCGCGCCAGTACGTCCGCACGCGCGGTATCGAGGCCGTCGACGTAACGCGCGAGCTGAATCGCCTCGAGAAGCGGCCGCTCGAGCCGCGCGCCGACGCCGCGCAGCGCGGTCAGCGCGCGGTTCGCCGGCCCCGAATCGAAGCGCACGCCGCCGCGCAGCAGCACCTGCTCGCGATACGCGTGCGTGAAACGCTGCCCCGTCATCTGCTCGATGCGCTGATCGTTACGCCACGCGTACTCGCCCCATTCGGGCGTCAGATCGCGCGCGCCCTCGTCGGCGAAGAGCCCCGACGGCATCAGCTCGAGCACGCCCGGATAGGCGTCGTCGAGCCCGGCGAGCGCCGGCGCGCTCGCATAGCACCAGCCGCAGAGCGGATCGAAAAAATATTGGAGTCGGAAGCTGTTCATCGTGTGCAAACTCGTTCGTGAAGAAAGTGGAGCGAGTCTATTCGATATCCGATCGATCAAATACAATGCAGCGATCGACAATTTGTTGCATCAATTGAGCGAATATGGATCGAATCACCGCGATGCGAGTGTTCGTCGAGACGGCCGAGCGCGGCAGCGTGTCGGCGGCCGCGCAGCATCTGGACATGTCGCGCGCGATGGCGTCGCGCTACGTCGCGTTCATGGAGCAATGGACGGGCGCGCGCCTGCTGCACCGGACCACCCGCCGCCTGACGCTCACGGCGGCCGGCGCGCAGATGCTGCCGCTCTGCCGCGACATGCTCGGACTCGCCGATCACGTCGCGACGGTCGTCGCCGAGCCCGGCGACGCGCCGCGCGGCGCATTGCGGATCACCGCGAGCGCGATCTTCGCGCAGACGCACGTGACCGACGCCGTCCTCGACTATCTGGCCCGCTACCCGGCCGTATCGGTCGATCTGCTCGTCACGGACCGCACCGCCGATCTCGTCGACGAACGCATCGATCTCGCGATCCGCATCACGAACGAAGTCGATCCGAACTTGATCGCTCGCCGGCTCGGCACGTGCCGCTCGGCGCTGTGCGCGTCGCCCGGCTATCTGGCCGCGCACGGCGCGCCGAAGCGGCCGCACGACCTCGCGCGGCACAACTGCCTCACGTATGCGTATTTCGGGCAGAGCCTGTGGCACCTGGCGCGCGACGGCGAAGCCGCGACCGTGCCGGTGCAAGGCAATCTGAGCGCGAACGACGCGCTCGTGCTGCTGCGCGCGGCGATCGCGGGCGGCGGCATCGCGCTGCTGCCGACGTTCGCGGCGGCGGAGCCGATCCGCGCGGGCGCGCTCGCGCGCGTGTTGCCCGACTACGCGGCGCCCGATCTCGGCATTTACGCGGTCTATGCGTCGCGCAAGCAGATGCCGCTCGCGATGCGCACGATGATCGACTTTCTCGCCGAGCGATTCGGCGACACGCCCGCCTGGGACGCGTAGGCGCGCCGAGCCGCGTTCGGCGACGAAACAAAGAACCCAGCGTGATTGGAATTGCAGCGCACGCAAGCGCCCGGACGGACGCCAAGTATGCGAACCGGGGCAAAGCGAACCGGGGTAAAGCGGGACGAATCGGGGCAAAGCGGGGGCAAACTGAACCGAACCGTAGCAAAGCCAAGCGAGACGGCGGCGAAACAACAGCTCGACGACAGCTCGACGACAGCGAAGCGGCAACGAATCGGCGGCGAATCGGCGGCGAATCGCCAAGAATAACGGCGACGGCACGCGCATTGCCGCCGCGCGCGCCGTCGCCGTCGCCGTCGTGAGAAGCGGGAGGCGCGTCCGCCCGCGCGGGCCGCCGCGGGCGGCGGATGCGCCGCGCCCCCGTTCGCGTTATTTGTTGTTCGCGAGCGCGCCCGAGCTGTTTGCGCCGCCGAACAACTGCGTCAGATAGTTGTTGTTCTGCTGCATCCGCGCCATCAGCGCGTCGAGCGCGGTGAACTGCGCCTTGAACTGCGCTGTGAGCTGCGCGGAAAAGGTCTCGAGCCGCGCCTGCCGCTGCGCAATGCTCTTCATGTCGAGGTCGATCGCGTTCGAGCGGATGTCGAACGAGCCGTCCTTGCGCAAGTGCGTGTCGAGCGCCTTCGTGATCTGCGCGCCGATGCCGTTCGTCTTGTTGAACAACGCCTCGACCGCTTGCGGATCTTTCTCCAGCGCCGCGTTCAGCTTGTTCTTGTCGACGATCAGCGAGCCTTCCGGCTGCTTGTCGCCGGGCCGCGCGAACGTGATGCCGAGCGCCGCGAGCGACGCGCGCTTGTTGTCGCCGTGCGGCACGCCGCCGCCGACGATGTGCGCGAGCGAATTGCGAATGCCGTTCAGCATCGAATCGCCGATCAGCGGGCCGCCCTGCTGCCCGGGTTTCGCGGTCTTGTCGAACGACGTGAGCTGCGACATCGTGCCGACCATCGAGTTGTACAGGTCGACGAAGTTCGTCACCGTGCGCGCCTGCCCCTCGATGTCGCGGGTGATCGACAGCGTCTGCGGCGCGCCGATCGCCTCCTCGGTCACGTTGATCGTCACGCCGGCCATCACGCCCTTGACCGCGTTGTCCGCGCTGCGCGCGGTGATCACGCCGCCCACCGTGACGATCGCGTCCTGCGCGAAGTCGCTCTGCTTCCACGCGCCGCTCGGCGACGCGATCTCCGACTTGCCGCCCTTGTCGTCGGCCGTCGACTTGACCTCGAGGCCCGACAGGCCGGCGTCGTCCTTCACGTTCGAGACGCTCACGTCTATCACGTTCGCGCTGCCCGGCGCCGTCGAGCGCAGCACGAGATGCGCTCCGTCGGTGCCCGTCACGACCGTCGCGGTCACGCCGGGGTTGTTCTTCGCCGAATTGATCGCGGCCGCGATGCCGGCCGGGGTGTTGTTCGTGGCGTCGATGCCGACCGACGTCGAGCGGTCGCCGATCTTGAGCGTGAGCGTGCCGGAGCCGAGCTGCTGCTTCGGATCGAAGCCGCCCGACACGAGCGTCTGCGAGCGCGCGACCTGCTTGACCTCGACCTGATACGTGCCGGCGACGGCGCCCTTGTCCGTCGTCGCGGTGAGCCCCTTGCCGCTCGCCTTCGACGCGAATTTCTGCGCGAGCGTGCCGTCGGACAGCGGCTCGACGCCCGTCTGCAGGTTGCTGAGCGCGAGCTTCAGCGCGCCGAGCGCGGAGATCTGCGTGTTGTTCCACGTCACCTGGTTCTTGATCTCCGCCGCCTGGCCCGCCGTCTTCGCGTTGACGAGCACCGAAACGAGCCCGTTCACGTCCAGCGCGGACTTGCCCGTGGTGCCGTTGATCAGCGACTGCGCGGCGTCCTGCAACTGCGACCACGGATCGCTTTGCGTCGCCGCGAGAAGAGAGCCGGTCCCCGTTTGGGTGATCGCCATCGAATTTCCCCCGTTTATGTGATTGGTTTATTTCATGATCATTCGTAATATGAAAGCATATCGCAATTATTGGAACCTGTTTGTGAAGATTGTTGTAAGCGTTGATCCGACCGGAACGAAGGCCGGGGGCTGCGGCGCGCGAATTCGCTGATTCGCTGATTCGCTGATTCGCTGATTCGCTGATTCGCTGCCGCGCGCGTGCGGTGTGGACGGTGTGGACGGTGTGTGCAGTGCGCGCGGCGGCCGAAGGCGCACGGCGACAGCGGCGGCGGGCGCGGCGCATCCGGGGCGCACGCCCCGGCCGGGCCGCGCGCCGAAACGCGGCCCGGCCGCTAGACGTCCCGCGCGCTCGCGAGCACCGCGTGCAGCAGCACGTTCGCGCCCGCCTCCGCCCATTCCGGTGTGATCGCCTCCGCCTCGTTGTGGCTCAGGCCGTCGACGCACGGCACGAAAATCATTCCGGTCGGCGCGACGCGCGCGAGATGGCATGCGTCGTGCCCCGCACCCGACACGATGTCCGCGTGCGGCAGGCCGAGCGCGGCCGCCGCGTCGCGCACCGCCGCCACGCACGCGGGCGCGAACGGCACCGGCGCGTAATCGGCGATCTGCTCGATCCGCGCGGCGAGGCCCGACGATTCGGCGATACGCTCGAGTTCCTCGCGCAGCGCGGCGTCCATGTCGGCGAGCGTCGCGGCGTCCGGGTGCCGGCATTCGATCGTGAAGAAGCACGCGCCCGGCACCGTGTTGCGCGAATTCGGGCGCGCTTCGATCATCCCGACCGTCGCGCGGCCGTGCGGCGCGTGACGGCGGCCGAGCGAATCGACGAAACCGATCATCCGCGCGGCGCCGACGAGCGCGTCGCGGCGCAGTGCCATCGGCGTCGTGCCCGCGTGCGCGTCGACGCCCGTGAGCGTCGCCTCGTACCAGCGTTGCCCCTGCCCCGCCGTCACCACGCCGATCGTGTGGCCGCCGCGCTCGAGAATCGCGCCCTGCTCGATGTGCAGTTCGTACGCCGCGTGCACCGGCGCGCCGCCGACGGGCGCGTCGCCCGCGTAGCCGATCCGCGCGAGCGCGTCGCCGAGCGTCACGCCGGCCGCGTCCGCGCGCGACAGCCCGAAATCGAGCGAATAGACGCCGGCGAACACGCCGGAGGCGATCATCGGCGGCGCGAAGCGCGAGCCTTCCTCGTTGGTCCACACGACGACGTCAATCGGCCGCCGGGTCTCGACGCCCGCGTCGTTCAGCGCGCGCACGACCTCGAGGCCGCCCAGCACGCCGTAAATGCCGTCGTAGCGGCCGCCCGTCGGCTGCGTGTCGGCGTGCGAGCCCGTCAGCACGGGCGCAGCAAGCGGATCGCGGCCCGCGCGGCGCGCGAAGAGGTTGCCGATCCGGTCGACCCGAACCGTGCAGCCCGCGTCGCGCGCCCATTCGACGAACAGGTCGCGCGCGCGACGATCTTCGTCCGTCAGCGCGAGCCGGCACACGCCGCCTTTCGGCGTCGCGCCGATTTCCGCCATCCGTTCGAGCGACGCCCACAGGCGCGCGCCGTCGACGCGCAGCGCCGCATCGCATCCCTTGTCGCATCCCTTGTCGCATGCCTTTTCGCGCGCCTTGTCGCGTGCTTCATCACGTGCCTCACCGCGTCGCATCGCTCGCCTCCGGCTTCGCTTGCGCGCCGGCGAGCGGCGACGCGGCGGCGTCCCGATCGGACGCGGACAGCGACGAAGGCCCCGGTGGCGCGTCGCCGGGCGGCCGGGATTCCGTCCGGGATTCCGCCAAAGGGGCTGGCGAAGGGTCCGGCCGCACCGCCGACTCGTGCACAGGCGTCCGCGCTTCGCGCCCGTCGCCGGAAACGTCGCCCGGCGCCGCCGTTGCGTTTCGCGCCACGCCACTCGCTTCACGCGCCGCCTCGATTTCGCCTGTCTCTCCCGCCTCTCGCGCCTCGCCCGCCTCTCGCGCCTCGCCCGCCTCTCGCGCCTCGCCCGCCTCTCGCGCCTCGCCCGCCTCTCGCGCCTCGCCGGCCTTTCCCGTCTCGCCGCGCGCCGGCTCCGTCATCCGATACCGAAAATCGCAATGCGTGCCGCCCTGCATCAGCGTGCGCGTGCGCGTCAGCTCGATGCGCGGATCGTAGCCCTCGATGAACACGCTGTCGCGCGCGCAGCTCAGCAGATGTCCGATCTCGCCCAGCCCCATCTCGCGATACATCTGCGCATAGGCGCAGCGGCGCACGTCGTAGTCGTAATGCGCGTCGTCCGCGCGGCGCACGTCGACATCGAGCGCGTCGTCCTTCTCCCACAGCACCTGCAGCGCGACGAACGACGCGATGCTCGTGCCGCCCTGCTCCTTCGCGGCGAACGAGCGCCCCGCGTCGAGCGCCGCGCCTCGCACCGCCTCCGCGATCACCGCCTGCGCGCGCTCGATGCCGAATTCGCGCTTCATGATCTCGTAGATCGGCTTGATGATCTGCGCTTCGATGCGCCGCCGCGCGAGGATGCCGAGCGGCTCGTCGTCCGCCGCGCCGCCTGCGACCGGATGAATGGGGATGATCGTCATCAGCATGTCTCCTGGTTCGATGTTATTTCGATGCTGTCGATGCTGTCGATGCGGTCGATACGGTCGATACGGTCGATGCTGTCGATGAGGCAGATACGGCAGATGCAGTCGATGTCGCCGATACAACCGACGCATTCGGCAGGCTCGCCGTCTTCGACGCCATGCCGGCCGAGCCGGCCGCGGCGCCGGCGCCGCCGAGCACGTCGACCGCGGTCCATTTGCCGCCGCCCGCGCGGTAGATCGTGAACGCCGGGTCCCGCAGATTGCCTTCGGCGTCGAATGCGATCGCGCCCGTCACGCCTTGCCGCCGCAGCACGTGCAGCACCGCCGGCAGACGCGCCGCGTCCGTCGAGTTCGCGCGCTCCGCAGCGGCGATCAGCGTCGCGGCCGCGTCGTACGCGAACGGCGCGTGCAGCTCGATCGGCGCGTGATAGCGCGCGCGATAGCGGGCGTCGAACGCCGCGCCGCCCGGCATCCGCGCAAGCGGCAGTCCCGGCTCGAGCGCGGTCACGCCGTCGCCGTCCGGCCCCGCGAGCGACAGGAACGTCTGCGTGACGAAGCCGCCCGCGCCGACGAGCGTCGCGCTCAGCTTCAACTGGCGCATCCGCCGCGCGAGCGGCGCAGCCTGCGCGTCCAGGCCGCCGAAGAACACGACGTCCGCGCGCTTGGCCTTGACGGCCGTCAGCACCGCGCTGAAATCGGTCGTCTTGTCGTTCACGTACTGGCGATCGACAATCGCGCCGCCGCTCGCCTCGACGCCCTTCGCGAACTGATCCGCGAGCCCCGCGCCGAACGCGGTGCGATCGTCGATCACCGCGATCCGCTTCGCGCGCAACGTCTTCACGACGTACGCGCCCGCGTATGCGCCGCTCGCGTCGTCGTGGCCCACGATCCGGAACGCGGTCGGATAGCCCTGCCGCGTGTACTGGCGGCCGGTCGACGCGGGCGCGATCTGCGCGATGCCGGCGTCTCGATAGATTCGCGACGCCGGCACGCTGCAGCCCGTGTTCCAGTGCCCGACGACGCCGATCACGCGCCGCTCGACGAGCTGCTGCCCGACCGTCACGGCGGTGCGCGGGTCGGACTGGTCGTCGACCGCGACGAGCTTGTAGACGACCGGCCTGCCGCCCACCGTCGGATGGCGGCTGTTCGCGTCGTCGAGCGCGAGCTGCGCGCCGTTCTGCAGATCCTTGCCGATTCGCGCGGAGGGGCCCGTCAGCGGCGCGGCGAGCCCGATCAGCACGGTTTGCGGCACGGATTGGGCGGGCTGCGCGGGTGGGTTGGCCTGGGCAGGCGCCGCCGCTTGCGCGGCGGACGCGGAGAGCATGGCGGCGGCCGACAGCGCGGCGCCGAGCGACAACATGACAGGGAATTTCATCGAAGAGCGGGACCTGAAGATCGAAGGGGAATAAAAACGCGCGCCAAACATGAAAAATATTAAATATTCGTCTTCAATGGCCGCAAATATTCAATTGTTCGATACTTATGCCGATACCGCGCGTACTTGATAACGCATTGTATTCAAGTCAACTTTTTTCATTTCCGCAACGAAATATGATTCGATAAAATTCGATTCATGAAAAATATCGAACGATTGATCAACGATCCGCCGCTGCGCGCCGTGCGCGCGTTCGAAGCGTTCGCGCGCGTCGGCTCGGTCACGGCCGCCGCGGCCGAACTCGACATCACGCCGTCCGCGGTCAGCCATCAGCTTCAGTTGCTGGAGTCCTTCGTGCAGACGCCGCTCACGGTCCGCGAAGGCCGCACGCTCGCGCTCACCGACGAGGGACGCGACTACTATCGGTCGATCAGCGCGGCGTTCTCGGTGCTGCGCAGCGCGACCGGGTTCGTTCGCGACCGTTCGTCGCTGCGGCAGATCACGATCAGCCTGATTCCGCTGTTCGGGATCGGCTGGTTCATCCCGCGCCTGCACGCGTTCCTCGCGGACAATCAGGACCTCGACGTCACCGTGCTGTACGCGCACCACCGCAACTACCTGAGCGACGCGTCGGATCTGTCGATCCGCTTCGGCGTCGGCGACTGGCGCGGCTACCGCTGCGAGCGGCTGCTGTCGGGCGCGGTCGCGCCCGTGTGCAGCCCCGCGTTCGCGCGCCGCCACGGGCCGTTCCGGCGGCCGGCCGATCTCGCCTTCGCGCCGCTCGTGCACGACGAGGATCGCAATGCGTGGGTCAACTGGTTTCAGGGCGCGGGCGTGAAACACGTCACGCACGCGGTCGGCCCGCTTTTCGAGGACGGCCAACTGACGCTCGCCGCGACGCGCGCGGGGCTCGGCGCGGCGCTCCTGCGCACGCCGCTGATCGAGCGGGAACTGCTGAACGGCGAACTCGTCAAGCTGTTCGACCACACGCTCGACGACGGACGCGACTACTACCTGTGCACCCGCGCGGACGCGGACCTGCCTGACGGCGCGCAGCGGCTCGCCGACTGGCTGCGGCGGTCGATGGGCGCGCGCGGGGCGACGTGAGCGGGAAAGACGACGCGAGCCGCGACGCGCGAATGACTTGAATGACTCACGTGGCTCAAACGGCGCGATCGGCGCGATCGGCGCGATCGGCGACCGCGTCACGGCCAACACCGGCGTCGCCGAAAACGACGGATGCAACCGGGCCAGCGGGCCGGCTCGCCGGCCGGCCCGGCCGCCGGGCGAGCGGGCCGAGCCTTCCAATTCGCAAGACAGCCGAGCCGCGCGGCGGTTTTCTTTCTGTCGATTACCGCTTGCTCGATCCGTCATCGGCCGTAGCAACTCATTACATGTGAAACGGCGCGCGTTCGTATGATGGCCGTCAGCGGTCGCGCGACGGCGTGCGGCGCGACCGCTCCGCCACACGCTCATTCGCTCGGGAAAAGGACCGAAACATGAAGAACCTGCTGATGTCGGCGCTCGTCGCCGCCGTTGCCCTCGCCGCGCTCGTGCCGTCGGCCGAAGCGCATCCGCATCGCGCGTGCCGCTTCGATCACCACCACCATCGCGTGTGCCACTGGGTGCGTTGATCGCCGCCGTCGGGCCGGCCGACGCACGACGTCGCCGGCCGGCCCCAAACGGACACGGTGATGCCGCGCCGCGCGCGCGGCTCCGCCATCCGGCCGGTCAGCTCAACCGCCACCACCGCGGCAGCAGCCGGCGCACCTCGCCGCGCTGGAACCGGTCGTCGATCAGATGCACGACGCCCTCGTCGCGCTCGGTGCGGATCACCCGCCCCGCCGCCTGCACGACCTTGCGTAGCCCCGGAAACAGATAGATGTAGTCGTAGCCGCAGCCGAAGCGCGCGTCCATCGCGCGACGCATCTCCTCATTGACGTCGTTGACCTGCGGCAGGCCGAGTGTCGCGACGAACGCGCCGATCAGCCGGTCGCCCGCGAGATCGATTCCCTCCGAAAACGCGCCGCCCAGCACCGCGAAGCCGATGCCCCGCCCGTTCGGCTCGAAGCGCGCGAGGAACGCGTCGCGTGCGGCCTCGTCCATGCCGGGCGCCTGCTCCCAGACGGGCAGCGCCGGATGGCGCTCGCGCAGCCGCGCGACGACCTGCTGCAGATACTCGAAGCTGCTCAGGAACCCGAGATAGTTGCCCGGGCGCGCCGCGTACTGCGCGGCGATCAGCTCGACGATCGGCTCGAGCGAGCGCTCGCGGTCGCGCCAGCGCGTCGACACGTGCGACGCGACCTTCACCGTCAACTGCTCGGCGCGAAACGGCCCCTCGACATCGAGCAAGCCCGTGTCGCCCGGCAGCCCGAGCGTGTCGCGATAAAAATCGAACGGGCTCAGCGTGCCCGAGAACATCACGGTCGCGCACGCGGCGTCGTGGCGCGGCGCGAGGAAATCGGCCGGGATCACGTTGCGCACGCACAGGATCGATGCCTTTGCGCCGCGACGCGGCGCGCTCGCGCGCACGCGCGTCGCGTCGAAGATCGAATGCGTGTCGAACTGCTCGGCGAGCGCGACGAAGTGAATCGCGTCGAAGCAAAAGCGCAGCACCGCGTCGTCGAACACGAGCGGAGATTGCGCGGCGAGCTCGGAAAACCGGCCGACAAGATTCTGCGCGGCCGACAGCACGCGCGGCGGCACGCCTGCGTGCACCGCATACGCGGCCGCCTGTTCGCGATTGAGCGCGTTCCATTCGCGGTTCAGGCGCTCGAGCGCCTTCGCGATCGGCGCGGGCGCGAGCTTGCGGACTGCGGCGATCTCGCGCTGGTCGAGCGCCGCGCTGTACATGCCGCGCGCGCGGTCGAGCAGGTTGTGCGCCTCGTCGACGAGCACGCCGACGCGCCACTGGTTCTGCTGCGCGAGCGCGTGCAGCAGCGCGCTGCCGTCGTAGTAGTAGTTGTAGTCGCCGACGACGACGTCGCTCCACCGCGCGAGCTCCTGCGCGAGATAGTACGGGCAGACGTCGTGCGCGAGCGCGGCCGCGCGCACGGCCGCCCGATCGAGCCGGCCGTGTTCGAGCGCGGCGGCGCGCGCGGCCGCGAGCCGATCGTAGAAGCCGCGCGCGAGCGGACACGATTCGCCGTGGCACGCGGCGTCCGGATGCTCGCACGCCTTGTCGCGCGCGACGAGCTCGAGCACGCGCAGCGGCAGCGCGCCGCCCGCCGTCGCGCGCAGCGTGTCGGCCGCGTCGAGCGCGAGCGCGCGGCCGGGCGTCTTCGCGGTCAGGAAGAAGAGCCGGTCCAGGTGCGCCTCCCCGCATGCCTTGAGCAGCGGAAACAGCGTGCCGAGCGTCTTGCCGATGCCGGTCGGCGCCTGCGCGAGCAGCGCGCGGCCGTCGCGCGCGGCGCGATACGCGGCGACCGCGAGCTCGCGCTGCCCGCTGCGAAACCGCGCGTGCGGAAACGCGAGCGCGCGCAGCGCCGCATTGCGCGCCGTGAGATGCGCGTCCTCGCGCGCCGCCCACTCGACGAAGCGCTCGCACTGCTCGACGAAGCACGCCTTCAGCGTCGCGGCCGTGTGCGCTTCGGTCAGCACCGTCTCGCGCAGCGTGCCGACGTCGAAGTAGACGAGCGCGACCGTCAGCTGCGCGAGCCCGCGCGATTCGCACAGCAAATGCCCGTACACGCGCGCCTGCGCCCAATGCAGCGCGCGCTGGTTCGCGGGCATCCTGTCGAGATCGCCGCGGTGCGTCTTGATCTCCTCGACGCGGTTCAGCGCCGGATCGTAGCCGTCCGCGCGGCCGCGCACCGTGAGGCCGCGATGCTCGCCCGCGAGCGCGATCTCTTTCTCGTAGCCGGCGCCGCGCCGCGATGCGACCGTCACGTGCCCGGCGATTCCTTCGAGCGCGCTCGGCGCGGGCGTGAAGCGAAGATCGAGATCACCTTCGCGCGCGGTGAACTCGCACATCGCGCGCACCGCGACGACGTACCTCACGTGAGCGCCTCCTCGCCTTTCCGCGCCGGCGCGGCGTCCGCCCAGCGCACGTCGAGCACGCGCACCGGCATCCGGTGCCGCACGCAGTAGTCGAGCCAGCGAATCTGGTTGTCCTGCAGCCGGTCGCCCGGCCCTTTCACTTCGATCAGCTCGTAGCGCCGCTCGCCGGGCCAGAAGCGCACGAGATCGGGCAGCCCCGAGCGATTGCCGCGCACGTCGTCGAGCAGCCGCTCGAACCACAGCCGCAGGTGCTCGGCGGGCAGGCATGCGAGCGCGTGCTCGAGCAGCGCGTCGTCGAGCGCGCCCCAGAACACGAACGGCGACTGCACGCCCATCTTCTGCGCGTAGTGCCGGCGGATCGTGTCGCGGTATTGCGCGCCGTCGAGTTGCGCGAGGCATGCGTCGAACTGCGCGGCGCGGCGCGCGCGGAAGTCGGGCGCATGCAGATCGGCCGGCCCGCGCTGAAACGGATGGAAGAACGCGCCCGGCACCGCGGCGAACACGGGCTCCCAGCACAGGAGCCCGAACAGCGAGTTGATCAGCGCGTTCTCGACGTAGAAGACGGGTGCGTCCGCGCGGCTCAGATGATCGCGCGCGACATATTCGACCGGATACGGCGCGCCCGGAGGCGCGAGTTCGATGCAGTCGCGCGGAATCGCCGGCGCGATCGTCGCGCGCGCGGCCGGCAGGCCGACGCGCCGCCGCAGCCGCGGCAGCATCCGCGCGATCTGCTGCGCCTGCGCGTCGTTTTCGGGCGTGCGCATTGCGTCGTCGGCGAGCGCGAGCGCCGCGTCGAAACGCCCGCAGCGTTCGAGCACGCGCACGCGACGCTGCCGGCTGCCGGGCCATGCGCTCGAGGCATAGGCGGCGAGCGCGCCGTCCCAATCCGCGCGGCGCTCGCAAGCCTGGCCGATCGCGAACGTCAGCTTCGCGCGCCGCATCGCGAGCCATGCGTTCCCGCAGTCGATCCCGGCCGCAACCGCGACGAGGGGTGCGAGCGGCGCGTCGCCGGGCCACAGATCGAGCTGCTCGCGGCACGCGTGCAGTTGCAGATACGCGTCGACATCGTCGCGCCGCTGAAACGCGCGCGACGACGGCTCGAACGCGACCGTCTCGTACTGAAGCAGCCCGAGATCGGCAAGCACGAACTCCGACCAGTCCTGATGCAGGTTGCCGAAGAACATGAGCCGCAGCCGGTCGCAGAGCGCGCCGACCGTCACGCGCAGCACGCGATCGTCGATCGACGGCAGCCATTGCGCCCACGGGCGCGCGCCTTCGTGGCTCGCGCGCAGCGCGTCGAGCCAGTCGGCCTTGCGGATCGCGCCGCCCGCCGATGCGCCGGGGAATGCGCCGCGCAGCTCGGGCTTCGTCGCGAGCGCGAACAGTTCGTCGAGCGCGAGCAGCGGCTCCGGATCGATCCAGCCGAGCTCCGCGAGCGGCGCCGCGGCCGCGCACGGACAGCCGATCTCGTCATAAACGAGCTTGCTCGCGCGAAAGACCGGCCCCTTGCGCATCAGCATGCGCACGAGCAGCGCGCGCGACGCCCGCGGCAGCGCGCCGAACGCGGCGACGAACGCGCGCTCGTCGGCGTCGAGCACGTCGTCGTAGCGCTCGACGAGCCACGCGAGCGCGCGCTCGAAGTTCGACAGGTAATAGAACGCGGGAGGAGACGACGAATCGGGCGGCACGGGCTTCGGCGATGACGGACGGCCGGTGGCGCTCGCCCGATTACGGGGACGGAAGGCCATGACCGAACAAGGGATTCGCAGATGATAGCGCACGGCCGGCCCGCCGCGCGTGCGCGCAGTGCGTCGCGCTCACGCACACGCGATGCGCTCGCCCTCCTGGCTCGACGAAGCCCGCCAGCGACGCGGCGCAGCTCGGCGCAACGAGCAACGACACGCGGCTACGCGACGCGCGCCGCGGGCGCGCCCGATGCCGCGCCTGCGTTCAGAACCCCCTGCTGCACCCGATCGAGTTGTCCGTGCCGCTCGCGCACACGACGCCCGGCACGGGTTTCTCGATCGCGATGTCCGGACGGCTCGGCATCCCGGACGGCACAGCCTGGCTCGGCCATCGGCCGCGCCCGTCGTATCGCGAATCGCGCAATCGCTGCGCGGCCCGGTCTTCCTCCGCGAGCCGCTGGCGGCGCTCGGCCGCACCGAGCTCGTCGGCGAAGCCGGCTGCGCCCGCACCGTTTTCCCGCGTCGCTTCGAACGAACGCGACGCGCCCTTCGCCTCGCCGAACACCGAAGTCACGGGCGATCCGTAGCTACGTGCATCGGCCGTCGAGCGGCCAATCTCCTTCGCGGTGAACGTGTGCGACGACACGGCGGCCGCATCGAGCGGATGCGGTCCGTTCGCCCAGCTCGTCGCCGCCTGAACGACGATCAGTGATGCAAACGGCCATTTGAGCGGGAGCGACAACCTATTCATACGCTGACAACGACATCGGCAACAAAGGGCGCCACTATATCAGCCGATGCGCCGAGCACCACGAATGCCCCTGCGCGCGCTGCGCGAACGTAAAGATGTCGGAAACCGAAACGTCTTTCGGGTCTCGCGCGAGCAAACGGGCTGCCGCGCGGATGCGGCGTCGATCTCGCGGATCGCGCGGATCGCGCGGATCTCGTCAATCTCGTCAATCTCGCCGATCTCGCCGGGTCGCCGGGTCGCCGGGACGATTGAGCGCGCGCGCCCGATGTGATTCCATTCGGATGCGGGCGACCGCACGCGCTCACCCGTCGAACACGACAACACTTCACTTCCGAGGACACAACAGATGGAGACGATCGCCGTAATCGGCAGCAACATGGTCGACCTCGTGACCTACGTCACGCGGATGCCGGCCGACGGAGAAACGCTCGAAGCGCCGAACTTCGAGCTCGGCTGCGGCGGCAAGGGCGCGAACCAGGCGGTCGCCGCGTCGAAGCTGGGCGCGCGCGTCGTGATGGTGTCGAAGGTCGGCGACGACCTGTTCGCCGACAACACGCTGCGCAACTTCGAGCGCGTCGGCATCGACACCGAGCACGTGCGCCGCGTGCCCGGCGTGTCGAGCGGCGTCGCGCCGATCTTCGTGAGCCCCGATTCACGCAACCGCATCCTGATCGTCAAGGGCGCGAACCGGCATCTGAAGCCGGCCGACATCGACGCGGCCGCCGCGAAGATCGAGGCGAGCCGCCTCGTCGTGCTGCAACTCGAGATCGACATCGATACGGTTTACTACGCGATCGACTTCGCCGCCGCGCGCGGCATCCCGGTGCTGCTCAATCCCGCGCCGGGCGCGCCCGGCCTCGACTTCGCGCGGCTCGCGAAGCTCGAGTTCCTCGTGCCGAACGAAACCGAGCTCGCGCTCGTGTCGGGCATGCCGACCGACTCTCCCGACGCGATCGAGCGCGCGGCGGAATCGCTCGTCGAGCGCGGGCTGAAGAACGTGATCGTCACGCTCGGCGACAAAGGCTCGCTCCTCGTGTCGCGCACGGGCGTCGTGCGCGTGCCGCCCGTTGCCGCCGACGCGCGCGACACGACGGGCGCGGGCGACGCATACATCGGCTGCTTCGCGCGCCACTACGTCGCGACGGGCGACGCGCCCTCCGCGATGCGGCTCGCGTCCGCGTACGCCGCGCATTCGGTGACGGGCCTCGGCACGCAGAAGTCCTACGCGGACGCGGCGACGTTCGAGCGCTTCCTGCAGACGATCGGCTTCGACGCCTGACGGACCGCGGGCGGCGCGGGTGGCGCGCGGCCCGTCAGCCGACGAGCGTCTTCCGATAGAGCGCGAGCATCGCGTCCGCGTCGACGCCGACGCACACGTCGCGCGGCGGCCGGCCGTCCCAGTCCGGCGCGGGCACGGTCATCGTCGACGGCTTCTGGATCGTCTCGCCGGCCGCGATGCCGCTCGTCAGCACGCGCACGGGGCCCGTGCGCGTCTTGTACAGCTGCGGCGCGACCACGTACGCAACCGCCGACGAATCGTGCACGTAGATGCCCGCGAGCCCCGCGCTCGCGCGATGAAACGCCTCGTAATGGCGCGACACGTCCCAGACGAAGCGGCCCGCGTCGCCCGCGTCGTCGCGCAGCGCGGCGAGATAGTCGGTCGTCATGATCGTGGCCTGCGTGACGTCGAGCCCGACGACCGCGAGCGGCCACGACGCCGACATCACGATGTCCGCCGCGTCCGGATCGCCCGCGATGTTCGCCTCGGCGGCGGGCGACACGTTGCCGAGCACGCCCGCGGTGCCGAATGCGCCGCCCATGATGACGACCTGCTTGACGAGCGTCGCGACCTCGGGGGCCTCGGCAAGCACGTGCGCGAGATTCGTCAGCGGGCCGACCGCGAGTAGCGTGACTTCGTGCGGATGCGCGCGCACCGTGTCGATGATGAAGCGATGCGCGGGCCGCGCGTCGAGGTTCGGCGCGCGCGCGACGTCCACGGGCTGACTGAGGCCCGTGTTGCCGAGGCCGTCGTCGCCGTGGATGCCGCCGAGCGGCTCGGGCGCGGGCCGCCGCAGCGGCGCGGCCGCGCCGCGCGCGACGGGCACGCCGGGCGCGAAGCGGCCCGCGAGATAGAGCGCGTTGCGGGTCGTCGTGTCGATCGTCGCATTGCCGAACACGCTCGTCACGCCGAGCAGTTCGATGTCCGGATGAAGCACCTGGAACACGAGCGCCATCGAATCGTCGACGCCCGGGTCCGTATCGTAGATGATCTTGTGCAGGCTCATGGGTATCTCGTCGTGGGCGCGACAGGAAGCCGCCGCGCGATGGTGGGAAGCGTCGAATGATACCCGTGCTGTCGTCTTGGACGCGCGAATACAACGAATTAACAACCCCGCAAATCATTGTGTTGGGGCAACACTGATTTGATCGCTCGCAGCCCCGCAAACCCTTGTCGGGTCGTGCTCAGTAGCGTGAATCTGGTCTTTAATCAGCGTTTCCTTGGGGCTTTTTGCGGCGCGCCGGCTTTGCGCTGCGCCGCGCGCCGCCCGCGATCGCTCGGCGCATCGGCGATGCGAGCGACGTCGTGCGTGATCCGGAGCGTGGAATCGGCGAGGCGTTCGGAAGCGCTCCGAGGCACGTCTTTTGCCTGCGGGTCCGGCCGGATGCGGCGGGAAAGCGAATCGCCCGAATCGCCTCGACTCGACTCGCCGTATCGAGCCGTATCGAGCCGTATCGAGCCGTATCGAGCCGTGTCGAGCCGTGTCGAGCCGTGTCGAGCCGTGTCGAGCCGTATCGAGCGGTATCGAGCGGTATCGAGCCGTATCGAGCGGTGTCGAATCCCGTTCAGGTTCGGTCGCGCATTCGTCCGCCGAGCGAATCGCGCCGCTTCATGCGATCGCATGCGCGGGCGTCGCGCGCGCCGATCGAACCGGCGCGCCTCACACACCTCACGCACGCTCAGACGCACACTCTCGCTCCGGCCGCGGCAGGCCGAGATGGTCGCGCAACGTCGTTCCTTCGTATTCGGTGCGAAAGAGGCCGCGCCGCTGCAGGATCGGCACCACGCCGTCGACGAAATCCTGCAGGCCGCCCGGCAGCACGTCCGGCATCAGGTTAAAGCCGTCGGCCGCGCCGGCTTCGAACCAGTGCGCGATGTCGTCGGCGATCTGCTCGGGCGTGCCGACGATCACCCGGTGCCCCCCGCCGCCCGCCATCTCGCGCAACAGCTCGCGCACCTTGTAGCGATGCCGCCGCGCGCTCGCGAGCGTCGCGTGAAAGAACGTGTGGTTGCCGTTGCCGCCGTCGGGCAGCGCGAGATCGTCCGGCAGCGGCGCATCGGGCGCGAGCCGCTCGACCGGCACGCCGAGCGTGCCCGCGAGCCGGTTCAGCCCGTAGCGCAGCGGGATCAGGTCGACGAGCGCGTCGCGGCGGCGCAGCGCGTCGGCCTCGGTCGCGCCGATGATCGTCGTCAAGCCCGGCAGCACCTTCACGTCGCCGCGACCGAGCCCGGCGGCGGCCGCCTTCAGCTCGCGCGCGTAGCCGAGCGCCTCGTCGAACGATTGCGATGCGCAGAACACCGCCTCCGCGTGCCGCGCGGCGAACGCGCGCCCGTCGGCCGAGCCGCCCGCCTGCACGAGCACCGGATGCCCTTGCGGCGGACGCGGCAGATTCAGCGGCCCCCGCACGCGGAAATGCGCGCCGCGATGCGCGATCGGCCGCACCTTGGCCGTATCAACGAAAACGCCGCGCGCCTTGTCGGCGACGAGCGCGTCGTCGTCCCAGCTGTCCCACAGCGCCTTCACGATTTCGACGAACTCGGCCGCGCGCGCATAGCGCTGCGCATGATCGGGCACCGCGTCGAGGCCGAAGTTGCGCGCGGAGCCGGGATCGGCCGTCGTCACGATGTTCCAGCCGGCGCGCCCGGCGCTCGCGTGATCGAGCGACGCGAAGCGGCGCGCGAGATTGAACGGCTCGTTGTAGCTCGTCGACGCCGTGCCGATGAGGCCGATGCGCGTCGTCGCGCCGGCGATCGTCGCGAGCAGGATCGTCGGCTCGAGCGCGGTGATCGGACGGAAGTCGATCTGATCGACGATCGACGCGTTGTCCGCGAGAAACACCGCGTCGAACTTAGCGGCTTCGGCAATCCGCGCGACGCGCACGTAGTGCGCGACGTCGACGAACGCGCGCGGATCGGCGTCGTCCACCCGCCATGCGGACGGCACGAAGCCCGAATGCAGGATGTTGACGTTCAGATGCAGCTGGCGGCGCGACGGCTGTTTGAGGATCGGCGTCATCGATGAAGTCGGGCGGCGGCGAATCGGCGATGCGGCGGCGGCATGCCCGGGCCGATGCCGCGCCGGGCCGCGGGCAAGGCGACCGAGGCCGCGTCGGCATCCGGCCGCCGGGCCGCTCAGTGCAGTTTCGGAAAACCGTGCCGCTCGGCGAGCAGCTCCAGGATGCGGCGCGAATCGGTGACGAAGCGCTTGTCGCCGAGCGCGAGCGCGTCGTCGGGCGGCGGCGCGTCGTCGCCCAGCACGAGCACGGGCAGGCCCTGATGCTCGGCGTCGAGCGCGGCGATCGCCGCCTCGCGCGGCCGCGCGAACGGCAGCCGGCGAATGTCGAGGCCCGCCTGCCTCGACGGATCGCTCGCGAGCAGCCCTTCGATCGGCACGCTGCCGGGACAGACGAAACGCTCGCCCGGGTGTTGGGGATCGGCGAATCCGGGTTCCAGCAGGAGCAACAGATCTCGGCTCATCGGCGGTCGGCCTCGCTCGCGAGGCATGTCGTTGGGAATGCCGGCGATTCTGTGCCGATCGGATGCGCGTCGCCACGAATTTATCCGCAAATCGTTATGCGCGGCGGCGCTAAGCGGGCGGCGGCGATGTCGCCGGTGCGCCGGCACCTCGTGCGGCGCAACAAGAGGCCGCACGACGCGCGGCGGCGCGCCTTGCTGCATCGCAATGTGACTCAACGCGGCGCGGCGTGCCGGGATGCGTCGCGCCGCGCGGCGATGCGGCGATGCACAACGCATCCGGCGCACGCGGATCTCCGCGCTCCGCCGGCTTCGCGTTTCCCCTCACCCCCAACCGCCCGCCCGCGCCCGGCTTGTCTTATCGCGTCGCCCGGCACGCCTCAATCAATACATTGAACAATGACTCAGTTGACAACGATCAAATCGCGGCGTAGCGTTCATTCCATAACGATCGTTATTTAAAGAGCCGCCGCATTGCGTCGAACGGAACGCGGACGGCTCGACCGCTCGCGTCCGCCCGTGATCGCTCAATCGATGCGGACGCGCCGCTGATTCGCAAAACATGGAGAGACCCGATGTCAGCCATAATCCGCCGTGACGTTCGCTTCGCCCTCCCGCCCGATCGCATCGGCGATTGGCACGTGAACGGCGTGGCCAACACGCACTACTTCAACGCGCTGTCGCTGATGTTTCCCGCGGGAGAGCGCTTTTTCATCGATTCGGTTCGTCATTACCGGGATCGCATTCAGGACCCCGAACTGCTGGAGCAAGTCCGGGGTTTCATCGGACAGGAGGCGATGCACAGCCGCGAGCACGTCGAGTTCAACGACGTCGCCGAGGCGGCCGGCTATCCCGCGCATCGGCTCGACCGCGGCTTCTGGAAGTTCACGCAGTTGATGTGGAAGATGTTGCCGCCTCCGCTGCGGCTCGCGCAGACGATCGCGTTCGAGCACTACACGGCGATCATGACCGACATGCTGCTCAGCAACTTCGAGCACTTCCACGACTCGGCCGACGCGTACGCGAACATGTGGCTCTGGCATTCGATGGAAGAGACCGAGCACAAGGCGGTCGCGTTCGACGTGTGGAACGCGGTGATGAAGCCGGGCCCGACGCGCTATCTGATGCGCGTCGGCTCGATGCTGATGACGAGCGCCGTGTTCTGGGGAACGAATTTCTATTTCCACATCGCGTTCATGAACGCGCACCGGCGAATGCACGGCAAGGTCACCGGTAAGTGGGCGTTCGCACGGTTCTTCGTGAAAGGCCTCATCCGTCTGACGCCGAGTACGCTCGCGTACTTCAAGCCCGGCTTCCACCCGTGGCAACACGACAATCGCAGGCACTTCGCGCAACTCGACCGGCTGCTCGAGAACATCGACGCAAGCAACGCGCGATACGCGGCGAATGCCGCGCCGCGACGCATTCCGCTGCATCCGATGACGGCACAAGCAAGCTGAACGCCGCGCGCATCGCCGATGCGTCGCGCATCGGCGATCGGCCCGCGCCTTTTGCAAGCGCGAGCGCTTCGACCGTGCGTTGGCGCGCTCGCGTCGATCAATCTCACACGGACGGTGCATTTCATGCCTTCGACTTCGACCCGGCAGCACGACCGGCCGCAAGCCTCCCCATGGCTCTCGCTGATCACGCGCCTGCTCGGCGCGGCCTTCGTTCTGTTCTTCGGCGCGGCGATCGTTACGATCCTGCTCGGCATCGACCATCAGATCGCGGGCGATCCGATCGGCCTTCTGGTGATGCGCCTCGTGCGCTGGGGCGGCGTGCACGGCGGCGGCGAGCACTACGAACTGATGATCTCCACCGTCTATGTCGTGTGGGGCATTTTCCTGTGGGAAGCCGCGAACGATCCGTTCGAGCACCGGCTGTTTCTCGACTTCACGGTCGTCGCGAATGCCGCCCACTTCGGCCTGATGTTCGTGCAAGGCCTGATGATGCCGGGCGAGCTCATCCATCTCGTCGGCGACGTCGCGCTCGGCTGGTTCGCGCTCGCCCTCTTCGCCGCCACGTGGATTCCCGCGCGGAGCAAGGCGGCGAAGCGGCAGATTGCGAAGGTCGGTCGTTAGCGGTTTGCGGTTTGCGGTTTGCGGTTTGCGGTTTGCGGTTTGCGGTTTGCGGTTTGTCGTTTGTCGTTTGTCGTTGCCGGCTTGTGATTTGCGGCTCGTGCACGCGTACGAACGATTACGGGAACTCCGCCGTGTGCGCTTCCATCGCATCGCATCATGCCGTGCGCATCATGCCGTGCGCATCATGCCGTGCGCATCATGCCGTGCGCATCATGCCGTGCGCGCCGTCGCGAGACGCGACGGCGCGCCGATGCGCATCGCGTCAACCGGCACCGCGTCGATCGCCGCGCGACGCTCGTCGCGCGGCGACGTCGAACGGCGCACGCCGTCGCGCGAACCCGCTCGGCCGCATAAGCATCGCATGAATCGTTTGTTGTCCGGGCGGGCTCGCTCCGTTTAACGTCTTTTTTTGCGCCCACATCCCGCCAGGACCTTCGATGGCCATCTCCACGCCCGATTTCACGCTGCGGCGCGCCGCGACGCCCGCCGCCCGGCAGCACGCCGACACGCACGAACGCGCGACCGCCGACGCCGCCCTCCTGTTCGACGACGATCCGCTGATCCGCCGCTTCGCGCCGGTGTTCGATCGGATCGCGCAGGGCGCGGTCGCGCGCGATCAGCATCGCGACCTGCCGTACGAGCCCGTCGAATGGCTGCGCGACGCGGGCTTCACGAAGCTGCGCGTGCCGAGCGCCGCGGGCGGCGACGGCATCGGCCTCGCGCCGTTCTTCGCGTTGATCGCGCGGCTCGGCGAAGCCGATTCGAATCTGCCGCAGATCCTGCGCGTGCACGGCGGCTTCGTCGAGATGCTGCACGAGAGCCCCGAAGCCACGCTGCGCGAGCGCTGGTTCGCACGCATCGCACGCGGAACGATCGTCGGCGGCGCGACGGCCGAGCGGAGCGCCGTGACGAGCAACACGGTGCGGCTGTCGCGCGAAAACGGCAGGCTCGTGCTCGACGGCGAGAAGTACTACACGACGGGCACGCTGTATGCGGACTGGATCGACGTGACCGCGAACGATGGCGACACGGACCTGCGCGTGCTCGTGCCGGCCGACACGCCCGGCGTCGAGCGCATCGACGATTGGGACGGCTTCGGCCAGCGGCTGACGGGCAGCGGCACGACGCGCTTCACGCGCGTCGAAGTCGAGCCCGACAACATCTATCGCCGCTTCGACGCATCGGCGCCGCGCACCAACAGCCTGCTGACCGCGTATTTCCAGACGCTGCACCTAGCGAATCTCGCGGGCATCTCGCGCGCGGTGCTGCGCGACGCGGTAGCGTTCACGCGCGAGCGCACGCGCACGTTCGGCGTGCCGGGCGAATCGAGCCCGCGTCACGATCCGCTCGTGCAGCGCGTGATCGGGCGGCTCGCGAGCCTCGCCTATTCGACTCAGAGCATCGTCGCGGCGATCGCGCGCACGCTCGACGACGTCAGCGCCGCGCGCGCGAACGGCAATGCGACCGACGACGCGTACGTGCGCGTCGACATCCAGGCGTTCCAGGCGCAGCAAATCGTGCTCGCGCAGACGCTCGAGGCCGCGACGCTGCTGTTCGAAGTGGGCGGCGCATCGGCGACGAGCGAGACACGCCGCTTCGACCGCCACTGGCGCAACGCGCGCGTGCTCGCCTCACATAATCCCGCGGCCGCCCGCGAAGCGGTGATCGGCAATTACTATCTGAACGGCGTCGGACACAACGAGCGCTTCGGGGTCGCACGGACGGACGCCGCGCGTTGACGCCCGCGCCGTCGCGCCGCGTCGCATGGCGCGAGCGCGGCGGCCGACATGACAATGGATATCGGTTCGGCGCGCTTCGATCGTTTCAAACAAGACGAACGACGACGATCGAACGCGCGCCGTGTTGATGAAGATACCCGGCCGCGCAGCGCGTCCGGCGATCGAAACCTGCCGCGACGCCGCACGGGCGGCGCATTCAAACGCACATTGCGCGCGATTCGGCGATCGCGTGAGCCGACGA
The DNA here is from genome assembly GCF_001524445.2 of Burkholderia savannae. Taxonomy (NCBI): domain Bacteria; kingdom Pseudomonadati; phylum Pseudomonadota; class Betaproteobacteria; order Burkholderiales; family Burkholderiaceae; genus Burkholderia; species Burkholderia savannae. The sequence goes on from NZ_CP013418.1 coordinate 1,017,356, forward strand.
TCACAAGAACGTACGACTCGCGAACGCACGAACGCAGACGAGCCACGACGAACCAGCCGCAGCGAATGCCGCGCAACCGGATCGCCCGCGACCCTCGCCGCGTGCGATCGCAGCAAGCACGCTAATCGATCAGGAACGGATCGCGGTCCTGCCCCGCGATCCACGCCGGGGCTCGGCCGCGTCCCGTCCACGTCGCGCCCGTCTCCGGATCGCGATAGCGCGGCTTCGGCAGCAAGTCCTCTTTCTTTGGCCGGCCGAGACGAGGCGGGAACAGGTCCTTTTGCGTGAGGCCGTACTCGTCGATCTTTCTACGCAACTCGACGAGCACATCGGGCAGTTCTACCGCGCGCGCGGTCTTCGCCTGATGCTTCAAATCATCCAATTGGGCAAGCAATTCCTTGTATGTTGCCATTACCATTTCCCCGTATGATTCCACTGCCTCTTTTCGACCGACAATCGAATACCATGTTGTTATGTTGAATAGTGCCGAAGTCAGTTTTCAGCTATCATAGCCCAATTAGGCCAAGGTGGACTATTTGGTTTCAGCAGGGAGCATTCGCCCATGCTCCCTTCCATTCATCACCCTCGTTATGTCGTTCTGCGCACGCATCTGCGCGCGTTGAGAAGAGCGGCGGGCCTCACCCAGACGCAATTGGCCGAGCGCCTGAGCATCGACCAGTCCTATCTCTCCAAGATCGAACGCGGGGAACGCTATGTCGATATTCTCCTTTATCTCGATTGGTGTCGTCATTGCGGCGTCGAGCCGAACCTCGCGGTATCCGAATTAATCGACGCCGGCGTCTGAATGAAGGGGGCGGCTTCAGCGCGCCATTTGAAGCGATTTGAATCCCGCGCGGCGTTCGTCGCTTCGTTTGTCGGTGCGCTCGTTCGCATATCTTCCATCTTCCGTCGCATCGCGTATCGCACCCATGAGTCGCGCGGGTTCGCAGCATGCATGGCGCGCGAAGTGAGTCGCACGCGGATGTTCTTGCGTCGTTTTCGTCGCGTTCCCATTGCGGCCGGCCGGCATGGCATGCGCCGCCGCGCGCGGAATCGCGCACCAAATCGCTCGCACGCCAGTGCATGCCGCATCGCACCTCACGCGGCGAAATCGAAAGCGCCCGCAATACGCGAAACGCGCCCCCATCCGAAGCGGAAAATGAAATTCCAATGGAACCGGCACGTGCCGACGTGACGCGCCGCCACACGCGCTCACGTGCGCACCGGCCCGCCGAATCGACGACGAACGCCCCGCCGCGATCGACGGCAGGCGCACGCAGCCTCTCGTCGTCCGCCGTCGGCCAGCGCCTTGCAGCGCTCAACCGTCCGTCGGCGACGTCATCTGAGCGCGCCGTCCCGCCTGGCTCACGTAGTAGTACACGGTCAGCGCGACGATCCACAGCGGCCCGATCACGAGCGCGACGCGCGTGTCGGGCGAGAACGCCATCAGCACGACGACGAATGCGAGAAACGCAAGCGCGACGAACGACGACGCCGGATAGAGCGGCACGCGCAGCGGCAGCCGCGCAAGGCGCTCCGCCGGCACGCGGCGGCGAAAGCGCAGTTGCGCGATCAGGATCACGCACCACGTCCAGATCGCGCCGAACGTCGACACCGACGTGAGCCACACGAACACCTTCTGCGGCGCATAGTAATTGAGCGCGACGCCGACGAACAGCAGCGCCACCGAAATCAGCACGCCCTGCACCGGCACGCCGCGCCGGTTCACCGACGCGAGCCGCTCGGGCGCCTGCCCCTGCTCGGCGAGATTGAACAGCATCCGCGCGGTGCTGAAGATTCCGCTGTTGCACGACGACAGCGCGGCCGTCAACACGACGAAGTTGATGATGCCGGCCGCGGCCGGGATGCCGAGCCGCGAGAACGTCATGACGAACGGGCTGCCCTGCGTGCCGATCTGGTTCCACGGATAGATCGACATGATCACGAACAGCGCGCCGACGTAGAAGATCACGACGCGCCAGAACACCGAATTCACGGCTTTCGCGAGCGACTTCTCCGGATTGCGCGCCTCGCCCGCCGTCAGCCCGAGCATCTCGACGCCGAGATACGCGAACATCACGATCGGCAGCGCGTCGACGACGCCCGACCAGCCGTTCGGCATGAAGCCGCCGTGCACCCACAGGTTCGAAATGCCGGTCGGGACGCCGCCGTTGCCCACGCCCGCGACGATCATCAGGCCGCCGCCCGCGATCATCAGCACGATCGTCACGATCTTGATCAGCGCGAACCAGAACTCGAATTCGCCGTACAGCTTCACCGCGATGAAGTTCACCGCGCCCATCACGATCAGCGCGGCGAAGGTCCAGATCCAGTTCGGCACGCCGGGAAACCACATGTGCATGTAGACGCCGACCGCCGTGATTTCGGCCATGCACGTGACGATCCACATGAACCAGTAGGTCCAGCCCGTCAGATAGCCGGCGAGCGGCCCGATGTAGTCCTGCGCGTAGCGGCTGAACGCGCCCGCGACCGGATTGTCGATCGCCATCTCGCCGAGCGCGCGCATGATGAGAAAGATCGCGATGCCGCCGAGGACGTAGGTCAGCAGGATCGCCGGGCCGGCCGCGCGGATCGCGGAGGCGGAGCCGAGAAAGAGCCCGACGCCGATCGTCGCGCCGAGCGCCATCAGGTTGATGTGCCGCTCCTCCAGGCCGCGGTGCAGCCGTTCGTCTTGTGAAGTCACCGATGTCTCCTGGCGGCGCGCGAGTGTGCCGCTGTCATGTTCGTGTCGAGGAAAGACCGTTGCGTGCGCCACCGCAGGCCGCTGCGCGAAGACGGCGCGACGCGCCGGCTCCGATGAACGCGCACGCGATCCGTGATCCGTGATCGCATCGGCGTCGAAGCCGAATCGCGCCGACGATCGCAACAATGCGGCTCGGCGGTGCGAATCGCTCGCGTATCACGTATCGCTACACGCGCCGGAAGCCGCTTCGGGTCGCGTCGAAGCAATGCGCCGCCGCCGCGCCACACGCGCATCGACGAACGCGCGTGTCGCACGCGCGCGTTCGCTTTGCTTGAAGCGGGCAATCGACGACGATCGGACAAGCGACGCAAGACGCGCCGACGCCCGGATCGACATTGCACGCCCGGTCGAAATGCAGCGGTAATTATATGAAGAATACGGCGCTCGCCGCCAGCCGTTTGTGCCGCGTGCGAGCGGCAAGGCGGCCATGCGCACGCTGCGCTGCGCGCATGGCCGAGGATGCGGCCGATGCCGCGGCAGACTTGCGGTGCGGCGGCGGCTTGCGGTGCGGCGGCGCACGGCGGCCGGCGCTTGGCGGCCGGCGCTTGGCGGGCCCGCCCCGCCATGTGCGCCATGCGCCGCGCCGCGCCCCGCGCGCGCCGCCGACGCGCGTCGCAAGCGCAATGTGCGCCGGCAGCCCGACCGAGGCCCCGCGCTATTCGCCGCGTCGCCGCCGCAGGCCGCTTGCCGCTCGGCTCACGCGGCCGCCGGCCAGAACACGAGCGCGCGCACCTCGATGCTCCGGCGCGGCGCGGCGGTCGCGGGCGTCGTCGGATCGTCGAACGCGGTGTGCGCGGTGAGGCGCGCGCGCCCGTCGTCGAGCGAATCGTAGATCTTCAGCAGCAGCACCTCGTCGGCGCGCAGCCGCGGAAAGTAGAGCCAGCGATGCGCGGGATTCGCGAGAACCGAATACGTCTCGCCGACCTTGTCGCGATAGACGAGATCGCTCGGCACGAGATCGTCCGGCGCGATCGTGCGCGCGTCGCATAGCGCGAGCGGCAGCCGTTCGACGACGTCGAGCGGACGCCACACGTTGACGATCGCGAAGCGGTGCCGCAAGCGCGCCTCGGCTTCGTCCGCGGGCAGATGATCGCGCACGCGGCGCGGCGCCGATACGAACGTCTGATCGTTGTGCACGCGCCGCACCGGCTCGCGCAGCGCGGCCGTCGCGCGCGAGCCTTGCGCGCTGTCGCGCAGCGTGTGATCGAAGATGACGACCTTCTCGGCGCCCGTCGCCGCGCGCAGGAGCGCGTCGACTTCAGCGTAGTAGCGCGAGCGGATCGCCGCGTCGTCGGCAAAATCCGCGAGCGCGCTGCGATGCGCGACGAGCTCGAAGCCGCTCGCATCGAGCCCGAGCGCGCCCGCCGCCGCGAGCGGCCGCGCGTCGCGAATCTTCACGCGCCGCGGCGCGAGCTCGCCCGTCGCCCACGGCGTGCCGGGCGGCGGCTCGAACGTGTACGCCACCGGGCGCGCGACGCCCTTCGCCAGATAGTTGACTTCCGCTTCGATCTCGCCGCCTTCCTGCACAAGCGGCCGCTGTTCGATGACTGTGCTCATCGCGACTACTCCTCGTCAGAACGCTTCGTTGTACGGACGCAGATCGAGCTCCTGCGTCCACGCACTGCGATGCTGCACGTGCAGTTGCCAGTAACTCTCGGCGATCGCGTCGGGCGACAGCAGCCCGTCGGCGCCCGCTTGCGCGGCGCGCTCGGGCGCGGCGCTGCGCAAGCGCTCGCCATCGATGCCGCCGTCGATCACCGCATGCGCGACGTGAATGCCGCGCGGCCCGAACTCGCGCGCGAGCGTCTGCGCGAGCGAGCGCAGGCCGGCCTTCGCCGACGCGAACGCGGCGAACGGCGGGCGGCCGCGCAACGACGCCGTCGCGCCCGTGAACAGCAGGCTGCGGGGCGTGTCGTTGTTTGCGTCGAGCAACTGTGCAAGCGCGACCTTCGCGAACAGGAAACCGCCGATCACGTTCGTGCGCCACGCGTTCTCGAACTGCGCGACGCTCAGTTCGAGCGTCGGCGCGCGCACGGCGTTGCCCGCGTTGAACACCCCCGCCCGCAGCGTGCCGAGCGTGCGCACTTCGACGGCGAGCCGCTCGACGTCGGACTCGCTCGCGATGTCGCCGCTCGCGACGTGCGCGACGCCGCCTTGCGCGCGGATCTCGTCGGCGACGGCCGCGACGCGCTCGTGCGTGCGCCCCGTCAGCACGACCGCGAAGCCCTCGCGCGCGAAGCGCCGGCCGACGGCCGCGCCGAGCCCGGCGCTCGCGCCGACGCCCGCGATCCACGCGAGCGGAATGGAAGTGGATGACACCGTATCGATCGTCATATCGGCGAACCCTATATCGTCTGTCGCGCGTGCGAAACGAAGAAAACGAGATATGTTTATCTGGACGGTTGCGAACGCGCTCGTTGATGGAGCGTTGAGCATAGAGCGTTTTTAAAACCCTGTCGGCCGCGCAGTTTTGCGGGTGTTTTACCGGGGTTTCGCAGCAGTTTTGCAGGGGTTTTGCAGGGGCTTTGCGAATGATCGGCGACCGGGAAGGCGATCGGACGGCGGCGCACGATCGGCGGGAAGAGCGAGCGCGGCGCTCGGCATGTTCGTCGATCGCTGCGCGCCGGCGCGCAGCGTTTCCGATCGCCGTGCGCGGATGGTCGGTCGCATCCGGCGACGAACGCGTTCGTGATGCGCGATGGCGATGCGCGACGCAGCGTTGACGCCGCGCGATCAGGCAGGCGCTTCGTGCGGCAACGTGTGCGCGATCGGCGCAATCGACATGCGTCACGCTCACGCTCCGCACGCCCCCATGCTCGAGCCCATCGCTCGTCACATCGTCGCCATCGTCATCCTTGTCGCTCTCGTCGTCGCCCTTGTCGTCGCCATCGTCGTCGCCGCCGACGCTACCGCTGCGTTCGATTTCGACTTCGCCCTCGTCTTCGCCGCCTCGATCTCCGTCAACGCCGATCGATCCGGCGCGTCACCGAACATCGAACGGCCGCCGTCACTCCGCGTATTGCGCCCGCCGCCGAACGAAGCCGCACATCGCGAGCGCGACGGCCGCGAGCGCCGCGCCCGTGAAGAACGTCGTCGGTGCGCCGTGGCGCTCCCACAGCCAGCCGGCGAGCGCGCTCGCCGCCAGCATCGCGATCCCGCCCGCGAGATTGAACACGCCGAACGCGGTGCCGCGCAGGTCCGGCGGCGCGGTTTCCGCGACGAGCGCCGCCAGCATCCCCTGCGTAAAGCCCATGTGCAATCCCCACACGGCGACGCCTGCGAACAGCGCCGTCAGCGACGCGCTCGCGCCGAGCACCAGATCGGCCGCGACCAAGAGCAGCATGCCGGCCGCGAGCGGCGCGCGCGCGCCGAACCGGTCCGACACGATGCCGACGGGGTACGCGGACGCCGCGTACGCGACGCTCATCACCACCATCACGGCCGGAATCCACGCAACGTCGAGGCCCGCCTGCTGCGCGCGCAGCACGAGAAACGCTTCGCTGAAGCGCGCGAGCGTGAACGCGGTGCCGATCAGCACGACGAACCAGTAGCGCCCCGAAAACGCGCGCAGCGCGCGCCAATGCAGCGGCGAGCGGAACGCCCGCGCGGCGGCGGGCGCGGGCGCCGGCTCGTCGACGCCGAACACGATCAGCGCGACCGCGAGAAACGCCGGCACGACCGCGAACCACAGCACGACGCGAATGTGACCGGCGAACGCGAGCATCAGCGCGATCGCGAGCAGCGGCCCGGCGAACGCGCCGACGGTATCCATCGACTGGCGCAGCCCGAAGCACGCGCCGCGGATCTCGGGCGGCGCGATGTCGGCGACGAGCGCGTCGCGCGGCGCGCCGCGGATGCCCTTGCCCACGCGATCGAGGAGCCGCGCGGCGGCCACCGTCGCCGGGCCGCCCGCAAGCGGGAACAGCGGCTTCGTCAGCGCGGCGAGCCCGTAGCCGAGCAGAAGCAGCGCCTTGCGCCGGCCGAGCCAGTCGCTCAGCGCGCCCGAGAAGATCTTGACGATCATCGCGCTCGCCTCGGCCGCGCCTTCGAGCACGCCGAGCGCCGCGACGCTCATCCCCATCGTCGTCACCAGATAGATCGGCAGCAGCGCATGAATCAGCTCGGACGACACGTCCATGCACAAGCTGACGAAGCCGAGCGCCCAGACGGTGCGCGGAATCGGCGGACGAGCGGAGGAAGCGGGACGCGCGGGCATGGGCGGGTTCGTGATCGGTCGTCGAAATGGAATGCGCGCGAAGCGTCGAAGCGATCCGGCCGGACGATGAAACGGCACGGCGGCGGCGCGCCGGGCCGCCGCGCTCGCCGCGCGGCTAGTCCGTCACGCCTGCGCGCATCGGAAAGCCGCCGTCGCCCGGCACGACAGGCGGCGCGACGTAGCGCGCCGCGTCGAAATCCGCGGGCAGCGGCTCGACCGGATAGCCGAGCTTCTCCCATGCGTCGAGGCCGCCCTTCAGCGCGAGCGCGTGGCGGATCTGCTTGCGCTGCAGTTGGCTCACGATGCGCTTGGCGGTTGCCTCGTTCGGGCACACGCAGTAGACGACGATCGCACGCGTCGTCAGGTCCGGATGCAACGAATCGGGCGAATCGAGATCGAGCGGATACGCACCCGCGATCCGGTACGCCTCCTTCTCGCGCACCGCGCGCGGCCGCGCGTCGAACACGACGGGCGGCGCGGCCGATTTCAGCATCGCGTCGAGCTGCTGCGGGCTGATGCGGATCTTCGCGAGCCAGCGGCGAAAGCGCACGCGCATCGCCCAGCGGTACAGCAGGAACGTGACGAAGATCGCCGCGAACGCGTCGAACAGCGTGCCGCCGCTCGCGCTCACCCACTGCATCAGCCGCACGATCTCGTCGTGCAGCGCCGCGCCGCCGAAGAGCCACACGCTCGCCCACAGCGACGCGCCCGCGACGTCCCAGAGCAGGAACACCCACACGGCGACGGCCGTCGTGCCGAGCAGCGGCGCGGACACGAGCCCGAGGCCCGGCAGGAATTTCGCGAGCACGAGCAGCGGCGCGCCGTGCTTTTCGAACACCTTGCGCGCGACGCGCAGCGTCGCGTCGAGCGACAGGGAGAAACGCACGAGCGCGTTGAGGAGCCGCCGGCCGCGCGCGCGCCCGGCGAAGAACCACATCGAATCGGCGAGCACCGTCGCGGCGACCGCCGCGCAGAGCATGCTCGCATAGGACGCCTGCCCCATCGCCGCCATCGTGCCGCCGATGATCAGCATCGGCACGGCAGGAACGGGCATGCCGAGTTGCGTGACGAGCACGCTGGCGAACACGGCCCACGGACCGAGCGACGCGGGAATAGCCTGGGGAAAATGCCACACGGGCGCACCTCGAACGCGACGAATGCCGAGCCGGGTGGCGTCGGCGCGCGCGGACCGCCGCGGCGCCGGCCGCGAAGCGAGCGCGGCGTGAATCGGCATCCCGCATTCTAAACGCGTTTCGTGACCCGTTCGCGCGGACGAGCGCGCCCCCGCCCGGCTTCGGAAAACCGGGCGGATCGCGACGGCCGTCGAAGGCGGCGGCGTCCGCGGCGCGCAAGGCCCGCGCGCCGCCCAGCCGCCAGCCTATTCGGACACGTCGATGATGACCTTCAGCGCGCGCGTGTTCGCCGCGTGGCCGAACGTCTCGTACGCCTGTTCGATGTCGGCGAGCGGAAAACGGTGCGTGATCAGTTGCTTCGGATCGAGCCGCCCCGCGCCGACGGTCTTCAGCAGCATCGGCGTGCTCGAGGTGTCGACGAGCCGGGTCGTGATCGTGATGTTGCGGTCCCAGAGCGTCTCGAGATGCAGGTCCGCCTTCACGCCGTGCACGCCGACGTTCGCGATCACGCCGCCCGGCGCGATGATCTGCTGACACAGCTCGAACGACGCGGGAATGCCGACCGCCTCGATCGCGCAATCGACGCCGTCGCCCGTCAACGCCTTCACCTCGGCGATCGCGTCGACCTGGCCGTTGTCGATGCACGCGGTCGCGCCGAAGCGCTTCGCGACCGCGAGCCGGTTCGGGTCGGGATCGATCATCACGATCTGCGCGGGCGAGTAGAACTGCGCGGTCAAGAGCGCCGCGAGCCCGATCGGCCCCGCGCCGACGATCGCGACCGTGCCGCCCGGCTGCACGCGGCCGTTCAGCACGCCGCATTCGAAGCCGGTCGGCAGGATGTCGGACAGCATCACGAGCGCTTCCTCGTCGGCGCCCGGCGCAATCCGGTACAGGCTCGTCTGCGCGTGCGGAATCCGCACGTATTCGGCCTGCGTGCCGTCGATCCGGTTGCCGAGAATCCAGCCGCCCGTCGTGCAGTGCGAATACATCCCGCGCCGGCAGTATTCGCACTGCCCGCACGACGAGATGCACGAGATCAGCACGCGGTCGCCCTCCTTCAGCGTGTTGACCGCAGCGCCCACGCGATGCACGACGCCGACGCCCTCGTGGCCGAGAATGCGCCCCGGCTCGCAGCTCGGCACGTCGCCTTTCAGGATGTGCAAATCGGTGCCGCAGATCGTCGTGCGCGTGACGCGCACGATGACGTCCGTCGGCGCCGCCAACTCCGGCATCGGGCGCTCGTCCAGCGACTTGCCGCCGGGCCCGTGGTACACCAGCGCTTTCATGTCGTCTTCTCCGCTCGCGGGGCGTGGGATGCCCCTCGCGCCTCACTCTAGGCGCTTGCCGCGCACGCCGGTTGACGCGCATCAAGCGGCGCGGCCCGCCCGCGTGCGGCGCCCGCGCACAGCGCCCTGGCGCGGGCGGGCGGCCGGACGGGCTTTGATCTGAGTCAAGCGCCCCGCCCGCGCGCTTCATAGACTGGGGGCATACGCACAGACGGCGCCAGGCGCGCCGGTACCAAGGAGAACGAGCGATGAGCTACAAGAGCATCCTGGTCCATCTCGACACGAGCGACCGCGCGCGCACGCGGCTCGAAACCGCGCTGACGCTCGCGCGTCAGTTCGGCGCCCACCTGACGGCGATCTTCGCGATCTACACGCCCGAGCCCACGTCGTTCTACGTGATGGCGGGCACGGCCGACTACTTCGCCGACCAGGAGAAGCGGCGCGGCGAGAAGCGCGCGGCGCTCGAGCGCCTGTTCCATGCGGAACTCACGCGCGCGAACGTGCAGGGCCAGTGGATCGTCGCCGACGCGCGCGCGAACGACGCAGTGCCGCACTACGCACGCTACGCGGATCTCGTGATCGCCGGCCAGACCGATCCGGACGATCCGGAAACCTACGTCGACGACAGCTTCCCCGATACCCTCGTGCTGTCGGCGGGCCGCCCGGTGCTGCTGCTGCCGTACGCGGGCATGCCGTCCGCGATCGGCACGCGCGTGCTCGCCGCGTGGGACGGCAGCCGCGAGGCGACGCGCGCCGTCCACGACGCCGCGCCGTTCCTCGCGCTCGCGACGAAGACGACGATCGTCACCGTCAACGGCGCCGCGCAGGAGCCGCCCGGTGCGCGGATTCCGGGCGCCGACATCGCGCTCACGCTCGCACGGCATCACGCGAACATCGACGTGCGCGATCTCGAACGCTCGCGCGACTCGTCGATCGGCGACGTGCTGCTGTCGCACGCGTACGAATCGGGCTCGGATCTGCTCGTGATGGGCGCATACGGCCACGCGCGCTGGAAGGAGCTGATTCTCGGCGGCGTGACGCGCACGATCCTGGCGTCGATGACGGTGCCGGTCCTGATGTCGCACTGAGCGGCGCAAGGCGCGCGTTCGCAGCCGCCCGAAGAGGCGCGCGGACGCAAGGCCGCGCGGGCGCGCATCGCGCGGCCCGCAGTTCGCGCTGGGTAATGGCCGTTCCGGCGCGCGATGTGCGACCGGAAACGGCCGAAAACGAAACGGGTGTTGGGAGACAGACATGTATTCGATCATTCTTGTCGCGCTCGACGGCAGCGAGACGGCATCGCACGCGCTCGACGCGGCGCTGCAGCTCGCGGTCGACACGAACGCGCGGCTCGTGCCCGTCTACGTCGTCGACATGCCGGTGTTCGCGTTCGACACGCCGGGCTACGACCCGTCGATCCTCATCGACGCGTTCCGCGAGGAAGGCCGGCGCGTGCTCGACGACGCGCAGGGCCGGATGACGCGGCGCGGCGTCGCCGGCGCGCCGCGGCTCGTCGAGGTCGAGCCGCCGGGCGAGGACGTCGCCGAGCGCCTCGAGCGCGCGGCGCGCGAGATCGGCGCGAGCCTGATCGTGATGGGCACGCACGGCCGGCGCGGCGTCCGGCGGCTGATGCTCGGCAGCGTCGCCGAGCGATTGCTGCGGCACGCCCGCTGCCCCGTGCTGATGATTCCGGCCCGCAGCGCGCCGGCCGACGACGCGAACGCCATTCATCCGACGGAGGCCGTGAGATGAAATTCAAGACTTTGCTCGTCCATGTCGACGACAGCCGCCAGAGCGACGCGCGCGCCGAGTTCGCGCTCGACCTCGCGCGGCGCTGGGACGCCCACGTGATCGGCCTGTACGTCGTGAGCCAGGATCTGATGCGGCCGCTCTTTCGCAGCGACGAAAGCCTGCGGCTCGCGGCGAACGAGGCGCAGCACGCCGCGCGGCGCGACGCCGCGCAGGCGCGCTTCACCGCCGCGGGCGCGCGCGCGGGCGTCGGCTTCGAATGGCGCGCGCCGGCCGGCCCGCCCACCGACGTCGCGACGCTGCATGCGCGCCACGCGGACCTCGTGGTGCTCGGCCAGCCCGATCCCGGCGACGACGCGGCACACATCGAGCCGCATTTCGTCGACGACGTCGTGATGAGCTGCGGGGTGCCCGCGATCGTGCTGCCGTTCACGGGCGCGATGCGCACGTTCGGCGAGAACGTGCTGGTCGGATGGGACGGCAGCCGCGAAGCCGCGCGCGCGGTCACCGATGCGCTGCCGCTCCTCAAACGCGCGCGCTTCGTGACGGTGGAGAGCGTGCTGCGGCGCCGCAAGACGGGCGCGGATCTCGCGCCCGCCGGCATCGACGTCGCGGCGTACCTCGGACGGCACGGCATCCAGGCGTCGTTCTCGGCGTCGGCGCACGTGCCGGGCGTCGAAACGGGCGCGGCACTGCTCAACCGCGCCGCCGACCTGCATGCGGACCTGCTCGTGACGGGCGCATACGGCCACACGCGCACACACGAGCGCGTGCTGGGCGGCGTGACCCGGACGATGCTCGAATCGATGACGGTGCCGGTGCTGCTGTCGCACTGACGCCGCGCCGTCACGGCGCCGGCGAGCGGCATGGTCGCCGGCGCCCCTGCGTCAGGCCGGGCCGGGAGCCCGGCGCCTGAGTTCGCCGATCCGGCGCCGGCCGATATGCGCGAAAAGGCTCGATTTCCGGCCCCGTTTCCGGTTGCCGTCCGTTGTCGTTCGTTGCCGTTCGTTCGTTGCCGTTCGTGCGCGGCGGGCGTTGCATAGGTTGCACATCGCATCGCCCGCGCGACTTTCGTCATATGCCGAAGCCGACGATTCGCACGGCCGCCGCGCTCGGCGAATCAGCGGCTTCGCGACCGCGCGCCTTCGCTCGCCGCGCATGCCGTTTCCGCGGCGCACCATCCCAATGCGGCCGATCGCGTCGCGGCGATCCGCGTCACGACGCGAGTTCGTCGTGGCGACGCAGCAGCACCGGCCGGTCCGCCATCCGGAGCAGCGATTCCGCCACGCTGCCGAGCAGCAGCCTGCGTATCCCGTGGCGCCCGCTCGTGCCCATCACGATCAGGTCGGCATCGGATTCGGCGGCCGTGCGCATCAGCACCGCCGCGACATCCTCGCCATACGAATCGATCGCTCGCACCGAGCCCTCGACATGCTGCTCCGCGAGCCGCCCCTTCGCGTCGGCGAGCACGCGGGTCGCGATGTCGGCCGCCGAGTTGTCGTCCCCCTGCGGCTCGACGTACGCGGCGTTGACGTCGACGAGCTGCGGCTTGTGCTCGACGACGCAAACCGCCGTCACCGTCGCGCCGAACGTCTTGGCGATCTTGATCGCTTCGTCGAGCGCGACGCTCGCGCTGCGGCTGCCGTCGAGCGCCGCGAAGATTTTTTTGTACATGGTCGACACCTCCGGAAAACCTCACTCGAATCGCGTGCGAGCACGCCCTGCCGAGAGTCTCGCGCGCCGCGAGCAGGCCACCGTTGACGAGGATCAAGCGCGCGCTCGGGCACGCGCATGCGCCGGCACATTGCGCGCCGCGCATGCGGCGCTGCCGCATGCGCGGCACGCATTGCGTCAATCCCATTAGCCAAAAGCAATCAAATCGAGCACAATTTCGTCTCAATATTGATGAAATGAGGCTGCGGCACTCTTGCGACTGCGTCCGAGCGTTCGGGACGCCGCGTCGCTGCCCGCCTCGACCGGGGAGGATCTTGACGACCGCTCATACGACGGTTCGAAACGAACGCGCGCACGCCGCGCCCGGCGCCGGTTCGCCCGCGCGGGCACGCGCCGCCGCATTCGCGGCTGCCGACGCCGGCACGCCTGGCGCCGGCTGGGCCACGCGCGCGCCGGCTGCGCCGGCCCGCACGCGCGGCGCGCGGCCGCGCGTGCGCACGGCGCCTCGCGCCATCGAAACCGCCGTCCGCCGGCCGCCTTCCCCGATGCAATCGATTCGACAGGAAGATTTCCACCCATGATCAAGGTTCTGATTGCCGACGACCACGCGCTCGTGCGCGACGGCTTGCGCCACATCCTGCAGAACGCATCCGGCTTCGAGGTCGCGGGCGAAGCGTTCGACAGCGCGACGACGATCGCGCTCGTCCGCTCGACGCCCGCGCAGGTGCTCGTGCTCGATCTGTCGATGCCGGGACGCAACGGCGTGGAGCTCATCAAGCAGATCAAGGAAGAAAAGCCCGCGCTGCGCATCCTCGTGCTGACGATGCATGCGGAGCAGCAGTACGCGGTGCGCGCGTTCCGCGCGGGAGCGTCCGGCTATCTCACGAAGGAAAGCGCGAGCTCGGAGCTCGTCGGCGCGGTGACGAAGGTCGCATCTGGCGGCGTCTACGTGAGCCTCGCGATGGCCGAGCGCTTCGCGCAAAGCCTGAACGAGCCGGCGGAAACGCTGCCGCACCACCGCCTCTCGGACCGCGAATTCGATGTGTTCCGCCGGATCGCGTCGGGGCAGACGCTCACGCAGATCGCCGACGAGCTGTGCGTGAGCGCGAAGACGGTCAGCACGTACAAGACGCGGATTCTCGAGAAGATGCAGATGCCGCACGAAGCGGCGCTCGTGCGCTACGCGCTGCGGCACAAGCTGATCGACGACCCGGACGAGGATTGACGGCCGCCGCCCGGGCCGGCGCGCGGCGTCGATGCGGCGCTCCCACGCGCGACGGAGCCGCGGCACGCGGACGCGCGCCGTGTCTTGCCGTGCGCGGGCCTACATGTTGAATGCTTTCGACATCTTCAGCTCGATCCAGGTCATGCCGGCGCGCAGCCCCTCGACCATCGCGTCGCGCTCGGTCGGAAATGTCCGGCCGTGCCGGAACGCGTGTTTGAACGCCCCGCCCGGCGCGCCGTGCATCACCTTGATGTCGCACACGTAACCGCCCGGCACCGGCGACGTCGTCACCTCGACCGTCCAGTCGCCATCCTGAATGTTGCCTGACAACGTCATGTCGTTCTCCTGCCGAACCGGCCGCCGCGTCGCGTCGCGAAGCCGCGCGGCGCGCGGGCGCTACTCGTAAAGAAATCGAAAGAACCCGCTGTGCAGCAGGACCGGCTTGCCGCCGATCTCCGTGAGCATCCGCTGCGCGGCGTGCTCGATCTTCTTGCGGTGCAGGTTGAACGCCGCGAGCAGATCGTCCTCCTTCAGCGATTGCGCGCCGAAATGATCCTCGAGCGCCTCGGCCGTGATCGCGCACTGCACGTACGCCTCGTCGACGAGCGCGGGAAACGCGACGACGAGATCGCGCGCGCAATATTCGGGCGGTGGATCCTGTGGAAACGAAACCTTCATGACCGACATGACAACCTCCTGTAGCCGCTGCCCGGCCGGGCAGCGGACCCATCGATGCCTCAGCATAGAGCCGCGGCGCCGCGCACGCTTGACCCACGTCAATCGGCCGCGCACGGCGCACGGTTGATCTGCGTCAACCCGCCGGCACGCCGCGCAACGATGATCGTTTCATCGCTCGCGCCGGCGCCGCGAGCGTCGAACGATGGGGCGAGCGATGACACTGAAAGCGAATCTCGAGGGCGTGCGCGACACGTATCGTCTGTGCTTCGTGCGCAGTCCGTGGGCCTATTTCACGTGCCTGCCGCTCGATCGCCAGTGCGGCGACCGCTGGAGCGAGGCGCCTTACGAGCTGTACGCAGGGCCGCCTTACGGGGACAGTCCGGACCAGATCCTGCGCGTCGCGTTCGACGGCCCGCTGCTGCCGCCCGAGGCCGGGCGCGGCGCGCTCACCTGCAGCGTCGTCGACATCAACGAAGGGCTCGCGCCGTGGCTTCGGACCGAAAGCTATTTCGGCGGCGAGCCGCTGTCGATCGCCGCGGGCGCGACGCTCGGCACGTTCGTCGAGACGATCGAGAAAGCAGGCGGCACCGTGTTCATTCCGCTCGCGTGGGGAGAATTGCCGCTCGCGGACAAGCGCGCGCATTCGGCGGTGGAGCCGGGCTGAACGGCGAGCCCGCGATTCGGGCAACCGGAATGCGCCGGGCGGGCGGGCCGCCGGCGATCGCTCTCGGCCCCGAACGCCGCGACAACTGAGCTCTTGCGACGATCGCGCCGCGCGCGGGCGCGGCATGGGCAAGCGCCCGGGTGCACGCATTCCTCGGCGAGCGCGCCGCTCGATGCGCAACACACGCCAGCGCGCACGCCGCGTGCAAAACGTGCGCTTCAATACGCTCAGCGCTCGTCCTTCGGCGTCGGATTGAGCAGCACAACAAACGCGGCGACGCCGAGCGACAGCGCGACCACGCCATAGAGAAATTCGGCGTTGCTGTCGAACAGCAGGCCGCGAACCGCCTCCATCATCCCCGCGAGCGAAATGAACACGGCGATGGTCGCGAGAACGACCCGATATTTGCGCACCATGACGGTCTCCTGGCTTCGTGTGAGCGGCCGCTCGATCCTGCGCGGCCGCGCCGCCGGTGTCGTCACGCGCGATCGACGCTCGTGCTTCCTATCCAGCCTTTGCGTATGATCGCCCGTCGCGCGACGGCGGCCTTGACCTGAGTCAAGCGCCGCCCGGGCGCGCGAACGTGCCGGGCGCAGCGTCGGAAACGCGCGTAGAAATGCGCCTCCACACGCGTAAAAAGCGAAAAGCGTCGCTGTACAATGCACGGGCATCATCGCCGCGCCGCGCCCGCGCGAACGGGCGCGGACGATGCAATCGCCAACGCGCGCCGCGCGTTTGTCTGCGTCGAACGGCAACCGTAGCCTCGTGGGAGATTCATGGATTCGGACATCATGCACATCGGCGGACGCATCCGCCGCCTGCGCCGCGAGCTGAAGAAAACGCTGCTCGAGATCGCCACCGAGGCAAACCTGTCGGTCGGATTCCTGTCGCAAGTCGAACGCAACCTGACCGGCATTTCGATTTCTTCGCTCGTCAACGTCGCCAAAGCGCTGCGCGCGCCGCTTGCCGCACTCATCGACCAGCCCCGTCAGGATCAGCCGGATTCGCACCAGGGCAGCCGCGAGTCGTATTCGATCCGTCCGACGCAGCAGCGCTACGAGCGCCTGTCGACCACCTTCGCGGGCAGCCAGCTCAATGCGGTCAAGGTGTCGATGATGGAAGGCTACTGCTCCGAATGGGTCGCGCACGCCGGCGACGAATTCGTGTTCGTGCTGTCGGGGCGCGTCCAATACACGGTCGGCAAGCGGGACTACCCGCTCGGCCCCGGCGATTCGCTGCACTTCAACGCGCACGAGCGGCATCGCGTCGTGAACGTGGGCAACGAACCCGTCGAGCTGATCGCGGTCGGCACGCTGCCGCTCTTCGGCGACGGACAGCCCGCGTTCCCTTCGCTGCCGGGCGAGCAGAAGCGGCCGCGCGCACGCGCGGCGCGCGGGAAGGTCGAGCCGACGCAGGCGCAGGCGCCTTCGACGCAAAAGGCCGGACGACGCAAGCAGGCGCCGGCCGCGCGCACGGCCGCGACGAACGGCGCCGTGCGTCGCGGCGCGAAGAAAACCGCCCGCTGAATGCCGAGCAAGCGATGCCGGCACGCCGGGGCCTATCCTTGTAGCGCGTGCGGGCTTCGATTCCGCGACGCTCGGGCGCGCGTCGCCGTTGAACGGCACGCGCGCGCACGGCAATCGCGCCCACCGCTCGCATAACGCTCGGTCGTCCGTATCGCATCACGATTCGCATGCGGCTGAACGCATGCTCGAACGCGTCGCGCGACGCATGCGCTGCGTCATCGCGAATTTCCGCATCAGCGATCAATTCAATCATCACATTCATTTCAATTTTAAAGAAATGAATCGCTATATTTTTCAATAATTCAAAACAAATAATCCGCCCCACCCTAAACGCGGTTCCCATTCAATTTTTATTTCCCGCCATCATATTTATTTGCATATTTTTTGCATCTTTAATACGATTTCCCGCGCGGACGGCGAGCGATGCATTCATTTCGCGGCGCTCGATCGCCGGCCCGCCGTGGGAAGCTGCCTGTCGATCCCGGACGAACGCAACATTCATCGCGAACCGGATCGACAAGAATGCCGACAAAATCGTATCAATCATTAATTTGGCGACTTAAAAATCACGAATAAAGCATCGTAAAAAATCGAAGCGGCACACGGATATCGCTCATAGACCCGCGTCGAAATTCGCCTGATGGGGCCCGCTCGGTGCCGGGAAGCGCCGTCGACGGCGATCACTGGAAAAAAAACGAACCCACTATGGAAAACAAGCAAGTCGATGTACTGATCAACGGCAGCGGCATCGCAGGCGTCGCACTGGCGTACCTGCTCGGAACGCGCGGCCACAGTGTCACGGTAGTCGAGCGCGTGGCGCGCAACCGCGCGCAAAACGGCGCCGATTTGCTGAAACCTTCCGGCATCGACGTCATTCGCAAGATGGGGTTGCTCGACGACGTCTTCGCCGCCGGCGGGCTCAGGCGCGACGCGATGAAGCTGTTCCACGACAAGGAACCGATCGCTTCGCTCGACTATCGCGCGTCCAGCGCGCTCGGCTTCTTCATCCTGATTCCGTGCGAGCAGTTGCGACGCCTGCTGCTCGTCAAGCTCGACGGCCTGCCCAACGTGGATTTGCGCTTCGAGACGTCGATCGAGCGTATCGAGCAAGATGCCGCCGGCGCGGTGACGTCGCTCGGGCTGAGCGACGGCGGCACCGTCGCGCCCAAGGTGCTGATTGGCGCCGACGGAGCGCGCTCGACGGTCCGCACCGACATCCTGCGCATCGATGCCGAGCGCATTCCCTATGCGACGCCGATGGCGTTCGGCACGATTGCGCTGACCGACAGCGTTCGCGCATGCAACCGGCTGTACGTCGATTCGAGCCGGGGCCTCGCGTATTTCTATCCGATCGGCAGCGAAGCCACGCGCATCGTGGTCAGCTTTCCCGCCGACGAAATGCAGGGCTATCTCGCCGACGCCACGCGCACGAAACTGATCGCGCGCCTGAGCGAGTTCGTCGGCGACGAGAGCGCCGACGCGATGGCCGTGATCGGCGCGGAAACGCCGTTCCCGTTGATCCCGCTCGGGCGGATGAACGTCGACTGCTATCACAAGCAGAACGTCGCGCTGCTCGGCGATGCCGCGCACAGCATTCACCCGATCACCGGCCAGGGAATGAATCTCGCGATCGAGGATGCCGGCGAGCTCGGCCAGTGCCTCGACGCGTACTTGAGCGGACAGTCCACGCTCGCCGATGCGCTCGGCCGGTTCGAGCGCGCGCGGCATCCCGTCAACGAAGCGGTGATTTCCTACGGCCACGCGCTGGCGACCACGTACCACGATCGCTCCGCGCTCCTTGCGAGCTTCCGTTCGCAATTGCAGACGAGCGGGCGCGATTCCGCGTTGCTCGGGACGGCCGTCGAAGCGTGAGCGAGGATGACCGGATATTCCGAGTAATCGCTGCGGATGTGTCGTGGTGTCGTGGTGTCGTGGTGTCGTGGTGTCGTGGTGTCGTGGTGTCGTGGTGTCGTGGTGTCGTAACGTCGTAACGTCGTGGCGTCGTGGCGTCGTGGCGTCGTGGCGTCGTGGCGTCATGTCGCGTCGCCATGTCGCGCCGTTGAGTCGCTTCGCCTCGTGGAGCGAGCGGACTGCGCGAAGCACGGCTCCCGCGATGCCGCGCGAGCGAATCGCCCCACCGTGACGGGGATGCATCGGCATCAAAGCCGCAACGACTCGTACCGGCGATTCGTCCTGGCCGAGCGCCGGCGAACGGGAGGCGGCCCCATGCCGCCCGTTCTCGCCCTCGGCCGGACGAACGGCGCGATGCGCGCGGATACCGCGCATGCGCATCGAACGCCGCTTTCGCCAGTCCGGTCGCGGCGTTGCGGCGTTGCGGCGTTGCGGCGTTGCGGCGTTGCGGCGTTGCGGCGTTGCGGCGTTGCGGCGATTGTCGTGTCGCGCCCGTCGTGCCGCTCGATCGCGCATCGCCGCGCGCCATCGCGGGCCGGCTTTCGCGACCGCACGTCGGCCGCGCGACGTCTCTCACCGTCCGATCGCGCACTCGTACCGCATGACATACGGCAGCGTTCGATGCGACGCCGTTAATTCTCCCTTAAGGCGGATTTGTCAAGCTTCAGTGGCCGGCTGCGAGCACGCCTGCCCGCAGCGGCGACAAATGGAGGTATGCATCGTGAAATCCGCTCTGAAAACGGCCGCACTCGCGCTCGCGCTCGCCGTTCCGGCCCTGTCGTTCGCGCAGCCGTCGTCCAACGGGCCGCTGACGCGCGCGCAAGTGCGCGACGAGCTGACTCAACTCGAAAAAGCCGGCTATCAGCCTTCGAAGAACCAGTATCCGGCCAATATCCAGGCGGCCGAAGCGCGTATCGCGCCCGCCAACGGCCGCGCCGACCTGTCGGGCTACGGCGGCTCCGCCGGCGGAGCGATGCAGTCCGGCCAGCGTGTCTCGCCGACGTCGGGCGGCTGGGACGCGCCCTATCGTCATCACTGATCGACGCGCGGGCCGGCTACGCCGGCCGCGATAGGCGCCGCCCATCGACGGCGCTCGCCCGATGCGCTGACGACAACCGCGCACACCGCGCGCTCTCGCGCGTTGGCTGAGCGAACGCGCCGCGGGCGGCAGGCATTCGTGCCGTCGCCGGCCGCCGGCGCGCCCGCCCCGAACTCGACGGCGCGGGTGAACAGCGCACGATCATCGCGCCCCATCGGGTTCGCTTCGTTCGCGCCGCCGTCGTCCCGCGCGCGTGCTCAGGCAGTCGCGCCGGCCTATCTCGCCGTCGGCAGCGGCGGCTCGCCCGCCGTCGTCGCATTGCGGGCCCAGTCGGCGAACTCGTTGTCGTAGCGGCCGCCGATGTAGGCGACGTAGTTCTCGTAGCCGTCGTAATCGCCCGTGCGGAAGCGCGACACGATCGTATCGACGTCGGCGCGATGGCGCTCGAACATGAAGCGCGTCGCCATGTAGCCCCACCGGTATGCGCGCGCGACGTAGTCGCTCGACGAGTAACGCGTCGCGAGCACGTCCGAGAAACGGTATGCGCCCGTGCGCGCGGCGTCGATCGATTCCTGATCGTCGTTCTTCCTCGACAGATATTCGGCGACGCCTTCGATCCACCAGACGGTCGGTTTCACGGTGCTCGCCGCGAAATCGCCCGCCATGTCGTAGCGGCCATCGAGATAGTGCGTGAACTCGTGCTCGAGGTTCCAGACCTTGAACTCGGGCCGCAGCCACGACGCCTCGTGCGCGATGAAGCGCGCCTGATTGCCGGGCGCCGACGGATCGCCTTCGAGATACATGCCGCCGTTGTCGGTGCTGATCCCGTAGATTACCGAAGCATATTTTCGGTAGTTCTCGTAGTCGTCGAAGATCACGAGCTCGATCGTGTCGTTGCGATCGCCCGCGACCGGCTTGCGCCCGGTCTTCATCATCCGGTGGAAGTAATCGTCCTGCTGCGCGACCGCCGTACACACCGACTGCAGCTGCGGCCCGGTCATGTCCTGCGCGAGAATGCGCACGCTCGCGCTGCATGCGTGACGGTGCGTGAGCACCGCGTCGGTCAGCCGCTTCTTGTAGTCGCAGGTGCCGTAGTCCGCGCAGTTGCCCGCGTCGCCGTAGTCGACCGCCTCGGCCGCCGCCAGCCACAGGTCGCTGCCCGCGCCCGTCATGCTCGTCGATCCGAGCATGTCCTGGATCATCTTCTTCACGCGCGGCTTCTGCGCCGGATAGCGGAGAAAGCGATACGTTTCGCGCGACGCATCGGCGAGCTGGTAGGCCGCGCTCGTGTTCGACAGGCTCGCGCGGTTCGCGGTGACGAAACGATTGAGCGTCTCCGGCAGTGTCGCGTCGCTGTCGAGCATCTGCTGCGCGCCGCTGCGCTGATGCGCGTAGAAGAATACCGTCAGCAAGCCGGTGAAGCCGCCCGCCGCGCTCCGCTGCAACAGCGGCGCCGCCGCTTGCGGGTTCGTCGCGCTCGCGGTGTAGAACGCGATGCGATCCTTCAGCGTCGGCAGGTAGTACGCCTCGTCCCGCATGTTCGTGATGAGCTTCATCAGCTCGTTCGCGGTGCTCGGCGCACGCGAATTCTCACGATAGAGCGCGTCGCCCTCGAGGCTGTGTCGGATATACGGGCGCAGCCGATCGGCGAGTTCCGGAAACGGATTGACGAGACCCGATACATCATATTGGTAATAAGCGGAACGCAAATAAATCAGCAAATTGACAAAAATCAAATTGCTCGCGTCGTAGCGAGATGCCTCCTGCGTAAAACGGCTCGCTACGGCATACACGTTTTCCGCGCTGAAAATCTGCGTGGCCAGCGATTTATCGACCGAGAACAAACCGTAATGGCATTCATAATCCGGGAGATTCGCGATGTAATCGGCGAGCGCCGCGCCGCGATACTGGGTCATCGCCGACATGTCGCGGCAATCGGCGCCCGGCGCGCCGTGCTTGCCGTTCTTTGTCGCCTTATTCCGCCGCGACGGCTCGATCAGCGTCGCGCGATCCTGCTTGCTGAGCGGCAGATTGTATTCGGCCTGCTCGGGCGAAACCGGCAGGTTCTGCGGCACGCGCGGCATGCGCGCCTGCTTTTGCGGCGCCGGCTGCGTATTGGCCGCCGCCGATCCGATCAAACCCGCGAATACCGACATCGCGACGACGGCGGACCAGCGACGGGTCTTGCGACACACCTCCGTTATTAGCATTTGACTTGCCCTCGGTTATTTTGGATCGCCGAAGATATAACACCGATGATTAACAAGTCAATTTAATGATCGAGCAAATTAATGCATTTTAACAGACTGAATTATTCAAGCATTAAAATCGATTTTTATAACAATCCAGCCGGAAGCATCGCCGATGCGCGAATCAAGTCGCCACGTGAAGCCGGCTCGCGTGAAGGCGACTCGTGCGCATTCGCCGGCCGCCGGCTCATCGCTTCAATTCGCCCGCGCGCTCATCGGGCGTTCCGCGCTCGATCGCCACCTCAACGCGGATTGAATCGGCATCTCGACATACCTGTAGCAGACCCATCCCGCCGCGCAGACGACGAGCGCCACCGCCGCCGCCGCGCACCATCCGCCGACCGTGCCCGCGCCCGGATGAATCTTCAGGATCTTCTCGGCCACGCCGATCACGTACGGATGCAGCAGATAGATCGAATAGCTGGCCGCGCCCAGATTCGCGAGGATCGCGTTGCGGCTGGACACGCCCGATTTCTCGAGCCCGAGCAGCGAAGCAATCAGCACGAACGCCGGGACGCCGTACTGCAGCACGCGCTGGAAACCGACCGGATCGCCGAATTCGGGATACAGCGCGACGACCAGCAACGGCGCCGCGATCGCGCCCGCGCCGAACAACCCGCGAGGCGCCGCGTCGAAGGCGCGCGCGCGGGTGATCCAATAGCACGCGACGCCCAGGCAGAATTCGATCACGAGCGGCTGCGCCAGATAGTCGGCCACCTGGCTCCCGGCGCCGACCGCCTGCGAGGACAGGCAGAACACGATCAGCGCCGCCGAGGCCGCGATCGTCGCGTATTGCCGCCTGACGACGACGAGCGCCGCCGCCACGACGAGGTAGAAGAACATCTCGAAGTCGAGCGTCCACCCGTTTCTCAACAGCGGCCCCCAGTTCCCGTTTTCCTTGACGTACGGCACGAAGAACATCGACTTGAAAAGATAGGCGACGCCATCCGTCGTCGTGTTGAGCCATTGCGGCCTTACAACGGCAATCGCATACACGCCGATCGTCAGCATCCAGTAAAGCGGCACGATCCTGATCACGCGCTTGATGAAGAACGCATTGCCCTCCTTCGGCGCGACATAGGACATGATGAAGCCGCTGATCACGAAGAAGACGTCGACGCCGATCTGCCCGAACGGCATGACGCCGAGGTGATACGCAACCACGCACAAAGCGGCGACGGCTCGCGCAGCCTGAATGTTGCTCAGCAATGGGCCGGCGGGATTCTTCATGATGCTCTCGACTCAAATCGTCGGAGCGTCGCACGATTCGCCTGCGCGCACGCGACAAAACCCGGTGCGGATTCGCCAATTTTCGGCGCGCGCCGCGTTTGGCGCGTCTTCGCCAAGCACGCATGCGTGTGCGCCTGCGTGCCGGCAGGCCGCTCCGAATGGGACCGACGCGGGCGAACAACGGGGCGGCGCAGGCGCTCGCGGATCAGTGGATCGACAACATCGTCGCAATTCGCGACGGCCGGCGGCGCAACGCCGGACATCGGAAAAACAGCAGGGTTTCGCATCGCCGCGCTTATATCAACGGCGATCAACGGCGAACGTGAGCCGAGACGGCCGCCAGCCTGCGCAGCCGCCTCGGAGCCCGGGACGTCGAATCCAGGGCGTCAGACTCTGCGCCGACGCTCAGCCGTCTACGCCATTCGGCCCGCTCACGGTCAGGCTGCCTGCGACAAGGCTGGAATCGACTGCGAGACCCGTTGCGCCGCAAGCGCCACGTGGGCCGCGCGCTCGCTCAACTCGGTCTCGCGCTGCACGCGTGCGGGTAGCGCCGTCGCGGGTGGTGCCGTCGCGGGTGGAGCACCCAGCAATGGCACCGCGTTGTCCACCGGCGTCGCAGAGGCTTCGCTCAAGCGCTCGACGACTGGCGCCAGCGACGCCTGAACCACCTTGAGCCGCCTTGAACCGCTAGTGATCGAGCATTCCCGCGGCATCGTCACGCCCTTTATTGTCGACGGACAAATGGCGGCACGCCTGACAGGATTCGAACCCGCATTCCCCAGCCCCCTCCCAAAGGGGGCCTTTCTCGCTCAAACGAAATCGACGGTCAGCGCGTGATATTCGCGCTCGCCGGACATGAAGCGATGGGCGGGTTTATATCCGAGTTTTGCAACCGCATTGAGCGATCGCTCGTTATCGACGGCAATGAAGCTGATCGCGGCACTGAAACGCGTTTTGGCCGACGCCGTTGCAAGATCGATCATTTTCTCGAGAATGCCTTTTCCGCGCGCCACCTGGCTCAGGCACATCGGCCCGAATAGGCAGGCGTTTCCTGAAAAATCGCTGGAGGCGGCGTCGCGCTCATCTTCGAACGATGCGGCGAGCGCGTCGATGATCGCATTGCCACGCCATTGGTCAAGACGCGAAACGCAGAAAAAGCCAGCGAATTCCGCCTGTTCGTATGCGACGACGATGCCGGCGTCGGTCGCGAGCGCCTCGATCTTGGCCTCGGGAATCTCGGCGGACAGAAAGCCGTTCTTGCGCTCGGCTTCGGAGAGATTCGCGATTTGATTCGCTTTTTGCAGAGAAATAATGTTCTGATAATCGCCCGAACGGGCCATTCTAACCACGGTCGCTTCAGTCATTTCGGTCTATTTTTGTTTTAAACGAAAAACTGGCATTTTATAGACAATTACACATAGACATCTAGAATATTCATACAAACTCAATGGCGATGGTACGTATTTTATACGGTTGATTTTTCAAAAAATTAGCCAAAATCGCCTTGATTTCGATTCATCCATCGCCCGAGCACGTTGCGGCGACCTCGGCGCGCCTGTCAAGCCCCGCTCGGCTCCACGGAAAACCCCGCGCCGCGGAATATCGCGGTTCATTGAGTGAAACCGCCGAGAACGTGAAGGCGACCGCGCGCGCCGACATCCGGCGGCAAGGCAGCCGGGAGGAGGAAGCGCATGGACAAAGCCTGCTGCGAGCGTGGGGATGCCAGGCCGGCTATCGACGGAGTCGAGTGCAATGGCCGAAAGGAAAAGTCGCGCACCGTCGCGATATCCGAACATGATCGGCCGCTGCGAATAGGACGGAGCGCGCGGCCGACGGCCCGTCAAAGGGCAGATCGGCACGTACGTCCGCCGCCATTCGAGCGCCGGGTGGCGCCGAGCGTCCGGCAAGACGCATCCGCAGCAAACGCTTTGACGGTTCGCGGCCGAAGAAGCCGGGCTGACCGACCCGCGATCAACGAACGCTCAAGCGCGCCTCGAGCAACTTACCGAATGCGTCGCCGAACGCATCAGAGCCGTCGCGAACGATACGGCTGCCGTCTGCGGCCTGGAAATCGACGCGCGTTGCACGCAAGCCGAAGCGCGCGACGACCTGCTCCGAACTCCGGCCACATACGGGCAAGAGGCAACCGGCCGGTTGCGCACCGATCAGGCCAATCAGGTTCGTCATCGCGGGCCTTCCCGGCAAGCCTTGGCGCTCAGTTGCCGACGGCCTCGGCGCCAACGTCGCGTCCCGATTCCGCAGCGGGTCGCGCATCCGGACGATACCGCTCGCCGCCGGTTGACCATGATCGTGAGGCCGCGCGCCAGGCAACGAGCCAACGAGCCCGACTCGATCAGCAGCCAGGGAGCTTGGAGTCAAGGGTTCAAGCAAACCTACTGAGGCGGAACCGCTGGCCGACTGCAGTTCGGCCGAAAGTCGGCAACGCCAAGGGCAGCGAATCGTGCCGCATTGCCGGAATCGAATGGAGTCAAACCGGATGAGGGCAGCCGTGCCGGGCGAAATCGAGAAGCACGTCGCAAGCTACGCGAGCGCGAGCGACAAACGTGGCGTCGTCGTCCGCCCGCCTCCCGGCATCGCATTCCCACGCAACCTGCTCGATGCGCGCCGAGTGGCCGGTCGGCACGTGCGCCGTTGGCATCCATGGTCATCAGTCGCGACAGCGAATTGGATCAGCGCATCCTTCGCATGACGCGCCGGACGCAAGGCGATCGATGTACGGCTCCGCTTCGCAAAGCACGTTGCACAGCCATTCGCCGCGTGTTTCGCAGGTGCCGATGCATCCGCGTCCGGTGAAAGCGGACACCCCGTATCCGACGAGTGCCCACGATCGCGATCGCAAAGTCTGCGCCCTCGCATGAGAGGCGTCGCGGATGACGCCGCGATCGAGTCTCGCGCGCAACGTCCCGCGCCCCAAACCCCGCCGATCACGAACGAATCGACGCCCCGCGCTCCGCGAGCAGCTCGCGCAGGATACCGCGGTGACAACGCGCCTCGTTGTCGCAATAGCAACCGATCGCGAAATTCGACGTCGCCGACAACGCGGCGAGCACGTCGAGCACCTTGCTCGCGTCGCCATGCTTCATCTCGGCGCGGAACTTGCGCGCGAACGCCTTCCATTCGGCGTCGGTTTGCGCCGCCAGCGCTTCGGAGACGAGCTCCGGACTCGGCGACAGCGTCGGCAGCCAGACGTCGTAATAGTCGCGCGACGCGAATTCTTCCTTCGGCACGCCGCGCGGCGGACGGCGCACGGTGCCGATCCGCAAGCCCTCGTCGCCGGCGCGCGGCTTGCCGAGTTGGACGATGCTGATGCTCATGCTGGACTCCCGTTCAGAGTGGCCGGCGCGCGTGGCGCGCAGACGCCAAATCCGCGCGCCACGCGCCGCCGGACAATGCGGCGCGCACACGTTCACGCAAAGCCCCGGCGGACGATGCACATCCATCGCCGCCGGCCGACGGCTCATCGTCTTGCGTAAACGGCGGCACGACAGCGGCACGACAGCGGCACCGCGGCGGCAGCCACGTCGCGCCGCCGCCCGCGCCTGTCGATGCGGCACCGGCGCGCGGCCGAAGGCACGCAGCGCAGCACCGCTCCCCAAACACGCCGGGCGCGCCGCAACCCGGCTTCCCGACCGGCCCCGCGCGCCCGCGCGCGTCACCGCGTCAAACGCCGCTCGCGATCACGGCGCCGATCGCTTCCGCGACGATGCCGACGTTCGCTTCGTTCAGCCCGGCGACGCACATCCGGCCCGAGCGCAGCACGTACACGCCGTGCTGCTCGCGCAGGCAATCGACCTGCGCTTCAGTGAGCCCCGTATACGTGAACATTCCGCGCTGCTTCACGTAGCGCGACAGCGCCTCGCCGTGCACGTGCGCGCGCAGGCCGTCGTGGATCGCGCTGCGCATCTTCGCGATGCGCCGGCACATCGCCGCGAGCTCTTCCTCCCATTGCGCGCGCAGCGCGGGCGTCGTCAGCACCCGCGCGACGATCTTCGCGCCGTAGGTCGGCGGATTGCTGTAGTTCGACCGCACCGCGCCCGCGAGCTGGCCGAGCACGCGCTCGGCCGCCGCCGCGTCGTCGCAGATCACCGACAGCGCGCCCACGCGCTCGCCGTACAGCGAGAAATTCTTCGAGAACGAGTTCGCGACGAACGCAGGCACGCCGCGGCGCGCGAGCTCGCGGATCGCGAACGCGTCGGCCGCGAGACCCGCGCCGAAGCCCTGATACGCCATGTCGACGAACGGCAGCAACTCGCGCGCCTGCAGCACGTCGATCAGCTTCAGCCACTGCGCGTCGTCGAGATCGACGCCCGTCGGGTTGTGGCAGCACGCGTGCAGCAGCACCACGCTCTTCTTCGGCAGCGCGTCGATCGCGGCCAGCATCGCGTCGAACTTCAGGCCGCCCGTCGCCTCGTCGTAGTACGGGTACGTGTTGACCGTGAAGCCCGCGCGCTCGAAGATGAACCGATGATTCTCCCAGCTCGGATCGCTGATCCACACCTGCGAATCCGGGAAATAGCGCTTGATGAAGTCCGCGCCCACCTTGAGCGCGCCCGAGCCGCCCAGCGTCTGGACCGTCGCGACGCATCCGGCCGCGCGCGCGGCGCTCTCCTCGCCGAACACGACCGCCTGCACCGCGTCGCGATACGACGCGAGCCCCGTCATCGGCAGATACGGCTTCGGACCGGACTCGCGCTGCACGGCGGCCTCGGCCTCGCGCACGGCGCCCATCACCGGAATCCGGCCGTCGTCGTCGAAATAGATGCCGATGCTCAGATTGACCTTGCGCGTGCGCGGATCTTTCTGAAAGTTCTCGTTCAGCGTGAGAATCGGATCGCCGGGGTATGCATCGATATGTTCAAACATGGCGGTTTCTGACTGATGAAGAAAAATCGGGGTCACCGGGCCGAGACGCCGTCGCCGAGCGCATAGCCGGCGCCGCGCTGGCGGAACCGGTAGCCGATCGCGAGCACCGCGAGCCACACGGGGATCAGGTAGACCGACAGGCGCAGATCGGGCGTCCGGAACATGACGACGAGGATGGCCGCCATGAATGCGAGACAGAGATAGTTCGTCAGCGGATAGCCGAGACTCTTGAAGCGCGTCTGCTCGCCCGCCGCGCGCTTGGCCTGACGGAACCGCAGGTGGATCACGCTGATCATCGCCCAGTTGATGATGATCGCCGATACGACGAGTCCCATCAACAGCTCGAACGCCTTGCCCGGCATGAAATAGTTGATCACCACACAGAGCGCGGTCGCGAACGCGGACATGCCGAGCGCCGCGATCGGGATGCCGCGCCGGTTCACGCGCGCGAGCGCCTGCGGCGCGTTGCCCTGCCGCGCGAGGCCGTACAGCATCCGGCTGTTGCAATAGACGCAGCTGTTGTAGACCGACAGCGCGGCCGTCAGCACGACGACGTTCAGCACGTTCGCGGCGACGTCGCTCGACAGCGCGTGGAAGATCAGCACGAACGGGCTGCCGCCCGTCACGACTTTCTGCCACGGATACAGCGACAGCAGCACGCCGAGCGCGCCGATGTAGAAAATCAGGATGCGGTAGATCACCTGGTTCGTCGCGCGCGGGATGCTGTGCGACGGGTCGTTCGCCTCGGCGGCCGTGATGCCGACGAGCTCGAGCCCGCCGAACGAGAACATGATGACCGCCATCGCCATCGCGAGGCCGCCGATGCCGTTCGGGAAGAAGCCGCCGTGCCGCCACAGGTTCGCGACGCCGGCGTCCGGGCCCGCGTGCCCGGCCAGCAGCAGATAGCCGCCGAAGCCGATCATCCCGACGATCGCGGCCACCTTGATGATCGAGAACCAGAATTCGGTTTCGCCATACGACTTGACGCTCGCGAGGTTCACCGCGTTGATCGCGACGAAGAACACGAGCGCCGAGATCCATGTCGGCACGCCCGGCCACCAGTACTGGACGTAGATGCCGACCGCCGACAGCTCGGCCATGCTCACGAGCACGTACAGCACCCAGTAGTTCCAGCCGGACAAAAAGCCCGTGAAGTGCCCGCAGTATTTGTTCGCGAAATAGCTGAACGAGCCGGCGACGGGCTCGTCGACGACCATCTCGCCCAGCTGCCGCATGATGAAGAACGCGACGACACCGGCGATCGCGTAGCCGAGCAGCACCGACGGCCCCGCCATCTGAATCGTCTGAGCAATGCCGAGAAAAAGCCCCGTGCCGATCGCGCCGCCTAGCGCGATCAGCTGGATGTGGCGGTTCTTCAGCCCTCGCTTCAGGCCGTCGTTGTCCTGTTCTGAAACCATGTCTTCTCCGTCTCATCCGCCCTTTCTGGAGGCGGTGCGCCTTCGGACCCGGCCGGGCGCCGTGTACTTGTTCCGGCCGCGCGCGGATGTCGCGGCGAGCGGCCGGGCTGGGGATGCCGAATTCCTGCGCGGCGTGCGTCGTCGTGCGTCGGGCGGGAAAACCGCTCCCCGCCCGTGCGTGCGCGCACCGATTTTTCATTGATCTCGCGCAAAAATCGGGGCTCAGTTTATCGCCGGCAGGATGAAATGGGGTTTCGTAAGCCCTTCATGCAAACCCTACATTATGAGATAAAATTGCATCCGGGAGACAACTAGGGAAACAAAAATGCAAGAACCGCTTCTTGATCGCATCGATCGCCATCTGCTCGAGATCCTGCAGGAAAACGGCCGCATCTCCAATCTGGAGCTGGCCAAGGCCGTCGGGCTGTCGCCCGCGCAGACGCTGCGGCGGCACCGGCGCCTCGAGGAACTCGGCGCCATCAAGCGCTACGAGACCCGGCTCGACGCCGACACGCTCGGCTTCGGCGTCACCGCGTTCGTCCAGGTGACGATGGAGCGAGGCCACATTCGCGACTTGTCGACGTTCCAGAAGCTCGTCTCCGAGCTCGCGCAGATTCAGGAGTGTTTTTCGGTCACGGGCGATATCGACTACGTGCTGAAAGTCGTCGCCGCGGATCTGAAGGGTTTGTCGACGTTCCTGCTCGACACGCTGATGCGCATCCCCGGCGTGAGCGGCGTGCATTCGAGCGTGTGTCTCGACGAGATCAAGTGCACGAGCGCGATGCCGCTGTAGCCGCGCGAACGGGCGCGGAAACACGCCGCGCTCGAGAGAAGCGCGCGCCGCGAATGAACGCGAGTCGGCCAATGAGGCTCGTCAGGGAGAACGGTAGGGTCGCGGCCGGCTCCTAGGGGGAAATGGCCGCGGCCGGCAATCGTCGCGATGCATAAGCCGCCCGCATCAGCGCCGATCGATCGAGCGATGTTTTGATGTCCTGCTGTCCTGAATCGGGCCGCGGCTCGCACCCGCAATCAACCGCGGCGTGATCCTCGCAGTCGGCAGCCGACGCCGACGGTCCGGCAGCGCGACCGCGCAATCCCGAGCCGACCCGGCGCGCCATTCATTTCCGTGATGCATGCGCCCATAGACCCGCCGCAATTCGCGCCGGAAAAAGTCTGTGGCCGAGCCCGTGGCGCTCATGGGAAATTGCTCGATCAACTCTCATCGACACGGCTTGCTCTTCGAATATTTCGTCATGCCGACGGCTTAATTCTCGACGCCTCGATATATTCAATTCGGCATATGCGCTTCTTCCCTAATACGCCAGACCACCGCCGATTCCGATAGAAGAGGATCGTCGCGGCCGGCGCAATGGCGTCCGGAGCATATTACGCATCCACTCTCGAAATCGTTCCTGTCGAGCCCGAATGGGGACTGCCGGCCGATCACGCATTTCGGTTCGTCGCCCCGCCCCGGAGGGCCCATGCCGGCGAGCGGCCGCAAGCATTCGCCGACCGTCCCGGCATGCCGGAAGCAACCGAATGACGCCAATTTCCCGAGTGACGCAAACCCCAATAAAAGCGCGCTTCGATTTCTCTATTTATTTGAAAACGGATACGGCATGTCCTAGTCTGTAAATGACCAAGACACCGAAAGCTCCGGCCTGTTTCAACGCCTTCCTTCGGTTAGATCTGCATGGTTCAATTCATCTTGCGGCGCCGAAGACAATACAACGACGCGCATCGACCAAGAATGATTGCCGCGCATACGCGCATGCCGACTCATCGGATTCAGTTCAAAAAAATGAACTACAAAGGACAATAAACGATGAAAACCGACGATTTTGATTTCGGCCTTGATCGGAATGCCGTGCCGACCGATCCCGTCGAATTGCGCGGCAGGCGTCGCGACAGCGGCAAAATGATCGTTCTCGATCGCGCGGCGGCAACGATCGAGCACACGGTCTTCTCGACGATTTCCGACCATCTTCATCCGGGTGATCTCCTGGTGTTCAACGACAGCTACATGCTGTCGAACACGTTGTCGTTCCAGCATGCCGACGAATCGGCCCATGTGATCGTGTACGGTCACGAGCCGGACGGAACCAACATCGTCGAGCTCCGGTCTTCCCTGTCGCCGAAAGCCGGCCTCACGCTGACCTCCACCGACGAAGACCGCCTCACCTGCACGCTGCTCGCGCCACAGCCGGACCGACTCTGGCGGGCGCGATTCGAACCCGCCGAGGAATTGGCTCGCGTCCTCGATCGATACGGATGGCGCTGCGACGACGAGCTCCAACTGAACCCGGCTTACTGGAGCACCAGGCGCGACGCCTACCGCTCCGTCTATGCCAAGAAGCCCGGCTCGCTGGAAATTCCTTCAGCAGGCCTGCATTTCTCCGCCGACGTGCTAAAGGAAATCGCCGAAAAAGGCGTGGAATTCGCTTACGTCACGCTGCATGTCGGCGCGACGGAAATCCTCGCGGTTCGCCATATCAGCGAGGACGAGATCGAGCATCACAAGGTGAGGCCCGAGTACTTCGAAGTGAGCGCCGAGGCAGCCGAGCAAATCAACCGCGCGCGCGCGGAGAAGCGCCGCATCATAGCCATCGGCACGACGGCCATGCGAACGCTGGAATCGCTCGCGGCGCATGGCGAGCCGGGCGCCGCCCTCCGCGCCCAAGCGGGATGGACCGAGCTCTACATCTATCCCGGATTCGAGTTCAAGATCGCGGACGGGCTGCTCACGAACCTGCATCGCCCGCGATCGAGCCACATCGTGCTGACCGCGGCTTTCGCGGGCAAGGATCTCCTCATGCGCGGCTACGCGGAGATTCTCGAGATGGGGGAATACGAATTCGACATGTTCGGCGACAGCATGCTGATTCTGTAACGGCATGACACGGTCGACGGAGAGCACGCGACGAGACAAGCGCATCGACACCGTCGTGATCGGCGCCGGTCACGCGGGCCTTTGCATGAGCTACGTCCTGCAACGCGAGAGGCGCGAACACGTGGTGCTGGAGAAGGCGCGCGCACTCGAACAATGGCGCTCGGCGCGCTGGGATTCGTTCAGAATCAACTCTCCGCTCGCCTATTCACGGCTGATGGGGCAAACCGACGGATTTCCCGGCACCCGGCGAAGCATCCCGCTCGAAGAGATCGTACGGATGTGGGACGCATGCATCGCACAGCGGCGCTTTCCCATTCGCGAGCACTGCCGGGTCTGCTCGGTCGAGCGGATCGAAGGCGGGCGTTTCCGGATACACGTCGAAAGCGACGATGGCCCGCAGCGCTACGACGCGCTGAACGTCGTCGCCGCGCCAGGCAATTATCAACTCGTGAGCATTCCCGACTTTGCGCGGCATCTGCGCACCGACGTGCAACAACTTCACGTCGGGACATATACGAACCCTTCGGCCGTCCAGGACGGCTCGGTTCTGGTGGTCGGCGGCGGACAAACGGGCGTGCAGCTCAGCGAGGAACTGGCCGGGGCCGGCCGCCGCGTGTACCTGGCGACGTCGAGAGTCGAGGGAACCCCACGCAGCTACCGCGGCGAGGACATCATGTTCTGGCTGGACCGCATCGGGCTGCTGCGCGCGCCGGCGAGCCCATTCGCGCATTCCGCCGGGCAACACGACCGCATGCCCATCGTCGGCCACGATCATCCGATTTCTCACCATTCATTGGCTCGGCTCGGCGTTCAATTGTTAGGGCGACTGAACGGCATCTCGCCGGACGGCGCAATCGCGACGTTCGACGAGGATCTGCACGCCAACGTTGCATGCGCATCGCAAGGCTGCCGGGAACTGATCGATCGCATCGAGCGCTGGATCGCAAGCCGGAACGCGAGCGAGCGGGCACGGTATCCGCCACCGACCATCGAGCCGGCATGGCAGCCCTATCCCCCGCTGCTCGCGTCGACTCCTCCCGCGCGCCTGGCGCTGCGCGAGCACGGCATCCGCGCCGTCGTGTGGGCGACGGGCTGGCGCACCGACCTGAGCTGGCTGCGGATCGGCGCGGTCCGCCGGGCACTGAATTCTCGCGGACTGCCCGCATCCTGCGAAACGCCGGTCGAAGGCTTCTTTTGGCTGGGCTTCCACGGACTTCGTACGCAGTCCTCGGGAACGGTAGCCGGGTTCCATCTCGACGCGCCTTATATCGCCGCCCGGCTGCGACGCCGCGCCGACACGCGATCATGATGCGCGGCTGCGAGCACGTCATCGTCGACGCGGGGCGCGTCGGCGCCACCGTCCGGCGTTGCTTCGGCATCGTATCGAAACGCGCCGCGGCCATCGGCCCCGACGCGTTCGACGAGCCCGACAGTGGGCCCACGCATCGGCCCCCCTTCGCCCGCCATGACGACGCTGGCGGAATCGCGACGCAGCTTTCTCTCGATCGCGTCCGGGCAAGACTCGTCCGTCGCTCGACGGCCGAATGCGCGCGGCTTCAACAGGCCGGCGGGGCGCGGCCCCAGCGCGTGTTCGGACAACCGCTCAGCGAATCTCCGTGTTGACGATGGCCTCGACCAGCGTCTTGCCGACGCCGGTGAGCGCGACCGTGCCCTCCGCGGGTCGAATCGTCGTGAGCCCTCGCTGCTCCAGGCTCTGAAACACCGGTTTCCAGCGCTGATCGAAGAGCGAGCTGCCGGCGAACCTCGCGCGATGCCAATCGTCTCGAAGCAGCTGGCACGTGGTGAGCGCGCGGCGCATCGAGCTGGCGATCTCCTCTTCCGCGCTCATTTCCGACTGCTCGAGCGGCAATTCCCCGCTTGCGATCGCATCGACGTACTCTCCCGGCCGCGTCACGACGTTGGCCGCGCAACGCCGAGTCGCGGAACTGCCCCCCAACCCGATTCCGACTTCGGCGAACTGCTTGTCCTGATCGAGGACGAGCGACTTCCATCGTCCGCATCCGGTTTGCGGCTTCTGGAAATACATGGTCGGATACTCGAAGAGCCCGGCATCCTCCAGCAACGCGACTGCCGCCTCGCGCATCTGATATTGCTCGCCCAAGCTCGGCCAGCGATGGCCCTCCCGCGATGCGCGCGCCCTGCTCGCCGGGCTCTGCCACCTGGCGGGAACGCCCGCGATCGCGGTGCCGGTTTCGCCGAACGCGCGAAGGTGCAGCTTCGTCATCACGACCGTGCTGTAACCCAGTTCCAGCATGCGCCGAACGTCGTGACAGAAACCCGCGACACGTTGATCGAGCAATCCGTAGATCAGATCGCCGTCCACCCGCTCGAAGCCCAACCGGAACGCGTCGCGAATGACCGCCCGGGCTTCCTCGGCCGTGTGTTCTCGCCCGGCGAGCGCAACCAGCCGATCGTCGAAAGACTGAATGCCGTAGGTGATCTTTCGGCATCCTTTTTCATGGAGAAGCGCGAGCTTGTCGCTCGTGAGGCTGTCTGGGCTGCCCTCGATGCGAATGGTGGTGCCGGCGTTGAACCCGAAATTCGACCGGTAGAAATCGAGAAGCTCGGCCAGCAGATCGTCGGGCAAAAGAGTGGGCGTTCCGCCGAACAGGCAAAACTCTCCAACCGGAGCGTCGCGTAACGCAGGCACCCGCGTCAGCCACAGCCTGGCCTCGGCGATGTTCAGCTCGACCCAGTTTCGAGCCTGCTCGCGAAACGCCGCCGCATCGCGCTTGCGCATGACGATGGGAAATTGACAGAAGTAGCAATGGTATTGGCAAAGCGGAATCGTCGCCCACAAAAAATAGGGATTTCGTTCCTCCAGCTCGGCCTGAAGATTTTGAAGAAACCGTTCGCGGGAGCACGCCCTCGTACCCGGAAACACGTGCGAACCGAACGGGTCGCTCACGACGTATCGAAGAAGATGATCGTTCTCGGGCCGGCACAACACGTCCGCCGCACGCGGCCGCGGATAATCCCCGTCGACGATCATCAGGCTCTCTCGAGGACTCACACGTTCTAGCATCAGGATGGGCGAGCTGGACATCGATGGCACCTCCTAGGGCCTGTTCCCGCTAATAACGGGCTTGCGCTGGCCGCCAGAAGGGCCGAGCGCAAGGATTGCGACGAAGCGAATACTCGACGTATTCGCGAGGAGCATGACGCAGCGATCGGCCCTTCTGGCGGCCAGCCCCTCGACGGATTTTTTTCGGTCACGGGAACGTGCCTTTGTGCCCGCATAGCGGCGTCGTTCGTCGTTGCAATAGCCGACGGCTATTGCGCCTCCTCTCTCCTTGCCCTGCGGGCGCAAAGGCACGTTCGCAAGCCCGTGATTAGCGGGAACAGGCCCTAGGCACTGATTGCATCACGCATCGTTTCGGATGACGCACTATCGAGCGCGCCGGGCAGGCATGCGCGAAGCCGGCGCCGCAAGAACTCCAGGGAAAAGTGCCTTCTGCCGAGCTCGAAGTTGAAACGAGCCCATCGTTGCCGCCGTCGTTCGTCGAGCAGAAGCTCCCGCACGGCGTGCGCATAGGCGCCGTCGGGCATTCCATCCCAATCCTTCCGCGTGCGCAAAAGCAGGCTCTTGAATCCCTTTTCCCCGTATACCTCGTCGTACAGCTCATACGTGCTGCTGATGAACGGGCGCTGTTGGGCGCTGGCCTCGGCGGGAGGATTGCCGAAGCCTTCGTAATCGTACGAGGTCAGAAACGAACTCAGATCGGCGTGCGCCAGAAGATCACCGACGGAATACTGGGGCTCCCGCGACGCGCGATTCGACGGGCGACACAGCGCCGAGCACGGCAACAGTCCGTTTCCGTAGATGACCTGTGCGTCGACTCCCAGCTCGATCGCCATGCGGGACAGTCGGCCATGCTCCTCTTCGTGTTCGCCGGTCGGCCCCGTCACGAAGAGATAAACGGACCGCTCGCTGCCCGACGAACGCATCGATTCGCGCAACGCATGCAAAAGGAAAATGTCTCTATCCAGCCTTTTTTGCGGAATGACCCGAGTACACCGCGCGATCAGCAGCGCATCGGCGGGAATGCCGTAGTGCGCACGAAAATGCCGATTGGCGTCGTCGATTGCGGCTTGCTCGAACCGAAAGCAGTTCGGCAACACGGTCGCATCGATGTGCGGGGCCCACTCGTTGAACCGCTTTCTGGCGGTGTTCGTGAGGGTCGCGTATCGGATGTACTTCGAGACGGGCGGCTTCGGAATGTGTTCGAACGCAGGCCCTCCGTATTTCTCGCTTT
Source organism: Burkholderia savannae (assembly GCF_001524445.2). Classification (NCBI taxonomy): domain Bacteria; kingdom Pseudomonadati; phylum Pseudomonadota; class Betaproteobacteria; order Burkholderiales; family Burkholderiaceae; genus Burkholderia; species Burkholderia savannae. The sequence continues at coordinate 1,054,166 of NZ_CP013418.1, forward strand.
CGCTGAACCACATCAGATCGTGATCCCGCCAGAGCACGAACGGCCCCTTGCGCTTTTCGCGCCCGTACTGCTCGATTGCCAGACGCAAAGCCTCGGAGAACAGCAGATTCTCCGGCAGCGACCCGTTCTCCACGATGACGACCGAAACATCCAGACGCCGCCAGGTATCCACGATCGATGCGGCAATCCGAGGCACGATGGCCCCGCCGAGGCATCGGCGTATTCGCTCGCCGTCCCCATCGCGGATCTGCTCCAGCATTTCCCGGACCAGACGCTGCGTGTAGCCTCTCACCTCGGCGAGACCTCGGATGCGCGCCAACGCGAGCCAATCAGGCAACGCCTCGGCTTCGTTCGCGTAAGGCCGAAAGAAATCGCCCTTATCGCTCCTGATGTCATAGCCGAGATCGAGATACGTTCGATAGCCGTGCCCATTGAAAATCGACGCGACTTTCAAAAACTCCTCGGTGATGCCGGAAGCCAGCACGCCGTCCATTGAAATTCCGAACAGGACTTTTTCCCGATGAGCGGCTTGCGGTTCCTCTCGAATGGCACCGGACGAATTCATTAGGCATCCCATCCATCGTTTTTGAAGTATGCGAAAGTCGCTCTAGCGGATGATGCACATGGCGCGCCGCACGCCCACACCGGAAAAAGTTCGGTGTCGAAGCTGATCTGATGCGCCGATGCGCCGGCGCGCGCGTGATATGACGAGTACCGGTGCCGACTCGAAAGTTCGCGCGCGAGGCCAGGTGAAATGAGTGAAGTCTAGGCCATCGCTCGAGGACAGGCGCCTCTCAGTAATGGTAGGTATCTCGCGGAGCGATGCCCTGCCGTGCGTTCGATTCGGCCTCGGCCCGGCACCGGTGTCAGGGCAGCCACGCCATCGCGGAGCCCGCCGCATACCTACGGGTTCTAGTAGTTGTGAGAGGGTCGAAGCTGAACTACTTTTTTTGAGAACGAGCCGCAGCGTCGATCGCCTGCGAGAAACAAATCGACTCATCATGCAGGTAGATCGTGGCCATCTCGTTTGATCGGCCGTGCAATTGCAAAAGCGCCCGTGCCTTGCCCATAGTCGATCGCGCTGCCACGGCGCTCGCCTTCTGGAACAGGACGACGGGCGCAACAACGACAATCCATGTGCAAGGCCGTTCTCCGCACGCGGGTTGAACTCCCGCGTCACCCGTACTATCAACGGAGATAACAATGGCAAAGACCAGCAAGGGCTTCAACAATCTGCAGCACGTACAGAATCAATGGGGCGGCTCGTCGGCCCAGTGGCATGAGGGTGGCATGTGGGTGCTCGGATGCCGTTCCGGTCAGAACGTCGTGGCGATCGACATCAAATCCGCTGATGGCGGAAGAACGCTCACCGGCACGATGACCTATGCCGGCGAAGGCCCGATCGGCTTCAGGGCGACGCTCACGCAATGCAATACGTACAACGTCGAAAATCAGTGGGGCGGAAGCTCCGCGCCCTGGCACCCGGGCGGCACGTGGATCATCGGCGGGCGCTCCAATCAGAACGTGGTGGCGCTCAAACTCGAATCCGGCGACCAGGGCGCGAATCTCGCGGGCACGATGACCTATGCGGGCGAAGGCCCGATCGGCTTCAAGAGCCAGCAGGCCGACGGCGGCGTGTACGCGGTCGAAAATCAATGGGGCGGCTCGACAGCGCCGTGGCACAACGGCGGCGTCTGGGTGATCGGCGCGCGTGACCAGGCCGTCGTCGCGGTGAGCATCGGCTCGACGGACAACGGCAAGACCCTGAACGGGAACATGACCTATGCCGGCGAGGGCCCGATCGGCTTCAAGGGGAATGCGGTCACGGGCAACAACTACGCGGTCGAGAATCAGTGGGGCGGCACGTCCGCTCCGTGGCATCCGGGCGGCGTCTGGCTGCTCGGCTGCCGCTCGGGCCAAAACGTCGTCGAGCTCTACATCACCTCCGGCGACAACGGCAACACGTTCCACGGCACCATGACCTACAGCGGCGAGGGCCCGATCGGCTTCCGCGCCACGGCATTGCCGCAATAACGTCGGCAAGGCTCGAGGTTACACCGCTCCAGTCGTCCCGCTCGCCCGCCGGCGTCATGGCGAACGGGGCGATTCACGAGGCCGTTGCTTCGGCGTTCCGGGCGCGCGTCTGCGGACGGCGCTCGAGAACGTCGTTTTCGTATCCGCGGCTCGCGGGAATCCATCGATATCTCGATCGCGCGATGCCGACGCACGCAGGTGTGCGTTCGCCTTTCCCAAAACCGGAGACGCGTAAGGCTCGTTGAAACGTGTCGTACGGAAGCTCGACGCCGCGGGGTTCGGCCCGCTTGCGGGCACACGACGTTCTTGGCCGCGACGCACGCATGCGCGCACGGCTGCTCGGCGTACACGCCGTCGCTCGAGAAAACCTTCGCGCGCCGCTCGGGCTGCTTCATTGCTTCATTGCTTTACTGCTTTATCGCTTTACTGCTTTACCGCTTCGTCGCCTTACCGCTTCGCTGTCTCGCTGCTTCGCGAGCGGTCCCGCCAGTGAGCCCATCCCGCCATATCTGATCGCGTCAGGATGTTCGCGTTTCGCGACGTGACTTCCGGCACGGCGAATCGATCTGCGCCCCCCCGGCGATACTCGCAACACCATATCTGTCGCTGCGCGACGGCAGGCGACACAATCAAGGAGATGGCATGGGCTCGAGTATTTCAACAAGCGGCGGATCGTCGGTCACGTCGGTATCCGCCACCGATTCGAATTCCAGGACGAACGCTGATTCGAAAGCACCGGCGCATCAGATTCAACGCAAGCAATCGGACGGTGCGCTGAGCGGACTGATGCCGCTTGCCAAGAGAGGCACCGTCGGCGAACTCCAGAACGCCGCGGCTGCGGCGTTTGCCGCCACGACCGGTGCGTCGCCGGCGTTGGTCGACGCGGCGCACGACAATCCGGCGATGGCGGAATTGCGCGAGCAGCCGATGACGAGCGAGAACCTGACCGAGCTATGCCGGATGGAAACCGAGGCCGCTCGGAACGGCGATCAGTCCATTTGGCAAAACCGGCTGGCCGCAAGCGGAATCGCCGATATGGGACGTCATGCCGCCGCGCAGATCACAGGGCTTCACGCTTCACTGGGTCGCGACGGCGCGGCGAAAACGCACGTGGAAGGCGGATGGAACGTGCACGAGGACGTTATCGGCGTTCATGGCGGGTGAACCGAGCGCGGCGGCGCCCGCCGCCCCGCACGAGCCGAACGAGCCGCACGCGCAGGCAAATCGGCGATCGGGCGCCCCGCTTCGCGTCACGCGACGTAGCCCGCAACGCTGACGAACTGGCACAGGCTGCCCGCCAGAACGAACAGATGCCAGATGCCGTGCCCGTGACGGATGCGCTCGTCGTTGATGAAGAAGTAGATGCCGGCGCTATAGATGACGCCGCCCGCGACGAGCCACGCCGTTCCCGCCGCAGGAAGCGCGTGGATCAGCGGGCGGATCGCGACGAGCGCGAGCCAACCCATCAGGACGTACAGCGCCATCGAAATGCTGCGCGTGCGCCGTCCGAGCGTGAGCTCCTGCACGATGCCGAACGCGGCGAGCCCCCAGCTCACGCCGAACAGCGACCACCCCCACGGCCCGCGCAGCGTGACCAGCGTGAACGGGGTGTAGCTGCCTGCGATCAGCAAATAGATCGCCGAATGATCGCACTTCTGCAGAATGGCTTTCAGGCGCGGGCCGCGCACGCTGTGGTAGAGCGTCGAGATCGCGTAGAGCACGCACAGCATCGCGCCGTACACGCTGAAGCTCACCACCTTGTATGCGTCGCCGTCGAGGGCGCCCATCGTCACCAGCGTGGCGAGCCCCGCTACCGACAACACCGCGCCCACGAGATGGGTAATGCTGTTGAAACGCTCACCGACATGCACGACGCCACCCCCCCGCACGGTTTCGCCAAGACAAATAGCTCAGATGATACCGGTCCCGAGAAGAAAGCGGTGCGGCCTGGTTCGCTGAAGGGGCTTCAGATCAAATCGACGCGCGCCGACGCCCGTCCGGCGAGCCGAGAGCCCACCGCGCGGGGTCTGGATGCGGCCGGCCCAGGCCCGCGCGATGCCGTCGACGTGCGCGGCCGCCGTCGCTTCGCGCTCCGCCCGACACGCGGCTTCGCGATTTTCGCGGTCACAGCGCGCGCGGCGCCGACGAAGCGGGTGGCCGGCCACAAGGCGTCGAACGAATGTGCGCGCCCCTTGACGGCGGCGTCGATCGGCGTGGTTGCGCGTCGGCGGCGCATCCTCTTCGCCCCGCCCGCCAGATGAAAAAACGGGCGGGCGCCACGTCCGGCGCCCGCCCGTTTCGTGCCGCCGGCAAACCCGGCGGCCAACGCCGCCGCGCGGCTCAACTACATCGTGACCTGATCGAGGAAGGTCTTCTTGCCGCCCTTGAAGTCGTACAGCGAAATCACGCCGTGCTGCAGGTCGCCCTTCGCATCGAAGACCGTCGTGCCGATCACGCCCGTATAGTTCGTCTTCGGCATCACGGCGAGAATCTTCGCCGGATCGGTCGAGTTCGCGCGCCTCATCGCATCGACGACGATGTACACCGCGTCGTACGTGAACGGCGCGTCGAAGCGGATCGGCTGGTTGAAGCGCTTCTCGTACTTCGCCTGGAACGCCGCGCCGCCCGGCATCTTCTCGAGCGCCGCGCCCGCTTGCGAGCACACGACGTTGTCGGCCGCGGCGCCCGCGAGCGCGGGCAACTGCTCGGTGCACACGCCGTCGCCCGAGAAAACCTTCGCGCGCAGGCCGAGTTGCTTCGCCTGCTTCGCGAACGGGCCGCCCGTCGCGTCCATGCCGCCGTACATGATCGCGTCGGGATTCGTGCCCTTGATCTTCGTCAGGATCGCGCGGAAATCGACCGCCTTGTCGTTCGTCGCGTCGTGCGACAGCACCTTCAGGCCGAGCGCCTTCGCCCGCTTCTCGAATTCGTTCGCGAGCCCCTGGCCGTACGCCGTCGAATCGTCGACGATGGCGACCGTCTTGATCCCCTTCGAATGCGCGTAGTTCGCGAGCGCCGGGCCTTGCTGCGCGTCGGTCGCGACGACGCGATACGTCGTCTTGAAACCTTGCTGCGTGTAGGCCGGATTCGTCGCCGACGGCGAGATCTGCACGATGCCCGCGTCGCTGTAGATCTTCGACGCCGGAATCGACGTGCCGGAATTCAAATGGCCGATGACCGCGACGACCTTGCCGTCGACGAGCTTCTGCGCGACTTGCGTCGCGGTGCGCGGGTCGGCCGCGTCGTCCTGCGCGTCGAGCTGGAGCGTGATCTTCTGGCCGCCGATCGTGAGGCCCTTCGCGTTGATCTCCTCGATCGCGAGGCGCGCGCCGTTCTCGTTGTCCTTGCCGAGGTGGGCGATGCCCCCCGTCAAAGGCTCGGCGCTGCCGATCTTCACGACCTGGTCGGCCATCGCATGAGTCGCGGCAACGGCCATCACCATCGCAGCCGCGCTGATCGGCAACAGTTTGTCGGTTTTCCTTCTCACTGCAGTCTCCTTGTTGGTCGGGCGTTGATCATATGATCGGATGATACCCGGTCAAAATTCGTTGCAGCGAGCCGCGCGGGGCGCCTTCGCGCCGCAGGCGCAGGCGCAGGCGCCCCGCGCGGCGCCGGAAGCGTCAGGCCTTGATGTTCATCGTGATCCGCGCGGTGAACACGGTGTTGCCGTCGGCGTCGGTGATCTCGACCGGCACGATCTTGTCGCCTTCGCTCTGCCAGTCGACGGCCGCGCCGTCGGCCACGGCCGTCACGTCGGTCTTCGCCTTCGCCAGGTATTCGACGGTCATGCCCTTCGGAATCCAGCGCAGGCCGTCCGGAATCGACACCTGGGTCATCAGCCCCGCGACCAGCTCGGCCGCGTTGCACAGCGCGATCGCATGGACCGTGCCGATGTGATTGGTGATCTCGCGCCGGAAACCGACCTTCGCCTCTGCGCGCCCCGGCTGCAACCCGACGACCTCCGGCTCGATCGTGCCGAAATACGGCGCCATCTGACAAACCATCTTGCTGAATTGCGCGGCCCCGGCCGCGTTGAACATATCGAGAACCTGGCTCATGTCGTCTCCTGTATCGGCAAAACAGAACAATGTTCTGTTGCGGAAGAATATTCTGTTTCCGCGACCGGCGTCAAGGTACCATTGCGTGACCCTCGTTTTTCCTTCGCGACCCAGCTTGCCTACCCTCGACATCCTGACGCGGCAGTTTCCCGGCCGCCGCGCCACCCTGAAGCGCACGATCCTCGCGACCTCGCTCGCCTGCTTCAACGACCACGGGCTCGAACCGACGACGATCGAGATGATCCGCGAGCGCTGCGACACCAGCGTCGGCAACATCTATCACCACTTCGGCAACAAGGACGGGCTGATCGCCGCGCTCTTCCTGTGCGCGATCGAAGATCAGGCGCAACTGCTCGCCGACTATCTCGGGCGCGCGACGACCGCGCGGGAAGGCGTCACCGCGCTCGTCCACAGCTATGTCGACTGGGTCAGCGCGCAGCCCGAGTTCGCGCGGTTCCAGTTCATGGCGCGCACGGCGGTCGCGTCGGGGCCGCGCGCCGACGAGCTGGCCGAAAAGAACCGCTCGCGCAATCGCCGCGTGCTCGCCTGGTTCGCGCAGGCGCCGGGGCGCGACGAGATGGCGCAATGGCCGGCCGAACTGCTGCCGTCGCTGATCGTCGGCCAATCGGAGAATTACTGTCGCGCGTGGCTGAGCGGCCGGGTCAAGGCGACGCCCGTCAAGTATCGGGACGAGCTCGCCGTCGCGGCATGGCGGTCGGTGTCGAAGTAAGGCGCCGGTCGTGCGGCCGCCGCCGCGCGTGGCTCATTCGTAGCCCATTCGTAGCCCGTTCGTGGCCTGATCGCGGCGGCGACGGCGGCGACGGCGACGGCGGAGGCGAAGGTGAAGCGGCGCGCGGGCTACCCCTGATGGACCTCGACCCAGCCGTCGAAGCCGTTCCCGGCCGCGGGCGGGCAGTCGCCCGGAAACGAGCCGAGCACCGGATCGCCCGGGCGCTCGCCGAGCGGCAGCGTCGGACTCGGTCCCCACGCGCGCGCCGGCGGGGCAAACGGAAGCACCGGCGCAGCATTCAGCGCGCCGGCCGTCAATTCGTTGACCGCCAGTTGGGCCACGCCGAGCGCCGTGCTGCCGCCGACCGGCTTGTCGATACGCACCGCGCGCCAGCCGATCCGGATGAAGCTCGGCGCATACGTGTACAGATCGGTCGCGCCGGGATTCAACGCGAACGGGTCCGCCGCGCACTGGACGCAGTAGTAAACGCCGTACCACGCGTCGCGCCGGCCGCTCGCCTCGTACTGGCGGCTCAGTTCCAGAAAGTTGTTGATGTACGTCTCGACCGTCTTGTGATTCATGTTGGCCGAATGAGTCAGCGGCGTGAGATTGCGCCAGTCCCGGCCCGAGCCGCCCCAGCCGCCGTTGATCAGGTGCCCGCGCACCCACGGCCGGTAGCTCGGGTTCTCGTCCTGAACGAACGTCAGCGCCGGGCCGCCCGCCATCACGACGTCCCACGGCGCGCCGCCCACTTGCGGCGGGTTGTGACGCCCCTGGCCGGGCATCTTCAGATCGGGCCCGAGCAACACGGATGCGCACGACGCGCCGAATTGGCGCCCCGGAACATACGTCGCCTGCCGGCCCTGACGGGCGCGCACGATCGTGAAGATCGGCTGGTCGATCGTCCAGCGCGGGGTCGTCCGGGTGCCGTAGTTCAGAAAACTCATCGCGGTCCTCCACTGTAGAAAGTGCGGTTGCGCGGCTTCTGCCGATTCAATCGAATGCGGCGCCGATCGGCGCCGACGTTCAGCGAGACGCAACGGTCGGTTCGCATCCGACGGCGCTGCGGTTGCGTTCTCTTGCGATGCTTCGTCGCTCCTCGTCGATCTTCGTCGCCGTTCGTCGCCCTTCATCGCCGTTCGTTGCTCCCGGCGGCGCATCGATGCGCTCAATCGCCGGCCGGCGTGCGGAGCCGACGGCGTCGTCGCGCACTCCGTTGCCGCGACCGCCCGGCCGAATCGACCAAATCGACCGCGTCGGCCGCGTCGATTCGAACGATACGGCGATGCCCGCGCTGCCGGCGCGTGACTGGCGTGGCCGCGCACGCCGGAAGCCGCCCGACGAACGCCCGGACCGGATGCCCGACGGCCATCGCGCGCCTCGAGGCCCGCAAGGAGCCGGACATCGCGGCTGACGGCGAGCGCCGCGCATTACAGGCCGCTCACCAGCCGCTCTTGAAACCGCTCCGAATCGGCGGCGTCGATTCGAATCCCGATCAAGCGGAAAGCACACCGAGGCCCCGCTCGGCGCCGGCTCGCATGCGCCGGTCCGCATCGCCGCCGCGACGCGAACTGGCGCGTCGCATCGGCGAATTCGAATTCGAATTCGAGAACAATCTCATTCGCGAGATCGCCGCACGCCCGCTTCCGTCTCGGCCGGAAGCCGCCTCGCCCCGCGACGGACTGGCGACGGCGCATCGCATCGCATCGCATCGCATCGCCCCAAAACAGTCGAGCGCCTCGCCGCGGATTTTCAAGAGTGGTCGAAATATCGGCGAGAATCAATGTCGCATGCCGATATGATTTTGGCCGCCAATAACGCGGGCCGAGGGTCATGCCGATGCTCCGCGACCTGCGCGCCGACGCATATCGGCAAGGAGCGCGACGACGCCAGGTCGACTGCTGGTCTGGTCGTCCGGTCGTCGACATTCACGCGCCGACCGCGCCCAGCCCAGCCCGGTGAAGGATGCGCATTCCGCCGCAGCCGCGCGTCACGGCCTCGAAAAATCGAAGACCCGCGCCATCGGCGCCCGCTTCGTGCCGGCGAGCGTCCATGGCGCCGGCTGCTGGAGCGCGCTCGTCAACGCTTCCCATTCGACGAACCTTACATCGGCGGGTCCGGCGCGATCGTGTCGATGCGCGCGGCGGCCGTCGCGGACACGGCGCTCGGCTGCCCGCCGACGCGCACGTTATGAGCGGCGCGCAAGAATTCGAGCGTGCGAATCCGGACGCGCCCCATGGCCGCCGCGCGCCCGCCCGCGCGGCGCTCGGCGCGTGCGCGAACCGCCGCTATCGGCAACTGAAGCTCGCCGCCGAATTCACGTCGCCCCCGTCGTAGCGCGCGACGCGCGGATAAGGGCACAGCGGCCGCGTGCGCCCCGCGCCCCACGACGCCGGCACGTCCGGATTCGGCGCCGCGTTCGACGCGTCGCGCGCGGTCGCGACGATCGCGTCGGGCGCGCGGCCCGCCTCGACCCACGCAACGAGCGGCGTCAGCATGTCGAACTGGTCGGCGGCCGGCCCGCCCGAGCAATGGTTCATCCCCGCGACGCGAAAAAAACGCGCGAAGTCGCTCGCGTCGCCGCCGTTCGCCTGCATCACGCGCGCGTACCAGTCGGTCGTGTCGTTCGAAGAGAACACCGGGTCGCTCGTGCCGTGATAGACGATCAGCTTGCCGCCGCGCCGCTTCAGCGCGGACAGGTTCGCCTCGTCGGGCGGCGTCATGAACGACCACGCGGATTCCACGTACACGCCGCTCGTCGCGAAGATCGCCGGCGCGTCGCGGTCCATGTCGAAGCCGAGCGCGTACGCCTCGAGGTTCGCGAGCACCGACGCGGGCCGCGGCGGCGTCGTGAACGTGAACGCCGCCGCGCCCGGATCGAGCGTCACCGAATTGCCCTGCTTCCATTCGGCCCAGTTGCCGCCGCTCACGCCCGCGTCGAAAGGAAAGCTCGCGTACAGCGCGTCGCCCGCGCCGTTGCGCGCGCCGGCGAACACGTTCGCGAGCGCGCGCTTCTGCGCGGCGCTCAGGCATTGGCCGGTGCGCGCGCCGTTCGCGCAGGCCGGCACGTCGGCGTTCAGATCGAAGTGCGCCTGGCAGGCGGCGACGTCCTCGACGAGCCCGTCGGCAACGCCGTCGAGCGCGTCGCACTTCGCGAGAATGCGGCTCGCGACGAACCGCCGCTCGGCGTCGGTGAAGCCGCTGCGGAGGTCCGGCTGGCCCGACGCGGTCGTCGCGGTCGCGATCCGCGCGAACTGCTGCGCGCCGAACATCTCGCCGATCGCCGCCTTCGGCAGATGGAAGCCCGGATCGCCCGCGATGACGCCGTCGTATTCGCCCGCGTTGCGCGCCGCCGCGACCATCGCATGACGGCCGCCGTTCGAGCAGCCGCCGAAGTAGCTGCGCTCCGGCGCCTTGCCGTACGCGATCCGGATCACCTGCTTCGCCATCGGCGTCAGCGCATCGACCGCGCGATAGCCGTAATCGAGCCGCACGCCGGGATCGACGCCGAAGCGCGGATTCTGCTTCGCGCCGTGCCCCGCGTCGGAGCTGATCACCGCGAAGCCCATCCTGAGCGCGTTGTCGAGCGGCCCGCCGCCGCCGATGTCGCCCGTCGCGGTCACGACGTTGCCGTCGAGCCCGCCGTTCGCCTGATAGAAGAAGCGGCCGTTCCACGCCTTCGGCAGCCGCATCTCGAAGCCGATCGCATACGTCTGCCCGTCGACCGCGCTCACCCGCTCGTTCATCTTGCCCTCGATCACGCAATGCTCGCCGATCGGCTTGCCGGCGATGCGGAGCGCGCCCGCCGCCGCGGTCGCGACCGACGTGAACGCGGTGTTCGGAAAGCGCAGCTTCGCGGCGAGCGTGCCGCAGGTTTCGGTCATCGCGGCAGGCGTCGCGGCGGCGAGGCGCGGCAGCGCGGAATCGACGACGACGCCGCAGCCCTGCAGCGCGGCGCATGCGAGCGGCGCGGCGAGCAGGCGAACGCGACGCGCGATGTGCTTGGATTTCATCTTCGGCTCCATGCGAAAAATTCGGATGACAGACGAATGGCGCGGGCTCGGAACAGCTGGCGAATGCCTGCCATTGCGCCGAGCCGGCCGATGCCGGGCGCGTGCTTCGTGCCGCCACCGCCGCCGCCGCTCACCGAGTAGCGCGCGTGCGCGCCGTTCCATAGATGCGCGGTCCGCGCGTAGACGGCCGTGCGCTTCGACAGCGAGCAGGTCGCGCGCGGCATCGCCAACGTGGCTCGCGGGTGGTGCCGCGCATCGACGATCCGGTAGCCCTCGCCGTCGAGTGCGCGCAACGGCGCGGCCCGGTACGCGGCGCCGACGAAGAACGGATCGGTGCGCATGCCGGGCAGGCGGTCTCGGCGCGCGCCGCATGCGACCCGACTTGCCGATCCGGTTCGATTCGATCCGGTTCGGCTCGATTCCACTCGGCGCTTCGGTCCGCTACGCGACGATCGCGAGCGGATCGGCCTGCGCCTGCGCGTACAGCGCGTCGATCAGCGCCGCGCGATGCCGCTGCACGGACGCCTGATTGATCGAGCCTTTGTCGGTGATCTCGCCGAGATCGAGCGACGGCGGCGCATCGAGGAGGCACACGCGCGCGACGAACGACGCGCTGCCCGTCGCCGCTTCGTTGAGCCGCGCGAGCCATCCGGCGAACTGCGCGCGCACCGCCGGCGACGCGAGCACCTGCGCGGCCGGGGCGTCGCCCGCGATCCCCGCGAGCCGCCGGCACGCGTCGAGCCGCGGGAACACGAGCAGGCCGATGTCGTCGCGATTCAGTCCCGTGACGACCACGTCCTGCACGTACGGCGCGCCCGCCGACACCGCCCGCGCGCGCAGCGGCCCGACGCTCACGAACGTGCCCGAGCTCAGCTTGAAGTCCTCGGCGAGGCGCCCGTCGAACATCAGCCCGAGCTCGGGGCGCGCGGGATCGACGAAGCGCGCGGCGTCGCCGCTCCTGTAGTAGCCGTCGCCGTCGAACACGCCGCCCGGATCGGCCGGCGCGCGCCAGTAGCCGCGCATCACGTTCGGCCCCTTGAAGCGCAGCTCGAGCTTGTCGCCGCAGCGCGCGAGCTTCACGTCGCAGCCGGGCGCGGGCAGCCCGATGTAGCCCGCGCCCGTGACGGGCCCCGTCGTGAACAGGCACGACGGCGATGTCTCCGTCATCCCGAGCCCGGCGAGAATTCGAATCCGCTCGCCGCAATGCGCCTGCGTCACGCGGTCGAGCCGCTCCCACGCGGCTTGCGACAGCCCCGCGCCGCCGAAGAAATACAGCTTCACGCGCGCGAAGAACGACGCGCGCAGCGCGGCGTCGCGCTCGAGCGCGGCCGTCAGCTCCTCCCAGCCCTTCGGCACGTTGAAATGGATCGTCGGCGAGATCTCGCGCAGGTTGCGCACCGTCTCGCCGAAGCGCTCGGGCGTCGGCCGGCCGTCGTCGATGTACAGCGTGCCGCCGTTGTAGAGCGCGATGCCGACGTTGTGGCTGCCGCCGAACGTGTGATTCCACGGCAGCCAGTCGACGAGCACGGGCGGCGTGCGCGCGAGCTCCGGCATCGTCTGGCGCAACATCTGCTGGTTGCTGCACATCATCCGGTGCGTCGTCGGCACCGCCTTCGGCTGCTTCGTCGAGCCCGACGTGAACAGGATCTTCGCGAGCGTATCGGCGGTGACGCGCGCGTGCGCGGCGTCGATCGTGCGCGGCCGCGTGTCGAGCAAGCGCTCGAACGGCGCCGGGCGGCCTCGCGGCGGCGGCGCGCCGCGCGCGACGATCACCGCGGCGTCGGCCGGCGCGGCCGCGGCGAGCGCGGCGGCGAACGCGTCGCCGTCGGCGGCGAACACCGCGCCCGGCTTCAGCACGCCGAGCGTGTACTGGAGCTTGCCGAAATCGGTCGACACGAGCGAATACGCGGGCGACACCGGCGCGTACGGAATCCCCGCGAGCATCGCCGCGAAGCCGAGCTGCAGATGCGCGAGATCGTTGCCGGACAGGATCGCGAGCGGCCGCTCGGCGGACAGGTCGAGCGCGAGCAGCCCTTCGCCGAGCGCGCGGGCGCGCTCGAGCATCTGCGCGTACGTGATCTCGATCCAGCGGCCGTCGGCGCCGCGCTGCGCGGCGAGCACGCGCGCCGGATGATCGCGCGCGCCCGCGGCGAGGCAGTCGGTCAGGCGCTCGGGGTACGCGCCGAGCGGCTCGGCGGCGCGCATGCGCCAGCCGTCGCCGTCGGGCTCGACGTGCGCGGCGCCGCGCGCGACGTCCGCGCTCCGATAGCGCGGCGCATCGGAGAAAAGACGGGACACGGCGAAGCCCTCCGCGCTCATATCGGAAACGCGCGCGGCGCGGTCTGCGCGGTGATCCGGCGCAACCCGATGAATTCCGCGATCGACGCCGCGCCGTCGAAGCGCCCGTAGCCGCTCGGCTTCACGCCGCCGAACGGCATCTGCGCTTCGTCGTGAACGGTCGGCCCGTTCACGTGGCAGATTCCCGATTCGATCCGCCGCGCGACGGCGAGCGCGCGTGCGACGCCCGCGGCCGGCGCGCGCGACGCGAGCGTGCCCGTCACCGAATCGTGCCGCTCGAACGTCGCGCCGTCTTCGGCCGCGCGCCATGCGCCGCCGATCAACATCCGTCTGTCGGTCATCGTTGTCTCCAGTCCGTCTCGTTTCGGCGCCGCGTGTCGCGTTGGCGCGTTGGCGTGCTGTCACGCTGTCACGCTGTCACGCTGTCGCAAGCGCGGCGCCCCGTGAGGCTTCGGCTCAACGTTTGTACGCCTGCAGCCCCGGCTTGATCGACTTGTCGTCGAGGAATTGCTTGAGCCCCTGCTCGCGCCCGCGCTCGGGATCGCGCAGTTGCGCCTGATCGAGCTTCGCGTACAGGTAGTCCTCGTTCTGCTCCCACGTGAGCTCGCGGCAGCGCTTGAAGCCGTGCTTCGCGTTGCGCAGCACGACCGGATTCTTGTCGAGCAGCTTCGCGGCGAGCGCGCGCACCTCGTCGCGCAGTTGCGCGCGCGGCACGCTCTGGTTGACGAGGCCCATCTGCGCGGCCTGCGGGCCGGTGAAGGTCTCGCCCGTCATGATGTAGTACAGCGCCCGACGATGACCGACCGTGTCCGCCATCGCCTTGCTGACGAGGTTGCCGGGCGGAATGCCCCAGTTGATCTCCGACAGGCCGAACACCGCCTCGTCGGCGGCGATCGCGAGATCGCACGCGACGAGCGGCGAGAACCCGCCGCCGAAGCACCAGCCGTTGACCATCGCGATTGTCGGCTTCGCGTACATGCGCAGCAGTTGCCACTGCCAGCGGCTCGCGTCGCGGCGGATCTTCTCCTGCAGGATTTCGGGGCCGGCGTCGACTTCGCGGAAGTACTCCTTCAGGTCCATGCCGGCCGTCCACGCGTCGCCCTCGCCCGTCAGCACGAGCACCCGCGCCTCGGCGTCCAGCTCGAGCGTCTCCAGCACGTCGATCATCTCCGCGTTCAGCGCGGGATTCATCGCGTTGCGCTTGTCGGGACGATTCAGCGCGACCCACGCGATCCCCCCCTCGACGACCACCTTGACGGTTTTCCAGCGACCTTCATAACTCATCGATCTTTCTCCAATGACATCGTCGCGATACGCGGCTCGACGCTCATTTAATATCAGGTTACCTGACATGTAAAGCTGTATCGACGGAGGCTCGGACAAACACTCGATCGGACGAAGAACGATGGCGGGAGACCGGCGGGGACATTCGGAGACGCGCAAGTCGACATGCTGCGTGCGAGGCGCGCGAGGCGACGCGAGCCCGAGCGAAAAGCCAAGCGAGAGGCCGATTGAGAAGCCGGCCCGCGAGTCGATGCGACCGCGCTCCTTGTTGACTATCCGTCCTGCCGAGCACGGCTTGATCGCCGCGCGACCGACCTGCCGAAGGAACGGCGAAACGGACATTGGCGAACATCGCGGCCGCATCAATCAACGCGCCTTTCCGACGAATCGCCGACCCGAGCGCTACGCCGCGACCGACATCGGTGCATCGCAAGAACAGCAGCTTGCGCTCCGAAGCCGCCCCATCATGAACGTCGCGACAAGGAGCCGCTCGGATCGCGCGACCGCGCTCGCGCGGCGGAACACTTCACGACGAATCGAAGCGGCGGGAGCAAGTTGCCCGGCTGGACACGCGAGTCGAATTACGCGCTCCCTGCCGGCTTCATGAATACCGGAACAAGGTGAAAGACGAAAGATGGACGGTGGATCGGACGGCGGCCCGAATTCCGGCCCATGCCGCCATTCCGCCCGACGTCGCCAACGCAAAGACAATCGCGTCGCCGCTGCGGAACGCATGGCCAGGTCGCATCGTCTCGCTTTCCCGCTTTCCCGCTTTCCCGCTTTCCCGCTGCGAGACAGTTCACAAGAATTCATTTAGCCGCTACAATTGCGCCCCTTGCCCAGGTGGCGGAATTGGTAGACGCACTATCTTGAGGGGTTGCGCCGAGAGGCGTGCGGGTTCTTATCTCAACATGCCCTTGGTGCACAATACAATGCCGTGCCTAAGTCCTGGCTGGCAAGGCTGTCGCGATACGGGACCTAGTGCATCCCGGTTGCATTGAAATGCCGACGTGGTGAAATTGGTAGACACGCTATCTTGAGGGGGTAGTGGCGAAAGCTGTGCGAGTTCGAGTCTCGCCGTCGGCACCAAAGTATTTGCACGCTCATGCGCTTTGAACATGAGCGACACTCGGGGAAGCTAGCGCTAACGCGAGACGGAAGGTTATGGTCGGAGTTGCTCTTCGAACAAAGCGAAGATGCCCTGAGAGCCGGCAGTGCTACGGACCATTATTTTCAACGCAGTGGTCTGAGGTGACAGGTTCTCACCCGCACATAAGCCGGCATGGACATCCCCCCCGGAATCGATAGCCTATACACATCGTCATGGTGTGTGAGCTTGTGTTTCTGAAAGACGAGTAACAGAGCGCACCCGAACCTGACTCTGAGCGCAGGGCAACACGCGCCAATCGGTCGATGACCGCTTCCTCGGGTTGGACATTCCATTTTTTCAAATTGGCAAGCGCGCAGAGCCGGCGCGTCAGACATCGAGCGCGTGGAACTCTGGTACTGCCCGAAGGACGGCTTTCCACCCCCGTGTGGCGTGGACAGCAGAGTTGTGCTCGAGGAACTGGCACGCTCCGTCCTTCGCGGCGACTTCAAATCATCGCCAGACTTTCCGACCTTCGCAAAAACTCAGCCCTTGGGCTCGCGAGATGATGGCAGCCTGCATGGCTACTGGTTTCGCAGCGATTCGCTAGCCCAACCCGCCCCAACGCGCCGAGGCGAGGTTCTGGATGAGAGGTGGCCGCGCAAATTCGGACAGTCGGGTAAGTGGAATGCCCGGGGCCTGAGCCAGCGATAATGCAGGCAAAGGAACCGGAAAGATGACGAAGAGAACCCGACGGACGCACTCAGCGGCGTTCAAAGCGAAAGTGGCCCTGGCGGCGGTCAAGGGCGAGCGCACGCTGGCCGAACTGGCGCAGCAGTTCGATGTGCACCCGAACCAGATCACGGAGTGGAAGCGGCAACTGCAGGAGCGTGCGGCGGATGTGTTCGGCGCGGCCGCTCCACCGTCGAACGAGCCGCCGGTGGACGTGAAAACGCTGCACGCGAAAATCGGACAGTTGACGCTGGAGAACGATTTTTTGTCAGGAGCGCTCGGCAAAGCCGGACTGCTGAGCGCAAAGCGATGATTGACCGTACGCATGCGCTGCCGGTTTCGCGACAGACGCGACTGGTTGGCATCGCGAGATCGAGCGCGTATTACCGGGCGCAGCCAGTGAGCGAGGCGGACCAGTTGCTGATGCGGCGGATCGACGAACTGCACATGGAGTTTCCGTTTGCCGGAGCGCGGATGCTGGCGCGTCTGTTGCGCCGGGAAGGCTATGAGGTCGGCCGCCGCCGCGTGCGCACGCTGATGAAACGCATGGGCGTGGAAGCGCTGTACTGCAAGCCGAACACGAGCCGACGCAATGCGCAGCACAAGATCTGGCCGTACCTGCTGCGCGGCATGAAAATCGCCCGGGCCAATCAGGCGTGGGCACTGGACACGACATACATTCCGATGGCGCGAGGCTTCGTGTACCTGACGGCAGTAGTGGATTGGTCAAGTCGCAAGGTGCTCTCGCACCGGGTGGCGATCACGCTGGAAGCAGTGCACGCCGTCGAGGCGCTCGAGGAAGCGTTCGCGCGCTACGGGCTGCCGGACATTGTGAACACCGATCAGGGCAGCCAGTTCACGGCGGGCGCGTTCACCGAGGCCGTACTGGGTCGAGGCGTGCGGCTGTCGATGGACGGTAAAGGGGCCTGGCGCGACAACGTGTTCGTCGAACGCGTGTGGCGCAGCGTCAAGTACGAAGAGGTTTACCTGCGAGCTTACGAGTCGGTCAGCCATGCCCGGCGCTCCATCGGCGACTACATCGAGCTGTACAACCGAAAACGGCCCCATTCGAGCCTGGCGGATCGGACGCCGGATGAGGCATACTTCGCGACGCTGCCTGCGATCAAATCGGCAGCATGATTGCCTCGGACGTTCCACTTAAAAATCTCAGAAAACTGTCCGAACGAGTGAGGCCACCTCTATGAGAGCCGTCGGCCACCATGCGAGCGCAGCGCAGCCACGACAAGGCGCAGCGGCGCTGCACGCGTCGCCGCCGCACGCTTCAGCGGCAGTTCGCGCGCCGCCGTCTGCAGTGTTCGCGGCTCAAGCGGGCGGTGGAATCGAGATCGCCGGACATCGAATGCGCAACCGCGACGAGCGACTTGCGACGATCGCCGTGGTGCACGCGGTCTTTTCTGATTCGGCCCGCGTGATTCACGCGTGCAGAAGCGCGTGCGCAATCAGTCCTTCCGCTTATCGCGCGATGGCGAAGCTGTCCGTTCGCCCGCGTTGGGCCGCGTTGGGCCGCGCGCCTCGTTCGACGGGCGAGGAAACCGTATCGCGGCCGCCTTCCACCCATTTCGCGGCCATTTCGCGGCCATTTCGCGACGATCTGTCGGCAATTGCCCGCCCATTTTTCGATGATCGCGCCAGCAACGGCGTCACACCGCCCCCCGCACGCCCTGTCGACGAAACCCGGCGCGCTTCGCGCCCGATAAACGAATGTCGCGCGGCCGTGCCGAGGATCGCGTATCGTGACGGACGCGCCGTCGACCGCCGAGCCGCATTCGCCGACGCCGCCGTCCGGGCGGCGACAGCGCCGATGACCATGAGAGCGCGTCGGCCGAACATGCCGCGGCAGCGAGACGAAGGCGCCCAACGCCGCGACCGCAACGCAAAATCGCGCCGAACGCCGAAGAGTCCCGACGTCTTCAGGAGGAGAACATGAAGAAGACCGATTCGACGGAAAGCCCGTCGGCTTCCGAGCTGATCGACAAACGGATCGCCGAGCTCGGCGACTGGCGCGGCGACGCCTTGAGCCGGGTGCGCGAGCTGATCCGCGACGCCGCCCCGGACGTCGCCGAGGAATGGAAGTGGATGGGCACGCCCGTCTGGTCGCGCGACGGGATCATCTGCACCGGCGAATCGTACAAGTCGATCGTGAAGCTGACCTTCGCGAAGGGCGCGTCGCTGGAGGACCCGGCCGGGCTCTTCAACTCGAGCCTCGACGGCAACGTCCGGCGCGCGATCGACATCCACGAAGGCGAGGCGCCCGACGCCGACGCGTTCAAGGCGCTCGTGCGCGCCGCGATCGCGCTCAATGCGGCCGGCCAAAAAGCGAAGGCCAAGCGCGCGAAGTAGGCAGCGCAAGCCGCGCGCCGCTGCGCGCCCGCCCGCCGCGCAAGCGTCACCGCAGCGTGCTGCTCAACCTGCGGACGACCTTGTGCACGAACAGCACCGGCTTCGGGATATGCGGGCGCAGGATCGCATGCTTGCGCACGTACTGCGGCACGTGCCACTCGGCGCGGCTGCCGGCGTGGAACAGCGCGGCGTCGCCGGCGCGCAGCGTGCGCGGCGCCTGGCCTTCCGAGGTGACGATCACTTCGCCTTCGATCACGTGAATGGTTTCGTCGCAGTCGAAGTGCCAGTTGAAGCGCCCGGCGGTGCAATCCCAAACCCACATCGACGTCGTCGAGTCGGGGCTGCACGACCACTGGCCGCTGCGCGCGACGGGATTGCCTTCGAGAACCCAGGCCGGGTTGATGGGGGACGGCTGCAATACGACGTCGTCCAATCGTACGGCCTCGAAAACGGGACGGGACATGGATCTACCTTGGCTGCGGTTCGATTCGCGGATGGTGAGAAAACGCGGCGGCCGGGGGCGGCCGATCCGTCACCGGACGCGCCCCCGAAAGGGCCGACGGCAGCCATTTTGTGAGATTCGATAGGTCAATCGCAAGAAATAATTCGGTGATTTGTATGAAATTAACAAGACATTGCATGCACGGGAAGTCGCTCGCTCGCAACGCAATGATTCTGAATGATTTTTTCAGCGGAAGATCGGCGCTCGATGCGCTGTCGCGCCGCGCAACGATGCCGCGGCAGCGCCGGGACGCGCGCTTCAGCGGCGCGCGACGGCAGCTCGTGACCAACAGCGGAAAACCTCGCCGATGCGGCGGGGCCCGACGCAACTCGACGCGGCGCGGCGGCAAGACAGTTCCGGCCGTCGAAGCAACTCGATTCGGCCAACGAAAGCGCGCGACGCGAATCAGCCGCGCAGATTGCGCACGAAAATCTCGAGCCAGCGCTGCGCCGCTTCGGCGTCGGCGTGCGGCACGCCGTCGAGCATCCGGCTTTCGAGCGGCCGCAGCGCGGCTTCGCATTCGCGCAGCATCGCGACGCCGCCGGGCGTGACGCGCAGCAGGATCACGCGCCCGTGATTCGGATCGGCTTCGCGCATGATCCAGCCGCGGCCCGCCATCGCGCTCATCACCTCGTTCGCCGACTGCGGCGTGATGAACGAGCGCTCGGCGACCTTCGCATTCGACGACGGACCGCGCGCCTCGAGCACCGACAGCGCCGTGTACTGCGCGAGCGTGATGCCGAGCGGCGCGAGCGCATCGGTCATGTGGCGGCGGAGCAGCCGGTCGAGATTGCCGATGACGTACGTGAGCCGCTGCGGCGCGCGCGCTTTCGCCGCGGCGCGAGCGGCGTCGGCTGGCTTCGTCGAACGCTTGACGGCGGGCTTCATCGGGCGGCGGGCTCTCGGCGGTGGGACAGGATCGGGCGGTATCTTACCAGCGGCCGCGCACGTCGTCGGCCATCCACGATGGTCTCCGCCGTTCCGGCCGCCGCCAAGCGCGGCGAACACGTGTATCCGCAAACGGCGCGCGGCGTCGCGCCGCGGAATCGCTTCCATCGTGCGTGCGTCGCATCGCGCGACGACACGCGCCACGAATCCTTCCAACCTCGCGCCGCATGCCGTGCGCGCTCGGATCACACACCATTGACGCGCGTCAATTTCCCGAGCATTCGTTCCGTGAGAATTTTCTGGAGAGCCGACCGATCGCGGCGTGAAGCGATACGCGTGCAGGTACGCGCGCGGGCACAGGCACGGCGCCGCCTGATTCGCCCCGCCGCCTGCGCCCCGACCGCGCTCCCCGCGCTTTCGTCGGACCGCTCGGCGCACGCGGCACGCCGCGCGCGCCGAAACCATGCCGCTCGATCGGGCCGCGCGACGAACGCTCGCGCCGCCCGCCGATGCGGGCCCGGCCCCGCCGCGCAACCCACCGCCTTCGAACGATGCAGACTGCCCCACCCACCGCCGCGACGGACAACCGGCACATCGCGGACCGACTGCTCGAGGCGGCGGAGCTCCTCGAAACGCAGGGCGCCAATCCGTATCGGGCCGGCGCGTACCGGTCGGCCGCCGAGACGGTCGCGAGCCTCGATCGCGACGTCCGCGAGCTGTTCGACGCGGGCGGCATCGACGCGCTCGACGCCCTGCCCCACATCGGCCTCGGCATCGCGCGCGCGATCGCCGAGATGCTGATCACCGACCGCTGGCGCCAGCTCGACCGCCTGCGCGGCTCGGCCAGTCCGACGCTGTCGTTCCAGATGGTGCCGGGCGTCGGCCGCGCGCTCGCCGAGCGCATCCACGAGGCGCTCCACATCGACACACTCGAGGATCTCGAGCTCGCCGTGCGCGACGGCCGCCTCGCGACCGTCGAAGGGCTCGGCCCGCGGCGGATCGCGGGCATCCGCGCGGCGCTCGAGAGTCTGCTGAGCCGCCGGCGCGGCCGGCAGGCGCTCGTGCGCCGCGCGACGCCCGCACTGGAGCCTTCCGTCTCCGTGCTGCTCGATGTCGACCGGCTCTATCGCGAGAAGGCCGCGGCCGGCGCGCTGCCGAAGATCGCGCCGAAACGGCTGAACCCGCGTCAAGAAGCGTGGCTGCCCGTGCTGCACGCGACGCGCGACGACTGGCACTTCACCGCGCTCTATTCGAACACCGGCCGCGCGCACGAACTCGGCCGCACCGCGGACTGGGTGATCCTGTACTTTTACGACAGCGATCACGACGAGCATCAGCGCACCGTCGTCACCGAGACGCACGGCGCGCTGATCGGCAAGCGCGTGGTGCGCGGACGCGAAGCGCAATGCCGCGCGTATTACGCGACGGACGCGAACGCCGCGCGCTGAGCGCGGTCGTCGCGCAAGTCGGGCTCGCCGCAGTGCGCGAGAATCGCCCCGCGCGCGCGATCGCGAAGCCGCGCCATCGCGCCGAAGTCCTCGCCGTCCGGCAGGATCGGCGCGAGCATCGTCACGGTGATCTCGCCGCGGCGCGGCGCCCATTCGCCGTCGCGCAACACGGCGCGCGCGCCGCTCACGACGACGGGCACCACCGGCCGCCGCGCGGCGCACGCCGCGCGAAACGCGCCGAGGCGGAACGCGGCGAGCCCCGCCGCGCGCGTGAACGTGCCCTCCGGGAAGAACAGCAGCGTTTCGTCGGCGGCCGCCTGCGCGACGAGCCGCGCTTCGTCCTCGACGCTGCGGCCGTACTCGCGCCGCTCGACGAAGCGCGTGCCGAGCGCGCGCAGGAAGCGCCCGACGAACGGCCGCGCCGCGAGCTCGCGCTTCGCGACGAAGTGCGCCGGATACGGCAGCAGCGCGAGCAACGCGACGACATCCAGGTAGCTCGTATGATTCGCGACGACGATCGACGGCCCGGCCGCAAGCGCGTCGGGATCGGCGATCAGGTTCGTGCGCACGTCGGCGAAACGCAGGAACGTGCGGCACGCATACGCCGCGAGCTGCCAGTTGTCCTGAAGATCCTTCCGATACGCGACGAGCGCCCATAGCGCGGGCGCGAGCAGCGCGACGAGCCACCAGCAGTACAGCCCGCGAAGCGCCCGCGCCGCGCGCCGCCACGCGCGCCCGCAGAACGGCGCGACGCTGCCCGCCGCCAGATCGGCGAGCTGCCGCCACGACGCGCTCGCTTGCGGCAGCCGTCCGGCGTGGCGCTCGAACTGCGCGAGCGTCGCGGCATGGCGGATCTTGCCGCTCGGCGTCTTCAGGATGCCGTGCGGCGCGACGATGCTCACCTGCTCGGCGGGCGCGCCCCAGAGCGCGGCCGTCACGTCGTTGACGCTCGTTCGCAGCCGCTCGCACGCGGCGTCATCGGTCGCTTCGCTTTCCACGAGAATCACGACGCGCTCGGTGCCGCTGACGGGATCGGCGCCGCCGCACACCGCGACGCCGCCCGTCACGACGCCCGGCAGCCGCTCGATCGCCTCTTCGAGTTCGTACGGGAAGAAATGCCGGCCGCCGCGAATGATCATGTCCTTCACGCGCCCGGTGACGTACAGTTCGCCGTCGGCGACATAGCCGAGATCGCCGGTATCGCGCCATGCGTCGCGGAACAGGCGCGCGGTCTGCGCGGGATTGCGATAGTAGCCGCGCGTCGCCGACGTGCCGCGAAACTCGATGCGCCCGACCTGCCGCTGCGCAAGCTCGCGCTCGTCGTCGTCGACGATCCGCAGCTCGGTGCCGTCGAGCGGATAGCCGCAGCTCGGCACGTCGAGCGCGTTCGCGCCGCCCGACTCGGGCACCGCGCGGCCGCCCGCGTTGAGCGGCTCGCGCGCGATCCGATCGACGCGCAGCCCGCGCGCGGGAGGCGGAAACGTCAATCCGAGCGTGTTTTCCGCGAGACCGTAGACGGGCGTCAGCGCGCGCGCGTCGAAGCCGCACGACGCGAAGCGCGCGGCGAACGCACGCAGCGTGTCGGCGTGGACGGGCTCGGCCCCGCAGCACGCGAAGCGCAGCGACGACAGATCGAATTCGGTCGGCTCGAGCGCGGCGAGATGACGCGCGCAACGCTCGTAAGCGAAGTTCGGCGCGGCGGTGATCGTGCCGCGATATCGCGAGATCGCGCGCAGCCAGAGCGCCGGGCGCGCGAGGAACGCGACGGGCGACATCACGATCGCCGGGATGCCGAAATAAAGCGGCGCGAGCCACGCGCCGATCAACCCCATGTCGTGATAGAGCGGCAGCCAGCTCACGAGCACGTCGGTCGCGTCGACCCGCATCCGCTCGCCCATCGCGCGGATGTTCGCAAGCAGATTCGCATGACTGAGCATCACGCCCTTCGGCGTGCCGGTGCTGCCCGACGTGTACTGAAGCAGCGCGATATCGCTCGCTGCCGCGCGAAACGGCGGCAGCCGCTCGCGGCCTTCGATCTGCCCGGGCGTGAACACGTGCTGCAGCGTGCTCACGCGAAGCTTCAGAAGCTGCGCGACCGAGACGGCCTGGCGAAACGCAATCAACGCCTTGATCTGCGCATTCTCGAGAATCGGCACGTGACGCACGACGTGCTCGTCGAGCTGCGCGAGACTCGCGGGCGGATAGATCGGCACCGGAATCGCGCCGCAATACAGGATCGCGGCGAACGCGACGAAATAGTCGAGCCCCGTCGGCAACATCAGCGCGACCGTGTCGCCCGGATCGATGCCGCGCTCGCGCAAGCCGCTCGCCAGATCCGACGCGCGCCGGTGCAGTTCGCCGTAGGTGAGCGGCGTCGCGCTCAGGCCGTCTTCGAGCAGCCGCAGGTGGACGCGATCGGGATGTCGCTCGGCGTGCCAGCGCAACACGTCGATCAGCGTATCGGCTTCGACGGGCCATGCGGCGGCGTCGGCGGCCGGCGTCGGCGGCGCGTCCTCTTCCGGCGCGGCTTGCGGTTGCGCGTGCGCGTCGGCGAGCGCGCGCGCGACGTCGGCGGGCGTCGCCGCGGACGCAAACACGTCGACGGGCAAGCGCACGCCGAACGCGCGCTCGATCCGGTCGAACAGCTCCGCGCGCGTCAGGCTGTCGAAGCCGAGATCGCGCTCGAACTGCGCGTCGAGCGTCGCGCGACGATGACCGTTGCGCTCGCCGTACAGCTCGGCGAGCAATGCGTCGATCAACGCGAGCAGACGCGCCGCGTTGTCGGAGAGGCGGTGCGGGTGTTCCATGCTTGTCGCCCGTTCAATGATCGCAGACGGCGCGCGCATCGCGCGGCGCGTGTCGGCTCGCTTCGTTCGCCCGATGCCGCATGGCCTGGCGTCGCGCGCCGCGCGAATCGCACCGCGCGCGGGCCGTTCTTCACACGGCCAAACGCGCGCTGCGCCGATGATCAGCGTGCGCCTTCGCGCGGCGAACGGACTTGAGTTGCGTCAACGAGCGACGCGAACGCGAATGCACGGCATCGCGCGAGAGATCGCGCACGAAATCGCGCCGCAGCGCTTTGCGCCCGTCGACAACGGCAACGTTCGTCGATCGGCCGGCGCCGCCGTCGTGCGCTGCAACCGTCATCCGGCCATGCGTCTACGTCGCATGCGCCGGAATCGAACGGCCCCGCTCAAACCCTCTGCACGGCCGCCGCCTTCACGCACACGATCCGCTCGAGCAATTCGCGGCCGCGCGACGTCAGCAGCGAACCCGGCACGATCGGCTGCCCTCGGACCGCCGTCATCGCGAGGCCCATTTCGACGAGAGAAACGAATTCCGGGTCCGCCTCGTCGACGTCCTGGGGCGAACGCGCAATGCACAACAGCGTTGAGAATTCATGGGGCGTCAACATGGTCATGTCTCCGGCATCGAGCGACGTCGGCCCGCCTCGGCCGCTCCGCTCTCGCTTCGTCCGCGATCGAAACTGCGTTCCATCGCACTGTGCAAGTCGAGACGGCGAAAGAAAATCGGCAATTACGAGATAAGCACACAGCGTCCGCGCGCCGGGCTGTAGGAATTTTCCGATTCCACTGCGGATTCGATCGCCGAGCGCGCGAAGATGCGCCGCGGTTCGGCAATTCGCGCGGATGCGCCGATGCGAAACGCGAGCGTTTCGAAAACGTTTTCCCCGTTCCGACCCGGGCTCGCGTGCGCGCACGTGTCGCATCCTGCGCCAGGAAGACACGCGAGCCCGTGACGCCTTTCGCCGGGGGCCGCCGCGATCGGATCGGGCGTAAGCGCTTCATTAGCGATTCGTTTTCGGGCGGCCCGAAACGTGTCGACCGTCGTTCGCTCGCACGCGGTGCGCGCAATCGGATCGCCGGGTCGCCTGCGCTCGGCAAACGATGCGCCGCGCAGCGGCTCGCGAGGATCGCCATCGAATGCGCATCGCGCGCTTCTTCGCCCGAGGCCGATCGCATCGAATCGGAAACGGCCGGCGCTCGAACCTCCGTCGCGCACGCGCCCAGTCGTCGTACGGTATGACCAAACCGCAAAGCCGCGCGGCGTAACGTCATCCGCGATTTCACCGATGCGATTGCGTGCGCAACGATCAGGAATGCGTAAGCATGCCGGCATAAGATTGAAACGTGGCGCTCGCGACGGCCACGCGTCCGCCGCCCGGCGGGCGACGATCCCGATGACGTGAACAACACCCCGAGCGGCGTGCGTCGCATCGCGCGCGCGGCCGGGCATCGTCGCCGCCGCGCGGCTTGCGCGAAGCGGCGGCCTCGATTCTTTCAAGCCGTGGCGACCAGTCGCGACGCGCGTGACCGGGCCCGGCGATCGCCGATCGCCGCCCGGCGCGACGCAACGGTCCGGGGAACAAGCGTCCGGAGTTCGGCCGGATCGCCGCATGCGTTCGCGCGCCGTCGCGACGCACGGCGGCGTGCCCGTCGACCACCGGGACACGAAGGCCATAAACAGGTTCGCGCTACGAGGCTTCGCCGATGATCAGGCTGTTGGTGGTGGACCGTCACGCCGTGCTGCGCGACGGCTTGCGACATATTCTCGAAAAATCGGGCGATTTCGCGATCGACGGGGAAGCGGGCGACGCGGCGTCCGCGTTCGAGCTCGTCAAACAAGGCCGCGCCGACGTCGCGCTGCTCGATCAAGACACGCTCGGCCGGGAATGCGTCGACCTGATGCGTCGCATTCGTCAGGCCGCGCCGTCGATACGCATTCTGGTGATGACCGCGCGCGCCAACCAGCGGCACGCGGCCGACGTGTTTCAGGCGGGCGCGTCGGGCTATCTGACGAAGCAAAGCGGCTGCGACGAGCTGATCGCCGCGCTTCACAAGATCGCGTCGGGCGGCGTGTACGTGAGCATGCGCGTCGCCGAGCAACTCGCGGGGAACCTGCATTCGCCGTCGGGCGCGCCGCCGCACGAGCGCTTGTCGAAACGCGAATTCGAAGTGTTCCGCCATCTCGCGTCCGGCGACACGCCCGTCGAGATCGCGCAGGCGCTCGGGATCAGCGCGAAGACCGTCCGGATCTACAAGGCGCACGTGCTCGACAAGCTGGAGCTGCCGAACGAATCGGCGCTCGTTCGCTACGCGGTCGCGCATCGGATCGGCGATCCGCCGTGAACGCCGCCGGGGCGGCAAGCGCGTGGCGTTATCCGTGCGAAGACCGTTCGGATCTGCCGGGTGCACGTGCTCGACAAGCGGGAGTGGCCGAACGAATCGGCGCTCGTTCGTTGCACGGTCGCGCAAAGGATCGGCGATCCGCTGCGCATGTCGCGGATTCGCGAATCGTGCGGCGACGCGCGGTTCTTCACGTGCGCGGCGCGACACCTCACCTTGTCCGCGATTCGTCTTTTGACGCACCTTCGCCGCAAGACTTCATGTCGCGCGCGACTGCGGCCCACACGAAATTCCGCGCACGCACTCGGCTCTATCAGGCTGTTGAAATTGGATACGGTGTAAACGAGCGCTGTGGGCGGTGCGTTAGAGATATCGTGTTCATGATCTCGAAACGTTCTTTACCGAAGTCATGAGTTTGGCCGACAAGCAAGGGCTGCTCTCCAGAGAACACTTCTCGGTGGATGGCACGCTGATCCAGGCATGGGCCAGCCACAAGAGCTTCCGGCGCAAGGACGGTTCGGACGATCCGCCGGCCGGCGGTGGCCGCAATGTCGGCACCGACTGGAAGGGCAAGCGGCGCAGCAACGACACGCATGAATCGAGCACCGATCCGGATGCGCGCCTGTTCCGCAAGGGTAGGCAAAGCGGAGTCATCCTTTGTTATCAGGGGCACATCCTGATGAAGAACCGCTCGGGCTTAGTGGTCAGCGCCGTGGTCAGCCACGCCGACGGTTTCGGCGAACGCGCAAGTGCATTGCGCCTGCTCGACTGCGTGCCGGGTCGTCACGCCAAGACGCTCGGCGCCGACAAGGCTTACGACATGCGCGACTGCCGAGCGCGTAAGGTGACGCCACACGTCGCGCGCAACGACGCGCATCAAGGCGGCAGCGCGATCGACGGCCGCACCTCTCGGCACGTCGGTTATGGCATTAGCCAAGTGATTCGCAAGCGCATCGAAGAGCACTTCGGCTGGGGCAAGAGCGTCGACAGGATTCGACAGACCGCGTATCGCGGCATCAAGCGAGTCGACCAGCACTTCAAGCAGACGATGCTGGCGAGCAACCTGACTCGAATGGCTCGAATACTGGCAGCGGTGCCCAAGGGGCAATGCGATGAGCCGCCCAAGCGCAGCCGTTGCGCGGCAACGCGCCGGCCGGCCCGCTCGCAAGCGGGGCATCCGGCACGATCCATCGGCAACTCAGCGGCCAATCGCATACGAAACCCTTTTAAACAGTGCCCCGATCGTCAAAACAAGGCGCTTTTCAACAGCCTGCTAGAGCCGCCGACTCACGCATCGCCGCTCACTCGCGGCGGTGCGGTCGAGCGGTCGTCTCGGCGACGCGGTCGACCCAGCCCCGGTAGAACGCGCGGTACTTGAGCACGAGCTTGTCGTACCTGCTGTACGCGCCGCCGCCGTCCGGCTTCATCCCGTTCCAGATTTTGACGTCGTACCCCGCGGCCTGTCTGGTCTGCAACCCGAACAGCACGAAGTCGGTCGCGCGGCGCAGGACGCCGCCCACCTTCTTGATCGAGATGAGCATGTGCATGACGTTTTTGCCGTCGCTCACCGGCGTCACGCACTGGAGCAGCTTGTATTTGACGTCTCCGTCCAGCGCGACGGTCATGACGCACCCGCCGGGGTAGCCGTCGAAGTGCAAGTTCATCTGCGACATGTTCAGGCCGAACGCGCGCGACAGCATGCCGAGGGGCCCGAAGTAGCGGTTCACGGTGAAGTCAATCCCGGCACCGAACCACGCGCCCGCCCGGGCCAGCGACTCGGCCTCCGGCCACTGGCGCCAATCGTCGAAGATCTTGAGCTCGAAGGCCGAGATCGGGAGCGCGTGCACGGGGGTCGCGTGCTGCGCGTCGTAAAAGTTCTCGACGATCCGCAAGACCGCAGTCGTCGTCTCGAACGCGATGTGCAGGTGCATGAAGTCGCCGTTGTCGACGTCGGCCGCGGCGATTTCAGGCAGCGGGTGCAGCGGCTGCGGGGAGCCGTACCAAACCCACACATAGCCGTATCGCTCAGCGGTGACCAACGTCGGCTGGCGCGCGCCGCGCGGGACGGGCTCCAGCTGGCGCACCGCCTGGCTGTGGCCGGGGATGTGAACGCACTGGCCGTGCTCGTCGTACCGCCAGTGGTGAAACGGGCACTGGATGCACCCGTCCTTGACCCGCCCGTCGGCCAGGTTCGCGCCGAGGTGCGAGCAGTGGCGGTCCATCACCACGGCCCGCCCGGTCGCGCCGCGCCACGCCACGCACGGACGGCCGAAGAGCGTCAACTCCGTCGGCTTGTCCTTGAGGTCGTCCGAGCGCATCGCGACGTACCAGCTCGCGGCCACGCGCGTGGTCGCGTCGTACGCCCCCGGGGCATGTTCCTTGGTGCCCGCTTGATCCAATTGAACGTCGTTCATCGTTTTCGTGTCGTCGTCGGCCGACTACTTCAGCGCGAGGCCGATGCGGGTCGTGATGTACGCCCTGAGCAGCGCGAACATCGGGTTGTAGTCGAAGTACTTTTTCACCTCTGCCGGCGCGCTGGTTTGCGTCCAGTGCAGCAGCTTCATCGCCGGCAGTAGGCTGTACTTCGAGTTGTTGAGCTGCGGCTTGGCCCCGGTGATGCAGTACCCGAAGCCGAACATCGGCCTGGCGAAGTCTCGTTCGTCGATGAGGGCGTGAATCCGTGCCGCGGCCTCCTCGGCCGGTTTGCGCCCGGCGCTCACGGCCTCGACCTCGGCTTTGGCGTCGTTGAACAACTGGTAGTACCCCTCCATGTCCGCGCACAGGTACCCGAGGTACGGGGGGTTGTTGTCGAGGTGATCGAGGTCGCCCTCGTCGCGCGATGCGCGGAACCTCGCGTGGGCTTGCACGATCCGGAACTGCCCGAGGATCGTGCCGACCGCCCACAGCCTGTGAAACGCGTCCCACAGGCGGAAGTCCGAGAACGCCGTGTAGCAGCAGCTGACGAAGTCGTCGTTGTGGTCCAAAAGCTTCTGCTGCAGGCGCTCGATGTACTCGAAGCGCTCGGGGGAGAAGTCGTCGTCGCGCAGCGCCTTGATGAGGCGCGCCGCGAGCGCGTGGATGGTCACCGCGGTGTTCTCGAGCCCCCGGGAGAAGAGCGGGTCAATGAACCCGTTCGCGTGCAGCATCAGGCAGTAGCGGTCGCCGACGCAGGCGCTCGACGAGAATTGCAGGCGGTCGGTCTTGACCCAGTCGCGCACCGGCACGGCGTCCCGGAACTGCGCCCCGATGCTCGGGAACCGCGCGAGGAACTCGTCGAATTCCTGCTGCGCGGAGATGTCCGTTTTCGGGTAGATACGCGGGTCGAGCTGCAGGCCGACGCTCACCAGGTTGTTGGTCGACCGCGGGTGGTTGTTGAACGGAATCACCCAGAGCCAGCCGCCCGCGAACATGTGGTGCAAGGTCCCCTCGTGCCAGCGCCAGCGCTGCCCCTTGACCTTGAAGATGTCATCGAACGGCTTGACCCCGAGCATGTGCGTGTAGAGGCTGCGCGAGTGCGTCTTGAAGCGACACGGCTCTTCACGGAGCTTGAACTTGGTCGCGAGCGGCGCGCGGGGGCCTCCGCAGTCGATCATGTACCGGCCGGTGAACCGTTCGCCCTGGGCGGTGGTCACCGCGACGCCGTCCTTGTCGGCGTGGTATTCGGTCACGTTCGTCTTCTGGCGGACCGTGCAGCCGTATTTGATGGCGGCCTGCAACAGGTAGGCGTCAACGTCTTGCCGGTAATAATGGCTCTCCGGACCCCACGGCAGCTCGGGAATCACGCACTGCGTGAATTCCTTCGGGTCGTGCTCCTGGCCGGGCTTGTGGAACACGAAGCCGAAGTTGCGCTTGATGCCCGTGCTCGACGCGACGTAACGCTGCGTCGAGTAGAACGACGTGATGCGGTCGAGCTCCGGAATGCCGTAGCGATCGGCGATGATGCGGTTCATGAGAGACGTTTCGGGGATCGACGATTCGCCGATCGTGAACCGCGGGTGCGACGACTCCTCGATGATCAGCACGCGAAACTGTTGGTTGGCCAGGATGGCCCCCATCTGGGTGCCGGACATGCCCGAGCCGAGGATGATCACGTCGAAGTGGTTGCTGTCGCGCCCGTTCGCGGGGCTCTTCTGAGTCATGGGGGCACACTCTCCTTGTGAGATGGAACACATGGCCGCACGCGTCAAGCGTCAGGTGTCAGGGCTCGTCGAGCGCGGCGCGAAGGCGGGACCGCGCGGCACGCGTGAGCGTGAGTAGATCGCCGAGCATGCTGGGCGCGTACCCCCCGCTGCCGATCGTGGGGCCGCTTCGCCCGACTTCGTACGCCCGCTCCGCCAATTTGAGGTGAGGCGCCCGGAAGCGCAGCAGGACCTCGAAGACCCGGTCGAGGGCAGCCAGCCCGGCGCCGACGTGCTCGCCCCGCGCGCCGGCCGCTTGCGCCTCGCCGAGCGCGCGGTCGACGAGCGCTGGCCCCCCGGCGAACCGGGCGTAGACCGCCCTGAACGCGGGAAGCACGTAGGGCAGGTACGTCTCTTTGAATTCTCGATAACCTTGGTGGTCCGATTGCGAACCCCACAGCACGTGCTCCAGCACGAAGAGGGGCATTTCCACGGCACCGGGGCCGAGGTAGCTCTGGCCCCCGACTCGAATCGGTTCGTAGAAGGGGCGGAGCTCGTCGTAGAAGACCGGCACCGAGATAAAGCGGTAAGCGTAAACGATCGATTCGACCATTTTCTGAAGGTAGGCCGCTAGCTCGTCGCACCCTTGCGCGAACGCGGGCGACCGCAGGGGCACGTCGGACAGCTCGACGGTCACCGCGATGGCCGCCTCGAGGGCCGCCATCGAGATGCGCACGCTCTCGAGCAGATGCGCTTCGTCGCGCAGCCCGGTGTAGCTCCGCTGCGCGTCGGCCGCCGTGGGGTTCCAGACTGTCACATGCAGGAGCGTCTCGCGCGGCGGCAGGTCGGTCGCGCGCGCCAAGTCGAGCAGCACCGGCTCGAGCCCGGGCACCACGTCCGCGGGCTCGTGTCCGTGCCGCTTGAGCGACCCCAGGAAAAACCCGATGTCCCGCATCGCGGCGGCGGCCTCGACGAAGCCCCAGCCGGAGGGCACGCCACGCGCCGGGAGGAACTCGCGCAACAGGCCAACGATGCCGGGCACATCCTTTTTACGGTTCAGGCCCGGCAGCTGCAGAACGAGCGAGCGCGCCTGCAGCGAATCGCAGGCCGCCACCGCGGCGTGCGTGGCCGCGAATTTGCATACCCGGTCCAGGGTGCGCTCCACTACAGGATTTCCGGCGCCGCGAGCGTCGGCCCGGGCTGGCTGCGAGACCGCCCCGCGTCGCCCTCACGCAGCGACCGCAGGTAGTCGTAGTTCGTCGGCAGGCTCGTCCGCAGACGCTCGGCCTCGCGCCGGATGCGGGCGAACATCGCCTCGGCCTTATCGATCGACTCCGGTCGGTGCCGCAAGAGCGGCAGCGACCGGTCGGGCAGCATGCCCAAGCCGGCAAAGATGCAGTAGTAGTTTCCGTTCAACCAGAAGTTCTTGAATTCGTAGTCGAACGTTTCGTAGTACGTGGAATCGTCGAACGACGTGGTGGTCAGCGGCAGCCCCGCCTTGTAGCGCTGAACCTTCTCCTTGATGGCGTCCGAGAGCCGCAGGTCGTGCCGGTTCGCGAGCCAGAACGGCGTGTCGTCGCGCGACGTGGTGAAATAGTGCGCCTGGACGAAATCCCGGCAGTCGTCGAACATGTGGACGATCTCGGCGTTGAATGCGTCGGCCAACCGCGGGTCGAACGAGGTATCGGGGAAGTGCTTCACGAGCTGGTAAAGCGCCGCGTAGATGAAGTAGATTCCCGTCGATTCCAGGGGCTCCAGAAAGCACGACGACAGCCCGATCGCGACGCAGTTGTTGACCCACGCCCGCCCGTTGCGCCCGACCCGGAACTTGATCTGGTTGAGCGGTTGCTTGTCCGAGAGGCCCCAGAGGTTGAGGAAATCGGCGGTGGCCTGGTCGCGCGAGGTGAACTTGCTCGAGAAGACGTAGCCGCTGCCGAACCGGCCCAGCATCGGAATCTTCCAGGTCCACCCCGAATTCATGGCGATCGCGGAGGTGTACGGCTCGACCCCCACGCGCGCATCGGCGTTGGGCACGGCGCTGGCGACCGCGCTGTCGCACAGCAGGTAGTCGGACATGTCGATGAAGGGCTCCTTCAGGGCCTGGTTGATCAGGAGCCCCCGCATGCCGGAGCAGTCGATGAACAGGTCCGCCTCCAGCGTCCGCCCCTCCTTGGTGGACAGGCTGGAGATGTAGCCGCGGTCGTTCAGGCGAACCTCCACGACCTCGTCGACCATCTGTTTCACCCCGCGTTCGATCGCCCAGCGCTTCAGGAAGTCGGCCACCAGGTGCGCGTCGAAGTGCCACGCGTGGGACATCTGGCGGGTGCCGTCGGGCAGGCACGGCGCCAGCTTGTCGTCGAGCGCCCCGGGCTGCGGGTAGCAGGCGTACTCCATCGGCTGCCGGAAGCCCTGTTCGCGCTTGCGCAGCCAGTAGTGGGTAAGCGGCACGCCGTCACAGTTCGGCACGCTGCCGAACAAATGGTAGAAGTGATCGCCGCGCGAGCGGTCGGGAGACTTCCTCCAGTTCACGAACTTGATGGCGGCCTTGAACGCGCCGTTCACCTGGGGCATCCACTCCCGCTCAGGTATCCCGAGGAAGTCGAAGAACACCTTCTGCAAACTCGGGATGGTCGCCTCGCCCACGCCGATCCGGGGGATCGCCGCAGACTCGATGAGCGTAATGTTCGCCTGCTGTTGGAGCGCCCGGACGAGGTACGAGGCGGCCATCCAGCCCGCGGTGCCGCCGCCCACGATGACGATATGCTTGATCGGGTTGCTCATGACACTCTTCTCATGGGATTTAAAACCTGAATGGATAGTGCCGCCTTATCGAGCTGAACTCGCAACTCGTCCGATAACGCGTCATAACGTGTCTGGCTCATCACGACAAATGACACCGGGAAGGCATAGTGAATCGCAGCGAAGTTCGGCAACGCTCCGTGAAAAGACCTTCCAACCGCCCCATCGCCTGACGACAGCACACCGTCCAGCGCACCGGTCCGCAGCGGCGGACGGACTGGCCCCCCCCGACAAGGCTGCCTTGCGGGCGCCAGCCACCTCTCCAGGGCCATGGAGGACGTCCCTCCACGCAATATCCGGACATCCTTGGCTGCATCCCCGGAGTTTGATCTGAGGCTGTTCCCCTCTCGGTTCAAATAGAAGCGAAATCGAACAATGCGAGGCGCTCATCGCATCGGCGGCGCACCGCGTAAGGGATGCCGCATCAACAGATTGACTTGCCGATGCGGCAATCTCCATTAGCGCATCGAGATGCTCGGACAACGTCAGCTTCCCGAGGCTTGCCGTACCATGCACGTAACCTCTCCGATACACCATAGCAGTGTTCACGATGGCACACCTCGCAAAATTTCATATCAACCTCAATTCATCCAGAGAAATACTTAATCCTTAAAAATATCGACGAATTTTTTCCAAAAAACTATTTTTATTTTTCAAAAAAGTAAATTCACTTTTTCATTTATAGCGTGCGTGCCGATGAATTTATTGAATAAAAATGCGAAATGAACATCTGAATTCACAATAAAGAAATAACGCCGACACCATTTTCGAAACAAATATGTCAATCTTTGCTAATTTAGGTGGTCTTGACCTGCTCCCTGCGTTTAGCAGGGTGTTATGAACTTTGCCGCTGATAAGACAGCCAGAGCGTGGCGCTTGCGTACGTGGATCAGGGCTATACCGGCGAAGCGGCTCGTCAGGCAGCACAAAGCCACGGCATTGAGTTGGAGGTGCTCAAGCACACCGAGGCCAAGCGCGGTTTCGTGTTGCTGCCCAGACGCTGAGTGGTCGAGCGCAGCTTCTAATGGGCTGCGCGCTTTCGACGCCTCGCGCGCGACGATGAACGCTTGCCTCACACGCTGGCCGGATTCCATTTCCTCGCCTTTGCCTGTCTAATGCTGCCCAAAATCATCGACTTCATTCATCTAGGTTCATAACAGGCTCTAGCAGGCTGTTGAAAAACTACTTTGAGGGGGATCGCAGACGGTTTTCGCGGGTCGTCCACCTCTTCCCGAAGTCGCGCGAGCGGCTTGTAGAGCGTTTACGAGGTCGGAAATTTTCACCCGTAGTCCTCGCGAGAGAATTTCAACAGCCTGCTAGCGGTTGAGTACGGAAAACACCAGCGTGCCCGCGAACATCAACAGCACGACCGACGCACCGCGAAGCAGCGTTCCGGTATGTGTGGCCAGAGATCGGCGCGCCGTCAAGACGCCGCCGATGGTAAGCCACATCGAACCGATCGTCACGGTGAGCGCCGTGAAGACCGCGATCGAGCAGAGATAGAACGGAACCAATACGAAAGCCTGCGGGGGAAAGATCGCAGTGGCGAACAATAACGCCTTCGGGTTCATGGTCGTCGCGACGAACATGTCGCGAAAGCCGATGGTACCCGACTGGATGTCTTCAAAGCGTGGGCTTTTCCATAGCTGCAGGGCGAGATAGAAAATATAGGCCGAGCTCCCCAGCTTCAGCGCATCGTAAAGCCACGGCCGTGTGGCCGCGAATGTCGCCAGGAAGAAACCCCACAGTGATATCGCGATGCCATAGCCCGATGCCTCTGCAACCAGGAGAGGCGACGATTGCCGGAAGCCGACCTTGATTCCTGAGGACAGCAGCAGGGTATTTGTCGGCCCTGGCGTGGCCAGGACCAGCGAAACGTAGAGTGCCATCTTCAACATCACCTGGAATGTCGGCATCTTGCTTCCTTGGTGTCGATGACGGTCGCCACGCGTCGGGGCGAACTGTCGTATTAGTTGCTAGTCATTCTGCATTCGGGCAGCTGTTGGCGTTCACAATAAGCGCTAGTGGTGCTCAGTAACCATGCTAACGGCGATCAAGCGAAAACCGCCTGGTTTCAAGGGGTTGGAGGGGGAATAGCGCATTTGTCACAGCGTTGCCGTTGTGCAACAAATTGTACGTCGCCGACCCGAATGATGCCGCGCATGGAAATTCCTGCTCCTGATTCAAAGTCGACGCAAACACTGTTACCCAATCACACCGATTTTCGCGCCGCAAAGTAAAGCGGCAATTGCCGCGTGCCTGGTTCAATCGCGCGCCCTGAATCGTTTAATTGGGCCCACTACGATCAGGATGACTCCAACAGCCGCGATAAGAACCGGCACGATGAAAACAAACATCACCTGTGTTTCACTTTGAATATGCCACTGGTCAAATCCGCCAATGGCTAGAGGGTGTTATGAACTTTGCCGCCGATAAGACAAGATGTCGGGATGAAAACCCGCAAGCCTTATCCGAGCGATGTCAGCGACGAAGAATGGTCGTTCGTTGTGCCGTATCTGGCGCTGGTGCGAGAAGACAGCGAACAACGCCGCCACGAACTTCGCGAGGTCTTCAATGCGCTGCGCTGGCTGATCAGAAGCGGCGCGCCGTGGCGCATGTTGCCTAATGACCTGCCCCCGTGGGAAGCGGTCTATCAACAGACGCAGCGCTGGATGCGAGCGGACTGTTTCGAGGTGAACGTGCATGATCTGCGAGAACCGTTGCGCGTGTGCGATGGACGCAAAGCGCAACCCAGTGCCACGATCCTGGACAGCCGTACATTGCAATCGACACCGGAATCCGGCTCGCGCACCGGCTACGACCGCGCGAAGCGCCTCAAGAGTTCGAAAGTGCATCTGGCGGTCGATACTCCGGATCAGTTGCTGGCACTGCATGTGACACCGGCCAATGAGCAGGATCGCACACAGGTCGAGCAATTGGCCCATGCGGTACAAGAATTGACCGGCCAGAGCGTGGCGCTTGCGTACGTGGATCAGGGCTATACCGGCGAAGCGGCTCGTCAGGCAGCACAAAGCCACGGCATTGAGTTGGAGGTGCTCAAGCACACCGAGGCCAAGCGCGGTTTCGTGTTGCTGCCCAGACGCTGGGTGGTCGAGCGCAGCTTCTCATGGGCTGCGCGCTTTCGACGCCTCGCGCGCGACGGTAAACGCTTGCCTCACACGCTGGCCGGATTCCATTTCCTCGCCTTCACCTGTCTAATGCTGCCCAAAATCATCGCCTTCATTCATCTAGGTTCATAACAGGCCCTTCTATGAGGGCGTTGAAAAGCGCCTTGTTTTGACGATCGGGGCACTGTTTAAAAGGGTTTCGTATGCGATTGGCCGCTGAGTTGCCGATGGATCGTGCCGGACGCCCCGCTTGCGAGCGGGCCGGCCGGCGCGTTGCCGCGCAACGGCTGCGCTTGGGCGGCTCATCGCATTGCCCCTTGGGCACCGCTGCCAGTATTCGAGTCATTCGAGTCAGGTTGCTCGCCAGCATCGTCAGCTTGAAGTGCTGGTCGACTCGCGTGATGCCGCGATACGCGGTCTGTCGAATCCTGTCGACGCTCTTGCCCCAGCCGAAGTGCTCTTCGATGCGCTTGCGAATCACTTGGCTAATGCCATAGCCGACGTGCCGAGAGGTGCGGCCGTCGATCGCGCTGCCGCCTTGATGCGCGTCGTTGCGCGCGACGTGTGGCGTCACCTTACGCGCTCGGCAGTCGCGCATGTCGTAAGCCTTGTCGGCGCCGAGCGTCTTGGCGTGACGACCCGGCACGCAGTCGAGCAGGCGCAATGCACTTACGCGTTCGCCGAAACCGTCGGCGTGGCTGGCCACGGCGCTGACCACTAAGCCCGAGCGGTTCTTCATCAGGATGTGCCCCTGATAACAAAGGATGACTCCGCTTTGCCTACCCTTGCGGAACAGGCGCGCATCCGGATCGGTGCTCGATTCATGCGTGTCGTTGCTGCGCCGCTTGCCCTTCCAGTCGGTGCCGACATTGCGGCCACCGCCGGCCGGCGGATCGTCCGAACCGTCCTTGCGCCGGAAGCTCTTGTGGCTGGCCCATGCCTGGATCAGCGTGCCATCCACCGAGAAGTGTTCTCTGGAGAGCAGCCCTTGCTTGTCGGCCAAACTCATGACTTCGGTAAAGAACGTTTCGAGATCATGAACACGATATCTCTAACGCACCGCCCACAGCGCTCGTTTACACCGTATCCAATTTCAACAGCCTGATAGAGGCGCGACGCATGGAACGCGTCGTGCGTCGTGCGTCGTGCGTCGAACGCTGCACCATGCACGACGCGCAACGCAAGACGCTCCGAGCAATCGTCCTCCTCACCCCTCCGCGCCTCCGAGAAACGCGCCCGCCAGCCTGCGCGCGCCGCCGGCAAACATCAGGATGTCGACTCCGACCGCGACGAACGTGCAGCCGAGATCGAAATAGCGTCGCGCGAGCGCCGGCTCCGACGTCAGCGTGCCCGCCGCCTTCCCCGAAGCGACGATCGTCCGGATCGCCGCCTCGATCGCACGCCGCACGTCCGGATGCGCGGGATCGCCGCGATGCCCCATCGACGCCGCGAGATCGGCCGGGCCGATGAACACGCCGTCGACACCGTCGACCTCGCAGATCGCTTCGAGGTTCGCGAGCGCGGTCACGGTCTCCGCCTGCACGAGCAGGCAGGCCTCGTCGTCCGCGATGTCGAGATAATCGGTGCGCGCGCTCCAGCGCGACGCGCGGCCGACCGCGCTGCCCACGCCGCGCACCCCGCGCGGCGGATAGCGAACCGCGGCGACGAGCGCGCGCGCGTCGTCGGCAGTGTCGACCATCGGCACGAGCAGCGTGCGCGCGCCGATGTCGAGCAGGCGCTTGATGAGCGCGGGGTCGCCCGTCACGGGGCGCACGATCGGCTCCGCGCGATACGGCGCGACGGCCTGCAACTGCGCGAGGATGCTGCGCACGTCGTTCGGCGCGTGCTCGCCGTCGATCAGCAGCCAGTCGAAACCGGCCGTCGCGCTCACTTCGGCGAGATACGGGTCACTCATCGCGAGCCAGAAGCCGATCTGCCGGCGCTTGCCGGCGAGCGCGGCCTTGAAGGGATTAAGTGCGGGCGTTGACGTTGTTGCGTTCATGAAGAGCCGGTCCGGAAACGTTGTGGTTGAAAACGATGGGCTCGACCTTGCCGAGCAGGAACAGGTAATTGACGATCGCGACGCCGATCAGCGCGGCAGAAAACACGAGCGCGGGCATGAACGAGCCGGTTGCGCCGACGATCGCGCCCGTGACGATCGGCCCGACGACGCCGCCGAGGTTCGACACCATGTTCTGCAATCCGGCCACCATCGACACGGAGTTGCCCGGCGCGACGTCCGCGGGCAGCGCCCACACCTGCGACGCGGCGACGGTCATCCCCGATTTCGCCACGCACAGCAGAAACACCGCGAGCGCCGCCGACTGAGCGAACGCGGCGAGCCCGATGCTCGACGCCATCACGAGGCCGACGACGAGGAACAGCTTGCGCGTCGCGGTCAGCGACAGCCGGCCCGACGCATGAACGCGGTCCGACGCCCAGCCCGCGAGCACCTCGACGAACATCGACACGAACAGCGGCAGCGACGCCATGAAGCCCATCTCCATCAGCCCCATCCCGCGCTCCTTGACGAGATAGGTCGGCAGCCACGTGATGAAGAAGTACGAGTTGTAGTTGATCATGAAGAAGCCGATGCACATCGCGCAGACGTTGCGGTGCGCGAGCAGCCGATACCACGGCATGCGCGGCGCGCCGGCGTCCGTGCGCGCGGCAGGCTGCCCGCCGCGGATGTGCGCGAGCTCGGCCGCGTTCACGCGCTTGTGCCGCGCGGGAGAATCCTTGAACACGACGAACCACGCCGCGCTCCAGACGATGCCGAGCGCGCCCGTCGCCGCGAACGTGACGCGCCAGTCGAACGCCGCGATCAGCCACGCGATCAGCGGCAGCGCGATCGCGCTGCCGAGCTTCGAGCCGCTGTCGAAGATCGCGGCCACCGTCGCGCGCTCCGCCTTCGGAAACCAGCGCGCGGTGATGCCCGCGTTGCTCGGGTACGCGCCCGCCTCGCCGACGCCGAGCGCGACGCGCAGCGCGACAAGCGACTTGAAGCCGTTCGACAGCCCCGTCACCGCGGTCGCGAGCGACCACCACAACACCGCGAAGCCGAGCACCTTCTTCTGCCCGCAGCGATCGGCGAGCATGCCGGCCGGCAATTGCAGCAGCGCGTACGACCAGAAGAACGCCGACATCACGATGCCCATCTCGACCGGGCCCAGATGGAATTCCTTCTGGATGTGCGGCGCGGCGGCCGACAGCACGGTGCGGTCGATATAGTTGATCGCGATCGCCGCCCACATCAGGCCGGCGACGATCCAGCGCACGTTCGAGCGCGTGCCGCGTTGCGGGGTGTGCTGCATGGTGTGTCTCCGAGATTGTCTTGATGCTTCGCGTACTTCGCCGCGTATTCGCTTTACCGCTTTACCGCTTTACCGCTTTACCGATTTACCGATTTACCGATTTACCGATTTGCCGATTTGCCGATTTGCCGATTTGCCGATTTGCCGATTTGCCGATTTGCCGATTTGCCGATTTGCCGATTTGCCGCTCGACCGCTCGGTCGCCTTGCCGCCTTGTCGCCTTGCCGATTCGCCGCCGCACCGACCGTTCGCCGTGCCGCGCCGCCTAGCTGACGATCCCGAGATGCCAAGGCACGAACTCGTGATCGCCGAGCCCGAGCAATTCGCTCTTCGTCCGCGCGCCGGACGCCGCGCGCAGGATGTGCTCGAAGATCTCGCGCCCCATCTCCTCGACCGTGCGCTCGCCGTCGAGAATCCGCCCGCAGTTGATGTCCATGTCCTCCCCGAGCCGCTCGAACATCGGCGTGTTGCTCGCGAGCTTGAGCGTCGGCGCGGGCTTCGAGCCGAACATCGAGCCGCGGCCCGTCGTGAAGCAGATCAGGTTCGCGCCGCTCGCGATCTGCCCGGTGACGGCCACCGGGTCGTAGCCCGGCGAATCCATGAACACGAAGCCCGCGCGATCGATCGGCTCCGCGTATTCGTAGACGGCCTGCAACGGCGTCGTGCCGCCCTTCATCGCCGAGCCGAGCGATTTCTCGAAGATGTTCGCAAGGCCGCCCTGCTGGTTGCCGGGGCCGACGACGCCGTTGAACTGGCCGTTGTGGCCGCGCGTGTAGCGTTCCCACCACGCGAGGCGCTCGAGCAGCTTGCGGCCGACTTCCGGCGACACCGCGCGGCGCGTCAGCATGTATTCGACGCCGTGGATCTCGGGCGTCTCCGACAGGATCGCGGTGCCGCCGTGCCGCACGAGCAGATCCATCGCCGCGCCGAGCGCGGGGTTCGCGGTGATGCCGGAAAAGCCGTCGGAGCCGCCGCATTCGAGGCCGATCTTCAGATGGCTCGCCGGCACCGGCCGCCGCACGACGTCGTTCGCGGCGGGCAGCATCGCTTCGATCGCGGCGACGCCCGCTTCGATCGTCGCGCGCGTGCCGCCCGTCTCCTGCATCACGAGCGTGCGCATCAGCCGGCCCGTGTCGAGCTCTTGCGACGCGATCAGATCCGCGACCTGGTTGCGCTCGCAACCAAGTCCGACGATCAGGCCCCCTGCGAGATTCGGATGGCGCGCATAGCCCGCGAGCGTGCGGCGCAGCACGTCGAAATGCTCGCTCGGCGACGACATCCCGCAGCCGCTCGTCTGCGCGAACGCGACGACGCCGTCGACGTTCGGGAACGCGGCGAGCCGCTCTTGCGTGAATCGCGCGGCGATCTGCCGGATTACGGTCGCCGAGCAGTTCACCGACGCGAGGATGCCGATGAAGTTGCGCGTCGCGACGCGCCCGTCCGGGCGCACGATGCCGTCGAACGTCGCGCGCTCGGCGGCGGCCACGTAGTCGACGGGCTGCACGTCGAGGCCGAAGCCCGGATCGCGCGCGAAATCGACGAGCTCGACGTTGTGCGTGTGCACGTGCTCGCCCGGCGCGATGTCGCGCGCCGCACGGCCGATCACCGCGTCGTACTTGCGGATCGGCTCGCCGCGCGCGATCGGCGCGGCCGCGACCTTGTGGCCGGGCGGCACCTGCGCGCGAATCCGCACCGCGACGCCGTCGAGCGCGAGCGTCTGGCCAAGCGACAGCGCGTCGCGCGCGATCAGCACGTTGTCGGCCGCGTGCAGCCGGATCAGGGGACCGGCGCCTGCCGGGCGTTGCTGCGACATTCCTGCTCCTTCGTTCTTTGTCGGCGGGGCGCGCCGACGTGGGTTGCGGCTTCGGCTTCGGCTTCGGCTTCGGCTTCGGCTTCGGCTTCGGCTTCGGCTTCGGCTTCGGCTTCGGCTTCGGCTTCGGCTTCGGCTTTCAGCATCGGCCTTGGCGTCGATTTCGGCCTCGATGTCGAGGCCGGTCGCGACGTCGGCGGCGCGCATCGGCATTGCCGTGGGCGCTCGCGCACCGCATCCCGATGCGACGTCGCATGACAGATCAACCTCGCCTCGAAGCGGCCCCCAAAGCGGCCCCAAAGCGAGCGGCCTCGAGGCACGCCTCCAAGCGAGCCGCCTGCAACCTGCGTCCCGGACCGACGGCTCCGTTCCCGCATCGGGCAAAACACACGCCGTCCAACCGGCTCGTCCATACGTCGCGGTACGCGCACGGTTCGGCCCGCCCGCCTTCCGCGCCGCCGCGAAGCGACGCGAGCACATGCACGCGATGCCCCGACGACGCCGGCCGCGCTCCAACGCCCGTCGCCCCGCGATTCTCCAGATCTATGTTACCGGTTCATGTAACCGGTAACATAGCCGCGATCGTAGCCGCCTTTTGCGATAATGGCTACCCTCCATAACCCGAATCGAACCACCTTGCCCGTGACGAAACCCCAGCCCGCCCCCGCCGCCGCGCCGAGCCCGCCCGCCCGCCGTGCACGCAAGAACACCGGGCGCGTGACGCTGAACGATCTCGCGAAGCTGGTGGGCGTCACGAAAGTCACGGTGTCGCGCGCGCTGAACACGCCCGAGCTCGTGTCGGCCGACACGCGCGAGCGCGTGCTCGCCGCGGTCCGTCAGACGGGCTACACGCCCGATCTCGTCGCCGGCTCGCTCGCGTCGAACCGCAGCCGGCTGATCGTCGCGCTGATCCCGACGATCGCGGGCAGCGTGTTCCAGGAGACGGTCGCCGCGCTGACGAACGAGCTCGCGGCGGCCGGCTACCAGTTGCTGATCGGCCAGAGCGGCTACGACGATTCGCGCGAGGACGCGCTCATCGACGCGGTGATCGGCCGGCGCCCGG
This sequence comes from Burkholderia savannae, assembly GCF_001524445.2. Lineage (NCBI taxonomy): Bacteria > Pseudomonadati > Pseudomonadota > Betaproteobacteria > Burkholderiales > Burkholderiaceae > Burkholderia > Burkholderia savannae. Next base: position 1,096,980 of record NZ_CP013418.1, read on the forward strand.
CCGGCATCGTGCTGACGGGCGTCGCGCATTCGGAGCACGCGCGCGGCAAGCTGCGCGCGTCGGGCATTCCGGTCGTCGAGACGTGGGATCTGACGCGCTCGCCGCTCGACATGCTGGTCGGCTTCTCGCACCGCGAGGTCGGCGAAGCCGCCGCGCGCTATTTGCAGCGGCGCGGCGCGCGCCGGCCCGCCGTCGTCACGCCGAGCGACCGGCGCGCGCAAGTGCGCACGCAAGCGTTCGTCGACGCGTTCGGCGCGGCGGCCGCAATCCCGGTAATCGCCGCCGAATCGCCCGCGTCGCTCGGCGACGGCCGGCGCGCGCTCGGCGAGCTGCTCGAACGCATGCCGGACGTCGACGCGATCTTCTGCGGCGCCGACGTCCTCGCGCTCGGCGTGCTGATGGAGGCGAGCCATCGCGGAATCGCGGTGCCGCAACGGCTGCGCGTGCTCGGCTACGGCGACCAGACCTTCGCGAAGGACACGACGCCCGCGCTGACGACGATCCGCATCGACGGCACCGGCATCGGCAAGCTCGCCGCGTCGCTCCTGATCGAGCGGATCGAGCGCGATGCCGACGAGCGGCGCGTCGTCGACGTCGGCTTCACGCTCGTCGAACGCGACAGCGCGTAGCGACGCACGCGGACAATTCGCCCCCGACGCCGACGCCGCTCGAACGGCGTCGCCCTCTGATTCCGATCCGGAGCCTTCGACATGGACTTCACCCGACGCAGCCTGCTCGGCGCCGCGCTCGCCGGCGCGCTCGACGCGGCCGTGCCGTGCGCGCACGCGCAGGCCGCCGGGCGCGCGACGCCAACACCGACATCACCGTCGCCGCAGCCGGACGACGCGCCGCGCGCCGCTCCCGACGAAACGATTCCGCTGTGGCCCGGCCCCGCACCCGACCCGATCGCGACGACGGGCGCGGGCGACGGCGAGCGGAGCGGCAAGCACGGCAGCGTGTCGCATGTCGCGCGGCCGCGGCTCAACGTCTATCGCCCCGCGCGCGGCACCGGCGGCGCGGCGCTCGTGATCGCGGGCGGCGGCTACGACCACGTCGAGCTCGGCAACGAGAGCACGCCGATGTGCACGTGGCTGAAGGCGCTGGGCGTCACCGCATTCGAGCTCGTCTACCGGCTTCCCGAGCAAGGCTGGTCCCGGCTCGCGCCGCTGCAGGACGGCCAGCGCGCGATGCGCGTGATTCGCGCGCGCGCGAAGCGCGACGGCTTCGACCCCGCGCGGATCGCGATCGTCGGCTTTTCCGCGGGCGGGCATCTCGCCGGGATGACCGCCGTCGAGCCCGACGCACGACGCTACGCGAGCGTCGACGACGCCGATCGCGAATCCGCGCGCCCCGATCTCGCCGCGCTGCTCTATCCGGTGCTGACGCTGATGCCGCCGTTCGACCGCACGCGCACGCGCCTGCACATCGTCGGCGCGCATCCGGCACAGGCGGACAGCGAGGCGCTGTCGGCGAACCTGCACGTGAGTCCGCGCACGCCGCCGACGTTTCTCGCGCACGCGTTCGACGATCCGATCGCGCCGATCGACAACAGCCTGCTGATGGCGAGCGCGCTGCGCGCAGCGCAGGTGAGCGTCGAGCTGCACGCGTTCCAGACGGGCGGCCACGGCTGGGGGATGGGCAAGCCCGGCAGCGCCGTGCGCGCATGGCCCGCGCTCTTCGAGCAATGGGCGCGGCTGAACCGGTTGCTGCCGTGACGCGATCGCGCGCAGCGTACATCGCGCGGCGCGCGATGCGGCGCACGCGATCGCGCGAGGCGAAGCCGCGCGGCCGCGCACGCCGCCCCACACGACATGCGCACCGCGCTTTCGCCGGCGCAACGCAACGCGACACGACCCGACACGCATCGCAACTCGCACGCCGCACAACGCGAAACCACGCGGCGCGCCCGCACGCGCGCTCGATCGATCGATCCAACACGCGGCCCGCTCTCCTACGATCCGCTTTCCATCCGTAACGCCGCCGACATCAACCTGTAATTGCGTCGAAGGCGCATCGCCTCCATAGCTTCATACCAAACTGGTCCAATGCTGCCGTTTCGTTTCCGGCGCACGGCGCGTCCCCGACGCCCGCGCTTCCCGCGCGACCGGTTCCCGCCGCGCGATCCGCCGCGGATTCGCGTCATCCGAACGGCCTTTCCTGGGAGTCCCATCTGATGTTTCGTCGAGCCTTGATCGCCACCGCGTGCGCCGGATCGGCCATCGCCCTCCATGCCTGCGGCGGCACCGACAGCTCCGCGCCCGTCACGTCGCAGAACGCGTTGCAAACCGCGACGCCGATCAAGCACCTCGTCGTGATCTACGGCGAGAACGTGTCGTTCGACCACTACTTCGGCACCTATCCGAGCGCCGCGAACCCGCCGGGCGAGCCGGCGTTCAGCGCGGCGTCGGGCACGCCGTCGGTCAACGGCCTGTCGGGCCTCCTGCTCACCGCGAATCCGAACGCGACGAATCCGGCGAACGGCACGGGCGCGACGAATCCGTTCCGCCTCGACCGCACGCAGGCCGCGACGGCCGACCAGAACCACGCGTACACGGCCGAAGAGCAGGCATACGACAACGGCCTCGCCGATCTCTTCCCGAAATACACGGGCAACGGCTCGAGCGGCGGCGCGGGCGCGTTCGGCACGACGGGCCAGGTGATGGGCTACTTCGACGGCAACACGGTGACGGCGCTGTGGAACTACGCGCAGCGCTTCGCGATGAGCGACAACGCGTATACGTCGACCTACGGCCCGTCGACGCCGGGCGCGCTCAACGTGATCGCCGGCCAGACCAACGGGATGCAGATCGTGAAGACGTCGAAGGCCGCATCGACGCTCGCGAAGACGTCGTACTACATCAACGACGGCCAGGGCGGCCTCACGATGATCAATGACGTCGACCCCGGCTACGACATGTGCTCGAGCCAGACCGATCAGGCGATGATGTCCGGCAAGAACATCGGCGATCTGCTGAACGCGCGCAACATCACGTGGGGCGGCTTCATGGGCGGCTTCAACCTGTCGACGACGAACGCGAACGGCACGACAGGCTGCAAGCGCAGCACGATCGCGACCGCCGTGAACGCGGCGACGACCGACTACATCCCGCACCACAACTGGTTCCAGTATTACGCGTCGACGGCGAACCCGCAGCACACGCGCCCGAGCTCCACCGCGGCGATCGGCTCGAGCGTGCAGACGGACGGCAAGACGCCTGAGCCCGCGAACCATCAGTACGATTCGGACGACTTCTTCGCGGCCGTGAAGGCGGGCAACTTCCCGTCGGTCAGCTTCCTGAAGGCGCCCGCCGCGCAGGATGCGCACGCCGGCTACTCCGATCCGCTCGACGAGCAGCAGTTCGTGACGAATGTCATCAACTTCCTGCAGCAGCAGCCCGACTGGCAGAACACCGCGGTGATCATCACCTACGACGACTCGGACGGCTGGTACGACCATGCGTACGCGAGCCCGACGCGCGCGTCGTTCGACGCGGTCGATCAACTGAACGGCAACGGCGCGTGCGGCTCCGGCACGGCGACGACGGGCATCAACGGCGCGCCCGTCAACGGCCGCTGCGGCCCGGGCACGCGGATTCCGTTCGTGGTCGTGTCGCCGTGGGCGAAGCAGAACTACGTGAGCCACACGCTGATCGATCAGGCGTCGGTGGTCCGCTTCATCGAGGACAACTGGCTCGGCGGCCAGCGGATCGGCGGCGGCTCGTTCGACGCGACGGCAGGCGACATGCGCGATCTGTTCAACTTCACCGGCACGGTGAACGCGGCGCCGCTGTACCTCGATCCGACGCTCGGCACGAAGGTCGCGGCGGCGCCCTCGATGTGACCGGTCCGGATGTGTCGCGCGGCGTGCCGCCGCGTGACGCCCGACACGCGGCCGGCCGGCGCGCAGCGCGTCGGCCGGCCGTCGCTCCGGCGCGCCGCGCGCCGGATTTTTCGTTTGCACGATGACGACCGAACGTTCCAGCATGGCCGAACCGCTTTCCGCGCAATCCGCGTCGCCCGCCCGATCCGCCGCTGCCGCGCGGCCTTGCCGCCCCGCCCGGCCCGATGCGCGCGCGGCGGCCGCGCCTCCCGCCGGCTCGCCCCACGTGCGCCGCCGCAATGCGCGCGCCGTGCGCCACGCGCTGTCGCTCGCCGCATTCGGCGTGCTCGGCTCCGCTGCGTTCGCGCTCGCGTTTCCGGAGCATGCGCCGGACGCGGTCGGCGCGATCGTCGAAAACCTGACGGGCGCGAATCCGCATCCGGTCACGCTGCATCGCCCGAGCGCCGAACCGCTGAGCGCGGTCGCGCAACTCGGCCGGGCGCTGTTCTTCGATCCGGCGCTGTCCGCGTCGGGCCGCCAGTCGTGCGCGTCGTGTCACAGCCCCGACCGCGCATATGGGCCGCCGAACGATCTCGACGTGCAGTTGGGCGGCGCCGCGCTCACGCGGCCCGGCTACCGGCCCCCGCCGTCGCTGATGTACCTGTACCGTCAGCCGAATTTCAGCATCGGCCCCGACTCGTCCGAGAGCGACGATGCGGCGAGCGTCGCGCAGCAGGCGGCCTCGGCGGCGGGCGTCGTGCGCGAGCAGAAGACGGCTGGCGCCGCCGCCGCGCCGCAACTCGTGCCGCAAGGCGGAATGTTCTGGGACGGCCGCGCGGACACGCTGCAGCAGCAGGCGTTCGGCCCGCTGCTCAATCCCGTCGAAATGGCGAACGCGAGCATCGACGACGTCGCGCGCAAGCTCGCCGACGCACGGTATGCGGCGCAGTTCCGGCAGCTGTTCGGCCCGCGCATCTTCGACGACGCGCGTCTTACGGTATCCGAAGCAATGTTCGCGATCGCGCGCTACCAGGTCGAGGACCCGTCGTTCCATCCGTATTCGAGCAAGTACGACCTCTGGCTCGAAGGCGACGCGCGCCTCACGCAGGCCGAGCTGCGCGGGATGCGGCTCTTCAACGATCCGGCGAAGGCGAATTGCGCGGGCTGCCATCTGTCGAAGCCGGCCGCGGACGGCTTGCCGCCGATGTTCACCGATTACCAGTACGAAGCGCTCGGCGCGCCGCGCAACCGCGCGCTTGCGCAGAACCGCAATCCGGCGTTCTACGATCTCGGCATCTGCGGGCCGTTCCGCGAAGACCTGAAGACGCAGACGCAATACTGCGGCATGTTCGCGACGCCGTCGCTGCGCAACGTCGCGACGCGACGCGTGTTCTTCCACAACGGCGTCTATCACTCGCTCGATCAGGTGCTCGCGTTCTACAACCTGCGCAGTGTCGATCCGGGCAAGGTGTATCCGCGCGACGCGAGCGGCCGGGTCCGGCAGTACGACGACATTCCGCCTGCGTATCGCGCGAACGTCGACGTCGCCGACGCGCCGTTCGATCGCAAGCCCGGCGACGCGCCCGCGATGACCGAGCAGGACATGCGCGACATCGTCGCGTTCCTGAACACGCTGACGGACGAGAAGCGCTGAGAGCCCGTTTGGAAATGCAAATTTCCGCCCTCGTAGCCACGCTGATGTAGCGCACTGCTTTGAAAGTAGCCCGTGGGCAAGGAATGCAGGCGTGGACCAGATGAGCTGGAATTCGCCATTTCATCAATTTTCAAACGGGCTCTGAGCTTCGTCCGATGTGCGGCGGGCCCGGAATCGCGCACGCCTGCTTGCGCGGATTCCAGGCCCGCCCGTGTCGACGATCCGGGCCCCGCGCGCCGCGCGCGCCGCATCGCATTCGCCTTGGCGCGCGATTCGTCGCCGCGCCGGACCGCACCCGCCCCGCTACGCATTCGCCGTCACCGGCGGCCACCGACGTTCGCAAGCCAAAAAATCTCCGAGTTGTTCGTCGCGTCGTGCGGTTTCCATCACGCACGTGCGGCCGTCCGTCATTGACGAGCTCGTGCTTCGCGCCACATCGACAACACGATGGAGAATTCGACATGCTGAAAAATTCGTCGGTACGCACGTCGTCGGCCCGCGCGAGAAACTTCCGGCCGGCAAGCCATGGACCAATGCGCCGCTGACCGTCAAGGTGCCGTTCCCCGCGGCGCTCCCCTCGCGTCCCGTCGTCGTCGCGTGTGCGTTGCAGGACCCGAAACACCCGGCCCCTTGTCCGGACACGCTCGCGCTCGCCGTGATCAGCGTCGCCAACACCGATCTCACGGTCAACATCTACCGCACCGATTACGCCGGCGCCGATGATACGACGAGCGGCCGGGGGCAGAATCCGCATCTGCCGTGCATCGCCGAGACGCCGGCCTGATGCGGCGTCGGGCGCGGCATGCGCGTCGCGCGATGCGTCGGCGATCTTCGCGCAGATGGCCGCGATGCCTGCCGGCGCGAACATGCGACAGGCATCGCCGGGCGTCGGCGCGCATCGCCGCAGGTGCGCGCGACGTCGCCTTCCTCCCAGCCGCTCGCCGCGGCGCACGCGACGTGCGGCGAGCCATGTCGCATCGCGCACGGCATGCCGAATCCGCAGTCAGAATCAGCGGTCCGCGATCCGCGATCCGCACGCGGTACGCCATACCGCACGCGGCGCGTCACGCGATACGCTGCGCGTCGTCGTTAGGGCTTCGAATAAAACGACATCGCAAATCGAATTTGCCCTTCGGGATATCGTCTCGCGGCATCGTCGATGGCCGCCGATCCGCCCGTCACGCCCGCTTCTCTCTATACCGCGCGATCAAGCGAAACGCCGCGACCGAACCCGCCACCGCGATCAGCATCGGAATCAGGAAATCATGCCCGACGCGCGTGAACTCGACGATCAGCACGGTCGCGGTGAGCGGCATCTGCATCGACGCGGCGAGAAACGCCGCCGCGCCGACGATCGCGCACGCACCGGCGGGCATGCCTGGCCAGGCGACGCTCCATAGCCCGCCGAGCACGATCGCGAGCAGCGCGCCGTTCGCGAGCCCCGGCGTCAGCAGCCCGCCTTCGGCGCCCGCGCGCAGGCTGCCCCACGTGATCGCCACCTTCAGCACGAGCAGCGTCGCCGCGAGAGCGATCGCGAGCTGTCCGTCGAAGCCGAGCGCGGCCGGCCCCTTGCCGTTGCCGAGCAGTTGAGGAAAGTGCATCGCGAGCGCGCCGACGATCGCGAAATTGACGAGCGCGAGCACCGGCAGCCGCCCATCCTTCGGCGCGCGCGCCCGCGCGTGCGCGGTCAGCCGAGCGAAGCCGTATGCGGCGGCGCCGAACAGCGGCCCGCAGACGGCCGACCACGCGACCAGCGACGCATCCGCCGCAAGCGGCGCGACGTGATACTGCTGCTCGTTGCCAAGCCCGATCCACGCGACGAACGCCGCGATCGCGGACGTCGCGACGGCCGGCACGAGCGCGCGCCACGCGAACGTGCCGAGCAGCACTTCGAGCACGAAGAGCGCGCCGCCGAGCGGCACGTTGTAGACGGCGGCGAGCCCCGCGCCGGCGCCGCACGCGACCATCACGCGCGCGTCGGCGGCGGGCAACCCGGCGCGATGCGCGAGCCAGCCGGCCCACATCGCGCCGATCTCGCGCGGCGCGACCTCGCGGCCGAGCGGTGAGCCGAGCGCGACGGTGACGATCTGCAGCAGCGCATGCACGGTCGTGCTGACCACCGGCATCCGCGAATCGTCGGCGCGCACCGCGCGGCGAATGCTGACGAGCGGCGCGCCGAACCGGTACAGCGCCCACCAGCCGCCGCCCGCGACGACGCCGCAGCCGATCAGCACGGCAAGCCGACGCAGCGGCGGCGCGGCCGTCACGCCCTGCAGAAAGCTCTCGTCACCGATCATGTGCGCGACGTCGTACCCGTACGCGGCGTGCTGGATCGCATGCAGCAGCAACGCAAGCAGCATCCCGCCGAGGCCCGCTCCGACGCCCGTCAGCAACGTGACGGCCGCGAGCTTGACGAGCGGGCTGCGCGCGGCGGCGGCCGCCGTCGGCGCGGATTCGGGCGACGTCGACGAAGCGGCTGAAGCCGCGGAAGCGGAAGCAGAAGCGGATGCGATCGGAGCGGACATGGGCGATGGCGATTCGAATGGGCAAGCCGGCGCGCGTCGGCGAAGAGGCTCGGCATGAACGAATGGCGCCATCGTATGCGTCGGTCAATCATGAAACAAATGGATTTTTCTTCTTTATTGATGAATTCAACGCACTCGTCGCTGCGCGACGCGTGGCGAACCGACGGGGTCGCCCTTCCCCGAGGCCGCCCACGTCACGCGGCTCCGCTCGGCGCCCGACGTTGCAAGCCACCGCCCCCGCGTTTTCCCTGATCGCTTCGCACTTGACTGCATGCATCGCATCGACAACACTGCGTGACATCGCAAGTGTGATCACGGATCACACATCAAACCCAAAGGAGCCCGACTTGGCACCGCGCATCGTCCCGCCCGCGCTCAAGGCCATCGAACAGGAAACGATGGCCGACAAGGTCTACCAGCAACTGCGCGAGGCGCTGATGAGCGGCCGCTTCGCGCCCGGCCAGGCGCTCAGCCTGCGCAGCGTCGCCGAGGCGGTCGGCTCGTCGACGATGCCCGTGCGCGCCGCGCTCACGCGCCTGCGCGCGGAGCGCGCGCTCGCCGACGGCCCGAACCGGGCGCTCGTCGTGCCGCCGATGACCGTCGAGATGCTCGACGAGCTGCGCGACGTGCGCATCGCGCTCGAAGGCTGCGTGGCCGAGCGCGCGGCGGCGCGGATGACCGATGCGCAGATCGCCGGCGTGCGGCGCATTTGCGAGACGATGAACGCGCACGTCGAAGCCGGCCGAAGCCGCGCGTACCTGCAGAGCAACTTCGCGTTCCACAGCGCGATCTACGCGCACGGCGCGAGCGAGAACACGCTCGCGATCATCCAGAACCTGTGGATGCGCATCGGCCCATTCCTGAACATGGTCGCGCTCGACGTCCCGCACATGCGGCGCTCGATGGACGCGCACCGCGCGATCGTCGACGCGCTCGAGCGGCGCGACGGCGCGGGCGCGCGCGCGGGCATCGCGCTCGACATCGGCGGCGCCGCGCACGATCTCGCCGCGACGCTCGCGGCCGAACGCGAGCGGCTCGGCCCGCGCCGGCTCGCGAACGAATAAGCAGTCCAGCCTTCGAGGCAGCGCGCGCGGCGCGCAGCCCGTCGAGCATCTCGCCCGTCATCGGCGACATCAAAAAAATACAGACATCACAGGAGACAGACATCATGACTGCACTCGATCTGCTGAAACCGTACGCGGGGCTGCGCGTACTCGTGACCGGCGGCGCGTCCGGCATCGGGCTCGCGATCGCCGACGCGTTCGCCGAATGCGGCGGCAAGGTTCACGTCTGCGACGCGTCCGAGAAGGCGCTCGCCATGCTCGCCGGCCGGCCGTCGCGCGCCGCGCTCGGCACGACGCTCGCCGACGTCGCCGATCCGGCCGCCGTCGAGCGCGTGTTCGCCGACATCGCGCGCACGCTTGGCGGGCTCGACGTGCTCGTCAACAACGCGGGCATCGCCGGGCCGACGGGCGGTATCGACGAGATCGATCCCGCGCAATGGGAGCAGACGGTCGCAATCAACCTGAACGCACAGTTCCAGTTCGCACGGCGCGCGGTGCCGATGCTGCGCGACGCGCCGCACGGCGGCGCGATCATCGCGCTGTCGTCGGTCGCGGGGCGCCTCGGCTACGCGTTTCGCACGCCTTATTCGGCGACCAAGTGGGCGGTGGTCGGCCTCGTGAAGAGCCTCGCGATCGAGCTCGGCCCGCTCGGCATCCGCGTGAACGCGATCCAGCCGGGCATCGTGCGCGGGCCGAGGATGCGCCGCGTGATCGAAGCGCGCGCCGCGCAGCTCGGCATCGACTACGACCAGATGGAGGCGCGCTATCTCGAGAAGATCTCGCTGCGCCGGATGACCGATCCGGACGAAATCGCCGCGACGGCGCTGTTCCTCTGCTCGCCGGGCGGCCACGGAATTTCCGGGCAGGCGATTTCCGTCTGCGGCAACGTCGAGACGCTCTGACCCGCCGCTCCGTCATCGCCCTTCATCGCCCCTCACCGCCGAGCATGGAAAGGAGCCCTAACGTGGCCAGCACCCGCAAAGTCATCGTCACCTGCGCGCCGACGGGCGCGATCCATACGCCGTCGATGTCGCCGCATCTGCCGGTGACGCCGCGCGAGATCGAGGACGCGGCGGTCGCGGCCGCCGAAGCCGGCGCGGCGATCCTGCACCTGCACGCGCGCGATCCCGCCGACGGCAGGCCGACGCAAGACCCGGCCGTATTCGCCGAATTCCTGCCCCGCATCAAGGCGCGCACCGACGCGGTGATCAACATCACGACGGGCGGCAGCCCGCACATGACGGTCGCCGAGCGGCTGCGCCCCGCGCATCATTTCCGGCCCGAGGTCGCGTCGCTGAACATGGGCTCGATGAACTTCGGCCTCTATCCGATGCTCGAGCGCTTTCGCGAATTCCGGCACCCGTGGGAACGCGAGCATCTGGAAAAAAGCCGCGATCTCGTCTTCAAGAACACGTTCGCGGACATCGAAGCGATCCTGACGAGTTGCGGCGCGAACGGCACGCGCTTCGAATTCGAGTGCTACGACGTCTCGCACCTGTACAACCTCGCGCATTTCGTCGACCGCGGGCTCGCGAAGCCGCCGTTCTTCGTCCAGAGCGTGTTCGGTCTGCTCGGCGGCATCGGCGCGCATCCGGAGGATCTCGCGCACATGCGCCGCACGGCCGACCGCCTGTTCGGCGCAGATTACGTGTGGTCGATTCTCGGCGCGGGCCGCAACCAGATTCCGCTCGCGACGATCGGCGCCGCGCAAGGCGCGAACGTGCGCGTCGGCCTCGAGGATTCGCTGTGGATCGCGCCGGGCACGCTCGCCGAATCGAGCGCTGCACAGGTGCGCAAGATTCGTCAGGTGCTCGAAGGATTGTCGCTCGAGATCGCGACGCCCGCCGACGCGCGCGCGATGCTCGCGCTCAAGGGCGGCGACGCGGTCAACTTCTGACACGGCGCCGCCCGACCATTCGACACGCAAGCGCAGAAACGCGGCATCGGCATGCGCCGATGCCCGGCAGGCCGCCTTTCGCCCCGCTCCCCACGAGCGCCGCCGGCGCGCGACCCGCGCATCTGCCCGTCACCTGCTGAACGCGGAGCGCCGTGCTTGCCGTGCGCTCCGGCTCGTCCCTACCGGAGTCGCATTCATGTCCGCTCAACACGCCGAAGCCCTCTGCCCACCCGCGGGCGACGCCCGCTCGTCGCTGAACCGCCTGCTGTTTCGCAAGCTGATGCCGCTCTTGATCGCGGCCTACGTGATCAGCTTTCTCGATCGCACGAACATCGCGTTCGCGAAGCACTCGATGAGCATCGATCTCGGCCTTTCATCGGCCGCGTACGGCCTCGGCGCGGGGCTCTTCTTCCTCACGTACGCATTGTTCGAAATCCCGAGCAATCTGATCATGCATCGCGTCGGCGCGCGGTTCTGGATCACGCGGATCATGATCACGTGGGGAGCGCTGTCCGTCGCGATGGCGCTCGTGCGCGGCGAGACGTCGTTCTACGCGATGCGCCTTCTGCTCGGCGCCGCGGAAGCCGGGCTCTTTCCCGGCGTGATGCTGTATCTGACCTACTGGTTCGGCGGCGAGGAACGCGCGCGCGCGACCGGCTATTTCCTGCTCGGCGTGTGCGTCGCGAACATCGTCGGCGGCCCGCTCGCGGGCGCGCTGCTCGAGCTAGACGGCGCGCTCGGGCTGCACGGCTGGCAATGGCTCTTCATCGTCGAGGGCATTCCGGCGATCGTGCTCGCGTTCGTCGTCTGGACCTGCCTGCCGGACCGGCCGAGCGACGCGCGCTGGCTCGCGCCCGAGCTCGGCCAAGCGCTCGAGCGCACGCTCGCGAGCGAGCAGGCGCAGAGCGCGGCGGCGCACGGCGCGCACGCGTTCGGGGCCGCGCTGCGCGATCCGCAGATCTGGCTCGCGATCTTCGTGTACTTCTGCCATCAGTTGACGATCTATACGATGATCTTCTTCTTGCCCGGCATCGTCGGCGAATCGGGGCGCTTCACGCCGGTCGTCGTCGGCCTGCTGACCGCGATGCCGTGGATCGCCGCGGCGCTCGGCGCGGCGACGCTGCCGCGCTTCGCGCGCGATGCGTCGCAATCGCGGCGGATGCTGTGCGCGGGGCTCGTCGTGATGGCGGCGGGGCTCGTCTGCGCCGCGTACGCGCCGCCCATGGCCGCGCTCGTGAGCGTGTGCGCGGCCGCGTCGATGTTCTTCGTCGTGCAGTCGATCGTCTTCACGTTCCCCGCCTCGCGCCTTTCCGGCAGCGCGCTCGCGGGCGGGCTCGGGCTCGTCAACACGTGCGGCCTGCTCGGCGGCTTCGTCGGCCCGGCCGTCGTCGGCGCGATCGAACAGGCCACCGGCCACGCGAAGAACGGCCTCGCGTGGCTCGCGATCGCGCTCGTCGTCGCCGCGCTCGCGAGCCTGCGGCTCAGGCACGGGTGCGAGTGACGGCATCAGGAGCGGCGGGCCGCATGCACCCGCCGCCTCCATGTGTCAGCGCGCGGCCGGATAGTCGATGCGCTCGGGCGCGCGGCGCATGATCACTTCGCCGCCGCGAATCGACAGCAGCGCCTTCGCCTGCCGCCGCAGCGCCTCGTAGTCGTCGCTCGCGTCGAGCACGACGAGGTTCGCGGGCCGGCCCGGCTCGATGCCGTAGCGCTCGCCGAGATGCATCGCCCGAGCGCTGTGGTCGGTGACGAAGTCGAGGCTGCGCGCGAGATCCTGATAGCCCATCATGTGGCAGATGTGCAGCCCGGCGTCGAGCACGCGCAGGATGTTGCCGTTGCCGAGCGGATACCACGGATCGCGAATCGAATCCTGCCCGAAGCACACGTTCATGCCGGCGCGGTCGAGCTCGGCGACGCGCGTGACGCCCCGGCGCTTCGGGAACGTGTCGAAGCGGCCCTGCAAATGGATGCTTTCGGTCGGGCACGAGACGAAATTGATTGCCGAGCGCTTGAGCAGGCGAAACAGCTTCGAGCAATACGCGTTGTCATACGAGCCCATCGCGGTCGTGTGGCTCGCCGTCACGCGCGCGCCGACGCCGCGCACGCGCGCTTGCTCGGCGAGCACTTCGAGAAAGCGCGAATGCGGATCGTCGGTTTCGTCGCAGTGCACGTCGACGAGGCAGCCGGTGCGCTCGGCGAGATCCATCAGGAACTCGATCGAGCTCACGCCCTGCTCGCGCGTGTTCTCGAAGTGCGGGATGCCGCCCACGACGTCCGCGCCCATCTCGATCGCGCGCTCCATCAGCGCGCGGCCGCCTTCGAACGATTCGATCCCTTCCTGCGGAAACGCGACGATCTGCAGATCGATGAGCGCGCGCGCCTCTTGCTTCACTTCGAGCATCGCCGCGAGCGCGGCGAGCGAAGGATCGGTGACGTCGACGTGCGTGCGAACGTGCTGAATGCCGTGGTCGCGCAGCATCCCGATCGTCGCATGCGCGCGCGCCTTCGTGTCCGCATGCGTGATCGTCGCCTTGCGCTGCGCCCAGCGCTCGATGCCTTCGAACAGCGTGCCGCTCATGTTCCATTCGGGCTCGCCCGCCGTCAGCACCGCGTCGAGATGGATGTGCGGCTCGACGAGCGGCGGGATCACGAGCTTGCCTTCCACGTCGACTTCGTCCGCGCCCGGTGCGCCTTGCGTGTCGATGCGCACCGCCTGCTGCTCGACGCTCACGATCGTGTCGCCGTCGAGCGCGATGCTGAAAAGGCCGCTGCGCTTGCGCAGCGTCGCGTTGATGAGCTTCATCAGAACTCCTGTCGTTGCGTGTCCGACATCCGCCACGCGAGCAGCGCGACGGACGCGTTCAACCGAAAATACGGATCGGCGAGCGATTGCCCCGACTGCGTCTCGATCCTGCGCAGCCGGTGATTGAGCGTGTTGCGATGAATCGACAACTGCTCGGCCGCCTTGATCGCGTTGCCGTTCTCCTGAAGCAGCGCCTCGAGCGTCTCGATCAGCATCGTCGGATGCTTGCGGTTGCTGTCGAGCAGATTACCGAGCGTTTCCTTCACGAAGCTGTCGATCAGCGTCGGATCGGGGATCGCGGCGAGCAGCTTCAATACGCCGAGTTCGCTGTAATCGCACAGCCCCAGCCCCGGCCGCATGCCTTCGGCGACGCCGAGCGCCTGTCGCGCCTCGGCGAGCCCGCGGCAATAGTGGCGCGCGGCGCCGACCGTCGACGAGATTCCGACGAATAGCGTGAGCGGGCCGATCTGCCGGTTCAGCGCGTCGCGCAGCGCGCCGAGCGCGAGCTTGCTCTTGCGAAAGCGCGGATCGTCGCACGGCAGCAGCAGCACGAACAGCTCGCCCTGCTCGACGACGGGCAGCGCGCCGTGCGCGTCGCGCAGCCAGTCGTCGAGGCCGCGCTGCACGGTCTGCCGCGCCTCCTGCAGCAGCGCTTCGGCCAGGGCCGGCTCTCGTCCGTCGAACAGCGCCGGCACGCCCGCGAGCCGCAGCGCGACGACGCGCCGCGGCCTGTCGAGCGCGAGCTGCAGGTTGCGCGCGCGATGGGCCGCGATGTCGATGCTCGGGTAATCGCCCGTCAGCAGCTGGTTGACGATGTCGCGCTGCGAGCGCAGCGTGTTCTCGTGCCGCACGAGCGCGGTGCCGATCAACTGCGTGACGATCACCATCTTCAGCAGATACGGCTGCTCGATCAGCGGAATGTCGAACTGCTCGGCAAGCGCGACGACGGAATCGGGAATGCGGCGAATGAACGCCTCGCCCGTCAGGATCACCATCCCGGCGATGCGGCTCTTCGCCCCTTCGCGAATCAACTGCAGCAGGTTCGCCTCGTCGCGCGGATGATTGATTCCGGTGACGAACACGAGCTCGCCGCCCATCACCCAGTCGGCGATGCCCTCGTTCTCCGCGACGTAATACCAGCGCACCGGCCGCTGCACGCCGCGCTCGCCCGCGCGCAGCTCGAGCTCCTCGAGGCCAGGCAGGTGCAGGATCTCGCTGACGGTCAGACTCATCGCTTCACTCTCCCTGGACCGACGGCGCACGCGCGATGCGCTCCGCAATCTGCACGAACGCGATGTAGCTAAGCGACGACGCGGCGATGCCGACGAGCGGCGCGATCCACGGCGACGCATACGCGAGCCCCGCGCCGATCGCATACGCGGCGAGCCCCGCGACATTGAAGCGCGGCAATCGGGCGGCAGCGATCGCCGGATAGCGGCCGCGGTGGCGATACCAGAAATCGGCGAGAATCACGCCGCCGACGGGCGGAATGATCGAGCCGAGCAGGATCAGGAACGGAATCAACAGTTCGTACATGCCGCCGATCGCGAGCACGATGCCGACCGCCGCGCCGACGAGCGTCAGCGTGCGGCGGCGCTCGCTGCGCAGCAGATGGCACGCGGCCGCCGACACGTTGTAGATCGTCGGCCCCTGGATCGTCCACAGGTTCATGCAGAGCATCACGACAGCCGCGATCGACAGCCCTTGCAGCATCATCACTTCGACGATGTCGGACTGCTGATAGACGATCGCGCAGTACGCGCCCGCGACGATCATCAGCCCGTTGCCGACGAAAAAGCCGATCATGCTCGCGGCGACGGCCGCGCGGCCGCTCTTCGCGAGCCGCGTCCAGTTCGTCGCCTGCGTCGCGCCGCTCGCGAACGTGCCGAACACCATCGTGACCGCGGCGGCGAAGCTCAACGGCTGCGTCGGCACGATCTTCGCGAGGCCCGGCCAGCCGCCGACGTCGCGCGTCGCGATCCACATCGACACGACGAGCAGCACGAACATCAGCGGCACCGATACGCGCGACAGCGCGTCCATCCCGCGATAGCCGACGATCGCGGTGATCGAGAAGCCGAACCCGAACAGCACCATCAGCGGCGTCGTGACCGACGCGGGCCAGCCGAGCAGCTTGACGAGCACGATCGCGACCGTCGCGGTGCCCCATGCGTACCAGCCGAGCTCGGCAAAGCCGAGCAGGAAGTCGGACAGCTTGCTGCCGACCTCGCCGAAACAGAAGCGCCCCATCAGCACCGAATTCAATCCGCTGCGCGACGCGACGAACGCAAGCGCCGCCGCGTAGGCCGCGAGCAGCAGATTGCCGACGACCGCCACCCACAGCATGTCGACGACGCGAAACGCAACGCCGATCTTGCCGCCCGCGAACATCGTGCCCGTGAAGAACGTGAAGCTAAGCAGCACCATCGTGATCGACAGCACGCCTTTGCGCTCGTGTGCCGGCACTTCGCTCAATGAGAACTCACCCCGTGTCGCCATCGTTTTTTGGTCTCCAGCATTTCAGCGTGAACGGATGATGCGCGGCCAATCAAGCCGTCGCATCCCGATTTGGACAATTAATACCGAAATCGAACTCGAATACGGCAAAGCGGACAATCCCCGCCGTTCACTTTGCACAGGCACCGCTCATCACGTCAGCGCCCGGCCGCCATTTTACTGTGCAAAGCGCTCAATGCAATAACGCAATCCAAGGCGAGTAATTCAGGCCGGGAAAAACTGATTCGTCGCTATATTGAAAAAATTTCCGATTATGTCGGAAACTTGGCGGGCATATTTCGGGGAAATCGGTCGGAAAGCGCTTGCCGAAAAAGCGTGCGGATGGACATGCGGCAAGGACGGCGAGCGGCAAGCGTGCGCAGTCGCGGCGCGACGCGGCCGATTGGCGCGGCGCGACGAAATTCGACGCGAGCATGACGAGCGACGCGGCGCGTGCGCGATGCCGCGGCGCGACGATGCGACGAAATGACGTCGCGGCGAAATGACGACGCAACGGCGCAACAACGCAACGCGCGGCCCGCGCGCCGCATCGTCACGCCGCATTCACTGCCAGCCCTCGATTTTCAGCCCGCTGTCCCGCTCCGCCTCCTCGCGCGATACGTCACGCACCGTCTGCCCGAACGTCCAGACGTGCCGCTCGGGATCGCGCGCGCGGTACGTGCGATCGCCGTAGAACTGATCGGCGGGCGCCTGCAGGATCACGGCGCCCGCCGCGCGGGCCCGCTCGCAATGCGCGTCGATGCCCGATTCGAGCCGCACGTGCACGCATTGCGTGTTCCTGCCGTCGACCGACGACGGGCTGACGGCGAAGTCGCTCCATCCGCCCTCGCCGATCATCACGATGCCGTCGCCGAACGACATCTGCGCATGCGCGACACGCCCTTGCGCATCGCTGACGACGAGCTCGCGCGTGAAGCCGAATGCGCGCTCGAGCCATTCGAGCGCGGCGCGCGGATCGCGGTAGAACACCGCGCTGCTGAACGACGGGCGTCGGGATAAGGCATTCATGCGAGCGGCTCCTTCGGTGTCGTGTCGACGGCAAACCACTGTCGCCAACGCCGCGCGCCGTGTCAAGCCGCAAATTCGTGCTTCGTCCCTCGCCCGCGCGCAACGCCGCGCGGCGCCCGCGCCGCTAGAAGCGCGTGCGCAACCCGACCGCCGCCGCGACCTGATTGCCTGTCGACGACGCGCCGCCCGCGGTGTTGATCATCGCGACGTAGTTGCGGCCCGACGCGTGCTGGTACATTCCTTCGAGATAGACATCGGTGCGCAGCGACAAACGGTACACCGCCTGCAGATCGACCTGATGCCACTTCGGATCGGAACCGTACTTGACGGTGTTGTCGACGCGGCCGTCCGTATACGTGTACGCGGCGCCGACGCTGAACGCTGGCGTCACCTGATACTTTCCGTTCAGCTCGTAGTTGTCGAAGCGAACCGTGCCGCCCGTCGAGCCGAACGACGCGGTGTTCTCGTATTCGGCGCGCGTGTACACGAAGCCGGCCGTCGCCGGGCCGAACGCGTAGTTGATGCCGCCGCCGTACGAGCGCATCCGGTCCGCGCCGAGCGAGAAGCCGCCCCTGCCGTTCGCCGCCGATTCGACGACGTCGACCGCGCCCGGGCTGCCCGCCGTCGTGCCCTTCGAGCCGTCGATCTGCAGGTAGCCGGCCGCGACGTTCAATGGCCCGCGCGTGTAGCTCGCGCCGAAGCTGTATGCGCGGTTCGCCGCGAACCCGGTGCTGTTCGACATCGCGTACATGCCGCCGAACCTGAAGCCCGCATATGTGTTGCTCGTGTACTTGATCGCGTTGTTGATCCGCAGCGAGTGGTTCAGGTTGTCGTTGTCGAACGGGTGCGCGAAGCTCGCGTCGCCGAACGTGCCCGCCGTCGCCGACATCGGCGCGACGAAATCGACGAGCGAATCGTATTGCCGGCCGATCGTCAGGGTGCCGAAACGATTGTCCGACAGCCCGACGTACGCGAAGCGGCCGAACAGGCGGCCGTCCTGGCCGAGCTTGCCGTTCTCTGAGTTGAAGCCGTTCTCCAGCACGAACAGCGCCTTCAGCCCGCCGCCGAGATCCTCGGTGCCGCGCACGCCGAAGCGGCTGCCGTTGACGGCGCCCGTCGTCGCCTGCACGAGCCCGCCGTGCGAGTTGCCGCTCGCGACGTTGTTCGTATACATGATCCCCGCGTCGATCAGCCCGTACAGCGTGACCGAGCTCTGCGCGTGCGCGGCCGTCGCGGCCAGGACCCCTGCGGTTGCGCATGCAAACCGGATGTTTTTCACAACGAAACTCCTTGTTGATTGGAATGAAACGACTCGCTTCGACGACGACCGAGTTTAGGGATTCGTCCGCCGAGAATCAGCGGCCGGGCGCGTAGAGCTTCTTTGCGCAGGCCGGAACGAACGGACACACTTCCGTCACGAAGCCTCACCCCGATCGGCCGCGCGACGCGCTCTGCTGTTTTTCAGTGTTGTGCAATCCGCAAGGCTGCTTGCCTGCGCGGCCGGTTTTTCCGCGCGCGGCCGCTGCGTAGACTCTGCTTCGTCAGTTCGGATCGTTGAACCGCGAACTGCATCGAATCGAATCACACTGGAGGTCATCTTGAAATCGATCGTCGTCACCGCTGCCGCCGCCCTCGTGCTTGCCGCACCGGTCGTCTCGTTTGCCCAATCGTCGAACGGCTCGCTCACACGCGCGCAAGTCGTTCAGGAGCTCGTCGATCTGGAATCGGTCGGCTACCAGCCGTCGCGCGGCAACGAAACGACCTATCCGGACGACATTCAGGCCGCGCAGCGCCGTCTCGACGCGAAGCGCCTCGCCGCGCGCAAGGCCGCCGAGGCCGCGTACGGCCCCGCCGTCGCGGGCGCGGCGCAAGCCGGCAAGCCCGCGGCGGGCGTGCAGTAAACGAACGTCGTTGAGGAGACGTCGGGCAAGGAGACATCACGGATGAAGAGGCGATGCGAGATGCGTCGTCTCTTCGCTGTCTTGCTGTCTTGCTGTCTTGCTGTCTTGCTGTCTTGCTGTCTTGCTGTCTTGCTGTTCAGCAGCTTCTCTATTTATTCAGCGGCCATTTCGCGGCATTTCCGTCGCAGCCGCTCGATCCGCGCGTCGTCCCCTTGTTTGTTTGGCCGCGCGTGGCCGAAGCGAAGCGCGGCGCCCCCGCGAACGTGTGCATCATCTCGATGAAAGCCGCCACGCCGTGCAATCTCCGCTGCCCGACACCCGCGACGCCCGAAGAAAACAAGGCGCGACACGCAACGCGCGGCCGCCCGTCGAGCGCGGCCGCGCATCGCGTCGATATCGGAGGATTCGCTCAGTGACTCACTCAGTGACTGAGCGCGTGCGCCGCTTCGAGCCCGACTTCGAGCGACGCGGCGATCGCGCTTTGCGTCGCATCGGACGCCTCCGCGCCGATCGCCGACAGCATCGCTTCGTCGCGCGCGATCATCTTCGGCATGTGAAAGCGCAGCGCATCGACCCAGGTCCGCACTTTCGCGTCGATGAAGCGGCGCGACGGATAGAGCGCATAGACGTTCATCTTCTGCAGCCGGTGCGCGGGCAGCACGCGCACGAGTTTGCCGCAGCGCAGGTCTTCGATCGCCGCATAAAGCGGCAGCATGCCGATGCCGATGCCCGCGCGGATCGCGACCGCGAGCGACTCGGCGGTATTGGTCTGCACTGGGCCGTCGACCTTGATCTCCTCGGTGCCGTTCGGCCCTTCGAGCAGCCATTCGTGCGTCGGAAACGCGGGCGTGCGCAGCGTGAGGCACGCGTGCCGCGCGAGATCGCGCGGCGTGCGCGGCGCGCCGTGCGCACGCAAATACGCGGGCGTCGCGCACAGGATGCTGAACGTCGAGCCGAGCAGATGCGACACGAGCTCGGAATCGGGCAGCGACGACGCGGTCACGACCGCCATGTCGCTCGAGCCGTCGAACAGATCGGGCATCCGCTGCGACAGCGTGAGCTCGATCGACACGTCCGGATGCTGACTGCGATACGCGGTGAGCGCAGGCAATACGTAATGCTGGCCGATGCTCGCGAAGCTGTGCATCCGCAGCACGCCCGCCGGACGCTCGTGCGCGCAGCTCGCTTCCTCCTCCGCCTGATCGACGTCCGCGAGGATCTGCCGGCATCGCAGCAGATAGCGCTCGCCCGCGGGCGTGAGCGCAAGGCGCCGGGTCGAGCGGTTCATCAGCCGCGTGCGCAGCCGCGCCTCGAGCTCGGACACCGCGCGCGACATCGCGCCCGTCGTCGAATTCAGCGATTGAGCGGCCGCCGTGAAGCTGCCCGCTTCCACCACGCGGGCGAACACCCGCATGTTCTGTAGCGTATCCATTCCCGTTCGAAACCTGTCGTAGAGCCGATATTGTCCTCCAGCGGAACCTGCGCATTGTTGCCGCCACGGCAACTATGGTTTCCCTGCGGTTGCGTTAATGCGCGTGCGCGCGGCTCCTACAATCGGCGCCTCTCCGGTCGGACTGGCGTCGTCGCGCGAGGCCGGAGGCCCCGATTCGCGCCCGCCACCAGCACCGCCACCAGCACCAGCCATGAAGCACGAGCCCGCGCTACAGCGATTCCTCATCGATCCGCAACGATGGCAGGAGCGGCTGCGCAGCGTCGCCAGGCTCGCGCGCGACTGGGCGGGCCGCGACGGCCTCGTCTGGCTGCATCTCGCGAAGACGATCGCGGCCGCGCTCGCCGCAATGGGCATCGCGATGCTGCTCGACCTGTCGCAGCCGAGAATCGCGATGACGACCGTGTTCGTGCTGATGCAACCGATGAGCGGGATGGTGCTCGCGAAGAGCTTCTATCGGGTGGTCGGCACGGGCGTCGGGCTCGTGGCCGCGCTCGCGTTGGGCGGCCTGTTCGCGCAGCAGCCGGAGCTGTACATGGCGGGCATCACGCTGTGGGTCGCGGGCTGCATCGCGGCCGCCGTGCGCAACCGGCACTTTCGCTGGTACGGCTACGTGCTCGCCGGCTACACGGCCGCGCTGATCGGCCTGCCCGCGGTGATGGCGCCGAACACGCTGTTCCTGTCGGCGCTCACGCGCGCGGCCGAAGTCGCGGTCGGCATCTTCTGCTCCGGCGCCGTCAGCGCGCTCGTGTTTCCGCTCAGCTCGAGCGACGCGCTGATGCGCACGCTGAATGCGCGGCACGCCGCTTTCGTCGCGTTCGCCGCGAGCACGCTCGCCGGCGCGGTCGAGCGCGGCGATTTCGAGCGGCGCTTCGCCGACTTCGTCGACGGCATCGTCGGCTTCGAGGCCACGCGCGCGTTCGCGTCGTTCGAGGACCCGCACATCCGTGCGCGCAGCCGGCGGCTCGCGCGGCTGAACAGCGAATTCATGAACGCGTGCGCGCGGCTTCATGCGTTCCATCAGTTGCTCAAGCGGTTGCGCGCGAGTCACGCGGTGGAAGTGCTCGCGGCGATCGGTCCGCATGTCGACGCGCTGTCGGCCGCGCTGTCCGCGCTGCGCGGCGACTCCGCCCAACGGCGCGCGACGCAGTCGCGGTCGCCTTCACCTTCACCTTCCCCTTCACCTTCACCATCGCCCGCGCTCGTCGAGCTGAGCGCGTACCTCGCCGCGCTGCCGAAACGCGCGCGCGCGTCGCGCCGCGCGGTCGAGACGCTCGCCCCGGCCTGCGCGCTCGACTTCGACACCGCGATCGAGCTGCTCCACCGCTTCGTCGACGAATTCCTCGGCTACGCTGAAACGCACGCGTCGCTCGCGCTCGACAGCCACGTGCTCGAGCGCTCGGTCACGCGCTACGCGGTGAAGACGAACCGCTACTTCGTCGGCTTCACGTTCCTGCGCACGCTCGTCGCGATGGGCGCGATGAGCGCGTTCTGGATCGCGTCCGAATGGTCGAGCGGTGCTCTCGCGGTGATCGGCACGGCGATCGCGTGCGCGCTCAGCTCGACCGCGCCGCGCGCGAGCCGCTTCGTCGCGCAAATGGCCGCGGGCGCGGCGCTCGCGACGCTCACCGGCTATCTGTACGTCTGCTACGCGTATCCGCGCATCGACGGCTTCCCGCTCCTGTGCGCGGCGCTCGCCCCCGCGCTCGCGGCGGGCGCGTATCTCGCGACGCGCCCCGGCAAGTCCGGCTACGGGATCGGCTTCGTCGTGTTCTTCTGCCTGCTCGCGGGGCCGGACAACGTGATCGTCTATGCACCCGATGCGCTGATCAACAACGGCCTCGCGCTCGTCGTGTCGATGCTCGCCGCATCGATCGCGTTCGCGGTGGTGTTCCCCGCCGAGATGCCCTGGCTCACCGGCAGAATCGCGCGCGATCTGCGCCGCCAGATCACGCTCGCGTGCGACGGCCCGCTGTCGGGCCTCGAGCAGCGCTTCCAGTCGAGCTCGCACGATCTGATGTCGCAACTGCGCAACCTGCTCACGAAGCGCTCGCGACGGCATCGCGACGCGCTGCGCTGGATGCTCGCGACGCTCGAAGTGGGCCATGCGGTGATCGACTTGCGCCGCGAGATGCAGGCGTTCACGGCCGCGCAGCCCGCACAGGCGCTGCGCTGGCGCGCGTTGATCGACGCGGTGCGCGATGCGCTGCCACGGCTTTTCGAGACACCCGACGCGCATCGGCTCGCGCGTGCGCTGAAGTCCGTCAATCTCGCGATCCGTGCGGTCCGGCACACGCAGCACCTGTGGTCCGCGGTGCCCGCCGAGCGTCGTCAGATGCAGCGCATCGTCAGTTGCCTGCACTTCATCCGCAGCGCGCTGATCGACGGGGACGCGCCTTTCAATCGCGGCTCGCGCGCCCGTGAACGCGTGCGCGCAAGACGCGGCTCGCGCGGCTGACACGCGAAACGATCGTTGTGCGAAATGGAAAGAAGCTCCCCACGCCCGGCGATTAATTCAATCCGATTCGGGTCATATAGTTTCATCACCGTCGAGCAAGACGGAAACCCTCAAGGAGAAAATCAAATGAAGTCGCTGCAAATCGCCGTCGTCGCGCTGTCGCTGTCCGCCGTCATGGCCGCCGCTCATGCGCAACCCGCCGCCGCCGACGCGGGCCGGCAACCGGCGAACCGCACCGAGGCCGTGCAAGCCGCCGGCCGCGTCCCCGCCGCTCATCAAGACGGCCAGGAACCGAACGCATGCGTCGGCCCGGTCAGCTTCTGCAACATCTACTTCGGCAGCTAAGCGTCGTGCGCGCCGCGCTCGGGACCGAACGGAAAGCTCGACACGAGCTTTCCGTTTCATGACTTCAAGCTGTCAAATTCATTTGCGAGACTGCGCGCTCGACTCACCGCACGCGCAACACTCCGACGAGCGGCGGTGCCTTCCAGCCGATTCTTCCTCGCTCCTCCGTTTCGATGAAACGCCGCCTCGCCCGCCTCCTCGCCCCGACCCTGCTGTGCGCCGCGCTTGCCGCTTGCGGCGCCGGCGACGTGAACGACAACGGCACGCCGCCCGCCGCGCAGCCGAATCCGGCGCCCGAAGCGCCGGCGCCCTCTCCCGCGCCCGCCGCGCCCACCTACTATCAGACGAAGACGCCTTATCGTCCACAGCAGGACGCTTCGACGTACGAAGCGCCTCCCGCGGGCTACGCGCCCGTCTATACCGAGATGGTCGCGCGCCACGGCTCGCGCGGGCTGTCCGGTTTCAAGTACGACGGCGCGATTTACGACATGCTGCAGAAGGCGGACGCCGACGGCGCGCTCACGCCGCTCGGCCGGCAGTTGAAGGCCGACACGTTCGCGATGATGAGGGCGAACGCGCTGCTCGGCTATGGCGTCGCGGGCATCTCGACGCCCGGCTACGGCAATCTCACGCAGGTCGGCATCCGCGAGCACCGGCAGCTCGCCGCGCGGCTGCTCACGCGGCTGCCCGCGCTGTTCGACTCGGCTGCCGGCGCGGCGGCGGGCAACGCGGCGCGCAAGATCGTCGTCGTGAGTTCCGGCCAGGATCGCGCGGTCGACAGCGCGACGTTCTTTTCCGGCGCGCTCGTGGCCGCACGCCCCGCGCTCGCGCCGGCGATCACGCTGCCGCCCGCGCCCGCCGGCTATCCGGAAGGCGCGCCGGTTGCGCAAGCCGCGGGCGTCAATCGCTTCCTGCTTTACTTCCATGCACTGAAGCCCGCCACCGATCTCGTCGCGTCGACGGCCGATCCGTATTACGCGACCTATCGCGACAGCCTCGCGTATCAGGCCTACGGAGGCGATCCCGTCGCCGCCGCGAAACTCGACGCGATCGTGCAATCGCCGCAAACGGCGCAGGTCGCGCAAGCGGTGCTCGCCGGGCTCGTCGCGCCCGAGTTCGTCGCGAAGCTCGGCACCGCGGGCTACACGTTCTCGAACACGGGCGCTTACGCGTTCGCGTCGGCGGACGGCAAATTCGCCAACACGGTGAAGGGCGACGGCAAGACGAAGATCAAATCGGCCGCCGACGCCGCGAACGTGCTGTACAACCTGCTGCAGGTCGCGCCCGCGATGACGGCCGAAACAGGCGGCGTCGCGATGGAGCGCTACATCGCCGCGCCGCAGGCCGAGCACCTCGCGTATCTTCAGGACGCCGAGGATTTCTACGGGAAAGGCCCGGGCGTCGCCGAAGCGAATCCCGTCACGTACCGGATGGCGCAGGCGCTCGTCGACGATTTCTTCGGCGAGATCGACGCGATCGCACGCGGCGACCTGACGAACGCGGCGAAGCTGCGCTTCACGCACGCCGAGGTCGTGATCCCGTTCGCGTCGATCCTGAAGCTCGGGAACGTGTTCGCCCCCGTGCCGCAGGCGCAAACCTACACGTATGCGAGCAACCCGTGGCGCGGCGAGACGGTGTCGCCGATGGCCGCGAACCTGCAGTGGGACGTGTATCGCAACGGATCACGGCTCATCGTGAAGATGCTGTACAACGAGCGCGAAACCGATTTCCAGCCCGCGTGCGACGACGCGCGGATCGCGCCCGGCAGCCGCTTCTACGACTACGCGGGCTTGAAACGCTGCCACGGCTATCGCTGAGCGTCGCCCGCGCGCGGCCGCCAGCCGGCCTCGCGCAGCGCGTCGACGAGCCGCGCGGCGCCGAGCGCCTCGACCTGCACGCCGCGCGCCGATAGATCGGTCGCCGCGACGAGCGCGTTGACGATCGCCTCCTCGACCGCTTCCGCCGCCGCATCGAACAGCGCCGAGATGTGCTCGTCGGCGACCATCCGCACGCCGACCGTCGTCGGCCCCGGTCGGCCGTAGCTCGCGATCGGCAGGCCGGCGTTGCCGGTCGCGAACGCGACGAAGATGTCGCCGCTCGAGTTGTCGGTGCCGCCGCCGACGCGTGCGAGCCCGACGCTCGCGCGCTGCGCGAGCCGCGTGCATTGATGCGGCAGCAGCGGCGCGTCAGTCGCGAGCGTCACGACGATCGAGCCCATGCCGGGCTCGCCCGCCGCGCCCGGCGCGCGGAACGGCGAATGAATCTCGTGCAGCACTTCGCCGACCGGATAGCCCGCGACGCGCAGCGCCGCGCGCTGCCCGTAGTTCGCCTGCACGAGCGCGCCGACCGTCCAGCCGCCCGCCGTGTCGGCGACGACACGCGACGCGGTGCCGATGCCGCCCTTGAACTCGTGGCAGATCATGCCGGTGCCGCCGCCGACGCAGCCCTCTTCGACCGCGCCCGAACGCGCGGCGGCCAGCGCCTGCGCGACATGCCCGACGCGCACGTGCTGGCCCCAGATGTCGTTCAGGAGTCCGTCGAACGTCTCCATCACGACCGGCATGCACCAGTACACGTGCTCGCGATCGCGCGCGCCGCCCTGCGCGCGCTCGGCCGCGATCAGCGCGTCGCGCACGATGCCGACGCTGTGCGTGTTCGTGTACGCGATCGGCGTCGTCAAAAGCCCCGCCTCGCGAATCCATTCGAGCCCGGTCGCGTCGCCATTGCCGTTCAGCACGTGAACGCCCGCGAAGCACGGCTCGTCGCGCGCGCGGCCGGCGCGCGGCTCGATCACCGTCACGCCGGTATGCGCCGACGCGTCGCCCGCGTCGACGTGCACCGTGCGATGCCCGACCCGCACGCCCGCGACGTCGGTGATCGCGTTGAAGCGCCCCGGCTTGCCGCGGCCGATGCGAATGCCCAGATCTCGTATGCGCATGCTGATGGTCCTCTCTTTCGGTTCGTGGTTCAGAGTTCGCGGAACGCCGCGCTGCGGCGCGCCCAGAGTGCATAAGTCGCGAGCGATACGACGGCGAGCCCGGCGATGATGTACAGGTCGGTCGGCTTGGTCGCGGCGGCGATCGTCGTATAGAGCGTATACCCCGCTCCGGCGATCGCGACGACGGGCGGCAGCGGCCACCACGGCATCCGGTAATGATGATCGACGTCGCGCCGCGTCACGCGGCTCGCAAGCGCCGCGATGCCGACGGCGAGATAGATGAGCAGCAGCAGATCGACCGTGAACGCGGTCAGCTCGTCGAGGCTCGACACGAACACGAGCAGCGTCGAAGGCACCGCGAGCGTGAGCGTCGCGATCCACGGCGACTCGAGGCGCGGATGGATGCGCGTGAACGCGCCGTTGCAGGTGCGCGACCACAATGCATGGCGCCCGCTGCTGTACAGGAAGCGCCCGACCATGATGACGATCGCGATGATCGCGTTGAACACCGACAGGAAAATGCCGCCGCTCACGACGCGCGACACGCCCGAATTGCTGAGCGCGCGCACGACGTAGCCGATCGGATCGGCGCTTTTCGCGAGCTCGACGAACGACGGCGCGCCGAGCACGATCGCGGTGAGCGGCACGAGTTCGACGACGAGGATCACCGCGAGCGAGCAGATCACGGCCTTCGCGATGTCGCGGTTGCCGCCTTCGAGATCTTCGGCGAGAAACACGGCCGCGCCGAAGCCGTTGTAGCAGAAGATCGCGGTGCCGACGGCCGGCATGATCGCGGCGAGCGTCGCGGGCACGAGCGCGGCTCCGCTCACGACGACCGGATTGACGAGCGCGAGCGCCGGGCGATGCGGTTCGGAAAAGCCGAGATACGCGATCAGCGCGAGCACGAGGATCTCGATCACGAGAAACGCGCCGGTGATCCACGCGTTCGTGCGAATGTTCAGGATGCCTAGCGCATAGCTCGCGAGCACGATCGCGAGCGCGACCGACTGATTGCCGAACTGCGTGCCGAGCGCGGCATTCAGGTAAGGCGCGGCGCCGCTCGCGAGCACGGCCGGAATGAACACGTTCACGGCGAGCACCGCGACGAAGGTCAGATAGCCGGGCAGCGCGCCGAACACGCGCTTGACCATCACGTACTCGCCGCCCGCGCTGCGATGCGCGGCGCTCAGTTCTGCGTAGCAAAGCGCGAACGCGAACGCGAGCAGCCCGCCGAGCACGAACGACATCACCGCGCCGCTGCCCGCCTGCTGGATCGCGAACGGCGCGATCACGAAGATCGAGCTCGCGGGCGTCACGCCCGACACGGTGATCATCACGACGTCGCGCACGCCGAGCGAGCGCACGAGCGTGTCCCGTGCGCGCGTTTCGGCCGGCGCGGCGGCCGCCGTGCTCGAGGACTCCGATATCATCGCCATCTTGCTCTCCTTTGCCGCAGGTTTTTTGAACGCCCATACTCGGGCAACGCATGGCGCGCAGTCTAGGAAGCCAAATTGCACGCCGCCATTCCCCCTTGGGGTTACGCCAAATCGGGGCGCACATGGATCGACTGTTCAGCGAAGTAGCGATGCATCAAGCGTTCGGACGCGCGCTCGATCACCTCGGCGAGCCGCGCTTCTGGCGCTTTCTGATTCTGTTTCTCAACGAGATGGTGCCGTTCGACAACGCGCTCGCGACCGCGCTCGGCCGCGACGGCGTGCCCGTCGTGCTCGACGAATACGACACGGGCGGCGCGAGCGGGCCGTCGCCCGTGCCGCTGTATCTCGACGGGCTCTATCTGCTCGATCCGTTCCTGCAGGCCGCGCACGACGGCCTCGCGGACGGCTGTTATCGGCTCGAGGAAGTCGCGCCCGACCTGTTCCGGCAAAGCGAGTATTTCCTCAGTTATTTTCGCGACGCGGTCGGCGAGGACGAATTGCAGATCATCGTGCGCACGCGGCCGGACGAGATGCTGTCGCTGTCGCTCGGCGCGCACGCGCGCTTCGACACCGGCGCGCTCGGCCGCCTCGCCGCATGCTCGCCGTGGCTCTTCGCGGCGATCCGCCAGCATCGCCGGCTGCAAGGCGACGCATCGCGCACGGGCGCGAACGACGATCTCGCCGCACGCGTCGAGCGGGCGCTCGCGAGCTTCGGCGAGGAACTGTTGACCGAGCGCGAGATGGCGATCGCGCGGCTCGTGCTGCGCGGCAACTCGTCGAAGGCGATCGCCGAGCGGCTCGCGATCTCGCCCGAGACCGTCAAGGTGCATCGCCGGCACTTGTATTCGAAGCTCGGGATTTCGTCGCAGCCGGAGCTGTTCTCGCTGTTCCTGCAGGCGCTCGGGCACGACGCGCCGCGGTGACGCCGCGATGAAACCGCCGTGAGGCGGCGATGAAGCGGCGGTGAAGCGGCAAAGCGGCCGGCGATGCATCGAATTCGCCGTCGACGATCGCCTTTCCTCCGTGCGCAAAACCGCCTATGTTTTGAAAGGGTGCGAAACGGATGCGACACCGCAGCGATGCGAGAACAACGCCACGGCGCTCGCATCAATCGCTCACGTCGTTCGAATGGCCCCCGCGCCCGCCGGAACAAGGAGACACACATGAGAACCGCTTTTGTCGCATGCGCGCTCGCGCTCGGATTCGCTTCGAGCGCCGCGCTCGCCGATGCGCCCGCGATGCCGAGCGGCGGCATGCTGGTCGCCGCCAACGGCATGACGCTCTACACGTTCGACAAGGACACCCCGAACTCGGGCAAGAGCATGTGCAGCGGCCCATGCTCGGCGAACTGGCCGCCGTACAAGGCGAGCGCGACCGATCAGCCGACGGGCGGCTACACGATCATCAAGCGCGACGACGGCACGCTGCAATGGGCCTACCAGGGCAAGCCGCTCTATTTCTTCGCAAAGGATGCCGCGAAGGGCGACAAGAAAGGCGACGGCTTCAAGGACGTCTGGCACGCGGTGAAGGAATAGGCGCGCGGGCGGCGCGGCGGGACGTGACGGCGTCTCGCCGCGCTCGGCGCGCGGGCGCGAGCGCGAGCGCGGATACGGGCACGAGCACGAGCACGAGCACGAGCACGAGCACGAGCATTGCAGCGTGGCGCTTCGCGCGCATCGCGTCAACCGCCGCGACGTCGTTTGCAGCGGCCGCTTGAGCGCGAGCCGATCGAGCGCGGTGCGTACGTTGCGTCAGCGCGCGATGCGCCGACGGATTGCACGATCGGCACGCACTCGCCGCGCGGGCCGCCTACGCATCGCGATCGCAGAGGACGAACTCGTCAGCAAACACCTCGATACTTGCGCGTTCCTGCAACTATTCCGGCCTGCGAAGCCTTGCGCCCGCCTCGCAAACACCGTGCGGCCGAGGCGCGCGGCGCATGCTTCGCGGCGCTTGATTCGCGCGTGCTTCGCTCTTGAGCCGCACTCTTGAGCGATACGAGTGAAGTGCGTCGACACGAGACGACGAACCGCTCGCGTCACGGCTGCCGATGCGCCGGCAGCGCCGGCAGCGATCGCGCCGGCGATCGCAACCGCAACCCGAACATCGCATCGCACACAAGCGCGCGCATCAGCGTCCGCGCGCCGCCGACGCGGCTCGGCCAGCCCTCCACGCGCTCACAGAGCCGGCAGATACGTCAACGGATCGACCGGCACGCCCTTGCGTCGAATCCCGAAATGCAGCATCACGCGATCCGCGTCGCTGTCGCCCATCTCCGCGATCGTCTGGCCCTTCGCGACCTTGTCGCCCTCCTTGACCATCAGCTTGCGATTGTGCGCGTAGGCGCTGAGATACACGTCGTCGTGCTTGACGATCACGAAGCTGCCGTAGCCGCGCAGGCTGTCGCCCGCATAAGCGACGACGCCGTCCGCCGCGGCCTTCACCGGCTCGCCTGCGGCGCCGCCGATGTTGATGCCGGGATGCTTCGCATCGTCGGGATTCTTCAGGATCGGGCCGCGCACCGGCCACGCGAAACTCGGCGCGGCGGCGGACGCCGCGGATTGCCGCGGCTGCTGCGATTGCTGCGACTGCCTTGCGACCGCGCCCTTCGCATCCGCGGCGCCCGCCGCTGGAGTCGAGCCCGGCTGCGTCGCGCAGGCGGCGAGCGCCGCGACGGCGGCGGCGCATGCGGCGCGCAGCGCGAGCGTGACCGTGAAGGACTTGTCCGAAAGATTGGTTGGCTTCGTATACGACATCATCGGCATCGGCTTCTCACTTCTCTGTTGCAATGGATCTGGGCACGTCGCGCGCGTGCCGTGGCCGGCGCGCGACGCCGGGAAGAGATACCACGCACGATCCATTCAATACAATTTCCTTGCATATTCTTACAGCGCCATCCCGATGCGGCGCAGGACCGCCGCGGCCGCCGGCCGTCGCGCGCGGCGCGCCGTGGTCCAACCGGAGACGATGCGTATCGCGCGCGTACGCCGCGCAAGCGGCAAGCCGCACTCCGCACACACGCACACACGCACACACGCACACACGCAAGCACGAGCACAAAAGAAAAAGCCCGCGTTACGCGGGCTTCGAACAGGCCGTCGACGAAACGCTTCGCCGAACGGCCTGGATGGGCCAACTACAAAGCTGCTCAGCGGCTCGACGGGAAGCTGAACACCGTCCCCTCGCGCACGCCGGCCGACGGCCAGCGCTGCGTGATCGTCTTGCGCTTCGTGTAGAAGCGCACCGCGTCCGGGCCGTACGCGTGCAGATCGCCGAACAGCGAGCGCTTCCAGCCGCCGAACGAGTGATACGCGACGGGCACGGGCAGCGGCACGTTGATGCCGACCATCCCGACCTGGATGTTGTCGCTGAAGAAGCGCGCGGCCTCGCCGTCGCGCGTGAACAGGCACGTGCCGTTGCCGTACTCGTGCGCGTCGACGAGCGCCATCGCTTCGGCCAGCGACGCGACGCGCACGACGCCGAGCACCGGCCCGAAAATCTCATGCTGATAGATCGGCATGCCGGGCTTCACGTGATCGAACAGGCACGGGCCGAGGTAGTAGCCGCCGTCGTGGCCGTCGACCTTCACGCCGCGGCCGTCCACGACGAGCGATGCGCCCGCTTCGACACCGGCTTCGACGAAGCCCGCCACCTTCTCGAAGTGCTGCCGCGTGACGAGCGGCCCCATGTCGACGCCTTCTCCCGTGCCCGGGCCGACCTTCATCTTCGCGATCTCGGCCGCGAGGCCCTCGACCACCTTGTCGCCGGTCTCGTCGCCGATCGCGACGACGAGCGGAATCGCCATGCAACGCTCGCCGCACGAGCCGTACGCGGCGCCCATCAGCGCGTTCACCGCGTTGCCGATGTCGGCGTCCGGCATCACGACCGCGAAGTTCTTCGCGCCGCCCAACGCCTGCACGCGCTTGCCGTGCGCGCAGCCCGTCGTGTAGATGGTTTCGGCGATCGGCGTCGAGCCGACGAAGCTCACCGCCTTCACGCGCGCGTCGGTCAGGATCGTGTCGACGGCTTCCTTGTCGCCGTTCACGACGTTCAGCACGCCCGGCGGCAGGCCCGCCTCGAGCGCGAGCTCGGCCATGCGCAGCGTCGACGACGGCGTGCGCTCCGACGGCTTCAGCACGAACGTGTTGCCGCACGCGACCGCCATCGGCCACATCCACAGCGGCACCATGATCGGGAAGTTGAACGGCGTGATGCCCGCGACGACGCCGAGCGCCTGGAACTCGCTCCACGAATCGATCGCCGGGCCGACGTTCTTGCTGTGCTCGCCCTTGAGCAGCTCCGGCGCGTAGCTCGCGTACTCGACGTTCTCGATGCCGCGCTGAAGCTCGCCCATCGCGTCGGCGAGCACCTTGCCGTGCTCGGCCGTGATCAGCGCGCACAGCTCGTCCGCGTGCGCCTCGAGCAGTGTCTTGAAGCGGCTCATCACGCGCGCGCGCTTGAGCGGCGGCGTGTTGCGCCACGCCGGGTACGCGGCCTGC
Organism: Burkholderia savannae; assembly: GCF_001524445.2. Classification (NCBI taxonomy): domain Bacteria; kingdom Pseudomonadati; phylum Pseudomonadota; class Betaproteobacteria; order Burkholderiales; family Burkholderiaceae; genus Burkholderia; species Burkholderia savannae. The sequence continues at coordinate 1,129,295 of NZ_CP013418.1, forward strand.
GCGGCCGCGATCGCCGCCTCGACCGTGGGCTTGTCGGCAAGCCGCACGCTCGTCGTCGATGTGCCCGTCGCCGGATCGAACACCGGCTGGACGCGCTCGCCGCCGTCGACGCGCTTGCCGTCGATCAGATGGCCGAGGGTGGAGGTCACGTTGCTGTCGTGTTTCATCGCGGTGTTTCCTGAATTCGTGTGTTTCGTTCGTGTGTTTCGTCGATGCGGCGAACGCGCGCCGCCGCGCAAGCCGGAGCGCATCGCGCCGCGGCCGAACCGCTTCGGCGGCGAACTGCCGTCGCGCCGCCCCGGCGCGGCGAACGCCGTTTCGGCCGCCGCCCGACGCGCGCGCGGCGGCCCCGCGTCGTCACGCGGTGGCGAGCAGCGCGTCGTTCAGCGCGCCGACAAGGCTGTCGATCTCGTGCCTCTCGGCGATGAACGGCGGCGCGAGCTGGATCGTGTCGCCGCCGTAGCGCACGTAGAAACCGTTCTTCCAGCAATGCATCGCGATCTCGTACGGACGCCGCGCAGGCTCGCCCGGCGCGTGCTCGATCGTCAGGCCCGCGGCGAGCCCGCAGTTGCGGATGTCGGCCACGTGGCGCACGCCCTTCAGGCCATGCACGGCCGCCTCGAAATGCGGCGCGAGCGCGCGCACGCGGCCGATCGCGTCTTCCTTCTCGAGCAGATCGAGCGCCGCGACGCCCGCCGCGCATGCGACGGGATGCGCGGAATACGTGTAGCCGTGCGGAAATTCGAGCATGTAGTCGGGGCCGCCCGCCGCCATGAACGTGTCGTAGATGTCCTGGTTCGCGATCACCGCGCCGAGCGGCTGCGCGCCGTTCGTCACCTGTTTCGCCACGTTCATGATGTCCGGCACGACGCCGAACGCATCGGCGCCCGTCATCGCGCCCGCGCGGCCGAAGCCCGTGATGACTTCGTCGAAGATCAGCAGGATGTCGTGCGCGGTGCAGATCTCGCGCAGCCGCCGCAGATAGCCCTTCGGCGGCACGACGACGCCCGCCGAGCCGGAGAACGGCTCGACGATCACCGCGGCGATGTTCGACGCGTCGTGCAGCGCGATCAGGTCGAGCAGGCGCTCGGCGAGCTCGGCGCCGTGCTCGGGCAGCCCGCGCGAGAACCTGTTTTCCGGCAGTTGCGTGTGCGGCAGGAAGTCCGCATCGAGGCCCTGGCCGAACAGCTTGCGGTTCGGCCCGATCCCGCCGACCGAGATGCCGCCGAAGTTCACGCCGTGATACCCCTTCTCGCGGCCGATCAGGCGCGTCTTCGTGCCTTTGCCCTTCGCGCGCCAGTACGCGCGCGCCATTTTGAGCGACGTGTCGGCCGCCTCCGAGCCCGAGCCCGTGAAGAACACGTAGTCGAGGCCGGCCGGCGTGAGCGCCTTGATCTTGTTCGCGAGCTCGAACGACTGCGGATGACCGAACTGGAACGCGGGCGAGTAGTCGAGCCGCGCGACCTGGCGCGCGACCGCGTCCGAGATCTCGGTGCGGCCGTGGCCGAGCCCGCAGCACCAGAGGCCGGACAGTCCGTCGAAAATCCTGCGGCCGTCGGCTGCCGTGTAGTACGCGCCCTTGCCTTCGACGATGATCCGCGGGTCCTGCTTGAACTGGCGGTTCGCGGTAAACGGCATCCAGTGGGCGTCGAGCCACTGCGCATCGGTGCGCAGCGGCGTGTCGGGGGTCGTGGGTTCGGTCAGAGCGTTCATGTCGGTCGGCAGCGCGGCGCGGCGCGGATGAATGAAGATGTTGCGCATTGTCGAGTCGACGAATAGTCTTTTGAATATCGCAATATCAATGTTTACTTGAGCATTTATGCAAGCAAGAAAACCGAAGAGCCGCGCGCTCCTCGGCCAGCTGACCGACATGGACTTGCGCCTGCTGCGCGTGTTCAGGAGCGTCGTCCAGTGCGGCGGCATGGCGGCGGCCGAGCTGGAGCTGAACATCGGGATCTCGACGATCAGCCGGCACGTGAAGGATCTCGAAACGCGCCTCGGCCTCGTGCTGTGCCGGCGCGGCCGCGCCGGCTTCACGCTGACGCCCGAGGGCCAGACCGTCTACGAGGAAACGCTGCGGCTGCTGGCGTCGGTCGAGGCGTTCAGGAGCCGCGTCGACGGAATTCACGACCGGATGGGCGGCGAGCTGCACATCGCCGTGTTCGACAAGACCGCGACGAACCCGAAGGCGCGGCTCGGCGACGCGATCGGGCGCTTTCACGACGAGGCGCCGGACGTCGCGCTGAACCTGCACGTCGCGTCGATCAACGAGGTCGAGCGCGGGATCATCGACGGCAGCTATCAGGTCGGGATCATCCCCGCGCACCGCAGCTCGGGCAGCCTCGTCTACATGGACTTGTTCGACGAGCGGATGCTGCTGTACTGCGGCGCGAGCCATCCGCTCTTCGACGCGCCGCACGCGAAGCTCACGTGGCGCCAGGTGCGCGGCTACGCGTTCGCCGGCCTCGGCTACCACTCGCCGAACATGGAGCTGAGCCACCGCGCGAAGCTCACGCGCAGCGCGACGGCGTCGGACCAGGAGTCGATCGCGACGCTGATCCTGTCGGGGCGGTATCTCGGCTTCCTGCCCGATCACTATGCGCAGAGCTTCGAGGCGAAGGGGCTGATGCGGCCCGTCGCACCGCAGCGGTTCCATTACTCGTGCCGGTTCGTGAGCCTGCTGCGGCGCTCGCCGCGGCCTTCGCGCGCGGCGCTGCTGTTTCAGGATTGCCTGGAAATCGCGCATGCGGCGGCGCGGGCGAAGGCGTGAGCGCGACGACGATCGAACCGTTGGAGGGTGAGTCCATGGGGCCGCTGATTTCCATGCCGCCGCCGCCCATCGACCCACGCGATGTATTGCCGCCTGTCGAGACGATACGGAACCGTCCACGCCTGCGATATCTCGTTGTATTTCTCCGCGCCGCCGTCGAACGCGAGGCTGCCCGTGTCGACGTTCGTTCGCGTCAGCCTGGCTTTTACCCACTCATGCGAATGAAAAGCGAAAGAACACCGTCGCTACGGCCCGCCGCCGCAGCACATTCAAACCGCAACGACGCGTTGACTGCGTGCCTGACGCCCGCCATTGCCGGTCAATCAAGCTTCAATCGACCCGCGGCCTCAGCCGGGCGCGGTGCGCAACGCCACGCGCCCGCTCGATGACAAGCCGGCGAACGCCGTCGCGGGGAAAGCGCGACAACCGTTACGGGCATGCGCGGCGCCGCGCCGACGATGCCGACGTCCACCGCCGCCCGCTCTGCGATAATCGCGCTTTCCCGCATACTTCCGCGCCGATGCGGCGCCGCGCCAAGCCATGAATTCACCGTTGCCGACCGCCCCCGCCGCGCCGCTGCCGCCGATCTCGTGCCTGCAGGACGACGAACGTCCGTGGCTGCCGATGGACGCGAGCCTGCCCGGGCTCGCGATCAAGTACCTGCACATCAACGTCGCCGAAGACGAGATGACCGTGCTGCTGAGGATGCCGGTCGGGCTCGCGCTGCCGCGCCATCGACACGACGGCGCGGTGTTCGTCTACACGCTGCAGGGCGAGTGGCGCTATCGCGAATACGACTGGATCGCGCGGCCGGGAAGCACGCTGCTCGAGCCGGCGGGCTCGCACCACACGCCGGAGGCGATCGCATCGGAGACGGGCGCGGTCGTCACGTTCAACGTGATGCGCGGCGATCTCGTGCTGCTCGACGATGCGGGCAACGAGACCGCGCGCGAGAACGGCCGGGTCGGACTGCTGCGCGAACGCAAGTTCGCGCGCGCGAAGCCGGATGTCGCGCCGCCTTTCGTCACGCGCTGAGCACGCACGCCCGTCACGCCCGTCACGCCCATCGCGCCCATCGCGCGACACCGGCGTGCGGTTGCGGCAGCCGTGCGCTGCGCGTTCGCGACGACGGCCGCCGCATCAAGGCCGCCGCGCACTGCCGGCGGCGAATGCCCGCTCGCGTCGTTCGATCGAGCTCCGCTCACTCCGGATACGAATCGTGAACCTTGAGCTTCGCGAGCTTGAAGATCGTGCGCAGCGTCCGCGGATGGATGTCGCGGCGCGCGGCGAGCGACGACAGGATGAAGTCGAGCACCTTCGCGTGCCTGAGCAGCACGAGGCAGCTTTCGAGATCCGTCTTGTCGGTCGCCTGCATGCGTTCCGCGAGTTGCAGCATCTCGGTGGATAGCTCGCGCGCCATGTCGAGCTCGATCTGCTGCTTTTCGGTCCAGACGGCGGGCTGCGGCTGCTCGAGCAGCTTCGCCAGGAAGGCCTGGAATTGCGCGTCGGACTGGTTCGGGAGCGTGTCCATGTATTGCACCGTGCTGCTTGGGGACGAGCGGATCTTGCGGATGCGCCCGACCAGTTTGCCTGAATCCGCGCCGTTCGGCCGGCGCGGCCCTCGTATTCGATGCGACGCAGAAACCGTGCCAGCGTCGACAACGTCAAGTGCGGCGCACGCGACGGAAGGACGGAGATGAGCCGTCAGGGCCGTCGACAGGCCGTCCGAGGCAGCATGTCCCATGGTGCCCGCGGCCCCCCCGCTCCGCGCCGCGTCGGCCCAAACGCACAGACGGCGTCAAAACGATTCAAAAATGTTACGTAACGCATGGCGTTGAAGCGGGGAAACCACGAGCGAGAATACGCGATACGCCGGCGACCTGTTCAACGCCCCGACGCTTTTCGCGCCCCCTTCTCCGCCACAACGGATACGCGAAATCCGCCGTTCGATCTCTGTGGCGGCTCGCGGCCGACGGCACCGCAATCGGCCGGCAGGCCATTCGCGCAAGATTCCCCCCGATCCCGCCCGATTGCCCTCCGCGACTGCCGGATCGAACCGCGCGGCCCCGCGACAGACCCGCTTCAGCCAAATGGACTCGGTTGTTCCGGCGAAAAGCCAATGGATCATTGAAGTTCGGCCGGAAGTTCGACCTGAAAAAGCGGCTCAGGCCTTCCGTATCGCCGGCTCCCGGTCCGCCCGCGTGTCGCGGTTGCTCATCCCGAGCGCCGCCTGCGCCCCGAGCGCGCCGCTGCCCTGAACCCGCCGCTCGCCGTTGCGTGAAGCCTCGCCGCCCTACCCGGATCAACCCCTTACAAAATCCTAAAGAATCCCCCGCGCCTGCCGACAACCACGCCATCAGAGAGCGGTGACGCGTGCGTTCCGCCAACGTCCCCGCCACCGCACTCGGAGTCATTCATGAACGTGCCATTCTTGCGGCGCGCGAGCGTCGGCGCACGCCTCGCTGCGCTGTCGAGCGCGCTCTTCGCGCTTCTCTTCGCCGCGTTCGTCTGGGCGCTGACCCACGCCGCCGCCGGCCAGATCGCCGGCCAGGTTCACACGCGCATCGACGAGAAGGACCGTTCGATCGCCGCGATGATCGCGCTCTTCGACGAAGCGCTCACCGCCGAGGCGAGCCGCGCGATGACGCTCCTCGGGAGCTTCTTGCCGCCCGGCTACGCGCTCGATCCCGCGCGGACCGTCGACGTCGCGGGCGTCGCGACGCCCGCGCTCACCGCGGGCGGCCAGACGCTGAACCTCGATTTCTCGATCCCCGACCAGTTCCTGCTGAAGAGCGGCGCGATCGCGACGATCTTCGCGCGAAAGGGCGACGACTTCGTCCGCGTGACGACGTCGCTGAAAAAGCAGGACGGCAGCCGCGCGATCGGCACGCTGCTCGACCGCAAGGGCCCCGCGTACGCGCCGCTCGTCGCCGGCAACACGTATACCGGTCTCGCGACGCTGTTCGGCAAACGTTACATCACCCAATACAAGCCCATCGCGGACGCGAGCGGCGCGATCGTCGGCGCGCTGTTCGTCGGCATCGACGTCGGCGCGGAAATGCGGCTCGTCGAGAACGGCATCCGCCAGTTGAAGATCGGCGAGCACGGCTACTACTTCGTGCTCGACGCATCGAACGGCCCGACGCGCGGCAACCTGATCGTCCATCCGCAGCGCGCGGGCCAGCGCGCCGACGACGCAGCCGCGCCGTACGCGCAGATGCTCGCCGCGAAGGAAGGCCAGTTGTCCTACACGTCGACCGACACGGCCGCGTCCGACAGCGGCCCGCGCGCGAAATTCGTGTCGTTCGTCACGGTCCCGCAGTGGCAATGGCTCGTCGGCGGCATCGCGATCGACGACGAAGTGATGGCCGGCATGCGCGCGACCCGCAACCGCTTCGCGGCGATCGGCTGCGCATTCGTGCTCGCGTTCGCGGCGCTCTTCGTCGCGGTCGTCAAGCGCGTCGTCAGCCGACCGCTCGACGCGGCCGCGCACGCATCCGAGCGCTTCGCGGCGGGCGATCTCAGCGTGCGGATCGCCGCGCGCGGCGTTCACGACGGCCCGGCCGATCCGCACGCGAGCGGGCGCGGCGACGAGATCGGCCGGCTCGTGCGCGCGGTCGACGGCATCGGCGACGGCCTCGCGCGGATCGTCGCGCAGGTGCGCCGAGGCGCGGCCGACATCGCGCACGGCACCGTGACGATCGCGGCGGGCAGCAGCAACATGGCCGCGCGAATCGCGACGCAGGCGAGCAGCGTCGAGCAGACCGCGGCGAGCATGGAGCAGATCACCGCGGCCGTCCAGCAGAACGCCGACCACGCGGCGCAGGCGAACGCGCTCGCGACGGGCGCGTCGTCCGCCGCGACGACGGGCGGCGCGGCCGTGCAGCGCGTCGTCGCGACGATGGGCGACATCCAGGGCGTCGCGCGCAAGATCGCCGAGATCACCGGCGTGATCGAGGCAATCGCGTTCCAGACCAACATCCTCGCGCTGAACGCGGCCGTCGAGGCGGCGCGCGCGGGCGAGCACGGCAAGGGCTTCGCGGTCGTCGCCTCCGAGGTGCGCGCGCTCGCGCAGCGCAGCGCCGCGGCGGCGAAGGAGATCGACGCGCTCGTCGGCGAATCGGCGACGACGGTCGAGCACGGCTTCCGGATCGCCGAGGACGCCCGCGCGGCGATGCAGGACATCGTCGCGCGCGTCGACCAGGTGCGCGCGATCATCGCCGAGATCAGCGCGGCGTCGCGCGAGCAGTCGAGCGGCATCGAGCAGGTGAATCTCGCGGTCACGCAGATCGGCGCGGCGACGCAGCAGAACGCGACGCTGATCGCCGACGCCGAGCGCGCGGCCGCCGCGCTGCGCGACGAGGCCGCGCAGCTCGCGCATGCGGTCAGCGTGTTCAAGCTCGCGGCGGAAGAACGCGCGCATGCGCGAGACGAAACGCGCGCGGCATCGGCCCGCGTCGCCGCGCATTGAGCGCGTACGCCGTTCGTAAGCTTTCGGGCGCATCGTCAGGCATCCGAAAGCTCGCGCATCCGTCTCATGGATAACGCCGACTGACAGACGGCGCGCGGCTCCCTTACCTTGTGCTCGCGGCATGGATGCACGGCCAGATGCGATCGCACCGGAGGGAACCGATGACCTCGCTCGACAAGATGTGGCAATTCCTGTTCGGCAAGCCGCTTGATCCGCTCGACCCGCGCACGCGGCACGCGATCGCGGTCACGCCGATTCTCGCGTGGGTCGGGCTCGGCGCGGACGGCCTGTCGTCGTCGTGCTACGGCCCGGAAGAGGCGTTCCTCGCGCTCGGCCAGCACACGCCGCTCGCGCTCTTTCTCGCGCTCGCGACCGCCGCGACCGTGTTCATCATCGCGCTCGGCTACAACCAGGTGATCGAGCTGTTCCCGACGGGCGGCGGCGGCTACCGCGTGTCGACCGCGCTGCTCGGGCCGAAGCCCGGGCTCGTGTCCGGCGCGGCGCTCCTCGTCGACTACGTGCTGACCGTCGCGACGTCGCTCGCGAGCGGCGTCGACGCATTCTTCAGCCTGCTGCCCGTCGGCGCGCAGGCGTTCAAGCTCACGACCGAGCTCACGCTGATCGTGCTGATGACGGGCCTGAACTTCCGCGGGATGAAGGAATCGATCATGGTGCTGCTGCCGATTTTCGTCGGCTTCGTCGTGCTGCACTTCGGCCTCATCGTCTACGGCGTCGCGGCGCACGGCAGCAACCTCGCGAACGTCGTGCCCGACGCGTTCGGCGAGGCGCGCGGGATGTCGCACACGCTCGGCCCGCTCGTGATGATCGCGCTGCTGATGCGCGCGTTCTCGCTCGGCGGCGGCACGTACACGGGCCTCGAAGCGGTGTCGAACAACGTCAACATGCTCGCCGAGCCGCGCGTGCCGAGCGGCAAGGTGACGATGTTCTACATGGCGACGTCGCTCGCGTTCACCGCAGGCGGCATCATTCTGCTCTACATGCTGTGGCACGCGAAGCCCGTCGAGGGGCAGACGCTCAACGCGGTCGTGTTCGGCAGCGTGATCGACCACCTCGGGCTCGGCTCGTCGTTCGCGCGCCACGCGCTGCTGGCCGCCGTGCTCGCGTTCGAGGCGGGGCTCTTGCTGGTCGGCGCACAGACGGGCTTTCTCGACGGGCCGGCCGTGCTGTCGAACATGGCCTCCGATTCGTGGGTGCCGCGCCATTTCCGCGATCTGTCGACGCGGCTCGTGCGGCAGAACGGGATCGTCGTGATGGGCGTCGCGAGCTTTCTGATCCTGCTCTGGACGCACGGCAACGTCGACGTGCTCGTCGTGCTGTACAGCATCAACGTGTTCCTGACGTTCAGCATGTCACTGCTCGGCCTCTGCACGTACTGGTGGCGGCGCCGCCGCGACGACGCCGGCTGGCTCAGGCATTTCGCGCTGTCGGCGCTCGGGCTGTCGGTGACGAGCGTCGTGCTCGTGATCACGCTTGTCGAGAAGTTCACGGCGGGCGGCTGGCTGACGGTGCTCGTGACGAGCGCGGTGATCGCCGCGTGCCTGCTGATCCACCGCCACTACTCGGACACGCGCGCGCAGCTCGCGAAAGAAGACGCGCTGTTCGCCGGCGAGCCGCCCGCCGTCGACGAGGGCGCCGCGCCCGGCAAGCCCGATCCGGCGCAGCCGACCGCGGTGCTGCTCGTCGGCAAGCATCGCGGCGCGAGCATGCACGCGCTCTTGTGGGTGAACCGGCTCTTCCCCGGGCACTTTCGCAACGTGATTTTTCTGGCGGTCGGCGAAGTCGACGCGAAGAGCTACGACGGCGAGGAGCATCTGGAACGGCTGCGGCACGCGATCACGTCGTCGCTCGACTACTACGTCGCGCACTGCCGGCGCCACGGGATCGCGGCCGACTACCGGATCGCGTTCGGCACGCATCCGATCGTGGAATTCATGCGCCTCGCCGACGAGACGATGGACGAGTTTCCGAACAGCGTCTGCTTCGCGAGCAAGCTGATCTTCCGGCGCGTGAATTTCCTGACCGCGTGGCTGCACAACCAGACGCCCGTCGAATTGCAGGCGCGGCTGCATCAGCAGGGGCGGCAGATGGTGTTGTTGCCGATGAATGTCGGGTAAGCGGCGCGCCCCGGAGCGTCGCCGCGCCGCGCGTCAGGGCTTCTTGCCGGCGCTCCCCGCCAGATCGATCGCCGAGCTCGAGCCGACCTGCGCGCGCAACTGGAACTTCTGGATCTTCCCGGTCGACGTCTTCGGCAGCTCGCCGAACCGCACCGCCTTCGGGATCTTGAACGCGGCGAGCAGCAGCCGGCAGTGCGCGATGATCTCCTCCTCGGTCGCGCTCATCCCTTCGCGCAGCTCGACGAACGCGCACGGCACCTCGCCCCATTTCGGGTCCGGCAGCGCGACGACCGCCGCGACCGCGACGGCCGGATGCCGGTACAGCGCGTCCTCGACCTCGATGCTCGAAATGTTCTCGCCGCCCGAGATGATGATGTCCTTGCGGCGGTCCCTGATCCGGATGTAGCCGTCGGGCGTGAGCACGCCCAGGTCGCCCGTGTGGAACCAGCCGCCCGCGAACGCCTCGTCGGTCGCGTGCGGGTTCTTCAGATAGCCCTTCATGCAGATGTTGCCGCGGAACATGATCTCGCCGAGCGTCTCGCCGTCCGCCGGCACGGGCGCCATCGTGTCGGGATCGAGCACCGTCGCGCCCGCCTGCAGGTGGTAGCGCACGCCCTGCCGCGCGTTCAGCTGCGCGAGCTCCTCGTCGGGCAGCGATTCCCAGTGCGACTGCTTCGCGCAGACCGTCGCCGGGCCGTACACCTCGGTGAGCCCGTAGACGTGCGTGAGATCGAAGCCGATCTCCTTCATCTTCGCGATCACCGCGGGCGCGGGCGCCGCGCCCGCGACGAACGCATGCACCTTGTGCGCGATCCCCTCGCGCCATTGCGCGGGCGCGTTCGCGATCGCGCCCTGCACGATCGGCGCGCCGCTGTAGTGCGTGACGCGCTCGCGCCGGATCAGGTCGAGCACGAGCTTCGCGTCGACCTTGCGCAGGCACACGTTCACGCCCGCGCGCGCCGCGACCGCCCACGGAAAGCACCAGCCGTTGCAGTGGAACATCGGCAGCGTCCACAGGTAGACCGCGTGCTTCGGCATGTCCCATTCGAGGATGTTGCTGATCGCGGCCAGGTACGCGCCTCGGTGGTGATAGACGACGCCCTTCGGATCGCCCGTCGTCCCCGACGTGTAGTTCAGCGCGATCGCCTCCCATTCGTCGGACGGCGGCTTCCATGCGTACGCGGGATCGCCGCCCGCGAGGAACGCCTCGTAGTCGGTCGCGCCACGGAAACGGGCCGGATCGGCGGGCATCGCGTCGGCGACGCTGACGATCGCGAGCCCCGGCACCTCGAGCGCCGCGCGGTGCGCGAACTCCGCGTACTCGGTGTCGACGATCAGCACCTTCGCCTCGCCGTGGCGCAGCATGAACAGCATCGACGGGATATCGAGCCGCGTGTTCAGCGCGTTGAGGACGGCGCCTGCCATCGGCACGCCGAAGTGCGCCTCGATCATCTGCGGAATGTTCGGCAGCAGCGCGGCGACCGTGTCGCCCCGCCCGACGCCCGCGCGCTCGAGCGCGCTCGCGAGCCGCCGTGCGCGCGCGTAGGTTTCGCTCCACGTGCGGCGCACGTCGCCGTGCACGACGGCGAGGCGAGCGCCGTACACCTCGGCCGCGCGCGCGATGAAATCGATCGGCGTGAGCGGCACGTAATTGGCGTCGCGCTTGCCGAGTCCCTCCTCGAACCTCTGCGTCATGATGTCGTCTCCTGCAAGGCTCGCGCCTCGATATCGTTGGTTTGTGGTCCAATTGGACAAGCCTACTCGCGGCCATTGTGAGCCGTCTGTCACCCAAGCGACAGACTCCCCGCCGGCGACCGCGCGTATTCCCTATCCTCGCAAACCCTGTGTGATGCAAGACGACGCTCGAGCCGAGGTTCAAGCCGACGCCCAAACGATTCGCCGCGCGCCGCCGCTCGACGCGCCGCCAGCCGATACGGCCGGCGCGACCGGGCCCGGCGATCTTCGCGCGCTCTTCTCCCACTGCGGCTGGTTCAACGCGCTCGCGCCCGAGCACCAGGCGCTCGTCGTCGCGCAGTCGCACGCCGAGCATCACGACGCGGGCGATTGGGTCGCGCGCCGGCAGGCGCCCACCGAATACTGGATCGGCGTGCATCGCGGGCTCGTGAAGCTCGCGATCTACAACGCGTCCGGGCGCGGCTGCACGTTCTCCGGCGTGCCGTCGGGCGGCTGGTTCGGCGAAGGCAGCGTGATCAAGCGCGAGCTGCGCAAGTACGACGTGATCGCGGTCCAGCGCTCGCTCGTGCTGTTCGTGCCGACCGCGACGTTCCATGCGCTCCTCGACAGCAGCCTGCCGTTCACGGGCTTCGTGATCCGCCAGTTGAACAACCGGATGGGCGAGTTCATCGCGTCGATCCAGAACAGCCGGCTGCTCGACGTGAACGCGCGCGTCGCGCAATCGCTCGCGCAGCTCTTCAATCCCGACTTGTATCCGGACACCGGCGCGACGCTCGCGATCTCGCAGGAGGAACTCGGGATGCTCGTCGGCGTGTCGCGGCAGCGGATCAATCAGGCGCTCCGGCACCTCGAGCGGCTCGGCGCGCTGCGTGTCGCGTACAACCAGATCGACGTGCTCGATCTGCCGAGGCTCGCGGCGTTCGGGATGGAGCAGATCTGACGAAGGGCCGCCGCGACGCTCGGGCGGCCTGTGGGCGGCCCGAGGGCGGCTGAGCCGTGCGTCGACGGGCGTCGCACGCACGCGCTGCCGCTCGACGACATCTATCTGTGCGGCGGCCGGGTTGTCGCCGTCATATCTGGTCCGCGCGTTCGGCGCGCGTTACGGGATGAAGCCGCATGCGTCTCTCGCGAACCGGCGCATTCGATACGGCCGCGCGCGGTTGAAGCTCGGCCGGCCGATCGCCGACGTCGCGCTCGATGCGGGCTTCGCCCCAAGCCCGCCAATCATCAGCCGAATGCGCCACCCCGATCCGGCCGGTCCGGCAAAGCCTGCGCGCCGACGCCCGCCCCGCCCGATTCCTCCGACGATCCCTTCCTGACAAATCCGCCATCTTCGCGTCAGCGACACGTCCGGCGCGCTTTTTTATCATGCGATCCCGACCACCGACGCAACGCCCGCCCGTCTGAGCACCCGCCCTCCATGTGGATCGTCAATCTCGCGCTCAAGCGCCCGTACACGTTCATCGTGATGGCCATCATGATCCTGCTGGCCACGCCTCTCGCGCTGATGCGCACGCCGACCGACGTGCTGCCGTCGATCGACATTCCGGTCATCAGCGTGATCTGGAATTACAACGGCCTGTCCGCGCAGGAGATGACCGACCGGATCACGTCCGTCCACGAGCGCACGCTGACGACGACCGTCAGCAACATCCAGCACATCGAATCGCAGACGCTGCCCGGCATCGCGATCATCAAGATCTTCCTGCAGCCCGGCGCGAGCACGCAGACGGCGATCGCGCAGACGGTGTCGGCCGCGCAGGCGATCGTGCGGCAGATGCCGCAGGGCGCGACGCCGCCCCTCATCATCAGTTACTCGGCGTCGAGCATTCCGGTGATCCAGCTCGGGCTGTCGAGCCAGTCGATGAGCGAGCAGCAGCTCGCCGACGTCGCGATGAACTTCCTGCGTCCGCAACTGATCACGATTCCCGGCGCGCAGGTGCCCTACCCGTACGGCGGCCGCACGCGCGTGATCTCCGTCGATCTCGACACGCAGGCGCTGCTCGCGAAGGGCATGACGCCCGCCGACATCGTCAATGCAGTCAACGCTCAGAACCTCGTGCTGCCGACCGGCACCGCGAAAATCGGCCAGACCGAATACCGCGTCGGCACGAACGCGTCGCCGGACACGCTCGCCGAGCTGAACCGGCTGCCCGTGCGGACGACGGGCGGCGCGACGATCTATCTGTCAGACGTCGCGCACGTGCGCGACGGCTTCACGCCGCAGACGAACGTCGTGCGCAAGGACGGCGAGCGCGGCGTGCTCGTGTCGGTGCTCAAGAGCGGCGACGCGTCGACGCTCGCCGTCGTCAACACGCTGAAGGCGCTGCTGCCGTCGGTCGAGAACACGCTGCCCGAGGATCTGAAAATCACGCCGCTCTTCGATCAGTCGGTGTTCGTCGACGCGGCGATCCAGGGCGTGATTCACGAGGCGCTGATCGCCGCCGCGCTGACCGCGATGATGATCCTGCTGTTCCTCGGCAACTGGCGCAGCACGCTCATCATCGCGATCTCGATTCCGCTGTCGATCTTCACGTCGCTGCTCGCGCTCGCCGCGCTCGGCGAAACGATCAACATCATGACGCTCGGCGGCCTCGCGCTCGCGGTCGGCATTCTCGTCGACGACGCGACGGTCACGATCGAGAACATCGAACGCCATCTGCATCTGGGCTCCGACCTGCGCACGGCGATCCTCGAGGGCGCGGGCGAGATCGCGGTGCCCGCGCTCGTGTCGACGCTCTGCATCTGCGTCGTGTTCGTGCCGATGTTCTTCCTCACGGGCGTCGCGCGCTATCTGTTCGTGCCGCTCGCCGAGGCGGTGGTGTTCGCGATGCTCGCGTCGTACGTGCTGTCGCGCACGCTCGTGCCGACGCTCGCGATGCTGCTGTTCGGCAAGCACCGCCCGGGCATCGGCCCAGCCGCGCCCGCCGCGCGGCCGTCGCGCTTCGCGCGCTTTCATCATGCGTTCGAGCGCGCGTTCGAGCGGCTGCGCGCGGGCTACATCGTGCTGCTGAGCGTGCTGCTCGTGCGCCGCCGCTTCCATGCGTCGCTCTTTCTCGGCTTCTGCGTGCTGTCGACGGGCCTCGTGTTCGCGCTCGGCCGCGACTTCTTCCCGAGCGTCGACGCGGGCAACCTCCGCCTGCACATGCGCGCGCCGACCGGCTACCGGATCGAGGAAACCGCGCGGCTCGCCGACCAGGTCGAGCAGACGATCCGCGAAGCGGTGCCGGCCGCCGAGCTCGGCACGATCGTCGACAATCTCGGGCTGCCGGTGAGCGGCATCAACCTGTCGTACAGCAACGCGGGCACGATCGGCACGCTCGACGGCGAGATCCTGATCGCGCTCAAGCCCGGCCACGCGAGCGCGCAGCGCTACGTCGAGCAGTTGCGCGGCCTCTTGCCCGCGCGCTTTCCGGGCGTCGAGTTCTTCTTCCAGCCGTCGGACATCGTCACGCAGATCCTGAACTTCGGGCAGCCGGCCGCGATCGACGTGCAGGTGCAAGGCGCCGACCTCGCGTCGAACATGGCGATCGCGAGCCGGCTGATGAAGCGCGTGCGCGCGATTCCCGGCGCCGTCGACGCGCACGTCCTGCAACGCAACGACGAGCCGAGCCTCACGGCCGACATGGACCGCACGCGCATGCAACAGCTCGACCTGTCCGCGCAGAACGTCGCGCAGAACCTGCTGATCTCGCTCGCCGGCACGTCGCAGACCGCGCCGTCGTTCTGGGTGAATCCGAAGACGGGCGTGCAATATCCGCTGACCATCCAGACGCCGCAATACCAGGTCGGCTCGGTCGGCGACCTGCTCGCGACGCCCGTGTCGGCGAGCGGCCGCGCGGGCGCGCCGTACCAGCTGCTCGGCAATCTCGTCGACATCGTGCCGGGCGTGTCGCCCGCCGTCGTCACGCATTACAACATCCGCCCGGTGATCGACCTGCTCGTGAGCGTCGAGGGCCGCGACCTCGGCTCGGTCGCGACCGAGATCGGCCGCGCGATCGACGACGCGCGCGCGACGCTGCCGCGCGGCACGACGATCACGATGCGCGGCCAGGTGGAGACGATGCGCACGTCGTATCTCGGCCTCGGCGCGGGCGTCGCGATGGCGATCGTGCTCGTCTATCTGCTGATCGTCGTGAACTTCCAGTCGTGGCTCGATCCGCTCATCATCGTGAGCGCGATGCCCGCCGCGCTCGCCGGCATCGCGTGGATGCTGTACATCACCGGCACGCACCTGTCGGTGCCGGCGCTCACGGGCGCGATCATGACGGTCGGCGTGGCGACCGCGAACAGCATTCTCGTCGTCGCGTTCGCGCGGCAGCGGCTCGAGGCCGGCGCGCCGCCGCTCACGGCCGCGCTCGAGGCGGGCGCGACGCGAATCCGCCCGGTGCTGATGACCGCGCTCGCGATGATCATCGGCATGATCCCGATGGCGCTCGGCCTGGGCGTCGGCGCCGAGCAGAACGCGCCGCTCGGCCGCGCGGTGATCGGCGGCCTGCTGCTCGCGACCGTCTCGACGCTGCTGTTCGTGCCGCTCGTGTTCGCGGGCGTCCACCAGCGGCTCGCGAAGCGCCGCGCGCGCCGCGCCGCGGCCGAGCGTGCCGGCGACGCCGCGCCCCGTTCCGTTGACCCGAATTGAGAACCGGTTGAATCCATGGAAGAGAAACATCACAGCTCCGTCGGCATACACGTAGACGAATCCGGTCTCGATCTGCCCGCGCGCGCGCAAATGTGGAAGCGCGCGCAATGGGCGCTCGCCGCCGTCGGGCTGCTGCTCGCGGCGGGCGGGCTCCGCACGCTCGTCGCCGACTGGAGCCGCGCGAACCGGCTCGACGCGCTCGCCGCGCAGAACGCGCGCCAGTACGTGAGCGTCGTGCAGCCGAGCGCGGCGACGGGCGCGAGCCGCCTCACGCTGCCCGGCACGCTGCGCGGCTACGTCGAAGCGCCGATCTACGCGCGCGCGAGCGGCTACGTGCTGCGCTGGCGCGCGGACATCGGCGCGCGCGTGAAACAGGGCGAGCTGCTCGCCGAGCTCGACACGCCCGAGCTCGATCAGGAGCTTGCGCAGGCGGTCGCGCAGCGGCAGCAGGCCGAATCGACGCTCGCGCTCGCGAAAACGTCGCTCGATCGCGCGAGGCAGCTGCGCGAGCGCGATGCGGTGTCGCAGCAGGAGCTCGACGATCGGCAAGGCGCGTACAACCAGGGCGTCGCGAACGTCGCCGCCGCCGCGGCGAACATGCGGCGCCTCACCGAGCTGAAATCGTTCCAGAAGATCGTCGCGCCGGTCGACGGGATCGTCACCCAGCGCAACATCGACGTCGGCGATCTCGTCAACGCGGGCAACAGCGGCACGGGCCGCGCGCTCTTCACGGTCGTGCAGGCGGACCGGCTGCGCCTCTACGTGCAGGTGCCGCAGGCATATGCGCAACAGGGGCGGCTCGGCCAGCACGTGGGCGTCGCGCAGCCCGAGCTGCCGGGGCAGACGTTCGACGGCACGATCACGCACACCGCGCAGGCGATCGACGTTGCAACGCGCACGCTGCAAATCGAGATCACGCTGCCGAACGGCGACGGCAAGCTGATGCCGGGCGCCTACGTGAAGGCGACGCTGCCGATGGCGCCGGCCGGCAACCTGACGATTCCGGCGAACACGCTGCTGTTCCGCGCGGAGGGGCCGAGCGTCGCGGTGGTCGAGGCGAACGGGCAGATCCGGCTGCATCGCGTGACGATCGCGCGTACGCTCGGGCAGACGCTCGAAATCGACGGCGGCCTCGCGCCGGCCGACCGGATCGTGCTGAATCCGAGCGATTCGCTCGCGAACGGCGACGCGGTGATCGTCGCGCAGCCGCCGAAGAGCGGGCGGGCCGCGCCGATGCCCGCGCAGGCGGCCGGAGCGCGGACGTGAGCGCGCGCATCGCGTTCGGCGCGCGCGGTCGGCGCGGGGGGCTTCGGCCGTTCGCGTCGTCGGGATCGGTTCGGGCGGTTCGGGCGGTTCGGGCGGTTCGGGCGGTTCGGGCAGTTCGGGCGATGATCCGGGCGGTCCACTCGATCAGGACGGCAATCCGGGTGGTCCGGGTTGTCCCGGTGATCCCGGTGATCCCGGTAATCTCGCCGATCTCGCCGATCGGTGCGATCGGTGCGATCGGTTCGATCGGTTCGGTCGATGCAGTCGATGCAGTCGGTGCAGTCGGTGCAGTCGGTGCAGTCGGTGCGGTCGATACGTCTGTCGCGATCAAGCCGCACGGATCGACCGGCACGCGGAAACCGTCGCGAGCGCCGGACTTCGCCCTTTCGCCGGCTTGCACCGATTCGTCCGCCTTTGCCAATTCGTTCACCCTCACCGGTTCGCCCACCTTCGCCGATTCGGCCACCCTCGCCGATTCGTCCACCCTCACCGGTTCGCCCACCTTCGCCGATTCGTCCACCCTCACCGGTTCGCCCACCCGCGCCCGTTCGCGCACCTCCGCCGATTCAGCCACCCCCGCCAGTTCGCCCGAAATTCGCTGCTCGCTTCAATCGCCGTATACAAGCGGCGCGCCGAATTCGCCGAATTCTCCCGATCTGCCGCCGCCCAAATCGCGTTCACGCCGGCCGCACCGCCCGCTCGCGTTGCTCGCGCTAGCCGCGTTCGCGCTCGCCGGCTGCACGGTTGGCCCGGACTACCGCCGCCCGCCCGTCGACACGCCCGCCGCCTGGTCCATCGACCCGGCCGATTCGTACTGGCGGCCCGCCGCGCCCGCGCGCGCGTCGCTCGCGCCCGACTGGTGGCGCGCGTTCGGCGATCCGCTCCTCGACGAGCTCGAAACCCGCGCGCTCGCGCACAACCCGAGCGTGCAGGCGATCGCCGCGCGCTACGACCAGGCGCAGGCGACGCTCGCGTCGGTCGCGTCCGCGCAATGGCCGAGCGCGGGCCTCGCCGCCGGCGCGTCGCGCGCGCGGATCTCGGCCGACCGCCCGCTCACGAACTACGCGCAGGCGAATCATTCGACCGTGCAGAACGACATGCAGATCGGCGCGACGGTCAGCTACGAGCCGGACCTGTTCGGCCGGATTCGCCGCTCGGTCGAGTCCGCGCAGGCGTCGACGGACCAGGCGCGCGACGACCTCGCGAACGCACGCCTCGTGATGACGGCGAACCTCGCGACAAGCTACCTCGCACTGCGCGAGACCGACGCGGAGATCGACGTGCTGAACCGCTCGGTCGCGCTGCAGCGCAAAGCGCTCGACTTCGTGTCCGCGCAGCATGACCTGGGCGCCGTGTCCGGCCTCAATCTGATGCAGCAGAAGGCGCAGCTCGACGCGACGCGCACGCAGACGCAACTGCTGCTCAATCAGCGCGCGCAGCTCGAGCACGCGATCGCGACGCTCGCCGGCACGCCCGCGCCGGCGTTCTCGATCCCGCCGCGCGTACAGACGCTCACCGCGCCGACGCTGCCCGCCGGGCTGCCGAGCGAGCTGCTGCAGCGCCGGCCGGATGTCGCTTCGGCCGAGCGCGCGATGGCGGCCGCCAATGCCGAAATCGGCGTCGCGCGCGCCGCGTATTTCCCGCGCATCACGCTCTCGCCCGCGCTCGGCTGGGACGCGACCCGCTTCGCGAGCCTCTTCACGGCGCCGAGCCTGCTGTGGTCGGTCGGCGCGTCGCTCGCGCAGCCGCTGTTCGAGGGCGGCCGGCTCGCGGCAGGCGTCGCGTACGCGCAGGCGGGCTACGCGGCCGCGCAGGCGAACTACCGGCAAACCGTGCTGACCGCGTTCGAGGAAGTGCAAAACGCGGTAACCGGGCTGTCGGTGCTCGACGAGGCCGAGCGCCGCGCGCGGGCGGCCGTCGACGATGCGCAGCGGCTCGTCGGCCTCGCGCAGGACCGCTACGCGGGCGGCCTGACCGCGTACATCGACGTGATCGGCGCGCAGCAGCAGTTGCTCGCGAGCGAGCGGCAGGAAGTGCAGATTCGCGGGCAGCGCGCGGCGCTCGTCGTGTATCTGGCGAAGGCGCTCGGCGGCGGGTGGAGCGCGGTGGAGACGGAAGAGGCGCAGCGGCCGGCAGGCGGCGCTCCGATGCCGGCCGCTGCGTCGCGGGATGCCGCGACGCGCGCGGCGGCGAACGGAGCCGGAGCCGGAGCCGGAGTCGGAGTCGGAGTCGGAGTCGGGAACGAGGCTGGAACAGGCGAAGCCGCCGCGTCGACCGCCTTCGTGCCGGCTACTGCCGCGTCGGCCACTGCGACATCGGCCGTTTCCGTGTCGGCCGCATCCACGTCGACCGCATCCGCGCCGGCCGCATCCGCATGGCTCGCCGTCACGCCAGCCGAATCCGCACGATCCGCCGGGATGGGCGCACAATCTACGGCGAACGCCGGGGCGACGCCGGCCGGCGCGGCATAGCGGCACGCGACCGGCACAACGGGACAACACATGAAAGTACTGATCGTCGAAGACGAAGCGAAAGTGGTCGATTACCTGAAGAGCGGCCTCGCCGACGAGGGCTGGATCGTCGATGCCGCGACCGACGGCGAGGAAGGCGCATGGATGGCGCTCGAGTACGACTACGACGTCGTCGTCCTCGACGTGATGCTGCCGAAACTCGACGGCTTCGGCGTGCTCGGGGCGCTGCGCGCGCACAAGGACACGCCCGTCATCATGCTGACCGCGCGCGACCGCGTCGACGACCGCGTACGCGGCCTGCGCGGCGGCGCCGACGACTACCTGACGAAGCCGTTCTCGTTCCTCGAGCTCGTCGAGCGGCTGCGCGCACTCACGCGCCGCGCGCGCGTGCAGGAATCGACGCTGATCTCGATCGGCGATCTGCGCGTCGACCTGATCAGCCGCCGCGCGACGCGCAACGGCGTGCGGCTCGACCTCACCGCGCAGGAATTCCAGTTGCTCGGCGTGCTCGCGCGCCGGCGCGGCGAGGTGCTGTCGAAGACGACGATCACCGAGCTCGTCTGGGACGTGAACTTCGACAGCAACGCGAACGTCGTCGAGACCGCGATCAAGCGGCTGCGCGCAAAGCTCGACGGCCCGTTCGCGGACAAGCTGCTGCACACGATCCGCGGAATGGGCTACGTGCTCGAGGAACGCGCGGAAGAGGACGCGGAGGCCAAACGCTCATGACGCGCTCGATTTCCAGGCGGCTGTCGGTGCTGTTCGGCGTCGCGTCGCTGTTCGTGTTCACGCTCGTCGGCGTCGGCCTGTTCGCGATGATGGAGCGGCAACTGTTCGCCGAGCTGCGCGCGACGCTCGACACGCGCACGAAGATCGCCGCGATGATCGTGTCGCACGGCACGACGGCCGCGCGCTTCAAGATCACGCAGGACAAGCTCGCCGATCTCGAGCCGCCCGACGGCTCGACCCGCTATCACGTCGACAGCGCCGATCCGGCGTTCCGCTTCGGCAAGCCGGTCGAAGGCGAGCCCGACGGGCCCGCCGCGGACGGCTTCCTGCGGCTGCGCCCGCCCGGCAGCGAATACGACGTGATGACGAAGACCGTCGCGCTGCCCGCGAGCGGCGAGCGCCCGGCGCTCACGCTCGTCGTGTCGACCGCGTGCGAGCGCACGCAGAAGATGCTGCGGCACATCATGCTGACGCTCGCCGCGCTGATCGCGGCGGCGACGCTCGCGACGCTGCTGCTGAGCCGCGCGGTCACGCGCGTCGGGCTCGCGCCGCTCGCGCGGCTGTCGCGCGAAGCCGCGTCGCTCGGCCCCGCGAACCGGCGCCGGCGGCTGCACACCGACGCGCTGCCGCGCGAGCTGCACGATCTCGCGAGCTCGTTCAACGGCGCGCTCGAACGGATCGAGCACGCGCACGAGCGGCTCGAATCGTTCAATGCGGACGTCGCGCACGAATTGCGCACGCCCGTGAGCATCCTGATCGGCCAGACGCAGGTCGCGCTCGCGCGCGAGCGCTCGGCCGAGCGGCTGCGCGAGACGCTCGAATCGAATCTCGAGGAGTTCGAGCGGCTGCGGATCATCGTCAACGACATGCTGTTCCTCGCGCGCCGCGACCGCGGCGAGCGCGCGACCGATCTCGCCGACGTGTCGCTCGCGGCCGAGGTCACGCGCATGCTCGCGTTTCTCGACATGTCGTTCGACGACGCGCAACTGCGCGCCGAGCTCGCCGGCGACGCGCGCGCGAGCGTCGATCCGTCGCTGTTCGGCCGCGCGATGACGAACCTGCTGATCAACGCGATCCAGCACACGCGGCCGGACAACACGATCCGCGTGACGATCGCGGCGCGCGGCGAAACCGTCGAGATCGCGGTGTCGAACCCGGGCGAGCCGATCGACGCGACCGCGCGCGCGCATCTGTTCGAGCGCTTCTACCGGATCGAGGAAGCGCGCGCGAACAGCAACGAGAATCACGGCCTCGGGCTGTCGATCGTGAAGGCCGTCGCCGAGATGCATGGCGGCGCCGTGTTCGTGTCGTGCGAACGCGGCTGGAACACGATCGGGTTCTCGGTCGCCGCGCGGCCCGCCGACGCCGCGCCGCAGGCGCACGACGCGCGCACGGCGGCAGCCGGGCCGCGGCCTACGCTGAAGACGACTTGAGCGGCCGGCGGCCGGCGCGTTCGATGTCGCCAACGCCGCGCCGCCCATGCCGCCCCGCGCGCGTCGATGCGCGCGGCGCCCGCGGCCCCCGTCGCCGAAAGCCGCCGCCCCGCCCCATCGCCGAGCGCATACGAGCGCGCATGCGACTCAGCGCACCGCGACGCGCCTCGCCTCCTCGTCGTCCGTCTCGCGCAGCGGCACCGCGTCCTGCCAGCGCCGCACGTAATCGGGCACGCCCGCCGGCGCGGCGTCGGTGATCGGCGCGAAGTGCGCGTCGCGCATCGGCAGCACGCCCGCCCACACCGGCAAGCCGAGATCCGCCTCGTCGTCCTTCGGGCCGCCTGCGCGGATCTTCGTCGCGGCTTCGTCGAGCGCGATGCGCAGCACGGTCGTCGCCGCGAGCTCGTTCGCGTCGCCCGGCCGGGCGTCGCGGCTTCGGCCCGGCGCGATCCGCTCGACGAACGCATCGAGCACGGCCGCCTTCCGCGCATCCGGCACGACCTCGAACTCGCCGTAGATCACCGCCGACCGGTAGTTCATCGAGTGATTGAACGCCGAGCGCGCGAGCACGAGGCCGTCGAGATGCGTGACCGTCACGCACACCTGCGCGCCCGCCGCCGCGAGCTTCAGCATCCGGCTGCCGTTCGAGCCGTGGATGTACAGATGATCGCCCTCGCGCCAGCACGCGGTCGGAATGCAGTGCACGCCCGACTCGTCGGCGAACGCGACGTGGCATACGTACGCGTCGTCGAGAATCGCTTCGAGGGTCGCGCGATCATAGCGGCCGCGGTTGGCGACGCGGCGCACGCGGGTGCGCGAGCTCGGCGCGGTCGGGGGCCGAGCGGATTCGGCTGCGGTCGAGGTCATTCGGCGTGGCTCCTGGATGGACATGATCGTTTCGATGGGCTCGACGATAGAAAATCTGTGGCACCATGAATAGATCCATGAGATCGATCATTTTTGGAGCCACGATGGATTACGGCGTGCTGCTGTCGAACTTCGAGCGGGACAACGCGCACGACGCGCTCGCGCGCGCGTCGCAGCAGCATCGCCTTTATGCCTGCCTGCGCGCGGCGATCCTGAGCGGCACGCTCGAGCCCGGCACCTGCCTGATGTCGTCGCGCGCGCTCGCCGAGACGCTGCGGATCGCGCGCAACACGGTGCTTTATGCGTACGAGCGCCTCGCCGCCGAGGGCTTCGTCGTCGCGCGGCGGCAAGGCACGATGGTCGCGCGCGTCGGCCTGCCGGCGGCGGGCGCGGCCGCATCGCCCGCGCACGCGCGGCCCGTGCTGTCGCGACGCACCGCGGATCTGCCGGACACCGATGTCGACGACGAGCGCGAGCCGCTGTCGTTCCTGCCGGGCATGCCCGCGCTCGACCAGTTTCCGCTCGCATCGTGGCGCCGCGCGACCGAGCGCGCGTGGCGGCGCATCGGCCCCGCGCAGCTCGGCCATGCGCCGCTCGGCGGCAACCTGCGGCTGCGGCAGGCGATCGCCGAATATCTGCGCGTGTCGCGCGGAATCGGCTGCGAAGCGGAGCAGGTGTTCGTCACCGACGGCACGCAGCACGGGCTCGACCTGTGCGCGCGCACGCTCGCCGACGCGGGCGACACCGCATGGATCGAGAATCCCGGCTACGTCGGCGCGCGCTCGGCGTTCCAGGCGGCCGACCTGCGGCTCGTGCCGATCCCCGTCGACGCCGACGGCCTCGCGCCGAGCGCCGAGCACTGGCGCGCGGCTCCGCCGCGGCTCGTCTACATCACGCCGTCGCATCAGTATCCGCTCGGCGCGGTGATGAGCGTCGAGCGGCGCATCGCGCTCGTCGCGAACGCGCGCGCGGCCGGCGCATGGATCATCGAGGACGACTACGACAGCGAGTTCCGCCACTTCGGCGCGCCGCTCGCCGCGCTGCAAAGCCTCGGCGACGACGCGCCCGTCGTCTATCTCGGCACATTCAGCAAGACGATGTTTCCGACGCTGCGGATCGGCTTCGTTGTCGCGTCGGCGGCGCTCGCGCCGGAGCTGCGCCGCACGATCGGCGCGCTCGCGCCGCGCGGCCGGCTCGCCGAGCAGCTCGCGCTCGCCGATTTCATCGAGGCCGGGCATTTCACGCGGCATCTGCGCCGCATGCGCCGGCTCTACGAAGAGCGGCGCGACGTGCTGCAAGCCGCGCTCGCGCGCCATCTCGGCGGCGCGCTGACGGTGTCGGGCGGCGCGGGCGGCATGCACCTGTCCGCGCGGCTCGACGCGCCCGTCGCGGACGTCGACGTCGCGCGCGCGGCGCTCGCCCGCGCGATCACGGTGCGGCCGCTGTCGCGCTTCTGCCTGCCGGGCACCGATCGCGCCGCGTACAACGGCCTCGTGCTCGGCTACGGCGCGGTGCCGACCGAGCAGATCGACGCATGCGTGCGGCGGATCGGCCTCGCGATCGACGATGCGCGGCGCGGCGCGCGAAAACCGGCGCGAGACGCCGCGAGATGAGCCGGACGGCGCGCGGGCGCGAGCCCGCTCGCCATCGGCTCCGGGCTACGAAGCATCGGGCGCGTTCTGGCCGCTGCGGTAGGTTTCATTCAGGTAGAACTGCACCCCCTGCGTATTCTTGCTGCGCAACTGCACGATGCGATAGGCGGCATCCGACGCATTGTCGACGGCCAGGAAGCTGCACGCGATGGGCGACGTGGGCGCCGCCACCGCGACCGAAGTCGCGCCGCTCGTGACCGGCACGGTCGCTTCGCATCCGGCCTTGTTCTGGTCCTCGCTCTGAACGTTGATCTTGCCGAGCGTCAATTGCGCCGGGTTCGGCGAAGGCGAAGGCGGCGGCGTGAAGTCCACGTTCAACGCGGCTTGCGCGCCGGCGTACGCGCCCGTGGCCGACAGGAAACCCGCAGCCACGTCGGCGCCCAGCACCGGCCAGGCGCCTTGCGGATGGGCCGCGTCGTTGCCCTGCCCGTAGGCGTTGAGCCCCGCCTGCGCATCGATGAGCGGCGTCGGATTGAACACGCTGTAAGTGCCGAGCGCCGCGCCCGTCGAGTCGTATAGCGTGAACGTGTAAGCGCCGTACAACGGCAGCGAGCCGTCGAGCTTGCCGGTGCTCCAGAAGCCCTTGGCGGGCGGCGTGAACGCGCCGCCCGGCAGCGTGGCCCACGACCAGCGATATTCGTTGGTATTGCTGCCCGTCGTGGTTCCGGGCGCCGGCTGCGACGACGGCTGCTTCGCCATGATCGCCAGCGAACCGTCCCCCGTGACCGTCGAATGCACGAGCCACAATCCGGCGCTCGGCAGGCCGGGCCCCGTCACGTGGGCGGCATCGATGTTGCGACCGCCGGGGCCGCCCAGGTTCACGCCCAACGTGACGCCCGCATCGAAGAAGCTCGCATCGTGGCTTCCCGTGGAATTGACGAAGCTGTCGTGGAAATTGCGATAGGTCGCGCGCGACGTCGCCGAAATATCGAAGGGCAGCTGGTTGCCGACGATGTCCCAGCCATAGCGGGTTCGAACCGACGGTTGCACCGTCGTGTAGAGCGTGTACGGATACGCCTGCGGTTGCCCTTGCGCGGGCGCGCTCAACGCATAAGGAATGCCGATCAACGCGCCGGTGGCGCCTTGCCCCCCGGTCGCATTCGGAATGCCGACCGTCTCGACGATCGACGGCGTGCCGAACACGACGGTGGCGCTTTGCAGATTCGCATCGTATCGGGAAATGCGCGCATAGCCGTTGTCCATGTAGCCGGGATCGACCACGTTGCAGGCGGCCCCCGTGCCGCCCGCGGCCACGCATGCCTGCATGTCGGCGACTAGGCTCGCAAGGCCGGCGTTCAGCGAGGCAACCGTCGCGGCGGCCTCGGGGACGGGCGGTTGCGGCACGCTGCCCGGCGACTGCTGCGCGTTGAGCGTCAGGTCGACGTTTCCTTGCGCCGACGTCGCGCCGATGAAGGTCAGATACGTCGCGGAACCTTGAGCGACGATCCGGAACATGTCGATCACGGCGTCGGCGCCGGCATGGTTTGCCGAGAACGGCGCGCCGATCGGATCGAATGCGGCGGGGTTCGACACGCCGGCAGCGCTCAGAAAGTGCGTGAGATACGTGTCGAGCACCTGCGTGGCAGATTGCACCTTGGCCGGCGTGACCTCGGCGCTCAAATTGGCCGGTATCGCAAGCTCCAGCGGATTGCCCCCGGGCGTGAGGAGCGCGCTGACGGCCGTCGTCAGCGTGGTGACGTTGGCCGTCGCGCTTTGTCCGGCGGCGGGCGTGCTCGCGAGCACCGAGACGAACGGGCCGACCTGGCCCCCCGGATCGGTCGCGACGAGCGCGACGGGCTGCGCGAGCCCGGTCACGTCGAGCGTATACGCGCCGCTCCCCCCCGCCTGGGTGGTCACGGTCTTGCCGTTCACGTCGACGGCGGTGACGACAGCGTTCGGCACCGGACTGCCGCTTGCGACCGTGCCGCTCACGGTCGCGCCCTGCGCCGCGCCGCCCGGGCCCGAATTGGCGTTTGCGCCGCCCACCGAATTTCCGTCTGCGCCGCAACCCGCCAGCATCGACGAAATGGCCGTCGCGACACCCATCGCGGCAAGCCGTAGCCTGATCTGATTTTTCATCATCGTCCCCTTAGCCGTGCGTATCATTTTCAGGAAGAGCCACCGAGTGGCGCCTGGACCGAATCGCGTCGACGCCGCGCTTCGATCCGGCACCCATCGTGGTCGGAATGCGATCGCGGCGCATCACCCGTTCGAGGTATCGATCGAGCGCGGCGGCATGTCATGATCGAGGCTCGAGGCGGCACCGCGTCGAGGGGGGCGGGATGAACGAACGCACTGAATTTCCGGCCGGGCCGCTGTCGAGCCTGATTGGCCTGATTTATGAGACGGCGAACGACGACGACCTGTGGCCGCATCTGCTGCAGGCGATGGCGGATTTCCTGTCGGACGCCCGCGTTCACGACGCGCTGCCGATTCCGCGGCACGAGACTGACCGCATGGTCGCGAGCTGGTTCGACGGCATGGGCAACCCGCTGCCGACGAGCGCGACGGCGGCCGAACGCCAGATCTTCACGCTTCTCGCGCCGCACTTCGTCCGGGCTTGCGACATGCGCCAGCGGCTGACCGATTCCGACGGGCAGCGATGCCTGAGCGAAAGCGTGCTCGATCGGCTGCCGGTCGGCATCGCGCTGGTGGCGCGCAACGGCGCGATCGTCCACATGAACCGGGCGATGCGATCGATCCTGAATGGCCACGGCGGCCTGGCGATCGTCGCCGGCCGCCTGGAATCGCGGCCCCGGCGGCTTCTCGACGACGCGTTGCGCGACGCGCCCGAGCATGCGCAAACGCAGGCCGCATTCCGGCTCGACGGCGGGCAAGCGGCGCTGTCGGTGCTCGTGAGCCGCGTCGCACGGGAAGCGGGAACGAACGCGCACGCGATGGTCTGGGTCGCCAGCTCGGATGCGCCGCTCGTGCCGGAAGCCGGCCTGAGCGCGCTCTTCGACCTGAGCGCGGCGGAAGCGCGGCTCACCCAGCGGCTCGTGCGCGGGATGACGCTGGAGGACGCCGCGCAGGATCTCGGCACGAGCGTGAACACGGTCAAGACCCAACTGAAATCGGTGTTCGCGAAGATCGGCGTGCGGCGCCAACCGGAACTGGTTCAGGCGATCTGGTCGACGCCTCTCTGGCTCGATCAAACCGGAACGGCGCAACCATGGTCTCGCCTGCGCCGGCCTCCCGCGGCCGCCGCGCGTTCGCCCGCGCAAGAGGACGGGCGCCTGCGCCTGCCCGACGGCCGGTGGCTAGCGTGGTCCGACAGCGGCGATCCGGACGGCCTTCCCCTGATCCTGATGCACGGCCTGTCGTGCTCGCGGCACCTGCGGCATCCGGACGACGCCTTGCTTCGCGAGGCGTCCATCCGGCTCATCATTCCCGAGCGTCCGGGCACGGGCGATTCCGATCCGATGCCGGGGCGGCGAGTGTCGGACTGGCCGGCGGACGTCGCGGCCCTGGCGAATCATCTCGATCTGACGCGCTTCGCCGTGCTCGGCTATTCGGCGGGCACGCCCTACGCGCTCGCCACCGCGCGAGCGATGGCGGACCGCGTGGATGCGCTGTTCGTCGTGGGCGCGACGCCTCCCGTCGAGCGCTTCGAGGATATCCGCGCATACTCGGCCCATTTCCGCATGGCGCTGATGGTGGCGCGCTACACGCCCAACCTGCTGCCGCCGCTACTGCAAGTCGTGATACGCAGCATTCGCAAGGACGTGTACGGCTATATCGAATCCATCCTGCAATCGATGCCGGAAGTGGATCGCCGGGTGTTCGAGCATGCGGAATTTCGCGAAAACTACGCGCGCGAATTGCTGGCCGGCGTGAGGCACGGCACGCGGCACTTCGTCGCCGAAACGCTGCTGAACGTCCATGGCTGGCAAATCGACGGCGAGCGCTTCGCGATGCCCGTCGAGCTCTTTCACGGCAGCCTGGACTGGCACATCTCGATCGACGCCGTGCGTCGGCTGACGGCGCGCATTCCGGGCGCCCGTCTGCATGAAATCGCGGATGGCGGGCACTTTCTGATCTATTCGCACTGGCGGGACATTCTGAGTTCGATCCGGCAATCCGTCGCGCGTCATGCGTGCGCGGACGAATAGGTCCGCCAGTAGGTCCACCGCAAGAGCCGCCCGCCGCGCCCGGACGCCGCGCCGGTCAGCGAACGGCGGAGCCGCGCAGCAAGCCGCCGCGGTCGGCTTCCGAGCAGGTCGCGAAGCCGTGCCGCGAGACGACGCCGCGCCGATCGAACACGACGTAGTACGGACGATGGTCGTTGCCGTGGCGTAAATCGTAGTTGTAGCAGACGCCCGAGCCGTTGCGCACCATCCAGACGCTCGCCGGATTGCCGCCCGCCGCCACGATCTGCGTCTGCGTCGCGCCCGGCTGCGCGGCCGCCTTCGGCAGCGGCAGCCTCGCGTACGAGAACGAATCGAACCAGCCGCTGAACCACGAACAGCCGCTCAACAGCAGCGCGGCGGCGAGCGGAAAAGCGAGGGCGGGAACGGTGCGGTTCGTCGTCTGGAATGGCATGCGGCTCAACCGTGCGGCGCGATGCCGTCGCAGTGGAAAACTGCATGCTAATCGACGTTTCGCTGTCTTTTTGTTGAATTTTCTTAAAACAGTCGGAAAAACAACGCACCGTTCGTTCGACGTGCGCCGTCAATCGACCCACTCCGCCCACAGCACGGTCAGCACCGTCATCAGCGCCGGGCCGACGAACAGGCCGAGCAGCCCGAACGTCTCCGCGCCGCCGAGAATGCCGAACAGCACGAGCAGAAACGGCAGCCGCGCCGAGCTGCCGATCAGCACCGGCCGCACGAAGTGCTCGGCGACGAACACGACGACGAAGCCGAACGCCGCGAGCCCGATCGCCCAGCCGGCCGCGCCTTGCACGAACAGCCACAGCGCGGCGCCGCAGAACACGAGCGGCGCGCAGAACGGCAGCATCGCGGCCACGGCCGTGACGAGGCCGAGGAGCGCCGCATGCGGCAAGCCGGCGAACGCATACGCGATGCCAAGCAGCACGCCCTCGCCGAAGCCGACGACGACGAGCCCCGTGACCGTCCCGTACACCGCGGCCGCCATTCGCTGCAGCAGCGCCGCGCCGTTGTCGCCGAACGCGCGCCGCACGCCGGTCAGCAGCGCGCCCGACAGGCGCGGGCCGGCCTGGAAGATCACGAACAGCGTGACGAGCATGAAGCCGAACAGCACCGCCGCGTGCGCGACGCGCGAACCGAAGTGGCGGCCGAACGTGACGACGGTCCCGCTGTCGACGCCCTTCACCGCCGCCGGATGCAGCGGCTTCGCGAGATTCGCCTGCCACCACGCGCTCGCCTGCTGCGAGCCGAACGGCAGACGCGACAGCGCGTCGGGCGCGGGAATGCCCGCCTGCTCGGCGCGATGCAGCCAGCCGAGCAACTCGTGGCTCTGGTCGACCGCCTCGACGAGCCCCGCCGCGATCGGCACGACGACGAGCAGCGCGATCGCCGTCGTCAACGCGGCGGCGACGAGCGTCGCGCGGCCGTGAAAGGCGGGATGCGCGTCGATGCGGCGCAACGCTGGCCACAGCGCGATCGCGACGACGCATGCCCATGCGATCGCGGGAATGAAATCGCGAATCACCCACAACGCGAGCGCGACGAGCGCCGCATACAGCGCGCCGAGCGCGATCGACTGGGCCTTCGGGCGGCCGGACGGCTCCGGCGAGACAGGTGCGTTCTGAACCATGAGGACTCTTGGCGAATTGGGAAAGCGCGGCGCGCCGCGACATCGCCATCTTAATGGACGCGCACGACGATGCCGGTGCGGCGGCCGACCGTCGCGCGCGCCTGCTCAGCGCAGCGTTTTCGTCATGAACACGCGGCTCGTGCCGGGCGGATCGCACCGCACTTCGCCGAAGCGGCGCCAGCCGAGCTTCTCGTAGAACGCGGGCGCCTGAAAGCTGATCGTGTACAGCACGGCCGCGCCGCAGCCGCGCCCGCGCCCTTCCTCCTCGGCGAGCCGCAGGATCGCGCGGCCGATGCCATCGCCGCGCAGCGCGTCGGCAAGATAGAACAGATCGACGAACATCAGGCCGAGCGACGTGCGGCCCGTCAGGCCGCCGAGCAGCTCGCCCGTGTCCGGGTCCTTCGCGAACACCGCGAGCGCACGCTCGTCGTTCACGCCGGCGCGCTCGACGTTGTACGCGGCGAGGCCCGCATCGATGAAATCGATCTGGGCGGGTTCGGGGCGATCGGTGACGACGAGCGTGACGGGCGGCATGGCAGTCCTTCGGGCGTGGCGGATGGCGAGCGGGATGGCGAGTCGAATCGAGACGGCCATCTTATCGCGCAGGCGCGACGCGCTCAAACACCGTCGAACATGCTCGAATACGTGCAAACGCGCGCGAGCGCCCGCCGCGCACGCCCGTTACGCAGGTGCCCGTTACGCAGCTGCCCGCTGCAAGTTGCGCGCCGCGCCGTCAGCCGACGACGTGATAGCCGCCGTCGACATATTCGACGTTGCCTGTCAGCGCAGTTGCATCGTCGCTCGCGAGGAACGCGGCGACATGGCCGACATCGTCGATGTCGACGAGGCGATGCCCGGGCGTGCGCTCGCGCACGCGTTCGAGCAGCGCGTCGAAGCGGTCGATGCCGGACGCTGCGCGCGTCTTCAGCGGCCCCGGCGACAACGCGTGCACGCGAATGCGCCGCGGCCCGAGTTCCGCGGCGAGGTAGCGCACCGAGCTTTCGAGCGCCGCCTTCACGGGCCCCATCAGGTTGTAGTCCTCGACTGCCCGTTCTGCGCCGTAGAACGTGACCGTCAGCAGGCAGCCGCCGTTCGCCATCAGCGGCTCGGCGAGATGCGCGACGCGAATGAACGAATGGCACGACACGTCCATCGCCATCGCGAAGCCCGCCTGCGAGCAGTCCGTCACGCGGCGATGCAGGTCCTCCTTCGGCGCGTACGCGATCGAGTGCAGCACGAAGTCGAGCCGCCCCCATTCGCGCTCGATGCGCGCGAACACGCTTTCGAGCTGGCCGGGCTCGCGCACGTCGCACGGCACGACGAGCCCGCTTCCGAGACGCTCCGCGAGCGGCCGGACATAAGGCTCGGCCTTGTCGTTCAGGTAGGTGATCGCGAGCTCGGCGCCCTGCTCGCGCATGACGCGCGCGCAGCCGAACGCGATGCTGCTTTCGTTTGCAATGCCGATGATCAAGCCACGCTTGTTCGGAAGACGCATAGGGATCTCCTTCGACGGTCGAGCATGAGCCGCCGAGCGACGGGCCGGATCGCGCCGCGCGAAGCGGTATGCCGGCGGCGCGGGCGCGTCGGCGGCCGGTGGATGCGGGCCGGCGTATTCGCGCCGCGAATGCCCGGCCGCCTTCGATGCTGGCCGAGCGGGCGGATGCGCGTCGCTCCGCCCGTCGACTGTCGGGGATCGATGCGGTTCGCGTGTTGATCGATGTCAACAGGATGCG
Source organism: Burkholderia savannae (assembly GCF_001524445.2). NCBI lineage: Bacteria > Pseudomonadati > Pseudomonadota > Betaproteobacteria > Burkholderiales > Burkholderiaceae > Burkholderia > Burkholderia savannae. The sequence continues at coordinate 1,160,895 of NZ_CP013418.1, forward strand.
GGAGCGCAAATCGCATTGCGCCTGTTGAAATCGGCGCGCGCTTCATCGCGGGACGGCCATGCGCGGCGCATGATGAACGCCGCGCGACGAGTGCGCACACGATGGGCGATGGGCGAGCGATGAATGGCGAATGGCAAGCGGCGAGCAGCCGGGGGTGCGGGGTGCGGGGTGCGGGGTGCGGGGTGCGGGGTGCGGGGTGCGGGGTGCGGGGTGCGGGGTGCGGGGTGCGGGGTGCGGGGTGCGGCGAATGGCGAATGGCGAATGGCGACGCCAAGTGACGCCCGCCGATCCGAAGCCGTCCATTCCTGCCTCAAAAAACAACGCGCGTTTCGTCGAAGGAACCTATCGCGCGACACATGACGAACGCCGCGCCGCGCAAGCGTCGACGTTGAACGCCTCCCGCCGACCGAGGCGGCGTGAAAACGCAAATCCACTCGGTTGTCGAGTGTCGCTTTACCCTTCCCGCGCTGTCACGCAGCCAATACCGCGCGATCTGAACGGTCGACTCTCTCGACTGGCGCGTTCGGCGTGCGTTTTCATTTTCACGCAGCCTCGACCCGATGCCGATCGCGAGCGCCGAACGAAAAACGGGCGGACGACATCTCGCCGTCCGCCCGCTATCAGGTCATCCGCGCCGTGACGATGTCGCGCGGCGAAAGCTCGTTCGCGCGAGCCCGCTTCGCGAGCGAACACGCATTCAAGCACGCGACATCGAGGCACCGACCGATCGAGGCCGCATCCGCCGCCCCGAACGCCGCGCAAAACGCCGCCCCGCATGCCGCCCCGAACGCCTCGCCGGCCCGTCCCGGCGCGCCCGCGCCCCGCCCGGTAGCGCGGCGCGGCACGCCGCGCCGCGTCGCGCCGTCAGGCCGCGCGATAACGCTCGAGCCAATGCGCATACGGCGCGGGCAGCGTCCACGACGCGCGCTCGACGCCGAGCTCGAGCGCCGCGCGATACGGCCAGTGCGGATCGGCGAGATGCGCGCGGCCGACCATCACGAGATCGAGCTGCCCGTCCTTCACGACGCGCTCGGCGAGCGCCGGCGTATCGATCCCCCACGCGGACGCGACGGGCAGTTGCGCTTCGCGGCGCACGCGTTCGGCCACCGGCGCGAGAAACGCGGGGCCCCACGGAATGCGCGCGTCGGGCGTCGAGAAGCCGACCGTCACGCTCAACAGATCCAGCCCTTCCTGCTTGAAGCGCTTCGCGAGCCCGATCGATTCGGCGAGCGTCTCCTCGTCGCGGCCATCGTATTCGATCACGCCGAAGCGCGCGGTGAGCGGCAGGCGCTCCGGCCACACCTCGCGCACGGCCGCGAGCGTCTCGACGAGAAAGCGCCCGCGATTCTCCGCGGAGCCGCCGTATGCGTCGGTGCGGCGATTCGAATGCACCGAGAAGAAGCTCTGTGCGAGATAGCCGTGCGCGAAATGCAGTTCGAGCCATTCGAAGCCGGCGTCGCGCGCGCGCTTCGCGGCCGCGACGTAATCGGCCTTCACGCGCGCGATGTCGTCCGGCGTCATTTCGTGCGGCACCTTCGACAGATGCGCTCCGTACGGCACCGCGGACGGCGCGATCGTCTGCCAGCCGCGCGCGTCGCCCGCGGCGATGTGATCGTCGCCTTCCCACGGCCGGTTCGCGCTCGCCTTGCGGCCCGCATGCGCGAGCTGGATGCCGGGCACCGCGCCCGCCGCCTTGATCGCATCGACCGAGCGCTCGAACGCGGCGGCCTGCTCGTCGTTCCAGAGCCCGGTGCAGCCCGGCGTGATGCGGCCTTCCGGCGACACCGCGGTCGCCTCGGCGATCACGAGCCCCGCGCCGCCGCGCGCGACGCCCGCGAGATGCACGTGATGCCACTCGTTGGGCACGCCTTCCTCGGCGACGTACTGGCACATCGGCGGCACCGCGATGCGGTTGCGCAGCTTGACGTCCTTCAGTTGAAACGGTTCGAACAATGCAGCCATCTACTACTCCTTCGATGTTCGTGTTTAGGGTCGGTGAGGTGACTCGAGTGACTCGGGTGACTCCACTCGGGTGATTCGGGTGATTCGGGTGATTCGGTGATTCGGTGACGCGGTGACGCGGTGACGCGGTGACGCGGTGACGCGGTGACGCGGTGACGCGGTGACACGGTAACGCGGTAACGCGGTAACGCGGTAATTCGGTGATTCCGTGACGCAGGTGATGCCGGTGATGCGGCGCGACGACCTCGCCCGGCGATGCGCACGCACCGCGATGCAAATCGACGCGACTCGATCCGGCTCGATGCCTCGACGCGAGTTGAATCGACTCGACGAAAACGCCGCGGGCGACGCGCAACGCGGCCGCCCGCGCGGCGTATTACTGCTCGAGCAGCTCGAGCAGCGCCTCGGCGACGGGCTCCGACGACGCCGGGTTCTGCCCGGTGACGAGCAGCCCGTCGACGACCACGTGCGGCGCCCAGTCGGCCGCGCGCGAGTAATGGCCGCCGCTCGACTTCAGCATGTCTTCGACGAGGAACGGCACGACCTCGGTGAGCTCGACGGCCGCCTCCTCGCTGTTCGAGAAGCCCGTGACGTTGCGGCCCTTCACGAGCGACGCGCCCGACGGGCCCTTCACGTTGCGCAGCACGCCGGGCGCGTGGCAAACGGCCGCGACCGGCTTGTCCGTCGCGATCGCGCGCTCGATCAGCGCGATCGAATGACGGTCCTCGGCGAGATCCCACAACGGGCCGTGGCCGCCCGGGTAGAACACGGCGTCGTAATCGTCGATCGACACGTCGGCGAGCTTGCGCGTCGACGCAAGCGCGGCCTGCGCTTCGGCGTCCTTGTCGAAACGGCGCGTCGCGTCGGACTGCGACGCCGGATCGCTGCTCTTCGGATCGACGGGCGGCAGCCCGCCGCGCGGCGACGCGAGCGTCAGCTCGGCGCCCGCGTCCTTCAGCGCGTAGTACGGCGCGGCCAGCTCCTCGAGCCAGAAGCCGGTTTTCTTGCCGGTCGCGCCGAGCTCGTCGTGCGAAGTCAGGACTACGAGAATCTTCATTTGGATGCCCTCCTTGATGTCTTGAGAATCAGGCGGCGCGGCCCGGACGGGCCCGCCGGCCATGCGCCGCCGAGGCGGCCGGCCGCCTGCTTGCCCGCGCCGCGAGATAGCGTGGGCTTCGCCGCGGCGTGCATCGAGTGCCGCCCCGCTGCCGGGCCACGTCGCGTTGCGCGGCTCGCGTGATGTCGTGCGTCATGTCGTGCGCCGCATCGCTTCAGTCCGTATCGGAGCAATCGGGCCTCGACGCGGCGTGCGCGCATCGCACGCCGGCACCGTGCGCGCTTCCCACCGCCCGAATGTCCCGCCGCACGGCTTCGTCGACGCGCCCGCGGGCGCATTCCTCGGCGCGTTCATCGGCGCGTTCGTCGCCCCGCCTGTCATCGTCGAACGGACGCGGCTTCGCGTCGGGCGCTTTCGGCGCTCGGCAAGCGTGGATCGATCGTGCATCGATCCGTTTGTCGAACCGGATTCGGATCGCGTTGCGATCGTCGAACTGTCGCATGTTGCATGCCCTCTAATAGACCAGTCGTCTATAAAATGACCGCAAAAAACGCGGCGGCGCGATTTCGACTTTCATCGTACGCGCCGCCGCGCATCGCAATTCGCGTTCAGCGTGCTCCCGGCAAACCGAGGATGCGCCGGGTGGTCGCCATCGCGATCGCGAGCGGCTCGCCGCTGCGCCAGATCTTTTCGATCAGCGTCGCGCCGACCCACAGCTCGTACAGCATCGCGGCCGTCTGCCGCGGGTCGAGATCGACCTTCAGCGAACCGTCTTCGAACGCCGCCGCGATGCACGCGGCGAGCCGCGCGACGATCTGCGACGTGCCGCGCTCGAGCGCCACGCGCATCGCTTCGGACAGATCGCAGACTTCCGCGCCGAGCTTCACGACGAGGCACTTGCCTTCGGGGTCGTTGCCCGCCTGCATCTGCTGCCACTGGCCCCAGTAGCGCATCAGCCGGTCTGCCGCGGGGCCGGAGCCGCGCACGAGCAACGCGTCAAGGTGCGCGAGGTAGTCGGCGAAGTAGGACTCGAGGATCGCCTCGCCGAATGCCTCTTTCGACCCGAAATAATGGTAGAACGACCCCTTCGGGACGCCGGCCGCCGCCAGAATCTCGTTCAGGCCGACGCCCGTGAAGCCCTTGCAGAGCATGATGGGCTTGGCGGTGTCGAGGATGTGCTGCCGGACGTCGGCGGTGGTGGCTGCTGCGTTCATGAGGGTGGATGATAGCGCGAGATTAGACCAGTCGTCTAGCAACCGGAAATTGGCCCTGAGGCCGGCGCGGGATGCGCTTGGCCGCACGGCTGAAAACGGCGGGACAAATCGGCGACGTCGGCGCGGTCCGGGCTTCGCGTTCTTGATCGCGCCGTCGCCCGTTGGCTGCTCGCCTATCGCGCGGCGGGCGCAACTTTGTCGTGTCGTGCGGTGCGTTGTCCGAGATCGGCCAGTTTCCGTCGTTAGCCATGGTCGGCGCACGATCAATCAAGCGGCTGCCTCGCTCAAGCAGCGGACCGCCTGCTGATTTTGCATGAACGACCGAGGCTCATGCGTTGCGCCGATCAACTATGGCGCAACCGATCCAAGCTCGTGCTCGCCGGTTGCCATGTAGCCTTGCCGTTCCCGACGGTATTGGACCGGCGAGACGCCGCGCGCCAACTTGAATGCGCGGCTGAAAGAAAATTCCGACCCATAACCAACGCGCGACGCGATTTCACCCAGCCGTAGCTCGGTTTCCTCCAGCAGCTGTGCAGCAATGCCCATGCGCCAACGCGTCAGGTACCGATCGATACCGGGTTCTTCAGGCAGGCCGCGAATCCGCGGCGGAAGATTGGAGCGCCGCGCCCGAGTGAGGAACCATCCAGGGCAGCCGGAGAGTGACGAGGAACAGCAGCGCGTGCAGAGCGCAAAGCAGGCTGAACGCCGCGACGAAGGCGCCGGACGTCGTCGCGGTATCGGGCGCGCCCGACAAACGCCACCCCAGGAAGGTCGCGCAGAGTGTCGTCAACGTCGGGCCGCCCAGGCGCTGAACGATGTTCATGGCGGTCGTCGCCATCGGCAGATCCTGGCGCGCCACTGACGCATAGCCCGACGCGATCGACGGAATGCCGATGGCGCTGACACCGACACCCCGGATGAAGAGGCTCGCCGCCAGGACGGAGACGACCAGGCCGTGCCGGGACAGGAAGACGAGCGGCAGAGTCCCTGCCAGAGCCGTGAGCGCGCCGCAGGCCGCGAGCTTGCGAATGCCGAACCGCTTCGTGAGACGGCCCATGAATGGATAGGCGCACATCATGCCCAATCCCAGAGGCGCAAGCAGCCAGCCGGTTCGGCCTGGCGACAGACCGCAGGCGCGGACCAGATAGACCGGAATCAGCATCTGGCCTGCGAAGGAGACGCCGTTGACCATGAACATGGTGGCGATCGACGTGGAAAACACCTTGCCCTTGAGCAGCCGAAGGTCGATCAGCGCGGCGTCACCCTTGGCCTGCGCCATACGGCAGAACAGCGCGAACATCACGACGGAGACAGCCAGGGCGACGACACCGATGCGCTCGCCCAGATGATCCGAACCGTAAAGGAACAGCACCAGCCCCGGCGATAGCAGGGTCAGCCCGAGCAGGTCGAGGCCGCGCGGCCGTGTCTCCTGCCGATCATCGGACAGGAATGCCGCCGCCAGTGCGAGCGCCAGGACGCCGACCGGCAGGTTGATGAGGAAAAGCCAACGCCAGGAGGCGAATTGGACGATCGCGCCGGCGACGACGGGCCCCAAGAGAGGCGCGAGCAGGACCGGCAACGCGGCGACGCTGATCACCTGCGCCATCTGCTTGCCAGCGGCGCGGGCGATCATCATCTGCGCCATCGGCGCGAGCAGGCCGCCGCTCATGCCCTGGACGATACGGAAGGCCACCAGTGAATTCGCGGACCATGCCAGCCCGCACAGTGTCGAAGAGAGGGTAAAGGCCGCGAAGCACCAGAGATAGAGGGCCTTGGCGCCGATGCGATCGACGAGCCAGCCATTGAGCGGAAGCGTCAGCGCGAGCGCCAGCAGATAGCCGCTCGTCACCCACTGGATCGCAGAAAGGCTGACGTGCAGATCGGCGGCAAGGCTCGCGAGCGATACGTTGACGACAGTAGCGTCGAGTTGCGCCATGAAGGAGCCGATGGCCGCGACACAGACCACTTTCCACACGCCGGAAGCGAGGCGATCGGCTTGACCGTCGCCCGCAGTCGACACCGGGGGGCTGTCCTTCGGCGGCAAACTCATACGCGATCAAGAAGGCTGACGATCGCCTGCGTGGAGCCCGTTTCGCCCAATCGCGGAAATATCCGGGCGACGCTGTTATCGTGCGCCTCGAGGCTCATGTCGGTCATCGCGTCCAGCGCCAGGGTGACGTTGAACCCGAGTTCATAGGCGTGGCGGGCGGTCGATTCCACGCCGATGCTGGTGGCGACCCCGGCGAGCACCAACTGGGTAACGCCAAGAGCCTTCAACCGTGCCTCGAGATCGGTATTGGTGAAAGCGCCCCACGTCCTCTTGGTCACCAGCAGGTCGTCAGGCTGCGCGTTCAACTCAGGCACGAGATCCGCCCAATCCGCCGGCAAGCCTTCGAGGCTGTAGCTTCGTTCGGTCCGGCCGGGTGCGGCGCCCGTGACGTTGACCAGCACGACCGGCAAACCGCGGTTCCGGAACGCGGCGGTCAAGGCAGCGGCGCACGCGAGGACGCCGCCGATGGGATGGGCGACCGGCAGCCCGGCGATGCCTTTCTGAAGATCGATGGCGACCAGTGCCGTTCTCGGGTCGAGGGTCGTTACGCTCATAATATGCACTCCTGATTTTATGCGGATGAGAAGAACCGCATGCCGGCGGCACTTCGCTGCCGGACGTACTGCGCGCCGTTCGGAACGTTAAGAGTCGCCGAGCCGCCTGATAAGCGGAATAGCCGCGGCGAGCGTCTGGATCTCCGTCCGGTCGAAGCCCGCAAGCGCCGCGATCAGCCATTCGCGCTTGGCCACGGTATGCCGCCGACGCTCTTCAAGACCCTTCAAAGTGGCCGCGAACAGTATCTGGCGGCCGTCGGTCGGATGAGGCCGGCGCTCGACGCTCCCCTCTTCTTCGAGGCCGGCCAGAATCGACTTCATCGACTGGGGCTTCATCGATTCCGCGCGTGCAAGATCGGCCGTCGTCATCGGGCCTTCACGTTCCAGCCGCGCCAGCACGCTCGACTGGGACAAGTTGAGTTCGCCGGGATTGGCTTCCGAGCGAAGCCTGCGCACCAGTTGGCCAATCGCCAACGTCAGGTCAGTGACGGTGAGTTCCAGCGAAGGATCGGATATGGGTGAACGAGTCATGAGAGGAGCATAGAATACGACAGCTAAACTTGCAAGTTAAACTGCCTAAATTGCCGGTCCGCAAAGATTGACCGCCCAAAGGTTGGATGGGCGAGACGCTCTTCATCGAGCTTGCAATCGCGAATTGGCTTTGTTGGCAAAAAGGCCGTTCCCTGCGCGTAAGCGGACAAGCCTGCGGCGTGAGTCCGAGCGGCAGCGACGGATCGGCAAGCGCCGATCGCACGCCCCGAGGTCGATCGTCCGTGGACGCACGCACCTTCGCTTGATCCAGCCGCGCTGCCCCATGCCATGATCGCGCTCGTTGAATAGTCGGATGGCGCGCCGTCTCGCGCGCGCGGCGAGGCCTGGATGATCCGCTACGCCGGCGGACCGATCATTCAGCGTGTTCTTCTCCCCTTGTCGTTGCGAGAAAAGCGCCCTCTTGCCGAATGGAGACAAGAGGCAACGAGAAACCTATCCGGTCAGCACGATATCATTCACGGCCGCGAGCACCAGGCTGCGAGTCCGCCGGCGGTGATCCGCGCGTCGAAGCCCGATGCCGCGACGCCTCACGAACTTCGCCCAGGTATTCCAACCCGCGAGCCAGACGCATATCATTCGCGCATCGCGCATTTGCAGGGCCGCCGGCGCGCCACCTCCAACGGACGGGGCGGCGCGCTCGCCCGCGCGGCGCAGCACACAGGAATCCTCGATGAACAACAAGCGTTACCGGACGGAACTCGTCGCCGCGCTGCTCTGGGCGGCGCTGTATCTCGCGACCGGCTACATCTCGCACGCGTTCAACGGCCCCGTGCGGCAGACGGGCTACATCTGGCTGCCGGCCGGCGTCACGATCGGCGCGTTCATGCTGCGCCCCGTGCGCGAATGGCCGACGCTGGCCGCCGCGTTCCTGGCCGCGCAGCTCGCGCTGACGGGCATCGAGCACGGCAACCTGTTCAACGCGGCGCTGTTCACGATCGACGAGGTCGGCGCGGCCGCGCTCGCGGTAGGGTTCGTGCGGCGCATCCGTTTCTCGCTCGAAGGCCTGTATTTCCTGCGCTCGGTGATCCTGGCCGGCGTGATCGCGGGCGTGCTCGGCGCGATCGGCGGAGCGGCCTGGTACGCGCTCGTCAACGGCGCGTCGTTCATCGACGTCGGCCTCGTGTGGGCCGCGTCCGATTTCGTCGGCGTGCTGCTCGTCACGCCGGTGCTCGCGTCGTGGTCGCGCTTCCGCGCGCATCGCTCGGGCGATCACGAACGCTTCGACCTGATGCTCGGCTTCGTCGCGTTCGCGCTGGTCGTGATCGGCGCCTTCGCGATCTTCGATGGCGACAGCGCGTCGAAATTCGGCATCGGCGCCGGCTTCGCGATGACCTACATCCCGCTGTTCCTGACCGTCGCGGTGGCGCTGCTGCTGGGCGGCCGCGCAGGCTCATCGTCGGTGCTCGCGCTCGCGCTGATCGTGATCATGCAGACCGCGCAGGGCGACGGCCCGTTCGCGTCGCTCGACGCGCATCACGGCCGTTCGCTGCTCGAGGCCCAGCTCTATCTCGCGGTTGCGTCGCTGCTGGTGCTGACGGTGAGTACGCTGAAAACGACCCGAGAACGCGTGCACGAACACGCGGCGGTACTGCAGAACAATATGGAGCTCGCGCTCGCGAGCGCCGGCCAGATCGCGTACGTGCTCGATCCGCAATCCGGGCGAATCGACTGGAGCGGCGACGTCGAGCGCGTATTCGGCGTCGGCGTCGGCGCCTCGCAGATCGCAAGCGTATCGCGCGTGCTCGAACGCGTGCACCCCGGCGACCGCGACGCGCTGCGCGACTACTGGCGCGCCGAGATCGCGGGCGAGGAGCGCGCGTCGCTGTCGCTGCGCGTCGTGCGGCGCGACGGCGGCACGCAGACGATCACCGACCACGGCGCGCCGCTGCTCGACTCGAACGTCGACGTGACGGTCGTCGCGGGCGTCTGGCAAATCGAGCGCGTGTGGCCGGCGGACGAATGAGCGAGCGGGCGACATGACCGGCCAGACCGGCATTCTGCTGATCCACGGGCTCGGCGGGACGCAGTACGATCTCGGCTCGCTGCACAAGGCGATGCGCCGGGCGGGCGGCGACACGCACATGATCACGCTGCCGGGGCACGGCACGCGCCCCGAGGATCTCGTCGGCGTGCGCGCGGAAGCGTGGCTCGACGCGGTCGCCGAGCAGTATCGCGCGCTCGAGGGCGAGTACGAGACCCTGCATGTCGCGGGCATGTGCATGGGCGCGCTCGTCGCGCTGCTGCTGTGCCAGCGCGTGCGGCATGCGCGCGGGCGGCTCGCGTTGCTGGCTACGCCGATGTTCATCGACGGCTGGTCGACGCCCTGGTATCGATCGCTCAGACATCTGCTGTATCGCGTGCCGGGCGTGTCGGAGCGGCTACGCGTCGACGAGGGCGAGCCGTTCGGCATCAAGAATCCGACGATTCGCGCGATCGTGAAGAAGAAGTTCGAGCGTCAGGACAATTTCCACTACCCATGGGTGCCGCTTGCGTGCATTCGCCAGGTCGACCGGATGCGCAACTGGGCGCACGCGGCCGCAGCCGACACGCAATGTCCGACGCTCGTGCTGCACGCGCGCGAGGACGAGCTGACGAGCCTGCGCTCGGCCGACTTCCTGCTGAAGCGCTTGCCCGACGCGCGCGGGATCGTGCTGGAGAACAGCTACCACATGATCTGCGCGGACAACGATCGCGATGAGGTCGCCCGGCAGGTTCTGACGTTTTTCGGCTTCGATCCGTCGCACGCGGCGAGCCCGGCGATGGCGCGCAGGATGCGGCGGGTCGAACCGTGAACGTGAGCGCGAACGCGCCCTCTCCTCGGCACGTGCCGGTCGGGCCGCGGCGCCGCGTCGAGCCCCCTTGCGCGCCTGAACCCGGCGGCACGCAGTCGCTCGACGCCGCAAGCCGGATCGTCGGCAATTCACCGCTCGCCATCCAGGAAAACGATCGATGGACTTTCGCTCGCTGTTCCGGGCGCCCGGCTCGCAACAAGCTGCGCGGCGCTCAAACGCCGCCGTTCATCGAACCGTCGGTTGCAAACAGTTCGGCCATCCGGAATTCCGGATTCAGGTTGACGACCGCGCGATCCCGGCTCAGGACGCCAATTGGCTGCTACGCCATTTCGAGCATCGCGTCGCCGAAGGCGAGCGGTTCCGCGCCGGAGAAACGCGGCAAATCGGCTGGATGCTGACCATGATCGAGGCCGGGGCGTGCGGCTTTCTGCGCGTCATGGAACCCGACATGAAGGCGATTCCGATCAAGTTCGTCGATTCGGCCAACAACACGCTGAAGCACCTGCGCAGTCAGAAAGACGTCGCCGAAAGCATCGCCGCGGATCGGCAACCGGACTTTCCGTCGCTACGACAAAGCGCCGTGGCGCACGTCGAATACAAGCGTGCCGGCCGCGTGCTGATGACGCGCGCCGCTGCTTGCGATACGGACTCGGGCTGGTCGCTCACGGATCTGGCCGACGAAGCCGGTTCGCAAGATCCCGCGCGGTTCGTCAGGATTTCGCTCTATCAATTGGGTATCGACAGAGCCGACCTGATCAGATTCCTTGCGTTGCCGCCCGGCCTCCAAGTGGTCGGCGGCGATCCGACGATCCATGTGATGGGACCTGAAGGCGAGATTCGACCTGCACCCGGTTCGTATCTGGATGCGTTGAACAAGCTCCGTGCGCGACGTCACGTCGAATGACCGCGACCGAAAGCCGCTTCGCCTGCCGCAAGCCGATTTCCGTCATCCCGATCGCTCGATGCGTTTACCCATCGGGTCTGCCGCCCGCCGGCACGCGTGATCCGCTGATGGCCCGACGTCGCCGCGTTGGAACGGCTTGCATACGACAGCGCATCGGCTACGCTTGATTTGCCCTATCCCTACCACGATCGACACCATGCGAAAAAACGCCGAATCCATGCGCCGTTCCGGCCGGTGCGCAACGCGCGAGGCCAACAGGAAAATCCGGAACCGCATCGCTCGTCGAATGACGACGGCGCTGCTGACATTGGCGCCCCTGGCCGCCCACGCGGCCCCGCCTCCATCGAACCTCATTCCCCAGGACGCCGCCCAAGCCCAGACCACGACCGCCGCCGGCGTTCAGATCTACGCCTGCGAGTACGACGCCAACCACCGTCTGGCATGGACCTTCCAGCACCCCGAAGCCACGCTCTACGACCCCTCCGGCACTGCCGCGATCCGGCACGGCGCGGGCCCGTCATGGGAAGCGCGCGACGGCAGCCGCATCGTCGGCGAGAAGATCGCCGATGCGCCCAGCCCAAACGCGGACAGCATTCCGCAGTTGCTGCTGTCGACGCACGCGACCGCGAGCGGCTCGCTCGCGTCCGTGCGCTACGTGCAGCGTCTCGACACGAAAGGCGGCGCCGCACCCGCCACGCCGTGCACGGCCGAGCATCAACTCGGCAGTTCGCCGTACTACGCGCGATACGTCTTCTGGAAGTGACGCGAGCGAAGCGGCGAGCAAGCGGACGCCCGCTTCACGCGATGTCGGCATCGGCGCACATGCGAGCGACGCGCATGTGATGGGAGGACGTGCGCGCTCGATGCACGCGCGGTTGACGGACACGCGATCGAAGACGGGCACGCGATCGAAACGCGATCGATCGGCGCCACCGCACGCGCCCCGCACGCGGGCGCACGCCCGGATCGCCGCGCCGCCCGCCGAAGCGTCAGGCGCGACTCTCGAGCCAATGCACGCTGAACAAGCGCGCGTCGTCGATCCACACCGTCCCCGGCGTGAACCCCGCCCCCCGCGCGAGCGCGCGGAACCCGTCGACCGTGAACTTGTGCGAGTTCTCGGTATGCAGCGTCTCGCCCGCCTCGAACCGGAACGCGTACCCGGCGACGCGCACCGTCTGCGTGCGCCGGCTCACGAGATGCATCTCGATGCGCTGATGCTCGACGTCGTAGAACGCGCGATGCGCCCACGCGTCGAGCGCGAAGTCGGCGCCGAGCTCGGCGTTCGCGCGCTCGAGCAGATTGAGATTGAACGCGGCCGTCACGCCCGCCGCGTCGTTGTATGCGCGGTGGAGGATCGACACGTCCTTCACGAGATCGACGCCGATCAACAGCCCCCCGCCCTTCAGCAGCGAAGCCGCGCGCCGCAGGAACGCCTGCGCCTCGTCCGGCGAGAAGTTGCCGATCGTGGAGCCGAGAAAGCACCCGACGCGCCGCCCTTTCGCGCACTCGATCGCGTGCATTTGCTCGGACTGCAGATAATCGGCGACGACGGGCTGCACGTCGAGCCACGGATATGCGTCACGCAGCGCGGCGGCCGATTGCGCGAGATGCTCGGCCGAGATGTCGACGGGCAGATAGCGCGCCGGAGGATTCGACGCCGCGCACGCATCGAGCAGCACGCGAATCTTCGACAGCGAACCCGCGCCGAATTCGATCAGGTTCGCGTCGCGGCCGATCTGCGCGGCGATCTCGTGCGCGCGGCGCTTCAGGATCGCGAGCTCGGTGCGCGTCGGATAGTACTCGGGCAGCTCGCAGATCCGGTCGAACAACGCGGAGCCCGCCGCGTCGTAGAAGTACTTCGGCGCAATGCTGCGCGGCGAGCGGCGCAGGCCGGCGAGCAGGTCGCGACCGAACGCGCTGTCGCACATCGCCTCGATCGCCACGCCCGCGGCGGCTTCCTTCATGCCTTCAGATATCTCTCGCAAGACGCACTCCCGTGAATTGCCAGCGCGCGGCCGGCGGAAAGAAGTTGCGATACGTCGCGCGCGCGTGCCCCGGCGGCGTCGCGACGCTGCCGCCGCGAAGCACCTGCTGCCCGACCATGAACTTGCCGTTGTATTCGGCTGCGACGCCCGCCATCGGTCGGAAGCCCGGATACGGGTCATACGACGAGCGCGTCCACTGCCACGCGCAGCCCATCATCTGCGCGATGCCCGGCGCGTCGAACGCGGCCTCCCATTCGGCTTCGGTCGGCAAGCGCGCGCGCGCCCACTCGGCATACGCGGCCGCTTCGTAGAAGCTCACGTGCGACACGGGCGCATCGCGCACGAGCGGCTGCAGGCCGTCGAGCCCGAACTCGCGCCAGCCGAGCCCTTCGCCGCCGTCGGACGCGATCCAGTAGAGCGGCGCCTTCCAGCCGTCGCGCAGGACGATCGCCCAGCCGTCGGACAGCCAGAACTCCGGGCGCGCGTAGCCGCCGTCGTCGATGAACGCCGCGAATTCGCCGTTCGTCACGAGCCGCTCGGCGATGTCGTACGGCCGCAGAATCGTCTGATGGCGCGGCCGCTCGTTGTCGAACGAAAAGCCGCGCCCGTCGTGGCCGATCTCGACGACGCCGCCCGGCCGCGACAGCCAGCGCGCGGCGCCGCGCGCGAGCGGCGCGTCGTCGCCCGGCGGCGCGGCATCGCTTCGATACGCGGGCAACAGCGGATTCAGCGAGAACGCGTGCAGGATGTCGGTCAGCAGCAATTCCTGATGCTGCTGCTCGTGATGCAGGCCGAGCGTGATCTCCGGCTCCATCGCGACGAGCGACGGCAGATCGGCCGTGCGCAGCAGCTCGAGCAGCGCGTCGTCGACGTGGCGTCGATAGCGATGCACGTCGTCAAGCGACGGGCGCGACAGCATTCCGCGCTGCGGCCGCGCATGGCGCGGGCCGAGCGCTTCGTAATACGAATTGAACAGGTACGGATAGCGCGAATCGAACAGCTTGTAGCCGCGCGCGTGCCGCGCGAGGATCACGGTCTCGAAGAACCAGGTCGTGTGCGCGAGATGCCATTTCGTCGGGCTCGCGTCCGGCATCGACTGCAACGCCTGATCCTCCGCGGACAGCGGCTTCGCGAGCGCGACGCTGCCACTGCGCACGTGCGCAAAGCCGCGCGCGAGATCCGACGCGAGACCGCGCGTCGCTTCTTCGTTTTTCGTCATGTGCACCGTCCCGACTGGATGGTTCGGCGGCGCGCGCCACGCGCCGCCCGCGAACCCATGCAACAAAGAATAGGACACGCGCGCGGCGTCGCGATCCGAATCGCGACGCCGCGCGCGACAAACAAGCGCCGTCTGCGCGGCTCGCCCCGTTCGTATGGATGGATGCTTCGATGTCAGCCGATCGTGATCGAATCGATGCGATCGGGATAGAACGCGAGATGGCCGGCGATCTGCTTCACCGCGTCGTGCGGCGTTTCGTACGACCAAACCGCGTTGACGCCGCGCTCGCCGGCGCCCTTGATGCTGTAGTACGACGCATCGCCCTTGTACGGGCAATGGGTCGTGTGCGCGGTGCGCTCGAGCCGCGACAGGTCGACGTCCTTGCGCGGCACGTATTGCACGGGCGGATACGACGCCTCGCGCAGCGTGAGCGCATCGCGCGTGTCGGCGAGCGAATGGCCGGCCGCCCGGACGACGACGCGCTCGCGCGTCGCGTCGATCGTGATCGGATGGTCCGGGCCAGGAATCCTGACGGGGTGACTTGACTGGGTCATGAAAGCGCCTCCGGTGGCGAAACACGTCGGACTTCGGCGACATCGTACGCCGCCGCGGCGCGGGAAGCGACGCGCGAGCCGCGAATTCTGAAGTTGGGGCGAACGAACAATCACCGTTGCATGCGCCGTTAATTGCGCGTCGCGGGACGATCGAAGCGCGACGCGCACGGCTCGCTCGGGTTCGCGTCTTCGCAGATTCCGTTCCCGCATGACCGCAAACATGCGGCCGGCTCCGGCTATCGATGCACATCGCCCTTTTCAGACCGTCCGCCGCGCTCGACGAGGCCCGGCCGTCAGCCGCCGCGCGCAACGAACCGTTCGCGCGCGACGGTGCGCGCCGCACGCTTGCAGCACCCGTCAGTTTTTACTGAAATTGCGACAAATACATTAAATAAAACCATCAATCTGCAAATACCATAGCGGCCAACACTGGCAATGGCGTCTCGCACGATGAATATGCACCGAACGAGCGCCTCCGATCGACCCTCGCGGCGCGCCGCGCACGAGCGCCCGCCGCCTTGACTTCGCAGAGAAATTCATGCCCCGCCCCATCGTCGCCCGCATTCATCCGGAAGCCGTCGCGCACAATCTTGCGATCGTCCGGCAACAAGCGCCCGCCTCGCGCGTCTGGTCGGTCGTCAAGGCGAACGCTTACGGCCACGGCATCGAGCGCATCTATCCGGCGCTCGCCGGCGCGGACGGCATCGCGCTCCTCGACCTCGACGAAGCGGTGCGCGTGCGCGAGCTCGGCTGGACGAAGCCCGTGCTGCTGCTCGAGGGCATCTTCGATGCGGCGGACGTCGAGATCGCCGAGCGCCATCGGCTCACGGTCGCCGTGCACGGCGACGAGCAGTTGCAGTTGCTGACGTCCGCGAGGACGACACGGCCGATCGACATCCAGTTGAAGATGAACGCCGGGATGAACCGGCTCGGCTATCGGCCGGGCGCGTTTCGCGCCGCGTGGGAGCGTGCGGCCGCCGCGCCGTCGATCGGCGGCATCGCGCTGATGATGCACTTCGCGAACGCCGACGAAGGCGAGATCGACTGGCAGATGAGCGAGTTCGACACCGCGACGGACGGCCTGCCCGGCGAGCGCACGCTGTCGAACTCGGCGGCCGTGCTGTGGCATCCGCGCGCGCATCGCGACTGGGTGCGGCCCGGCACGATCCTGTACGGTGCGTCGCCGACGGGCGCCGCGCGGCACATCGCCGACGTGCCGCTGCGCCCGGCGATGACCGTCACGAGCCGGATCATCGGCGTGCAGACGCTATCGCCTGGCGAGACGGTCGGCTACGGGCGGCGCTTCACGGCCGAGCGCGAAATGCGCATCGGCGTGGTCGCGTGCGGCTACGCGGACGGCTACCCGCGCCACGCGCCGACCGGCACGCCGATCGCGGTCGACGGCGTGCGCACGCAGCTCGTCGGGCGCGTGTCGATGGACATGCTGACCGTCGATCTCACGCCGTGCCCGAACGCGGGCGTCGGCTCGACGGTCGAGCTGTGGGGCGAGCGGGTGCGCGTCGACGACGTCGCCGAAGCCGCGGGCACGATCGGCTACGAGCTGATGTGCGCGCTCGCGCGGCGAGTGCCGGTCGCGGTCGATCCGTATCCCGCGGCGGCCGCGCGGATCGAGCCCGCGCGCACCGGCAGCTACGGGCGCTGAGCGAAACGGCGGCCAACGGCGCGGGGGCGGCGCGCCGCGCCGCGCCGGCGGTTCCGCGTTCGAAGTCGCGCAGGCGATTCGCGCATCCGGATACCGTCCCGCCGTCGGCCGGCTTCGTGCGATCTCGTGACTTCGTGACTTCATGCGACTTCGTGACTTCGCGCAACCTCGCGCGCCCTCGGCCGATCGAACGCATCACGTCCGCGCGCGCGAAACGATTCGCGCAGTATGCGAAGCACACGATCGGCCGCGCGCGCGGCGGCGCAAACGCCGCCGCGCTCAGGTCCGCCAGCGCGGCGGCCGCTTTTCGAGAAACGCGTCGATGCCCTCGCACGCATCCTCTTCCATCATGTTGCGCGCCATCACGTCGGACGCATACGCGTACGCGTCGTCGAGCGGCATCTGCCGCTGCCGGTAGAACATCGCCTTGCCGTAGCGCACCGCGGCGGGGCTCTTCGACACGATTTCCGCGACCGTGCGCGCAACGGCCGCGTCGAGCGCATCCTCCGGCACCGCCTCGTTGACGAGGCCCCAGTCGACGGCCGTCGCCGCGTCGACGAAGCGGCCGGTGACGAGCATGTCGAACGCGCGCTTCGTCGACACGTTGCGCGACAGCGCGACCGCGGGCGTCGAGCAGAACAGCCCGACGTCGATGCCGGACACCGCGAAGCGGGCCGTGTCGGCGGCGATCGCGAGATCGCACGACGCGACGAGCTGGCAGCCCGCCGCCGTCGCGATTCCCTGCACGCGCGCGACGACGGGCACGGGCAGCGCGTGAATCGCCTGCATCACGCGGCTGCATCGGCCGAACAGGTCGCGGTAGTACGCGAGATCGGGCGTGCCGCGCATCTCGCGCAGATCGTGGCCCGCGCAGAACGCGCGGCCCTCGGCGGCGAGCACGACGCAGCGCACGCGCGGGTCGCCCGCGAGCGCGGCGAGCTCGCGCTGCAACGCGCCGAGCAGCGCCTCCGACAGCGCGTTGAACTGCGACGGCCGGTTCAGGCGCAGCGTCGCGACGCCGTCGCGATCGTCGCGCAGGAGCGGCGGCACCGCCGCCTGGCTGGATGGTTCCATGTCGTCCTCCTCGATGGGCACGTGCTCGCGCCGGTGCGGACGGCGACATCGCCCGGCGCGTGTCGAACCAAGGTACACCGTATCCCGTCCGGATCAAGCCGCGTTGCGTCAAGCGATGCGCGCAGGCGAATCCGTCGATGCGGCGAAAAACCGACACCGTCCGCCGAAGAGCGCCGCGGCGGTGGACATCGCCGCAAAAAGCTGTATATTCATACAGTGCTCGCCATCGGCGATCCATGCGAGAATCGCGTGCCGCCGGACGGTCCGACGAGCCGCCTGCGCTTCGGCGCGCGGCCGAGGTCGATCGGGTATCGCGAGACGGGCCACGGAGAAGACATAGTGAAACTGGTTGGATGCGGGTTGCTGTTGTTGGCTTTCGCTTTCTCGGCGTTCGCGAGCGAACGCTACGTCGAGATCTGGAATCCGCCCGAAGCGCGCGCCGGCCAAAGCAACGGCGTGCGCCACGATCCGTCCGCCCGCAAACCGGCCGCACCTGCCGCGAAGCGCAAGCGCGTCGCGCCGCACGTCGTCGAGGCGCGGATGCATCATCCGCCCACCGCCGTGAAGATCGCGCCGAAGCCGCGCGCGATCGATGACGACGCACCGCGCACAACGCCCGCGCTGCCGTCGCCCGCCGCCCCCGACATTCCCCGCCTGTTCACGCCGGACGGCAACGTGCTGCGCGTCGGCACGCGCGGCTACGGCGTCGACATCGAGCGCTGACGGCGCGTCAAGCGCGGCCCGACATCGGCGCAACGCCGAACGCGCGGATGCGTCGAAACCGATCGATCGTTCCGCTGCGCGCCGCCGAGCAATGCGGAGCGCCGATGGCCTGATTGACGAATGCCGGCTTCTTCCGCGCAATACGCTCGACATTCCACGGCACGCGAAACTCCGCATCGCCTGACGGTCAACGCCGAACGAACCGCGCGTCGGTCACTCAACGAACGCCGCGCGCGGCGCGCCGTCGCGCGCGTGATGCCGGGACGAAGAGCGCATGCGATTCACGATTGACGCCTCTCGGGGGATGTCCGTTCGAGCGGCGCGTTCCTGCGGAGCGCAACGTCATGCACGCTGACGGACGGCGGACGAGCAGAGATGGCAAGAACGAGGTGCCCGGCTGACGGCAACGGCTCGACGGACGTCGCTCGGGTACCCGAATCGATTCTTCCTCTGACCAAGCGGTCGACACGCGGCGTCCGCCCCGTGCTTACACGCCCGCCGGACCTTGCGCGCCGGCCGGGCGGGGATCATCGGGATGCGGCATTTCCCACGGGATCGCCAAGAAGTCGCCGGAAGGGAATTCCGGAACGAGGGCAGCGGCGGCAAGCGGCACCGACCGCCCTCACGCATCTGCGGCGTACGCTTCGATCCGCTTCGGATCGGCCAGACTTGCGTCCGGTGAATGCGAGACGGACCGCTTGGCGTGACGCGCGGGACATCTTTCGAGACGACGGCGCGTCGTTGCCGTTGACGATCGCGGCCGCCATCGGAAGGCGCCGGAACAACGCCGCGCGGCGCGCGAACGCCGAAGAACCCTCGCCCTCGTACGCGACGCCATCACCATACGCCGCGCCGACGCGCGCGCCCGAACCGCGCGCGCGCATGCTTTGCGCAAGTACAAAAAAACAGCCGGCCCGAAGGCCGGCTGCTCGTGCGGCTGCCCGCGCGACGCCGAGCGTCGCGCCGACGCTTGGCGCTTAGAAGCGGTGAATCAGGCCGACGCCGAGGCCCACCTGGCTGCGCGACGACGACGGCGACGTGTTGAAGCCGTCGCCGATCGACGCGGTCGCGTCGATGATCTTGCCGCCCGCGAGCGTCTTGCCGTTCGCGCGCTGATACGCCTCGACCGCGAAGAGGCCCGTGCGCTTCGACAGGCTGTAGTACTGCGACAGCGTGAACTGGTGGTACTGCGCCGAGCTCGTGATGCCATTCGATTGCGTCGCGCGCGTGTACGCGTAGCCGCCCGCGAAATCCCACTGAGCAGAAGGCTTGAAGTGCAGCACCGCGCCCGCCGTGTTGAAGATCGCGGTGTTGCGGAACGCCGAGTTGACGCCCGGGATGTACTGCACGTTCGAGTACGACACCGAGACGTCCCACGCGGACGAGAACTGATAGCCGGCCGTCACCGCGACGCGCTGCTGCGCTTGCGCGGTCTTGTAGCCGTTGTTGATCGCCGACACGGCCGTTTGCGCGCCGCCGTTGGACGTCGCCGAGTTCGCGCCCCAGTCGCCACCGCCCGACGTCGAGTTGTTCACGCGCTGGAACGCCGCGGCGATGCCGAGCGGACCGTTCATGTACTGGATGCCCGCGCTCCACGTCGAACCGGCGTTCACGCTGCCCGGCTGGCCGCCGAACGCATACGAGCCGCCGAACGTGAAGCCGTAGAACTTCGGCGACATGTAGACGAGCGAGTTGTTCGTGCGGTAGCTGGTGTCGAGCGAGTCGATGTCGCCCGGGTGCGCGCCGAAGTAGCCGGTGAGCCAGGTCGTCGGGCTGTACGGCGACAGCAGCGAGTAGTACGCGGTGTATTGACGGCCGGCCGTCAGCGTACCGTACGTCGGATTGGTCAGGCCGACCCACGCCTGACGCGTGAAGATGCCGCCCGCGAATTGCGACGTGCCGTTGGCGGTGCTGAAGCCCGATTCGAGCTGGAAGATCGCCTTCGAGCCGCCGCCCAGGTCCTCGCTGCCCTTCAGGCCGAAGCGGCTGCCCGCCCACACGCCCGTCGACATCTTCACCGCCGAGCGGCCGCCCGTCGTCGAGCCGAGCGACGTGCTGCTGCTC
This sequence comes from Burkholderia savannae, assembly GCF_001524445.2. Lineage (NCBI taxonomy): Bacteria > Pseudomonadati > Pseudomonadota > Betaproteobacteria > Burkholderiales > Burkholderiaceae > Burkholderia > Burkholderia savannae. The sequence goes on from NZ_CP013418.1 coordinate 1,181,262, forward strand.
TGATACGCGATGCCGTTATCGACGATACCGTAAAGCGTCACGCTGCTCTGAGCGTGTGCCGTGGCGACTGCCGCCAATCCGGCGGCCGTCATCGCGGCCGCTGCGCGCTTTTTCATTGATTCTCCGTCCTCAAGAAATTTTTGTGGTGTGTGTCACGCACATGGCCTGTCCATGCGGTCGCCATTCTCACCGATTCGTCCGTGCAGCAAAACGAAGAATAAAGATCCGTCGGCTCCGCGCAACGCGGGGATTCACTAACTAGTTAGTTTCAACGCTGCACGGACAAGGGTTTCGCGGGTGTGCGCGGCGATTGCTGGAACCGGTTCCCTCGTCCCCGGATTTACCCGAATTTACATTCACACAGTCCTTCCAGACGGCTTCCAACCTGCTTTCGTGTGATGATTCTGAAATTCGTCGGCCGGTGCAGGCGCGGCGGAAAAACTCGATGGGTCAATGGCTTGCGGCGAATCCGGGTGGCCGGTGCGGGGTGTGCTACCGGTTCATGCGGGTAGTCGACGGCGGGTACATCTGTGCGTTTTTTTCAAGCCTTGGGCTTCGCATTCGGAACTTGGAACCAGGCGCTCGAAGGTCGAAGGTCGAAGGTCGAAGGTCGAAGGTCGAAGGTCGAAGCTCGAAGCTCGAAGCTCGAAGCTCGAAGCTCGAAGCTCGAAGCTCGAAGCTCGAAGCTCGACGCTCGACGCTCGACGCTCGACGCTCGACGCTCGACGCTCGACGCTCGAAACTCGAAACTCGAAACTCGAAGCTCGACGCTCGACGCTCGAAGCGAGGAACGCACAGATCACACCCGCGCACGATATCCCAGCCCACGGCCACGCGCGCTGAGCAAAGCCGATCGACCGCCACAAGCGTCGCCCTCGCTCGCCGCCATGCCGAATGCGATCGCGCGATCTCGCGCCGAAGAGCATCACGCGCTATCGAGCCGCTTATCGTCTCCCCGCCTTCGCCGCTCTCTGCGCTCGACGCAACCGCCCCCGCATCGGAGCCCGTTCGGCTCACGATACGCGCGACGCGCGCTCAAAGTGCCCCGAGCACCTCGAATCGATGCGTGCCGTCGCGTCCAAGCTGCTCGACGAGGCCGAACTCCCAATCGAGGTACGCTTGCATCGCTTCCGCTGCGTTGCCGGTGCCCTCGTATGGACGCCGGTAGCGATCGATGCGCGGCGACGCCAGCCGCGTCTCGCCGCTCTCGACCGGCAGGCCCGCGGCGAGCCACGCGAGCGTGCCGCCGTCGAGCAGGTGGACGGACGCTTCTTCCGGCAGCAGCGCGCGCAGGTCCGCCGCCGCGAACGCCGCCAACTGCCCCGACCCGCAAGTCACGACATAGCGACGCGCACGCGGAATGCGCGTGAGCGCGTCGCCCAGTTGGGCGCGCACCGCGTACCACGCGCCGGGAATGTGCCGCTTCACGTAGTTCGCGCTCGCCGTGACGTCGATGACCGCCACGTCGAGCGGCGCGTCGTGCGGCGGCACGACGCGTTCGGCAAGCGATCCTCGTTGCGCGTCGTCCAGTCGCGCGTCGGCTCGGCGATCCGCCGCCCCGCCGCTCCCTCCGCGCGCGAATTCGTCTGCGCGCACGTCTCGCTCGTCTCGCTCGTCTCGCTCGTCTCGCTCGTCTCGCTCGTCTCGCTCGTCTCGCTCGTCTCGTATGTCTCGTATGTCTCGTATGTCTCGTATGTCTCGTATGTCTCGTACGTCATGCACGTCACGCGCATCCGTCGCGTCCAGCGCATTCCGCCCGTCTTGCGTGCGCTGCGCGATCGCGCCGGTCCGCGGTGAAGCAAGCGCTTCCGCCCGCCCGTTCACCGCCTCGCGCTCCACCGCTTTCAAGCCGAGCCACTCGGCTAGCGTGCCGACCGACACCGTCGCGCTTTCCGCAGGCTGCGGCGCGCGCGCCGCCGGCTGCCCGCGCTCGCTGCGCTCATGCGCGTCGAGCGGCTCGACGACGCGCACGTCCCAGCCCATCTGCGCGAGCCACGACGCGGTCATGTCGGCGCGCACGCCGTCGTCGTCCGCGAGCGCGATCCGCGCGCCGCGCACGGGCGCATGATGATCGGTCTCCTGCACCAGCTGGCCGCCCGGCGCGCTCGCGAAGCCCGGCAGGTGGCCGGCCGCGTATTCGTCCGGCGTGCGCACGTCGAAGCGATAGAGCGTGCGATCGTCGGACTCGAGCATGTGCAGATCGCGCAGCGCGATGCGCGTTGCGCCCGCGCGATGTGCGAGGCCGCGCGCCGCCTGCCGCGCGGCCTCGCGCCGATCCGCGTCGACGCGCTCGGGAAAGCGCCTCGACGCGCCGTGTTCGAGCGTTTGCCCCGCGAGCGTCCAGCCGATCGTCCCGTTGCGCAGCGCCGCAACCGGGTTCGGCAGCCCCGCGTTGATCAGCGACTGCGTGCCGATGATGCTGCGCGTGCGTCCCGCGCAGTTCACGATCACGCGCGTCGCCGGATCGGGCGCGAGCTCGCGCACGCGCAGCACGAGCTCCGCGCCCGGCACGCTCGTCGCGGTCGGAATGCTCATCGTCTGGTATTCGTCGAAGCGGCGCGCGTCGACGATCACGACGTCGGCCCGCGCGTCGATCAACTGCCGCACCTCTTGCGCGGACAGCGACGGCGTGTGCCGCTGCGCCTCGACGAGCTCGCCGAACGCCTTGCTCGGCACGTTCACGTCGATGAAGAGCTCGCCGCCCGCCGCCCGCCAGCCGTCGAGCCCGCCTTCGAGCCGATGCACGCGCGTGTAGCCGAGCGCCGCGAGCACGGCGGCCGCGCGCGGCGCGAGATCTTCGCCGAGCGCTTCGCCGTAGACCGCGATCGTCGTGTCGCGGCGCGGAATGCGCGTCCACGCTTCGAGTTCGAGCTTCGACAGCGGAAAGTTCGCGGCCCACAGCGGATGGCCGTGCGCGTACGGGTCTTCCTCGCGCACGTCGATCAGCGCGATCTCCGCGCCGGCGAGCAGCGCGGCGCGCACGTCGGCGGCGGATAAGGTCGGGAAGCTCGCGGGCGCCGAATCGCCCCCGGGAGCGGGCGCGGGAGCGGGAGCGGTGTCGCGGAGCGACGAGGAAGAAGGATCGGTCACGGAATCGAGGCTCATCGGATCAGGGCAGCCGGAAGTTTGGATGGTGGAGAACTACGTTGCGCCGCGTCGATGCATATCGACGCGCGGCACGAGAGAAGACGTGGTCGAGCAAATGCGCGCGTTGCCGCCGAATCGAATCCACATGCGGCAGGCGCTGCGACGTTGCTTCCGAACGGAAACCGTCGCGCCGCTGAACTTCGCGATCCGCCGCGAACACGAGTGGCCGCGGAACTTGCAAAGCATGCGAGACACACGAAGCGCGCGGAATGCCCGAAGCAGGCAAAGCGAACGATGCCGGCAAGCGACACGCGGAACACGGAAAGCTCACGATACGGACGGATCGCATGCGAGTCCGCTGCATACGCGCGAGCGACCGATTGAGCGAGCGGTCGGGCGTGCAGGCGGCGACCGTCGCGCATCGACGCGCAACGCGCAACGCGCGACACGCGACACGCAACGCCCAATGCCCCGCGCCGAATCGAATCGACAGTCGACAGTCGGTACTCGGCGCTCGGTACTCGGTACTCGGTACTCGGTACTCGGTACTCGGTACTCGGTACTCGGCGCTCGGTGCTTGGCGCTCGACACTCGGCGCTCGGCACGCAACGCGGCACCGGCGCACGCCGACGCCCATTGCATATCGCGCGCCGCGCGATCGACGCGACACGGCGCACCGTCCGTCCGCCGCGCGAAGCCGGCAGCGACGCCGAATCGACCGACATGCCCGCGGCAACGCAACCGCCCGAAGCGCACGCTCAACCGACACGCGAATACCCGGAAACGAACGGCTTGCGCGTGCCGTCCTCGCGGTAGACCGAGCGCTCGACCGCGCCGATGTCCGCGCCGTAGACATGGATGCTGATCGACACGCGATCGGCGAACGCATTGCTCACGCGATGAATATCGCCGACCGACGGCGACACCGCCTCGACGCGTCCCGGCTCGAGCCGCACCGCGTCGCCCGCGGGCAGCGGCCGGCCGTCGGGCGCGAGCGCGTACGGCTGCGAATACTCGGCGCCGCGCAGCATGCCGATCAGCCCCCAGACGGTGTGATCGTGGATCGGCGTTGTCTGCCCCGGCCCCCACACGAAGCTCACGACCGAAAAGCGCGCGGCCGGATCGAGATGCAGCAGGAACTGCTGGTAGCGCTCGGGATCGCAACGGGCATACGCGGCGGGCAGCCAGTCGTCGCGCGCGACGAGATCCGCGAGCAGCGCCGCGCCGTCGCGCAGGATGCGCGGCTCGTCCGGGCGCGTGTCGACGAGCCGCTCGAACGCGGCGACGAACGCGCGCAACGGCACGCTCGCGCGCAACGCAGCTGCAGAGGATTCGTTATGCAAAGAATGCGCGCTCATCGGCAGCCTCTTCGAATATGATTGTTCGACATGATGCACCTTAAACTCCATGCAAGACAAACATGAAAATCAGTGACATCGACGCATACGCCGCCGTGGTCCGCTGCCAGTCGCTGAGCCTGGCGGCGGCCGAGCTCGGCATCACGCAGCCGGCGATCACGCGCCGCGTGCAGAATCTCGAGGAAGCGCTCGGCGTCGAGCTGCTCGACCGCAACACGAAGCCGCCGCGCCCGACCGAGATGGGCTGGCGCGTGCACGACCAGTGCCGCACGGTGCTGCGCGAGATGCGCGCGCTGCGCGAGCTCGTCGCCGAGCCGCTGCCGCCGGCGGGCGAGTTCCGGCTCGGGCTCACGCACGGCATCGGCGAGCTGCTGCTGCTCGATCTGCTCGCGATGCTGCGCGACCGCTGGCCCGCGCTCGCGCCGCAAGTCGCGACCGGCTGGGGCGGCGCGTTGCTCGACCAGCTCGGCCACGACGCGCTCGACGCGGCGCTCGTGTTCCTTGCGCGCGAGATCGCGCTGCCGGCGCATGTCGCGGGCGAGCGGCTCATCGGCACGCGGCTCGTCGTGGTCGCGCGCAAGGGCGACTTTCCGCGCCGCGGCTACCGGCTCGCCGACTGCCATGAGGCCGGCTGGGTGCTGAACCCGGACGGTTGCGGATTCCGCGCGGGCCTGAAGCGCGCGCTCGACGCGCAGCGGCTGCCGCTGCGCGTCACGCTCGACACATACGGGCGCGAGCTGCAATTGCAGAGCGTCGCGAACGGGCTCGGCCTCGGCCTCATGCCGCTGCCGCTCGTCGAGATGAGCCCGCTGCGCGACGCGCTCGACATCGTGCCGATCGCCGATTTCAAGCCGCAGATCGATCTGTGGGCGCTGCGGCGGGAGCACGCTTCGCGCCTCGCCGCGCCTGCCGGCGCGATCGGCCAGCTCGCGCGGACGCGATTGCGCGCGCTCGGCGATGCGCGCGAGCCGCATGCGGCTCGCGATACGCGATCGCCGCGCGGGCGAATCGACGGCGCCGCGAAACGGGCGCGCGATTCGATTTGAGCGCGAGCGCGGCCGCGCCGGCCGATGCGGCGCGGCACGCCACGCGCCAGGCGTTGCAGGCCGCATCGCGGCGCGCGGCGCGGTTCATCGCGCCGTTCACGCCGTTCGCTTCGCACGTCGTCGCACGCCCCTCGGAACGCGTCACCGCCCATCGCCATGCGCGGCGAACGCCGCGCGTCCCGCCGCGACGAGAATCGAATCGTCCTGCGGCGTGTGAATCCGGCTGCACAGCGCGTCGCGATGATGGCGCTCGAGCGGGTTGTGGCGGCTCAGCCCGTGATTGCCCGATAGCTGCAACGCCAGCTCCGTCACGCGGATCGCGTGGCTCGTCACCGTGAATTTGACAAGCCCGCTCGCGTCGACGTCGAGCGGCGCGCCGGCATCCGCGCGCGCGGCCGCATCGTCGAGCAGCACGCGGTTCACCTGCAGCAGCGCGTCGATCTCGCCGACGATTTCCTGCACGCGCGGCAGCGTCGCGAGCGGCGCGCCGAGGCTCGCGGGCGCGCGCGCCTTCGCGAACCCGACGACCCAGTCGCGCGCCGCCCGCGCGAGCGCGTCGTACAGGCTGCCGAGCAGCACGATCATCCACGCTTGCTGGTCGGCGTGCGCATCGACGTCGGCCTGGCTCGCGCCCGTCGGCGCCCACGCGTCGGGCGCGCGCAGATCGACGGCGTGATCGAGCGGAATCCGCACGTCGTCGAACACCACCTCGTGACTGCCCGACGCGCGCAGCCCGAGGTGATTCCAGCTTTCGATCACGCGGATGCCGTCGCCGCCCGCCTGCCCCCGCGCCGCGTCGCGCGGCACGAGAAACACGCCGACGCGCGGCCGCGCTTCGTCCGTGCGCGCCCACACCGCGAGCCAGCGCAGCGCCGGGATGCCGGTGCTGTACAGCTTGTGGCCGCTGATGCGCCAGCCGTCGCCGTCGCGGCGCGCGACGCTCGCCGGGAGCCCGCCGCGCGCGGGCGAGCCGAGCTCGGGCTCGACGCGCAATGCGTTGATCAACGCGCCGTCGGCGACCGCGCTCGCGAACACCGCGCGCCGCGCGGCCGCCGGCCAGCGGCTGTCCGCGCGGCCGAGCGCGCGGTGCTGCAAATAAGTCATCGTCAGCACGAGCGCGGTCGCGGCGTCCGCGCGGGCGATCGCGCCGACGATCCGGCGCGCGCGGGCGAGCGTCGCGCCGCCTCCGCCGTACTCGCGCGGCACGGCCTGCGCGATCAGGCCGTGCGCGTGCAGCCATTCGAAATGCGCGTGCGGGAAGCTGCCGTCAGCGTCGTGCCGCGCCGCGCCCTCCGCGATGCGCGGCGCGAGCTCGGCGAGGCTCGCGTCGAGCCGGGCGTCGTCGCTCGCGGTGCTCGCGAACTCGGGCGGCACGAGGGCGGGCGAAGTAGTCGGCGGGGTCGATGCTGTTGATGCTGTTGATGCTGTTGATGCTGTCGATGCTGTCGATGCCGTCGATGCGATCGGCGCCGCTGATGCGCCCTGCGCAGCCGCCGCGGCTGCACGCTCAACCGGCGCGCGGCCGCCGCGCGCATCGCTCGGACGCGACAGGTCCTCGCCCGGCGCGCGATCGGCCAATGCGCATGCGCCGCCGGCCGCCGCGCCGTCGTCGTGCGAGCCCGCTTCGCGCGCGTCGCCGCCTGCGGGCGCGAAAGGCGATTCGGCAAAGAGAGAAGCCATCTGCGAACGTTCCATCGTCGTAGTCGATCGCGATGCCGATCGATCGTCAAAAAAACCGTCCGCCCGGCGCGCGAGCGCACGCGAACGAAACGGATCGCCCACAGCGTAAGCGCGCCGCCCGGCCCGGCAAACCATGCAAATGCGATATGGATTCCGATATTTATTATTTATCTGTTGCATGATCCTGGCGGTAATCTGCGCTCCGGATTCCCGGCCCGCGTGCGCTTTCACGCCGCGCGCCGGGCCGGCATCGAACCGCCCGGCCGTGTGCCCGGGCGCCCCGCATCGGAGACACAGATGAGCGTCGAGATCATCGGCATGATCCAGAGCCAGAAGCAATCGGAGATCCATCCGCCGACCGGCAACGCGGTCGACCGCAACTACGTCCGCGCATTCGCGCAGGCGCACGAGCGCGCCGGCTTCGACCGCATCCTCGTGCCGCACCATTCGACCGGGCCGTCGGCAACGATGACGATCTCGTACGCGGCGGCCGTCACCGAGCGGGTTCATTTCATGCTCGCGCACCGCCCCGGCTTCACAGCGCCGACGCTCGCCGCACGGCAGATCGCGACGCTCGACCAGTTCAGCGGCGGCCGCCTCGCGGTCCACTTCATCTCGGGCGGCTCCGACGACGAGCAGCAGCGCGACGGCGACTTTCTCGGCCACGATGCGCGCTACGCCCGCACCGACGAGTATCTCGGCATCCTGCGCCGCATCTGGACGGAGGACGAGCCGTTCGATCACGAGGGCGTCCACTACCGCTTCAGGCAGGGCTATTCGGAAGTGAAGCCCGCGCAGAAGCCGCACGTGCCCGTGTATTTCGGCGGCGCGTCGGATGCGGCGCTCACGGTCGCCGGCAAGCACGCGGACGTCTATGCGCTGTGGGGCGAATCGCTCGACCAGGTGCGCGAGCTGACCGCGCGCGTGCGCGCCGCGGCGGCCGCGCACGGCCGGCACGTGCGCTTCTCGGTGTCGTTCCGCCCGATCCTCGCCGCAACCGAGGGCGCGGCGTGGGCGCGCGCGCATCGCATCCTCGACGAGACGCGGCGGCTGCGCGAAGCGGCCGGGCTCGGCGTGGGCAGCCCGCAGCAGAGCGAAGGCGCGCGGCGGCTGCTCGCCGCGGCCGAGCGCGGCGCGCGCGTCGACACGCGGCTGTGGACGGAAATCGCGAGGCTCACGGGCGCGCGCTCGAATTCGACCGCGCTCGTCGGCACGCCCGAGCAGGTCGCCGACGCACTCGCCGATTACTACGACCTCGGCGTCACGACGTTCCTGATCCGCGGCTTCGACCCGCTCGACGACGCGATCGATTACGGCCGCGAGCTGATCCCGCGCGTGCGCGAGCGCGTCGCCGCGCGCGACGCGGCCCGCAAGGTCGCGTGAGCGAGCCGGGCTCGATCGACGTCGCGCCGACTCGACGGCCGCATCGGCCATTCGCGCGCCCGCTCCTCGGCCCATTCGCATCAATCGCCGCTCAGCCGATCCGCCGGCCATTGCGGACCATCGCAAACCGCCGCCAGCCGCCATCAGCCACCGCCACTCACGCTAATCAAACCGTCCACGCCATGTCCGCCGTCCTGTCCGCCGAAACTCGCTCCGCATCCGGCCTCGCGCTCAATCCGCAGCCGCAGCAGAAATTCTGGTTCGATCCGCCCGCGCCGCGCATCGGCGTCGAAGCGGAGCGCCGGCACCGGCGCGAGCGGCTCGCCGGCGCGTTCCGGCTGTTCGCGCGGCACGGCTTCGATCGCGGCCTCGCCGGCCACATCACCGCGCGCGATCCGGAGCTGACCGATCACTTCTGGGTCAACCCGCTCGGCGTGCATTTCTCGCGGATCAAGGTGTCCGATCTGCTGCTCGTCAACGGCCGAGGCGAGACGGTGATCGGCGACCAGCCGCTCAACAAGGCCGCGTTCGCGATCCACGCCGCGATCCACGACGCGCATCCGCACGTCGTCGCGGCCGCGCACACGCATTCGACGTACGGCAAGGCGTGGTCGACGCTCGGCCGCCCGCTCGACCCGCTGACGCAGGACGCGTGCGTGTTCTTCGAGGACCACGCGCTCTTCGACGACTTCACCGGCATGGTCGTCGACACGGGCGAAGGCGAGCGGATCGCCCGCGCGCTCGCGAAGCCCGGCGGCGGCGGCACGCACAAGGGCGCGATCCTGCGCAACCACGGAATCCTGACCGCCGGGCCGAGCGTCGAGGCGGCCGCGTGGTGGTACATCGCGCTCGACGACACCGCGCACACGCAATTGCTCGCCGAGGCCGCGGGCGCGCCGCGCCCGATCGACGCGGTAACCGCGCGCCATACGCACGGCCAGATCGGCGGCCCCGACGGCGCGCTGCACGCGTTCGAAAGCCTGTACGCGGCGCTCGTCGCCGCCGAGCCCGACCTGCTCGACTGAGCGCGACCGACGCGCGGTCGCGCCGCTTCAACCCTCGCCACGCCCGGAGATCTTCGTCATGACACGTGCCCCCGACGCCCTTTCGCCCGACGCCGCGCCCGCCAGCGACGCGCGCGCGCCGGCATCCACGCCGCCCGCATCGGGCCGCCGCAAGCTGCTGCGCGCGGCGGGCGCGGCCGCGCTCGCGGCCCCGGCGCTCACGCTCGGCCGCAAGGTCTGGTCCGCGCCGCCGCTCAAGAAGCTCACGTTCGCGTGGAACCAGAACGCGTTCTGCCTCACGCCGATCGTCGTCGCGAAGGAGCTCGGCTTCTTCGAGAAGAACGGCCTGTCGGTGGACCTGATCAACTACAGCGGCTCGACCGACCAGTTGCTCGAATCGATCGCCACCGGCAAGGCCGACGCCGCGGTCGGCATGATCCACCGGTGGCTCAAGCCGCTCGAGGCGGGCTTCGACGTGAAGATCATCGGCAGCTCGCACGGCGGCTGCGTGCGCCTCGTCGGCGCGAAGGCGGCGGGCGTCACGTCGCTCGCGGCGCTCAAGGGCAAGACGGTCGGCGTGAGCGATCTCGCCGCGCCCGGCAAGCACTTCTTCTCGATCCTGCTCGCGAAGCACGGCGTCGATCCGGAGCGCGACGTCGCGTGGCGGCAGTATCCGGCCGATCTGCTCGGCGTCGCGGCCGACAAGGGCGAGATCCAGGCGATCGCCGACGGCGACCCGAATCTCTACCTGCTCGAAAAGCGCAGCGCGGGCAAATACGCGGAGCTCGCGACGAACCTGTCCGGCGAATACGCGCGCAAGGTGTGCTGCGTGATCGGCGCGCGCGGCGCGCTCGTGCGCGACGACCGGCCGGCCGCCGCCGCGCTCGCGCGCTCGATCGTGCAGGCAACCGACTACACGCACGAGAATCCGGGCGAATCGGCGAAGGTGTTCGCGAAGTATTCGCCGAAGATCGATCCGGAGGACCTGCGCAAGCTGTACGCGACGCTCACCTACACGCACCATCCGACCAACGTCGATCTGCAAAGCGAGATCGCGTTCTACGCGGACGACTTTCGCCGGATCGGCGTGATCAAGAAATCGACCGACCCGCAGCGTTTCGCGCGGCAGGTCTATGCGAACGTGCTGGGGTGAACCGATGGCGACGCTACCTCACGCAACGTCCGCGACGCCGTCGGCCGCCGTCGACGGCGCGCGAACGCGCTCGGCCGGCATCGCGGCCGCCTCCGTTTCCGCTTCCGCCTCCACGTCGTCGCCCGACGTTACCGCGCAGCGCGCCGCACGCACGCACGCCTTAGGGTGCGGCGCGTGCGCGGCGACGCGCGACGCCGCCGCACGCCGCGCGAACGCCGCCGCGCCGTGGCTGACCGGGTTCGTCGCGGCCGTCGCCTGGCTCGCGTTCGGCGCGATCGCGCGGCTGTGGCCGAACCGGATCGTCGGCTTCGCCGACTGGGCGTACACCGACGAGATCGGCGCCGCCGCCTGGGCCGTCGCCGCCGCGCTGGCCGCGCTCGCGGCGCTGAGCGCGTTCGCGCGCGTCGCGCCAGGCCCGCGTGCCGGCGCGGCCGTCAAAGCCGTCAAAGCCGTCAAGGCGCTCGAGGCCCTCGCGGCGCTGCGGCGCGCGGGCCCGTGGCTCGTCGCGCTGCCGCTCGGCCTCGCCGCCTGGGAGATCCTGACCGCGAAGACCGCGCTGCTGCCGACGCCGTTCTTCGCGCCGCCGCAGGCGCTGATCGAAGTGGCCGTCGACGACTGGCCGCGCCTCGCCGGCAGCGCCGGCAACACGCTGAAGCTGCTCGGCATCGGCTTCCTGTACGGCGCGATCGTCGGCTTTCTCGTCGGCGTGTCGATCGGCTGGTCGCGGCGCATCGGCTACTGGGTGCATCCGGTGCTGCGCGTGCTCGGCCCCGTGCCCGCCACCGCGCTGCTGCCGCTCACGTTCTACTTCTTCCCGTCGAGCTATTCGGCGGCCGCGTTCCTGATCGCGCTCGCGACGGGCTTTCCGGTCGCGGTGCTCACGTGGTCCGGCGTCGCGGGCGTGAACAACGCGTATTACGACGTCGCGCGCACGCTCGGCGCGAACGCGCGCTTCCTCGTGCTGCGCGTCGCGATTCCGGCCGCGCTGCCGCAGGTGTTCGTCGGCCTGTTCATGGGTTTGAGCGCGTCGTTCACGGTGCTCGTCACGGCCGAGATGATGGGCGTCAAATCGGGTCTCGGCTGGTATCTGAGCTGGGCGCAGGGCTGGGCGTCGTACGTCAACATGTACGCGGCGCTCATCGTGATGGCGCTGCTGTTCTCCGGACTCATCACGCTGCTGTTCGCGGTGCGCGACCGGGCGCTCGCGTGGCAGAAAGGAACCGTCAAATGGTGAGCGAAACGATGGCGACGCGGGCGGCCGATGCCCGCGCCGGCGCACGCGCGGCCCCGTCGAACACGGCCGCGACGTCCGCCGGGCCGAGCGCCGCGCCGGCCGGCGCGCGCATCGACGTGCGAAGCGTCAGCCACTGGTTCGACACGGTGGGCGGGCCGCTCCAGGTGCTCGACGACGTGACGCTGTCGGTCGCGCCCGGCGAGTTCGTCGCGCTGCTCGGGCCGAGCGGCTGCGGGAAATCGACGCTGCTGCGGCTCGTGGCGGGGCTCGATGCGGCGACGCACGGCGCGCTGTTGCAGAACGGCGCGCCGATCAGGCGGCCCGACCCGTCGCGCATCGTCGTGTTCCAGGACCCGACGCTGTATCCGTGGCGGCGCGTGCGCGCGAACGTCGCGCTCGGGCTGCAGGCGCGCGGCGTGCTGAAGCGCGAGCGCGGCCGCGTCGACGAAGCGCTCGCGCGCGTCGGCCTGACCGAGTTCGCCGATGCGTTCCCGCATCAGCTCTCGGGCGGGATGGCGCAGCGCGTCGCGCTCGCGCGGGCGCTCGTCAACGATCCGCAGTTGCTCGTGCTCGACGAGCCGCTCGGCAAGCTCGATTCGCTGACGCGGCTCGCGATGCAGGCCGAGCTCGCCGCGCTGTGGCGGCGCACGCGCTTCTCCGCGCTGCTCGTCACGCACGATGTCGAGGAGGCGCTCTTTCTCGCGCAGCGCGTGATCGTGTTCGGGCCGCGACCCGCGCGCATCGTCGCGGAGCTGCGCGTCGATCTGCCCTACCCGCGCCATCGCGGCGATCCGCATCTCGCCGAGCTGCGGCGCGACGCGCTGTCGCATCTCGGGCTCGACGCGAGCTGGTGAGCGGTGGCGGCGCGGCGAATGACGGCCGGAAGGCGCGGCGTTGACGGCGCGCGATCCGTTTGCGCGGAACGCGCGCCCGACGTCGTGCGCATGCGGCTTGCAGGCGATGCGCGGTGGGATGTCGGGTGGGATGTCGAACGGGATGTCGCGTGTGATGTGATTCGCACGCGGCGCGGCGCACCGCGCTCGTCGGTGAAGCGATGAGCCCGCCGCCCGCCGAGCTCTGGCTGAACGCGCTGCTGAGCGCGCTGCACGCGGCCCAGCTCGCGCTGCTGCATGCGGCGCATGCGCTCGGGCTCGCGGGCGACAGTCACGGCCAGCCCGCATGGCCGTGGGCGCGGCGGATCGCCGCCGAGACGCTGCGGCTCGATCTCGGCGCCGCCCGCGCGCTTGCCGCGGCGCTCGCGATGACCGCGATCGCGTTGCCGATCGCGGCCGCCGCGCTCATGCGGCGCCGACGGCGCATCGCACTGTTGGCGATCGCCGCGCTACTCGCCGCGTGCGCGCCGTGGCCCGCGCCGTCGCTATGGCTCGCCGACGCCGTGCCGACCAGCTTCCACGCGAGCCCCGAGCCGTTCTCCGTCGCATCGGCCGTGCGCGGCGCGCGCGTCTACGCCGCGCACTGCGCGAGCTGCCACGGCGGTGACGGCCGCGGCGACGGCCCGCTCGCGCACACGCTCGAGCGCTGGCCGCCGACCGTCGTCGGACCGCTGCTCGGCCGCCGCCTCGACGGTGAACTATTCTGGCGCGTGCTCGCCGGCATGCGCGACGCGCACGGCGCGCGGACGATGCCGGGCTTCGCGGGCCGCCTGTCGGACGACGACGTCTGGGCCGCGCTCGACTACCTGCGCGTGCTCGCCGCGCGCGGCGGCGCGCATGGCGGCGACGGCTGGCCACTGCCGGTGCGACTGCCCGCGCTCGACGTGCGCTGCGCCGGCGGCCCGCCGCAACCGCTCGCGCACTGGCGCGGCGGACAGCGCGTGCGCGTCGTCGTGCTCGGCGAGCGGGACACGCCGCCTGTCGAAGACGCGCGCTGGCAGACGCTGCTCGTCACGCGCGACGGCGGTTCGCCCGCGGCGCCGGGCGCGGCCGGTCGCGCGGCCTGCGTCGCGGCGACGCCCGGCGCATGGGATACGTTCGCCGCGCTCACGGGCGTCGCGCCGCGAGCGTTCGCCGGCGCGCAACTGCTCGCCGACCGCGACGGCTGGCTTCGCGCGGCGGCCAAGCCCGGCGCGCCCGGCTGGCGGGACGCCGATCTGCTGTGCGCGTCGCCTCGTCCGTCGCGCCGCCCGCAGCCTCCGCCGACACCGACACCGGCGCGCGGCGGCGACGCGCTGACCGCGCTGCTGTTGCGCATCGATGCGGAGCCGGTGCGCGACGTGCAGGGCGGCTTCGTTCATTGAGGCGCGGGCCATGCACGATGGACGACGGCCGATGCCGACGACGACCGCGCCGGCGATGCGGCAACGGAAAGCGACGTCGATTGAACTTTTCGGCTCGACGCGCGCGATTCGAATCGCGGGCTTCGGGCTTCGGGCTTCGGGCTTCGGGCTTCGGGCTTCGGGCTTCGGACTTCGGACTTCGGACTTCGGACTTCGGACTTCGGACTTCGGACTTCGGACTTCGGACTTCGGACTTCGGACTTCGGACTTCGGACTTCGGACTTCGGACTTCGAGCGTCGAGCGTCGAGCGTCGAGCGTCGAGCGTCGAGCGTCGAGCTTCGAATTCCGAATTTCGAATTTCGAACCCCGAACCGCAAGCCCACAATTTCAACCACCAAGCGTTTTGAGCGCTTCACACACTGCGGCCCGATGAATGCCCGGAAAACACGAAACGCCGTACGCCGCCGAAGCGCCGCGGCCCCATCCGACGCCGCGCGCCGGCACGACGAAGCACCTCGCCCCGCGAAGCCAACCGGGGCCCCGATCGCCGCAACCGCGCCGAACGCCGCCGGCCGCTCGCCCGCCGCGATCGGCGTCGCCCGCCCGCATCCCGACCAACCGCCACCCGGCATCCACACGCCCGACACCCCGATGACATCGACACCGAACCCCACCCGACGGCGATTCCTCGCCTACGCCGCCGCAACCGCCGTGGCCGCGCCGCTCGCTTCCCGCGCGCAAGCGCTCGCGCGCCCGCTGCTGAAAGCCGGCGACCAGAAAGGCGGCCTGCGCGCGCTCCTCGAAGCGGCGGGCGCGCTCGCGGGCGTGCCGTACGACATCCAGTGGACGGAGTTCCCCGCCGCCGCGCCGCTCGCCGAAGCGCTGAACGCGGGCGCGGTCGACTGCGGCCCGATCGGCGACGCGCCCGTGATCTTCGCGCTCGCGTCCGGTGCGCGCGTGAAGGTGATCGGCGCGAACCGCTCGGACCCGTACGGCACCGCCGTCGTCGTCGCACCCGACGCGCCGCTGCGCCGCGCGGCCGATCTGAAGGGCAAGCGCGTCGGCACGACGCGCGGCTCGATCGGCCACTTCGTCACGCTGAAGGCGCTCGACGCGGCGGGCCTCGCGCCCGCCGACGTCGATTTCCGCTTCCTGCCGCCCGCCGACACGATGCTCGCGCTCGCGAGCGGCTCGATCGACGCATGGGCGACCTGGGAGCCTTACACCGCGCTCGCGCAGACGAGCGGCCGTGCACGCGTGCTCGTCGACGGCCGCGGGCTGTGGTCGGGCCTGAGTTACGTCGCGGCGACCGACGCCGCGATCGCCGCGAAGCGCGACGCGCTGCGCGACTTCCTGCAGCGGGTCGCGCGCGCGCAGGCGTGGTCGTATCGGCACGTCGACGCGTATTCGGCCGCGCTCGCGCGGATCATCGGCATTCCGCCCGCCGCCGCGCGCCTGCAGTTCGAGCGCCGCCGCACGCAATGGCAGCCGATCGACGACGCGATCGTCGCCGAACAGCAGCGCACCGCGGACTTCTATCTGAAGGCGGGCCTGCTGAAGCGTCCGCTCGACGTGCGGCCCACGTTCGATCGCGCCTTCCCGCTCGCGTCCGGCTAGCGGCGGCTCACGCCGATATCCGGCGCGCGGCCGCGGCAATCCGCCCGGCGGGACCGCGTTCGATGGCGGAAAACCCGCGTTCGGCGACGGCGGCGGCACGCATGTCAAGCGGCGCAAAGCGCCGCGCGACGCGGCGATCGGCCCGTGCGCGGCCGCCGCGCGGACGCCCAATCCACCTTGCGGAGGCAGGTGCGGCCCCGCGCGGCCCAGGCGCGTCTAGTGCGCGCGCTCGGACGCGGACAGTTGCATACGCGGGCAATCTGGCAGAATCACGGTTCCGCCGCCGTTTTTTGCTAATCCGTACCGGTCCCCGGGCTCGAGCGCCATGCCAGTCATCAGCGAACTTTTCGTCTATCCGATCAAGTCCTGTGCGGGCATTGCGACGGTGCGCGCGCAATTGCACGTGACAGGCCTCGAATACGACCGCAACTGGATGGTCACCGACCCGGCGGGCATGATGATCACGCAGCGCACGCATCCGCGGCTCGCGCTCGTGCGCACGGCGATCGGCGAGCGCGAGCTCGTCGTCGACGCGCCCGGGATGCCCGAGCTGCGCACGCCGCTCGCGGCGTCGGCGCTCGCGGGCGCCCAGCCGCTCGCGGCGACCGTCTGGCGCGACACCGTGAACGCGCTCGACGCCGGCGCGCACGCGGCAGCCTGGTTCAGCGAGTTCCTCGGCACGCCCGCGCGGCTCGCGCGCTTCGCGCCCGACGCGCGGCGCGTCGTCGGCGCGAAATGGACGGGCGCGTTCACGTCGTACGCGCAGTTCGCGGACGGCTTTCCGATCCTGGTCGTCGGCCAATCGTCGCTCGACGACCTGAACGCGCGGCTGCGCCGCAAGGGCGCGAGCGCGGTGCCGATGAACCGCTTCCGCCCGAACGTCGTGCTGACGGGCCTCGACGCGTACGAGGAAGATTATGTCGACTATCTCGACGTGGAAACCGGCGACGGCGGCGTGCGCCTGAGCCTCGTGAAGCTCTGCACGCGCTGCCCTGTCCCGACGATCGACCAGCGCACGGGCGCGCCGGACCCGGCCTGGCCGAACGAGCCGACCGACACGATGAGCGTCTATCGCGGCAGCGCGCAATTCGACGGCGCGCTGACGTTCGGCAAGAACGCGATCGTCGTGAACGGCGAAGGCGCGTTTCTGGAGGTCGGGCAGTCGGTCGACGCGGAGATCGCGTTCCGCGAGTGACGTCCGCGCTTGCGCCCGCGTGCGAGGCCATGGCCGGCGGCGCGGCGGGCCGACGCAGTGGAGGGCCGCGTCGAAGCGCATCGGCATGCGCGTCGTATGCGTCGCCGGCCCCCAACCAGCCGCGAGATCGGGAGCGAGCGCTCCGCGCCGCGAACACGAGGCGAAATGCGAAATGCGGCGATGGCGATCTTCGGCGGGCGCTTGTTCTGCTTCCAGCATTTCGAATGCTTCGGGTAGTTCGGGCAGTTCGGGCACTTCAGGCACTTCAGGCACTGAAGGCACTGAAGGCACTTCAGGCATTTCAGGCATTTCAAGCGCTTCAGGCACATCAGGCACTGAAGGCATTTCAAGCGCTTCAAGTACTGAAAGTACTGAACGCATTTCAGGCATGTGAAGCGATCCCATTGCCGTTCCCGCCTGGCGCGATCCCGTCGACTCCAACGGCTTCACAACGAAAGCCTCGAATCACGCCGCATCGCATGCATCAACAGCGCCGATCGTCGAGCAGGCCGCCGCCGGCAATCCGTTATCCGCCGCATCGCAGCGCGCCCGTCCGCCCGCCGCCCCCAAACGAAAAATCGACCTCCCGCCGCCTCACATCGAGCGCTCAGGCCGCATGAACCGGCAGCGTCACCCGCACGACGAGCCCGCGGCCCCGTGCACGAGCGCCTGCCGCACGCGCGCCCGCCGGCCCGCCGCCGTCGCGCTCTGCGCCGCTCATGCCACCCATGCCACCCACGCCGCTCGTGCCGCTCATGCCGCTCATGCCGCTCATGCCGCTCATGGCGCTCATGGCGCTCATGCCGGCAGCATCGCTCACGCCGCCCGTCCCCGCCGCATCGTCCAGCTCGACCTTCCCCCGATGCACGCGCGCGATCTCGCGCACGATCGACAGCCCGAGCCCCGTGCCGTCGATCGCGAGCGTCGCCTGGCTCCGATAGAAACGCTCGAACACCGCGTCGCGCTCGTCGGGCGCGATGCCCGGCCCGTCGTCGATCACTTCGAGCCGCGCGAGCTCGCCGTCGCGCGCGATCCGCACCGTGATCACCGCGCCGTCGCCCGCGTAGCGGATCGCATTGTCGATCAGGTTGCCGACGAGCTCGCCGAGCAGATCCGCGCGCCCCATCACGTCGACGCTCGCGTGCTGCTCGAAGCCGAGATCGATGCCGCGCGCGCGGGCGACGCTCGACCAGTCGAGCGTCACGCTGCGCGCGAGCTTCGCGAGCGCGACGGGCTTGCGCTCGATCGCCGGCGCGACATCCGATTCGAGCCGCGACAGCGACAGCAACTGCTGGACGATCTTCGCCGCCTGCCGCACCGCGCCGTTCACGCGCCGCAGATGCACATTCACGCGCTCGCGCTCGGCGGGCCGCAGCGCGAGCTCGACGCCCGTCTGCGCGGCCGCGAGCGGTGTCTTCAGCTGATGCGCGGCGTCGGCGAAGAAGCGCCGCCGCGCGACCTGCATGCGCTGCGTGCGCCCGACGTACTGGTTGATCGATTCGACGAGCGGCGCGACCTCGCTCGGCAGCCCGAGCGTCTCGAGCGGCGTCGGGTCGTCCTCCGCGCGCGCGGCGACCTTCGCCGACAGCCGGTTCAGCGGCCGCAGCCCGCGCCCGACGCCGAGCCACACGATGCCGAGCGCGAGCACGACGAGCAGGCCCTCCTGCAGCAGCGAGCCGACGAGGATCTCGCGCGCGAGCGCCTGCCGCGCCTCGATCGTCTCGCCGACCATCACCCAGACGACGCGCGTCAGCGCGCTCGGCACGTCGTGCACGGGCAGCCGCAGCGCAGCCATTCTGAGCCGCTCGCCGCGGTAGACGGCGTCGTAGAACGCCGTCGTGTAGAGCGGCGCGTTCGCCTTCGCGGGCGGCATCGGCAAATCCCGGTAGCCGGTGATCGCGCGGCCGTCGTCGTCGCGGATCAGGTAGTAGATCTTGCCGCCGTCGTTCGATTCGAACATCTCGAGCGCGAGATACGGCAGATCGACCTCGACCTCGCCGCCGACGAGCCGCACGCCCTCGCGAATCGACTTCAGCGACGACGCGAGCGTGCGATCGAACGCCACGTGCGCGGCGTTCATCGCACGCTGGTACGTGAGCCACGAATCGAGCGCGAGCAGCCCGAGGAACGGCAGCAACAGCCACAGCGCGACCTGCGCGCGCAGATTGAGCCGCGTCATCGCGGCTGCGCCTCGAGCAGATAGCCGAGCCCGCGCAGCGTGACGATCGCGACGCCGCTGCCCTCGAGCTTCTTGCGCAGCCGGTGCACGTAGATCTCGATCGCGTCGGCGTTCACCGATTCGTCGAGCCCGAAGATCTTCTCCGACAGCGTCTCCTTGTTGATCGCGCGGCCGTTGCGCAGGATCAGCACCTCGAGCACCGAGCGCTCGCGCGGCGTCAGCGCGAGCACGTCATTATTCAGACGAAAACTGCGATCGACGCTGTCGAACGCAAGCGGCCCGCATTCGACGCGCGTGTGCTCGTGGCCGAGGCTGCGCCGGATCAGCGCGCGGGCGCGCGCCTCGAGCTCGGTCAGCTCGAACGGCTTCGCGAGATAGTCGTCCGCGCCGAGATCGAGCCCGCGCACGCGGTCCTCGACCGAGCCGTGCGCGGTCAGGATCAGCACGGGCACCGGATTGCGCCGCGCACGCAGCCGCCGCAGCACTTCGAGGCCGTCGAGCTTCGGCAGCCCCAGATCGAGAATCACGAGCGCGTAGTCCTGCGTGTGCAGCACGTGGTCGGCGGCCTCGCCGTCCGCCATGTGATCGACCGCGAAACGCGCGGCGGCGAGCGCGTCGGCGAGCGACTGCGCGAGGATCGGGTTGTCTTCGACGAGCAGCACACGCATCAAGCAAAACCTCGGGAAATCCATAATCAAAAGAAAGCGATTGTGACGAAAAATGAAAGCGCGCTGAAAGTGCGCGCCGCGTACCATCCGCGTCACTCGAACCAACCAAGACGCCACTGGAGGAAGACATGCAGTACGCACCGGCCGCCATCGCCGCCGCTCTTTTCGTCGCCGCAAGCACTGTCTGCGCACAGGTCCCGGCCGGCTATCCGGGTAACTACCAACGCGTGATCGACGCCGCGAAGCAGGAAGGCAAGCTCGTCGTCTACTCGACGACCGACACCGCGCTCGTGCGCCCGCTCATCAAGGATTTCGAAAGCCTGTACGGCGTGAAGATCGAATACAACGACATGAACAGCACCGAGCTTTACAACCGCTACGTCAGCGAAAGCGCCGCGAAAAGCGCGAGCGCCGACGTGCTGTGGAACTCGGCGATGGATCTGCAGGTGAAGCTCGTCAACGACGGGCTGATGGCCGCGTACGATTCGCCCGAGACGCCGAACGTGCCGCAATGGGCGCAGTATCAGAAACAGGCGTACGGCACGACCTACGAGCCGCTCGCGATCGTCTACAACAAGCGCCTGATTCCCGAGAACGACGTGCCGAAGACGCGCGCCGATCTGATCAGGCTGCTGCAATCGCAGCCCGAGAAGTTCAAGGGCAAGGTGACGACCTACGACATCGAGAAGTCCGGCGTCGGCTTCAACTACCTGACGCAGGACGCGCACGTGAACGAACAGGTGACGTGGGAGCTCGTGCGCGCGATCGGCGCGGCGGGGCCGAAGCTGCAGTCGAGCACGGGCGCGATGATGGAGCGGATCTCGTCGGGCGAGAACCTCGTCGGCTACAACATCATCGGCTCGTATGCCTACGCAAAGGCGAAGAAGGACAAGTCGATCGGCTACGTGTTTCCGAAGGACTACACGCTCGTCGTGAGCCGCCTCGTGACGATCTCGAAGCAGGCGCAGCATCCGAACGCGGCCAAGCTGTGGGTCGACTACCTGCTGTCGAAGCGCGGCCAGACGCTGATCGCGAACCAGGCCAATCTCTACTCGATCCGCACGGACGTGTCGGGCGAGACGTCGATGACGCGCCTCGCGCAGGATCTCGGCGATTCGCTCAAGCCGATCCAGATCGGCTCGGGCCTGCTCGTCTACCTCGATCAGTCGAAGCGCCTCGCGTTCCTCAAGCAGTGGCAGCAGGCGCTCAAGCGCTGAGCCCGCACGCGTGAGCGCGCGCGGCCGCCGCCGCGCGCGCCCTCCCCGCTTTCCTTTTCCATCGACGCGGCCCGCGGGCCGCAAGGGCAAACTCATGCTTACAACCACCAGCGGCCGACCGTCCGCGCCCGTCGCGCGCGCGCGCGGCGACGGCGCGCCGCCCGCGCCGGCGGCGGGCGGACTCTGGCCGCTCGCGGGCATGCTGCGCTGGATCGTCGTCGCGGTGCTGACGATCGCGGTCGCGCTGCCGATCGCGTTCATCGTGTTCCAGAGCCTCTTGACCGCGCCGTTCTTCGACGCGAACAGGACGCTCGGCATCGAAGGCTTCCGCTTCATCTTCACCGATCCCGACTTCTGGTCCGCCGCGAAGAACTCGTTCGTCATCGCGGGCGGGATGCTGTTCATCTCGATTCCGCTCGGCGGCATCCTCGCGTTCCTGATGGTGCGCACGGATCTGCCCGGCCGCCGCTGGCTCGAGCCGCTCGTGCTCACGCCCGTGTTCGTGTCGCCGATGGTGCTCGCGTTCGGCTACGTCGTCGCGGCGGGCCCGGTCGGCTTCTATTCAGTGTGGTTCAAGGCGCTGTTCGGCATCTCGTCCGTGCCGTGGAACATCTATTCGATCTTCGCGATCACGGTGATCGTCGGCTTGACGCACGTGCCGCACGTGTACCTGTACGCGTCCGCCGCGCTGCGCAACCTCGGCTCGGACGTCGAGGAGGCCGCGCGCGTGACGGGCGCGCGGCCGTTTCGCGTCGCGCTCGACGTGAGCCTGCCGATGACGCTGCCCGCCCTGCTCTTCTCGGGCGTGCTCGTGTTCTTCCTCGGCTTCGAAGTGTTCGGGCTGCCGCTCGTGCTCGGCGACCCCGAAGGCCATCTCGTGCTCGCGACGTACCTGTACAAGCTGACCAACAAGCTCGGCGTGCCGTCGTATCACCTGATGGCGGCCGTCGCCGTGTGCATCATCGCGATCACGTTTCCGCTCGTGCTGCTGCAACGCCATCTGCTGAAATCGGCGAGCCGTTACGTGACCGTCAAGGGCAAGGCGGGCCGCCCGACCGTGCTGCCGCTGCGCGCGTGGCGCTGGGTCGCGCTCGCGATCGTCGCCGCGTGGCTCGCACTCACCGTGATCGTGCCGATCTCCGGCATCGTGCTGCGCGCGTTCGTCACGAACTGGGGCGAAGGCGTGCCGCTCGCCGACGTGCTGACCGTCGCGAACTTCGTCGAGCTGTTCGAGCAGGACAACCTCGTGCGCGCGATCTTCAACACGCTCGGCATCGGCGTGATCGGCGGCGCGCTCGCGATCGGCTTCTACTCGCTCGTCGCGTTCGCCGGCCACCGCCGTCACGACTGGGCCGCGCGCATGCTCGACTACATCGTGCTGCTGCCGCGCGCGGTGCCGGGCCTTCTCGCCGGCCTCGCGTTCCTGTGGATCTTCCTGTTCGTGCCGGGCCTGCGCGAGCTGAAGAGCTCGATGTGGAGCATCTGGATCGCGTACACGGTCGTGTGGCTCGCGTACGGGATGCGCGTGATCCAGAGCGCGCTGCTGCAGGTGGGCCCGGAGCTCGAGGAAGCGGGCCGCAGCGTCGGCGCGACGCGCGCGCGCGTGTCGCTCGACGTGACGCTGCCGCTCGTGCGCTTCGGCCTGCTCGCCGCGTGGCTGCTGATCTTCATGATCTTCGAGCGCGAATATTCGACGGCCGTCTATCTGCTGTCGCCCGGCACCGAGGTGATCGGCGCGCTGCTCGTGTCGCTTTGGGCGACGGGCGCGGTCGATCAGGTCGCCGCGCTGTCCGTCATCAACATCGCAATGGTCGGCGCGGGACTCGCCGTCGCGTTGCGCTTCGGAGTGAAACTGCATGGATAAGCTCATCGTCGACGATCTGCATCTGAGCTACGGCGCGAACCCGATCTTGAAGGGCGTGTCGTTCGAATTGAAAGCGGGCGAAGTCGTGTGCCTGCTCGGCGCGTCGGGCAGCGGCAAGACGACGCTGCTGCGCGCGGTGGCGGGGCTCGAGACGCCGTCGTCCGGCCGCATCCGGCTCGACGAGCGCACGTTCTTCGACGGCGCGGGCCGCGTCGACCTGCCCGTCGAGGCGCGCTCGCTCGGCCTCGTGTTCCAGTCGTACGCGCTGTGGCCGCACCGCAGCGTCGCTGAGAACGTCGGCTACGGTCTCAAGCTGCGCCGCGTCGCGGCGGGCGAGATCAAGCGCCGCGTGCAGACCGCGCTCGACCAGCTCGGCCTCGGCCATCTCGCCGAACGCTATCCGCACCAGTTGTCGGGCGGCCAGCAGCAGCGCGTCGCGATCGCGCGCGCGCTCGTCTACAACCCGCCCGTGATCCTGCTCGACGAGCCGCTGTCGAACCTCGACGCGAAGCTGCGCGAGGAAGCGCGCGCGTGGCTGCGCGAGCTGATCGTGTCGCTTGGGCTGTCGGCGCTTTGCGTCACGCACGACCAGGCCGAGGCGATGGCGATGTCGGATCGCATCCTGCTGCTGCGCGACGGCCGCATCGAGCAGGAAGGCACGCCCGCCGAGCTGTACGGCGCGCCGCGCACGCTCTATACGGCCGAGTTCATGGGCAGCAACAACCGGATCGACGCGCGCGTCGACGCGATCGACGGCGAGCGCGTGACGCTCGCGGGCGACGGCTGGCGGCTCGCAGCGCTCGCGCGCGGCGCGCTGCGGCAAGGCGAGGACGCGCACGCGGTGATCCGCGTCGAGCGCGTGCAGGTTGCGGACGAGCCGGGCGAGAACCGGCTGCCCGCCGAGCTCGTCACGTCGATGTATCTCGGCGACCGCTGGGAATACCTGTTCCATTGCGGCGAGCTGCGGCTGCGCGCGTTCGGCTCGGCGCCGCGCGCGGCGGGCCGGCACTGGCTGGAGTTTCCGGCGAACGATTGCTGGGCGTTCGCGAAGGCGGGCTGACCGGGGGGCGTTTGGTGTTCGGTGTTTGGTGTTTGGTGTTTGGTGTTTGGCGTTTGGCGTTTGGCGTTTGGCGTTTGGCGTTTGGCGTTTGGCGTTTGGCGTTTGGCGTTTGGCGTTCGGCGTTCGGCGTTCGGCGTTCGGCAACGCAAGTTCGAGGTGATGCGGCGCTTTCGGCGCGCGGGATGCCGGGTGCGATTCCAGATGCTGCCGGATACGCGGCCGTATGCGATGCCGTATGCAACCGCAAACGACGCCGAACGCCACGCACACCGCGCCGCCTTCGCGCGAACCCGCGACGCATCGCCCGGCGCATGCGGCGGCGCTCGTCGCTCCGGCTCGCGAAGCATGAACGCGCGCGACGAACCCGCCCCGAACGCCCCGGCGCAATCCCCTGTAGCACCCAGCAGCAAGCCCGCGCCGGCATCGGCCGGCGCACCCGGCGCGCGCACGCCGCCTGACGGCGAACGTGCGCGCGCCACGTAAAACAACCACCACTCAATCGGAGACACCGAAAATGAAAAAGCATCGCCGAAACGCCGGCAGGGCTGCGATCTCAGCCGGCCTCGCCGCGTGCGCGAGCCTCGCGGCCGGCCACGCGCTCGCGCAGTCGAGCGTCACGCTCTACGGCATCATGGACGCGGGCGTCGAATACGCGAACCACGCCGCGCCGGAGGGCGGCAGCGCATTGCGCCTGAAGTCGGGCAACAAGAACACGTCGCGCTGGGGCCTGCGCGGCGTCGAGGATCTCGGCGGCGGCTTGAAGGCGGTGTTCCGGCTCGAAAGCGGGATCGACCTCGCGAACGGCGGCTTCGACGACGGCCCCGACTCGATCTTCGCGCGGCGCGCGACGGTGGGCCTCAAGGGCAAGTGGGGCGAGCTCACGCTCGGACGCAACTTCACCGTCACGTATGACTACATGCTGCCGTTCGACCCGATGGGCTACGCGCAGAATTATTCGTGGGCGACGTCGTCGACGGCCACAGGCGGCCGCAAGGACGGCATGTTCACGCGCTCGTCGAACTCGGTGCGCTACGACGGCGCGTACGGCGGCTTGCGCTTCGGCGCGATGTACGGCTTCGGCAATGTGCCGGGCAGCATGAAGACGAGCGCGAAGTACGACTTCGCGCTCGGCTACGAGAGCGGCGCGTTCGCGGCGGTCGTCACGTTCGACCGCCAGAACGGCGCGCGCGACAGCGTGAGCCCCGCCGATCCGGTCGACTACGTGCAGGGCATTCATGCGGGCGTCAGCTACGATTTCGGCAACCTGAAGACGATGGCCGGCTATCGCAACTACCGCCGCACGTTCCACACGGCGGCGGCGACGCAGTTGAGCGACATGTACTGGATCGGCGGCTCGTACGACTTCACGCCGGCGTTCTCGCTGATCGGCGCGGTCTATCACCAGAACATCAAGGGCGGCACCGACGCCGATCCGACGCTCGTGTCGCTGCGCGCGCAATATTCGCTGTCCAAGCGCACCGTGCTGTATGCGGCGGGCGGCTTCGCGATCGCCCAGCATGGGCGCAACGTCGGTGTGTCGCGCGATTCGGTCGGCTACGCCGATACGCAGGCCGGCGTGACGCTTGGCATGCAGCAGCGGTTCTGAGCGAACGGCGCGCGATTGCACGCGATTGCGCGGGACGGCACGGGAGGCGCGGGACGGCACCGGACGGTACCCGGCGACCGGGCGGTGTTGGGCGGTGTTGGGCGGTGTCGGGCGGTGTCGGGTGGTGTCGGGAGGCGTCGGGAGGCGGGCGTCGGGCGTCGGGCGTCGGGCGTCGGGCGCCGCATATCGTCGCGGCCGCGCGCCCGTCACCGGGACGCGCCCATCGTGAACACCGGACGAACCAGGCTGCTCGTGTCGTCCCAATACGCGCCGACGTCGGCGAGCGGCACGGTTTCGGTGTCGATCCGCAACCCGGCCGCACGCGCCGCCTCGAACACCGCCCGCGCGGCATCCAGCAGGCGCGGCAGCGAAAGGCTGCCGAGGCCGCTGCCCATCAGCGTGATCGCCGTGGCGCGCAGTACCGCGCCCGGCAGCAGCACGTCGGCGCCGCCGATCGTGCCGATCTGCACGAAGCGCACCGGGCGGGCTTCGGGCGACGCGTTCGCCGCGGCCATCAGCGCGGCCCGCGCGCTCGCGCCCCACAGATAATCGAGCACGACGTCCACGCCCGCGCGGAAATGCGTCTCGAACGCGCGCGCCACCTGCCCGTCGTCCTGCGCGAGCGAGATCGTGACATCGGCGCCCGCGGACTTCAGCGCATCGAGCACGTTCGCATTGCGCCCGGTCGCGATCACTTTCGCGGCGCCGAGGTGCTTCGCGATCCGGACGGCGAGCCGCCCCGACGTGCCGGTCGCGCCGTTGACGAGCACCGTCTCGCCTGCCGCGAGCCGCGCGCGCTCGGTGAGCGCCGCCCACGACGACATGCCCGGCAGCGCGATCGCGGCCGCCGTGACGTCGTCGAGCGAATCGGGCAGCGGGATGCAGTTCGCTTCGGGCACGAGCGTACGCTCGGCCATCGCGCCGAACGGCGCCTGCGGGCCGAAGAAGTAGACGCGCCGGCCGTCGTCGAGACGCCCGGCGCCGTCGACGCCCGCCACGAACGGGAAACGGCCCGTCGACGAGTAATGCGCGCCCGACGCGCGCGCCTGCGCGAGCCGGCTCAACGCGGAAGCGGTCACGTCGATCGCGCGATGGCCGGGCGACGCGCCCGGCGAATCGAATTCGGCGTAGGCCGGGCGCTGGCCCGCGCCCAGGACGACAGCAGCTTTCATGAAGGCTCCTTGATCATTGGGTCGCAGCGGGATCGCTCGATCGCCGCGCGTCGTGAATGTCGGGACCGTCGAACGAGTCGATCGCGCGCGCCGCGGCCGACGCATCGGCATCGGCATCGGCGTCGACATCGGCGTCGACATCGGCAGCATCGGCAACGGCATCATCGGCAGCGCGCCCGCTGCGCTTGCGCCCCGCCGCGTCGTTGCGCGTCGAGGCGAATCGCCCCGAGTCACCCCGAATCGCGCCGCAATCAGCCGGCGCGCGCGCGTTCGCGAGAACCGCGGCCGTGGCGGGGGCGCGGCTCGCGACGCTGGACGCCTCGCATCGCTCGACGTGTACGTGGGGAACCGATTCGGCTCGCACCGCCAGGCGCGGCGCGCCGAATCGAATGGAAGTGAACGCAGTGTAGACGTGCGCGCGCGACCGGTCTCCGGTATAAAGGCCATTCGATACGGTATTCAGGCCATGCTCGATCCCATTCTTCCCATCGAACTCGTCACGTCGTCCGACGGCCCGTTCGTCGCCGCTGTCGAATTGACGCAGCACGGCGCGCGCACCACCGCGCGCCACAGCCACGCGCGCGGACAACTCGTCGGCACGTCGAGCGGGCTCGTGTCGATCGGGCTCGACGACGAGGACTGGGTCGTGCCCGCGATCCACGCGATCTGGATTCCGCCGCATCGCGTGCATTCGCTGCGCTCGTTCGGGCCGTTCTCCGGCTGGAGCGTCTTCATCGCGGAGCACCGATGCGCGACGCTGCCGGACGCGCCGCGCGCGATCGTCACGTCGCCGCTGCTGCGCGAAGCCGTACGCCGCGCGGCGAGCTGGCGCGGCGGCGAGCTCGACGGCGCGCGCGCGCGGATTGCGGACGTGATGCTCGACGAGATCGCGGCGGCGAAAACGGGATCGCTCGGACTGCCGCGCCCGCGCGATCCGCGGCTCGTGCGGATCACCGACGCGCTCGCCGGCGATCTCGCGGACAACCGCCGCGTCGACGAATGGGCCGCGTGGGCCGGCATGGCGCCGCGCACGCTGAGCCGCCGCTTCGTGTCCGAGACGGGATTGACGTTCGCGCAATGGCGTCAGCAGGCGCGCCTGCTGCGCGCGCTCGAACGGCTCGCGGACGGCGTGACGGTGACGACGGTCGCGCTCGACCTCGGCTACGACAACGTGAGCGCGTTCATCGACATGTTCCGCCGCACGCTCGGCACGACGCCCGGGCAGTACGTGAACGCGAAGCCCGGCGGGCGGCGCGGCGACGCGCCGCCGATCGATGCCGGCGCAAGCCGAAATCAGTAAGTGCCGTCGCCCGCGCGAACCGCGCCGCCTGCCGGCGACTTGAACCGCGCGGCGAGCTGCTGCGCGCCGCGCGCGAGCAGCGTGGTGTCGACGCCGACCGCGACAAACGTCGCGCCGGCCTCGAGATAGCGCCGCGCCGCGCGCTCGTCCGCGCTCAGGATGCCCGCCGCCTTGCCCGCCGCGGCGATCGCGGCGATCGCGCGATCGATCGCCGCCTGCACGTCCGGATGCGCGGGATCGCCGAGATGCCCGAGATCGGCCGCGAGATCGGCGGGCCCGATGAACACGCCGTCGACGCCGTCCACGCGCGCGATCGCGTCGATCGCGTCGAGCCCCGCGCGCGTCTCGACCTGCACGAGCACCGCGATCCGCTCGTTCGCCTGCCGCACGTAATCGTCGACGCGGTTCCAGCGCGACGCGCGCGCGAGCGCGCTGCCGACGCCGCGAACGCCGTGCGGCGGATAGCGGGTCGCCGCGACGGCCGCGCGCGCCTCGCCCGCGCTCTGCACCATCGGCACGAGCAGCGTCTGCGCGCCGAGATCGAGCACCTGCTTGACGACCACCGCGTCGTTCCACGGCACGCGCACGACGGGATGCGAAGGATACGCGGCGATCGCCTGCAATTGCGCGAGGATCGTCGGCACCGTGTTCGGCGCGTGCTCGCCGTCGATCAGCAGCCAGTCGAAGCCCGCGCCCGCGACGACCTCCGCGGCGTAGGCATTCGCGAGCCCGAGCCACAGCCCGATTTGCGCCTCGCCGCGCGCGAGCGCGGCCTTGAACGTGTTGTCAGGAATGAGCATCGTCGTCCGTCATTCGAAATGGCAATGGATCGCGCCGAGCGGGCCGTAATCGACGTTGAACGTGTCGCCGCTCTTCGCCGCGCACGGCCGCGTGAACGATCCGCCGAGGATGATCTCGCCCGCGTCGAGCGACACGTCGAAGCGCGCGAGCCGGTTCGCGAGCCACGCGACGCCGTTCGCGGGGTGATTCAGCACGCCCGCCGCGACGCCCGTTTCCTCGACGACGCCGTTGCGCGACATGATCGCCGCGACCCAGCGCAGATCGACGTCCATCGGCCGCACGGGCCGCCCGCCGAGCACGACGCCCGCGTTCGCCGCGTTGTCGGCGATCGTGTCGAACACCTTGCGCGGGCGCTTCGTGTCCGGATCGATCGACTGGCTGCGCGCGTCGATGATCTCGAGCGCGGGCACGACGTAGTCGACCGCGTCGTAGACGTCGAACACCGAGCAGTGCGGCCCTTGCAGCGGCTTGCCGAGCACGAACGCGAGCTCGACCTCGACGCGCGGCACGATGAAGCGGTGCGCCGGAATCGCCGCGCCGTCCTCGAAGAACATGTCGTCGAGAAGCGCGCCGAAATCGGGCTCGTCGATCTGCGACGAATACTGCATCGCCTTCGACGTGAGGCCGATCTTGTGCCCCTTCAGCACGCGCCCTTCGGCAAGCTTCATGGCGACCCACGTGCGCTGGATCGCATACGCGTCGTCGATCGTGATCTCCGGGTAGTCGAGCGAGATCTGGCGGATCTGCTTGCGCTCGCGCTCGGCGGCGTGCAGCCGGCGCGCGAGCAGCTGGATGGTGGCGGAATCTAGCATGGTCTTCGTTGTCGGGGTTGGGGTCACGCGCCGCGCTTGTAGCGTGCGTGGATATTGTTGTGCTTGTACGAGCCCGTCTCGCTGAACTCGGTCAGCTCCATCGACAGCGCGAGATAGCGCCGTTCGTAGAGCGCGGCGAAATGCGCCTTGATCGCGTCGAACAGCGCGTCGCATGCGGCCTTCTTCGTCGCGTCGTCGCGGCCCGAGCCGATCTTCAGCGTCACGTGCACGAACGCGTCGTCGGCGGTGCCGTCGGCGACGCAGTAGTCCTGCAGCTCGATCGCGCGCGAGCGGATGCCGCCCGTCGGAAACACGCCGCCCTGCGCGATCAGCGTCTCGTTGATCGTCTTGAGCAGCACGGGAATCCGCGCGTCGTCGCGAATGTTCGCGGTGTATTCGACGATGATGTGAGGCATGTCGGCTCTCCGTGTTCTTCAGAATTGCGTCGGCATCCGAAGCGAATCGTCGCGCCGCTCAAGGCAGCGGGAAGATCGCGTTGATCTGCCCGGTGCCCGAGCTCGCGAAGTAGTCGGTCACGATTTCGACCGGCTTGTCGTAGCGGTCCCAGCCGAGCAGGCCGAGCAGCATCGCGGTATCGTGCATGCCGCCTTCGCCGAAGCAGTGCTCGTTGTACTCGGGCAGCATCTTGCAGAAGGTCGCGAAATCGCCCTGCTTCCACAGCTCGACGACGCGCAGGTCCACCTGCCGGAAGAACTCGCGGCTGATCATGTGGATCGCCTCCTCGGGGCTGCCGTTGTCGTTGAAACGGTGCGACAGCGAGCCGCTCGCGAAGAACGCCACGTTCGAATCGCTCGCTTCGATCGAGTGCCTGAGCGCCTCGCCGAAGCGCCGGCTCTCGTCGAGCGCGTGCCACATGCACCAGCCGGCGATCGACACGACCTTGAAATGCTGATCGGCGTTCATGTAGCGCATCGGCACGAGCGTGCCGTACTCGAGCTCGAGACTGTCGATCTCGTGCGCGCGCGTGCCGATCCCGCGCTCGTTCGCGGCCGCCGCGATCAGATGGCCGAGCGCCGGATTGCCCGGATACTCGTAGCGCATGTCGCGGATGAAATGCGGCAGCTCGTTGCTCGTGTAGACGCCCGCGAAATGCCCGTTGCAGTTCACGTGATAGCCGGCGTTGACGAGCCAGTGCGTGTCGGCGACGACGATCGTGTCGACGCCGAGCGCGCGGCAGCGCTCGCCGATCGCCTGATGGCCGCGGATCGCCTCCGCACGGCAGCCGTGATGCCTGCCCGGCAGCTCGGACAGATACATCGACGGCACGTGCGTGATCTTCGCGGCGAGTGACAGCTTTCCCATCGTGAGTCTCCTGCCGCGTCGCCGGCAAACAGAGCCCGCGCGCGGCGTATCATTCGTTGTCGGCGGGCGTCACACGCCCCAGCGGGGAATGTGATGGCTGCCCATCGAGATGCACACGTTCTTGATCTCGGCGAACACCTCGAAGCTGTATTCGCCGCCCTCGCGGCCGGTGCCCGATTCCTTCACGCCGCCGAACGGCTGGCGCAGGTCGCGCACGTTCTGGCTGTTGACGAACACCATGCCCGCCTCGATGCCGCGCGCGAGCCGGTGCACGCGGCCGACGTCCTGCGTCCACAGGTACGACGCGAGGCCGTACGACGTGTCGTTCGCGAGACGCAGCCCGTCCTCCTCGCCGTCGAACGGAATCAGGCACGCGACCGGCCCGAAGATCTCTTCCTGCGCGATGCGCATCCGGTTGTCGACGTCGGCGAACACGGTCGGCCGCACGAAGTTGCCGTTCGCAAGATGCGCGGGCAGGTTCGCCGGCTTGTCCGGGCCGCCCGCGACGAGCCGCGCGCCCTCGTCGGCGCCGAGCCGGATGTAGCCCGTCACCTTTTCCCAGTGCGCGCGCGTGATCATCGAGCCCACCTGCGTGCGCTCGTCGGCCGGATCGCCGACGATCAGGTTGTTCGCGCGGCGCGCGAACTCGGCGACGAACCTGTCGTAGATCGTCCGCTGCACGAAGATCCGCGAGCCCGCCGTGCAACGCTCGCCGTTGATCGAGAAGATCGTGAAGAGCGACGCGTCGAGCGCGCGGTCGAAATCGGCGTCGTCGAAAATCAGCACGGGCGACTTGCCGCCGAGCTCCATCGAATACTTCTTCAGGCCCGCGCGCTCCATGATCCGCTTGCCCGTCAACGTGCCGCCCGTAAACGACACGGCGCGCACGTCCGGATGCCGGACGAGCGCGTCGCCCGCCGTCGCGCCGTAGCCCTGCACGACGTTCAGCACGCCGGCCGGAATGCCCGCCTCGAGCGCGAGGCGGCCGAGCTGGTCGGCCGTGAGCGGCGAAAGCTCCGACATCTTCAGCACCGCGGTGTTGCCGAGCGCGAGGCACGGCGCGGTCTTCCACGTCGCGGTCATGAACGGCACGTTCCACGGCGACACGAGCGCGCACACGCCCACCGGCTGATACAGCGTGTAGTTCAGCATCTGGTCGTCGACCGGATAGCTGCGCCCGTTCATCTGCGTGCACACTTCGGCGAAGAAGTGGAAATTCTCCGACGCGCGCGGGATCAGCTGCTTCTTCGTCTGCGAGATCGGCAGGCCGGTGTCCTGCGTCTCCAGCTCGGCGAGCGCGGGCACGTTGCGCTCGATCAGCTCGCCAAGCTTGCGCATCAGCTTCGCGCGCTCCTTCGCCGGTGTGTTCGCCCATTTCGGAAACGCGTCCTTCGCGGCGCGCACCGCCGCGTCGATTTCCTCCGCGCCGCCCGACGCGACCTCGGCGATCGGCTCGCCCGTCGCCGGGTTGAACGTCGTGAACGTCTCCCGGCTGTCGACTTCCCGGCCGCCGATCCAGTGCTTGATGCTCATGCGTCTCTCCTTGTGCGGCGGCGTCAGCCGGCGCGATAGTAATCCGCTTCGCCGACGATCGTGTTGACGAGCCGTCCGAGGCCCTCGATCTCGGTGATCACTTCGTCGCCCGGCTTCGTGTCGGCGAGCCCCTCGGGCGTGCCGGTCAGGATCAGGTCGCCGGGCGAGAGCGTCATGAATCCGCTGATGTATTCGATCAGCGACGCGACGTCGAAGATCATGTCGCGCGTGTTGCCGCGCTGCGTTTCGATGCCGTTGACCGTCGTGCGAAGCGCGAGACTCCCCGGATCGCCGATCTCGTCGCGGCTCACGAGCCACGGCCCGAGCGGCGTGCACGTGTCGCGGTTCTTCACGCGCAGGTTCGGTCGGTAATAATTCTCCAGATAGTCGCGGATCGCGTAATCGTTGCCGATCGTGTAGCCGAGCACGTAGTCCAGCGCGCGCGCGCGCGTCACGCGGCGCGCCTCGCGGCCGATCACGACCGCGAGCTCGCACTCGTAATGCATGTGCGTCGCGTCCGCGGGCCGCACCGTCCGCGCGCGGTGGCCGACGAACGTGTTCGGCCCCTTCAGGAAGATGAGCGGCTCGGTCGGCGCCTTGAACGCGAGCTCCTTCGCGTGATCGGCGTAGTTCAGGCCGAGCGCGAACGTCGTGCGCGGCGCGACGGGCGGCAGCCACGAGACATCCGTCTCGGCGAGCACGCGCCCGGTATCGAGCCGCAAAAGCCCTTCGTCCAGCGGCTCGGCCGCGTGAAGCGCGCCGTTGAACACTACGCGTGCGGTCTTCATCGCGCGCCCTCCGCAATCAACGTGTGACGCAGCGTGCCGATACCCGGCGCGTCGATCTCGATCGCGCTGCCGGCCGCCGCGCGCGGCGCGTTCAGGCCGACGCCGACGAGCAGCACGTCGCCCGCGTCGAACGACATGAACGCGGACACGTCGGCGATCAACCGCGCGACGGAGCGGATCAGGTTCGCGGTGCTCGCCTCGTAGCGCCGCTCGCCGTCGACGCGCACCGTCACCGCGAGCGCGTCCGCGTCGCCGATGCTTGCGCGCGCAACGATCGCCGGCCCGAGCGGGCAAAAGCCGTCGCGGCACTTGAAGCGCACCGCCGGCCGATAATAATCGGGGTGCGGAATCGACACGTCGCTCGCGAGCGTAAAACCTTTAACGAAATCAAACGCCTGTTCGACCGATACGCGAGTCGTGCGGCGCGCGAACACGACGCCGAGCGTCGCGCCGATTTCGAGCGCGTCGACGCCCGCCGGCACGACGACGGCCGCGCCGTCGCCCGCATGCGTGTTCGCGGGCTTCACGTAAAGCACGGGCGCCTGCGGCGGCTTGTTGTACGGCGGCGCATGCACCGCGTCGCCAAGCGCCGCGAGCGCGCCGCGATCGTTGAGCAGCGCGCCGTATACCGTGCCGATGCGCACCGTTTCGGCCGGCGCGCCGTCGACGACAAGGGACAGCTCCATGCGTTTCATCCTCCGCCGCGTCGCGCGGCCGGGTCAATTACTTAACATATTAACTACAGCACGCGAAAAGAACAACCGCGATAACCCTGATAGCCGTGATAAGGCGGTCACCGACGATTTTCGCCCTGCTAAGATGAGTGGATCAACTGCTCTTCCAGGAACCTCATGAATCGTACGTTCGATCACCGCAATCTGGCCATGCTGCTGCTCGAGGCCCGCGAAACGTTGATGGGCCGGTTCCGGCCGATCCTGAAGGAATTTGCGCTGACGGAGCAGCAATGGCGGATCATTCGCGTGCTGGACGGCGAACCGTCTCGTGAGCTCGAAGCCGGGCAGATCGCGAAGCGCTGCTGCATCCTGAGCCCGAGCCTCACGGGCGTGCTGGAGAGGATGGAGCGCGACGGCCTGATTCGCCGCACGCGCGCCCAGGAGGATCAGCGCAGGCTGATCGTCAGCCTGACGCCGCAAAGTCGTCAGCTTGTCACGCAGATCAGCCCGCGCATCGACGAGCAGTACCGGCTCATCGAGCAACGCTTCGGCGCGGATGCGCTCGGCGAAGTGTACGCGGCGCTCGACAAGCTGATCGAAGTCGGCGGCTCGTGACGCGCGGCCGCCGCGCGCACGCTCAGCGCGCCGCCGTCCTCGGCATCTGCGCGAGCACGTCGATGCCGCGCGACGTGCGCATGCATTCGTTCACGTAATCGACGAACGGCAGCGGTTCGAAATCGATCTCGTCGCGCACGCGCGAGTTGTCGAACACGTGGTCGAGCTCGGCGAACGCGGCGTAAGACTGCAACGCGCGCCGGATCACGCGCTCGCGCGGCGCGTCGCGGCGGCCGAGCACGTCGCGCGCGATCGCCGTAAACTCGGCACACGAGCAGAGCGCGTAGCGCGGCTCGCCGTCGAGCCCCACGGCCTCGTCCATCGCGCGCACGATCTGCGTGACGCTCGGCGCTTCGTCGCCCGCCGACACGTGGTACGTGTCGTACTTGAGTGACGGCTTCAGCGCGAGCAGCATCAGCGCGCGCGCGCAATCGTCGACGGCGATCACGTCGATGCGCGCCATCGGCCGCGCGGTGAAGCGGCGCGCCGCGTGAACGATCCGGAACATCCAGAACGTGCTCGCCGAAGGCTGCGTGCCGAGCAGCGTATGGCCGACGACGCACGACGGCCGCACGACCACGAGCGGCAGGCCGAGCGCGCGCAACTGCGCTTCCGCGTCGCGCTTGCCGCGCGTGTACGGCGCGAAATCGACCTCGCGGCCGCGCTTGGGCGCGTCGTCCTCGCGGATCGTGCCGCGCGCCTTGATCCCGCACGCGAACGCCGCGCCGACGTGCACGAAGCGCTGCAGCCGCCGGCTGCCCGCGAAGCGGCGCGCGAAACGCAGCGTCGCATCGACGTTCGTCTCGTTGACGACGCTCGCGTCGGCGAGCGACGCAACGCCCGCGCAGTGAATCACGTGCGACGCCGACGAAAGACGCGCGGCGTCGACGTCGGCGAACGCGCCGTCGAGTTCGCCCGCGATCACGTTCGCCTCGGTGAGCCGCGCGGCCCAGTACGGCGCGAGCCCGCTCTTGAGCGCCGCCTCGCGCAGCCGAGCGAGCGCATGCGCGCGGTCGCACGCGCGCACGACGCACACGACGCGATCGAGCAGCCCGGCGTTGACGAGCGACACGAGCACCGCGCCGCCGATGAAGCCGGTCGCTCCGGTGAGCACGATCCGGCCGACGTGCGCGGCGGCGGCGGGCACGCTCGCGGGCGACACGAGGCCCGCTCGCCAGGTCAGCGAAAGCGCGGTTTTCCAGATCAGCACGATGGCCACCTCCTTCTTCAAAATCAGAAACGATAGGTCAGCGAAGACACTCCGAAATAATTGGTCTTCTGCTGCACGATCGGGCTGCCCCCGTAGCGGCCGATGAGACGCGTGACGCCGAGCGTCGTGTCCGCCGACCAGTGCCTCGAGAACGCGTACGTCCATGCGACCGACATCGACGCGCTGTCGATGCCGCCCTTCGTCGAATACGGCGCGAAGCGGGTCGCCGCCGCCTGCGCGCCGGTGACGCCGTAGAACGTCTGCGTGTAGCGGCCCGAGCCCGCATGCACGGAGCCCGTCACGACGACTTCGTGACGCCCGGCGCTCAATACCGGCACCGCGAGATCGACGTGCCCGGACACGCCGCGCGACGTGTGCGTGACGGGCGTGTCCACGGTCACGCTCAGCACGCTGCCGCCGTAGAGCTTCACGCCCGCCTGCACCGCGACGAGCACCGAGCCCGGTACGCGGCCCATCCCCTTCAGGTAGTTCGAGCCCGGCAGGTCGAAGCGGTTTTCGTCCGAGCGGCCCGGGTCGTACGTGAGCGCGGCCGCGACGAACGCGTCGCCCGGCAGCTTCAGCTTGTAGCCGATGCCGTCGAGCGGACCGATGAAGATGCCGTTGTCGAACTCCGCGGAAAACGACGGCGCGACCACGCCGTGATACTGATTGCTGCCCGCGTAGCGCGGCACGAAGCCGCCGCCGATCGACAGCGTGTAGACGTTTTCCGCATGCGCGGCCGCAATCGACATGAAGCCGGCGAACGGCACGCAATACCGAAGTGAGTGAATGGGCGGGCGCACGGTGACGGGCGAGAGTCAAGGAGTCCGCAGTCTAGGTTCGTGCGCACGACGAATCTGTCCCGAATGTTTCAGGAATATGTGCGGATTTGTGTCCGATTGTCGGCGATTGTTGCAGCCGCCCCCGGCGTGCGGCGCGCGCGGCTAGAATGCGCGTGCGCTGCCGGCGCTCACGCGCGCAGAACCACGCCGAGGAGACCATGAACGAAGTGCCGCTCAAATACCGGGTGCTGCTGATCGAAGACGACGATCGCCTCGCGCAGCTGATCCGCGAGTATCTCGACAGCTACGAATTCTCGGTGACGGTGGTCCGGCGCGGCGACCTCGCCGTCGGGGCCGTGCGCGAGCATCAGCCCGCGCTCGTGATTCTCGACCTGATGCTGCCGCATCTCGACGGCATGGAAGTGTGCCGCCGAATCCGCGCGTTCTCGAACGTGCCGGTGCTGATCCTGACCGCGCGCTCGGACGTCTACGATCAGGTGGCGGGCCTCGAGACGGGCGCGGACGACTACGTGACGAAGCCGATCGAGCCGCGCGTGCTCGTCGCGCGCGCTCGCGCGTTGCTGCGCCGCGCGCAGCCTGCCGGCGCGCCCGTCGACTCGCCGGCGAGCGAGGCGCTCGTGTTCGGCGAGCTGACGATCTCGCCGCCGAACCGCACGGTCACGTGGCGCGGCGAGCCCGTCGATCTGAAGACAGCCGAATTCAACCTGCTGCTGATTCTCGCGCGCGCGGCGGGCACCGTGCTGAGCCGCGACGACATCCTGAAGCAGTTGCGCGGCATCGAGTTCGACGGCCTCGACCGCTCCGTCGATTCGGGCATCTCGAAGCTGCGACGCCGGTTCGAGGACGCGTCGTCCGAGCCGCACAAGATCAAGACGATCTGGGGCCGCGGCTATCTGTTCAGCCCGTCTGCCTGGGATGACTGAATGCTGCGCTCGCTCGTCAGGCTGTATCTCGTCGTGGTCGTCTGCGGCGCAGCGGCGATCGTCTTCATCAACACATCGTTCAACCGCTTCTTCTACGAGCGAATTTCGAGCGCGGCGCGCGAGACGCTCGCCACCTATGCGTTCGTGCTGAACGACTATCTCGAGCGCCATCCGGGCTCCGAGCGGCGTCAGGCGCTGCGCGAGCTCGCGAAGCGCGGCAACGAAGGCTTCGAGTTCATCTCGATGGACGCGGCCCGCAAGATGCTGAGCGCCAGGCAGCAGCGCGACCTCGATCGCGGCGAGATCGCGATCAGCTACGACGGCAGGGACTATTTCATGCCGCTCGTCGACGGCACCGTTCTGCACGCGCGCCCGGACGAGCCGACGAGCCTCGACATCCAGATCTACGCCTATCTGACGGTCGCGCTCGCGACGCTGCTCGCCGTCGCGCTGTGGATTCACTATCACTGGCGCGACCTGCGCAAGCTCGAGGCGGCCGCGCGCGCGTTCGGCAGCGGCCGGCTGTCGACGCGCGCGCAGGTATCGCGCAAATCGAACATCTACGAACTGTCGCAGCAGTTCAACGACATGGCGAAGCGGATCGAAGCATCGATCCAGCAACAGCGCGAGATGATGCACGGGATCTCGCACGAACTGAAGACACCGCTCGCGCGGCTCGAATTCGGCCTCGCGCTGCTCGCGTCGCCGGACGTGGCCGAGCGCATGCACGAGCGGCAGGAAGCGCTGCGTCGCGACGTGCGCGAACTCGACGAGCTCGTCACCGAGCTGCTGACGATCGGCCGGCTCGAACAGGGCGAGCGGCATCTCGCGTTGATGCAGGTGACGGTTTCGGAGCTGATCGACAGCGTCGCCGCGAGCGTCGCGAACGACATCGCCGACCGCCGGCTCACGCTCGACGTATCGATGCGCGGCGCGCCCGCTTGCCACGTGTGCGATCCGAAGCTCGTCGCGCGCGCGCTCTTGAACCTGATCCGCAACGGCATGCGCTACGCGGCGACGACGATCTCGCTGCATGCGTCGCTCGGCGACGCGGGCGCGCTCGTGCTGACGGTCGACGACGACGGCCCCGGCATTCCGGCCGCCGATCGCGACCGCGTGTTCGAGCCGTTCCATC
The DNA here is from genome assembly GCF_001524445.2 of Burkholderia savannae. Classification (NCBI taxonomy): domain Bacteria; kingdom Pseudomonadati; phylum Pseudomonadota; class Betaproteobacteria; order Burkholderiales; family Burkholderiaceae; genus Burkholderia; species Burkholderia savannae. The sequence continues at coordinate 1,219,939 of NZ_CP013418.1, forward strand.
GGCTCGATTCGAGCCGCGACCGGCAAACGGGCGGCTTCGGCCTAGGGCTCACGATCGTGCGGCGCGTCGCGTTCGCGCACGGCGGCAACGTGCGGCTCGACGGCGCGCCGATCGGCGGCGCGCGCTTCGCGATCACGCTGCCGGCGCTCGAATCGCCGCCTCACGACCAGAAGGCGCGGGCGACGGCGGCCTAACGCCTGGTTGGCGGGGGAGGCGGTGGAAGCGTCGAATCGCGGGTGGGGTAAGCGCCGGACGCGTCGGTGCAACGGCGAATGAAGCCGCTAGTGAAGCAACTGACGAAGCGACAAACGAAGCAAAAAACGAAGCGACAAACGATTCATCGGCACGATGCGCGCCGCTCCGTCGAGACGCATCGCTTCCGCGTGGCGGCCTTGCTTCGTCGTTAGGTTCGTTGTTCGATTCATCGTTTGAATCGCCATGCGGTTTGCCGCACGATTCGTCATTCGATCGCGCGCGCGGTTTGCAGCTCGATCAGCAACTCAATCGGCAACGTGGTCAGCAATCCGATCGGCGATTCATCGGCGATTCGTCACGCATTTGATTCGCCGCGGCGATCCGGCCGCGCGCATTCCCGCTCGCGTCATCGTCCGAATCGTCGCGCACCGCATCACGCGATGCCGCGATCGCGCAGTGCGATTCGCGCCGTTGCGGCAGCCCGTCGAATCATCCATCGCCAGCGTCGTGGCCGAGGCCCGCGTTCGCCGCCGAGTCGCGCCGACACGCCGCCCTCCTTCACTCTTCCGCCGCGATGCGCTCCGCCGCCGCATGCTCGTGGCCAACGCGATATCGCGCGGCCGGATGCGGCGCGGCCAGCCTCGGCCCCGCGCGATGCAGCTTCTCGCGCAGCGTGCCCGGCGCGTAGTCGGTCTGATAGACGCCGCGCCGCTGCAGCTCCGGCACCACAAGCTCGACGACATCGACGAACGTCTCCGGCGTTACCGCGTACGCGAGGTTGAAGCCGTCTACGTCGGTCTCGTCGACCCACGATTGCAGATCGTCGGCGATCTCGCGCGCGTCGCCGACCGACACCGGCCCGAGCCCGCCGATGCCGCCCCAGCGGGCGATCTCGCGCACGGTCCACTTGCGCGTCGGATCGGCGCTCGACAGCGCCTCGACGGCCGACTGAATCGCGTTGCTCTCGACGTGCTCGAGCGGCTCGTCGAGCCCGTAGTTCGACAGATCGATTCCGGTCCAGCCGGACATCAGCGCGAGCGCGCCTTCGTCGCTCGCGTAGCGGCGATAGTCGGCGTGCTTCGCGTGCGCGTCGGCCGACGTGCGGCCCGTGATCACCGTATGCAGGTTGAAGATCAGCACGTCGTGCGGATCGCGGCCGAACTTTTTCACGCGCTCGCGGATGTCCGCGACGAACGCCTTCAGGATCGTGCGCGACGGCGCGGCGACGAAGATGCATTCCGCGTGCTGCGCGGCGAAGTCCTTGCCGCGCTTCGACGCGCCCGCTTGATAGAGCACCGGCGTGCGCTGCGGCGACGGCTCGCACAGATGGATGCCGGGCACGTCGTAGTAACGGCCGTGATGGCCGATCGGATGCACCTTCGACGGCTCGGCGAACACGTGGCGCGCGGCGTCGCGCACGACGGCGTCGTCCTCCCACGAGCCTTCCCACAGCTTGTAGCAGACCTCGAGATACTCGTCGGCGATCGCGTAGCGCTCGTCGTGGTTCGTCTGCTGCGGCAGCCCGAGGTTGCGCGCGGCGCTATCGAGATACGACGTGACGACGTTCCAGCCGACGCGTCCGCCCGTCAGATGATCGAGCGTCGACATGCGTCGCGCGAACGGATACGGATGCTCGTACGACAGCGAGCACGTGACGCCGAAGCCGAGATGCCGCGTCGCGGCCGCCATCGCGGACACGAGCAGGATCGGATCGTTGACGGGCACCTGCGCGCCTTGCCGGATCGCCGCTTCGCCGCTGCTCCGGTAGACGTCGTAGATGCCGAGCACGTCGGCGATGAAGAGGCCGTCGAACTTGCCGCGTTCGAGCAGTTGCGCAAGCTCGGTCCAGTAGCTCAGCTCGCGATAGCGCCACGACTCGTCGCGCGGATGCGCCCAGAGCCCGGGCGACTGATGGCCGACGCAGTTCATGTCGAAGGCGTTGAAGCGGATCTGTCGGGTCATGGTGAAGCAGTCTCTCGATTCGGTCGATGCGTGTTGCCGCCTGCGTTGCGCGCGATGCGCGGCGCGCGTCACAGTGCGCCGTGGCGCGGCGGCAGCGTGTCGTTCAGGTAGTAGTCGGCGATCGCGATGTATTTCCAGCGCACCGGATCGTGCAGCGTGTGCGTGCGCGCGTTGCGCCAGTGACGATCGAGCGCGTGCTCGGCGAGCGCGCCTTGCGTGCCCGCGAGTTCGAGCAGGCGCGACGATGCGGCGAGCGCGATCTCGGTCGTCGCCGCGCGCGCCTTCGCGACCGCGATCGATGCGGACGCAACCGTGCGCTCGTTCGCGTCGTCGATCGCCGCGTCGACGCGCAAGCCCGCGCGCTCGGTCAGCGCGCCCGCCGCGTCGAGATCGAGCGCGAGCTTGCCGAAGATCTCGAGCGTGAGCGGATCGTCGCTCGCGCGCGCGACGCCGCTGTCGATCCACGGCCGCGCGCGCTCGCGCACGAAGCGGCGCGCGTCGGCGAACGCGGCGCGCGCGATGCCGAGATCGACGGCCGCGTGCAGCAACTGGCCGAGCGGGCCGACGGGCGTCGGCTTCGCGTCGAACGCGTCGCTGTACGGCACGACGGCCGATGCGTCGACATACACGTTGTCGAGCCGCGTCGTGCCGCTGCCCGTCGTGCGCTGGCCGAAGCCGTTCCAGTCGTCTTCGACGGCGAGGCCCGGCGCGTGCGCCGGCGTGAACGCGACGTGCAGCCGCTCGTTCGCGTCCTTCGCGACGACCGGGACCCAGTGCGCGAACAGCGCGCCCGTCGAATAGAACTTGCGGCCGTTGAGCCGGAAGCCCGCGCCGTCGGGCGTGATCGTCGTCCGGTAATCGCGCACGTGCTTCGTGCCGCGCTCGGACAGCGCGTTGCCGAAGCGCTCGCCCGCGAGCGCGCGCTCGAAGTAGAAGCGCTGCTGATCGCGCGTGCCGTTCACGCGCAAGACTTCGAGCATGAAGAAATGATTCTGCGGAATCTGGCCGATCGCGGGGTCGCCCTCCGACACGATCGCGGTCACTTCCGCGAGCGTCGCGGCCGATACCGCCGCGCCGCCGAATTCGCGCGGCACCGCGATGCCCCAGAGGCCCGTCGCCGAATACGCGTCGAGCTCCGCGTACGGCAGGCGGCGCTCGCGATCGCGCGCGGCGGCGTCCGGCGCGATCGTCGCCGCGAACGCGCGGGCCGCTTCGAGCGCCTCGGCGTCGTTCGAAATCCGCCGCGCCGCGCGCGCGGCGGCCGGCTGCGTGAACGCGTTCATCGGCTCAATTCCACGCGTGGCGCGCGGGCGCGACGCCGTTCAGATAGTAATTGCCGACGAGGTGATACTTCCAGCGCACCGGATCGTGCAGCGTGTGCGTGCGCGCGTTGCGCCAGTGGCGATCGAGGCCGTGCTCGGCGAGCGTCGCCTGCGTGCCGGCGAGCTCGAACAGCTTCTCGCTCGCGAGCAACGCGATCTCGGTCGTCAGCACCTTCGCCTCGCCGACCGCGACCGATGCGCGCGCCACGTCGTCCTCCGAAATGTCGCGCTGCGCGGCGATCTCGTCGAGCGTGCGCGCCGCGCGCTCGAGCAGCGCATCGGCTGCGTGCAACTGGATCACGAGGCGCCCCGTCTCGCGAATCGTCAACGGATCGTCGGCCGCGCGCTCGACGCCGCTGTCGATCCACGGGCGCGAGCGTTCGCGCACGAAGCGCAGCGTATCGTCGAGCGCCGCGTGCGCGATGCCCGCATCGATCGCCGCCTGGATGATCTGCGACAGCGGGCCGTTCAGCGTCGGCGCATCCGACACGCGATGCGCGGGGAACACGTGCGATGCGGCGACGCGCACGTTCTCGAGCCGCACCGTGCCGCTCGCGGTCGTGCGCTGGCCGAAGCCCGACCAGTCGTCGACCACCGAGAGCCCCGGCGTGCCCTTCGGAATGTACGCGAGCCAGCCCTTGCGCTCTTCGTCGATCCCGAGCACCGGCACGTAATGCGCGAACAGCGCGCCCGTCGAATAGAACTTCGTGCCGTCGACGCGATAGCCGTCGCCGTCGCGAATCACTCTCGTCTTCAGATCGAGCACGTTCTTCGTGCCCTTCTCCGAGAAGCCGTTGCCGAACCGCTTGCCCTTCAGGATCTCGCCGAAGAAAAAGCGCTTCTGCTCGTCGGTGCCCGTGAGCGCGATCACGTCGACGAGGCCGAAGTGATTCTGCGGCAATTGGCCGAGCGACGGGTCCGCGGCCGCGACGATCTTCACGGCCTCGGTCAACGTCACGTGCGACACGCCCGCGCCGCCGTGCGCCTTCGGCACCGTGATCGCCCACAGGCCCGATTGCGAGAACCAGTCGATTTCTTCATAGGGCAGCCGGCGCTCGCGATCGCGCTCGGCGGCGCCTTGCGCGAGCCGCTCGGCGAGCGTGCGCGCGACGTCGATCGCCTCGGCGTCGCTCGCGATTAGATGCGCGTCTCGCGCGGGCTCGCCGCGCGCGGGTTGGACGGCCGTCTCATGGATCGCGGACATGCTTGTCTCCGTTGAAGAACAAGGGACCAATCTATCAATGGGGCCTGTCGCGACCAACCGATCGATTCGGGAATCGTTATTCCGCGCGCCGGAAAATGTGCATCGCGCGCGCTGCATTGGCGGTGCGTGCAATCGAATGCGGGCGGCAAATCGACACACCTTCGCGACACACCTGCGCGACACATCCGCGCGAAGCGCTTGCGCGACGCAACAGCGCGTAGCAATCGGATCAATGTGACGCGCGTATGCAAGCATCGCTCATGAAAACACCCGATTGCGCAGAAGAGTCCGCACACGGCACGCTATGCATTGATGATTCGCGCGCGTTGCCCAGTGCCGGGCGATGCGACCCGCATCAATCTTTTCGCAACGCCGCTTGCGTTCCGCGTCAATCCACCTAGACTGAGAAAGCTCACCGGCTAACCTTCGAAAGGAGACGAAGCATGCGCCTCACCATTCGAATCAATGGCAGCGATTCCTCTGCGCAGCAATTCGCGGTCCTGTGGCTCGACACCGACGAGCAACTGTGGTCGCGTGAAGCGCATCAAGGCATCGATCTGCCGGCGTGGGGCAAGGTGAAGGACGTCGAAGGCGCGGTTGCGCTGTGCTCGGCCGACAGCGGCGAAGCGCTGTGCCGGCTGCAAGGGCTGTCGTTCTCGAACGTACAGCCTTCGTCCGAAGACGAAGAGCACGGCGACGCGGTCCTCGGCGGCAAGAATCCGCAAGGCGCGTGGCGCCTGCAAGCGGTCGACTCGGCATCGATCCAACCCGAACATCAGGGATTCACGATCGTGCGCTGAGCGCGCGCGCGTCCGGCCCTGCACTGGGCGCCGCGCACATGATAGGCCGATGCAATCGATTTTCGGATCGGATACGTCGGTCGGCAGCAGACCTTCCACACCACCACCACGCATTGCATCGACAGCGGCGTTCGCTCAACGGGCGAACGCCGCTTTGTGCTGGCGGTTCGACGGTTCGCGATTCGACGGTTCGCGTGACCGCCGTTCGCGCGCGCCGTGCGAGTGCGGCATGTCGCCGTGCGACGCGCGCGTCGAACTGGTCGCCGCAAAGCGCCCGATTGATTTTCGACGATGCGCGATGCTCGAGCTTGCGTGCGCGTCGCGCATGATGATGTTCGCGCACGCAACGCGCGAACGCACGGCCACGGCGCGGCGAATGCAATCCGCCGCGCCGAGCGCCGCCTTCATACCGCCGCGCTTACTCGATCCGCTCGACCAGATGCGAGCGGTCGTATGGCGCGTCGTACGGCTCGGGCCAGAACTCGACGATGCGCGCGATCTTTCGATGCACCACCGTGAAGAACGAAATCGCCCGCGCGCGCTGAACGCCGTCGGTGACCGATACGTCCGACGCGGCCTCGTGCGCGCCGCCTATCACGCGACCGATCGTAAACGTCCACCGCCCATGCGCCGGATACTCGCTGTTCAGCAGCGCGAAGTTTCGGGCGCCGCGTATGCGCTCGTTCGATTGCGGCCATTCGAGCACGAAGTCGTCGGCGAGCACGGCCGCGACCGCATGAAAGTCGTTCGTGCCCATCAAGCGCCAGAACGCGTGCACGACGTCGACGGCCGTTTCGGTGTCCAGATTCGTTTTCATTTTCATATTCATGTTCGCATTGCCGTATCGTTCGCGCTCGCGCGCGCGAACGGCACCGCCAAGCGCATGAGACGCGCATCCCTCGCCGCGCGCCGAACCCTGCGAATCGAGACCGGCGTCTCGCTTTGCAACGGATGCGCGGCTCGCCACGCGCCGTTCATTCCTGCACGCCGATCCCGTTGCGGCGTCTCAACTGCACGACGTCGCGCAACGGCGGCGCGCCGAACAGGCGGCTGTATTCGCGGCTGAATTGCGACGGGCTGTCGTACCCGACCCTGAGCGCGATCGAGCCGACGTCACCGTGCTGGCCGATCAACAAGCGGCGCGCCTCGTGCAGCCGAAGTTGCTTCTGATACTGAAGCGGGCTCAGCGTCGTCACGTACTTGAAGTGATGATGCAGCGACGACACGCTCATGTTCACCTGCTGCGCGAGCGCATCGATGCTGAGCGGCTCCGCGTAGTGGTGCCGAATCCATTCGATCGCGCGCGCGATCCGGTATGTCTGGCTGCCCGCGACCGCGATGTGCCGCAGCCGCGCGCCCTGCCCGCTCGTCAGCAGCCGGTACAGCAGTTCCTTTTCGATCAGCGGCGCGAGAATCGGAATGTCGTCTGGAGTATCGAGCAATCGCACGAGCCGCAGCGCGGCGTCGAAGAGCGGCTCGGACAGCTCGCCGACGACGATCCCCTCGCCCGTCGGCACCGCGTCCGGCGGCGGCGTGCGCATCTCGGCCGCGAGCTCGGCGATCCGCTGCAAATCGAGCGCGATCTTCACGCACAGATACGGCGCGTCGGCCGACGCGCGCGTGACCTGCGAGAGCATCGGCAAATCGACCGACGTGACGAGGCAGTGCTGATGATCGTATTCGTACGCCTGATCCGCGACCGTCACCCGTTTCGCGCCCTGCGCGGCGAACACGAACGCGGCGCGCGTGACGCTGCAGCCGAGATCGACGGGCGACGAGCAGCGGAAGAACGACAGCGCGGGAATCGCGCTCGGATACGCGCCGTCGGCGGGCGCGAAGCGGTCGATCAGCGCGGCGAGCTCACGGCGCGCGGCCTCGCGCGGCGCGAGCGGCGGCGGCCGCGCATCGGACCGGGGGGGCGCCGCGTGCGCGGCGGGTTCGAATGGGGTGTAGCGCTGTTCCATCGTCAATGAACGAGCGTCGGTCGTCGTGATCGTAGCAGGCGCGTGCGGCCGACGCCACCGCCGCGCCCGCCGGGGGATTTGCAGGATTGTTCAATATTTTTGCAGGATTGTGTGAACGCAGCGGCGGTCCGTCCCTCACACTGCCGGCTATCACCCGGCGCCAAGTCCGGGGTTTTCCCCACGGAGATTGTCCATGTCTACCTCGTTTGTGCTGAACGGCAAGAATCTGACGCTGGACGCCGATCCCGCGATGCCGCTCCTCTGGGCGATCCGCGAGAACGCGGGCCTGCACGGCACGAAGTTCGGCTGCGGCGCCGCGCAATGCGGCGCGTGCACCGTGCATCTCGAAGGCCAGGCGGTGCGCTCGTGCGTGCTGCCGCTCGCGGCCGTCGCCGGCAAGCGCGTGACGACGATCGAGGGGCTCGCGAGCAAGCCCGCGAAGGCCGTCCAGGCCGCGTGGGTCAAGCTGCAGGTGCCGCAATGCGGCTACTGCCAGTCCGGCCAGATCATGTCGGCGACGGCGCTCCTCGAACAGAACGCGGCGCCCACCGACGCCGACATCGACGCCGCGATGAACGGCAACATCTGCCGTTGCGCGACCTACACCCGCATCCGCGCCGCGATCCACGAAGCGGCCGCCACCCTGAAGGCCTGAGCGATGACCACCGACCTCGATCTCCCGGACGCGGCCCGCGCGTCCCGCCGCACGTTCCTGAAGGCCGCGGGCGCCGCCGCGGCCGTCGGCCTCACGATCGGCTTCGAATGGCTCGACGCGAGCCGCCCGGCGCTCGCCGCCGCGCCTGCCTCGGGCGCAGCCGCCGCGGGCGCGTTCGCGCCGAACGCGTTCCTGCGCGTCGCGCCCGACAACAGCGTGACCGTGATCGCGAAGCACGTCGAGATGGGCCAGGGCGCATACACCGGCATCGCGACGATCGTCGCCGAAGAGCTCGACGCGAACTGGCGCGACGTGCGCGTCGAAAGCGCGCCCGCCGACGCGACGCGCTACGCGAACCTGCAGTTCGGCAAGCTGCAGGGCACGGGCGGCAGCTCGGCGATGGCGAATTCGTGGACGCAGCTGCGCGAAGCGGGCGCGAAGGCGCGCGCGATGCTCGTGTCGGCGGCCGCCGCGCAATGGAACGTGCCCGCCGCCGAGCTGACGACCCGCGACGGCTACGTGCGCCACGCGGGCAGCGGCCGCGAGGCCACCTACGGCTCGCTCGCGACGGCCGCGGCCGCGCTGCCCGTGCCCGAGAAGGCCGCGCTGAAATCGCCGCGCGAGTTCCGCCTGATCGGCCAACCGGTGCCGCGCGTCGACGCGCTCGCGAAATCCGACGGCACCGCGCAGTTCACGATCGACGTGGCGATGCCCGGCATGCTCGTCGCGCTGTTGCAGCGCCCGCCCCTGTTCGGCGCGAAGGCGAAGTCGTTCGACGCGACGGCCGCGAAGGCGGTGCCGGGCGTCGTGTCGGTCGTTCAGGTGGAGCGCGGCGTCGCGGTCGTCGCGAAGGGCTTCTGGGCCGCGAAGCAGGGCCGCGACGCGCTGAAGATCGAATGGGACGATTCGAATGCGGAAAAGCGCAGCTCCGATGCGATGATGCGCGAGTACCGCCGGCTCGCCGAACGCGCGGGCGCGCCCGCGCGCCGCGACGGCGACGCCGAGCACGCGCTCGCCGGCGCGGCGAAGCGGCTGTCCGCGTCGTACGAATTCCCGTACCTCGCGCACGCGCCGATGGAGCCGCTCGACGCGGTCGTCAAGCTGACGGCCGACAGTTGCGAGATCTGGGCGGGCGACCAGTTCCAGACGATCGACCAGGGCAACGCCGCGCGCGCCGCCGGCCTCGATCCGTCGAAGGTGCAGATCCACACGCTGTACGCGGGCGGCAGCTTCGGCCGGCGCGCGAACGCGTGGTCGGACTACGTCGTCGAGGCCGTGTCGATCGCGAAGGCGCTCGGCGCGAACGGCACCCCCGTCAAGCTGCAATGGACGCGCGAGGACGACATCCACGGCGGCCTCTACCGGCCGATGTACTTCCACAAGCTCGACGCGGGGCTCACGAAGGACGGCAAGCTCGTCGCGTGGCGGCACCGGATCGTCGGCCAGTCGATCCTCGCCGGCACGCCGTTCGAGCCGGTGATGGTGAAGAACGGGATCGACCAGACGTCGGTCGAGGGCGCGGCGAACCTGCCGTACGCGGTGCCGAACGTGTCGGTCGAGCTGACGACGACGAAGTCCGCCGTGCCGGTGCTGTGGTGGCGCGTCGTCGGCAGCTCGCACACCGCGTACGCGGTGGAAGCGTTCATCGACGAGGCCGCGCACGAGGCGGGCAAGGACCCGTACCTGTTCCGCCGCGACCTGCTCGCGCACGAGCCGCGCCTGAAGGCCGTGCTCGAGCTCGCCGCCGAGAAGGCCGGCTGGGACCCGGCGAAGCCGCTGCCGAAAGGCCGCGGGCGCGGCATCGCGGTCGCCGAGGCGTTCAAGAGCTATGTCGCGCAGGTTGCGGAGGTGTCGGTCGACGAGCACGGCGGCGTGAAGGTCGAGCGCGTTGTCTGCGCGGTCGACTGCGGAACCGCGATCAATCCGGACATCGTCGCCGCGCAGATGGAAGGCGGCATCGGCTTCGGGCTCGGCGCGGTGCTGCACAGCGCGATCACGCTGAAGGACGGCAAGGTCGAGCAGAACAACTTCGACGGCTACCGCGTGCTGCGGATCTCGGAGATGCCGAAGGTCGAGGTGCACATCGTGCCGTCGGGCGAGGCGCCGACGGGCGTCGGCGAGCCGGGCGTCGCGCCGATCGGCCCGGCCGTCGCGAACGCGATCTTCGCCGCGACGGGCAAGCGGCACTACACGCTGCCGTTTCCGGCCGCCGACGGCGACGCGAGCGCGTGACGGGCGTGACGGGCGTGACGGGCGTGACGGGCGTGACGGGCGTGACGGGCGTGACGGGCGTGACGGGCGTGACGGGCGTGACGGGCGTGACGGGCGTGACGGGCGTGACGGGCGGCGGCAGGCGGCTGCGCCGTCCGCCGCCGCCCTTGTCCGTCGATTACGGCTTCTCGGCGTGCGAGACGGCCGTCCGTCCTCTTGCGCAGCGATCGCGCTCGAAGCGCTGATTGTCGATGCCATCGCCCGGGCGACCGAGCCACGTCCGGCCCCGGCCGCCCCTCGCGTGTTACGTTGCCGCGCGCGGCGACGTAACACGAACGTCCGTGCTACGTAACACACCTTCAGCCGGTTTCAGATTGTTACATTTCCGGCGCCGCGACAAACCCGCCCAACCCGCATGAAAACGCTTTCAATTCATGCACTTATTCGACAAAAAAACACCTTCTGAAGCGCTCTCCCGCTGCATCGCGCCATGCTGGCCCGACAATTGCAGTAAGCCCCTCGTACCGTTCGCCCATTTATCTGCGAATCACGAGGCTCATCATGGATTGCAAGTATCTGCACATCGACAACATCAAGATCAACTTCGTCCGCCGCATCATCGAGATCGACGGCGAGCCGATCAACCTGACGCCGCGCGAGTTCGACGTCGTCGAATTCCTGCTCGACAACATGAACAAGGTGGTGTCGCGCCAGGCGATCCAGGAAGCGGTCTGGGGCCGCGAGCTCGCGGTGTCGTCGCGCACGCTGGACACGCACGTGTCGCGCATCCGCTCGAAGCTCGGCCTCGACTTCGACAAGAACATGCGGATCATTCCGATCTATTCGGTCGGCTACCGGCTCGTGCTGTTCGGCGCGGCGACGACGCGCGTCGAGGCGCACGACGCGCAGCACGCGGTGCGCACCGAAGAACCGCGCGTCTCCGATACGGCCGCACCGATCGCGCCCAACGCGCCGATCGCGCCGGTCGCGCGTCCGTCCGCCGCGCCGTACCTCAAGCTCGTCGCCGAATACCATTGAGCGCAGCCCGCGCCGCACGCGGACCGAGTCCGCGCGCGGCGCGCCTACTCGGCGCGCTGACGCTCGAGCCACGCCTGGAACATCAGCACCGTCCATAGCGGATGCTGCCAGTTCATCCGGCCCGACTGGTGCTGCCGCCACAGCCGTTCGACGCGCATCGCGTCGAAATAGCCTTCGTCGCGCAGGCGCGCGGGGTTCAGCAGCTCCGCCGCCCAGTCGCTCAGCTCGCCGCGCAGCCACGCGCCGACAGGCGCGCAAAAGCCCTGCTTCGGCCGGTCGATCAGCGGCCGCGGCACGTAACGGTACAGCAGCTTGCGCAACAGCCATTTGTCCTGCCCGTTCGGAATCCGCAGCGCCTCGGGCAGCCGCCACGCGAATTCGACGACGCGGTGATCGAGAAACGGCATCCTCGTTTCGAGGCTCACCGCCATCGCCGCGCGGTCGACCTTCGTCAGGATGTCGGTCGGCAGGTACGTGAGCGTATCGACGGCCATCGCCTGCTCGGCGAACGACAGGCCCGCGGGCCACGCGCCCGGCGTGTCGATCAGCGTCTGCGGCTCGCGGCCCGCGAGCGTGAAGCGCTCCGGATGATGAACCGACGACATCAGCAGCCGGTACAGCGACGTGCGGCTGTCCGCCGTCATCACGTTCGCGAGCTTGTGCAGGCGGTCGCCTACGCGCGGCGACGCGTCGCGCTGCGCCGACGCGCTCCATGCGCCCTGCACGAGCGCGGCGATCTGGTCCGCGTGATCGGGCCGCAGCGCGTGCAGCGCGGCCGCGATCCGCATCCGCACCGCGGCCGGCACGCGGCGCAGCCGTCCCCATAGGCGCGGCGTCAGGAAGTAGCGCGTGTAGCCGCCGAACAGCTCGTCGCCGCCGTCGCCCGACAAGCTCACCTTCACGTGGCGGCGCGTCAGCTCGGAGACGAGCAGCGTCGGGATCTGCGACGAATCGGCGAACGGCTCGTCGTAGACGCACGGCATGCGCGGCACGGTCGCGAGCACGTCGGACGGCTTCACGTAAAGCTCGGTGTGCGACGTGCCGAGATGCTTCGCGACCGCCTTCGCATGCCCCGCCTCGTCGTAGCCCGCTTCATGGAAGCCGATCGTGAACGTCTGCACCGGCTGCGCCGTTTGCGTCTGCATCAGCGCGACGATCACCGACGAATCGACGCCGCCCGACAGGAATGCGCCGAGCGGCACGTCGGCGACCGACTGCTCGGCGATCGCGTCGCGCAACACGTGATCGAGCTGCGCGACGGCGGCGTTCGCATCGCCGTCGAACGGATTCGCGCGGCCCGCGGCGATCACCCGCTCGAGCGACCAGTAGCGGCGCGGCACCGGTTCGACCTCGATGTCCTCGAGCTGCAGGTAGGTGCCGGGCGGCAGCTTGCGAATCCCTTCGTAGATCGTGTACGGCGCGGGCACGCTCGCGTGCCGCAAATACAGGCACAGCGCATCGCGATCGACCGCATGCGATTCGAAGCCGGGAAAGCGCCGCAGCGCCTTCAGCTCCGAGCCGAACACGAACGAGCCGCCGACGCGGCCGTAATAGAGCGGCTTCTCGCCGATGCGATCGCGCGCAAGCGTAAGCACGCGCGATTCCCGATTCCATAGCGCGAGCGCGAACATGCCGACCGCTTTTTGCAGCGTGCGATCGATGCCCCATGCGGCGAACGCGGCGAGCAACACTTCGCTATCCGAATGACCGCGCCATTCGGGCGCGCGATGCTCGCGCTCGAGCTCGCGGCGCAACTCGCGAAAGTTGTAGATCTCTCCGTTGAACGTCATCGCGTAGCGGCCGCACGCCGAGTGCATCGGCTGATGTCCGTGCTCCGACAAATCGACGATCGACAGGCGCCGATGCCCGAGCGCGACACCCGCGCCGGGATCGACCCACAAACCGCTATCGTCCGGGCCGCGATGCGCGAGACTGTCCGTCATTCGCGCGAGGGTCGCGCGGGCTGTCTCCGGCGCGCATGCGACAGGGCCCACGAAGCCGCTGATTCCGCACATGACGAATATCTCGTTCGAATGGTGAAAAGGATATCGCTTGACGGGCGGCTCGCACCCGTCGGTTGGGCGCATATTACGAAGAAAATATTCGTCAATTAATCCGGCTTGCAGCGTTCATTTTTTTCCAGTGAAAAATTAATTCTGCTGTCGCGATTTTGTACACGATGCGCCGATCTGTTGCGCCGCGTCATCCAACACGCGTTCGATGCGCGATTCGTCATGTACGCAGACGTCGCGCCGCGAGATAGGCGAGCTGCGCGCGATTGCGCGCGTTGAAACGTTTTTCGAGCGTGCGGATCTGCGCGCCGACGCGATGCAGCGAGGTGCTGAGCGCGTTGGCGATTTCCTGATCGGACAGGCCGTGCACGAGCCGCTCGAGCACGGCTGCCTCGCCGTCCTCGAGCACGAACGCGCGCGCACCGCCGACGCGCGCATCGAGATGCGGCTGCGCGGCGCGATGCACGTCGAGGCTGAGCGCGAGCGCGCAGCCGATCACGCGATCGTCGAACCACGCGTCGTGCGCCTCGGACGCGAGGCTCACGGCGACGCGCAAATCGAGATGCGGCACCGGCCAGCAAAAGATCACGCCGCTGTGCATTGCATGCGCACGCAACGAATTCACGAGCGCGAGCATGCGCCGCTCGCCCGTGCGGCGCGCGTGCGCGTCGAGCTCGTCGAGCCGCCACGCGACCGGCGAGACGCCCTGCCGCCATTCGGCGAAGCGCGGATCGGCTTCGAACATCCGGCCTTCGACGTACGCGCGCACGAACGACACGGGCGCGAACTCGCGCAGCAGATATGCGGCGAGCATTTGCTGGCCGATCAGCTCGAATGCGCCGTAGCAGAGCGTCGTGAAGCCGGCCGCGCGCAAGCGCGCATCGCAGTCCGCGACGTCGAACGACGCGCGGCGCGGCCCATCGTGCGATGCAGCGAACGACGAGACGGAAGAATGTGCATCGCGCGGCGCGAATTCTCCGCGCGATGCGGCGAGCTCGGCATGCGAGAACCATTCGATGCGCGGCGCGCTGTCGGCAATTGTCATGGGGAAAATCGGCTTCCTGTGTTCGTGACGCTGTTGCGCAGGAACCCCGGCATGCAAGTGGTCTTTGATTCGCGCTTTCGTAGCGCTGCCCTGCGCGGTTAGTATTACGGGATATTACGCGCAAGCGTGCCGCTTTGTACAATGCCTTCGCCCGCGACAAGGGCGCGAGTTGCGACGTGCGGATGTCGGGCGCAGGCGAGCGTGTCCGCAATGCGCGCGCCTGCGGCATGCGCGTCAGCGCCGTGCGAGGCAACGACATGCGCATCCACGCCGCGCACGATGGAAGGGTCCGCGTCGCACACGCGAACGCGCGCGCCGCAGCCGGTTCGCGTCGCGAGCGCACGAGCCGCATACGCGCTCGTCACGAGCGTGCACGTGGCGATCGCACACCGCGTCCGTCCGTTCGATCGAACGGCATCGGGCCACCGCCGCGAGGTTTTTCGTCATGTCGGACATTGCAGTGCAGGAGGACGCCGCCGCCGCGGCAGTCGCGCGGCCCGTGTCGTGCGCGAACCCCGGCGGCGCGGCACGCGACGCGCAGTCGATCGACGTCGTCTGGTGCGGCCACGCGAGGCGCGCGACCGATGCCGAGCAGCGCTTCGCGCCGCGCCTGGGCGTGGCGGAAATGCTCGCGAGCGCGCGCGGCACCGCCGAATGCGGCCGCATCGCGACGAGCCTGCTGCGGCTGATGGGCTTCGCGACGTTCGCCTATTTCGCACTCGAGTTCACGCGCGACGACGCCGAATGCCTGTACCTGCACGAAGCGTTCACGCCCGCCGCGTATCGCGGAGATTACGTGCGGCGCCGCCATTACGACGTCGATCCGCGGATGCTCGGCTCGCGCGCATCGAGCATGCCCGTCGTCTGGGATTTGCGCCAGCTCGCGCGAGACCACGCGCCGCGCGGCGCGGACGGGCTCGACGGCTTCCTGCGCGTGATGCACGACGACGACATGTGCAGCGGCGTGATGTATTCGATGCCCGTGCCGGGCACGCGCATGCATGCGTTCGCGAGCTTCACCGCGCCGCGCCGCTCGCGCGACTGGATCTCGTCGGCGACGCTCGAGCAGGTGCTGTCGCTCGGCTTGTCGGCGCACCGGTTCGCGGCGCCGCAACTGATCGCGTCGTCGCGCGAGCGCGCGGCCGAGCGCCTCACGCCGTTCGAGCGCGAACTGCTCGTCGGCATCGCCGAAGGCGCGTCCGACAAGGAGATCGGCCGACGGCTCGACACCAGCGCACACAACGTCGACTACCATCTGCGCAAGCTGCGCAAACGCTTCGGCGTCGCGAACCGGATTCAGCTGACTTATTTCGCGTCGGCGCGCGGGTTGATCTGATTCGCGTGATCACGCACGGCGACCGGCCGCGCGCGATCGCGAGATCGAAAGAGACGCCGCCGCAGGCCGGCGGCGGCAACGGACAACGAGCGGCGCGCCCGAAAGGCGAACGCAAAGCGCCGGCATGCGACGAACGAAGAGGCGAAAAAGCGAAGACGCGAAGACGCGAAGACGCGAAGACGCAAGATACAACGCCCGCGCAAACACCACGCTACCGCCGCGCGCTCGCCGAGCCTCACCGCGCGACGACGAACGCGCCATCGACGACGATCGCGAGCCGCGGCCATGCATCTGCCTGCTCGCGATCGTTGCATCCGCAACCAACGGATGCAGCGCAAGCCGCTCGCCGCCGCCCGCGCTCCACCCGCTCCGGCATGCGTCAGCCGCCGTACAGATCGAGCAGCTTGAGCGTCACGCCGTTGGTCCAGCCGAAGCCGTCCTGCAGCGGGTACTCGCCGCCGCCTCCGCCGCCCGTGCCCGCGCCTTCGACGACGTACTTCTCGACAAGCTTGCCCTGCGACGCGTATACACCCTTCACGTCGGCTAGGAAACGCGTGCCGATGTCGTTCGCGAGCGCCTTCTCGCCGTATTGCTGCAGCCCGACGAGCGCGATCCAATGCAGCGGCGCCCAGCCGTTGGGCGCGTCCCACTGCTGCGTCGTATCGTAGGTCGTCGTCGTGAGCCCGCCCGGCTTGAGCAGCGTCTTCTGCACGTTCTTCGCCGTCAGCTTCGCGCGCTCCGGCCACGCGACGCCCGCAAACAGCGGATACAGCGCCGCCGCCGACAGGTTCTCGCGCGGCTTGCCGAGCTTCCAGTCGTAATCGCCGTAATAGCCGTTGCGGTTCCACAGATAGCGGTTGATCGCGACCGCCCGCTTCCCGGCGCGGCCGGCGAACTCGGCGACGCACGCGAAATCGCGCGTCACCGCGCAGCCCTTCGCGATCGTCGCCTCGAGGTTGAACATCAGGCTGTTCAGGTCGACGGGCACGATCGCGGTCGTGCGGATCGTCACGAGCGTCTGGTTGTCGCCGAACCAGCGCGAGCTGAAGTCCCAGCCGCTCTCGGCCGCCGCGCGCAAGTCGCGCCAGACTTCCGCCGCCGGCCGGCCGCTCGCCTGCTGCGCGGTCTTCACGTCTTCGAGATACGACTCGTCGCGCGGCGTGTCGCTCGCGTCCCAGTAGCGGTTCAGCACCGAGCCGTCCGGCATCGCGACCACGTTGCGCGCCGCCTGGCCGCGCGGCGTCGTGCGCTCGCCCTGCATCCAGTACGCGTACTCCTTGCGCAGCGCGGGCAGATACTTCTGATAGACGCGATTGCCCTCGACCTTCGCTGCGAGCGTCACCATGTACGCGAAGAACGGCGGCTGCGAGCGGCTCACGTAGTAGCTGCGGTTGCCGTTCGGCACGTGGCCGACGGTGTCGATCAGGTATGCGAAGTTATCGAGCATGTCGTCGACGAGATCTTCGCGGCCCGCCTCCTGCAAGCCGAGCATCGTGAAGTACGTATCCCAGTAGTAGCCCTCGCGGAAGCGCCCGCCCGGCACCACGTACGGTTTCGGCAGCGCAATCAGCGAACTGTAAGGCGGCACGCTCGCCGTCGTGCGCGTAAGGTTCGGCCACAGCCAGTCGATGTGCTCGCGCAGCGTCTGGTTCGCCGGCGGGCTCACCGACTGGTCCGACGGCGGCGTGAAGTACTGCGCGACGAACGCCTTCAGCGAGAAGCCGGGCTGCCCTTTCTGCTGCTGGTAGAGCTGGACGATCGTCGCGGGATCGGCGTTCGGCGTCGAATCGACGAAGGTCTTCTGGTCTTCGAAGATCTGCGCGGTTTGCACCGCAACGAAGAGATCGCCGTAGAGCTGGCTAGGCGGCGGCGGAATCGAAGCGGCGCTCGGCGCGACGCTCGATGCGAAGGCCGCCGCGGAAACGGCGGAAGCCGGCGCGGGCGATGAGTCGGCGCGAGCGAGCGTCGCGCTCGTGCAGCCGATGCCGGCCGCAGCGACGAGCGCAACCCAGGCGGGCGCATTCAGCAGCCGGCGATAGAACGGATTCTCAACATGAAGCTGAAGCGGGCGATGCCGCGGCGTGACCATATCTCCTCCTCCCGTTTTCGCGATGAATGGCAATACGGTCTCCTGCCGCGCGGGCCTCGTGCGTCGCGGCTTTTGTCTGTCGTATGCCGCGGCGGGCAGGTTCGCACGAAAACCCGCGTTCAGGCAAGCGGTACATCGCACATTACGCACATATGGCCCGACATCGCGCGCCGCATGCGCACGTCGAGCGCGGTCGCGTCGCTCTCGCCGCGCCCGCCCGTTCGCCGCTGCGGCAGCGCTTTCGCGGGCGCGAGCAGCGGTCGCGAGCTCGTCGTGCGTCGCGACGGCCGGATGCGCGAGCGGCGCGCGGCGCCCTCGCCGAACGCCGCGCGCGACGCCGCGACGCTCCGCCCGGCGACGCAGCCGGCGCCGCCGCCCGGCGGGCGCGGCGCCTCGAGCATCGATCCCGGGCCGCGCGCGGCCGGCGACGCGCGACGACAACACGTCGTTGCACGCGCAAGCATGCTGCAACAATCGATGCAATAATGACGTCTTTATCGCGCGTCGTTGCCATGCCGTCTGCTATCTACGCTTTCCTCGCACCGCTGATCGTCGCTTGCGCGTTGTTCATGGAAAGCGTAGACGCCAACATCATCGTGACGGCGCTGCCCGCGATGGCGCGCGACTTCGGGCAGAACTCCGTCACGCTGAACATCGCGATCACGAGCTACGTCGTCGGCCTCGGCGTGTTCATCCCGATCTGCGGATGGCTCGCCGACCGCTTCGGCGCGCGCACCGTGTTCCGCACCGCGATCGGCATCTTCGTCGCGGGTTCGCTCTTGTGCGCGGCGTCGAACAGCCTCGAGCTCTTCACGTTCGCGCGCTTCGTGCAGGGCGTCGGCGGCGCGATGATGGTGCCAGTCGGGCGCATCATCATCTTCCGCGCGGTGCCGCGCACGGAGCTCGTGCGCGCGATGAACTACCTGAGCGTGCCCGCGCTCTTCGGGCCCGCCGCCGGGCCGCTCCTCGGCGGCTTCATCACGACGTACCTGCACTGGCGGCTGATCTTCTTCATCAACGTGCCGATCGGCCTGCTCGGCATCTATCTCGCGAACAAGCACATCGCGAACACGCACGAGCTCGATCCCGGCCCGCTCGACTGGTTCGGCTTCATCCTGTCCGCCGCGGGCGCCGCGCTCCTGCTGATGGGCCTCACGCTGCTCGACGGCGCGCTCGTGTCGCGCGGCACCGCGCTCGCGATGAGCGGCACGGGCGCGGCGCTCGTCGGCTTCTACGTGCTGTATGCGCGGCGCGTCGAGCGGCCGGTTCTCGATCTGCGCTTCCTGCGCATTCCTACGTATCACGCGAGCGTCGTCGGCGGCTCGCTGTTCCGGATCGGCCTCGGCGCGGTGCCGTTCCTGCTGCCGCTCACGCTGCAGGAGGGGCTCGGCATGAGCGCGTTCCATTCCGGCGCGATCACGTGCGCGTCGGCCGTCGGCGGCGCGCTCACGCGCATGCTCGCGCCGCGCACGCTCAAGCGCTTCGGCTTCCGGACGGTGCTGATGTACAACGCGGCGTTCGCCGGGCTTGCGATCGCCGCGTACGGCGTGTTCCATCCGGGCATGTCGGTGCTCGCGATCTGGCTCATCGTGCTCGTCGGCGGCATCTTCCCCGCGTTGCAGTTCACGAGCCTCAATTCGATGATCTACGCGGAAATCTCCTCGCGCGACGCGGGCCGCGCGACGAGCCTCGGCAGCGTCGTCCAGCAAATGTCGCTCGGCCTCGGCGTGACGGTCGCGGCGCTCGTGCTGCACGTGTCGCATTGGGCGCAAGGGCATCCGACGATGGTCTGGTCGGACTTCTGGCCCGCGTTTGTCGTGGTCGGCCTGTGTTCGTTCGCGTCGATTCCGATCACGCGCCGGCTGCCGCCGAACGCGGGCGACGAAGTCGCGCGCGGCAAGCGCGGCTGATGCGATCGGGTGTGCGAAATAAACGGGAAATCGGGACGGGCGAACGCTTCGCGTCGCCGCTCGGAGTTCGGAGTTCGGAGTTCGGAGTTCGGAGTTCGGAGTTCGGAGTTCGGAGTTCGGAGTTCGGAGTTCGATCGGAATTGGGCCGCGGAAAATCCGTCGCCCCAAAAAAATCGGCGGACATCCACTCGGGGCCGGCTGAAAGCCGCATGGATGTCCGCTTGAACTGCTCCGGCCGTCTCGACGGGGGTGAGACGTCCGGACTCGCTCCCTGCGTGCCATAGAGGTATCGTGCGTCGGAAGCAGAGTACTTGTGTCGATGAGACTATAAGGAAACTTCCGACAGACTTCTGTCAACGATTGTCAGACGCCCGCGCCGCAATGCTTCGCGGCGCACGGCGCGGCGCGCCGATTCGCGCTAAAGTGGCGCATCCGTCCGCCCATTGCATCGTTCTCGCCGCTCGTGACCGCTCCGCTCTCGATCGCTTCCGCCCGCGCGCTGCACCTCGCGGCCCAAGGCCTGCTGACCCCGCCCCGGCGCAAAGCCGTCAAGGCCGACGTGCTCGACGCGATTCGCCGGATGGCGCAGTTGCAGATCGATACGATCCACGTCGTCGCGCGCAGCCCGTATCTCGTGCTGTTCAGCCGGCTCGGCCCGTATGCGCCGCAATGGCTCGACGAGCATCTCGCCGACAAGAGGCTGTTCGAATACTGGTCGCACGAGGCCTGCTTCCTGCCGACCGAGGACTTCGGACTGATGCGCCACAAAATGCTCAACCCGGTCGGGATGGGCTGGAAATACGCGGCCGATTGGCACGCGACCCATCGCAAGGAAATCGACGAGCTGCTCGCGCACGTCCGCGCGAACGGCCCCGTGCGCTCCGCCGACTTCACGCGCAGCGCCGGCAAGGGCAACGGCTGGTGGGACTGGAAGCCCGAGAAGCGCCATCTCGAAGTGCTGTTCTCGACCGGGCAGTTGATGGTCGCCGAGCGGCGCAACTTCCAACGCGTGTACGACGTCGCGGAACGCGTGCTGCCGGACTGGGACGACGCGCGCGATCTGCTCCCGCGCGACGCGGTGCTGCCGCGCCTTGTCGACAACACGTGCCGCGCGCTCGGCATCGTGCGCGCGGACTGGATCGCCGACTATTACCGGCTGCCGAAGCGCTCGTATCGCGACGCATTGCATGCGCGCGCGGATGCGGGCGAGCTGCTGCCCGTCGCGGTCGACGGCTGGAAGGAAGACGCGTTCGTGCATCGCGCGCTCGCGCCGCTCGTCGACGCCGCGCGCGACGGCGCGCTGCGCTCGACGGTCACGACGCTGCTGTCGCCGTTCGATCCGGTCGTCTGGGACCGGCGGCGCGCGTCGGCGCTGTTCGACTTCGACTACACGATCGAGTGCTACACGCCCGCGCACAAGCGCCGCTACGGCTACTTCTGCCTGCCGATCCTGCATCGCGGGCGGCTCGTCGGCCGCGTCGACGCGAAGGCGCATCGCGCGCAACGCGTGTTCGAGCTGAAGGCCGTGCACATCGAGCCGGGCGTGCGGCTCGGCGCGGGGCTCGCGGCCGACGTCGGGCGCGCGGTGCGCAAGCTCGCCGACTGGCACGAGACGCCGGTGATCGCGATCGGCAATGCGCCGAAGGAGATTGCGCGGGCGATTGGCGCGCAATGACGGACGCGGACGATGGCGAGGCCGGGTTGAAGTTGAAGTTGAAATGGAAACCGAAGGCGACGCCGAGGTCGTAAGCGAAGCCACAGCCGAAAGCGAAGCGTGGCCGGAATCGAAGTCGAAGTCGAAAACCGCATCGACGGCAAACCATCGATACCCCCCTGCCGCCGCCGCGCGCGCTGACGAACGTCGCCGGTGCCGGCCCGTCGCGCTTTCCGTTCGCATCGACGCCCGTCGACAAGGAAACAAGGAAGCGCTTCACGAGAATGCGATTCGCCGCGCTTTCCCGCAGCGTGCGCGCACGGACTGCATAGAGTTGGGCCTCGGCCGCAAGCGCCCGCACGCCGTCCCGAACGGCTGCGCGCCACCGCAAGCCGCGGCGCCGAAACAGACGGCCACCACGCGCACGCCGACTTCCCGTTCGACTCGCCGACGAACCGCCGGCCGATCGACGCCGCGCGCATTCTCGCAAACGAGCGACCGGCCCGCCCGCCGCCAACCGCGCCGAGCAAGGATCGACGCGCACGCGATGCGCCGCCGCGAACGGCCTTCGATCGCGGCGGCGCAGGCAACCCGGCCGCCGCCCGCGCGTCGCGCGCTCAGCCGCTCAGCTTGCGAAAGCGCGGCGTGCCGTCGTCGAGCGTTTCGTTGAACATCGCCTCGGGGCGCACCCATAGGCTGCGCTCCTTCGGCCACAGCTGCTCGTAGACGACAAGCGATTCCTCCGTCTCCGAATGCCGCGCGACGCCGACCACGCGGTACAGCCCGCCCTTGTAATGACGATGCGTCGCGATGCGTTCGGCTTCCTGCTCGGTCATGATGCGCTCCCTGAAAATCGGCAAGCGCGTATTGTATGCGCGGGCGAGCGCACGAACGCAGCGCGCCCGACGTACTCAGCGCGCCTCAGGTTGCGCGTACACGTTCGGCCGATGCAGTTCCATCCAGCGTTCCGGATGCGCGGGCGCGACGAAGCCGACGGGCCGGTACAGGCCGTGCGCGTCGCTCGTGACGAGCATCACGCGGCGCAACCCGCGCACGGCGTCGTGCGCGAACACGTGATCGATCAGCGCGCGGCCGTAGCCGTTGCCGCGAAACGCGCGCAGGACGAATACGTCGCACAGATACGCGAACGTCGCGCGATCGGTAACGAGCCGCGCGAAGCCGACGAGCCGTTCGTCGAGATACGCGCCGAAGCACAGCGATCCGGCGATCGCCCGCTCGACCACGTCGCGCGGAATGCCCGTCGACCAATGCGCTTCGTCGCGCAGGAACGCGTGAATCGCGTCGATGTCGAGTTCGGCGTTGTCGGTCGAAAAGCGCAGCGCGGACGTCGATGAGGTGGACACGGCAGGGCTCCGGAAAACAAAACGCCGATGGCGAATGTTTTAGACGATAACGCGAAGCGCAGGCGTTCAACAAGGGACGCGACGATGCCGCGCGTTTCGCGGTGCGGGATGCATGTCGAAGCGCGTGCTCGACGCGCCGCGCGCTCGCGCCTCGCGCGGCGTGAGTGAGTGAGTGAGTGAGTGAGTGAGTGAGTGAGTGCGTGAGTGCGCGCGGCGTGCGATGCGAGCGCGAACGGCGACGCCGACGATCGCGGCTAGGACGACGCCGCCCGCCCGGAAAAGCGCCGCGACCGCGTGCGTACGCCCGCCTGCTCGAGCGTCTCGCTCGGCGTGTGGCCGAACGCCGCCTTGAACGCCCGGCTGAAGTATTTTTCGTCCGCGAACCCGTGCCTCCACGCAACGGAGGCGATCGACTCCGCCGGCCGCGCCGGATTCGCCAACACATGCCGAGCCAGCTCGAGCCGCCTGCGTCGAACCCGGTGCATGATGCCGCCCATCGGCTCGAAGAGCTGATAGAGCTTGGCCCGCGACATGCCCACGGCCTTGCAGATCGAGTCGGGCGTCAGGTCGAGCGCAAGGAGATGGGCGTCGATGTGCCGCTGAACGCGCTGCCTGAGCAGCATGCCGATCTCCCGCCCCGCCTCCGCCACGGCGTCGGGCGTCCCGGACACGCACGCGTTCGCGAGGCGCGCCGTCGATCGGGCGATGTCGGGAATCTCGGCGGTCGTCAGTATCGGCAGGTTGCGAATCAACGAGCGGATGTGATCGGCGAGCAATCGCCCGGTGCCGGACATCAGCGAACTTCCGTGCAAGCTGTCCACCCGCGTCGAAAGCAGCGCCCGCGGAACGGCGAGCCACAGCATCGAGCCCGCGGCGATCCGTGAGTCGAACGGTTGCCCGGCGTCGACGAGATATAGCTCGTCGGGCCGCTTGACGCCGGTTTCGGATGCGCTCTGCCAGACGAGCGCACCGCTCGCATGCAACGTGAATTGACAGACGTCGAGACCGTCCGCGCGAATCCGAGGCCGGTTGCGCGTCGCCTTGATCGTCGCGCGGCGCGCGGCGTGAAGCCAGCGATGCTCGCCGACCGACATCGCACCGACGGCCGCCCCCGTATAGTCCCAGTCGAACGGCACGCTCGCGGAATCCTCGAGCGAATATGCGCAATGGCCGCCGGCCGTCCAGACTTCGAATCGATCGCGCGCGGGCACGTCCAAAGTCGAAAATCGCTGGATATCGATATGCGTTTCGCCCACGTCGCCCCCGATATACGTCGTTTTTGCGACGAGATAGGAACGCTCGATTTCGATTTGAATCAATTCGGCCGAGCATTCGCCGATCGTTACCCGTCGCGCCGAGACGTTCAACGCTCGCGCATGGCCGGCGCCCCGTCGCGCCAAAAATAGACGGGAATCCACCATCCGCGCGATACGCGTTCAATATACTCGGCCACGCGGGGAAACCCGTTTCATTCAGCCGTCGCCGCGATATCCAAGCCGTCCCGCGGCTGATATCCGCGCATCGGCAAGCATTCCTCGCGACAACAATTAACGAAAACCTGGGGATATCATGAAAATCAAATCCGCATTAATCGCCGTGATTGCGCAAGCGGCGGTATCCGGTGTCTGCGCCGCGAGCGCCGACACCGGCGACCTCGACGTCAACCAGCTCCGCGCGGCCGTGTCCAACACGACGACGCGCGCATCCGGCGGCATCGACCAGTCCAGTCTCACTTCGGAGCAACAGGAACAACTCGTCCAGTGGCTCGCCGGCGCCCCTTCGCAGAAATGGAAACCGGGGCCGATCTGCATGTGGAATTGTCCGCCGCCGTTCGGAAGCCTGTCGGCGGACCCGCAGCGTGTCAACGTGCCGGTCAGCGGCACGGGCAGCACGACCATTCACTGGACGTGGGACGAATCCCACCAATACCCGATCGCGGAATACGCATGCCTGTGGGTCACGACGCCCGGCGATTCCCAGGCCTACGTCGTGGATTGCGAACATCCGGGCAATCGCTACACGGTTTATATCCCGTGGATCGGCCAGGGGTCCTACAACTTCTTCGTCGCGCTTCGGCAGCAGTCGCCCGCGCCGGTTGCCGGCATGCCCGTGCTGGCCGCGACGACGGTGACCGGCACCCGGTGATCGTGCATGAAGGCGCGCCGCGCCGGCGCGTCGCCCGATACGCGACGCGGCGCGCCTTTTCGTGCCGGGCGGAATGCGAGGCGGCGCGTTGCCCGACGCCGCTTGTCGACGAGCGGCACTCGAAGGCGAAGGCAACGCGCTCATGCGCCGCATTCGCGCCGACGAGCGCGCGGCCGTGAACGCGACGCCGCGGGCGACGCCGTCGGACGGCACGTACGCATCGGGCCAGCGCAGCCGGCGAGAAAAGAAACGCGCTTGCCGCCGACGCGTCCGGCGCGCTCCGCCCGACGCCGGTCGCCGGCCTCATCCGAATCGATTCGATTCGATCGCGCGCCCCGCGACTCGGCAGCGCGTCGATCGACGTTCGCCGCGCCCGCCGTGCAAACGCGGGCCGCGCGAGAGGCGGCGAGCCGCGGCGATGCGCGCCGTCATGCGAACGGCCGCACGCCGATCAGCCAGCCATGCAATGCGAACGCGAACAACCCCCAAACGACGAGCCCCACGCCGAGCGCGACGCCGTCGCGTACAAGCGATCCCGCCGGATAGCGAACGCCGTCGCGCCGATCGCGCGCACGCGAAGCGATGAAGTCGACGAACGCCCATGCGAAGAACGCGGCGAACAGCAGCTCCGCGTGCAGCGTCCCGTTCGCGAGCAGATGCGCGCCCGCCCACACCATCACGCCCGCGAGCATCGGATGGCCGACGAGCGCCTTGATTCGCGTGCCCGGCACGTAGGCGGCCGCGAGCAGCACGAACGCGATCGCGGTCAGGAGCGCCGTCAAGTGCCTGACGCCGACGGGCGGAAACCACAGCGACGCCGTATCCGCGCGCGCAAGCCCGTAGCCCCAGACGATCAGCACGAACCCGACCACCGACGCGAACGCGTACATCCCCTTCCAGCGCCGCTCGCCGAGGCTCGCGATATGCGCGGCGCGCCAGTCGCCCGCGACGATTCGAATCGAATGCGTACCCAGGAAGATCACCAAACCGAGAATCAGGACGACCATGTGCATGTCTCCAGGTGGGGAAATCTTGTTGTCGGCCGAATCGGCATACGATGCCGCCGTGCATCGTACACCTCGCATCGCGCCCTTCCGCATCCTCCGTACCATCGTTTCTCGTCTGGGCCGCCGGCGCACCGCGCGGTTCACGACCGCGCGCGCGGCGCAACGCCCGCAAGGCCCGCTCGATCTCGCGATCGGCCGACGCGCGCGCATCGGGATACCTCGCCATGCCGCGCACACCTGCCGCGCTGCCTTGCGCCGGCCTCGCCGCGCGCGCTCGCGTTCGTGCCGGCAACACCGGGATGCGACGGTACCGGCCCGCGCTTGCAGGCCCAAGCGCGACGCGACGACTGACGTCCGACGCCCGACGCTTGCTGCGCATGTCCGCGCACGATCGCACTTCGCTTTTTTGTTGTCGCCCTGCTGTCGCCCTGTTGCGTCTCGCCGACATGTCATCGCGCACACCGTACACCATTGCGCGTGCCGGCGCGCGCCGCGCGGCGGCGTGCCGCAGCCGCGCTACTTCCGCTTCGCGCGGCGCGCGCCGGCCCCCGCGCGAACGGCCGCGCGATAGGCGCCGCGACACCAGTCGCGCAATGTGCCCACGTCTTCGAGCACGTCGGCGGGCGTCTCGAAATAGCCGCCGACGACGACCGTTCGCGTGCGCCCC
Source organism: Burkholderia savannae (assembly GCF_001524445.2). Classification (NCBI taxonomy): domain Bacteria; kingdom Pseudomonadati; phylum Pseudomonadota; class Betaproteobacteria; order Burkholderiales; family Burkholderiaceae; genus Burkholderia; species Burkholderia savannae. The sequence continues at coordinate 1,246,519 of NZ_CP013418.1, forward strand.
GGATACGAGAACGGCCGCATGCCCGCTCGCTCGAACGCCGCGCGATTGTCATCGTCGACGCGCAGGAACAGCGATCCCGCATGGACGAAGCCGAACAGCACGCCGTCGATCCTGAGCGACGCGCCGCTGAAGAAGCGCGCGACGCCGATCGGCCCGAGCGCTTCGAGCTGCTCGGCGAGCTCGTCCGCGCGCAGCTTTTCCGCTTTCCAGTTCATCGCTCGCCGCCGCGCCGCGCCGCGCGCGGTCGAACGCCCGCCGCCACGCGGCCGCATGCTCGCGGCGGCGCGATCGTCATCGAACGATGAAGACGAATCGACACGCGCATCAACGTGCGGCGGCAACCACGTCGGCCACCGCGGCCGTCAGCTTCTTCGCGTACGGCACGTGCAGGAACTCGTTCGGCCCGTGCGCGTTCGATTTCGGGCCGAGCACGCCGCACACCATGAATTGCGCGGCCGGGAAGCCCTCCTGCAGCACGTTCATCAGCGGGATCGTGCCGCCCAGGCCCATGTACGCGCAGTCGGCGCCGAAGTGCCGGCGCGACGCGTCGCCGAGCGCCGCGCCGAGCCACGGCGCGACGTCGGGCGCGTTCCAGCCGGTCGCCGCGCCCGCGTCGGGCTTGAACGTGACCTTCGCGTTGTACGGCGGATCAAGCTCGAGCAGCGCCTTCAGCTGCTGCACCGCCTGCGCGGCGTCGACGAGCGGCGGCAGCCGCAGCGACAGCTTGAACGCGGTGCGCGGCCGCAGCACGTTGCCCGCGTTCTCGAGCGCGGGCAGCCCTTGCGCGCCCGTGACGGACAGCGACGGCCGCCACGTCGAATTGAGTAGCGCCTCGCTCGGATCGTCGGTCGTCGGCAGCACCGGCTTGCCGTCCTGCCCGCATGCCCACGGCAGCCCCTTCCACACGGCGTCGCCGAGAATCGACGCGGCCGCCTCGGTCTCGCGCAGGCGGCTCGCGGGCACCTCGCAATGGAACGACGACGGCAGCAGATTGCCGGTAGCCGCATCCTCGAGCCGCTCGAACAGCTGGCGCATCACGCGGAAGCTCGACGGCGCGATCCCGCCGTACACGCCCGAATGCACGCCCTCCTCGAGCACCTCGACCTGCAGGTCGCCCGACACGAGCCCGCGCAGCGACGTGGTGAGCCACAGCTGATCGTAGTTGCCCGCGCCCGAATCGAGGCACACGACGAGGCTCACGTCGCCGAGCCGCGCGCGCAGCGCGTCGACGTACGGCAGCAGGTCGTAGCTGCCCGACTCCTCGCAGGTCTCGATGAGGCCGACGCAGCGCGGCCGCTCGATGCCTTGCGCGTCGAGCGCGCCGAGCGCCGCGAGGCTCGCGTAGATCGCGTAGCCGTCGTCCGCGCCGCCGCGGCCGTACAGCTTGCCGCCCTCGAGCTTCGGCGTCCACGGGCCGAGATCGGCGCGCCAGCCGTCGAATTCGGGCTGCTTGTCGAGGTGACCGTAGAGCAGGATCGTGTCGGCGCTGCCCGCGCGCGTCGCGGGCGTCTCGAAGAAGATCACCGGCGTGCGGCCGGCGAGCCGCACGATCTCGACCTTCAGCCCCTTGACCGGCTGCCGCTCGGCCCATTGCGCGGCGTCGACGACGACGCGCTCGATGTAGCCGTGCTTCGCCCAGTCGGGATCGAATGCGGGGCTTTTCGCGGGCACCGCGATGTAGTCGGTCAACGCGTGCAGGATCTCGTCGCTCCATTTGCGTTCGATGAAATCGGCGAGGCGGTCGTGGTCGATGGCGGAAGCGGTGGCGGTGGTCATGGCGCGGAGCAGACGAACTGTCTGACGGAAGTGGAGTGGCGATGATAGCGCCGGTGCGGGCAGTTATGCACGCGCCGAAAAAAGCGACGCGCGTTGTGCGATGCAACTCGGTTGCGCGTTCGTCGCGCCGAATCGGAAACCGGCGGCCCGCAGAAGCCGCCATCGACGGCGAGGTCGCGGCGAGCCGCCGCCGAACGCGTGTTGCGGCCGCACATCGGGAATATGTGCGTTTGCGGCCCGCTCGCATGCGACGTATGCGCGTGCCACGTCCGCATTTTGTGTAGCTCGGGATGCGCGCCTGCGATTCTCGTGTAGGCGATGAGCTTGTTTGCGGACTGCGCGCTCAAGATGCGTGCGCGTGCGAGCGCCGCGAGATGCGCACTCGGTTGCGGCAAGGACGTTCGCAGCGTGCGCGTCGTACGACGCGCGCTGTCGCGATACGCATGTTCGCGACGTGCGCGCCCAAGAGACGCGCGTCTACGGCGCACGCACGGCGTTCGGCCCGCGATGTCGCGGGCCGAACGCCGCTCGCTCCGCTCCGGCACCGAATCGAGCCGCCCCGCCGCCTTCGTCTGCGCATCGCCCCGACACCGCACGCGCACGCGCCGCCGCCCGGGCGGCGCGCGTCAACGCGCATCGAAGCCGCGGCGATACGCGGCTGGGCTCGTTGCCGCGATGCGCCTGAAGTGCCGGCGCAGCGACTCCTCCGAACCGAACCCCGCGAGCGCGGCGACGCGCGCGACCGACAGCGCGGGGTCTTGCTCGATCATCTCCTTCGCGAGCCCGACCCGCTCGCGGATCAGCCATTCGTACGGGCCGAGCCCCGTCGCGTCGCGAAACTGCCGCTGCAGCGTGCGCGGGCTCATCGCCGCGCGCGCGGCGAGCGTCGCGAGCGTGTGCGGCTGCGCGGCATGCGCGCGCATCCAGTCGATCAGCTTCGCGAGCCGATCGCCGCCGACGCCCGGCAGCGGCCGCGGCACGAACTGCGCCTGGCCGCCGTCGCGATGCGGCGGCAGCACGAGCCGCTGCGCGACGCGATTGGCGATCGCGCTGCCGTGATCGCGGCGCACGATGTGCATCAACATGTCGAGGCCCGCCGCCGAGCCCGCCGACGTGACGATCCGCCCTTCGTCGACGTAGAGCGCGTCGGGATTCACGCGCAGCGACGGATAGCGCGCCTGCAGACGCTGCGCGTAACGCCAGTGCGTCGTGACGGTCGCGCCGTCGAGCACGCCCGCCGCGGCAAGCACGAACACGCCCGAGCAGATCGAGCAAAGCCGCGCGCCGCGCCGGTGGGCCGCGCGGATCTTCTTCAACAGCGGCTCGGGCGGCGTTTCGTCCGGATCGCGCCAGCCGGGAATCACGATCGTGTCCGCGCGATCCATCAGCGCGAGCCGATACGGTGCTTCGACCTTGATGCCGCCCGCCGCGCGCACGGGCCCCGGCTCGCTCGCGCAGACCGCGAAGCGATACCAGTCGACGCCGAGTTCCGGCCGCGGCAGCGCGAACAGCTCGACGACGCAGCCGAATTCGAAAGTGCAGAGCCGATCGTACGCGAGCGCGACGACGAGATGATTGTGCATGGCGCGATGTTACCGGAAGTTGTCGATCGCGCCACTGTCGTGCGACGCGCGCGATCCGGATACTGAGCGCTCGTTCGCCACCGCAACCATTCGACACGAGGAGAACCGGCCATGTCCCGCGTCACCGAAACGCCCGCCGCCGACAGCGCGGCCGCCGCCGCGCACTTCGCGGCATCGCTCGCCTTCGAGACCGATTGCTGGGACGTGCACGACGCGCTGGCGTCCGGCGCGCCCGATTTCGTGCTGCTCGACGTGCGCGGCCCCGGCCTCTACGCGGCCGGACACGTGCCCGGCGCGCTCAACCTGCCGCATCGAAAGATCGTTGAAAGCAAGCTCGCGGAATTTGCGCGCGGCACGTGCTTCGTCGTCTATTGCGCGGGGCCGCACTGCAACGGCGCGGCGCGCGCGGCGCTGCGGCTCGCTCGCCTCGGCCGGCCGGTGAAGCTGATGCTGGGCGGCGTGACGGGCTGGCTCGACGAAGGGTTCGCGCTCGCGCGCGCCGACGGCGCGCAAACGTAACGTTGCGTAAGGCGCCGTCAACCGGTGTAAGCCAGCGTAAGGCAGCGATCGATCCGTTACGAATCCGCAACAATTAGTTGTCTGCACAACAACCGAAAAAGCGCGACAATCAACGCCATCGTAGGTGCGACGTCAAGTCGCACCGCAGCACGGATGGAGAAGCCTCATGCAGATGGGAATCCTGATCCAGATTGGCGGCTCGGTCGTCGCGATCGCGCTCTATTTTCTTCCGGCGATCGTCGCCGATCGCCGCGGCCGCGGCGACAAGCTCACGATCGCGCTGTTCAACGCGCTGCTCGGCTGGACGGGAATCGGCTGGCTGCTGACGCTCTACTGGGCGCTGCAGCCGAACGCGGCCAACAATTTCGCCGGCGAGGTGCTGCTCGAGCGCCGCGCGATCAGCATGAAGACGTTCTCGACGGGCCTCGTCGAACGCGTGCAGCGGCGGATCGCCGCGCAGGAGCGCTGGGCCGAAAAGCAAGGCACTCGCTGATTGCGCCCCGCCGCGTTTCTCGCGTCCTCGCGCGCGATAGCGGTCGGCCTGAGCGGCAACGCAGCGGCACCCACCCGCACATGCGACTACGCCGCGCGCCCGTTCGGGCCGCGGCGCAGCGTTCGGCGCTCACGCGTGCGCCGTTTTCCTGACGAATGCTTGACGCTCGGACGCGCGATCCCGCGTCACGCCTGCATACCGCCGCGCACCGACTGCGAGCGCATCCGCGCGAGCCCCGCCGAAATCGTCCGCGGCTCGAGCACGACGGTCTCGTTCGGAAACATCTCCTGGCGGAATTCGCCGTGCTCGTCGAACCATTGGCAGATCACCCATTCGCCCGTGTCGAACACGACCGGGCCGGCGTACGTCACCGTCATGCGTGGACCGCCCGTCTTGAGCGTCACGACGTCGCCGACCCGAAAGGAAGTGGTATGCGTATCACGGTAAGTCATCATGGTGGCCCTTTTTCGGAAATAATTTATTTATTCATTTTTCCGGATCTTCGATCCAGCTATTCGTTCATCTCCCGCAGATTAGCAATCGACTGAATAGCCGGCAAGTCGCCATTAAAACTTTTTTTCGAATCGGGTTAATAAGTGGCGGCATCGTTACGCGACCTTGGCCGCTCGACAGCGCGCCAGAGCGGCCTTGGCGGCGTGTTGCGCCGCAATTTCATTTGCAATGCAACAATCGCCGCCAATCTAATTCAGCGCATCGATACGTGGAAACGTTTCCAATTGCGGAGCAGATTTATCATCGAATGCGCCGGGAGTAAACGGCATGCTCCGGATATGGCGGCTTGAAAGACTTTTGCAATCCGCGCGAATGCGGCGCCGCACTCAGACGACGTATGCGCCCTTTGCGTGCAGCTCCGCCTCGGCCTGCTCGAGCGCCGCGATCGCGTCGCCGCCTTCGAGCGCGAGCAATTGCGCGACGAGCGCTTCCACCAGCGCATGCGCGGCGACGAGCGACGGGAAGAACGACGGGCTGTCGTGCGTGAAGATCAGTTGCGCGTCGGCGTGCAGCGCGATCGGCGACACCGCGCTGTCGGTGATCGCGACGATCTTGCCGCCCTGCACGCGCGCCGCCTGAGCGACGCGCGTCGCCTCGGCCGAATACGGCGCAAAGCTGACGACGACGGTCACGCTGTTCTTCGCGATCGTCCGCAGCTCCATGTCGAGCGAGCCCGCCACGCCTGTCAGCAGCGACACCGTCGGCCGGAACAGCCGATAGCCGTAGACAAGGCCGAACGCGACCGGATAGCACGACCGGAAGCCCGCGACATGCACGTGCGCGGCCTTGCGCATCAGCTTCGCCGCCTCGGCGAGCGCCTGCGCGTTCTGCGCGGCGCTCGCCTCGAGGTTGTGCCGCTGCGCGGCGAGCAGATCGGCCGCGAGCGAGGCCTTCGCGTTCGGCTTCACGAGCGAACGCGCGCGCTGCGTGAGCGGCTGCGGCCGCGTGCGCACGCGCGCGACGAACAGATCGCGCAGCTCGTTCCAGCCCGGAAAGCCGAATTGCTGCGCGAGCCGCACGAGCGACGCCGGCTGCACGTTCGCGCGCTGCGCGACCTTGCGCATCGACGACACGGCCACCTCGTCGGGATGATCGAGCAGGAACGCCGCGCCCACCTGGAATTGCGGGCTCAGCTCGGAAAATTGCGCCCGGATCAGGGACGCGAGTTCATCGAAATCGGCGGGCATCGTGGTCGGGGAAAAAGTCGATCGGCCATGGTATCACCCGCATTGCGCGGTCGATGCCTGCGAATGCCGGGCGGCGCGAGATGGGGCCGGGGCCAAGTTCGCCGCGACCTGCCCGGCAGCGCGCCGTGATTCGGATTCGCGCGCGCATTGTCGGGCCGGCCCGCCATGCTTGCAGAAGATGCGATGGATGACGCGCTTTCCGATCTTTCCGATCTTTCCGATCTTTCCGATCTTTCCGATCTTTCCGATCTTTCCGATCTTTCCGATCTTTCCGATCTTTCCGATCTTTCCGATCCTTCCGATCCTTCCGATCCTTCCGATCCTTCCGATCGTCAGATTTTTCGATCTTCGGGCCTTTGGGCCTTTGGGCCTTTGGGCCTTTGGGCTTTGGGGCTTTGGGGCTTTGGGGCTTTGAGGCTTTGAGGCTTTGGGGCCTTCGGACCTTCGGGCCTTCGAGTCATCCGATCTTCTGATCTCCTTCAATAATTCCAATCTCAACGATCCTCGCCGCCCGCTTCGATCCGGCGAAGTTTCACCCGTCGATTCATTCGGTCCCGCGATCGTTGCCCCACCTCGATTCACCGCTTCTTCGCCGTTTCGATGTCTCGCCGATCGTCCCATTCGAGGACTTCATTCGGGGACTTCATCAATGTCGTCATCACATTCCCTTGCGACTCCCTCGTTTCAGCGCGCCTTCAAGCCCCGATCCCCAAATCTTCGATCGACGCGCGCCGATCCATCGCTGCGCCGGCGATTCGCGCCGTCGCGCACCAAATCGCCCATCTACGACCATCTAGGCTCACCCGCGCCCGCCGTCGCCCGCCCCATCGCGTCGCGCTCCGCATTTCCCGACGCTTTAAGCCGCCGCTAAGCATCGAGCGCTTATCATTCCCGCAAGCGGCATGCACGCGCACGCGCGCGCCGCGCTCTGACGGAATCTCGAAACATGCGCGTATTGCTCGTCGAAGACGATCCGCTCATCGGCAGCGGGCTCGAACAAGGACTGAAACAGGAAGGCTTCGCGGTCGACTGGGTGCAGAACGGCGACGCGGCGTCGCTCGCGCTGCGCACGACGCCGTACGGGCTGCTGCTGCTCGACCTCGGCCTGCCGGACAAGGACGGCCTCGCGGTGCTCGCCGCGCTGCGGCGCCGCGACGACGCGCTGCCCGTGATCGTGATCACCGCGCGCGACGCGCTGCCCGACCGGATCGCCGGGCTCGACTGCGGCGCCGACGACTATCTCGTCAAGCCGTTCGCGCTCGAAGAGTTGCTCGCGCGCATCCGCGCGGTGAACCGCCGCCAGACGGGGCGCGCGCAGACGGTGCTCGCGGCGGGCGTGCTGCGGCTCGATCCGGCGCGCCATCAGGTGTGGCGCGGCGACGAGGAAGTCGCGCTGTCGCCGAAGGAATTCGTGCTGCTGCACGAGCTGATGCGCGAGCCGGGCGCGGTGATCTCGCGCGAGCAGTTCGAGGAGCGGCTGTACAGCTGGGGCGAGGAAATCGAGAGCAACGCGGTGCAGGTCCACATCCACAACCTGCGCAAGAAGCTCGGCCACGACACGATCCTCACGGTGCGCGGCGTCGGCTACCGGATCGGAGACGGCGCATGACGGGCGCGCCGCGCGGCTTCGCGCGCCGGCTCACCGCATCGCTGCGCGGCCGGCTGCTGATGTGGCTGCTGCCCGCCGCGTGCGTCGTCGGCGTGCTCGCGAGCACGGGCACCTACTGGGGCGCGCTGCGCGAGCTCGACGATCTGCTCGACGATCAGATGCGCAGCATGTCGAAGCAGATTCAGGTCGACGACAGCGGCAAGCTGTCGATCGAGGGGCGCGACAAGCTCGGCAAGCGCCACCCGGCCGATTACGATTCCGACGACGTGCTGCTGCAAGTATGGCGCGGCGGCCAGCTCCAATTCACGACCGATCCGGCAACGCAGCTGCCGCCGCCCGCTGCGGCCGGCTTCGTGGCGCTCGACGCGGGCGGCCAGCGCTGGCACACGTACGTGCGCGAGAGCGCGGGCACCACGATCCGCGTCGCGCAGCCGCGCCAGGCGCGCTGGGAGGCGATCGCGGGCATCGCCGTGCATCTGCTCTGGCCGGTGCTGTCGCTGCTGCCGCTGCTCGCGGTCGGGCTGTGGCTCGGCATCGGTTACGGGCTGCGGCCGCTCGGCGCGATTGCCGCGGGCCTGAAGCGCCGTCATGCGAATCACCTCGACCAGCTCGACATCACGACCGTGCCGACCGAAGCGCAGCCGCTCGCGTCCGAGATCAACGATCTGCTCGCCCGGCTCGACCGCTCGTTCACGCTGCAGCGGAACTTCATCGCGGACGCCGCGCATGAATTGCGCACGCCGATCATGGGCCTGTCGATCCAGACGCAGCTGCTGCAACGCACGGCGAGCGCCGACGAGCGCGCGCGCATCCTCGCGCAGATCCAGGCCGCCACGACGCGCCTGTCGCATCTCGCCGAGCAGTTGCTCACGCTCGCGCGCCTCGAGCCCGATGCGCAATCGGCGACGTTCGCCGACGTCGATCTCGCCGCGTTGTGCCGCTCGGTCGTCGCCGAGCGCTCGCGCGTCGCGAGCGCGCAGCATGTCGATCTCGGCGCGGTCGGCACGGCGCCCGTGCGCGTGCAAGGCAACGCCGACACGCTGCGCGTGCTGCTCAACAATCTCGTCGACAACGCGATCCGCTATGCGGGCGCGGGCGCGCGCGTCGACGTCGAAGCGCGCGCCGACGCCGGCGGCGCGCCCGCGCTCGAAGTGCGCGACAACGGCCCCGGCATTCCGGTGGCCGATCGTCCGCGCGTGTGGGAGCGCTTCTATCGCGGCGGCGGCGCGCAGCTCGTGTCGGCGTCGGGCAGCGGGCTCGGGCTGTCGATCGTCAAGCGCATCGCCGAGCAGCATCGCGCGGAGGTGTCGCTCGCGAGCGGCGCCGACGGGCGCGGGTTGACGGTGACGGTACGCTTCGGCGCGAAGCCGCGGGCGTGAGCGGCGCGGCACGCGGGCGCGGCGGCCGGCTCGGTTGCGCGTCGACGCCCGGCGGAGGTGGCGTGTTCTTTGCGGTCGGCACGTGCGCTGCTTGGTGGGGCGGCGGATCGGTTTGTCGGTTTGTCGGCAGATCGGCAAACCAGTGAGTGGGTAAACCACTGAATCGGCGAATCACCCAATTCATCACGCGAACCGCACGATCATCGCGCGCCGAACGCCACGTCCTTGTCCACATTTTTTGTTGGCAAGCTTGTGGACATCCTGAGCATCCGGCGATCAAGTCATTGATGCGGCAGCGTTTTCCCAAAGGTGTCACGAATGCGGCACGCTGCGCCTACGCGCGCACGTACGCGGCATGCGGCGTTGCCTGTGCGCAGAGCTGCTCACGTCGGCTTCGCGACATATGAACATCCGTTCACCGAAATCGCCCATAAGAAATGCGCCGTCGTTTTCCACAATTTTTGTTGGCAAGCTTGTGGAGATCCGGGGTGCGCCGCGATCAACTCGTTGATCCATTGGACTTTTGTCGAGCAGCTCAGGCAAGCGGCGGCACGTACGGAATCGCGCTGTCGCCAACGGCCTTTGACGTCTTCGCGCGTGCAACTCGCGCACTGCCTCGCGCCGTCCGGCCATTCGACATGCTCGATGGCCGAGCCGCTTTTCCACAATTTTTGTGGTCAAGCGTGTGGATATCCTGAGCATCCGCCGCCCAAGCAATTGATCCTGCGACATTTTCACGAACAGGGCGACAAAGAAGCAGCGCACGCAAGTTCATCGCATGCGAGCCGCCGGTCGAACCCCCGTTCGCCCATGCCGGCTTGAGCAGCCGGGCCGCCGCATCTCCGGCAGCGCTTCCGCATCGCCTTTTCCACAATTTTTGTGGCCAAGCTTGTGGACATCCTGAGCATCCGATTCTCAAGCCATTGATCCAGCGACACTTTTCTCCGCATGTCAATGAAGCGGCACATGGCGTCGGCATACCCCTTTTCGCGCAGATCGGCGCGGCGTCGCGGCCGGGGTTCGACAATCGCGCCATCGCGTCGGCGAACGCGATCGCATCGCGGCCTTTTCCACATTTTTTGTTGGCAAGCTTGTGGATAGGCTGGGCATCCGACAGTCAACTCATTGATCCGCCGACGTTTTCTCGTACGCACCAAACAAGCGGCACGAGCGCGCCATGTTCGCGCCCGTGCGGACCATCAACATCCGGCATTTCAACGCGCGATATCGAGCGATGCGCTCGGCATTCGGCGAATCTTCGATGCGCGATCTGAAGTCGGGCCTTGTCCACAATTTTTGTTGGCAAGCTTGTGGACATCCTGAGCATCGGGCGCACAACACATTGATCCGACGACACTTTCGCCGAGCAGTCAGAACTGCGGCACGGCGACGGAAATCGGTTCGCCGCATGCGCATGCATGCGCGTCGCGCCGCGCCGACTCGTCACGGCGCAAGCGCCCGCGCGACAAAACAATCCACAATGCATTCTCGACATTAGGGTTTTCCACAGATTTTGTGCGCAAGCTTGTGGATATCTCGGCGAACTCAGCGCCAAACAATTGATATATCGACATTTTTCCGGAATCGTCGTACCGTCGGCACAAACCGTCGCGAAGCGTCGGCGACGCAGCCCGGGAAATGGCAACGAAAGCGCTCACGCGCGCCGGCTCGCGCGAACTTGCGAGCGACCGCTCGCGCACGCGGCGGCCGTCGCGCGCCTTCGCGTCGGCCGCCGCCCTGACCTCGCGCCCGCGATGACGCGCGCGTCGCTCACACCGGATAATCGAGCTTCGGATACCAGTCGACGCCGCGCCCTTCCGGCGTCATGTCGAGGATCGTCCATAGCGGCATCGGATCGGGCGCGCCGCGCGGGTCCTGCCCCGGGTCCACGCTCCAGCCGCCCAGCTCGCCGCTCCAGAAATGGCGGATCGCGCCGTCGCGGCGCGTGAACACGTTGATCGCCGGATCTTCGCCGCCGTCTGCGCCGATCGCGTGATAGTCCTGGCTGTACCGGCCGTCGAGATCGCAATACAGCTTGAGATCGCGCCAGCCGCGCTCGCGCTTGAACGCGACGAGCCGCTCGATCGGCGAGCGCGCGACGACCGCGAGCGCGACGCGCTGCTCGACATCGCGCGCCTCGCCGTTCCATGCGCCGAGGAGCGACGTGCACATCGGGCACGGCCGCTCTCGCTGCGGCCCGAACATGTAGCTGTAGACGACGAGCGTCGCCTTGTCGCCGAACAGGCCGGCGAAGCCGCACGGCCCGCGTTCGCCTTCGAAGCGATAATCGCCCGTCACCTCGCCGCCCGGCGGCAGCGTGCGCCGCAGCGCGGCGACGCGCTCGACGTGCCGGCGCAACTCGATCTCCTCGACGAGCAGCGCGTCGCGCGCGCGACGGTATGCGTCGCTCTCGTTCGGCCAGCGCGTCGTGTTGCGCTTCACGAGCTCGGCGGCGGGCGTCAGCGTGGAACTCACTGTCATGTCAGTCTCCTGTCGATCGAACGATTCAATCCCGGTCGGGCGCGCCGAGCGGGAACAGGTGCCGATACGGACGCGCCTCGTCGAGCGCGCGCGCGAACGACGGCCGCGCGAGCAGCCGCTTGCGATACGCGATCACGCGCTGCAGCGACGCATCGATCGGATGCGTCCAGTCCGCGTAGAACAGCGACGGCGCGGCCGAACAGTCGGCAAGACTGAACGCGCCGCCCGCCGCCCAGTCGCGGCCCTCGAGCGCGCGTTCGAGCCACGCATACGACGTGCCGAGCATCCGGCGCGCATCGGCGACGCCGCGCGGATCGCGCTCGGCCTGCGGCCGCAGCGCGTCGAACACGATCTTCTGCAGCGGCGTCGACACGTAGCAGTCGAAGAAGCGGTCCATCATGCGCACGTCGAGCGCCAAGCCGGCGTCGGCGGGCAACAGCCGCGCGTTCGCCGGGCGCCGCAGGCCCAGGTACTCGACGATGATCGTCGACTCGACGACCGTGCGCTCGCCGTCGACGATCATCGGCATGTGCTTGAGCGGCCACCGCGCGGCGAATTCGGCGTTCGCGTCCGGCGTGTCGCCCGCGAGCAGCCGCCACTCGAACGGCAAGTCGTACTCGTACAGCGCGACCAGCACCTTCTGGCAATACAACGAGAACGGATGCCCATAGAACTTCAAGCTCATTGCGTTCCTCCTCGGTCGAGTGGGCGCGCGACGCGCGCACGCCGCCCGTCGAAAAAAACGCGCGGCAGGGCGCACGCCGCCCGCGCCGCGTCATGCGTTCGCCCGGCCGGCGCACGCGCGTCGCGCGCCTCACGAACCTCACGAACCTCACGCGCCGGCCACCGCGCTCACCGCGCGGGCGGCACGCATTGCTCCATCCCCTCGCGGATCTGCTCGGGAGTCAAGTCGCGCTTGTGCGTCGCGACCGACCAGCGATGGCCGAACGGGTCCTCGATCTGGCCGTAGCGGTCGCCCCAGAACATGTCGGCCGCGGGCATCGTCAGCTTCGCGCCCGCCTCCACCGCGCGCGCGATCACCGCGTCGACGTCCGGCACGTACAGATGAATGAACACGGGCGAGCCTTTCAGCGCTTTCGGCCCGAGCGCGCCGCAGCTCCCCATCTCGTCGACGAGCATCAGCGTCGAATCGCCGATCCTGACGGCTGCATGCATCAGCCGGCCGGCCTCGCGCGACGGCAGCCGCGTGATTTCGACGGCGTCGAACGCCTTCTTGTAGAACTCGATCGCGGCGGCGGCGCCGTCGCAGATCAGATGAGGGGTGAGCGAATGCATCCCCTCGGGGATCGGTTTGACTGCATCAGGCATGATCGCGGCTCCTTGGCTTCGAATGGTTTCATCGATCGAGCGCGCCGCTTGCGCGGAGGCGCTCTATCGCCACGACGAACGAAGCGGGCGGAATTCGACATGCGCCGCAAAAATTTTTCCCGTAAGGTGAACGGCCGGCCGCAGCCGGCGCGCGCCGGCGTCGACGCGGCATCGCACACGATGCCGGAAAGCGCGTCGATCAATCGCATCCGGCCGGTCGGCCGGGCCGCGCATGCTGCGCACGCAGCGGATAACGCGGAAGAAACGGGCAGCCGCTTCGCGCGGCCCGCCGCCGCGGGTTATCAACAATTTCTGTCGACAAATATGTGGATATCCTGCGCACGCGCGCGCCAAGCCCTTGAAAGCACGGCGCTTTCCGCGCCGCGGCAATAAGCGGGCACCGGCCGCGCGCGTCGCGTCAGCGCTTCTCGAGGTTCGCCTTCAGCTCGCTCGCCTTGTCGCGCAGCGCCTCGTAGCCGGAGCGCGCATGCTCCGGCAGGTCGGGATCGCCGACGAGCGCGCCGAGCGTCTCGATCAGGCTGAACAGGATGCCTTTCGCCGCGCCGGCCGCGATGCTCTGCGACTGGATCGACTCGTGCAGGTGATCGACGGCCGCCTCGAACTGCTCGAGCTTCGGCTGATCGTCTTGCCGGCGCGCTTCGTCCGGCTTCTCGTTCGTCATGATGATGCCTCCCGTCTATCGGCTCGTTGCGAATCGTGGATCGATGCCGTCATTGTATGGCGAGCGCCGCGCGCCCGACGCGAGCGAGCGCAATCTTCACAGCACCGTGACGACGCGCACGCCGCTCGGCTCCGCCGCCGCGACCACCTGCCCTTCGACGCGCCGGAACGTGAGCGACACGCCGTCGTCGCCGACGCGCAAATCGTCGACGCGCAACCAGTCGACGCCTTCCGGCAGATCCGGCCGCTCGATGCGCACTTCGCGCCGCGCCGCGTCGACCGAGATGCCGAGGCACGCCTGCAGCATCATGAACGGCGCGCCCGCCGCCCACGCCTGCGGCAGGCACGCGACCGGATACGCGGTCGGCGGCTCGCCGGGCCGGCGCGGAAAACCGCAGAAAAGCTCGGGCAGCCGCATGTCGAAGCTCACCGCGGCCTCGAACAGCGCGCGCAGCAGATCGAGCACCGAGCGCTTGTCGCCGTAGCGCGCGAGGCCGCGCGCGACGAACGCGTTGTCGTGCGGCCAGATCGAGCCGTTGTGGTACGCCATCGGGTTGAAGCGCGGCTGCCCCGCCGCGAGCGTGCGCACGCCCCAGCCGGTTCTGAAGAGCGTCGAGCCGAGCACGCGCGCGACCGATTCGCCGCGGCTCTGCTCGGGCAGGCCGAACGCGAGCAGATGCGCGGCGTTCGACGCGAGCACGCGGCACAGCTCGCCGTGGCCGTCGACCGCGATCCCGTAGAAGCCCGCCTCCGGCATCCAGAACAGCGTCTCGACCTGCTCGCGCAGCGCCTTCGCGCGTTGCGCGTAGCGCACGGTGTCGGCCGCATGGCCGCGCCGGCGCGAGAACGCCGACATCGCGTCGAACGCCGCGCACGCGTACGCCTGCACTTCGACGAGCGCGATCGGCCCGGCCGGAAAACGGCCGTCCGCATGGAACACCGAATCCTGGCTGTCCTTCCAGCCCTGGTTCGCGAGGCCGCGCGCGGACGTGCGCTGATAGTCGAGCAAGCCGCGCGGGTTGCGGTCGCAGACGCTCATCACCCATTGCGCGGCGCGCTCGAGCGCCGGCCACAGCTCGTCGATCAGCGATTCGTCGTCGGTGTGCTCGAGATACGCGCCCGCGAGCACGACGAACAGCGGCGTGGTGTCGACGCCGCCGTAGTAGAGCGCGAACGGCACTTCGCCCGTGGCCGCCATCTCGCTCTTGCGGAACTCGTGCATGATCTTGCCCGGCTCCGCGTCGCGGAACGCCGCCGTCTCGCGCGCCTGATGCTCGGCGAGAAACCGCAGCACGCCGCGCGCGAGCGACGGCTGCAGCCACAGCATCTGCAGCGACGTGATCACCGCGTCGCGGCCGAACGGCGTCGAGAACCACGGGATGCCCGCATACGGATACGGGCCGGATTCGAGCGATGTCGTCAGCAAGCCGAGGTCAGCGAGCGAGCGGTCGAGCCACGCGTTGAAGAGCGGATTGCTCGTGTGCACGCGCGCCATCGTGCGGCGCCGCTCGCGCATCGCGCGGTGCACGGCGGCAAGCGCCTTGCGCAGCGCGCCGCGCCCCGCCGCGATGCACGGCTGCTGCGCGAACGCGTCGCCGCTCGCGTGCGCGGCGCCGACGCGCGCCTCGACCGTCAGATACAGCGACACGCACGCCTGCGCGGCGATCGTCAGCGTGTAGTCGGCGCGATCGACCGAGAGCGTGTCGGGCGTCGGATCGAAGCCGATCCGCACGCCGCGCTCGACCGCGTCGAGCCCGTCGTAGCGCAGCCTGACCGCGCCCGCCTCGACGCACGGCGGCGCGATCACGCCGCGCCGATCGCGCCGCGTTCCGCGCACTTCGAACATGTCCTTGAAGTCCGCGCCGAACGACACCGACAGCGGCACCTCGGCGTCGCTCGTGCCGTAGTTCGTCAGCGTGAGCGCCTCGTACAGCACGTCGTCGGCGAGCACGCGCATCCGCTCGATGTGGATCACGCCCTCGGGCGTCTCGCGGCCGCCGAGCGGCGGCAGCGGACGGTTCGTCAGGTGCGCGGTGAACGACGCGTTGTCCGCGCTCGTCGCGCCCGACAGCAGCGACGGCGCGCGGCCGCCGAACGTGAGCCGCCATTGCGACAGCATACGCATGTCGTCGACGAACAGGCCGTCGTCGCTGCCGCCGATGTCGCCGAGCGCGTCGCTCACGACGAACGCGTCGCCCGCCTTCAGCACGAACTGGCTGCCGCGCACGGCCTTCTGCGTGTCGGACTCGGGCGCGATGAACGCGGGGGCGGACGGCGCCGGCCGCGCCGGTGCCGGTGCGGCGGGCGCGGACGAGGATGAAGACGCGGCCTGCGGCGCGCGCGGGGAAGAGGAATCGGCTTGCCTCGGCATCGGAACTCCTGGGGGGGACGCGGCGCACCCGGCGTGCCGCGTTTTCCGCACAGGATAGGACAGAACGCACCGGACGCGCAGCGTTGTCAGGGTCGGTTCACCCGAATGACGACTCACATGCGCCATCGAAGGGCCAGGCTCGAGGTTCGCGACGAAGCGGCGGCTCGACGCATTCGCGGCGCGCGCGCCCCGGCGACCGGGGCTTGCGTCGGCCGATCCCGCGAAAATTCGATTCACACGGCATGACAAGCGCGAGCAGCCCGAGCGAATGCTGCGCAATCAGACTGTCGAAAAGCGCCTCGTTTTGACGACCGGAGCGCTGTCGAAAAGAGCCTCGCATGCAACTGGCTGCCGGGTTGCGGTTGAATTGCCCCAGTCGCCCCTCAGGCGAGCGGGGCAGCCGGCGTGTTGCCGCGCACGGTCGCGCCTGAGCGACTCATTGCCGCGCTCCCGGCAAAGCACGTTCCCTGATTTTGAAATTCATCCGCGGTGCTGGCCGCCGGATTTCGCACGAATCGGACGACTACCCGACTTGTCAGCCCACGAATGATCCGTGTGCCAGCAACTTGACGGCGCCCTGACGAGCGCTGCCGTCAACGTCAAAGCGCGGGGATCGGTTTCGTGGCGACTGGCGCGCTCTCGTTCCAGACACGGTCCAGCGCCGTGACCGAGTACATGTATTCGTGATCGACGCTTGCCTTCGCGTCGAGATAATCGGTTCCTCTGACGGTTGCGACCAGATGCCGTGCGTCGATGTCCCGACACGCATCGCACCGCGGCCGTTCGTGGCGATAGATCGCATACGACACCGTGTCGGCCGAGCCGGCTTGCCATCTCAACCGCACGCCGTCCGGAGTCCGCTCAACGCGCAGGCCATTCACCGCGAGCGGCGGCGTCGCTTTGAGCCACGGCATGGTCGGCACGAGCGCGGGACGCGAATACCACTTGCGAACGAGTTGCGACATCGAGCCGAGGCGATCCGCGCGGACGTCTTTCGCGGAGAAATAGATATCGCCTTTCACTTCGGGAAGCTTGCAATTGAACGCAAGATGATTGTCGAGCTCGCCGGGATCGGACCATCCGGGAGATTGCTCCGATATGCCGACCTTGTAAGCCGCCTGGCCGATATAGAGATGCGCGCGGGACATCCGGGCCTGCTCCACCCACCACGGCACGACCTTGTCGTAGTCCGCGACCGGAAAGCCTTGCGCCCAATAGACTTGCGGCGCGATGTAATCGACCCAGTTCTCGCGGAGCCAGCGGCGCGTATCGGCGTATAGATCGTCGTACGTTTGCGCGCCGGCCGATGTTTGCGAGCCCTGCGGATCGGTGAGCGCGTTGCGCCACACCGCGAACGGCGAGATGCCGAACTTGACCCACGGTTTCGCCGCCTTGATGCGTTGCGCGAGCGTTTCGACGAACACGTCCACATTATGACGGCGCCAGTCGGCAAGCGTCGCGAACCCTCCGCCGTATTGTCCGTATGTCGCGGCATCGTCGAACGTCTGACCCGCGATCGGATACGGATAAAAGAAGTCGTCGAGATGGACACCGTCAACGTCGTAGCGGTCGACCGCGTCCATGATGGCGCTGACGATGTGCTCGCGGGCGGCGGGCATACCGGGATCGAAATAGAATTGCCCACCGTAACGCACGAGCCAGTCAGGATGCAGACGCGCCGGATGCATCGGCGCAAGCGCGTCGAGACGGGTGTTTCTCGTCGCCCGATAAGGATTGAACCATGCGTGCAGTTCGAGATTGCGCCGATGCGCCTCGGCGACCGCGAACGCGAGCGGGTCGTAGCCGGGATCTACGCCCTGCGTGCCGGTGAGGAATTCAGACCACGGCGCGAAAGGTGACGGCCAGAACGCGTCCGATACCGGCCGCACCTGCAGGATCACCGCGTTGAAATTCAGCCGGACAGCGTCGTCGAGCCACTTTCGCAGTTCGTCTTGCTGTTCGACGAGCGTGAGCCCCTCCCGGGAAGGCCAGTCAATGTTCGCCACCGACGCGATCCAGAACGCGCGAAATTGCCGCTTCGGCGTCACGTCGTCCGACGCACACGCGACGTTCGGTGCCGCCTCGGAGGTCATGTCCGCCCTCCCCCCTGTGCATGCGCCCGCGAGAAACGTCAGTGCGGCGGCAAGGACGACGCGCCACACGTGCGTCGGCGTCATTTCGTTGTTCATCAGACGGCTCCTTCGATTCGTTCGTGAAGACTCCCACGCCCGTGCGCGGCGGAAGAGATTCAGGGGGCACAAGTCGTGACTGGTCAGTGACCCGATTGCCCGCACGATAGTGCACAACCCCAGTGATCGTCGGCCGCGAGATCAGTGATCGATACTTCTCACCAAGATCCGGTTCCTCCGACATTTTCAAGCCGGAATCCGCAGGCGCGCCCCCGGCCGCCAGTCAGAAAAGGGCGATCACATGCTGTCCGGCTCGCTCGACACCGCATGCCTCGCGACAAATCCTTGCATCAACGCAACGGATATGGTCGCGCCCCGGATGAAAAAGATAATCTTTCGCGCTCCTGCTACTCGTTGCAAACCAAGATACCCCTCGGGTTCCGTTTCAAACCCAAATTGCCGAGCCGGGAAGACATGGCTCTTGTCTCCCGGATCGCTTTGCACATTGAAGGAGAAATCAATGCGTGGTTGTTACCCTTGCTGAGCGCAAAGCTTCCGGAGGGGGAAGTGATGGCCCACGGCGAGAATAATGAAAATACAGCATCGAAAACAAACACATGAAGCATAATAGCGGAAACGGTTTTCAAATCCAGTTAAATCATCACAGCCTATAAAAATCAAATTACCCGCTAATTGCAAAACTCGGATTCGCAATCTGAAAATCGAATCCATGCAGCCTTATTCGCTTGCTCGCCCCATGAAACTTCTAGGCTGAATCGACATTCACTGCAGCCATGGCATGACGGAAGCCAACTGAATGGTTGCCAGGAAGTTGACCGGCTTGCGGACGTAGCGTGCCGCAACGCGCCTCCATTGCCTGACGCGCGCAAATCAGCGGGCAAAGCCGCGCTCGATGCGATTGCGTAGCCGGTAGCGGGCTTTGTCGTATGCCCGCGGTCGCCGGCAACTTCGCGGCGGATTCACCGCTTTACTGCACCGCTTTACTGCCCCGGCGTTCGATCAGTTCGGCCCGCTCGCGGCTGTCGTATCCGTTGTCGGCCGATATGCGCCGAGGCTTGAATGTGGAGCGGCGTGGGTCTAACCGTCCCGTTCGCCTGTCTGGACTGGGCAAAAACGAAAGCGGCGCATCGGCACCTGTCCAATGAGCGTGAGAGCGGGCGGGATATTCCCGGTGGACGTTTTCCGGCAAGCGCCGCCCGCGCATTTCGTCGAACGCCCCATCGCCGGGATATCGTCGAAACGCGAACGGCCGGGCAGCGCGGCGCGCTGCCGTTCGCCCTTCCCGCGCGGCGCGCGTCACGCGCGCATCAGAACCGCCACAGCGCGTTGCCGAGCACCGCGTTGTCGCGCACGCCGCTGCCGTACTGCCCGCTGTACGACACGCCGAGCGTCAGGTTCTTCGTGACGCTCGCGTCGATGCCGAGCTCGAGCACCGCGCTGTCGCGCGCGATCGGCACGCCCGCGACCTGGAACGACGAGCCGCCGGCCGCGAACGCGAGCGTCGACGTCGGCCGCGCGCTGCCGAACGCGTGCCGCCAGCCGGCCATCGCGCGCGCGCTCAGCGTGCCCTTCGCGAGCACGCCGAGCTCCGTCGCCGCGCGCACGCCGAGCGTCGAGAACGCGACGTTGCTCGTGTCCGCGTCGCCCTTCAGCGCGGCCGCGCCGCCGCTCTCCTGATAGCCGTCGGTATGCAGGCTCACGTACGCGAGCCCCGCGAACGGCTCGAGCGCGAAGCGTCCCACCGGAATCGCATAGCCCACCTCGCCGAACACTTGGCCCGAATTCGCGTCGTAGCCGGCCGAATCGTGATCGCGGAAGGCGGCGAACGCGGGCGAGCGGTCCGTGTCGATCCGGTACCACGTGTACACCGCGCCCCCGCGCACGCCCCACGCGCCGTACTGTGCGCCGCCGTAGAGCGCGACGTAGTAGCTGTTCAGCGAGGCCGACGAATTCAGGTCGTTGTCGAGCGAGCTGTGCGTGAGGCCCGCCGCGGCGCCCGCGCGCCAGCGGTCGTTCAGCGCGACGTCCGCACCGGCGATGAAGCCCGTCATGCTGCGGTTGAGCGTCGACGCATTGCCGTCGCTCGCGAGCCGGCTGCGGCCGCCGAACGCCTGCCCCCAGACCACCGGCCGATACGGCGTGCCGCCGACGCAGCTTTCGCGCGAGCCGAGCCGCCGCTCGGGCGGCGTCGCGTCCTGGCGCGGCGCGCCGCCGCCCGCGTCGTCGCACAGCGCGGCCCCGCCCGACGACAGCGCCGCGAGCGGCCCCGAGCCCGGCGCGAGCCCCTGGCGCACACGGTCCGTCACCGCGTCGCGCACGTAGCGGCTGTCGGTCAACAACATGCTCTTCATGCTCGCCTGCAGTTCGCCGTCGAGCTGCGAAAACGCGCTGCGCGCGGTCGGCGCATCGGTGACGAGCACGGTGTCGAACAGCGGATTGCCCGCGCCGAGCGTGCCGAGCGCGCCCGCGGCGGCCGTCTGGTTCTGCGTCGCCGCAACCGACGTGAACGGCGTCGCGTTCGGCGCGAGCCGCAGGAACACGTGGTTCGCGTCGTAGGCGAGCGTCGGCGTGACGAACGCGTACGTCGCGTTCACGCCGGCGAACTGGCCTTGCACGCCCGCGCCAGCGCTCAGGATCGTGTAGGTCGTGTTCGCCTGATAGTTCGCCTGGCTCGCGAGCACCTGCACGGTGCCGCCGTTCAGCGTCGCCGAGCCCGTCGCCGCGAGGCTGCCGCTTTGCTGCGGATTCGCGGCGACCTGCAGCGTCGAGCCCGCCTGGAACGTCACGTTGCCCGCCACGTTGAGCACCTGCCCCGGCTGCGGCAGCGACGCGGTGCCGCCGCTCGCGACCACGAGCCCGCCGAGCGTGCCCGTGCCCGTCACCGTCGCGCCGTTGCGCACACTCACCGTCGAATTCGCGAGCGAGCCGTCGACGGCGAGCGTGCCCGCCGCGACCGTCGTCGGCCCGGCGAGCGTGCTCGCGCCCGTCAGCGTCAGCACGCCGCTGCCCGCCTGCGTGAGCGAGCCCGACCCGGAAATCGCGCCACCGTACGTGACGTTGGCCGCTTCGTCGAAGACGAGCGCGCCGTTGTCGGCGACGTTGCCCGCGAGGCTGCCCGTCGTTCCGCCGTTGCCGATCTGCAGCGTGCCGCCGCTCGCGATCGTCGTGCCGCCCGTGAACGTGTTCGCGCCCGTCAGCGTGAGCGGCGCGCCGCCCGACACCGCGAGCGAGCCGCCGCCCGTCAGCGCGCCGCCGAAGCTGCCGCCGCCCGTCACGGCGAGGCTGCCGGCGCCGGTGTCGATCGTGCCGCCCGCCGCGCCGTTCAGCGTCGGCAGCGTCACGTTCGAGCCGCCGAGCGACACGCTGCCGCCGTTCACCGTGAGGCCGCCCGTGCCGAGCGCGCCGCCGTTGCCGACGACGACCGTGCCCGCGTCGACCGTCGTGCCGCCCGCGTACGTGTTCGCGCCGACGAGCGTGAGCGTCGACGAGCCGTTCATCACGAGGCCGCCCGCCCCCGACACGGGGCCCGACAGCGTCAGGCTCCGCGTGCCGCCGATCGTCGCGGTCGAGTTGAGCGCGACCGCGTTCGACAGGTTCACGGCGGCCGTCGCGGCGATCGTCGTCGGCGCGGCGACCGTCACCGCCCCCGTGCCGAGCGCGCCGCTGCCGCCGAGCGCGACCGTGCCGCCCGCGAGCGTCGTGCCGCCCGAATACGTGTTGCTGCCGGTCAGCGCCTGCGTGCCGGTGCCGGCGAGCGTCAGGCCGCCGGTGCCGCCGATCGTCCCGCCGAACGTCGTGCCGCCGCTGCCCGCGAGCGTCAGCCCGTTGCCGCCGAGCGCGACCGTCGTTCCGGCGACACCGGACAGGCCGCCGATCGTCTGGCTGCCCGTCGCGCCGCTAATGTCGAAGCCCACGCCCGCGCCGGCAAGATTCACCGAGCCCGCCGCCGCGAGGCTGCCGCCCGCGCCCAAGGCAAGCGTGCCCGCATTGATCGTCGTGCCGCCCGTGTACGTGTCCGCGCCCGTGAGCGTCAGCGTGCCGCCGCCGTTCTTCGTCAACGCGCCGCCGCCCGAGATCGCGCCCGACAGCGTGAGCCCCGTCGCGCCCTGCACCGTCAGGCCGCCCGCGCCGAGCGTCACGTTGTTGCTCACGCCGAGCCCCGCGGCGCCCGCCTGCAGCGCGCCGCCGTTGCCGGCGATCGTGCCCGTGCCGAGCGACGCGTTGTTGCCGATGATCGCGACGCCGCCCGACAGCGTCGCGTCCTGCGCGCTCGACGCGCCGTTGATCGTCCACGCGCCGCTCGTCACGTCGAGATGATTGAAGTTGATGTAGTTGTTGACGGCGATCGTGCCGCTCGCGGGGCCGCCCGCGGCCTGCTGCAACAAGAGCGTGTTGTTGCCGCCCGCGCCGCCGTCGACGATGCCCGTCGCCGCGAAGCCGAGCGTGAGCGAGCCGACGCCGATGTTCAGCGCCACCCCGGTGCCGCCCGCCGCGCTGACCGTCGAGCCCGTCATCGCGGTGAACGTGTTCGTGCTGTTCGCGCCCATCGACACGCTGCCGTCGATCGTCCCCGAGTTGACGAACGTGTTGCCCTGCCCGGCGGCGCCGTTCGGCTGGAACGCGACGCGGCCGGTGATCGTGCCGCTGTTGTTGAAATTGACCTGGCCGCCGCCGTACGCGGCGACCACGGGCGAATCCGGGCCGAGCAGCGTCGCGCCGACGAGCGGCGTCGAGCCGATCGTCCCGGTGTTCGTGATGTTCGACACGCCGCCCGTGCCGTTCTGGACCGCGAGCGCCATGCCGGTCAGCCCGCTGATCGACACGCCTGTCGTGCCGTTCATCGTGCCGTTGTTCGTGACGTTGGTCGTGCTCGGCGACGCGTTGCCGACGACGGTGCCGCTCGACAGGATGCCGAGCCCCGAGCCGAGCACGGTCGGATCGATCGTGCCGTTGTTGGTCAGCGAAACGCCGCTGCCCGTGAGCGACAGCGCGGTGCCGCCGATGCCGAGCAGCACGCCCAGGCTCGCGCCGCTGTCGACCGTCACGTTGAGATTGTTGCCGCTGTTCGAATAGCTCGGCGCGAGCGGATTGGCCGCCCCCGAGCAGGTGACGGTGGTGCCCGCCGGGGTGCAGGCCGCGTGCGCCTGAACGATGCCGGCGCCGACGAGCGCGACGAACACGCCCATCGACGGCACGAGCTTGGCAAGCTCGTTGTTTTTTCTTGAACGCGTGCAGTTCATGTTGCCCCCTTCCTTGCCATCGAAAATAGACGTCGAAGGAAACTGCCTGGCGCGGCGGGAATTGCGTCGACGATTCGGCGAATCGTCGGGACAAAACAGTCTTCCGGCCGCGCGGCGACGGCCGTCTGTTTCGAAGGAAACGCAGGAATCGGAAAAACCGCGAAAGCGCGAACGCCGATCTGATCGACTAAGCGAACGGCATGACGCCCCCCCTTTATGGCGGCGACATCTCGAGTTGGTCTAGTTAATGCGGATGACGACTTGTCGGAAGGCTATATCAAAGCACGCCGATATGCAAAAAATCGGAACGGTCGGCGCCGATGTCTTTGCCTCGGCTTCAATGCGGCTTTCCCGCCGCATCCGCGATGCGCTTCGCAATGGACTTCAAAGAACGAGAATCGTTTCGGCCGAGATCTCGCGATTGCCGCAAGCGAAACGTATGCAACAGGTAAATGCCGCGCGTGGTCGACGCGCCGAACGCAACGCCTTCGCGAACGCGCGATGCGCTTCGGTCCCGAACGGCAACATGCATTCGCCTCACCTTTATCTTTTCCGCCGATTCATCCTATCATTTCATTCGACCATTTTTGTCAGACGACTCCGTCTGACAAATAGCCGACTCGCAATCTTTGAATCGTTTTCGAATTCATTTCGCATCTCGAATAAATACTCGCCACGTCATTTCGATTGATCTGTCTCAACGCAGCAAGCCCGCCATCCAACACGATGAAAGGCGAAACCCGCCACATGAACGGAGGCCATGATGGAAATTTCATTGAGAGACCTGCTGACGGTGCTGCACGGAATGGGATTCGGCGCGTTGTTCATGCTTGCGTTTTCCGGTGCGATCGCCGAGCTCTATCGCACGTCGTCGCCGGGCGCGCCCGCCGTGCCCGCGCCGCGTGAACATCGGCTGTTGATGATCTATCTGTCCGCGATGGTGATCCTCGCGTGGGCAACCGTGTTCTCCGGCGCATACATCGTCTATCCGTGGTATCGCGCGGTGCCGCCCGCCGGCCTGACCGATCTCGCGAACTACCCGCAGCGCCTGTTGATGTCGAGCCGCGACACGTCGGGCTGGCACAGCCTCGGGATGGAATGGAAGGAGCACGTCGCGTGGCTCGCGCCGATCGCGATGACGATGGTCGCCTACGTGTTCGGCAAGTACGGCGCGGCGCTCGGCAAGCAACGCCAGATTCGCAACGCGGTGCTGGCGTTCACCGTCGTCGCGTTCGTCGCGACGGGCGTCGCGGGTGCGTTCGGCGCATTCCTGAACAAGTACGCGCCGGTCCGCGGCGGCGCCGCCATCCACCTCATGACGGGAGAATGAAAATGCATGCCTCTCATCCGCACACCGCCGCGCAACATGCCGCCGATACGGCGCATAATCAGTCATCCGTAGCAAGCGAGCCGACAAACGCTTCGCCGCGAACAAGCGCGCCCGCCGCCGCCGAAGTGCTGCCGAACGGCCCGGCCGCCGCCGCCATTCTCGCGGCCGGCATCGGCTGCTTCGCCGTCGGGCTCTTTGCGCTCGCCGGCGACGCGTTCCGCTCAGTTGCGCATTTCTTCACGTTCTACACGCCCACCGGGCCGCTTTCGGGCGTGACGACGAGTGCGATCGTCGTCTGGCTGCTGTCATGGGCGGCGCTGTCGCGCCGATGGAACGCGGCGTCGGTCGCGCTCGGCCGCGTCACGACCGTCGCCTTCGTGCTGCTCGCGCTCGGCATCCTGCTGACATTCCCGCCCTTCATGGATCTGCTGCAAGGCAAGTAGCCGCTCGCGCGCCGAACGGAGCATCGCGTTCCGTTCGGCACGCGCGACGCCCCCTCTTCGTTGCTGATCCAAGTCAATTTTCGCAATTGTGGCGATCATAGACTCGAATCATCGACATCGGTCGCGACGAAAGATGGATCGTTAGCGGTGCGACACGTTTGATGAAGTCAGAACGATATTGAAATAAACGAGAAGGACCGCAGCGGATATCAGTGGAAACACCGGCTTCAATGCGTTGGAAAAAGGCGGTTTCTCAACGGAAACCGGATACACGAGCCCTGACGACAAACAAGAAGGGGGCGGTATGTTCAATCGCATCCGTCGCGGCCTTACCGCCATGCTTGCATGCGTGTTCGGGGTGCTGTGCCTGTCGAATGACGCCGCCGCGGTTCCGGCGTTCGCGAGACAAACGGGGCTCGCCTGCGTCGCGTGCCACGTGAGCTTCCCGGAACTCACGCCGTTCGGGCGCTTCTTCAAGCTGACGGGCTACACGCTGTCGAACCGGTTCACGATTCCGCTCGCGGGCATGGTGCAGCTGTCGCAAACCAATACCCGCTCGATCGACAACCGCAACTACGACTTCGTGCGCAATCAGGACGTCGTGCTGCAGCAGGCGAGCCTGTTCTACGGCGGGCGCATCGCCGGCCCGGTCGGCGCGTTCGCGCAATGGACGTACGACGGCATCGCGCACCACAGCGGCATCGACAACACCGACATCCGCGCGGCCGGGCACTTCACGCGCGACGACGTCGACTTCATCTACGGCGTCACGGTCAACAACAATCCGACCGTCTCCGACGTCTGGAACAGCACGCCGGCATTCGGCTATCCGTACGCGTCGAGCAGCGTGTCGCTCACGCCGACGGCGAGCACGCTGATCGACGGCGGCCTCGCGCAGCAGGTCGCGGGCTTCGCCGCGTACGCATTCTGGCAGCGCAGCATCTACGCGGAAGTCGGCCTCTATCGGACTGCCGACCAGATGTTCTCGGTGTTCCGCACGGGGCAGGACATCAGCACGCCGGGCGGCGTGACGCGGCTGCGGGGCGGTAACCCGTACTGGCGCGTCGCGTACAACCGCGAATGGGGCCCGCACTCGCTGATGCTCGGCACGTTCGGCCTGATTGCCGACGTGTATCCGGACAACACGCTGCCCGCGACGCCGACCGACCGCTTCACCGACATCGCGCTCGATGCGCAGTATCAATACCTGACGCTGTCGCACGCGTTCACGACGCAGTTCACGTTCATCCACGAGAAGCAGAACTGGAGCGCGAGCTTCCCGAGCGGCGGAATCGGCGCGGGGCCGACGCCAGCCAACCCGACCGACCGTCTCAACACGTTCAAGGCGAAGGCTTCGTACTACTACCAGCGCAAGTACGGCGCGACGCTCGCGTACTTCTCGACAACGGGCACGACCGATCCCGGGCTGTACTCGCCGACGCCCGTGACGGGCAGCGCGAACGGCAGCCCGGACTCGCGAGGCGTCATCGCGGAGCTCGACTATCTGCCGTTCCCGCAAGTGAAGCTGTCGTTGCAGTACACATGGTTCCTCAAGTTCAACGGAGCGCGCTTCAACTACGACGGCAACGGCCGAAACGCGAGCGACAACAACACGCTGTACCTGCTCGCGTGGTTCGTGTTCTGACGCCGCCCGAACCTTGCCTCGCCAACCCGCCTGCTCCGCGAGAACGATCATGAAAAAGCTGCTTGCATCACCGATGTGGATCGCCGCGCTCGCCGCCGCGCTCGGCGGCTGGCCCGCCGTCCGCGCGCACGCGCAGGACGGCGCGCGGCTCGCCGCGCAGCTCTGCGCCGCTTGCCATGGCGCGCATGGCCGCAGCGAATCGCCGATGTTCCCGCGGCTCAATGCGCAAACGAACGAGTATCTGAGCGCGCAGCTCAAGGGCTTTCGCGAGCACGCGCGCGGCGAGACCGACGCGCGCGCGTACATGTGGGCCATCGCGTCGCAGCTCGACGACGCGACGATCGCGTCGATCGCCGACTACTACTCGCATCAGGAGCCGACGCACGGCGAGCCCGGCGATCCGGCGCTCGTCGCGAAGGGGCAGGACATCTTCGAGCACGGCGTGCCCGAAAAGGGCACGCCGGCGTGCGCGTCGTGCCACGGACAGAACGGGCAAGGCGTCGGAACGTTCCCGCGGCTCGCGGGACAGCACGAGGCCTACCTGCTGCGGCAAATCGAGGTCTTCAAGAACGGCACGCGCGCGAATGCGCCCGTGATGAGCGCGGTCGCGCATACGCTCGACACCGATCAGGCGAAGGCCGTCGCGGCGTGGTTGCAGTCGCGTTAGCGAAACGCGGCCCGAGGACGGGCACGCGGCGACACGCGCGCGTCAGCGGCTGAAGCCGATGTCGCCCGCGTCGTCGTCGCCGGCCTCGAACCCGCCGCGCCCCATCGCCTCGCCGGCGCCGCGCACCGCGCAGGTCAGCGGTTCGTCGGCCACGCGCGCGGCGAGCCCCGTCTCGTCGTGGAGCCGCTTGCCGAGATTCGCGAGCAGCGCGCCGCCGCCCGTCAGCACGATCCCGCGATCCGCGATGTCCGTGATGAGCTCCGGCGGCGCGTTCTCGAGCGCGCTCTTCACCGCGCTCACCACCTG
This sequence comes from Burkholderia savannae, assembly GCF_001524445.2. NCBI lineage: Bacteria > Pseudomonadati > Pseudomonadota > Betaproteobacteria > Burkholderiales > Burkholderiaceae > Burkholderia > Burkholderia savannae. Next base: position 1,274,221 of record NZ_CP013418.1, read on the forward strand.
GTTCAGCGGCGCGGCGAGCGCGTCGGCGATGTCGTGGTTGCTGAGCTGGATCGTGCGCGGCAGGCCGTCGGCGACGCTGCGCCCAACCGCATGGATCGATTCGCGCGGCACCCGGTAGCTCGCGGTGCCGATCGCCTTCTTCACGTGCTCGGCGGTGTGCTCGCCGAGCAGCACGCCGTACAGGTTGCGGACGTGATTGACGATCGCCGCGTCGAACTGGTCGCCGCCCACGCGAATCGCCTCGCGATAGACGATCCCGCCAAGCGCGATCACCGCGACCTCGGTCGTGCCGCCGCCGATGTCGACGACCATCGAGCCGACCGCCTCCGTCACCGGCAGCCCCGCGCCGAGCGCGGCCGCGAGCGGCTCGCTGATCAGGCTGACCCGCGACGCGCCCGCCGCGAGCGCCGCTTCGCGGATCGCGCGCTGCTCGACCGCGGTCGCGTTCGACGGCACGCAGATCGTGAACTCGACGCGCCGCCCGAACAGCGAGCGCGCATGCGACATATCGACGAACTGCCGCATCATCTGCTCGGCCGCGTGATAGTTCGCAACGACGCCGTGCCTGAGCGGCCGGACGGCTTCGAGATGCTCGGGCGAGCGCCCGAGGAGCGCCTTCGCCTGCTCGCCGACCGCCTCGACGCGCGCCTTGTCGGCCGGGCCGCCCCGCTTGCGGAAGCAGACGACCGACGGCTGATTCAGCACGACGCCGCGATCGCGGACGTAGATCTGCGTGCTCGCGGTGCCCGGATCGACCGCGACGTTGTGCGCAAAAAACCTTCCGAGAAAGGGTGCCGCCATCGTGAAGCCTCTATCGAATCTGGTGGAAGGATTGCGCGGATGCGTCGCCGGCCGCCCCCCCGGGCCGGTTGCCGGCGACGAGCACAATCCACTCAGTCGCTTAGCGGCAGGATGCCTGAATACTTTAGGAGATTTCATGAAATTTCTATAGAGCGTCAGGTCGCTTTGCACCGTGGGCCGGGGCGGATCGCGCCCGACGCGTGGCCGCGGGCGGGCAAAAGCGGTACTCTCTCGCTTTTGCCGATTCCGGATCGGTCCTCCCGACTGTTCAGCCCGACCACGCCATAGCAACGATAATGACGGTGTTCGCCTCTTCCGCCCGTCCGGGCGCTCGCGCCGCCGGCCTCGTGGCCGTCCTTCTGTTCGTCTGCGTCGCGGCGGGCCGGCCCGCGGCCGCCCATGCGGCCGACGCCGCGCCCATGGCGGGCGCCGTCGCGGCGCCGACTGCCGCGACGGCCGACGCGACGACACGCGCAATGGCCTCGCCGGGCGGCGCGCCGTCGGCCGGGACGTCGCCCGCCCCGGCATCGGCCGCATCGGCCGCGCCCGCCGACGCGGCGCCCGCCTGGTTCTGGGCCGCCCGGCAGCAGGCCACAGCCGCGGTCTCGAATGCCGCCTCGAATCCCGTATCAAATCCCGCCTCGAATCCCGCCTCGAATCTCGCCTCGAATCCCGCCTCGAATCCCGCGCCGAACATCGCCGCGAACGCCACCGCAGCGCCCACCGCTGCGGCGCCCGATCGGGCCGCCGCGCAAACGCCCGCGCAGGCCGCGACATCGCCGGCCGCCGCGGGCGAGCCCGTCTGCACGCCGGACGGCGGCAAGCCCGGCCGGCCGGCGATCGGCCTCGTGCTGTCGGGCGGCGGCGCGCGCGGCTACGCGCATCTCGGCGTGCTGAAGGTGCTCGAGGCGCACCGGATTCCCGTCGACTGCATCGCGGCGACGAGCATGGGCGCCGTCGTCGGCGGCCTGTACGCGACCGGAATGACCGCGCAGGAAATGGAGCGGCGGCTGTCGCAGGTGAACCTCGCCGACATCGCGTTCGACGTGACCGACCGTGCGGACCTGCCGCAAAAGAAGCGCGAGGACGAGCGCCTGTACATCGACAGCCTGACGATCGGCTTCGATTCGAAAGGCTTCAAGGCGCCCGTCGGGCTCGTGCAGGGCAACCGGCTGCAGGCGCTCCTCGCGAACTGGACGGCCGCCGTGCCGACCAACCAGCCGTTCGACCGGCTGCCGATTCCGTACCGCGCGATCGCGACCGACCTGCAAACCGGCCAGAAGGTCGTGCTCGACCACGGCTCGCTGCCGCTCGCGATCCGCGCGAGCATGGCGCTGCCGGGGCTCTTCTCGCCCGCCGAGATCGACGGACGCGCGCTCGTGGACGGCGGGCTCGTCAGCAACCTGCCCGTCGACGCCGCGCGCCGGATGGGCGCGGACGTCGTGATCGCCGTCGACATCGGCTCGCCGCTGCGCCCGCTGAACGCGCTCGCGTCGCCCGCCGACGTGATGCAGCAGATGATCGGCATCCTGATCCGGCAGAACGTCGCCGAGCAGCGCAAGCAGCTGCGGCCGGACGACATCCTGCTTGCGCCGGACCTCGGCAAGCAGACCTTCACCGATTTCCAGACCGCGAACCAGTCGATCGCCGCGGGCGAGGCCGCCGCCGTCGCCGCGCTGCCGCGTCTCGAGCGCTACGCGCTGTCGCCCGAGCAATACGACGCATACCGCGCCTCGCACCGGCGGCCGCCGCCGCAGCCGATCCGCATCACGTCGATCGAGATCCGGACCAACGGCTCGTCGGTGCCGACGCAGATCGTGCGCAACGCGCTGCGCGTGAAACCGGGCGACCTCTACGATCCGCAGGCGGTGAGCGCCGACCTGCTGTCGCTCACGACGAGCGGCAATTTCGAGAACGTCGCGCAGCAGATCGTCAACGAAAGCGACGAGCACCGGCTCGTGATCGACGCGCAGGAGAAGTACTGGGGGCCGAACTTCCTGCTGTTCGGGCTCGGGATGTCGAGCAGTTCGACGGACGAAGGCGGCTTCCGGCTGCATCTCGGCTACCGGCGGCCGTGGCTCACGCCGTCCGGCCTCGAATTCCGCGTGGATACGACGCTGGGCAGCGATCTGCAGTCGGCGCACGTCGAGCTGCGGCAACCGCTGTCGAACAAGATCGGCTACTACGTCGCACCGTATGCGGATTACCAGCGGCGTTTCGCGAACCTCTACAACGGGGAAAGCGACATCAAGGTCACGCAATACCGTATCCAGACGGCACGAGTCGGCCTCGATTTCGGGCTGCCGCTCGCGCGGCTCGGAGATTTCCGCGTCGGGCTCGCGTATACGCACCTGTCGGCCGCGCCGACGTACAACCTCCTGCTCGGCGAGTGGGTCGACGGCGACGCGTGGCTCCCGTCCTGGTACGCGCGACAGATCAACGCGCGCGCCCGGCTCGTCATCGACCAGCTCGACGATCAGGTCTTTCCGCGCAAGGGTTATTTTGCGGAATTCCGCGCCGAAAGATCCCTCGCGACGAGCGACGACAAGTTCACCGACGTCTACGGCAAGCTGATGGTCGCCGAGCGTTTCGGCCGGCATAGCGTGAGCGCGAGCATCGAAGCGGGCAAGAGCTTCGGCGGCGTGAACCTCAGCAATCCGCTCGGCTACACGCTCGGCGGCTTCCAGCATCTGTCGGCGTACGCGGCCGACCAGCTGAGCGGCGATGCGCTCGTCTACGGGCAGATCACGTACATGAACCAGCTCGCGACGTTCAACGCGTCGCCGATCAAGGCGCTCTACGTCGGCGCGAGCGCGGAAGCCGGGAACGTGTGGTCGCTCGACTCGACGCCCAGCGGTCCGCTCAAGCAGAGCTACACGCTCTTCACGAGCCTCACGACCGCGTTCGGGCCGGTGTACGTCGGTGTCGCGTTCGCGCCGGGCGGGCGGCGCAACCTTTACTTCCAGCTCGGCCGCACGTATTGAGCCGGGGGGCGTGAATCGGGAGCCGGCGACGCGACAAGATGCGGCGGGCACGATGCGAATCCGCACGGAACGAGCCGCCCCCCAAAAGCCATCTCCAAAAGACGCATGTGCATGCGGCAGGCCGGCTCGTCGACGAAAGCGCCGCGCGGCGCGGGGCCGCGCCGTGGCGACGTCGCACGAGTTCCGGCACCCGGTGCCGCGCCAAACCGCCAGCGCGTTGCCGCCCGGCGGTGCGAATCAGGGATGCAAACCGGCGGAGGCGCATCAGGCGGCACGAACCAACCGTGCAAACCGGGGGCGAGAATCGGAAGTGCCAATCTGAGGTACGAATCGGAGACACTAATCGGAGGCACCAATCGGAGGCGCCAACCGGAAGCGCGCATGCGCTGCCGCGCTCCGCTCGCCGCAAACGCGCGCGCCCGCGGCGCACGTCACACCGGCCAGCTCATCTCGAAGCGCGCGCCCCGCAGCAGCAACGGATCGACGACGGCGACGCGCCCGTTGTGCGCCTGCAGCACCTGCCGCGTGATCGCGAGGCCGAGGCCGTAGCCGGCCGTATGGCGATCGAGCCGCACGAACGCCTCGAAGATCCGCTCGCGCTCGTCGAGCGGCACGCCGGCCCCGTCGTCCTCGACGTAGATCTCGATATTGCCGTGGCGCATCCGCAGGCCCGCCGCGATCTGCCCGCGCGCGTGCTTGCTCGCGTTGCGCAGCAGGTTGCGCATCGCATACGACATCAGCCGCTTGTCCATCTTCACGCGCAAATCGGCGGGCAGCGCGACGCGCGCATCGATCGTCTTGCTCGGGTACAGCAGCGCGGCGTCGGCGACCTGCTTGTCGAACCACGCGACGAGCGCCGTCTGCTCGAGATTCGACTGCAGCGAGCTGTACTCGAGCCGCGCGTACGTGAGGCTCATGTCGATCAGCTCGTCGAGCTCGGTCACGTCCTGCTCGATGCTGTCGATCGCGTTCTGATATTCGGCCGCCGATCCCGGCTCGCGCAGGCTCTCGAGCGCGAAGCGCACGCGCGCGAGCGGCGTGCGCAGCTCGTGCGAGATGCCGTTCGTCAGGTCGCGCTGCGCGGCGATCAGCCGTTCCATGCGCATCGCGAGCGCGTTCAGCGTGCGCGCGAGCGGCCCGATGATCACACTGCGCGATTCGCGCGCGCGCGTGTTGAAGCGGCCGCCCGTGAAGTCGATCGCACGCTCGCGCACCATCACGAGATCCGACCACACGGGCCGCATCCACCGATAGCCGGCGAGCGCCGGCACCGCGAGCACGAACGCGGCGAGCGGCAGCGCGCCGCCCGGCAGCGCGTCGAGCGCGCGCCACACCGCGCGCGCGCCGAGCGCCGAGCACAGCGCCGCGATCGTCCCGCCGACCGTCACCAGCACGAGGCCGACGAGATGCAGATAGGTCCGCAGATAAAGGCGCGACCAGCTCGGAATCCGGTCGGCGCGCGTGTCTGTCCACGAGCGGCGGAAATGGAGCCAGCGCCATTTGCAATAGCGGAACGGGGACAATCGGTGCGCTTGCGTGCTGTTCATCATCGAGTCGCGAATGTCGGAAATCGGTGCGGTGAATCGTCGAGCGGAAACCGGCTGCGCCAGCGGCGGCAGCGGCGGCGGCGAACTGCCCCGGCTAGCCGGCGGCGGGCGCGCGGCCGGCTCGTCGGCCGTGCGGGCGGGCGCGAACGCAGCGGCGTTGCATCGGACAAAGCCGTCGCGAAAATCGCGTCGCCCCGTGTCATGTCATGTCGCGTCGCGCAACGTCGCCGCGCATCGCCGCGCCACGCGGCGATGCGCGCAAGGTTCGAGATCGCCGGCGCGGCACACGCCGTTTCGAACCGTCGAACCGTAAGACGCGCGGTCCAGCGTGCGGCCCGCCCGTGCGCGAGCCGCAGGCGCCGCACAGCTCGACGCGCAACTTACTCCCACGCGTTCTTGCTGAACTGATAACCCTTGCTGCGGATGGTCTTGATCCGCTGCGGGCTGCTCGCGTCGTCGCGCAGCTTGCGGCGCAGCTTCGAGATCCGCCCGTCGATCGTCCGGTCGAGGCCGTCGAATTCGACGCCGCGCAGTTGCAGCATCAGATCGTCGCGGCTCACGACCTCGCCCGCATGGCAGACGAGCACCCACAGCAGGTCGAACTCCGCCGAAGTCAGCTCGGGCGTCGTGCCGTCGGGCAGGTTGACGGTCCGGTTCGTGCGGTCGATCGTGAACTTGCCGAACGCGTAGCGCTCCGGCTGCCCGCTCGCGCCGTCCGCCTGGCGCACCGGCGCGCGACGCAGCTGCGCCTTGATCCGGGCGAGCAGGATGCGCGGCTCGACCGGCTTGTGCACGTAGTCGTCCGCGCCGAATTCGAGGCCGAGCAGCTCGTCGAACGGCTCGTCGCGGGCCGTCACCATGATGATGACGCCGTCGTAATGCTCGCGCGCCTCGCGGCAGATCTCGAAGCCGTCCTTGCCGGGCAGGTTCACATCGAGGATCACGAGATCGGGGCGCCCCGTGAGAATCGCGCCGACGGCGTCGTCGCCGTTCAGCACGGTGTCGACGACGTATTCGTGCTTGCGCAGGTAGCCCGCGATCAGCGTGGACAGGCGATTGTCGTCCTCGACGAGGAGAATCCGGAAAGGCATGGGCAAATCAGTCGATATGGAAGCCAAAGGTTTTTTGAAACAATCACTTAGCGCGAACAGGCGAAACTGACGCGCCTACTTTGTAAGATCCTGAAACATTTGGAATGATACTGCGACACGCGCCGGCCGACGAACCTCTTGTGTCGGCGGCCCCGAAACCCCGCGTTCGCCGCCCGCGCGGCGCGGCTTCGGAACGCCCGGCGCGACGGCCGTCGCGGATGCGGCGCGTCGCTCGGCGAGGCGATCGGCCGCGGCCGCGCGTTCTCCCCCGCGCAGGCATGCGCCGCGCCACCGGTGCTTGACGAATTGCCGCCGAGAAGGTTCCATACGGGCTCGCCTGATACCCGCGGCGCGCCGCGTACCGATTCGATGAATTACCCAGCGATCCTAGAACGCATCCACGCCGAACTCGCGCCCTGGATCGGCGCAGGCCGCGTCGCCGATTACATCCCCGAACTCGCGAAAGTGCCCGCCGAGCGCTTCGGCATGGCCGTCGTCACGCTCGACGGCACAGTCCACACGGTCGGCGACGCGCGCGAGCGCTTCTCGATCCAGAGCATCTCGAAGCTGTTCGCGTGCACGCTCGCGTTCCAGCTGCTCGGCGACGAACTGTGGCAGCGCGTCGGACGCGAACCGTCCGGCACCGCGTTCAACTCGCTCGTGCAGCTCGAAAGCGAACGCGGCAAGCCGCGCAATCCGTTCATCAACGCGGGCGCGCTCGTCGTCACCGACGTGCTGAGCCGCCGCTTCGTGCGCGCCGAGACAGCGCTCGTCGAATTCATCCGGCGCCTGACCGGCATCGCCGACATCGACTACGATTCGCGCGTCGCGCTGTCCGAGCTGCAGCACGCGGAGCGCAACCGCGCGATGGCGCACTTCATGGCGAGCTTCGGCAACATGCGGATGCCGCCGGAGACGGTCGTCGACGCGTATTGCCGCCAATGCGCGATTTCGATGAATTGCGTCGAGCTCGCGCAGGCCGCGCTCTTTCTCGCGAACGGCGGCGTCGCGCCCGCGACGGGCGCGCGGATTCTCGATCCGAGCTCGGCGAAGCGGCTGTCGGCGCTGATGTTGACCTGCGGCACCTACGACGCCGCGGGCGACTTCGTCTACCACGTCGGGCTGCCGGCGAAGAGCGGCGTCGGCGGCGGAATCGTCGCGGTGCTGCCAGGCGAAATGGCGGTGTGCGTGTGGTCGCCGGGGCTCGATACGAACGGCAACTCGCTTGCGGGCACGCTCGCGCTGGAATGGTTGACCACCTATTCGGGGCGCTCGATCTTCTGAAACACCGAAGTCAAGCGTGCCTCATGTGGCGCGACGGCGGCAGATTCATATCGGCGCGCGCCAGAGCGCTCAATGGGAAATTCGGCCATCGGCAGCAATCGACCCGAAGCGGCCCTCCAGGGCTTCCGATTGCACCGCCGCAGAGCGGTCGTCAGACGCTGCTTGCGTGCCATCCCGATCTACTCGCACTATTTCCGACCAGCCGATATCATGTGGATGCCTGACAATTGAAAGCAGGGAGGCCTATGAAGAGTGCACGTCGCATCGCAGACTTCAGCTTCAAGATATTGGGCAGTATCGCCATCGTTGTCGGGCTAGGCTGGGCGATTACCAGAACCAGCTGGGACCTGCGCACCGTTCTTGATCTTTCGGAAATCGCTTTCAGGATTTCGTCGGTCTTAGCGGTTGTAATAGGTGGATGGTGGGCGCTCCGCTGGTACTACCTCGAAGGGGGAGCGAGATGGATGATCCACATCACGCTCACCACGCAGGTGCTCCCCTATCGCGATGACCTGCGTCTGCTGGTGGTGCATGTCACATTGGAAAATCCGCGCCGCAGCAAACTGAACTTCAAGAGTCCCAAAGCCACGTATTCGCTCGGAGCATGGGTACTCAAAGATGACCTTGACTTTGGCAAGGTCATACCCGAAGGGAATACCAAGCCGGGCGCGAAGTGGTGGGGTGACCCGCTTCCGGAGCAGGTTGATTTTCTGGCTGATCTTGTCGAGGAAACTGGTGACAGCGAGTACGAAGTCCTGCCCAAGGCAGAACTGGACGACATGCGGGTTTTCGTTGTCAAGGCCGGATCGACGGTATCACTATTCGCCGAATTGGCAATCGGAAAATGTGGCAAACAGGATAGCGAGTTCGTAGCCAAATCGGCCATCGTTCACATTGCGCAGTGACGGTTCACAATTTATGTGGACGACGAGATGGAGACACGACGAATGACACACGGTCCAACGTCATAGTTGGGTTGCCTGTTTTCGTCGTTAGAGCTTGGCTATGATGCGCTTCCCTGCCTTGACGTGTCACCGAACCGGACTTTTCGAAAGCGGACCGTGGTGGACGGCTCTTCCTGGCCGAACTCGGTCGTCGAAGGCAGCACGGCACTCGCCCGTCCGGTCGGTACCGATGGAATCACATGGGAGTTTATATATTCGTAGCGCAGGGACGCTCGCGCTGGAATGGTTGACGACCTATTCAGGGCGGTCGATCTTCTGAAACACCGAAGTCAAGCGCGACTCATTCTTTGCAACGGCGACAGATCAATATCGGCACGCACCGGCACACTGAACGGGAAATTCGTCCTTTCGCGGCGATCGACCCAAAAGAGCCGGTCAAACAGCATTTTCAATCGGCGGCTGTAGGGCAAGCAAATATGAGCCGTTCGATCCCTAGGCGCGCGCGAACCCCCAAGGCCTGATCCGGGCAGCTCAAGCAGCATCCTATTCACGGCGACGGGCGATCGAGGGATGGAGGAAAACGGAGCGTTCCGTGGAGTTTCCCACTTGCGCACAGGCATCTCGCTCATAGCGGGCATAGCCCTTCCGAGGACACGCCCGAAGCTCGTTCCTTGCACGAGCATGGAAAAAATGACGATCACGTAGGTCGCGGTGCCGTCAGATAAAAAACCGGGGAAAATGACTTCGACGAAAGGGGGAGTATCTGTCCGACGCTGACACCAGCCATTCCCCCCCAACGCGACAGCGTTAGGGGGAGACGCTGATTCAGCGACTGCAGCCGGAGTAACGCGCAACCACTTGCCCTGGCGCCCATCACAGAGCGTCGTCTTTCAGATCTGGTCGAGCCCGACGCGAGATAGCAGTTCAGAGAATCTGGGATCGAAGCGAGCGCTGTCGAAGGTAGGTTCTGTCCTGAGCTCAATGAAGTCAGGACTGTGCTCATCGTAGGCTTTTTCCAGCCAGCCGAAGGTCTGCTCTTTGTCCCCGAGCGATCCAAACACTTTCGCCATGTTGTAGGGGTGGACGTAGTGCTTCTCGGATTCCGTCTCCAGCGCATCCATGATCTGCTGCATGTCCGCGCGCATGCCGGCGGCAGCGTAGGTCTGGGCCAGCCCCATCAGCGTCTCAGTGCTCCTGCCGGAAAGCGTGACAGCCTTCTGCATTTCCTCGATTGCTTCATGGAACAACTTCTGTTGCTGGTAAACCAGCCCCAGCCTGAAGTGAAGCAGAAAGTGGTTTGGATCGATTTCCAGGGCTTTACGGAGTTCTTCCCGTGCCGGGTCGTATTGCCGAGCAAGGTACAAGATGATGGCAACCGATGAATTCAGCACGGAATTCAAGGGGTCCATCTGTTGGGACTGCCTGACCCTGGCAATGGCTTCTTCGGCTCTGCCGGCCATCATGAGGTATTCCGCGTACCAGTAGTAGGCGATCGCGTGTCCTGGATTCAGTTCAATGGCGCGCAGGAAATCCTGTTCCAGATCGACCCAATCCCAATCGTGCAAACGTACATGGGCCAGTGACGCATAAGCCTCACCCAAATCGGGTTCAATCTGCAGCGCTTTCCTGGCTGCCATTTTTGCTTGATGAAACGTTTCGCGCGCAGGGCTCACGCCGCGACACGCAAGCATCGTGTAAGCATCGGCCACTCCGTCGTAGGCGGCCGCAAAGTTCGGCTGGTGTTCAATAGCGAGCTGAAAATACTCAATGCTCTTTCGCATTCCTTCTTCGGTGCGCTTGGACCAGAAGTGACGCCCCTTGAGATACGCTTCGTGCGCCTGCGCATCAATGACAGGAGTACGGTCTAAACGCCCTTGCTCGTGCGGCGTGAGCTTGATCTCGATTTCGCGGGCAATTGCCTTGGCCACCTCGATCTGGAGTGCCAGGATGTCACGTCGGTTCCCCTCGTAGGTCTCGGCCCAAAGGTGCGTTTCGTCGCTTACCCGGATGAGCTGCGCCGCAACCCGTACCCGATCTCCGGCACGCCGGACGCTTCCCTCAAGCACGTGGGAAACCCCGAGGTCTTGGCCGATCTGATGAATGGTCTTGGTCGTGGATTTGTAGCGCATCGCCGAAGTCCGGGCGATGACACCCAGGCGCTCCGGGCTGAGCCGGGCAAGTTGGGTGATCATGTCTTCAGTTAAGCCCTCACTGAAGTAATCATATTTGTCGCCGCCACCAAGACTTTCGAACGGAAGCACGACCAGTATCACTCGCCCCTCCGATAGCCATGGATGATTTGGGAGCGGTAATGCTTCCGGTTCACTCGGTTCGCTTTCCACCAGCGCCCCGTCGTTAGGTTGCAAGCGCCCCGCTCCATCCTCCGTGAGCGGCGGCCTTCCTGGGATGGCAGTGACCGGTCGGTGCCGGTTCCGATACAGCGCATCAGCCACAATGATTGCGATGCCAACAAAGACAATCACCGGCCGGGCATCGAGCGCCAAGCGCGACAAATGCTCCACCCTCTCCGGCGCCGCAATATTGCGGACGAGTCGAGCGATGAATTCCTGCGGCGCGAAGCCGGTAAGCGCCAAGAGAACGCCCCCAATGAACCATTCGCTAACCCGCTCTCGCAACATCGCCCACAGGCGCCTCCTTATTCGCTGCGGGGTTCGTCCGTCTTTTTCGTCTTCCATGGCGTCCCCGCATAGAGTCGTGTCGACCAGGCGTTACGGTCCCTGACGCGGCACAGGAAGTGGGAGGTGGGCTAAGGCGCACACGCCGTCGCAATCTTCGCACGGCATTGTCTATGCCTACACAAACAGCGCTCATTGTTCCTGTGGCACGAGATAGCGCAGCGCTGCGGTCCGCGAATAGCCTTCAAGTGACTCGAACGATTCGTGCGCGCGGGAGGATCAAGAAGATTGCAATTCGTACCACGCCAACATAGCTACATGAATAACTATCTGCTTTTCTCAAACGAAAATCTACACACCACCGCGCAGACCACCCAGCCCGTGGAAATCAACAGATCCATGCCGTAGCGCTCGCGGATACCGGCGAGCCACGGCCCCGAATTGAAGGAAGGCCTCGGCATCGGCACGCGTCTTCCACCGATAGACGCCGCCTGCCCAGCCGTCCTCGGCATAAATGAACTGCTTGCAGGTGAGCCCCGGTACCGTCCGAAAGCCCGGCGCGATCTTGCGGAAATGCTCTTCGCAGGCCTTGATGTCGATGCTCGGCGGCAGACGATATTGGACGATTGCAGTGATCATGGCGCGTTCAGACTATCTGAACCGGAAACTCGTGGATCGTGTTGTTGCCGTACCTCAATCGGTTCCACTCGACGCATTCGGCGCTGAGTCCGGCCGGCAAGGTCCGTGGCGCGGGCGCGCAGAGCAACAACGCCCGGTTCACGGACTCGCGTGATCAGTTCCCACCATTGCCAACTGCGACGCTTGCGCTCGCCGACGAGATGCGATTCCTGCCAGCTTCCGTCGCCCACGCTTGCCTCCACGCGGGCAATCGGCCCGGCGCCGGACCAGGCGACCCCACGGATGGCCAGTTCGCCGCACTGAACCTCCTGGCCGGGCGCCGGTTCGGTGATCAAAGCCCACACCTGCCGGAGCGTGACAGGCTCACGGACCGCCACGCCGCGCAAGAACGCAACGAAGAAACGACCTTCGAGCGGCATCGCGCCGACACCATCGACACCGATGCCGCCGCCCGGCTGTCCCGCCGCATCAGGACGATCCGCCGAACAAGCGCGCCCGTCCATGGATCGCGCAGCCCGTCCGAGCCGTTTCGCGCGGATCGAGCGAACGCCGCTCGCCTACTTCGCGATGTAGATCCCGGTCGTCGGGCACGTGCCCTGCGTGCCCGCATCCGTCACGAGCGACGCCGCGCTCGGGAACTGCGACGTCGCATCCGTCTTCACCGAAATCCACGCTTCGGTGAAGTAGCTGACATAGTTGACCTTCACGCATTTGAGCGACACCGCGCTGCGCGTGTTGCTGCCGAACGCGCCTTCGAACGCGTTCAGCAACTGCGTGCGCGTCACGTTGTTGCCCGCGTTCGATTGCAGGAACGTGTTGAACGACGTGGTCGACAGACGGCTCACCATCCCCGTCGCATTGTTCCAGTACGCATCGGCCGACGGCGCCTGCGCGCAAGTGCCGTGCTTGTACCACTCGTGCTTGTCGAGGCACGACGCAACGCCCGGCATGTACGTCGACAGCGTGGCGAGCGTCGACGAGCTGACCGGGTACGGGTCCATGCTGCACCACTGATGGCCGTTGTCGAGGTCGACCTCGTTTTGCGGCACACCGCAGAAGAACGGCTGGTTGCCGTCGTAATTGTTCGGCCACAGGCCGTGCAGCGACAGGTTCGTCGACGCGTACGAACCCGACAGCGCATTGCATTCGGTCGCGCTGTGCGTCGCGCAGAAGCCAGGCTCCCAGGACGATGCGAGCAACAGATAGTCGTATGCGTTGGCGGTGTTGCAAGCCGACGCGACGGCAAGCGCGCACGCGGTGCGCGCGAAGGTACGAAACATACCGGCCCCCTCAGTATGGACGCGGCGGCCGCGCGAGCGGCGCCGCGATGTTGGTGAACTGTCGGGTGCCTATTGTGCTTTCGTCAATATTGCAGCGGTGTGACTTTGCGAGGGCGCGACGACACAAGCCGCGCGATGGAGACGACGGTCGGCGCAAGGCGAGCGAGGTTTGCGGCTGGGCCTGTGATCGCACGCGTCGGCGAGGATGTTCGGCGTGAACGTTTCAAACGAGAACGCCAAACGGCGCGCCGTAAAGCGACACCTGCGCGCGCCGGCGGCTTCATCGTCGTCGAAAAAATACGTCGCATGCCGAATAATCACGCGGCCCCGCCGTCCCTCGTTCGACGGGACCGCCTTTCGCGTCAGGCCGGCTGCGCGTCGCGCTGCCGCTCCAGTTCACGCACGAGCGGCAGCACGCGCTTGCCGAAATACTCGACTTCCTCGAGATAGTGGAGGAATCCGCCCAGCACGAGATCGACGCCGATCGCCTTCAGCGCGACGATCCGCTCGGCGATCTGCTCTGGCGTGCCGATCAGGTTCGTCTTGAAACCGTCGTTGTACTGAACGAGATCGGCGAACTTCGAATCGGCCCACATCCCCTGCCCTTCGGGCGCGGCCTTGCCCGCCTGCTTGACCGCGTGGCCGAACGCGTTGACGGCGTCGACGTCCGCGTGGCGCACGATCTCGTCGAGCACGTCGCGCGCCTCGCGTTCGGTGTCGCGCGCGATGATGAACGCGTTGACGCCGAACTTCACCTGCCGCCCCTGCGCGGCCGCTGCCGCGCGGATCTCGTCGATCTGCGCGCGGTGGCCGTCGAGCGTGTTGCCGTTCATGAAGTACCAGTCGGACACGGCGGCCGCCATCCGGCGCGCGGCCGGCGAATTGCCGCCCTGGAAGACTTCCGGATGCGGATGCTGCAGCGGCTTCGGCTTGAGCGTGTAGTCGTTGAATCGATAGAAGTCGCCCTTGAACGTGAAATTGTCCTGCGTCCAGACGCCCTTCACCGCGCGAATGAATTCCTCGGAGCGGCGATAGCGCTCGTCGTGCTCGAGCCACGGCTCGCCGATCGCGGTGAATTCGCCCTTGAACCAGCCGCTCACGACGTTGATCGCGACGCGCCCCTGATTCAATTGATCGATCGTCGCGAGCTGCTTCGCGACGACGGCCGGATGCCACGGCCCCGGCAGGATCGCGGCGATCACCTTGAGGCGCTCGGTCGCGGCCAGCAGCGCGTGGCTGAACGCGACGGATTCGTGCTGATATTCGGCGCCGTAGCCGGCCGTGAAGCGGATCTGCGACAGCGCGTAGTCGAAGCCGCTCTTCTCGGCGAGCTGCGCGAGACGGCGGTTGTAGTCGATATCCCAGCTCGTGCGCTGCTCGATCTTGCTGACGACCAGGCCGCCGCTGACGTTGGGCACCCAGTAGGCGAACTTGAGGGGGTCCGGCTCGTGACTCATCGGATCGTTCCTTGAAGCATGAAGGGGACGGCGGGAAATCGGCGGCGCGCGGCCGGCCGGTCGGCGATGGCCCTCGGGCGCGCCGCCCGCGCGCGGCGTTCTGTCTCGGCGCATCGTAGGGCGGCCCGGTATTTCGGCCAACCAATGAATCCAGCTATCGATGCCCGCTGCGGCGAGATATGTAAATGACGCATTTCGGCGGCCAAAACGGCGCCGTTGCGCCGCTTCGGCCCGCGCCGTGTCACGAACTGTCGAAATATTGAGGAAATTTGTCGCCGCATTGAACCCGGCGCGCGTTTCCGTATTCCAATGTCCGGTTTGCATTTTCATTACAATTGCTCGCCTGCCACGCCTTACCGCTCTGCCTCCCATGAAAAAAAACCAACGCCGCTGGATCGCCGCGGCGGCCGGCGCCGTCGTGCTTGCCTCGCTCGCCGTGCTCTATCAGCGCTTCGTTGCGAAGGACAAAGCGCCGCGCTATCTGACCGCGAAGGTCGCCCGCGCCGATCTCGAGAACGCCGTGCTGGCCACGGGCACGCTGCACGCGTTCAAGCAGGTCGACGTCGGCGCGCAGGTGTCCGGCCAGCTGAAATCGCTGAAGGTGAAGCTCGGCGACAAGGTGACGAAGGATCAATGGCTCGCCGAGATCGACCCGGTGATCTCGCAGAACGAGTTGCGCCAGGCCGAGGCAAACGTCGACAACCTGGTCGCGCAGAAGCGCTCGAGCGCCGCGCAGTTCAAGCAGGCCGAGCTCGCGTTCAAGCGGCAGCAACAGATGCTGCCCGACGACGCGACGTCGCGCCAGGATTACGAGGCGGCCGCCGCGACGCTCGACGTGCAGCGCGCGAGCCTCGTCGCGCTCGACGCGCAGATCCGCGCGGCGCGAATCAAGATCGAGACCGCGCGCGCGAACCTCGGCTATACGCGCATCGTCGCGCCGATGGGCGGCGAGGTAGTCGCGATCGTCACGCAGCAGGGCCAGACGGTGATCGCGCAGCAGCAGGCGCCCGTGATCCTGAAGCTCGCCGAGCTCGACACGATGACGGTCAAGGCGCAGGTGTCGGAGGCGGACGTGATCCGCATCCATCCCGATCAGGCCGCGTACTTCACGATCCTGGGCGAACCCGACAAGCGTTACTACGGCAAGCTGCGCGCGATCGAGCCCGCGCCGCAGAACTTCCTCGACACGCAAGGCGGCATCGGCGGCATGAGCGGCGGCGGCTCGTCGAAAGCGAACACCGCGGTGTTCTACAACGCGCTCTTCGAAGTGCCGAATCCCGGCCGCCGGCTGCGCATCTCGATGACCGCGCAAGTGAACATCCTGCTCGGCACCGCGCGCCGCGCGCTCAACATCCCCGTCGCCGCGCTCGGCGCGAAGGACAAGGACGGCACGTATCCGGTGCGCGTCGTCGGCGCCGACGACAAGGTCGCGACGCGCAAGATCCGCACCGGCATCAACAACAGCGTGAAGGTCGAGGTGCTCTCGGGCCTCGCGGAAGGCGAGCGCGTGATCATCGGCGATGCGAACGAGCCCGCGGCCGCGGGCGCGGGCGCGGCCGCGTCCGACGCGGGGAGCTGACGATGGCCGAGCCGCTGCTCCAGCTCACACAGGTCACGCGGCGCTTTCCCGCGGGCGACAAGGACGTCGTCGTGCTCGACGACGTGAATCTGTCGATCGACGCGGGCGAGATCGTCGCGATCATCGGCGCGTCCGGCTCGGGCAAGTCGACGCTGATGAACATCCTCGGCTGCCTCGATCACCCGAGCTCGGGCAGCTACCGGGTCGGCGGCCGCGAGACGAGCGAGCTCGAAAGCGACGAGCTCGCGCGCCTGCGCCGCGAACACTTCGGCTTCATCTTCCAGCGCTATCACCTGCTGCCGCATCTGTCGGCGGCCGCGAACGTCGAGATGCCGGCCGTCTACGCGGGCAGCGCGCACGCGCAGCGCCGCGAGCGCGCGCTGAAGCTGCTCGCGCGGCTCGGCCTGTCGGATCGCGCCGACCATCGGCCGAGCCAGCTGTCGGGCGGCCAGCAGCAGCGCGTCAGCATCGCGCGCGCGCTGATGAACGGCGGCGAAGTGATCCTCGCCGACGAACCGACGGGCGCGCTCGATTCGAAGAGCGGCCGCGAGGTGATCCGGGTCCTGCGCGAGCTGAACGCGCTGGGGCACACCGTCATCATCGTCACGCACGACGAGCACGTCGCCGCGCACGCGCGCCGCATCATCGAGATCAGCGACGGCCGGATCGTCGGCGACCGGCTCAACCCGCGCGCGGACGATGCCGACGGCGCGCGCAACGCGAGCGGCGACGCCGCGCCGCACCGCGCGCGCCGGCTGTCGGCGGGCGTCGGCCGCTTCGCCGAAGCGTTCCGGATGGCGTGGATCGCGCTCGTGTCGCATCGGCTGCGCACGCTGCTCACGATGCTCGGGATCATCATCGGCATTACGTCGGTCGTGTCGATCGTCGCGATCGGCGAAGGCGCGAAGCGCTACATGCTCGACGAGATCGGCAGCATCGGCACGAACACGATCAACGTCTATCCGGGCCGCGACTGGGGCGACAGCCGCGCGGACACGATCCAGACGCTCATGCCCGCCGACGCCTCCGCGCTCGCCGAACAGATCTACGTCGACAGCGCGACGCCCGAAACGTCGCGCAGCCTGCTGCTGCGCTATCGGAACGTCGACGTCAACGCGCTCGTGAGCGGCGTGGGCGAGCGCTTCTTCCAGGTGCGCGGGATGAAGATGGCGCAAGGCATCGCGTTCGGCCCCGACGAAGTGCGCCGCCAGGCGCAGGTCGCGGTGATCGACGAGAACACGCGCCGCAAGCTGTTCGGCGCGAATCCGAACCCGCTCGGCGAAGTGATCCTGATCGACAACCTGCCGTGCGTCGTGATCGGCGTGACCGCGGAAAAGAAGAGCGCGTTCGGCGACATGAAGAACCTCAACGCCTGGGTGCCGTACACGACCGCATCCGGGCGTCTGTTCGGCCAGCGCCATCTCGACAGCATCACGGTGCGCGTGCGCGACGGCCAACCGAGCGACGCCGCCGAGAAGAGCCTGACGAAGCTGATGCTGCAGCGGCACGGCCGCAAGGATTTCTTCACGTACAACATGGACAGCGTCGTCAAGACGGTCGAGAAGACCGGGCAGTCGCTCACGTTGCTGCTGTCGCTGATCGCGGTGATCTCGCTCGTCGTCGGCGGAATCGGCGTGATGAACATCATGCTCGTGTCGGTGACCGAGCGCACGCGCGAAATCGGCATCCGGATGGCGGTCGGCGCGCGGCAGGCGGACATCATGCAGCAGTTCCTCGTCGAAGCCGTGACCGTCTGCCTGATGGGCGGCGCGATCGGCATCGTGCTGTCGTTCGGCATGAGCTTCGTGTTTTCTCTGTTCGTCGATCAATGGAAGATGGTGTTCTCGGCCGGCTCGATCGCGTCCGCGTTCCTGTGCTCGACGCTGATCGGCGTCGTGTTCGGCTTCATGCCCGCGCGCAACGCGTCGCGGCTCGATCCGATCGATGCGCTCGCGCGCGATTGAGGTGAAGCGATGACGATTCTCACGCCCCGCCGCTTCGCCCGTCGCGCCGTCGCGCTCGCCTGCGCGGGCGCGCTGCTGTCCGGCTGCGCGACGTCGTCGCGCCACGCGCCGCCGCCCGCGGTCGAGCTGCCCGCGCAATGGGCGTCGCCCGTCGCCGCGCAGGCGAGCGCCGCGCCCGACGACTGGTGGTGCCGCTTCGGCGACCCGACGCTCGATCGCCTGATCGACGGCGCGCTGCGCACCAACAACGATCTGGCGGCCGCGGCGATCCGCGTCTATCGCGCGCAATTGCAGGCGGGGCTCGCGGACACGAACCTGACGCCGAACGTCACGCTCGGCGCGAACGGCAGCGTATCGCGCACGCTCGACACGCATCGGATGAGCCGCGCAAGCGGCGTCACCGCGACGCTCGGCTACGAGCTCGACCTGTGGGGCAAGCTCGCCGCGCAGCGCGACGCCGCACGCTGGGAGCTCGAAGCGACGCAGGCCGATCGCGACGCGGCGCGGCTGTCGCTGATCGGCACGACGGCGGCGCTGTACTGGCAGATCGCCTATCTGAATCAGCAGATCGCGTTCGGCGACGCGAACATCGCCTACGCGGCGCGCACGTTGAGGCTCGTGCAATCGCGTCACGACGCGGGCGCGACGTCCGGCCTCGACGTCGCGCAGGCCGAGCGCAACCTGTCCGCGCTGCGCGCCGACCAGACGCAGCTGATCCAGCAGCGCACCGAGAATCGCAACGCGCTCGCGATCCTGTTCGACCGCCCGCCGCAACGGCAAGCGGCCGAGCGCGACGCGTTGCCGGACGCGCCGCTGCCGGAAATCGCCGCGGGCATGCCCGCCGAGCTGCTCGGCCGCCGCCCCGATCTGCGCGCGGCCGAGTTCCGGCTGCGCGAGTCGCTCGCGAACGTCGACGTGACGCGCACGAGCTTCTATCCGACCTTCACGCTGACGGGCAGCGTCGGCACCGCGAGCACGAGCCTCGAGCGCGTGCTGCAGAACCCGGTCGCGACGCTCGGCCTCGGGCTCGCGCTGCCGTTCATCCAGTGGAACACGATGCAGTTGCAGATCAAGGTGTCGAAAACGCAGTACGAGGAAGCGGTCGTCAATTTCCGCCAGAACCTGTATCGCGCGCTCGGCGAGGTCGAGAACGCGCTGTCCGCGCGCGTGCAGCTCGACGCCGAGGCCGACGAACGCACGCTCGCGCTCGCACAGGCGCGGCGTGCGGAAACGCTTGCGAGGGCGCGCTTCGTCGCCGGCGCGACAGGCGTGCAGCCGTGGCTCGACGAACAGCAGCGGCTGCGCGATGCGCAAAGCGCGCTGGCGCGCGCCCAATTGGGCCGCCTCAACAATCGGATGAGCCTCTACAAGGCGCTGGGCGGCGCGGACCGGCCGTCCTGAGCGCAGCCCCAATCCGCGCGCGCCTCGCCGTTTCGAGTCCGCGCTCGAACGAATTCGCTTGCCGAAATCCTACGCCGCTGCATATATTTCCTACGCATGTGAAGGAACAGCGATGCAAGAACGTACTCGTGCCGCCCATTTGGGCCCCGAGCGCAGACGGCCGCAGGTGCTGGACGCCGCGCTGCGCATTGCCGTCACGCGCGGATTGGCGGGCGTGTCGATGGAAGCGATCGCGCAGGCGCTCGGCGTCACGCGGCCGGTCGTCTACGCGTGCTTCGCATCGCGCGAAGAATTGATCGACGCGCTGCTCGAACGCGAAGAGCGCCGCCTGTTCGACGGCGTGATTTCCGCGTTGCCGCACGAGCCGCCGTTCGGCGATCCGAAGCAATGGATGACGGCCGGATTCCAGGCGCTGCTGAAGGTCGTCGCCGAACACGCCGATTCGTGGCGGCTCGTGCTCGCCGCGGATCACGATCGCGACGCGGTCGAACGCTACGGCAATGCGCGACGCCGCGTCGCGCAGCAGGTCGGCGCGCTGATGGGGCCGATGATGAAGAAGGCGGGCGTCAAGCAGATCGACAAGAAGCTGCCCGTGCTCGTCGAAATCTTCATGTCGCTCGGCGACGGCGCGGTGCGCGCGATGCTCGACGACGAACAGCAGTGGACGCCGGACGAACTCGGCGCATACGTGGGCCGGATCGTGCTCGGCGGATTCATGAAAGCCTGACGGCCGGATTCTTCCGATGGCGGCGCATACAGGAGACATTGCGATGGATTTAGTCAGGAATATTGATCGTCAGGACCGGAAACGACAGGAAGACTACGGTTTCTTCGGCCCCGATTCCCCGACCTGGCGCGTGTGGACCTGCCCCACCGCGCTCACCATCGGCTTTCAGCGCTCCGTCGTCGTCGAGGAGCTCGATCCGTTCCTGCTCGCGGCCGTCAACTCCCGGCGCGGCATCTACACGAACCCGAAGCTGCGCTACGACCGGACGATCCGGTATTTCGCGACGGTGGCGGTCGGCGACGCGCGCAGCGCGCTCGACGCGTCCGAGATACTCGTGAAAGTGCACGCGAAAGCGGTCGGCATCGAGCCCGTCAGCGGCAAGCGCTTCGACGCGAACGATCCGGATTCGCAGCTGTGGATTCTACTCACCGGCTGGCATTCGGTGCTGATCGCGTACGAGCGCTTCGGCCCCGGCAAGCTGTCCGCGGCCGACGAAGCGCGCTATTGGGAAGAATGCGCGATCGCGGCCGAGCTGCAGACATGCCCGTCGTCCGCCGTGCCGCGCACGCGGCAAGGCATCCGCCAGTATTTCGCCGAGATGCGCCCGCGGCTCGCCGCATCGGAACTCACGCAATCGACGATGCGGTATCTGCTCGACGGCTCCCGGATCACGATCGACGCCAACACGTCGCGCGCCGCGCGCCCGTTCCTGAAGCTCGCGGCATGGGTCATGCGCGCCGCGACGCTGTCGACGATGCCCGCGTACATGCGCGAGCTCGCCGGCATTCGCCAGCCGCATTGGATCGGCGCCGCCATCGCGCCGCTCGTGCGCGCCGCGATGAAGTTACTCGCGACGCAGCGTGCTTCGCTCGCGCTCGTCGACGCGATCACGCCGTCGACCCGCCCGGTCATCGAGCCCGTGATTCGAGGCGTGGCGCCCGAGCGCGGCGAAACGCTGACGCCCGCCGAGGCGCGCGAACGCTACGGCCGGATCAGCGCGGCGGACATGTATCGGCGAATCCTGCAAGGCGGCGCGGGCGAAGGCGCCGCGGAACCCGCGGCGGCGCGTTGACGCGCCGCGACGCAGGCTCGCGCCACGCATCGCCGATGCAGCCGAGCGATGCCGCGAGCCACTCGCGGCACGCCGAATACACCAACGAGGAGACACGAGAATGAACAGGATCTGGCTCGCGGCCTATCCGCCCGGCGTGCCGGCCGACATCGACACGTCGCGCTATGCGTCGCTCGTCGCGCTGATGGAGGCGAGCTTTCGCGACTATCGCGCGCGCGACGCGTTCGTCTGCATGGGCAAATCGATCACGTACGGCGAGCTCGACGCGCTGTCGCGCAAGCTCGGCGCGTGGCTTCAGTCGCGCGGCCTGTCGCGCGGCGCGCGGGTCGCGATCATGCTGCCGAACGTGCTGCAGTACCCGGTGGCGATCGCCGCGATCCTGCGCGCGGGCTATGTGGTCGTCAACGTGAACCCGCTCTACACGCCGCGCGAACTCGAGCACCAACTGAAGGACAGCGGCGCCGAGGCGATCGTGATCCTCGAGAACTTCGCGACGACGCTGCAGGCGGTGATCGCGAAGACGTCGGTCAAGCACGTCGTCGTCGCCGCGATGGGCGATCTGCTCGGCGTGAAGGGCGTCCTCGTCAATTACGTCGTGCGCCGCGTGAAGAAGATGGTGCCGGCATGGAGCCTGCCGTCGTACACGCGCTTCAATGCGGCGCTCGCGCAGGGCGCGCGGCATGCGCTGCGGCGCATCCCGATCGAGCCGAACGACATCGCATTCCTGCAATACACGGGCGGCACGACGGGCGTATCGAAGGGCGCGACGCTGCTGCATCGGAACATCGTCGCCAACGTGCTGCAGTCCGAAGCATGGCGCGCGCCGCTCGTCGAAGGCCGGCCGAAGGACGTGCAGTTCGTGACCGCGATCGCGCTGCCGTTCTATCACGTGTTCGCGCTGACGGTGTGCGGCTTCATGACGATCCACGCGGGCGGGCTCGGCGTGCTGATCCCGAATCCGCGCGACATCGGCGGGATGATCGCCGCGCTCGAAGGCTATCCGATCTCCGCGTTCCCGGCCGTCAACACGCTCTACAACGCGGTGCTGCATCATGCGGACTTCCCGAAGCTCGACTTCTCGAAGCTCATTGTCGCGAACGGCGGCGGGATGGCGATCCAGGACAGCGTCGCGAAGCGCTGGCACGAGCGCACGCGCGTGCCGATCGTCGAAGGCTACGGCCTGTCGGAGACGTCGCCGAGCGCGACCTGCAATCCGGTGACGATCGCCGCGCACACCGGCACCGTCGGCGTGCCGCTGCCGTCGACCGAGATCGCGATCCGCGACGATGCCGGCCGCGACGTGCCGCTCGGCCAGCCGGGCGAAATCTGCATCCGCGGTCCGCAGGTGATGGCGGGCTACTGGAATCGGCCGGACGAAACCGCGATGGTCATGACGCCGGACGGCTTCTTCAAGTCCGGCGACGTCGGCGTGATGGACGAACGCGGCTACGTGAAGATCGTCGATCGCAAGAAGGACATGATTCTCGTATCGGGCTTCAACGTCTATCCGAACGAGATCGAGGACGTGGTCGCGTCCCATCCGGGCGTGTACGAAGTCGCGGCGATCGGCGTGCCCGACGAGCATTCGGGCGAGGCGGTGAAGCTGTTCGTCGTGAAGAAGGACCCGGCGCTCACCACCCAGGACGTGCTCGCGTACTGCAAGGAACGCCTCACGAACTACAAGCGGCCGAAGCACATCGAGTTCCGCGCCGATCTGCCGAAGAGCAACGTCGGCAAGATCCTGCGGCGCGAGCTGCGCGACGCGGCTCGCTGAGCGCCGCATCGCGCGACGGCGCATCGATGCGCCGTCGCGCCCTTGCGACGTCGCGCCGGACCGCGCGGCCCGGCGCACCCGGCGGCGCGCCGGCCGTCACGTCATTTCGCGTCATGTCATGTCACGCCGCGCCGAGATCGGCGAGCGGATGCGTGTCGCGCTTCCACGGCGACGCGAGAAAATGCTGGACACGCTCGCGCTGCACCTCGACGAGCGACGCGGGCGCCCAGCCCGGCCTGCGATCCTTGTCGACGAGATGCGCGCGCACGCCTTCGCAGAAATCGCCCTCCTCGATCGCGTGCGCGACGATCCCGAGCTCCATCCGGAACGATTCGGCGAGCGTCATCTGCCGGCCGCGCAACAGCGCCTCGCGCGTGACTTCGAGCATCGTCGGCGAGTGGCTCGTCAATGCGTCGAGCGTCGTCTTCAGCCATTGCCGGTGCTCGCGCGACAGCTCGTCGCGCATCAGATCCTGCCGCAGCGTCGCGACGATCCGCTCGACGCCCGAGCGCTTGTCGAAATGCCGGACGATCCACGGCATCTGGCTGTCGAGCGCCGCGTGCGGCACGACGTTGCACGGCGGCTCGAACACCGCGCGCAACGCGCGCAGCGCGTCGCCCGCCCAGTCCGCGCGCTCGAGCCGCGTCTCGAACGTGTCGAGCCACGACGACGGCACCGACAGATCGGCGAGCTTCGCGACGAGCGCGTCCGCGCCCGACAGCGTCGCGCCCGTCAGGCCGACGAAGAGCGACAGCTCGACAGGCAGCTGCGCGAGAAAGTGCGTCGCGCCGACGTCGGGCACGAAGCCGATTCGCGTCTCCGGCATCGCGATCTTGCTGCGCTCGGTCGACACGCGCAGCGCGGCGCCCTGCGCGAGCCCCATTCCGCCGCCCATCGTGATGCCGTCCATCAGCGCGACGACGGGCTTCGGGAACGTGTGAATCGCGTAATCGAGCCGGTATTCGTCGACGAAGAACGGCAGCCAGCCGCGGCCGCCCGCCTTCGCCATCCGGTAGAGCGCGCGCACGTCGCCGCCCGCGCAAAAGCCCTTGTCGCCCGCGCCGCGCAGCACGACGGCGACGATCGAGCGATCGTCGCGGCAGCGTTCGAGCAACGCGGCGAGCTCGCGCACCATGTCGTGCGACAGCGCGTTGAGCGCGGCCGGCCGGTTCAGCGTGATCAGCGCGACGCGGTTCACGACGCGCATCTGCACGTCGCGCGCCGCCGTGTCGTGGCGAGCGTCGTGCATCATCGGCGTGCTCATTGCGGGTGCCCTCCGTCGGTGCGCCATTGCGGCTCGCGCTTGCCGAGGAACGCGGCGACGCCTTCGCGCGGTTCGTCGCCGTCGAACAGCTCGACGAAGCGCTCGCGCTCCACCGCGAGCGCCGCGCCGCGCGGCACGCCTTGCCGCACGAGGCCGATCAGCTCCTTCGCGACGCCGACCGCGCGCGGGCCGAGCGCGACCGTGCGGCGCGCGAGCTCGAGCGCCGCGTCGGGCGCGCGGCCCGTGTCGACGACTTCCTCGACGAGGCCGATGCGCAGCGCGGTTTGCGCATCGACGCGCACGCCCGCGAGAATCATCCGCTTCGCCCAGCCTTCGCCGACGAGCCAGGGCAGCGTCTGCGTGCCGAGCCCGCACGGCGTGAGGCCCACCGACGGCTCGGGCAGCGCCATCTGCGCGTGCCGCTCGGCGATGCGCATGTCGCACGCGAGCGCGCATTCGAGGCCGCCGCCCATCGCATAGCCGTTGATCGCGGCGATCGTCGGAAAGCGCGCGTCGTGCAACGCCTCGAACGCCGCGCCGAAGCGCGCGGCCATCGTGCGCGCCATCGCGTGATCGCCTTGCGCGAACGAGTTCAGATCCGCGCCCGCGCTGAAGAACTTCGGGCCGTCGCCCGTGACGACGAGCGCGCGCACGCGGGAATCGGCCTCGAGCCGCTCGATCGTGCGCTGCAGTTGAAGGAGCCCGTCCGCGCTGAACGTATTCGCGGACGGGCGCTTGAGCGTGACGAGCGCGATCGCGCCGTCGTCGGCGTAGTCGAGCTCGATCATCAGGCGTCCTTCTTGACCGGTTGATACAGGCGGATCACCGCGGAGAAATCGAGCTTGCCGTCGCCGCGGCTGCTCATCGTCTGATACAGCTGCTGCGCGAGCGCGCCGAGATACACCGGCTGCCGGACCTGCTTGGCCGCGTCGTTCGCGAGGCCGAGATCCTTCAGCATCAGATCGGTGCCGAAGCCGCCCGTGTAGCCGCGCGACGACGGCGCGGTCTCGATCACGCCCGGATACGGGTTGTACGTGTCCGAGCTCCAGCAGCGGCCCGTCGACGTGTTGATGATGCCCGCGAGCACCTTCGGATCGATGCCGAGCGACGCGCCGAGCGCCATCGCCTCGGACACGCCCGCCATCGTGATCCCGAGCACGAGGTTGTTGCAGACCTTCGCGACCTGCCCCATCCCGGCCGCGCCGCAGTGGACGATGTTCTTGCCCATCGCCGCGAGCACGGGCTTCACGCGCTCGTAGTCGGCGTCGCTGCCGCCGACCATGAACGTCAGCGTGCCCGCCGCCGCGCCGCCCGTGCCGCCCGACACGGGCGCGTCGACGAACGCGCCGCCGTTCTCGCGCACGAGCTCGCCGAACGCCTGCGCGCTCGCCGGATCGATCGTGCTCGAATCGATCACCATCGCGCCCGCGGCAAGTCCCGCCAGCACGCCGTTCTCCTGCGTGAGCACGGCGCGCACGTGCGCGGCCGCGGGCAGCATCGTGACGACGAACTCGGCGCCCGCCGCCGCTTCGCGCGGCGAGCCGGCGACCTGCGCGCCGCCGTCCTTCACGAGGCGCAGCGCGTCCTCGCTGAGATCGAACGCGCGCACCTCATGGCCCGCCTTCAGCAGATTGAGCGCCATCGGCGCGCCCATGTGGCCCAAGCCGATAAAACCGATCTTCATCGCGCCTCCCCGATCAGTGCAAGCGAATCGTCGTGTTGACGGCGCCCGCCGTCGCGTCGTCGTCGAACCAGCGCGCGGTGACGGTCTTCGTCTGCGTGTAGAACTGCACGACCTGCTTGCCGTACGGCCCGAGATCGCCGAGCTTCGAGCCGCGCGAGCCCGTGAAGCTGAAGAACGGCACCGGCACCGGAATCGGAATGTTGATGCCGACCTGGCCGATGTCGATGTCGCTCTGGAACTTGCGCGCCGCCGCGCCGCTTTGCGTGAAGAGGCCCACGCCATTGCCGAACGGATTCGCGTTGACGAGCGCGATCGCCTCGTCGAGCGTGTCGACCGACATCACGCACAGCACCGGGCCGAAGATCTCGTGCGTGTAGATCGACATCTCCGGCGTCACGTCGGCGAAGACCGTCGGGCCGATGAAGTTGCCGTGCGGATAGCCGTCGACGCTCACTTCTCGGCCGTCGAGCGCGAGCGTCGCGCCTTCCTTCTCGCCGGTTTCGATGAGGCCGAGAATCCGCTGCTTCGCCGCGCGCGATACGACGGGGCCGACGTCGGTGCCGGCTTCCGCGCCCGCGTTGACCTTCAGCGTCTTCGCCTTCGCGACGATGTCGGGCAGCCAGTCGCGCGCCGCGCCGACGAGCACCGCGACCGACGTCGCCATGCAGCGCTGGCCCGCCGCGCCGAACGCCGCGCCGACGAGCGCGTTGACCGTCTGCTCGCGGTTCGCGTCGGGCAGGATCACCGCGTGGTTCTTCGCGCCCATCATCGACTGCACGCGCTTGCCGTGCTCGCTGCCGAGCCGGTACACGTGCGTGCCGACGGCCGTCGAGCCGACGAACGAGATCGCCTTCACGAGCGGATGGGTGCACAGCGCGTCGACGACTTCCTTGCCGCCGTGCACGACGTTGAGCACGCCCTTCGGCACGCCCGCCTCGATCGCGAGCTCGACGAGCTGCATCGTCGACAGCGGGTCCTGCTCGGAAGGCTTCAGCACGAACGTATTGCCGCAGACGATCGCCATCGGGAACATCCACAGCGGAATCATCGCCGGGAAGTTGAACGGCGTGATGCCAACGCACACGCCGAGCGGCTGGCGCAGCGAGTAGGTGTCCACGCCGCCCGCGACGTTCTCGGCGAATTCGCCCAATTGCAGCGAGCCGACCGAGCACGCGTGCTCGACGACCTCGAGGCCGCGAAACACGTCGCCTTCGGCGTCGGGCAACGTCTTGCCCTGCTCGGCCGTCAACGTCTTCGCGATCTGCGGCAGGTTCGCGCGCACGAGCTCCTGGAACTTCAGCATGATCCGCATCCGCGCGGAAAGCGGCGTGTTCTTCCACTTCGCGAACGCGGCCTGCGCGGCCTCGACGGCCGCGTCGACTTCGGCGGCCGTCGCGAACGGCACGCGCGCGAGCAGCTCCTGCGTCGCCGGATTGACGATGTCGCGCCACTCGGTCGCGTGGGATTCGACGAATTCGCCGGCGATCAACAGCTTCACAGTCGGCACGTGATGTCCCTTCTGGGACGACGGAGTTGCGTTCATCGTGAGATTCTCCTGGCTATGGCCGGCGGCGCGTCGCGCGCGCCGCCGGCCGGTTGATGCGAAGCGGCATGACGGGCGTCACTTGCCCTCGGCCGCGAAATCCTCTTCCCAATACTCGCCGGGCATCCGGCTCGACGCGTCGCCGCCGCGCTCCAGCTCGAGGCGGCGCAATTCGACGCGTCGGATCTTGCCGGAGATCGTCTTCGGCAGCTCGGCGAACTGCAACCTCCGAATCCGCTTGTACGGCGCGAGCCGCTCGCGCGAGAAGCGGAAGATGTCGCGCGCGAGCGCCTCGCTCGGCTCGTAGCCCGCGCGCAGCGTGATGAACGTCTTCGGCACCGACAGCCTCACCGGGTCCGGGCTCGGCACGACGGCCGCCTCGGCGATCGCCTCGTGCTCGATCAGCACGCTTTCGAGCTCGAACGGGCTCAGCCGGTAATCGGACGACTTGAACACGTCGTCCGCGCGGCCGACGTAGACGAAGTAGCCGTCGTCGCGGCGCAGCGCGATGTCGGACGTGCGGTAGTGGCCGTCGCGCATCGCGTGCGCGGTCGCCTCCGGATTGTTCGCGTAGCCCTTCATCAGGCCGACCGGACGCTCGACGCCCGGGCCCACCGGCAGCGCGACCTCGCCTTCGCTCGCGGGGGCGCCGTCCGGATCGAGCAGCGCGATCGCGTAGCCCGGCATCGGCCGGCCCATCGCGCCCGGCACGACCGGCTGC
Source organism: Burkholderia savannae (assembly GCF_001524445.2). Taxonomy (NCBI): domain Bacteria; kingdom Pseudomonadati; phylum Pseudomonadota; class Betaproteobacteria; order Burkholderiales; family Burkholderiaceae; genus Burkholderia; species Burkholderia savannae. Next base: position 1,302,574 of record NZ_CP013418.1, read on the forward strand.
CCCGGCGAGTTGCCGATGAGGCAGGTGGTTTCGGTCTGCCCGTAGCCGTCGCGAATCGTCACGCCCCACGCCTTCTTCACGCGCTCGATGATCTCCGGATTGAGCGGCTCGCCCGCGCCGACGATCTCGCGCAGCTTCACCGCGAACGTCGCGAGCGGCTGCTGGACGAGCATCCGCCAGACGGTCGGCGGCGCGCACATCGTCGTCACCTGATATTTGACGAGCGCATCGAGCACGACCTTCGGCTCGAAGCGCGCATAGTTGAACGCGAACACGCACGCCTGCGCGTTCCACGGCGCGTAGAAGCAGCTCCACGCGTGCTTCGCCCAGCCGGGCGAGCTGATGTTCCAGTGGACGTCGCCCGGCTGCAGGCCGACCCAGTACATCGTCGACAGGCTGCCGACCGGATACGTGCGGTGCGTGTGCTCGACGAGCTTCGGCTTCGACGTCGTGCCCGACGTGAAATACAGCAGCATCGGATCGCTCGCGTGCGTGCGCCCGTCGGGCGTGAAGTCCGCGGGGGCCGCGTAGCCGTCGGCGAGCGGAAGCCACCCCGCGCGCGGCGCGCCCGCGACGATCTTCGTCACGTCAAGCCCCGGCTGCTCGAACTTCGCGGCTTCGTTCTCGTCGACGATCGCATAGCGCGCGCCGCCGATCTGCACGCGCTCGCGCACGTCGTCGGCGGACAGCTGCGTCGTCGCGGGCAGCACCACCGCGCCGAGCTTCATCGCCGCGAGCATCGTGTCCCACAGCTCGACGCGGTTCGGCAACATCAGAAGAATGCGCTCGCCGCGCGCAACGCCGATGCCGCGCAGCCAGTTCGCGATCCGCGCGGAGCGCTCCGACATCTGCGCGAACGTGTACTGCGCGCCGTCGCCCGTCGCGGCGTCGACGATCCACAGCGCCGGGCGGTCGTTGCCGCGCGCGATCGCGTCGAAGTAGTCGAGCGCCCAGTTGAATTCGTCGAGCGCCGGCCACTTGAAATCGCGATATGCGCTCTCGTAGTCGGTGCGGTGGCGCAGCAGGAAATCGCGTGCGTCGAGAAACGCCTGTGCCGTCATCGTGTCGTCTCCTGTCGATCGGAGTCGGCGCTTTGGCGCTTACTCCGATCCCATGCAAAGCCATCCATGTTGCGCGAGTGCCTCTTCGCGGTGATTCGCGCGGCGGCGCTCAGAGCTGCCGCGCGATCACCATTCTTTGCACTTCGCTGGTCCCCTCGTAGATCTGCGTGATCCGCGCATCGCGGTAATGGCGCTCGACCTCGTAGTCGACGAGGAAACCGTAGCCGCCGTGGATCTGGATCGCGTCCGAGCACACCGCCTCGGCCATCTCGGACGCGAAGAGCTTCGCCTGCGACGCTTCGGACAGGCACGGCAGGCCCGCCGTGCGCAGCCGCGCCGCGTGATGCGTGAGAAGGCGCGCGGCGTTGATCTGCGTCGCCATGTTCGCGAGCTTCTCGGCGATCGCCTGATGCTCGGCGATCGGCTTGCCGAACTGGACCCGCTCGCGCGCATAGCGGCGCGCGCGATCGAACGCGGCGCGCGCGATGCCGATCGCCTGCGCGGCGATGCCGATGCGCCCGCCCTCGAGATTCGACAGCGCGATCTTCAGCCCCTCGCCGCGCTTGCCGAGCAGATTCTCCTGCGGAATTGCGCAGTTCTCGAGCGTGATCGCGCAGGTGTCCGACGCGCGGATGCCCATCTTCTTCTCGGGCTTGCCGACGATGAAGCCCGGCGTGTCGGCCGGCACGACGAATGCGGACAGCCCGCGCTTGCCTTCGCCCGGATCGGTCATGGCAAAAACGATCGTGAGGCCCGCGCGCGCGCCGTTCGTGACGAACTGCTTGCTGCCGTTCAGTATCCACTTGCCGTCGCGCAGCTCCGCGCGCGTGCGCAGGTTGTGCGCCTCGGAACCCGCGTGCGGCTCGGTGAGGCTGAACGCGCCGATCGTCTTGCCGGTCGCGAGATCGCGCAGCCAGCGCTCTTTCTGCTCCTGCGTGCCGTAATTCAGCACCGGCCCGCAGCCGACCGAGTTGTGCACGCTCACGAGCGTCGCACACGACGCGCAGCCGGCCGCGATCTCTTCGAGCGCGAGCGCATAGGCGACGTAGTCGGTGTACGATCCGCCCCAGTCGGCGGGCACGATCATGCCGAGAAAGCCGAGCTCGCCCATCTGCGCGACGACCTCGTCGGGCAAATGCGATTCGCGGTCCCACTGCGCGGCGTTCGGCGCGAGCGCCTCGGCGGAGAAGGCGCGCGCGGCGTCGAGGATCATCCGTTGATCTTCGGTGTAGAGATCGTCCATTGCTGTGTGTCTCCCGGGCGGCCAGCCGCGTCGTCGCGCGGCGCGCCTCGTTCGTTTTGTCTCGATAAGTCAAGTGTAGGCAACGCGCGGATTCTGTTCGATGCTCGCTTCGCTCAATTACACTGATCGTTTTTGCCATACCGCGCCACGGCACGCCCTGCGATGAAGCACGAAGAGAAGAAAGGCACCGTTTCGATCGCGCTCGTCGAGTCGAGCCTCGCGCTGTCGCGCCGGCGCGGCGTCGACGACGCGCCGCTCCTCGCGCAGGCGGGCATTGCCGCCGCGCTGCTCGCGCAGCCGAACGCGCGCGTGTCCGCGCGGCAATACGGCGCGCTGTGGAACGCGATCGCGCGCGCGCTCGACGACGAGTTCTTCGGCCAGGATTCGCATCCGATGCGCTGCGGCAGCTTCATCGCGATGAGCCAGGCGGCGCTCTCCGCGCACAACGGGCTGCGCGCGCTCGCGCGCGCGGTCAACTTCATGCACTGCGTGCTCGACGATCTGCACGCCGAGATCGACGCGAACGCCGAGCGCGTGCGGCTGCGTTTCGTGCATCGCAACAACGCGAACGCGCCGGCGATGTTCGCGTACGCAACCTATTTCATCATCGTCTACGGGCTCACGTGCTGGCTGATCGGGCGGCGCATTCCGCTGCTGCACGCGAGCTTTCGGTGCGGCGAGCCGCTCGCCGTCCACGAATATCAGCTGATGTTCTGCGACGACATGCGCTTCGATCAGTCCGATTCGTACGTCGATTTCGATCCGGCGTTCGCCGCGCTGCCCGTCGTGCAGACGGCGAAGACGCTGAAGCCGTTCCTGCGCGACGCGCCCGCGAGCTTCATCGTGAAGTATCGCAATCCGCACGCGTTCGGCGAGCGCGTGCGCGCGACGCTGCGCGGGCTGCCGCCCGCCGCGTGGCCGACCTCGCACGCGCTCGCCGCGCGGCTGCACGTCGCCGAGGCGACGCTGCGGCGCAAGCTGAAGCAGGAGGGCCTTTCGTATCAGTCGATCAAGGACGCGCTGCGCCGCGATCTCGCGTGCGAGGCGCTCGCCGATCCGGCCCGCACCGTCGCCGACGTCGCGGCGGCGGCGGGCTTCGCCGAGCCGAGCGCGTTCTACCGCGCGTTCCGCAAGTGGCGCGGAATGAGCCCCGCCGACTACCGCGACGCCGCACTCGCCGCGCGCGCCGCCGCTTCGCGCTTTCGCCGGAAACCGCCTACTCTTTAAACACCGGGCGCACGCCCTTCTCACGGCCCGGCTGCGGCGCCGCACCATGCGGCCGCGCGCCGCCGGCCGACACCGCGATGCAAACGCCCCACCCTTCGCCGCGCCCGCCGCCCAGGCACGGCAGGCTTCCCGCGCGGCTCGCGCGCGCGGCCGTGCTGGTCGGCCTGCTGCTCGCCTGCGCGGCCGCCGCCGCGACGCGCGAGCCCGTCGTCGTGATTCCGGTCACGGGCGCGATCGGGCCCGCGAGCGCCGACTTCATCGTCCGCGGCCTCGAGCGAGCCGCGCGCGAACACGCGCAGCTCGCGATCCTCCAGCTCGACACGCCGGGCGGCCTCGACACGTCGATGCGGCAGATCATCAAGGCGATCGTCGGCTCGGGCGTGCCCGTCGCCGCGTTCGTCGCGCCGGGCGGCGCGCGCGCGGCGAGCGCCGGCACCTACATCGTCTATGCGAGCCACATCGCGGCGATGGCGCCCGGCACGAATCTCGGCGCGGCGTCGCCCGTGCAGTTCGGCGTCGGCGGCCCGGCGCCGCCCGCCGCGCGGCGCGAGCCCGGCGCCGCATCCGGCGCGGCCGCGACCGACGCCGAGTCGACCGAATCCCGCAAGGCGCTGCACGACGCGGCCGCATACATCCGCAGCCTCGCGCAACTGCGAGGCCGCAACGTCGAATGGGCGGAGCGCGCGGTGCGCGAAGCGGTGAGCCTGCCCGCGAACGACGCGCTCGCGCAGCACGTCGTCGACCTGATCGCGAACGATCCGGCCGATCTCGCCGCGAAGCTCGACGGCCGCAAGATCGTCACCGCGACGGGCACGCACCGGCTCGACACCGCGCAGGCGCCGATCGAGACGATCGAACCCGACTGGCGCAGCCGCCTGCTCGCGACGATCGCCGATCCGAGCGTCGCGCTCGTGCTCGTCACGCTGGGGATGTACGGAATCTTCTTCGAATTCGCGAATCCGGGCTTCGTGCTGCCGGGCGTCGCGGGCGCGATCAGCCTGCTGGTCGGCCTGTTCGCGCTGCAATTGCTGCCGATCAACTACGCGGGCCTCGCGCTCGTGATGCTCGGCATCGCGTTCCTGATCGCCGAGGCATTCCTGCCGACTTTCGGCGCGCTCGGCGTCGGCGGCATCGTCGCGTTCGCGATCGGCGCGCTGATGCTGATCGACACCGACGTGCCCGGCTACGGCGTGCCGTGGCCCGTGATCGTCTCGCTGGCGGCCTCGGGCGCGATCCTCGTGTTCGGCGTGTCGGGCTTCGCGCTGCGCGCGCGGCGGCGGCCCGTCGTCACGGGCGCGGAGGCGATCGTCGGCAGCGTCGGCGAAGTGCTCGACGACGGGCTCGTCCCCGATCAGCCGCCCGAAATCGGCCCGAGCGCCGATCCGGCCGCACCGCTCGCGCCGTCCGCGGCCGGCTGGGCGCGCGTGCACGGCGAGCGCTGGCGCGTCGCGAGCGCGACGCCGATCGCGGCCGGCCGCCGCGTGCGCGTGACGGGCCGCAACGGCCTCACGCTGACCGTCGCCCCGCTGTACGACAACACCGCCCCACCACAAGGAGAACAATCATGATGGGCTTCACGTTCGGCTTCAGCAGCCTGCTGTTCGTATTCGCGCTGTTCGTGATCGCGTCGGCGATCCGCATCTTCCGGGAATACGAGCGCGGCGTCGTGTTCCTGCTCGGGCGCTTCTGGAAGGTCAAGGGGCCGGGCCTCGTGCTGATCATCCCGGTCGTCCAGCAAGTGGTGCGGATCGACCTGCGCACCGTCGTGTTCGACGTGCCCGCGCAAGACGTGATCACGCGCGACAACGTGTCGGTGAAGGTGAGCGCTGTCGTGTATTTCCGCGTCGTCGATCCGGAAAAGGCGGTGATCCAGGTTCAGCGCTACTTCGACGCGACGAGCCAGCTCGCGCAGACGACGCTGCGCTCCGTGCTCGGCAAGCACGAGCTCGACGCGCTCCTCGCCGAGCGCGAGCAATTGAACGCCGACATCCAGAAGACGCTCGACGCGCAGACGGACGCGTGGGGGATCAAGGTATCGGTGGTGGAGATCAAGCACGTCGACCTGAACGAGACGATGATCCGCGCGATCGCGCGGCAGGCCGAGGCCGAGCGCGAGCGGCGCGCGAAGGTGATCCACGCGGAAGGCGAGCTGCAGGCGTCCGAGCAGTTGCTGAAGGCCGCGCAGCGGCTCGCGCTGCAGCCGCAGGCGATGCAGCTGCGTTATCTGCAGACGCTCACGACGATCGCCGCCGACAAGAACTCGACGATCGTCTTTCCGTTGCCGATCGACCTGCTCAGTTCGGTGCTTGAACGCTTCGGCGGCGCACCGCGGTAATCCGTTGTGCCCGTCGCGGGCTGCCCCGTCGCGGCCCGCCGTTCGCCGCCTGGCGTCCGCCGTCGGCCGCGCCGTCCGCCGTCCGCTGTCCGCTGTCCGCTGTCCGCTGTCTGCCGTCTGCCCATCCGCCATCCGCCGATCGTCCGATCCGCCGGCTCGATGATTCGATGATTCGGCCGCCCGCCGGCCCGACCGCTCACTCGCCGGCCGTTCGTCCGGCAGATCGCTCCCCATTTCAACTTCCGTTTCGACGCCCATTTCACCCCGTAGCGGCCCACGCCGCGCCGCCGCGCTTTTCGCCGACGAATTAGGAGAAGTACTCATCACAAACGCACGCTCGCGCGCGGTCAGTTGCTATAAGATGCTTACATTGATCAATGTCACATTTGCTGACGCAGCGCAATGACGGCACGCATCCGCGGCCGGCATCGCCGTTCAGAACGACGAAGAAAGGGAGACGACGCCATGGCCGAGCATCCGCTGCCGGAAATCCATATCGAAGAGCTGGACCAGTTCCGCTCCGTCCAGCAGCTCGCGTACCGCTGCGTCGAGACGGTCGGCGACATGCTGTACCCCGGCATCACCGAGAAGCAGGCTGCGAAGCTGATGATCGAATGGGCGCAGGACCACGGCGTGCACGACTGGCTGCACAAGCCGTTCGCGTGGTTCGGCGATCGCACCGCGTTCGAGGGCTTCTCGGGACTGAAGCACCTGGGCGGCTTCAACCTCGCATTCTTCCCGAGCAACCGCACGCTCGAGCCCGACATGCCGGTGATCCTCGACGTCGCGCCCGTCGTCGACGGAATCGTCGCCGACGTCGGCTACGCAACCTGTCTCGGCCACAACCCGGTCCTCGAGCAACTGCAGGACGACCTGATCGCGCACCGCGAGATGATCGTGAAGCTCGTCAAGGAGCGCCGCACGCTCGCCGAAGTCGCGCAGGAAGTCGACGCGCTGTGCCGCCGCCAGGGCGTCGAGCCGCGCCACAAGGCGTATCCGTTCAAGGTGCTCGCGCATCGCGTCGCGAAGCTGCACAAGCTGTCGAAGCCGCGTTTCGTCGCGCGCTTCGGCCTCAACTCGACGCGCAACCTGCTGCTCGAGCAAACGCGCGCGGGCAAGGAACAGGGCTGGTCGCCGCTGTGGTCGATCGACGCGCGCTCCGATCACGCGCCGACGCCCGGCCTCTGGGCGGTCGAGCCGCATCTCGGCTTCGCCGGCGTCGGCGCGAAATTCGAGGAGTTGCTCGTCATCACCGACGACGACGCGTACTGGCTCGATGACGACCTGCCGCACGTGCGCCGCTGGCACGCGCGCGAGGCGAGCAAGCAGCTTGCGCAAGAACAGGCCGCGTGACCGGATTCGCCGCGCGCCCTCCTTTCCGACAACAAGACAAGACATCACGATGCAGCCTCTTTCCGACGAAGCGCCGCTCGCGCTGTTCGAATCGGTTCACGCCGAAACCGCCGTTCCGGCCGGCGACGTCACGCTCGCCGCGAAGACCTGGGGCGACGCGTCGCGTCCCGCCGTCGTGCTCGTGCACGGCTACCCCGACAGCAGCAGCGTCTGGCACCGCGTCGCGCCGCTGCTTGCGAAGTCTTACTACGTGATCGCGTACGACGTGCGCGGCGCGGGCCTGTCGACGAAACCCGCGCGCACGGCCGACTACCGGCTCGAGCGGCTCGTCGACGATTTCGTCGCGGTGATCGACGCGCTCGCGCCGAAGCGCGCGGTCCACGTGATCGGCCACGACTGGGGCTCGATTCAGGGCTGGGAGTTCGTCACCGAGCCGCGGCTCGCGGGGCGCATCCTGTCGTACACGTCGTGCTCCGGGCCGAATCTCGACCACGTCGGCTACTGGCTGCGCCAGCAGCTCGCGCGTCCGTCGCCCGCGTCGATCAAGCGTCTCGGCGGCCAGCTCGTGCGCTCGTGGTACGTGTATCTGTTCCATCTGCCGTTCATCCCCGAGCTCAATTGGCGTCTGTGGCTCGGCCGCGCGTGGCCTTCGCTGATGCGCCGGCTCGAGCGCACCGACGTCGGCCCGCGCCCGACGCAGACCGAGGACGGCGTGAACGGCGTGCGCCTCTATCGCGCGAACTTCATCCGCCGCGTGTTCGCGCCGCGCGAGCGCTACGCGCACGCGCCCGTGCAGGTCGTCGTGCCGCTGCGCGACAAGTTCGTGAGCCCCGCGCTGTCGGCCGACATCGCGCGCTGGGTGCCGGCCTATTACCGCCGCGAAGTGGCCGAGCGGCACTGGCTGCCGATGTCCGAACCCGAACGCTTCGCCGCGCTCGCGCAGGAGCTGATCGAAGCGGTCGAGACGGGCGCGGAGCCGCCCGCGCTCGCGCTTGCGCGCCGCGCGAGCGGCACCGGGCCGTTCGTCGGCAAACGCGTCGTGATCACGGGCGCGGGCAGCGGCATCGGCCGCTGCGCGGCCGTCGAATTCGCGAAGCAAGGCGCGTCGATCGTCGCCGTCGACATCGACGAGCAGGCGGCCGAGCGCACCGCGCTCCTCGTGCGCCTGCTCGGCGTCGAGGCGCACGTGCGGCGCGTCGATGTCGGCTCGGCCGACGACATGGAAGCGCTCGCGAATTGGGTCGGCGACGAGCTGGGCGGCGCGGACATCGTCGTCAACAACGCGGGCATCGGCATGGCGGGCGGCATTCTCGACACGTCGGCCGCGCACTGGGAGCGCATCCTGCGCGTGAACCTGTGGGGCGTGATCCACGGCTCGCGCCTGTTCGCGAAGCAGATGGCCGCGCGCGGCGCGGGCGGCCACATCCTCAACACGGCGTCGGCGGCCGCGTTCGGCCCGTCGCGCGACCTGCCCGCCTACGCAACGACGAAGGCCGCGGTGCTGATGCTCAGCGAATGCATGCGCGCCGAGCTCGCGGATCACGGCATCGGCGTGACGGCCGTGTGCCCCGGCTTCGCCGAGACCGGCATCATGGCGTCGACCCAGTACGCGGGCGCGAAGAGCGCGCAGGACGAAGCGCGGCTGCGCAAGCGCGCGACGAAGCTTTATCAGATGCGCGGCCTGAAGCCGGAGACGGTCGCGAAGGCGATGGTCGACGGCGTGCTGCAGAACAAGGCGGTCGTCGCGATCGGCGCGGAGGCGCACGCGATGCGTTTCGTCGGGCGCTTCACGCCGTGGCTCGGCCGGATGATCGCCCGCATCAGCATGGCGTCGCATTGAGCGGCGAAGCCGCCCCGACCGTTGGAGGAGACATCGATGAATGCCCCTGAAAATCACTACCTGATCAAGGCGCGCCACGTCAAATTCGATTTCGCCAAGACACCGATCCAGTGGATCGAAGGCGATCCCGAAAGCACGCACATCATCAACACGCTGAACCTGCTGTTCCCGGAAGGCGAGCTGTGGTTCTGCCGCGTGTACAACAAGGCGCTGCCCCTCATCACCGATCCGGCGCTGCACGCGGACGCCGACGGCTTCCTGCGTCAGGAAGCCGTGCATTCGCGCTCGCACGGCAGCGTGCTCAAGCACTACTACGAGCGGCATGGGATCGACACCAAACCGTTCACGCAGCGGATCAACTGGCTCTTCACGAAGGTACTGGGCGAACGCCCGCTCGGCCTGAAGATCGGCCACACGCGCTTCTGGCTGCGCCAGCAGCTCGCGGTGATCGCATCGCTCGAGCACTTCTTCGGCTATCTCGGCAACTGGGTGCTGAACGCGCGTGGGCTCGACGACGGCCGCGCCGATCCGACGGTCGTCGATCTGCTGCGCTGGCACGGTGCGGAGGAAGTCGAGCACCGGGCCGTGGCGTTCGACATTTACCAGCATCTCGGCGGCCACTATGTCGAGCGCGCGGTCCACATGACGTTCGTGATCCTGGTGCTGCTCTACTTCATCACGTCGGGCGCGAAGTACATGTACGAGCGCGATCCGAGCACCGGCCGCTATCCGGGCTTCGTGCTGTCGTGGTGGCGCGGGTCGCGCCGCGGCCATCTGCCGTCGTTCTGGAAGACGATCGGCGCGGCGCTGCGCTATTACCGGCCGAGCTACACGCCGCACGGCGAAGGCTCCACCGAGGTCGCGCTCGCATATCTCGCGCGCTCGCCAGCGGCGCAGGCCGCCGCGCACGGCGGCAACTGGGGAACGGGGAAGGCAGCGCCCTGACGCGACGGCGGACGGGCACCGTGCGAGCACGCGCGGGGCCCGATTCGATTCACTTTGTGTGCCCGCGTGCCGTCCGCTTCGCCGGCGCAGCACTCGTCGCTTCAGTTCAGCGGCGTCTCGGCCGCTCGCATCACCGCCTGGCCGGGTCGTCGCGCTTCGCCGGCTTGCCGTACTTCTCGCCTTCTCGCCTTCTCGCCTTCTCGCCTTTGAGCCTTTGAGCCTTTGAGCCTTCCGGCGCATCGAACGACGCACGTACCCACCTTGCTCGATTCGTGTCGCGCCGCGGCCGCCGCCCGCAGTCGCCGCGCATGCCACCGGAACCTGCGCCATTGGACAACCTCGGCACCTCGCGCTCGCCGTGCCGCGCCGCCTTTCGATCCATTCGCCCCGCGCCATCCCGGCACACCTGGAAAACGCCTGTGCGCGCCGAGCCCCATGCCGCCGATGCCGAAAACGGAATGAACGCGCCGCTTGTTGCCGTCTCCGTCGATCCGTACATTCGCGGCACGCACGCGTGACTTTATTTCACGGAAGCCGGTTTGACATTGTCATCCAATCTTCATAAACAATAACAATGACCCCGAACTTAAATTATTAAATTGCTTCATTTACAAGGAGCAAATCGTGCCGATAAGAGAATTAATAAGCGCGCCGATTACCAACGAACAAAGACGTCGATCATTTCGGGACAAACTGGCGGCCGGCCGCGCGCTGCGCTTCATCGAAAGCCACAGTCCGATTTCCGCAATGATCAGCGAGAAGGTTTACGTGGCGGACGGTGCCACGCAATCCGAGTTCGACGGCTTCTGGTCGAGCTCGCTGACCGACTCGACGCTGCGTGGCCGGCCCGACATCGAGATCCTGGACATCGCGAGCCGGCTGCCGAACGTCCAGCACATTTTCGATGTCACGACCAAGCCGCTCATCATCGACGGCGACACGGGCGGCAAGCCCGAACACTTCGCGCTGAATGTCCAGTCTCTGGAACGATCCGGCGTGTCGGCGGTGATTATCGAAGACAAAACGGGGTTGAAGAAAAATTCGCTGCTCGGCAACGACGTGATTCAACACCAGGAATCGATCGACGACTTCTGCGAAAAGATTCGCGTCGGCAAAGCGGCGCAGATCACCGACGATTTTCAGATCATCGCCCGCGTCGAAAGCCTGATTCTCGACAAGGGCATGCCGGACGCGCTCGAACGCGCGGCCGCCTACTGCGAAGCCGGCGCCGACGGCATCATGATCCACAGCCGGAAGAAGGACGCGGACGAAGTCGTCGAATTCGCGCAGCGGTTTCGCGCGCTCGGCCACGACGCGTATCTCGTCTGCGTTCCGACGAGCTTCAATGCGATCTCGTTCGGCGAGCTCGCGCGGCACTTCAGCGTCGTCATCTACGCGAATCATCTGTTGCGCGCCGCTTATCCGGCGATGCTGGCGGTCGCGGAAGGCATCCTCGCGCACGGCCGCACGCTCGAAATCGAGGAGCGCTGCCTGCCTGTCAATGAAATCCTGAAGCTCATTCCGGGAACCGCCTGACCATGAAATCGGAAGACCTGATCGGCATACTGACCGATGCCGGCGTCGACCTCGCGGCCGGCGTTCCGGATTCCTTATTGAAATCGTTCTGCGGTCGCCTGAACGATCCGGATTGTCCGCTTCGTCACATCGTCGCGAGCAGCGAGGGGGCCGCGATCGGCATCGCGATCGGCCACCATCTCGCGACGGGCCGCATGCCGGCCGTCTACATGCAGAACTCCGGCATCGGCAATGCGATCAATCCGCTCGTGTCGCTCGCGGATCGCGCGGTGTACGGCATTCCGCTCGTGCTGATCGTCGGCTGGCGCGCGGAAATCGCGGCGGACGGCTCGCAAGCGCACGACGAGCCGCAGCACGCGACGCAGGGCCGCATCACGCTGCCGCTGCTCGACGCACTGTCGATCCGTCATCTCGTGTTGAACCGCGCGTACGACGATGACGCGGCGATCGCGCGGCTGATCGATGACGCGCGGCGCACGTCGCAGCCCGTCGCACTCGTCGCGCGCAAGGATACGTTCGACGATGCGCCCGCCCACCGGACGAACGTCGCACACGCGCAGCTCGGCAAAATGACGCGCGAACGCGCGATCGAGCTGATCGTCGAGCATGCGGGCGACGCGACGGCGATCGTGTCGACGACGGGCGTCGCGTCGCGCGAGCTCTATGAGCTGCGCGAACGGCTCGGCCAGTCGCACGCGCGCGATTTCCTGACGGTCGGCGGCATGGGCCACGCGTCGCAGATCGCGGTCGGCATCGCGCTCGCCCGCCCACGACAACAGGTGATCTGCATCGACGGAGACGGCGCGCTGCTGATGCATATGGGCGGCCTCGCATACTGCGCGAGCGCGCCGAACCTCGTGCACGTCGTCATCAACAACGGCGTCCACGATTCCGTCGGCGGACAGCGCACGCTCGCCGCGCAGTTGCGGCTTTCGCACATCGCGGCATCGTGCGGCTACGCGTTCGCCCGGACCGTCGCGACGCCGATCGAGCTGGAGAGCGCGCTTCATCACGCAAGCCTCCTGGACGGCAGCGCGTTCATCGAAGTGACGTGCCAGCCAGGCTATCGAAGCGATCTCGGCAGGCCGCGCACGTCGCCCGCCGAGAACAAGCGCGGTTTCATGGCGTTCCTATCCCACAACGGAGCAACACATGATCGAAACGACCACGCGCAGGAAAGTGGCGTACAGGACGCTGTCCAGTGCGCTCGGCAGTGAGGTGTACGGCTTCGACACGCCATTCCCTAACGATTCCGACGCCGTTCGGACGCTGATCGACGCGTGGCATGCGGGCGGCATCTGCCGGCTTCGCCAGCAGCGGCTCGGCATGGCGGAGTTCGTCGAGTTCAGCCGGATCTTCGGCAAGCCCGAACGCGCGCTGAACCAAGAGCAGAAGCTGACGTCGCGCGACGATCTGCCCGAGCTGATGATCGTGTCGAACATCTTGGAGAACGGCGTGTCGATCGGGCATCTCGGCTCGAAGGAAGCGTACTGGCACACCGACATGTGCTACACCGACGTGCCGCCCATCGCGAGCATCCTGTATGCGATCGAGGTTCCCGCGCATGGCGGCAACACCGAGTTCATGAACATGTACAGCGTCCACGACGCGCTGCCCGCGTCGCTGCGCAAGCGGGTCGCCGGCCTGTCGATCAAGCACGATCGCAGCTACACCGCGGTCGGCGAGCTGCGCTATGGGTTCGACTCCGTCGTCGACGTGACCGCCTGCCCCGGCTCGGTCCATCCGATCGTGCGCGTCCATCCGGTCACGCAGCGGCCGTATCTGTATCTCGGGCGCCGATTGAACGCGTACGTCGTGGGCCTGCCCGTCGACGAATCGGAAGCGCTCCTCGACGAACTGTGGCGCTACACGCGGCTCGACGGCATCACCTGGACGCAGCGATGGGAAGTCGGCGACATCATGATCTGGGACAACCGCTGCACGATGCATCGGCGCGATGCGTTCGACGAGCATGCGCGGCGCCTGATGTGGCGCACGCAAATCGAGGCCGATCCCGCGCGGCCGCTGTAGCACCCGCACATCCGACACGAACGATTGCGAGGCCCAATTGACCGCTCATCGCACCGCCGCTTTCGACCGCGTCGCGCGCGCGCTCGGCGCCCGTGGCAAAACGTCGTCCGGCACGACGCTCATCGTCAGCAATCCGTACAATCGCGAAACGATCGCCGAACTGCCGCTTAACGACGGCGACGACGCGCGGCGCAAACTGCAGGCCGCCGCGCGTTTCAGGAGCACGCTCAGCCGCCACGACCGCATCGCCGTGTTCGAAAAGGCAATCGCGTTGCTCGCGGCCGAAAAGCGCGACGCGTCGATCCTCGTCACGCTCGAATCGGGCCTGTGCCGCAAGGACACGATGTACGAGATCGACCGCGTGATCAACGTGCTGCGCGCGGCGATCGTCGAGCTGAACCGAGACGACAGCCAGACATTCTCGTGCGACAACACGTCGAGCGCCGACAAGCGCAAGATCTTCACCGTTCGCGAGCCGCTGCGCGGCGTCGTCGCCGCGATCACGCCGTTCAACCACCCGATGAACCAGGTCGCGCACAAGATCTGTCCGGCGATCGCGTCGAACAACCGCGTCGTGCTGAAGCCGTCGGACAAGACGCCGCTGTCGGCGCTGTACCTGCTCGATCTGTTTCGCGAAGCCGGATTGCCGGAACCGATGTTCGACGTCGTGATCGGCGAGCCGGACGTGGTCGGCTCCGAGCTCGTTCGCAACGAGCATGTCGAACTCGTCGCGTTCACCGGCAGCGTCGCGGTCGGCAAGCGGATCGCCGAGATGGCCGGCTATCGGCGCGCGATCCTCGAGCTCGGCGGCAACGATCCGCTGATCGTGATGGAGGACGCCGACCTCGACCGCGCCGCGCGACTCGCCGCCAGGGGCTCCTACAAGAATTCCGGTCAGCGCTGCACCGCGGTCAAGCGCATCCTTGTCGAGCGATCCGTCGCGGGCAAGTTCATCGAACTGCTCGTCGAACACAGCCGAAGCTGGAAAACCGGCGATCCGATGGACGAGCACGTCGACATCGGCACGCTGATCGACGATGCGGCCGCGACCGAATGCGCGCGACGCGTCGACGAGGCGGCAGACGCCGGCGCACGCGTGTTGTTCGGCCATCGCCGCGACGGCGCCGCCTATGCGCCGACCGTGCTCGACCGCGTCGATCCGGCGCTGCGGCTCGTCCAAGAGGAGACGTTCGGCCCCGTGTCGCCCGTGATCACGTTCTCTGGCGTCGACGAAGCAATCGCGATCGCGAACGGCACGCGATACGGATTGTCATCGGGCGTGTGCACGAACCGGTTCGACTACATCATGCACTTGATCGCCCATCTCGATGTCGGCACCGTCAACGTGTGGGAGGTGCCGGGCTTCCGGATGGAAAGCACGCCGTTTGGCGGCGTCAAGGATTCAGGGCTCGGCAGCAAGGAAGGCATGCAGGAGGCGATCAAGAACTTCACGAACCTGAAGACCTATTCGCTGCCGTGGGGCCCGCTCGCGCAACCCGATGCGGCATGAAGGAACGGGCATGCGCGATGCGGCGCGCGTCAGCCGGCAGCCGCCGCCGCGAGCCAGTCCTCGAACTTGCGATGCAGCGCCGTCTTCTGAATGCCGATCGGCGTGACCACATAGTAATCGTGCGGCGCCACCCGGATGTCGCCGAACGGCGCGACGATCCTGCCGCTCGCGAAATCGCGGCTCAGCGTGACGACCGGCCCGATGCCGACGCCGAGATCGTCGACGATGCCCTGGAACGTCACATGAAAATGATCGAAGCGCTGCCGCCTCGTGAAGCGGTTCGCGTCCAGTTTCGCCGCAGCGAACCAGTCGTCCCAGTGGCGCGGGCGCGTTTCGGTTTCGAGGATCGTATGGCGTGCGAGATCCTCGAGACGATCGAGCGGCACGCGGCTCAGCAGCGACGGCGATGCGACGACCGTGTGATGATCGCTGAGAAAGCGGATCGCCGATTGGGGATTGAAGACCTGATCGTCGCGTCTTATCGCGACGTCGCAACTCCCGCCGCTCGGCTGTTGCTGCGTCGTGACGGTCAACACCTGCACCATCGCGTCCGGATGCGCGTCGCGAAACGCCGCGAGACGGGGAATCAGCCAGCGCATGCCGAACGTCGTCGGCACGCTGATGCGCAGCACTTGCCGCGCGCTGCCCTTGCCGTAGCGCTGAACGATGTCCGTCAGCGCGTCAAGCGCGCCGCCGAGCTCCTGCGCGAACGCTCGCGCATGCACGGACGGGACCATCCGCTGACCGTCCTTCTCGAAGAGGCTCGTGCCGAGCCACGATTCCAGCGTCTGAATCTGGCGGCTGACCGCGCTGTGCGTGACGCACAGCTCGTCGGCTGCCGCCGTGAAGCTTCCCGCGCGGCACGCGACCAAAAACGTTCGGATTGCCGCCAATGGGGGGAGTGCCGACATGGCTCGTACTTTATGTCACGGATGCGTGAAATTTTAGCACTGTGCCCGACTTGCCGATTGACTACGATGCAAGATCGTCCCCAATCCGGAGGTCGACTGGTCGAAGAGGATTTTCAATGACTGCTTATGCGATCGTATTGCTGATCGGCGTCGTCGCGGGCGTCGTCAGCGGCGTCATCGGAACCGGTGCGTCGATCATGCTGCTGCCGCCGCTCGTGTTCTATTTCGGTCCGAAGCAGGCCGTGCCGATCATGGCGATCGCCGCCGTGCTGGGCAACGTCTCGCGCGCGTACGTGTGGCGCCGCGACATCGCATGGAAAGCGTTCTTCGCCTATTCGATCGCCGCCGCGCCGGCCGCCATGCTCGGCGCGCGGACGCTGTGGGTGCTCAAGCCGCAATGGGTCGACTGCGCGCTCGGCGTGTTCTTCCTGTCGATGATCCCATACCGATACGTAGCAAGCCGAAACAAATTTTCATTGTCCGCGTGGCAGTTGTCCGCAGCGGGCGCGGTCGTCGGCTATCTGACCGGCATCGTGTTCTCCACCGGCCCGCTGACGCTGCCGATCTTCTCCGCCTACGGGCTGCTCAAGGGCGGCCTGCTTGCAACCGAAGCAGCGGCGTCGCTCGTCGTCTATGCGAGCAAGCTTGCCGCGTTCGGTCAGCTTGGCGGCCTGCCGCTCGACGTGGTGATCAAGGGCACGCTCGTCGGCGCATCGCTATCCGCGGGCATCTCGATCGGCAAGGCGGTCACGCTGCGCCTGTCGACGAGCGCGTTCCACCGGCTGCTCGATCTCGTGATGCTGTCGGCCGGCACGACGCTGCTGTGGGGCGCGATGCGCTGATTCGAAGCCCGTGCGTCAGCCGGACCGAATAGCCGCTGCGCGCTCGGCGCGCCACGTGCCATTCGCGTTTGCGGCGAAGCCACGTTGCCGATTCGGCAACGATCCGGCAACGATCCGTTTGCGGCTCGCGTTGCCGTCGCGGAGTCGAACGACTCGCCGTGCGCCGGTCCGCTCGATTCCGCGATACGGCACACGCGATCGCTTCACGCAGGCCTCGCATTGCGCCACCTATCTGATGTCGACATCCCCCTTTCGACGACTCGGCGCCCGCGCCAGTCCGGCCGTGACGCGAACCACGCTGCCGCGGCGCAACGGATTCGTTCCGCCCTACTGAGGACCGCGCGCCGCGGCGGCATGCGCCGCCGGCTGGCATCGTCGTCGCGAACGCCGCGTCGCGCCGGCGAACACGGCAATCGCGCTTGCCACAATATTTTCGTTGACAAGCCAACGAAGGATGACGAAACTCATCGACATGGATACGCGCCTGCACATCGCCATCGTAAATGCCCACCCGCCAATGAACGCCCGTTGTGGCGTGTCACCGGGGGCGCTCGCGCGTTAGCTATCCGCAACATCGGATGTCAAGAGGCCCCCGCCGGAAACGGTTGGGGCCTTTTTCATTGCGCTGCGCTCCTTCCGCCGGCTCTATTCAGGAGAAGACGATGGACCAGGCAAGCCGGTTGTTATTTCGTCCCGATTCGACGCGGCACGACGGATATGACGCGATCCAGCTGCCGCGCATGACGCTTCACTTCGCGCTCGAGCCGCGCGCGATGATGACGTGGCTTGCGCGCAGCCACACCGAGATCCGCGTGCTGAGCTCGCGCGTCTGGCTCACGCGCTCGTACAGCGTCGACGACTACTGGCTGCGGCCGGGTGACGTGCTACACGTGCCGCGCGGCGAGCGCATCTGGCTCAGCGCCGACGGGCCGTCCGCCGCGGAGGTCTCGCTGACGACGGCGTACGCGCGCCGGCGCGGCTGGATCGGCGGCATGATCGACGGGCTGCTCGACATCGCGGCGGATCTGACCAGTCCGCGCCCGCGTTGACGCGTCGTGCGAGCAGACGCAGAGGCATGCCGCGCCGGCTCGACGCGACAGACGCCGTTGTGAACCGTTTGGCGTCTGTTGCTTCGCGCGATGAAGCGGAACAACGGACGCCTCGCGAAAGCGACGGTGAAGCTCACCGTCGCGTCGCATGCATTTCGCGCAGTCGCGTCGCCTTCTATCATCAGGACCGCTATGTATTTCGAAGCCGAGAGAAACGAAATCACCAAGTGGCCGATCGATGCCGGTACCGCGTGACGCGACTTCGCCCGTCGCCCGCGCCCGTCGAATACCGTCGGCCGTGCGTCGTCATCGGATGCATCGGATCGGAGCGCTCACGCACGACCGATCGAACAAAATCGCGCGCCGCCCTTCGAATCGCGATGCGCGCACGATGATCCGTCGACGCACGACAACTGCGAACTCGGTTCGCGCGGATGCCCCGCCGACGGCCAGCCGCCAGCCGCATCGCGCACGTCGTGCCGAATCGCATGACCGCGAGCACGCGATTCCTGCATGCAAGCGCGCACGGCGTTTCAGGAAAAATGAGGAAACGTTGCGCGCACCGGTTCGGTCCGTTCCCCGAACGAACGCACGCAACGCATGTGTTGAACGACGACGCCCCGATCGATGAACGGCGCGCTCGAAATGGCGGCGAAGCGCGCACGACAAAGCGCGCCGAAAACATCGCGGCCGGCGGGCACGTGCCGCACGCCGCGAACCGTTCGCACGCGACGTTACGTGCTCGCCGCGAGACGCGGCCCCGACGCGCCGCGCACGGCCGTCGACGGCTCTTCGTCGGTCTTTTGCACCTGCGCGCTCACCCAAGGATCGATGCCTTGCTTCTGCACCTCTTCGAGAAACGACACGCGCGCGCGCCAGTAATCGGCCTGCAGCTTCGCGTCGATCACGCGCTGCTCGGCGGCGAACAACTCCATCCGTGCAGTCACGAGCATCGACGCCGCGCTCTTCTCGGGAGTGGGGGCGTGACGCAACGCCCATCGGCTGATCCAGTTCAACATGCTTGCCTCCGTATTGACGGATGAAATCGCGTGGGGCGCGTCCCACCTGCGAAACCCTGCCCCTGCACTCACCTTCAGCTGCCACTGCGAAATGCGCCGATTCCCGCGTCCGCTCCCGGCACCCGACGGCCCCGACGCGAGCATTGTCTCTATCCTAGTGAGAGAATCGCGTTAATGCGATGACGACTTGCATTCTTTTACACAAGCCACCTTATTGCAACATCCTAAAAAACAACGATATCCCATTGATCCAGAAGAAAAATATCCGTCGAAAAATATATGTAAACACCTATCTCTAAAATCAACGGATTTGTAGCAGGAATTGGGTGAATTTCCGGATGTCGATCGTTTGGCAGCGCATGCTTTCGACCGAAACCTTACGCCGATTCTCATGGACTTTTTTCTTTTCATGCGATTGGCGCGGGCATCATGCGGCCGCAAAGCCGGCGAGCTTGCCTGCCGTGCAATCCGCCAGGAATCGCGCGAGGCTGGCCATGCAGCCGCATGTTTCGACCGCGTACGGTCGAACATGACGCCGTACCGGCATGCACGACAATGGGGCGTCGCGCCGTCGCAACGCGCGAGCACGCGCCATTGCGGCATGAAAGTCCATCACGTCGCATTCGGCCGATTTCGATGCGCCCACTCGGTCGCGCCTGCGATACGGCTCGCCGTTGCTTTCGAAGATATTACGATCGGCAATGCGAACCATGCGTGACGGTCCGCCACTCGCACGCAACTTGTTCGCCACTCGTGCGCATATCAAGCCGTCATTCGTGCGCGGCGCGTCGACCCGCCACGCACCGCATGTCGTCACCGGCTCGGCGTCGCGTGCGGCGCGCACAACGCGCGCAATGCGTCAGTCACGCGCAACGTTCATCCGCAAGCCGCATTCCGTCCGTCATCCGAGCCCGCCTTCGTCGGGCCACCGGTAACCGAGCAGCCTCGAACGCGCATACGCGAACTCGCGTACCGCGCCGCGCTGATTGCCGCCGAACAGATACACACGTTCGTCGTCGTGCCGCACATAGAAGCCGACATGCCCTCGCCAGCTCGTCGGACGATCGCGCGTCAGCACGGCGACGCATCCATAGGCCGGCTCGCTCAGCGCACGGCCCCACTCGAGCCACGATCGCGCGAGCGCCGAGCCCGTTCCCGATATCCCGACGCGCGCGAAACACCAGTTGACGAACGACGAGCACCACGAAATCTTGTCGTCGTAGCCGGCGAGATTCGTGCAGCCGTTGTATTCGATGATGCGCGGATTGCTTGCGCCGGCCCTGAAACGCCGAACGCCCTGTTCCGCGAGCGCGACGGACATCCAGGCAGGATGGCCGGCATCGGCTTGCTGTTCGCCGTGCGCCGGCACGACGCTTTCATGCATTCGAGCGATCGACGTCAAGCTGAACTCTCCAGTTCGTGAATAGGCGGCGCACCGGCACGGGCGTCGACGCCGTTCGTTGTTCGTTGTTCGACGCCGCCAGGGCGCCGCACGCGGCGCACGCCCTTCTCGCTACCGGCAAGCGGTCATTTTAACGACTCGCCGACGAACGCGTGCGCGGACGCCGCCCGCCCGAATTCTCGCCGCGCTCGCTGCGCGAGCCGCCGCGAGCGCGATGTCGAATCGCGATCAATCGCCGCAAATATATCGTCCCGCCTATGTCCGCTATTACAATCCGCCGATAGCCGCCCAATAGTGGCTGGTTACAGTACGTCCGCCACGCGGGCAACACAACTCACAAAGCATTCAGCAACACGACTACTCGACCGGAGAATCGCCCACATGGAATCGATCAAACGGTACTTCGGCTTCGCGGAAGCCGGAACCGACTTGCGCACCGAAATACTCGCGGGCGTCACCACGTTCCTGACGATGGCCTACATCATCTTCGTCAACCCCGCGATTCTCGGTGATGCGGGCATGCCGAAGGAATCCGTCTTCGTCGCCACGTGCCTCGTCGCCGCGCTCGCATCGGTCATCATGGGCCTGTACGCGAACTACCCGATCGCCTGCGCGCCGGGCATGGGCCTCAACGCGTATTTCGCTTACACCGTCGTCAAGGGCATGGGCTTTACGTGGCAGGCCGCGCTCGGCGCGGTGTTCATCTCCGGCTGCCTGTTTCTGCTCGTCACGCTGTTTCGCGTGCGCGAAGTGATCGTCAATGGGATTCCGAAGTCGCTGCGCATCGCGATCACCGCGGGCATCGGCCTTTTCCTCGGCATCATTTCGCTGAAAACGGCGGGCGTGATCGTCGGCAGCCCGGCGACGCTCGTCACGCTCGGCGATCTGCACAAGCCGACGACGGTCCTCGCGATCATCGGCTTCTTCGCGATCGTCACGCTCGATTACCTGCGCGTGCGCGGCGCGATCCTGATCGGCATCATCGGCGTGACGATCCTGTCGTTCTTCTTCGGCGGCAACGAGTTTCACGGAATCTTCTCCGCACCGCCGTCGATCGACGCGACGCTGTTCAAGCTCGACATCGGCGCCGCGCTGTCGACGGGCATCATCAACGTGATCCTCGTGTTCTTCCTCGTCGAGCTGTTCGATGCGACGGGCACGCTGATGGGCGTCGCGAATCGCGCGGGGCTCCTCGTCGAAGGCAAGATGCATCGCCTGAACAAGGCACTCCTCGCCGACAGCACCGCGATCGTCGCGGGCTCGGTGCTCGGCACGTCGTCGACGACCGCATACATCGAAAGCGCATCCGGCGTGCAGGCGGGCGGGCGCACCGGCGTTACCGCGATCACGGTCGCCGTGCTGTTCATTGCATGCCTCTTCATCGCGCCGCTCGCGAGCGTCGTGCCCGGCTACGCGACTGCGCCGGCGCTGCTGTACGTGTCGTGCCTGATGCTGCGCGACATGGTCGACGTGCCGTGGGACGATGCGACGGAGGCCGTGCCCGCCGCGCTCACCGCGTTGCTGATGCCGTTCACGTACTCGATCGCGAACGGCGTCGCGTTCGGCTTCATCGCCTACGGCGGCCTCAAGCTGCTGACGGGCCACGCGAAGCAGGTGAAGCCGATCGTCTGGATCATCGCAGCGATCTTCCTGTTCCGCTACTTCTACCTCGGCGCCGAATAACGGCGCGACGCGCGGCGGCGAACGCGCAAGCGACTGCCGCCGCAAACGGCTCGTCCGCGTCTGGACGCGCGGGCGACGACGCAGCCGTATGGGGAACGGTAATGCCGCGCGACGATGCGCGATCTCGGAAGCCGACGCAACGACGGCATGCGCCGGGCGACAGATTCGTCGGCAATGCTTGAATTCCCAACTAGCCCGCCGCCCGCGCGACAGTTGCGCGCCGGCAAGACGTCTCGCCGCGATCCGGCGGCGATTGTCACGCGTGCGGCTCCCATGCGCGCTTGCTCGTGCGTTCGCGAGGCTGCTATGACCGCGACAGAACGCAATAGGAACGTCACCGCTGACGCATCCGCACACCGGCGAGAGTCCGACGTAATATCCGACCGAAGGACGTCAACGAAGCCGGCGTCCTCACTGCGAATTCCATTCGGCGCAGACAGCGACGCATTCGTCTTTAGGATAACCGATCGAACGAAGCTCGACCGCGAGCGACCGATTCGGCGCGCGGCCAATAAGCTCGCTTGCGCGGCGGAACGGCTCGTCGGCAACCGATGATTCGACGGTGCGAGAGTCGACTGCGAAGAGAGATCCGCGAAACATGCAACGCCGCGACAGTCGCGCCCGGAAGGAGCACGTGTTCTCATCGCGACCATTCGAAGCGCGCCTGCGCGCTCGTCGACAGGCGGCTCGATAAGCGAATCGATTAGCGGCTCAAAAAGCGGTTCGATAAACGGCTCGCAAGCGACCGAACGAAGCCCGACGAACAACCGACGCAGCGCTCGCGCAAGCGCAGCCGGCCACGGGCCACGCAACGCAACGCAACGCAACGCATCGTCGCGCGCATGCCGTCCACTGCCGCGAATCCTCAAATCAACGACCCGCAGAAGCGAACACGCCCGCGTGTCGACGCAGGCCTGCACGCCGCATCTCGCAAGCATGCCGAACGAATCCACTTCGGCTCATAAAAAACGAGCGCCACCCGCGGGCAGCGCTCGTTCGCGAAGTCGGCGCAATCTAGCGCACGTTCGCCTCGTAAAACCTGACGTACCCGCTTCTCAACACCACGCATTGCGCGCGGGTCTCGGACAACAGGCGTCGCGCCGCGGCCTCGATACGGAGCCGGTGCGCATCGAACGCCCCCACCATATCCTCGAAGCGCGGCGAAGCGGCACCGTAATGGTCCTCGAGCGCCTCGGCGGTGATATGGCATTGAACCGGCTCGCCGTCGACCATCGCCATGAACGCGAGCGTCAATTCGCGCCCCGAATATTCGGGCGCATCGTTCGTGAACTGGATCTGCATCGGAACCGCCTTTGCCGTAGCTCGAGAATGCAAGAAACCGCGTGCCGCCGGAAGGGTTCGCCGGCCGGAAGCGCGCGGGCTGACCGGAGCGGCTGTCGTGCGGCGAGCGGCGCGCGCTCGCCGGATGCTCCGGTTGACTTCACTTTAGTCGCTTTCCGGCACGACACAAGATTTCGTCAAAAAACCCTGCGCGCGCGCAGGCTCCCGCGCATTCTTCTGTCAATTGACCGCGCAACGGCTTGACTGCAGGAAGAATCGTGCGATGAATCGTCGTGGGAATCGCACACCGGATTCGACTGCGAATCCCGGTATCAGGCAGTTGCAAACGAGAGGAAGCGATGGTCCGCGCCGCATTTCCGCGTGCGGTTCGTCGACCGGCGAACTCCGCTCGCGGGCCGTCGGGTTTCGCGCGAACGAGCTTCGATGGCCTTCGCTCGAGTCGACGCGCGCACCGCCGCGCCAAAGCCCTTTATATTGCGACGGGCATGCGGGTTATATACCGATCGCATTCGGCAGCGCTCGTCGCGTCGCACAACGCGCGAGCCGATCGGGCCCCACGGCGCCGCGAGCGCGCTCGCCGTCGCGCCGCCCGCAGGCCATCCCGCTCACTTCTTTTCGTCCTTCGGCCAGACGTTCAGTGCAACCGCGCAAGTCGTCACGCCGAGCGCAATCGCCGCAGCGCCATATCGCACCGCAGCATCCTGGTCGAACAACAATCCGTGGATCGCCACGGCAATGCCGGCCAGCGAGACGAACGTCGCGATCGCGGCGAGCACCACTCTCAGTTCCGTCCGAACCATGATGATTCTCCCCGAACGGATGCATGTCGCGGCGCATGCTGAATTGCGGGGACCGTTCATGATTTCCGCATCGGTCCGGGCGGGGCGCGGCGCGTGCGCACCCTGTTTCCATCATTGCAGGCCGGGGCACAAAAGCAAGCGAAATTCGATTTGCGGTCGCACATCGCGCGCGGCGCTTGTATGATGGGCGTGCCCGCGCCGCCACGTCCACCGCTGCGCCGGTCGAGCGGAGCGCACACTCCGTCGGCGGGCCCCATGGAGACAAGTCATGCCGCAATCTTCCGTGCTGCCCGCCGTGGCGAGCCGCGTCGACCTGCTCGCGCAAGCGCACGCCCGCTCATCGTCGGTGGGCCTGCGCGCATCCGAATTGCCCGATTTTTCGCCGCTGTCGCGCACCGCGCTGCGCGAACTGATCGACGGCAGCCAGTCGCTGTACACGCATGCGCGCCCGGTGATGGACACGCTGCACACGCAGATCGCCGACACGCAAAGCCTCGTGCTCCTGACCGATCGGGACGGCGTGATCCTGCACAGCATCGGCGACGCCGATTTCGTCGAGAAGGCGAATCGTGTCGCGCTCTGCCCCGGCGTGTCGTGGGCGGAGGACACGCGCGGCACCAACGCGATCGGCACGGCGCTCGCCTCGGGCCAGGCGCTCGCCGTCCACGGCGCCGAGCATTTCCTGCGCGCGAATCACGTGCTGACCTGCTCGTGCGCGCCGATCGTCGATCCCTTCGACCGCATCCTCGGCGCGTTGGACGTGAGCGGCGATCCGCGCGGCTTCAGCTCGCACACGCTCGCGCTCGTGAAGATGTCCGCGCAACTGATCGAGAATCATTTGTTCGCGAACCAGTGCGCCGACGCGCTGCGCGTGCGCTTTCACGCACACGACGAATTCGTCGACTCGCTGTTCGCGGGCCTCGTCGCGTTCAGCCCGAGCGGCGCGCTGATCGCGGCGAACCGCAGCGCGCAATTCCAGCTCGGCGCTGGTTTCGATGCGCTGCAGCATCGCGGCTGCGACGAGCTGTTCGGCCTGTCGTTCGCGAAGCTCGCGCAGCATGCGGCGCACGAGCCGCTCGCGTGCTTCGCGCTGACGCTCGGCAGCGGCGTGCGCGTGCGCGCGCGCTGTGAATTCGCGGATGCGCAGCGCACGGCCGTTCCGGTGACGAGCCGCATCGCGCCGCCCCGTAACGCCGAGAGCACGCGCGACGACGATCCCGACGCGATCACGTTCGCGACGCTCGACACGGGCGATGCGCGCATGGCCGCCGTGCTGCAGCGCGTCGGCAAGGTGCGCGGGCGCGACCTGCCGGTGCTCGTGCTCGGCGAAACCGGCACCGGCAAGGAATGGCTCGCGCGGGCGCTGCATCGTGCGTCGCCGCGCCGCGACGGTCCGTTCGTCGCGGTCAATTGCGCGGCGTTGCCTGATTCGCTGATCGAAGCGGAGCTGTTCGGCTACGAGGACGGCGCGTTCACCGGCGCGCGCAAGCGCGGCAGCCCCGGCAAGATCGCGCAGGCGGACGGCGGCACGCTGTTTCTCGACGAAATCGGCGACATGCCGCTCGCGCAGCAGGTGCGGCTGATGCGCGTGCTGCAGGAACGCGCGGTGATGCCGCTCGGCGGCGCGCGCGCGGTGCCGGTGGATTTGCGGATCGTCTGCGCGACGCACCGCGATCTGCGCGGGATGATCGCCGCCGGCACGTTCCGCGAGGATCTGTTCTACCGGATCAATGGCCTCGCGGTGACGCTGCCGGCGCTGGCCGAGCGCTCGGACCTCGAGACGCTCGTCGCCCGCGTGCTCGCGCGGCTCGCGCGCAGCGAGCCGATGCCCGCCGCCGTGTCGCCGGCCGTGCTCGCCGCATTTGCGCGCTGCCGCTGGCCCGGCAATCTGCGTCAACTGACGAACGTGCTGCGCACGGCCGGGATGCTCGCCGAAGGCGAAACGCAAATCGACGTCGGGCATTTGCCCGACGATTTCTGGCTCGACTGCCCGCAGCCCGCGCGGGAAGCCACGGCGACACCCACCGACGGCGACGCGGCCGGCGCGGCAGCGGCGTTCGCCACCGCCGCGCCGACGCTGCAAGCCCATCAGTTCGCGCTGATCGACGGCGCGCTCGACCGGCATCGCGGCAACGTGTCGGCGGCCGCGCGCGAGCTCGGGCTCGCGCGCAACACCGTTTATCGACATCTGCGCAGACGACGGCCGCCGGGCGTCTGAATCGTCGGTGCCGCCGGTGCCGCAGCCAGCCGCGGACGACGAGCGCGGCACCGCGCGTGCGGCCTTGCGTACGATGCGCAGATGGGCCGCGCTGCGTGCGCGGCGAAACGCGCGAGCGCATCGGGTATCCTTGCGGCTTCATCGTCCACGACACCGCGCCGCCGCTTACGATCGCATGACCGAAGAACGTTCGCACTGGGTGCGAGTCGAGCCGCTCGGAGCCGGCTTCGACGCGCCCGAATCGCTGTCGCTGCTCGAAGCCGCGGGCTTCGCCGGCGTATCGCTGCCGCGCTCGTGCCGCAACGGCACGTGCCGGACCTGCCTGTGCCGTCTGCGCGAAGGCTCGATCGTCTACCGGATCGACTGGCCCGGCGTGAGCGCCGAAGAAAAAGCGGAAGGCTACATCCTGCCGTGCGTCGCGATCGCGCAATCCGATCTCGTCATCGAGGTGCCTGACGCCGAATGAACGCACGCGCGGGGATCGTGCAAGGAGATCGCAGGTGTCCGCGCCGGGCCGCGCACGGCGGGCATGATCACATGCCGCCGCGCGCCCGCCCGACAGCCGGGCCGCCGCCGATCACATGGTCGAAAGACATGCACGGCCGCGTATCGAGCGCGCTTCGCTCGACAGTCGACACCACACCGCTCGCGCCGCGAATCGCGCCGACGCCGCGCAACGCCTGCGTGCACGCGGACAGACAACGGCCGCCGTCATCGGCTGGTGCAGGCCGACACGACAGGATCGTTGCTCCCCGTATGGACGAAACCGTCCGACACCCATTGATTCGAGCCGAGCCGATACCAGAGCCGCGTCGCACCCCAGTTGCCCCGCACCGTATCGCCGTACGCATAGCACGCGAGCTGGACCGTCGCGCCGTTCGCGACGGTGCCGACGACCGAAGCGGACAGCGACGGCGCGCTGCGCAGGTTCACAGGCCCCGGCGCCTGCACGGTCGCCTTCACGGACGGCGACGGTTCGGCCGGCCCGCCGCTGTCCTCCGAGCCGTAATTGGTGAGTGACGCCTGCACGGACACGCGCCGCTGATTGCGGATCGCATAGCCCGAATACGCACCGCCGCCTTCGAAGAACTGCCAGCCGCCGATCGTCTTGCCGTTCACGGGTACATCGCTGCCGCCCTGGCTCAGCGCGAAGTGCACGTGCGGCCCGGTCGTCTGCCCACCGCACGGCAGGCCGTTGCCGACGCGCCCGAGGTATTCGCCCTGGCGCACGCGCGTGCCGCTGCCGGCCTGAGTCAGCTGAACCATGTGGTAGTACGTGGTCGCATAGCCGTTGTCGTGGACGACCTTGACGATCGCGCTGCCGTTGCGCTCGCAGCTTTTGTAGAGAACGCCGCCACGCGCGGCGAGCACCTGACCGTTGCCGATGGAAAAGTCGAGTGAGTTGAACGGGCGGCTTTCGCCGCTCCAGCCATGCGCGCCGCCCGTCCAATACCACGCGGCGCCTTGCTGCCACGGCAGCGCAAGCCCCGTCTGCCCCGCCGCCGCGCTCGGCCGCGACGTGGCGGGCGCGCGGCCTGCATTCAGATGCGCGCGCTCGTCGCGGGGCAGCAGCTTCGCCGGCGCCGCGGCGGCAAGCGCATAAAACGCATCGGTGCCTTCGATGCCGACGACCCATCCGTCCTTTGCGCGTTGCGCGACGAAGAGCTTCGACACGGGGTAGGCCGGCGAGTCGTTCGGAACGACCTGCGTAACGGTGCCGAACACCCATCCGGCCTCCTGATCCGACTTGATCGGCTCGATCACGTCGTCGCGCGCAGCGGGCGCGGCCGGCCCCTGCTTGCCGAGCCGAGTGGAGAAAGCCTGCCGGATTGCCTGCTGCAGGTCCGGTGCATCGACGGGCACCGCATACGCGGCGCCGGACAGGCCTGCCGCCATCAACGGCACGGCCATCAAGCGCTTGATGGAATCGGATGCACTACGCCAGACCATCGGGCCCATAAGAACGCCTCCCTTATCAGTGAACGTCGTCATTTCGACGGACGGGACCGACTGCGGCCCGATGCGGTGTCGTCGGCCGACGCGACCACAGCGATCCCACGGTGAACCTTGACAGCTCGATTCGGACTGCTTAGCAGCTTGACCAAACCGACAAAGCCCTTACGCCCCGGGAATCATAGTGACTTTCCTCTAAAAGTAAACCTTGCAATCGACAAATCGATCGGATTTACGAAGGCAGCCATCCCACTATTTCATCGATATTGGCACCAGAAACGTATATTGAAATAGTGATTGTTTCTGATAGGCGCATGAGAATTTACTCGTCACGAAACGGCGAATAAGGAAGGAATCCGAATGATGTCGGAGCCGGATCGATCGATCTGACCAAGCATGTCCGTCATGCGAACAAGAACACAAAACGCCTTCTTTTTCAGGCGCTTAATGTCACGCATGCAATGATCCACGAGAATCACGGGCAACCGATGAATCGGCCGACCGGATCAGGAAAAATCGACATTCACCGCGTTCATGATGCACGCCGATAAGATGCGGTTCTAAAAAATAAATGCCGTGATTACATGAATCCGTTCGAATCGGCGGTTATGTAACCTGAAACACAATCGCATTGACCGGAGAATGCGACCGAACGCGCCATGTTCTAATTTTCCGAGATGCGCGTTCGTCCGCCGGTTTCGTTGCGCGAGCGACGTGCCCGCGATGCCGCCGTCCTACGCGCCGAGATACGCGCTGCGGATTCCGTCGTTCGCCAGCAGGTTCGCGCCGGTGTCGGCGAGCACGACCCGCCCCGTCTCGAGCACATAGCCGCGATCGGCGACCTGCAACGCCTTGTGCGCGTTCTGCTCGACGAGGAACACCGTCACGCCCTCGTCGCGAATCGTCCGGATGATGTCGAAGATCTGCGCGATCACGAGCGGCGCAAGGCCGAGCGTCGGCTCGTCTAGCAGCAGCAGGCGCGGCCGGCTCATCAGCGCGCGGCCGATCGCGAGCATCTGCTGCTCGCCGCCCGACATCGTGCCCGCCCGCTGCCCCGAGCGCTCCTTCAGCCGCGGAAACAGGCGATAGACATGCTCGACGCCCTCGTCGATCTCATGGCGGCTCGCGAAGAAGCCGCCCATCTTCAGATTCTCCAGCACGGTGAGGCTCGGAAACACGCGGCGCCCTTCCGGCGAGATCGCGAGCCCCTGGCGCATGATCTCGTGCGTCGGCATCGCGGTGATGTCGCTGCCCTCGAACAGCACGCGCCCGCTCGACGCGCGCGGCGTGCCGCACACGGTCATCATCAGCGTCGTCTTGCCCGCGCCGTTGCTGCCGATCAGCGTGACGATCTCGCCCTTCTTCACTTCGATCGACACGCCCGACAGCGCCTCGATCGCGCCGTAGTGCGTATGGACCTTCTCCAGCTTCAGCATCACTCCTCTCCCAGATAGGCCTTGATCACGCGCGGATCGTTGCGCACTTCGTCGGGCCGGCCGATCGTGATCGGCCGGCCGTGCTCCATCACCAGAATGCGATCCGAGACGCCCATCACGAGACTCATGTCGTGCTCGATCAGCAGCACCGCGACGCCGAACTCGCGGCGCAGCCGGTCGATCAGTTGCTGCAGTTCGACCTTCTCCTGCGGATTGAGGCCCGCCGCCGGCTCGTCGAGCATCAGCAGGCGCGGGTTCGTGATCATGCAGCGCGCGATCTCGAGGCGGCGCTGATGGCCATACGAGAGCGTGCCCGCGGGCCGGTTCGCGACCGCCGTCAGATTCATCCGGTCGAGCCACACGGCCGCGCGCTCGAGCGCGTCGCGTTCCGCGCGGCGATACGCGGGCGTCGCGAAGAGGCCGTGAAAGAGCCCCGACTTCACCTGCCGATGCTGCGCGACGAGCAGGTTCTCGACGACCGTCAGCGACTTGAAGAGCCGAATGTTCTGGAACGTGCGCACGAGCCCCTTGCGCGCGACCAGGTGGCTCGTCAGCCCGCCGATCGAATGGCCGTCGAGCACGACGCTGCCCGCCGTCGGCCGATAGAACC
The DNA here is from genome assembly GCF_001524445.2 of Burkholderia savannae. Taxonomy (NCBI): domain Bacteria; kingdom Pseudomonadati; phylum Pseudomonadota; class Betaproteobacteria; order Burkholderiales; family Burkholderiaceae; genus Burkholderia; species Burkholderia savannae. The sequence continues at coordinate 1,332,880 of NZ_CP013418.1, forward strand.
CGCCGATGCAGTTGAACACCGTCGTCTTGCCCGCGCCGTTCGGGCCGATGATCGCGAACACCTCGTCGCGGCGCACGTCGAAATCGATCCCGTCCACCGCGAGCAAGCCGCCGAAGCGCATCTGCAGCGCGGACACCTTCAACATTTCCGTCGTCGCGCTCATTGCGGCAGCTCCACGTGGGGGCGGCTCGCGGGCAGCAGGCCCTGCGGACGCCACATCATCATCAACACCATCACGAGGCCGAACATCAGCATCCGGTATTCGGCGAAACCGCGCGCGATCTCGGGCAACAGGGTCAGCAGGATCGCCGCGAGAATCACGCCGAGCTGCGAGCCCATTCCGCCCAGCACGACGATGGCGAGAATCAGCGCGGATTCGATGAACGTGAACGACTCCGGATTCACGAGCCCCTGGCGCGCCGCGAAGAACGCACCGCCGATGCCGGCGAACGACGCGCCGAGCGTGAATGCCGACAGCTTGATGCGCGTCGGATTGAGGCCGAGCGAGCGGCACGCGATCTCGTCGTCGCGCAGCGCCTCCCATGCGCGACCCATCGGCATCCTGATCAACCGGCTCGTCACGAAGAGCGTGAAACAGACGAGCAGCAGCGCGATCAGGTACAGGAAGATCACGACGTGCTCGCCGCTGTACTCGAGTCCGATCAGCTCGTGGAAGGTTTTCGCGCCCTCGACGCTCGCGCTTCGCGCCATCTCGAAGCCGAACACCGTCGGCTTCGGGATGCCGGAGACGCCGTCGGGGCCGCCCGTGATGCTCGTCAGGTTGTTCGCGAGCAGGCGGATGATCTCGCCGAAGCCCAGCGTGACGATCGCGAGATAGTCGCCGCGCAGCCGCAGCACCGGAAAGCCGAGCACGAAGCCGAACGTCGCCGACGCGAGCGCGGCGAGCGGCAGGCATTCCCAGAACGTGAGCCCGAAGTACTGGTTGAGAAGCGCATATGTGTAGCCGCCGACCGCATAGAAGCCGACGTAGCCCAGATCGAGCAGGCCGGCGAAGCCGACGACGATGTTCAGGCCGAGGCCGAGGATCACGTAGATGAGCGCGAGCGTCGCGACGTCGATCGCGCCGCGCGAGCCGAAGAACGGCCACACGAAGCCGAACGCGACGAGCGCCCAGACGATCGCGCGCTGCTCGCGCGCGCCGAGCGGCGGCGTCGCGGGCATGCGCACGGCCGCCTTCGCGCGCACGAGCGCGGGCTTGAACAACTGAAACAGGAACACGGCGGCGACCGCGATCCAGACCGGCCGCCAGTGCGCTTCGAGAACGACCTGATAGCCGTCGAGCTTCAGCTGAAGGCCGAGGATCGGCACCGTGAGGATCGCGGTCAGCACGGCGGCCGTCACCGCGTGCTTGAGCGATCGCACGGCCGGCACGCCGGCCGTCGTGCGGACGGAAGTCATCGCTTGATTCATGGGCGGCCTCACACCTTTTCGATGTCCGACTTGCCGAGCAGGCCCGTCGGACGGAACAGCAGGATCAGCACGAGGAGGCCGAAGGCCACCACGTCCTTGTACTCGGCGGGCATGTACCCGGAGGCAAAAGTCTCGGCGAGACCGAGCAGCACGCCGCCCAGCATCGCGCCGGGAATGCTGCCGATGCCGCCCAGCACCGCGGCCGTGAACGCCTTGATGCCCGCGACGAAGCCGATATACGGATTGAGCTTGCCGATCGTGAGCCCGATCAGCACGCCGCCCACCGCGGCGAGCATCGCGCCCAGCACGAACGTGAACGAGATCACGCGGTTCGTGTCGATGCCGAGCAGGTTCGCCATCCGCATGTCTTCCGCGCACGCGCGGCATGCACGGCCCATCCGCGAATGCGAGATGAACAGCGTGAGCGCGATCATCAGCACGATCGTCACGCAGACGATCAACAGGCGCGCATACGGCACCGTCACGTCGAAGTCGCCGCCGACGTGAATATCGAACGCGCCGGAGATCAGCACGGGCACCGACATGTCGCGCGCGCCCTGGCCGATCTGTACGTAGTTCTGAAGAAAGATCGACATGCCGATCGCGGAGATGAGCGGCACGAGCCGCGGCCCGCCGCGCAGCGGCCGGTACGCGACGCGCTCGACCGCGAACCCGTAGAGCCCCGTGACGACGACCGACACGACAAGCGCCGCGCCGAGCACGAGCGGCAGCGGATAGCCCGCCGACGTGCCGATCGCGGTCAGCGTGACGAGCCCGACGTATGCGCCGATCATGTAGATCTCGCCGTGGGCGAAGTTGATCATGCCGATGATCCCGTAGACCATCGAATAGCCGATGGCGATCAACGCATAGATCGCACCCAGCGTGAGGCCGTTGACCAGTTGCTGGGCGAATTGAGGAAAGAATTCATTCATGCGGGAAGCTCCCGTTCGCGCCGACGCGCATGCATGCGCCGCCGCTCGCGAAAGCGGCGGCGCATGCAGCGCACGGGCGTCCGATCTCGATGCGCCCGCCCCGCGGCGGCCCGCTCGCGCGACGGCGCAGGGCCAGCGCAGGGCCAATGCGACCCGCCCCGCTCGAACGTGCAGCGGGGCGGACGGGCGGGCAGATACTCCAGTTAGTTGGCGGCCGTCTTGGTCGCGTCCTTGTGCCACTTGTAGACGACGAACTTGAACGATTTCAGGTCGCCCTGCGCGTCGTACGACACCTTGCCGATCGGCGTGTCGAAGCTGTGCTGGTGCATGTACGCGGCGACCTTCGCCGGATCGGTGGTCTTCGCGCCCGCGATCGAATCGGCGATGATCTTCACGCCGGAATACGCGGGCATCTGGAACGTGCCGTTCGGATCGCGCTTCTTGTCGGCGAACGCCTTCACGAGCGCCGCATTGGCCGGATCGGCGGTGAAGTCGGCGGGCAGCGTGACGAGCATGCCTTCCGAAGCCGGGCCGGCGATCGCCGTCACGTCCTTGTTGCCGACGCCTTCCGGTCCCATGAACACGGCCTTCACGCCCTGTTCGCGCGCCTGGCGCATCAGCAGCCCCATTTCCGGGTGATAGCCGCCAAAGTAGACGAAGTCGACGCCCTGCGACTTCAGCTTCGTGACGACCGCCGAGTAGTCGGAGTCGCCCGCGTTGATGCCTTCGAAGATCACGACGGGCACCTTCGCCGCGTCGAGGTCCTTCTTCACCGCCGACGCGATGCCCTGGCCGTACGACTGCTTGTCGTGCAGCACGGCGACCTTCTTCGGCTTGACCTTGCCGATGATGTACTGCGCGGCGGCCGGCCCCTGCTGGTCGTCGCGGCCGATCGTTCGGAACACGAACTTGCGCTTCTTGCCCTCGGTCAACTGCGGCGCGGTCGCCGACGGCGTGATCATCACGATGCCTTCGTTCTCGTAGATGTCCGACGCCGGAATCGTCGAGCCCGAGCACACGTGGCCGATCACGTACTTGATCTTCTGGCTGACGATCTTGTTCGCCACCGCGACCGCCTGCTTCGGCTCGCACGCGTCGTCCATCATCACCACCTCGAACTTATTGCCGCCCGCGCCGCCGGCTGCGTTGATCTGCTCGATCGCCGTCAGCGCGCCGGCCTTGACCATGTCGCCGTACTGAGCGACCGAGCCGCTCATCGGGCCGGCAATGGCGATCTTCACGGTTTCCGCATGGGCAGCGGCGCCGGCTGCAACGAGCATCGCGGCGAGAGAGATGGACGAAAGACGGGACAGCATCATCAGGAGCTCCTCGATTATGTTTAGTCATACGGGCAAGGCAACATGACTTGCGCAATCGAACAACACCCGTGGACGAAACGACTTGGAGCACGCCCGAGACGGAAAGACGGACCTGCAGATGGAACAGCGCTTGCGGGGCCCGGCAGTGTCAGCCGCCGTCGCGAGCGACGGAGACCTTGGTTCGGAAAGACAACGTGATGCGTCTTGTATTGCGCAAGCGATTCGCCTGCCCCGCTTACCTCACTGCTCGTCGGACGGATATGCCGACAGCCGTTGGCAAGGCAGCCGAAATTATAGGATCGTTTTTCATCCATCTGACCAGAATTAACGGACGAATCAGGGAAAACACGCAGTCCGCGCGGCCTCTCGGGCGCTCGGTTGCGCCCGTCGTTCGCATGTTGCACCGCAGCCGGATTCGACGGCCGCGCGACCGTTCGCGCAACCGCCTCGCGCGATTTCCCTTTCGCTGCGGACGTTTATCGCGACGCTGCGGCGCACCGTAAGACGAGCCGAACCCGATCCGGACGTCGAGCGACGGCGGCACGCGATTCGACCTCCGCAGCGAGGTACGACCGCCCGACCATCCGAACGACACGAGCGCCATGCAATATCCGCCGGCATGCGCGCATATACCGGCAATTTCATCGGGGACATAGCAGGCATTTTGGAATTTCGATGAAATAATGCGAGCGCGCAATCGGTCAGCCGGCCCTTTCATTTTCCCGTCGAGCCGGCTTGCCCGGTTCAGGCGGCACCGTGCCGGCCGGTCGCGCGATTCGCCCGCCGTTCGACTCCGATCCAACTCCGATCCGGCGGAAATCGGCCGCCGTTCGCACCACGCATCATTTACGCTCGCTTCATGGATTTCGACGTCATCGTTCTCGGCGCCGGCATCGTCGGCGTATCGGCCGCGCTGCATCTGCAGGATCGCGGCCGCAGGGTCGCGCTCGTCGACCGCGGCGCGCCCGGCGGCGGCACGAGCTTCGGCAACGCCGGGCTCATCGAGCGGTCCTCCGTCGCACCGTACGCGTTTCCGCGCAACCCGCTCGCGCTGCTGCGCTACGCGATGAACCGCTCGACCGAACTCTATTGGGATCGTGCGTCGCTGCCGTCGTTCGCGCCGTGGCTCGCGCGCTTCTGGTGGGAATCGTCGCCGCGCCGCCGTGCGGCCGCCGCGCGCGACATGCTGCCGCTCATCGAGCTCAGCGTCGCCGAGCACGATGCGCTGATCGCGCGCGCGAACGCCGGCGACCTCGTGCACGCGCGCGGCTGGATCGAAGCGTATCGGACGCCGGAGCGCCTCGAGCATGCGGCGCGCGGTGCGCGGCGCGACGCGAGCCGGCACGGCCTGCGCGTGGCGACGCTCGACGCGTCCGCGCTCGCCGCGCAAGAACCCGCGCTCGGCGCTGGGTTCTGCGGCGCGCTGCACTGGCTCGACCCCAAGAGCGTCGTCGATCCCGGCACGCTCGTCAAAGCGTACGCGCGGCTCTTCGAGCGCGACGGCGGCGCGCTGCTCGAAGGCGATGCCGCGAGCGTCGAATCGAGCGGCGACGGCTGGAACGTGAGCACGGCCGACGGCGTCGCGACGGCGCGCGAAGTCGTCGTCGCGCTCGGCCCCTGGTCGGATACCGTGTTCGCGAAGCTCGGCTACCGGATACCGCTGCGCGAAAAACGCGGCTACCACATGCATTACGCGCCGCCCGGCGGCGCGCCGCTGTCCGCGCCCGTCGTCGATCTCGAGCACGGCTACGTCGTCGCGCCGATGCGCGGCGGATTGCGGCTCACGACAGGCGTCGAGATCGCCGCGCGCACGCTGCCGCCGACGGGCGTGCAGCTCGCGCGCGCGGAGCGCATCGCGCAGCCGACGTTCAGGCTCGGCCCGCGGCTCGATCCCGCGCCGTGGCTCGGCTTTCGGCCGTGCATGCCGGACATGCGCCCCGTGATCGGCGCGGCGCCACGACACCGCGGCATGTGGTTCGCGTTCGGCCACAACCATCACGGGCTCACGCTCGGCCCCGTCACGGGGCGCCTGCTCGCGGAAATGATGTGCGGCGAGCCGACCGTCGCGGACGTCGCGCCGTTTCGCGTCGAGCGGTTTCTGTGATTCGAAGCGGGAACCCGCGGGAGCGCGGGGGGCGGCAGCGGCATTCGATACGCCGGCACGCTCGCTCGCGCACCGTGACGAGAAGCGCCGCCGCGAATGCATGCCCCATATGCGTTCCAACGGCAAAGGACCGGCCGACATAATCCGTGCATCATGTCGCTCGCCACGCGCCGCATGACCGATTCGCTATTCGCCCACTAAACAAAACCCGCGCGGCGGCGAAACTCAGGAGCGATATTGCGCGATCGTCGAAGCGCGACGAGCGCCTAATCGGTCATCGCGCAACGAGCAACGGGCTACGCCGCCCGCGAATCATTGCACGTTGAACGAATGGTGCTTTGCAATTTTCACAACGAACATCGTCTGAACAATCAATGCAGCCGAATCGGACGCACGAATAACCGAATTGCACTCGAACGCGCCGCGCGCAAAACGATCGCGCAAACCGTCTTCGCGTTGAAGCGAGAAACCTTGACACGCGGCGCAACAACGTGACAAAGCACTCGCCCGCACCGCATGCGCGCGCCGCGCGATGACGATCCGCAAACGGCGAATGCCGCGTGCAGCAGGCTGTGGCGCGGCTCGGACGCGTTCTCGCACTCCGTTCGCGCACCATTCGAGTGAACGATTCCGCACTCCACTTTTGCCCGCAAATGGAAATCGATTGTTTCTAAATCGGCAAAAAGTAATTTGAGCCAGACAGGATGTTTTTTCCGCGCGAGCGCGCTTACATTTAGCGCACCCCTCTAATGGAAATCGCTACGGAATCGACGGAAAGCAGTTGCAATAACTGCCTAGGCCGATACCGCACGAGCTTTAGGAAACGGCAAAATGAAGTCCTCCAAATCCCAGCCTGTGCTCGATCCCGCTGACGTTCACGTCGAAATCCTCGAACGCTCCGACACGCTGCTCGTCGTCCGCTGGGTCGAACCCGGCCGCTGCCACTACGGCGAGCAACGCTGGCGCCGCCGCTTCGCGCAACGCACCGGCACTTGTGCGCTGTCGCGCCAGGTGATCCACCGCGGCGACGAAGTGTTCCGCCCCGCCGAGCGCCCGGCGCCCGCCAATGCAGGCGCGATGATTTCCGCCGCCGAAGTGCTCGGGCACGCGAGCGGCAAGTAACGCCGCGCCACACCACGCGGTTAGAGCGGCGTCTCTAGCCTGCTTCTTGTCTTCGCCGTCTTGCGTCACTACCGTTACATCAATCAATGTAACGGTGTAAAGGGTGCGAACGGCGGAAACGCCGACGCTCCGCTGCACCGGGCCCAGGGCCCATTCGCGCAAACGGCGGGCCCGAGAACGCGCTGCCCGACGGCGCGCCAACGGATGGAGACGAAGATGCATGCATGGAGCGCGCAACACGTGCTGCCGCAAGGCGGAAAAGTCGCGGTCGTCACCGGGGCCAACAGCGGCCTCGGCTGGCAGATCGCGGAAACGCTCGCCGCCAAAGGCGCGCAAGTGGTGATGGGCTGCCGGGAGTCGGCGAAGGGCGAACTGGCCGCGCACACGATCCGCACCCGTTATCCGCGCGCCCGGATCGAAGTCGAAGCGCTCGATCTCGCCGATCTCGCATCCGTGTGCCGCTTCGCCGACGCCGTCACCGATCGCCACGGCCGCGTCGACATTCTCTGCAACAACGCAGGCGTGATGTTCCTGCCGCTGCGCCACACGCGCGACGGCTTTGAAATGCAGATGGGAACGAACCACCTCGGCCACTTCGCGCTGACGGGCCTGCTGCTGCCCGCGCTGCGCGCGTCGCACCGCGCGCGCGTCGTGACGATGTCGAGCGGCTTCAACCGGCTCGGCAAGATCCGTCTCGACAACATGCTCGCCGAGCGCGGCTACAACAAGTACCGCGCATATTGCGACAGCAAGCTCGCGAACCTGATGTTCACGCTCGAGCTTCAGCGCCGCTTCGATCGCGAGGGGCTGTCGATCCTGAGCGTGGCCGCGCATCCGGGCTACGCGGCCACGAACCTGCAGTTCGCCGGCCCGGCGATGGAGAATTCGTCGCTCGGCTCATTCGCGATGCGCGTCTCGAACCGGCTCGTCGCGCAGCCGGCCGAGGTCGGCGCGCTGCCCGCGATCCACGCGGCAACGGCGGCCGACGTCGTAGGCGGCGCGTACATCGGCCCCGCGCACCTGTGCGAGACCCGCGGCTATCCGGCCGACGCGCGCATCCCGCACCAGGCGCGCGACGCGCAGATGGGCGCCCGCCTATGGGAAAAATCCGAACAACTGACCGGCGTGCGCTATCTCGACACACCGTCGCCCGGCTCGCGCCGCGGAAACTCGCGCTACGACGCGACGTTCCGTGCGCTCTGAAGCATTTCGCCAAGCCCAAGCTTGCCGCTTCGCCCGCTGCCCCCGCAGCGGGCGGGCGGTTTTTTTTGCTGTGACACCCCACCGCTTGCGGTCTGGATTTTTTCAATTTACGAAAAGATATTTCGCGAAAGCCAGCGTTTACCCGTAGGACCCCGAAGACTACGATGTAACCAATCGCTTAAGACATGGTGTCGAAAGCGAAATCGATAAAACATTCGGAGGTTCTCATGAAATCGCTCGTTTACGCTGTCGTCACCGCTTCCGCCCTGAGCGCTTCGTTCGGTGCGTTCGCGCAATCCAACCCGTCGCTGAGCCGAGCGCAAGTTCGCGCGGAGCTGGTCCAGCTCGAGAAGGCCGGCTACCACCCGGGCGTGTCGAGCCCGTACTATCCGGAAGACATCCAGGCTGCCCAAGCACGCGTGCAAGGCGCCGCCGACACGAGCGGCTACGGTGCGCAAGCCACGCCCGTCGCGCACATCGGCGCGCCGGCCGCCACGGCTCCCCGCTCGCCGCGCGATTCGATCTACTTCGGTCAGTAAAGCAGCACGCGCGCTGCGCGGCCCCGCCTGATCCGGCAGCCGCGCAGCCTGAAATCCGCATGGCGCACCGGCCGTTTCCGCGCGCCATCGCCCCCATTCGGGCCCCTAACCTCCGCCGCTCCGCAAGGAGCGGCTTAGCCTGGGCGCCTGGCGCCTAGGCGCTTTTTCGGCTAAGGCGCAAGTTCGCCGCTACGGCGGCCCCGTCAATCGAAACACGGTCGATCCTTACACAATATGTAAGGATCGATTTTGTTCATGCGCGCCTTGCATGCACGCGTCGTGCGCGGGCCGTATCGAGCATCGGCACGGCCCCTCCTCAGCGCGCGGCATGACGCGCATTCGGCTACAAAAACACTCGCCCGCATCCTGCCCGGTCACATTCCAATCGACGCGAACCTCTCGATTTCGCGTCGACGTCGATCGTTTCGCCCGGCTCGCATCCGCTTGCCGAGCGACGCGATGCGGCGCGTGCTGCGTGTGTATTCCCACCGCCCACCATCTTTCCCGATGCGATCGGTGAACGCTCGTCCGGCGCCGCCGTCCGAAGCGCCGCGCGTTCGGCGCACTTCACGCGTCACGCGCCGGGCGCGACCAGAAAATCGCATACGATCCGATGCATCCGCGCGGCCTGCGGACTCGTGTCGAGTGCGCGCCAGCAACCGTGGACGAGCCCGTCGCCGTGCCAGAAGCGCGCGACGCCGCCCGCCGATCGAATGCGCTCCGTATAGACGCGCGCATCGTCGCGCAACGGATCGTGCTCGGCGCCGACCGCCAGCACGGGCGGCAAGCCGTCGAAGCGCCGCGCGCCGAGCGGCATCGCTTCTCGCGGCGGTTCGGCATCGCCCCAATAGAAGCGGCGATACGCGTGAACGTGCGCGAGCGTGAGCATTGGCGCGTACGCCTCCGCCTCGCGTGCGGGCGATTGCGGCTCGAAGCCGAGCATCGGATAGACGAGCGCGACCGCGCACACGCCGCCGCCCTCGCACCCGTCATCACCATGCGCCGCGCGACCGCCGTCGCGCAGCGCCGTCGCAACCGAAGCCGCGAGCGTGCCGCCCGCGCTGTCGCCGGCGAGCCGAAGCGGCAATGCAATCGGGCGGAACGGCAGCCGGCCGTCGAGCGCCGCGACGCAGACCTCCAGACAATCGTCGAGCGCGGCCGGCGCACGATGCTCCGGGGCAAGCCGATAATCGACGGCGATCACGTCGAGCCCCGTGTCCGCCGCGATCCGGGCGGCGATGAGCGCGTGACTGTCGAGCGAACCGACGACGAAGCCGCCGCCGTGAAAGAACAGCACCGTCCCGCGCGCTTCGGAGCGCCGCGAACGATAGCGCCGCAAGCCGATCGTGCGGCCGTCCGCCGCGGCGAAGTGCGCGTTGGTCACGTCGATGTCCGCAGGCAACGCGGGCCTCCACGCCGCGGCGAAGCGCTCGTAGAGCACGCGCTGTTCGGCGATCGGGCGCGATGCGGCATCGTCCGGATACCACGCGGCGACACGCGCGACGAACGCATCGATTTCCGGTTCCAGCATCGCGCGCCTGCGTCGGTTCGTCGATCCGCGTCGCGTCAGCGACGCGCGGGCAGACCGATCACACGCCCGGCGTAAGCCGGCTCGGGATACCCGCGCTGCCGCGCATGCAGATTCGCGATCCGCTCGGCGACGTCGGCGTCGAACGGCGCCGCCTTCGGTCCGCTCGTGTCGACGTGCAGCAGCATCTGTTCGCTCGCCGACACCGCGCCGTCGGCCCCTTGCGCGAACATCTCGAGATACAGATGCAGCCGCTTCGCGTCGTGCGCGAGCACGCGCGCATCGACCCGCACGCGCGTCCCCTCCTTGATCTCGTGCAGATAGTTGACATGCGCCTCGAGCGTATAGACGGAGCGGCCGCGCGCTTTGCGCGCCGCGTCGTCCAGACCGATCGCGTCGAGCAGCGCATCCGTCGCGAAGCTGAAGATCAGCAGATAGAACGCATCGCGCAGATGCCCGTTGTAATCGACCCATTCCGCGCGCACCGTGTCGCGGTGAATCGTCAGCTCCGTCGCTTGCGTCGCGGCCGTCGTCATCGTCAATCCTCGTAGCGCATCCCGTGGCGCGCCTTCACCGCGGCGATCGCCGCGATCACTTCGGTGATGCATTCGTCCCGATAGCGCTCGAGTTCCTTGATGCTTCGGTGTCCTTGCTGCTCGGCGGTGCCTTCGACGACGCGGTCGATCAGCGCATCGGTCAGCTTCGGCGCGACGAGCTTGGTCCAAGGCAGCTCCAGAGCGGGACCGAACTGCTGCATGAAATGACGCATGCCGGCCTCGCCGCCTGCCAGTGTATACGTGAGGAACGTGCCCATGAACGACCAGCGGATGCCCGCGCCGAAACGGATCGCGTCGTCGATCTCGCCCGTCGTCGCAACGCCTTCGTCGACGAGGTGCAGCGCCTCACGCCACAGCGCCTCGAGCAGGCGGTCCGCGATGAAGCCCGGCACTTCCTTGCGCACCCGCAGCGGCCGCATGCCGAGCGCGCGATAGACGCCGATCGCCGCATCGACGGTTTCGGGCGCGGTGCGCGCACCGCCCAGCACTTCGACGAGCGGCAGCAGATAGACCGGATTGAACGGATGGCCGACGATGCAGCGCTCGGGATGCCGCGCGCGTGCATAGAAATCCGTCGGCAGGAGGCCCGACGTCGACGACGCGATGATCGCATCGGGCTTCGCCGCCCGGCTGATCTGATCGTGCAGCTCGAGCTTCAATGCTTCGCGCTCGGGCGCGCTTTCCTGAATGAAATCGGCGCCGGCGACGCACGCTTCGATCGTCGAGACGAAACGCAAGCGCGCGGGCGACGCGCCGGACGCGAGCCCGGCGCGCTCGAGCGCGGGCCACGCGTTCTCGACGTTCGCGCGCAATTGTTGCTCCGCGCCGCCGGCGGGGTCCCAGGCGACGACGTCGAGCCCGTTCGCGAGCGCGCGCGCAACCCAGCCGCTGCCGATGACGCCCGCGCCGATCGCCGCGAACGTGTTGATTTCGGTGATGACAGCCATGAATCTTCGATCCTTGAACGAGAAGATGACGCGAAAGGGCCGATCCGGCGCGGCGTGCGCGCACGGCCGCTCCCGCAACGTTGTCCGGTGCTGCGCCGCGCTCGCGCTATGCGGATTCGGCGATCGCGCGCCGCTCGAGCGGACGCTCGCCGCGCGGCGGCAAGCCGAGCTTGCGTCGCCCTTCGGCCGGCGTCAGCACGCGAGCGCCGAGGCGCTCGACGATCTCCCGCGCGCGCTCGACGAGCGAGCCGTTCGTCGCGTGCACGCCGCGATCGAGCCACAGGTTGTCTTCGAGACCGACGCGCACGTGGCCGCCGAGCAGCATCGCCTGCGCGACCATCGGCATCTGCATCCGGCCGATCCCGAAACCCGCCCAGTGCGCGCCGGGCGGCAGGTTGTCGACCATCGCCTTCATCGTGCCGGTGTCGGCGGGCGCGCCCCACGGAATGCCGAGGCAAAGCTGGAAGAGCGGCGGATCGTCGAGGAGTCCTTCTTTCAGCAGTTGCTTCGCGAACCACAGATGGCCCGTGTCGAAGATCTCGAGCTCGGGCTTCACGCCCAGTTCCCGGATTCGCTTCGCGCCCGCGCGCAATTGCGCAGGCGTCGATACGTAGATGTAATCGCCGTCGCCGAAATTCAGCGTCCCGCAATCGAGCGTGCAGATCTCGGGCAGCAGCTCCTCGACGTGCACGAGCCGCGTCAATCCGCCGACAAGGTCCGTGCCCTTGCCGAAGCGCATCGGGTCTTCGCCCGCGCCGATCTCGAGATCGCCCCCCATGCCGGCCGTCAGATTGATGATGACGTCGACGTCGGCCGAGCGAATCCGGTCGACCACCTCGCGATACAACTTCGGATCGCGGCTGCCGCGGCCCGTCAGCGGATCGCGCACGTGGCAGTGCGCGACCGTCGCGCCCGCCTTCGCGGCTTCGATCGCCGCATCGGCGATCTGCTTCGGCGTGACCGGTATCGCCGGATGCTTGCCGACCGTGTCGCCCGCACCCGTCACCGCGCACGTCACAATGACTTCCTGATTCATCGCTGTCGCCTCGTTCAGATTCAAATTCGAATTCGGATGCGCGCCGCCGCGCCGATATCATGGGCGGCGAACCTTAGGCTCAGAGCCCCAGATAAGCCTTCACCGCGGCAAGACCATCCCTGCCGTCGTAGGTCTTCACGCCGGCAAGCCAAGCGTCGAGCGCCTGCGGGTTCTTCTTGAGGTACGCCTTCGCGGCTTCCGCCGGCTTCACCTTGTTCATCACCGCCTGCATCAACTGGTTCTCCATTTGCGTCGTGAAGCGCAAATTGCCGACGAGCTTGCCCGCGTTCGGGCAACGCGTCATGTAGTCGGGCGCCGTCAGCGTATACACGCGCGCTTCGCCGTAGTTCGGACCGAACGCCGCGTCGCCGCCCGACAGATAGTTCATGCTGATCTGAATGTTCATCGGATGCGGCTCCCAGCCGAGGAACACGACCCACTTCTTGTCGCGGATCGCGCGTTCGACCGTGACGAGCATCCCCGCCTCGCTCGACTCGACGAGCTTGAAGCCGCCGAGCCCGTACTGGTTCGTGTCGATCATCTTCTGGATCGTCGCGTTCGCGCTGCTGCCGGGCTCGATCCCGTAGATCTTGCCGTCCAGCTCGGCGCGGTGCTTCGCGATGTCGTCGAACGATTTCAGCCCGGCTTGATACACGTAGGCCGGCACCGCGAGCGTCGCCTTCGCGCCCGACAGATTCGGCGGCTCGACAACGGCGATCGACTTCGAATCGAGGAACGGCTGCAGTTGATGCTGCTGCACCGGCCACCAGTAGCCGAGCGACACGTCGAGCTGCTTGTTCTTGAGGCCTGCGAACGATATCGGCACGGACGAGATCGTCGTCGTCGGCTTGTAGCCGAGACCGTCGAACAGCAGCGACGCGAGTGCCGTCGTCGACGTGATGTCGGTCCAGCCGATGTCCGCGAAACGCACGTTGCGGCATGCGGCCGAATCCTGCGCGAAGGACGGCAGCGGCAGCGCGCATGCGATGGCGAGCGCGGCGCCGAGTACGAGTGTCGTGGTGGACTTCATGGTGGCCTCCCTGTTCGACGGATTCCGCAGGCAATTCAAGGGGACGACAGGCCTGCACCGTGGGCTCAAAGTTAACGGGCCATATTCGCGGCAAGGCGACCGACGGCGACCTTTTCTTGCCTGTTTGCGACTATGCGTAAAAACCATTAGATCGACGAATCGTCAGGCATGGCGGCGATTGATCGGCATGTATCGCGCGACGCGCCTTGCCTGCCTGCGTCCTGCTTGCTACGCTCGGCCCATTGCTTCCGAAGCACACGCGCGATGCCAGAAGAGTTCCATTTCCTGCTGATGCCCGGTTTCTCCGCGCTAGGCTTCATGTCCGCCGTCGAGCCGCTGCGCGTCGCGAACCGCTTCAGGCCGAATCTCTATCGCTGGCGCATCGTGAGCGCAGACGGCGCGCCCGTCGTCGCGAGCAACGGCATCTCGCTGAACGCGGACGCCGCGTTCGCACAGATCGAGCATGCGCACACGATCTTCGTGATCGCGGGCTTCGACCCGCTCGCGTGCTACACACGCACGCTCGGCGACTGGCTCAAGCGCGAGTATCGGCGCGGCGCGACGACGGGCGGCATCGACACCGGCAGCTTCGTGCTCGCGGAAGCGGGAATCTTCGACGCGTCGCATGCGCTGACGCTGCACTGGGAAGCGCTCGCCGCGTTCCAGGAGCGCTATCCGCGCCTGAAAACGACGCAGGAGTTGTTCGAGATCGACGAGCGGCGCATCACCTGCGCGGGCGGCACCGCGTCGATCGACATGATGCTCGACCTGATCGGCCGCCGGCACGGCGCCGATCTCGCCGCGACGATCTCCGAGCAGTTCGTGCTGAGCCGAATCCGCCAGCGCTCCGATCGCCAGCGGCTCGAGATCGCCGCGCGCTACGGGGTACACAACCGCAAGCTGATCCAGGTGATCGGAACGATGGAGCATCACATGGAAAGCCCGCTGCCGTCCGACACGCTCGCGCAGGCAGTCGGCGTCACGCGCCGCCAGCTCGAGCGGCTGTTCAGCACGATCCTCGGCGATACGCCGACGCGTTTCTATTTGCGCCTGCGGCTCGATCGCGCGCGCGAACTTCTTCAGCAGACCGATATGACGGTCGCCGCTGTATGCGCGGCATGCGGCTTCGAATCGCCTTCGCATTTTTCCCGCACTTATCGCGCGCAATTCGGCGCGAGCCCGAGAAGCGACCGCAATACGCTGCGCTGAACCGCATGCTGCGCTGAGCCGGACGCGTTGCCGCAACCGCGATTGCGGCGGTGCAAAATCGCGCGCCGCCAGACCGTTTTCGCTTATCGAACCGCCCCTCGAAAATAATTCGAAATATCATTGAAAATATTCTGTAACATGTTCTAAAAATAGATAGGCAGACTAACGACGTGAAATTCCAGTACGGCTGGTCATTTGCCGAATAGAAAAGCAGCATTCCAAATATTTATTCCGAGGGGTTTGTAATGACGATGCTCATACAGCCATCGCAGCGCTTGCCGTTTGCTCCGCCCGCCGCTCTCTGGCGGTTCCCCGTCCCTCCACCCCGCACGCTTCGCGCGCGCTGATTCCTCTCGGCGTCGCGCCGCTTTCGTTGTTGTTTCGCCCGCCTGCACCAGCCCGTCGAGGCCGGCGCACGGGCCAGGTCGTCCCTGCGGTTCCCGTGGTTTCGTTTGTTATCCAAACCTTTGAAGACGAGGACAATCTATGCAAACATCCGTCAAAGCGTTGCCGTTCGCACTGAGCCTTGCCATCGGCCTCGGCGCCGCGCTGCCTGCGTGGGCCGATTCGAAGGCCCCGAATCCGCAAGAAGAAAGCCGCCGCGCGAGCCTCACGCGCGGCGTCGTGCCGCCCGTGGAGAAGGCCGGCAAAACCGGGCAGTTCCGCCCGGGCGCCGTCGCCGTCACGCTCGCAAGCCCGTCGTTCCACGCGAAGAAATCCGACGCGGCGACGATGGCGCGCGAGTTCGTCGCCGCGCGCGCCACGCAGCTCGGCCTCGACAAGACGGCGCTCTCGAATCTCGTCGTCGCGTCCGAACGCGCCGACGCCGATTTCACCGTCGTCCGCTTCCAGCAGCGCGCCGCGGGCCTGCCTGTCTACGATAGCGACATCGCCGTCACGGTCGCGTCCGACGGCCGCGTGCTGTACGTCGCGAGCAACGCGGTGAACGGCGTCGCCGCCGTGTCGAGCAAGACGCAGGCGGTCGACGAGCAGCAGGCGCTCGATCGTGCGCGCGCATACCTCGGCGTCGGCGGCTTCGCGAGCGTGCAGTCGCAACTCGTCGCTTTCGTCGACGGCGCGGGCACCCATACCGCGTGGAAGGTTCGCGGCAAGCCGCAGGACAGCCTGCGCGGCGATTGGGAACTGATCATCGACGCGAACAGCGGTGAAGTGCTGCGCGCCGAAGACAAGGCATCCTATGCAACGGACGGAACCGGGCTCGTGTTCCTGCCGGACCCGCTGTCGTCGACCAAAAGCAGCTACGGCAGCACCGGCTACAAGGACAACAACGACGCCGACTCACCGCAATTGAACGCCGCGCGCGTGCGCGTGACGCTCAAGGATCTCGCGCAGACGAGCGGCGGCTACAAGCTGACGGGGCCGTACGCGTCGTGCATCGACTTCGATTCGCCGTTCGACAACGCGTGCCCGGTGCAGTCGTCGCCGACCTTCGACTTCACGCGCTCGAACCTGTACTTCGAAGCGGTGAACGCGTACTACCACATCGACACCTTCCTGCGCTACGTGAACCTCACGCTCGGCATCAAAGCGTTGCCCTATCAGTATTCCGGCGGCGTCCAGTACGATCCGCACGGCGAATCCGGCGCCGACAATTCGTCGTATTCGTCTGGCTCGGGCCGGTTGTCGTTCGGCCAGGGCGGCGTCGACGACGCCGAGGACGCGGACGTCGTGATTCACGAGCTCGGCCACGGTATCCACGACTGGATCACGAACGGCGGGTTGTCTCAGGTCGAGGGCCTGTCCGAAGGCACGGGCGATTACCTCGCGGCTGCGTACAGCCGCGATTTCAATCAATGGAGCCCGTCCGACGCGCAATATAACTGGGTCTACAACTGGGACGGCCACAACGAGTTCTGGCCCGGCCGCGTCACGAACTACAACGTCGGCCGCACGTATGCGCAGGTCCGCAATTCCGAGATCCACACGGCCGGCCAGTACTGGGCGTCGTGCAACATAGTCGCGCGCGACGCGATCGGCGGCACGGCGATGGACAAGGCATTCCTGAAGGGGCTGTCGATGACGAACAGCTCGACAAACCAGAAGGCCGCGGCTCAGGCCGTGCTGACCGCGGCGGCGGCTCTCGGCTACAGCAGCGCGCAGCTCGATGCGATCGGCAACGCGTACAACAAGAGCTGCACCTACGGCGTGACCGTGCCGCAAAAGCTGTAACCCGCATCGAGAAAAAGACCTAAGCGACAACGTACGCGGAGCGCGCGGCGCGATCTGCCGCGCGCCCTTCCCCACGACCGTATCTCCCTCAACCTGAGGAGATCGAACATGTCCAAGCTCCAGCACGTCGCCGCCGCGGTATGCGGCGCCCTCTACGTGTCGGCCGCCCACGCCGCGCCGGTGTGGATCACGCTCGCCGATCCCGCGTTCCGCGAACTGCGCCTGATCGATCCCGCCGCGACGAGCCGCTACAGCACGGCCGTCGCGACGGGCAACGCCGCACGCACCGAGACGGTCCACGTCGCGCAAATCGACGATTCGCAGCTCGAATCGCTGTCTCAGGCGATACGCCGCACGCGCGGCCACGGCCCCGGCTTCTTCGTCCACGCCACATTCGACGAAGCGCGCACGTCGCTGCAACCGAGTGCCGCCAAGCAGGCGGCCGCGATCGACTACCCGATCACCAACTCCCAGCAGGTCCGCAACTGGATCTCGCAACTGCAGGCGAGCAACATCGTCAGCACGATCGTGTCGCTGTCCGGCTTCACGAACCGTTACTACACGACGTCGCACGGCGTCGCCGCATCAGACTGGCTCGCGCAGCAGTGGAAGCAGCTCGCCGGCTCGCGCGCCGACGTGACCGTCGAGCAGTTCACGCACACCAGCTGGCCGCAAAAATCCGTGATCCTGACGATCAAGGGAAGCGATCCGGGCGCGGGCGTCGTCGTGATCGGCGGCCATCTCGATTCGACGGTCGGCCGCACGAGCGAAAACACGCGCGCGCCGGGCGCCGACGACGACGCGTCCGGCATCGCGAGCCTTACCGAAGCGCTGCGCGTGCTGCTCACCAACCGCTATCAGCCCACGCGCACGCTGAAGTTCATCGGCTATGCTGCGGAAGAAGCAGGCCTGCTCGGTTCGCAGGCGATCGCGAAGCAGTTCAGGGCGCAGAACGTGAACGTGGTCGGTGCGTTCCAGCTGGACATGACGAACTACAAGGGAGATCCGAAGGACATCTACCTGATTACCGACTACACCAACTCAGCGCAAAACACGTATCTCGCGAACCTGGCGAAAACCTATCTGCCCGAGCTGACGGTGGGCACTTCGCAATGCGGGTACGCGTGTTCCGATCACGCATCGTGGAACGCGCAAGGCTATCCGGCATCGTTCCCGTTCGAAGCGGACCAGAACGACAATCCGTACATCCACTCCGCGTACGACACGCTCGACCGGTCGGACTCACAGGGCAATCACGCACTGAAGTTCGGCAAGCTCGCGCTCGCGTATGCGGCCGAGCTGGGCGGCGGACTGACGCCGTCCGCCAAGCGGTAAGCCGCGACGGGAGCGGCGCGCATCGCACGCCGCTCCCGAGCCGGAGCGCGTCGCCGCGGGTCAGAACGAGTGACGCATCCCGATGCGAATGTCGGCTTGCGTCTGCGTGCTGGACGGCGTGAAGCTGTAGCCGATCACGGCATCGACGCCGTTGGACGCGCGCAGGTAGTCGCCGGAGAGGTAGACGTCCGTGCGCTTGGACAGCAGATAGTGAACGCCGGCCGATCCCTGATTCCAATGATGACCTTCGAAACGCGTGTGCTGGTAGCCGGCGACGAAGCTGAGCGCCGGCGTGAACTGGTACAGGCCGCCGCCTTCGTAGACCTGCATGTGCGACGTGTTGCCGAAGCCCTTGATCGTCGTATACGTGAAATTGCCGGACAGCGTCAGCTTGTCGAGCGTGTAGCTCGCGCCGACGCCGAGCGTCCCCTGGCTGTCGACGTTCATCGGCGTATTCGCGAACAGGTCGGTGACCTTGCCCGTCGCCGGATCGACGCTGACGGTCG
The DNA here is from genome assembly GCF_001524445.2 of Burkholderia savannae. Classification (NCBI taxonomy): domain Bacteria; kingdom Pseudomonadati; phylum Pseudomonadota; class Betaproteobacteria; order Burkholderiales; family Burkholderiaceae; genus Burkholderia; species Burkholderia savannae. Next base: position 1,351,871 of record NZ_CP013418.1, read on the forward strand.
GCTGGCCGAGGAACGTCCTCGTGCCGATCATCGCGTACGGATCGAACGCATAGATGCCGGAAGGATTGTTCAGATGCGTGTAAGCCGCGCCCACCGACAGATTGCCTTGCGTGTAATTCGCGCCCGCGCTCCACGCGCTGTTGCGATGGAAATCGCCCGCGACGTTGCCGAACGAATACATCGCGCCGAACTTGAAGCCGCTGAAGTCATTCGACAGGAACTTGACGGAGTTCGGCAGACGGTCGCCGTTGAAACGGTCGAAGTCGCCCTGGTGGATCGCGTAGCCGCTCGCCCACGCAGAGATGTTGTTCAGATAGACCATCTCCTCCGTCATGTCGAGCTGATTGCCGAACGACAAGGTTCCCCAATTGTTCTGCAATCCGACGTAAGCCTGCCGGCCGAATTCCGCGCCGCCGAAGCCGAGCTGGCCGTTACCCAGACGAAAGCCGCTCTCGAGCACGAAGACCGCCTTCAAGCCGCCGCCGAGATCTTCGGTGCCCTTGAAGCCGATCCGGTTGCCATACGACACGCCGTCGTCGAACTTGAAGACGTGCGAGCCGCCCGTGTTGTTGACGTACGTGACACCGGCATCGAGAATCCCGTACAGCGTGACGCTGCTCTGCGCGCGGCTTGCGCCCGGCACGATTCCGATTGCGAGCGCGATCGCGCTCATCACGGCAACATTCGATTTCTTCATTGTCGGCACCCCACCCTGCCCATTCGATAAGAAAAAAGATTCCCGCCTTGACCACGCGAATCCGCGACTATTGCTGAAACGACGCACCACTCCGACGGCCGTTGCGCATCTCGCACACAATCGGATGCCGTTGGCGAAAAATACAAACCCATTTTTCGCCCTACCCGTCTCCAGGCGACGTCGAATGGTCACGATGCGACGAACCGGGCCGAAGCCGACGTCGGCCGTCAGCGCGGCTCGCGCTGCAGGCAAGCGCAGCGCGCCGTTCGCGGTGGTCACGCCGCCGAGCGATTCGTCGACAAGCGGCGAATGCGTGCGTGACGCGCGTTGCGCGGCGCCCACAGCGGAACGTCTATCCTGCAGCATCGCGGCGATTATTCCGTTCTCCAGATTGACTGTGAACGTCATCCGCCGGAACAGGCGCGCGAGAGATTCGCTCACTGGTTCGAGAAATCCGCGCGTGCGGCGGTGTCGCCGATTGCGCCTCTGGAGGTCGGGCCAAAATACGCGTCCCCGCCCGACAGGTGAACGAGATGGGATGCCGTATTCATCAGATGCGGCTCTCAGCCGAGGAATTCGATCCGTTGGCGGCCTCGCACCGCGCATTCGACCTGCGTCAGCATCCCCTTCTCGCTCGGTTCGACGAGTTGCCCGTTCGCCGGCTCGAGCGCCTCGTCCGCAATCGCCCGTTTGCCCGCAGGCGCGCGCCGTGCCGCTGTTTCGATGCTGCTTCGATGCTGTTTCGCTGCCATTTCGCCGCCGGTTGCCCGACGCGTGCGCGTGACGCCCCACGCATTGGCGCGCCGATTCCAGCGGCGCGGCGATTCGGTTCTATCCGCATTCGATCCGGCTTGATTAACTTGTGCGTCGCCTCGGAAGCCCGGCACTCGCGCCGGGCACGAGACGCCATCGAGTCAGAGGAAACACATGTCCGTTCCACAACGTCCCCTTCAGTTCGTGCTGACGCTGTCGTGCCCGAGCGCGGCGGGCCAGGTCGCCGCCGTCGTCGGGCTGCTCGACCGGCATCGTTGCTACGTCGACGAGCTGACCGTCTTCGACGACGACCTCAGCGAGCGCTTCTTCGTGCGCTGCGTGTTCCATGCGACGGGCGACGTCGATTCGCTGCGCATCGACGCGCTGCGACGCGAGTTCGAGCCGATCGCGACGCGCTTTCGCATGCAATGGGCGATCCACGACGTTGCCGCGCGGCCGAAGGTGCTGATCATGGTGTCGAAGCTCGAGCATTGCCTCGCCGACCTGCTGTTCCGCTGGAAAATGGGGGAGCTGAAGATGGACATCGTCGGGATCGTGTCGAACCATTCGGATCTCGAACCGCTTGCCGCGCAGCACGGGCTGCCGTTCCGGCATTTCCCGATCACGGCCGACACGAAGGCGCAACAGGAAGCGCAATGGCTCGACGTGCTCGAGACGAGCGGCGCCGAGCTCGTGATTCTCGCGCGCTACATGCAGGTGCTATCGCCCGAAACGAGCGCGACGCTCGCGAACCGCGCGATCAACATCCACCATTCGTTCCTGCCCGGATTCAAGGGGGCGAAACCGTACCACCAGGCGCATGCACGCGGCGTGAAGCTGATCGGCGCGACCGCGCACTTCGTCACCGACGATCTCGACGAGGGGCCGATCATCGAACAAGTGGTCGAGCGCGTCGATCACTCGTACCGGCCGGAGCAACTGCTTGCGGTGGGACGAGACGTCGAATGCATCACGCTTGCGCGTGCGGTGAAGGCATTCATCGAGCGCCGCGTGTTCCTGAACGGCGACCGGACCGTGGTGTTCCAGTAGCGCGCACGGCGCGTTCGCCGATTCGCGACGGCCCGGATGCGCCAATGCATCCGGGCATCCCCGCCGGCGCACGCCGGCTATCGAACCCAAGCGAAGTAATAAGACATCCCGATCGTCAGCACGGCAGCCGCGAGCGCCGCGTATGGCGCCGCATTCAGCCACGTGCGGCGCGCCGGCACGACGAGTTCCATGTCACGCTGCATCTGCGCGGGGAAACGACCGCGATCCTGCCAGTAGTGCCGATAGACGAATACCGGCACGATCAGCAGCATTGCGATCAAGCCGTTGCGCAACGTACCCGCGCCTTGCAGGTCGGCGCCCGCGCCGACGTAGACAAGATTCGCGTAGCCGCAGATCGAGCCGAGCACGAGCAGCCACGTCGGACAACGGAACGGCCGCTCCCATCCGCCGCGATCCATCCGGTGAATCCAGCCCGACTGCAAATTCAGGAAGACGAACAACATGTAGCAGACGTTCGAGATCGACAGCACCGTCATGTAGTCCGACATCAGCAGCAGCACGAGGTTGAAGCCGAGATCGGTCCACATCGCGCGCGTCGGCGCGCCGTGCTCGTTCACGTGCGACAGGTACTTCGGCAGCCAGCCGTCGACCGACGCCTGGTAGAGCGTTCGTGACGAGCCCATCATCGACGTCATCACGATCAGAAGGATCGACAGCATCAACATCACGACAATCGCGTTCGCGATCCACGCGCCGCCGCCGACGATGCGCGCCATCGCCGCCGCGACGCCCGTGCCGTCACCGATGCGCGGATCAAGCATCGCCGCGGTGCCGAGCGCGCCCTGGAACGCCATCGGCACGAGCGTCATCACGATCAGGCACAGCGCGCCCGACCAGAAGATCGCCTTCGCGGTATCGCGACGCGGATCGCGGAATTCGCGCGTGTAGCAGACGGCCGTTTCGAAGCCGTACGACGCCCAGCCGGCCATGAACATCGCACCGAGCGCCATCACGACGCCCTGCCCGTTCCAACTGCCGAACGTGGCGGCGGTGAGATTGCCCTGCGCGTCGTGACCGAGCGGCAACAGCGGCAGGAGATTCGACATCGGCACGTCGCCCGTGACGAACGGCACGATGCCGACGATGAGAAGCGGCGTCAACGACGCGATGCCGAGAATACGCTGCGTGCGTGCGGCTTTCGATGCGCCGCTGTGCTGCAACTTGAACGTGATCAGCAGCAGGATCGTCGCGATCACGAAGGTGGCGTTGACCCGCAGGTTCAGGCCGGGTTTGATGAAACCGAGATTGGCGAGCGTCCATTGCCAGTGCAGGATCGCTGCGTCCGCCGGGAACAGGCTGGTGAGCGCATAGCTTGCCGCGAGGCCGCAGCCGAGCGCGAGCATCGGCGACCACGCGAGCCAGTTGCACCACACGGAAACGGGCGCGATCAACTTGCCGTATCGCACCCAGCCGATCGCACCGTACACCGATGCGCCGCCCGATTTATGGGGAAATAGCCCGGAAATTTCCGCATAAGTCGCGCTTTGAATCAAACCCATCGTGATCGCGGCGATCCACACCGCCCACGCGGGCTGGCCGATCGTCGCGCACACGCCGCCGATCGTGAACAGCACGCCTGCCGGCACGCCGCTCGTTACCCAAAATGCGTCCTTCCAACTGAGGCCACGATGCAGCGTGCGGCCTCTTTCTTCATGTGAGATGGTTGCCTCAATCTCGCTGGTGCTGCGCGCGCGCAGTCCTGCTTGACTCATCCAAAATCCTCCTGTGAAGACTCCGCACAAGAGTACATTTTAACAACACTTCGTTGTGCGAGTCGAAAAATGTCAAAAATCCTGCGGGGAAACCCGCTATTTTTGCGAATTAGTTCGGATACCTTCGAATTTTCTCCCAACCGCTCAAGCCCGACCACACGGGCCTGAGCGCACGAACGTCACTGCGCGGAAGCGGTCCATTCGCCGACGCGATCGCCATGCGCGGCGATCCATGCGTCGGCCGCCGCTGCGGGCTTCGATCCGTTCTGGATCGCGAGCATCACGCCGTCGATCTCGCCCGGCTTCCACTGGAACTTCTTCAGGAACGCGACAACGGGCTTCGCCTTCGTTTCGAGCGCGGGATTCACGACGCTATCGACGTGTTCCGCTTCGCCGTAGACCTTCTTCGGGTCGTCGAGGAAACGCAGCTTCCATTTCGCGAACATCCAGTGCGGCGCCCAGCCCGTCACGACCACCGCCTTGTTCGCATGGATCGAGCGTGCGAGTTCCGCCGTCATCGCGCTGCCCGAGCTCGGCATCAGCGAATAGTTCAGACCATATGCCTTGATCGTGTCGTCGGTCTTGCGCATCACGCCTGCGCCCGCGTCGATGCCGACGATGCGGCCGGAAAACTCGCCCTTCTCCGCGTTCAAATCGTCAATCGACTTCGCTTTCACGTAGCTCGGCACGATGAGGCCGATTTTCGCGTCGGGGAAATTAGTGCCGAGATTGACGACCTTCGTCTTGAACTGATCCCAGTACGCACCCTGCGTGACGGGTAGCCACGCGGAGAGCGTCGCGTCGAGATCGCCGCGCGCGACGCCCTGCCACATCACGCCCGCCGCGACCGGCACGAGCTGCACCGGATAACCGAGCTTCATCTCGATGATGCGCGCGGCGACGTTCGACGTCGCGACGCTGTCGTCCCAGCCTTCGACATAGCCGATCTTCAACGTCGGCTTCGTATCGGCCTGCACAGGCGCGACGGCGGCGAGCATCATCGACAGCACGCCGCAACCCATTAGTTTCGCGAGGAATTTCATGATCGATCTCCTTGAGGTTGTCGGAAAGCGAAGGGCCTCTCTAGGTTCTTCAATCACAATTGCCCGGTATCGTTCTTTTACGACACGTTCTTGCGCGCCCGCGACGCGCTCACTTGTCGACGACGAGATCCGACAGCGGCTTGCTGCAACACAGCAGCACCATGCCCTGATCGATCTCGCGCTGACGAATGCCGCCGTTGTGCTTCATGTCGACCTGGCCGGACACGAGCTTCACCTTGCAGGTGCCGCACATGCCCTGCGTGCACGACGCGGGCAGACGCACGCCCGCGCGCCGCGCCGCGTCGAGCACGTGCTGGTCCGAGCCGCATGCGATCTCGCGATTGCTCTTTGCGAACGCGACCGTGAATTGCCGCGCCTGCGCATCGCTCGAAGCGTCGCTCGACGTATCGGTCGATGCGGCTTCTCCGTCGAGGGTGCGCGCGCCGTTTTCGGCGAGCGTCTCGAACGAGAAGCTCTCTTCGTGATAGCGGCTGAGATCGAACCCGGCTTCGTCGAGCATCTCGCGCACCGCCTTCATGTACGGCGCGGGCCCGCACGTGAAGACCTCGCGCTCGAAGAAATCCGGTGTGATCAGCTTGAGAAGCGGCAGCGACAGAAAGCCCGTCACGCCGTGCCAGTTCGTGCGCGCGCCGAGCCGCTCGCAGACGAACGCGGCGCGAAAGTTCGCATGCGTCGACGCGATCAGGTCGAGCTCGCGCGCGAAGATGATGTCGTCCGGCGTGCGCGCGCTGTGGACGAACACGATGTCGCGATCCTCCGCGAGATCGTGGTGCGCGCGGCTCATCGACATCAACGGCGTGACGCCCGAGCCCGCTGACAGGAACAAATACTTGCGCGCCGGATGCCGTGCGCACGTGAACTCGCCCGCCGGGCCGAGCACGCGCAGCGGCGCGCCCGGCTGCAGGTTGTCGTGCAGCCAATTCGACACCTTGCCGCCCGGCACGCGCTTGACCGTGATCGAGATCGTATGCGGCCGCGCGGGCGACGACGAGATCGTGTAACAGCGGTTGATCGTCTCGCCGTCGATGTCGAGCTCGAGCGTGACGAACTGACCAGGCTCGAACGAGAACGCGCGCCCCTGCGGCGAACGGAAGAAGAAGCTCTTCACGTCGTGCGTTTCCTGCCGCACGTGGCAGCAGACGAGCGTCTCCTCGACGTCGCTCGTCCAGCGCTCCGGCAGCGCCTGCCAGAACGCGGGGCGCGTCACGCGGCTGTCGGCCGGTTCGAAATTCGCGGCATCTCGCATCATGTTGCGCTCCGTCGTCGTGCTATGCGCCGAAATGCGCGGCGAGGCGGTCGATGTACCACTCGCAGAACTTCTCGACGAGTCCTTCGGTGTACGGAGAATATGGGCCCGGCTCGTACGCGGAACTCGCCGCGCCGCGTTGCGAGAACTCGACGAGTGCGCGATCCTGGTCGTTCGTCGCGTTCCAGACGGCCGTCAGGTTCTTCACGTCGTAATCGATGCCTTCCTTCGCGTCCTTGTGAACGAGCCATTTCGTCCGCACGAGCGTCTCGCCGGCCGACAGCGGGATCACCGAGAACGTGACGATGTGGTCGCTCATGAAGTGGTGCCACGAATTCGGCTGCGTCCAGAACGACAGCCCGCCGAGATCGGCGCGGCGGAATTCGCCGAGCAGCTTCTTCGACGCGACCTTCGCGTCGAGCGTCTGCGATTCGCCGCTGCGGTCGAGCGGCAGCCGCTGCGTGCGAAAGCCCGTCACGTCGGTCAGGCGCTCGACCTCGACGGACGGCAGGCTCAGTGCTTCCCACTGCGCGGCGCGCTCGACGCAGGTGCGCTCGAACGCGGCCATCCCTTCGGCATTCGCGGGCGACGGCTGATAGCCGAAGCCGTATTCGTACAACGAAATGGTCAGCTCCGGATGGTTCGCGACGCAGTGATAGCACTCGCGATTGTTCTCCATCGTCAGCTTCCAGTTGCCTTTCTCGATGATGTCGACCTGCGCGGCGATCTTCGTGTTCGGCAGATCATGCGGCAGCAGATACGGCTCCATCGCCGCGCGCATCGTCGCGAAATCGGCAGGCGGCTCGTCGGCCAGGCACACGAACAGGAGCCCCGCGAGATTCTGCAGATGAACGGGCTTCAGACTATGCTTGCAGCGATCGAACTTCTCGCCCATATGCTCGGCGAACATCAACTGGCCGGTCAGGTTGTACGTCCAGCTGTGATACGGGCACACGATGTTGCCGACGGAGCCTTTTTCTTCGTTGCACAGTCGTGCGCCGCGATGGCGGCACACGTTGTGGAACGCACGGATCTCCATGTCGTCGTCGCGCACGATCAGAATCGAATCCGCGCCGAGCTGAACCGTCACGTAATCGCCGGGCTCGGGCACGTCCGGCTCGACACCCACCTGAATCCAATGCCGCCGAAAGATCGCGTCCATGTCGAGCGCGAAGATCTGGTCGCTCAGATAGAACGGGGCTTCGAGGCTGTAGCCCGCCTTTCGCCGGGCCACCAGCGCGCGGATGTCTGTCGATACTTTCATCGTTTGCTCCGGATTCCTTGCATCCATGGTGTTGTTGCCGACAGGCCTCGTTCAGTAGTCGATGAGCTGATGCTCGCGCAAATACGCAAGGATCACTTGTGCTTTTTCGACCGAACTCCCTTCAATTACGACGTTTCCGCCGCGGCTTTCAGTCGTCGTCGCGGACAGCATCCGCGCGTGGCCGGAGCGCTTGTCGGCCGCCGCGAGCTTCACCGGCTTGCGCTCGGCCGGACGCGTCGTCCATCGCGCGGCGTCGGTCGACGGGCGCACCGCGACGCGCGTCGCGCGCACCTCGCCCGCGCGCAGCCGCGCATACGCGTAGCGCGGCTGCGCATTCGCGAGCGGATGCACGGCGACGACGGCAGGCAGCGCCGAGTCGACACGCCTACGAACGCCTTTCGGCAAGAATTGCCTCAGCGTCGCGCGTCCCGCGTCGATGCTCACGTCGACCGCCGCACCCGCGAACCGCCAGCCGAGCGCCGCGGCGATGCGGTACGGCAGCATGCCCGTGTCGTATGCGCCTTCGGCTCGCGTGCCGGTCAACACGAGATCGTGGCCGCGCACGCGCTCGGCGAGCGCGGCGGCAGCGTCGTCGCCGTCCGCGCATTCGAGCACCTCGACGCGCGCCGCGCCGAGCGCGAGATAGTCGGCCAGCGCCGGGCTGCGCGGATCGCCCGCGTGGATAACATCGAGCCGCGCACGATGTTCGGCCGCCAACGCGCGGCCGATCTCGAGCGCGGCCGCATCGTTGCGGCTGTAACGCGGCGCGCCCGACACCGGATGGCGCCCTACCGACACCAGCACCGCGATGCTTGCCAGCTTGCGATTCGCGTTCATGCAGCGGCTCCCATGTATTCGCTTTCCCTCGATGCGGCGCTCGATCGCCCATGCGTGGCGCGAGCCGCGCTCACCGCGTCGATCAGCGCGGCGATCGTCGCCTGCGCATCGCCGACGATCGTCAGGTTCGCGCGCTTGACGATCGGCGCGCTGCCGTCGAGATTCACCGCGATCACGTGACGGCAATCCTTGATCCCCTGCAGGTGCTGAACCGCGCCCGAAATCCCGAACGCGATGTACACGCTCGCGTCGACCGTCTTGCCGGTCGCGCCGACCTGCTTGTCGCGCGTGAAATGCCCGTTGTCGACCGCGACGCGGCTCGCGCCGATCGCCGCGCCGAAGGTTGCCGCGAGCGTCTCGAACGCGGCGACGTCGGTCACGCCGTTGCCCGCCGACACGATGAAGTCCGCTTCTTCTAGCGCGACCTGCGCGGCGTCGATCTCTTCGAGGCCCAGGTCGTGGTAATGGTCGACGGACGAAGCACGTGCGTCGGAAACGGCATCGAGCGTGCGCTCGAGCGCCGCGCCGACGAACGGCAGCTTCGGGTCGACCGCGTTCGGCGCGAGCAGCACGACGTCGGGCAGCGTGCGCGTCGCGAAGCTGCGTTTCGCGTTGACGTACACGCCGACGTGATCCGCCGCGATTTCGGCGACGTGCGTCGCGACGCTCGCGTTCGTGGCCGCCGCATAGCGTCGGCCGAGATCGCCGTCGCCCGTCGCGTTGTCCGGCATGAACACGTGCTGCGGCGACAGCGCCGCCGCGCACGCGCGCAGCGCATCGAGCTCGCGCTCCGGCGCGAACGCGCGGCGGTCGAGGCCGCGCAGCACGATCAGCGTGTCGGCGCCGAGCGCGCCGGCGTCATCGTTCAGTTCTCCGAACACGACGAGCGCGACTTCCGTGTGCGCATCGGCGAGCAACGCGGCGGCCGCGAGCGTCTGGCGCACGTGCTCGTCGAGCGCGCCGCGCTCGCTGTGCGCGGCAACGAGGAACACGCGCTTCGCGTCCCGCACGACGCGCACCGGCTTCGTGGCCGTCGCGCCGTGCGCGTGCGGCGTCCACCGCGCGGCGTCGCCGGATGCGCCGCCCGTCTCGCCGAGCGTGATGCGTTTGAGTCCGGCCGCAGTGACGACGAACGGCCGGCGCGGATCGATTCGTTTGAGCGTGGTCATCGGGTCACTCCAGCGAGGCGGCGACGAGTTCGGCGACGTCGAGCACGTCGGGCCGCGGGCCGACGACGCCTTCGAGCATCGCGGTGCAGTTCGGGCAGCCGACCGCGACGACATCCGCGCTTACCGCGCGCGCATCGGCGATCCGGATGTCGGGAATTCGCTGCTTGCCCGGAATGTCGGTGAGCGGTGCGCCGCCGCCGCCGCCGCAGCAGCGGCCGCGCATGCCGTGACGCTCCATCTCGACGACCTGGATGCCGATCGTCTTCAGAAGCTTGCGCGGCGCTTCAGTCTCGCCGTTGTAGCGGCCGAGATAGCAAGGGTCGTGATAGGTGATGCGCTTCTCGCGCAGCGCCTCGGCCGCCTGCGGCTTGATCTTGCCTGCCGCGACGAGCTCGGCGACGAACGTCGTGTGATGCTTGACCGTGTAGCGGCTGCCGAGCGCGCGGTACTCGTTGCGCAGGCTGTGCATCACGTGCGGATCGGCCGTCACGATCTGCTTGAACGACAGCGCGCCGAGCGTGCCGATCAGGCGCTTCGCCATCTGCTGAAACGTCGCTTCGTCGCCGAGCCGGCGCGCGACGTCGCCCGTATCGGTTTCCGCGCGGCCGAGCACCGCGTAATCGACGCCCGCGTGGTTCAGCACCTTCACGAGCGCGCGCAGCGTGCGCTGATAGCGCATGTCGAACGCACCCTCGCCGGCCACGATCAACACGTCGACGTTGCGCCCCGGCTGCGCGACGGGCGCGCTCAGATCGACCGACCAATCGTAGCGCGCGGCCGCGTCGTAGCCGCCCATCGTGCCCGTCTCGCGCAGGTTCGCGAGCACTTCCGCGCCCTTGCCGGGCACGGCGCCGTGCACGAGCGTCTGGTTGCGCCGCATGTCGACGATCGCGTCTACGTGCTCGATCAGCATCGGGCACTCCTGCACGCACGCGCGGCACGTCGTGCACGACCACAGCGTGTCGGCCTCGATCAGCGACGACACGATCGGACGCTGCGGGCCGCCGCCGTGCTGGCCGACAGGAATGCCGGGCGTCGGGCTGCCCGCGTAAGCGGCGTCGGTGCCGCCCGCCATCCCAATGACGAGATCCTGAATCAGCTTCTTCGGATTGAGCGGCTGACCCGACGCGAACGCGGGGCACGCGGCCTCGCACTTGCCGCACTGCACGCACGCATCGAAGCTCAGCAGTTGGTTCCAGTGGAATTCGGCCGGCTTCGCGACGCCGTACTCGTCGTGTTCGATGTCGGACGGCTTCAATGCGGTCGGCGGCGTCGCCGCGCCATTGCCGGTGTACGGCTCGCGTGTCGCCGCAAAGCGTTCCTGGCGCGGGTGAAACGCGAGATGCAGGAGACCCGCGATCGCATGCTTCATCGGCCCGCCCCTCGCCGCGCCGAGCGTCATCGCGAACGCGCCGACGCCGATCAGCATCGCGCAAAGCACGGCGAACGCGCCCGACATCGCGGCCGTCGGCACGAGCATGAACAGCACGAGCCCGAGCGAGAACGCGCCGAGCAGCCACGGCAGCGTATTCCACGGGCCGCGCGACAAACGCGCGGGCACGTCCTTCGCATGGCGGCGGCGCCAGACGAACACCGCGCCGACGAGCATCGAAAGCGCCGCTAGAAAGATCAGCTTGTCGAGCCACGGCGAGTAGATCGCGAGCCCGTAGTTGACGAACACGAGCGCGAGCGCGGCGAGCGCGCCGCCCGCCGTCGCGACGTGCGTCTTCGCGATATACGGATCGCGCGCGACCACGTGATGCAGATCGACGAAGTAACGCTTCGGAATCTCAAGCAGATTCGCGAGCCCGAATGCGCCGGGCGCGCTCGCGCGGCCGAGCCGCCAGTACGACGAACGCTTCGCGACCGCGAACGCGAGGCCCGCGAGCGACAGCCACAACAGCGCGGTGATCAGGATGGCCGGATTCATCGTCAGAAATCCTTCACGAGGCGCAGCGCGTCGTAAATCGCGCCGTGGATGTTGTGCATCGAGATGCAGTCGCCGACGCGAAACAGCAGGAAGCGGCCGTTGCCGAGCGCCTCGGAAAGGCACGGCTGCGGCTCGGCGGCGAACAACTTGTGCACGTCGATCTGCCCGCGATTGACCGACTCGGGCTTCAGCTTCCAGTACAGCGCGTCGTTCGGCGCGATGCCGTTCTCGATCACGACCTGATCGACCGCGCGCTCTTCCTGCTCCTCCGTGTATTCGTTGCGCAGCACCGCGATCTTCTTGCCGTCCTCTTCGTACACGCGATCGAGCCAGTAGTTCGGCGTGTGGATCACGCCCTGCGCGTACAGGCGGCGATAGAAGATCGGGAACGTCGTGCCGCCGCAGTCGTCGGCGATCTTCACGTCCGGCGTGACGATCTCGACATTCGCGCCGCGGCTCGCGATGAAATCGGCGACGCCCGCGCCCGCATGCGTGCTGACGCCGTCATAGACGAGCACGTTCTTGCCCGGCTCGACGCGGCCCGACAGGATGTCCCACGAGCTGACGGCGAGCCCGTCAGCGACGCCCCACGCCGGCACCTGATCGGTGAAGCTGCGCCCGCCCGTGGCGAGCACGATGATGTCCGGCTTCTCGGCCATGATCATTTTCTCGTCGGCTTCGACCCCGAGCCGCCGATCGACGCCGAGCCGCTTCGTCTCCATGTCGAACCAGCGTACGATGCCCGCCATCTGCTCGCGCTGCGGCGCCTTCGCGGCGAGCACGATCTGGCCGCCGACTTCCGTGTTCTTCTCGAACAGCACGACGTCGTGGCCGCGCGAACGCGCGACGCGCGACGCTTCGAGCCCTGCGGGCCCCGCGCCGACCACGACGACCTTGTGCTTCGGTCCGCGCGACTTCTCGATCACGTGCGGCATCGTCGCCTCGCGCGACGTCGCCGCGTTCTGCACGCACAGCACGTCGAGGCCGTTGTACTGGCGGTCGATGCAATAGTTCGCGCCCACGCACTGCTTGATCTCGTCCTCGCGGCCGTCGCGGATCTTGATGACCATGTGCGGATCGGCGATCTGCGCGCGCGTCATGCCGACGAGATCGACCATTCCGCTCGCGAGCAGGCGCTCGGCCTGGCCCGCGTCGCGAATGCTCTGTGCGTGCATCACCGGAATCTTGACGACCGACTTGATGCCCGCCGCGAGATGCACGAACGGCTCGGGCGGCAGCGCCATCGGCGGCATGCAGTTCGCGAGCGTGTTGTGCGTGTCCGCGCCGGAGCCGATCACGCCGAGATAATCGATCAGGCCCGTCTCGGACATCGCCTGCGCGATCTCCTTCAATTGCTCGTGACCGAGGCCGTCCTCGTGAAATTCGTCGCCGCACATCCGCAGGCCGACGCAGAAGTCGCGGCCGACTGCCTCGCGCACGGCCTTCAGCACCTCGACGCCGAAGCGCAGCCGGTTCTCGAGGCTGCCGCCCCATTCGTCGGAGCGAAAGTTCGTGCGCGGGCTCCAGAACTGGTCGATCAGATGCTGGTGCGCGGCCGAGATCTCGATGCCGTCCATCCCCGCATCCTTCACGCGCTTCGCGGCCGCCGCGAAATCGCCGATGATCCGCCGGATTTCCTCGACCTCGATGATCTTCGCGTTGCCGCGATGCACCGGCTCGCGCACGCCCGACGGCGACATCAGATGCGGCCAGTGCTCGCCGTGAAATGCGGAGCGGCGGCCCATGTGCGTCGCCTGGATCATGATCTTCGCGCCGTGCCGATGCATCGCTTCGGCGAGCCGCGCGAGCGGATCGACGATCTTGTCGGTCGACAGATTCACCGACTTCCACCAGCCTTGCGGGCTGTCGACCGACACGGGGCTCGACCCGCCGCACACGGCGAGGCCGACGCCGCCCTTCGCCTTTTCCTCGTAGTAGCGGATGTAGCGATCGCCGGGCAACCCGCCCGGCTCCGCATACACCTCCGCATGCGCGGTGCTGACGATCCGGTTGCGCAGCGTGAGCTGATTCAGCGTCAAGGGTTTGAACAGATTGGGATAGCGCATCGCGGGCGACCTCTTGCGTTCTCGTGAGCGTGACGTTGGCGTGGAAGATGTCGTGTCAGTGCGAAAGCGGCGACACTTCGAACACGCAATGGTCGTGGCCTTCGGCCGCACATCGCGTTTCCTTCGATTGCGCGCGCGGCGCGCGCTTGCCTTCCGGCGTCGTGTCGTTGACCCAGTCCATCGCGCCCGCGAACCAGCCGGCGAACATGTAGCAGAGCTTGCCGACCTTGTCCGGCTGCGCGAGCACGAACGACGAATGGCGCAGCTCGATCTTCGCGCGCGCGGCCTCCGGCTCGGCCTCGACGATCGAGAACAGGCCCCAGCCGCGCTGCGACAAGCGCTTCAGGTAATGCTCGAACACCGCCATCCCTGCGATTCCGTGCTGCTTCGCTTCCTTGTCGCACCAGTGGTACGCCGACTTGTAGCCGGCTTGGTAGAGGATGTCCGCGTAGACGTCGCGGCCGAGCGCCTCTTCGACCGCCGTATGGTTGTTCGTGAAGAAATGGCGCGGCACGTACAGCATCGGCAGCGCGTCGGTGGTCCAGACGCCGGTGTTCGGATCGACGTCGATCGGCAGTTGCGGTTGCATCGTGTGACTCCGTGGGGTGAAACGCGCGGCGTCTTCGCGCACGCGCGGCATCGTCCGCGCGCCGTCGCTCGTTGCGCGGGCGCGTCCTGAATCGAATCGGTTGAAAACGAAGAATGCGGAACGCCTACGCGCCCCAGACCTCCTTGAACACGCGCACCCAGTTCTCGCCCATGATCTTGCGGATGCGCGACTCCTTCCAGCCGGCACGCGCCATCGCGGCCGTCAGGTTCGGGAATTCGCCGATCGTTCGGATGCCTTCCGGATTCACGATCTTGCCGAAATTCGTGAGCCGGCGATAGCGGCCCTTGTCGTGCGTGAGCCAATCGAAAAAGTCGACGCTGTAGCCCTGCGTGAAATCGGTGCCGATGCCGACTGCGTCCTCGCCGATCAGGTTCACGACGTAATCGATCGCCTCGATGTAATCGTCGATCGTCGCGTCGATCCCGCGCTTCAGGAACGGCGCGAACATCGTCACGCCGACGAAGCCGCCCGCGTCCGCGATCTCCTTCAACTGTTCGTCGCTCTTGTTGCGCGGATGCTCCTTGAGCCCCGACGGCAGGCAATGCGAATAGCAGACGGGCTTCTTCGAGAACGCGATCGCCTCCGACGACGTATTGCCGCCGACGTGCGACAGGTCGACCATGATCCCGACACGGTTCATCTCGGCGATCACCTCGCGGCCGAAATCCGACAGGCCGCCGTCGCGCTCGTAACAGCCGGTGCCGACGAGGTTCTGCGTGTTGTAGCAAAGCTGCACGACGCGCACGCCCATGTCGGCGAACGCCTCGACGTAGCCGAGGTTGTCCTCGAACGCGTGCGCGTTCTGGAAGCCGAGAATCACGCCCGTCCTGCCTTCCTGCTTCGCGCGAAAGATGTCGTCGGTCGTGCGCACGAGCGTCAGCAGCTCGCCGTTGTCGCGAATCTGCTTTTTCATCAGCGCGATGTTGTCGACCGTCTTCGTGAAGTTCTCCCACACGGACACCGTGCAGTTCGCGGCCGTCACACCGCCCTTGTGCATGTCCTCGAACACCGAACGTTCGAACTTCGAAATGTTCAGGCCGTCGATGATGATGCTGTCCTGATGCAGCGTGCTCATGAATTCTCCAGTCTTGTCTGCGCGTCGGTCGGTCGTCGTGCGAAGGCGCGGCGTTCGGTTCAGTAGATCGGGAAGCGCTCGCAGAGCGCGAAGATCTCGCGGCGCACGCGCTGCTCGGCCGCGTGATCGCCTTGCGGGTTCGTGCGCAGCGCGTCGAACACCTCGAGAATCAGCCGGCCGACCTCGCGAAACTCCGCCGCGCCGAAGCCGCGCGTCGTGCCGGCCGGCGTGCCGAGGCGAATGCCCGACGTGATCGTCGGCTTTTCGGTGTCGAACGGAATGCCGTTCTTGTTGCACGTGATGCCCGCACGCTCGAGCGCCTGCTCGACCTGCGCGCCCTTCAGCCCCTTCGGGCGCAGATCGACGAGCAGCAGGTGATTGTCGGTGCCGCCCGTCACGAGATCGACGCCGCCCGCCTTCAGCACTTCGCCGAGCGCCTGCGCGTTCGCGAGCACGCGGTCGATGTAGATCTTGAAGTCGCCCGTCAGCGCCTCGCCGAACGCAACCGCCTTGCCGGCGATCACGTGCATCAGCGGGCCGCCCTGCAGGCCGGGAAACACCGCCGAGTTGATCTTCTTGGCGATCTCCTCGTCGTTCGTCAGCACGAAGCCGCCGCGCGGGCCGCGCAGCGTCTTGTGCGTGGTCGACGTGACGACGTGCGCGTGCTCGACCGGATTCGCGTGGCGGCCCGCGGCGATCACGCCGGCGATGTGCGCCATATCGACCATCAGCTTCGCGCCGACGCCGTCGGCGATCCGGCGGAAGCGCGCGAAGTCGAGCGCGCGCGGATAGGCGGAGAAGCCCGCGATGACGAGGCTCGGCTTGTGCCGCTGCGCGAGTTCCTCGACCTGGTCGTAGTCGATCAGCATCGTGTCGCGGTTCACGCCGTACTGGACGGCGTTGAACCATTTGCCGGACAGCGCGGGCTTCGCGCCGTGCGTCAGGTGTCCGCCCGCGTCGAGCGACATCCCGAGCACCGTGTCGCCCGGCTTCGCGAGCGCGAGCATCACCGAGCCGTTCGCCTGCGCGCCGGAATGCGGCTGCACGTTCGCATAGCCGGCATTGAAGATTCGCTTCACGCGATCGATCGCGAGCGCCTCGACTTCGTCCGCGAACTCGCAGCCGCCGTAGTAACGCTTGCCCGGATAGCCTTCCGCATACTTGTTCGTCAGCACCGAGCCCTGCGCCTCGAGCACCGCGCGCGACACGATGTTCTCCGACGCGATCAGCTCGACCTGCGACTGCTGTCGTTCGAGTTCCTTGAGGAGCGCGCCGCGCACGGACGCGTCGCGCTCGGCGAGCGATTGCGAGAAGAAGGGACTGGCGTTCGACATAGGGCGTCTCGTCACTGAATTTTGAGGGGCTCCGCAGCGGGCTCGAAGGCCCGCCGCGCGGCGTCTTGGCGTCCCGCCGCAGCGGCTGCCGACGGCTCTATTCTTGTCGTTCGGATTTTTCGCCTATTGATGAATTCAGACGCGTTCTTTCCCTTTTCCGACATGTTCGTCACTTTTGAACAAGTGACCGGTCGTGCGTTTTTGCGGTAGCCGCCGCGACCGAGGCGGCCGCCGCAGCCGCGGCGCGGCGGCGGCTGGCGGCCGGCACTGGCCCGGTGCCGCCGCTGCACTCGGGCGGCGCAGCCGCTCACGGTTACGGTGCGGTGCAGCGAAAGGCCGCCGACAGGCGGCCGCCCGGATCTAGGGTTTAGCCGTATGGCACGCTTGTTGCGCTCGATTTCACAATACGCGAGCCGAGCGCCCCGGCCGCATCAAGATCAGATCCAAGGAACGCTTCCCCATGTCGCCCGACCGCACTGCGTCGCTGTCTCATTTCGCGTTCATGCCGCTGCCCAACTTCACGATGATCGCGTTCACGAACGCGATCGAAGTGCTCAGGATGGCCAACTACCTGAGCGGGCAGCCGCTTTACCGCTGGTCGATCGTCAGCCCGGAAGGCGGCTTGGTCACGGCGAGCAACGGACTCGCGGTCGACACCGGCCCGGCCGACTGCGTCGGGCAACCGGACATCGTGTTCGTCTGCGGCGGCGTCGACGTGCAGCGCGCGACGCAGCCCGAGCATCTCGCGACGCTGCGCCGCTTCGCGCGCGCGGGCGTCGCGCTCGGCAGCCTGTGCACCGGCACCTACGCGCTCGCGAAGGCGGGGCTCCTCGCCGGCTATGCGTGCGCGATCCACTGGGAAAACCTCTCGGCGCTGAAGGAAGAATTTCCGGACACCCGCTTTCTGAAAGAGCTGTTCGTGATCGATCGCGATCGCGTGACCTGCACGGGCGGCGTCGCGCCGCTCGACATGATGCTGAACCTGATCGCCGCGCGCATCGGCACCGCGCGCGTCACGCAGATCGCCGAGCAGTTCATCGTCGAGCACGTGCGCGACACGAGCGCGCAGCAACGGATGCCGCTCGTCGCGCGGCTCGGTTCCGCGAACAAGTCGCTGTTCGAGGTGATCGCGCTGATGGAGAACAACATCGAAGAGCCGCTGTCGCGCGAAGAGCTCGCGCGGCTCGCGAACATGTCGCAGCGGCAGTTGCAGCGCCTTTTCCGCGAGCATCTCGGGATGACGCCGACGCACTACTACCTGACGCTGCGCCTGCGCCGCGCGCGCGAGCTGCTGCTGCAAACCGACATGTCGATCATGCACATCACGATGGCGTGCGGCTTCCAGTCCGCGTGTCACTTCAGCAAGAGCTATCGCGACGCGTTCGGCACCGCGCCGACGCGCGAACGCCGCAAGCAGGTTGCGCCGCTCGCGCAACCCGCGATGCCGGGCGGCGCACCCGCGCCGGCGATGATGTTGCACGCCTGAGCGCGCTCGTCCGCGCGAGCGGCGCCGGATTCGGCGGCTCCGGCTCCATTGGCAACTTCGCTTTTCGTCGAACTTCGCACCCCAAAACGAATGGCCCGCCGGCTCTGCGAACCGGCGGGCCATGCTCGTCGCCCGGCAGGACGCCCGATCGCGGCGGGCCGCCTATGCGCGCATCATGCGGCCTTCAGCATCCCGTGCGGGTCGATGACGAATTTGCGCGGCGCGCCGCCGTCGAACTTCTTGTAGCCTTCCGGCGCATCGTCGAGCGAGATCACCGCGACGTTGACGATCTTCGCGATCGGCAGCCGGTCGAACAGAATCGCCTGCATCAGATTGCGGTTGTATTTGAGGACGGGCGTCTGGCCGGTATGGAACGAGTGCGACTTCGCCCAGCCCAAACCGAAGCGGATGCTCAGGCTGCCGTGCTTCGCGGCGACGTCGGCGGCGCCCGGATCGTCGGTCACGTACAGGCCCGGAATGCCGATCGCGCCGGCGGGCCGCGTGATTTCCATCAGCGAGTTCAGCACCGTCGCGGGCGCTTCCTCCGCATGGCCTGACGAACCGTGGCCGTGCGCCTCGAAGCCGACGCAGTCGACCGCGCAATCGATCTCCGGCTTGCCGAGGATCTGCTCGATCTGCTCGCCGAGCGTCGCGTCCTTCGACAAATCGACAACCTCGAAGCCCATCGCCTTCGCATGCGCGAGACGCTCGGCGTTCATATCGCCGACGATCGTGCACGCGGCGCCGAGCAGGCGCGCCGACGCGGCGGCCGCCATCCCGACAGGGCCCGCGCCCGCGACGTAGACGGTCGAGCCGGGCTTCACGCCGGCCGACACCGCGCCGTGATAGCCCGTCGGCAGGATGTCGGACAGGCAGGTGAGATCGCGGATCTTCGCCATCGCCTGATCGCGGTCGGGGAACTTCAGCAGGTTGAAATCGGCGTAAGGCACGAGCACGTATTCGGCCTGGCCGCCGATCCAGCCGCCCATGTCGACGTAGCCGTACGCGCCGCCCGCGCGCGACGGGTTCACGTTCAGGCACACGCCCGTGTGCTGCTCCTTGCACATCGCGCAGCGGCCGCATGCGACGTTGAACGGCACCGACACGAGATCGCCGATCTTCAGCGTCTCGACGTCGCGGCCGACTTCGATCACCTCGCCCGTGATCTCGTGACCGAGCACGAGGCCGACGGGCGCCGTCGTGCGGCCGCGCACCATGTGCTGATCGGAGCCGCAGATATTCGTGCTGACCACCTTCAGGATCACGCCGTGGCCGATCGCGCGGCCGCTCGGATCGACCATCTTCGGGTAGTCGATCTTCTGCACCTCGACCTTGCCCGGCCCCTGATACACGACACCTCGGTTGCTGCTCATCGCATTGTCTCCATGTCTCGTTGGCGGTGCGCCGCGCCTCGCCCGGCCCGAGCGCTCGGGCGCGTCGGACGGGCTTGCAGCGAGCTTTCCGAGGGTAGTCCGCGAGCCGGGGGGGCGAGCGTCCAAAAACCGACATCGGCTTGGCTGCGGCCGACATCGGAGCGGTAACGGTGGAGGGCAATGGCGATGGCGCTGGTGACTGAGGCGTCGGTGACTGAGGCGGCGGCGACGATCTGCGATCTGCGATCTGCGATCTGCGATCTGCGTGCTGCGTGCTGCGTGCAGTGGGCAGTGGGCAGTGGGCAGTGGATAGTAATCGGCGGTTTGCGGTTTGCGGTTTGCGGTTTGCGATTTGCGATTTGCGATTTGCGGCGTGAGCCGTGCGACATGCAATCGCCTCGGCATAACGCACGCATTGCGCCAAGCGGCGTCATGCTGCACGACGCAATGCGTGCGTCGCAACATCTTGCGTCCGGTGCGCGTCAACCGCCGAGCGGCCCGTCCGTATCGCCCGGCTCGACAACAGGCGACGCGAGCCGATGCGCGATGCCCGGCGGCTCCGCGATGACGCCGAGCATCAGCTCGGCAATCGCCAAGCCGGACGCTTGCCCGGTAGGCTGCACCACCGCGGTCGCCCGGTGCGGAAACGAGATGTCGCCCGACACGCCGTCGTAGACGATCAGCGATATGTCGTCGACGAAGCGCCTGCCGCTCTCGACGATCGCCCGGAACGCGCCCGCCCCGGCGATGTTGTTGTCGACGACAAGCGCGCTCGGCTGGCTCGGAAGCGCGAGCAAAGCCTGCGTCGCATCGTAGCCGCCGTCGCGCGTGAATGCGCATTCGCGAAACAGCGCGGAATCGAGCTCGATCCCCGCTTCGCGCAGCGCGCGCTCGAAGCCCGCGCGCCGCTGCGCGGCGAAGTTCAGCGTCTGCGACGCACACACGAGCGCGATGCGCTGATGCCCGAACGGGATCAGCCGCTGCACAGCCGCGTGCGCGCCCGCCTCGTTGTCGAAATCGAACCACGCATACGGCGCAGCGCTGGCGGTCCAGCCATATGCGACGAACGGAAATTCGCGCTCCTGAAGAAAACGGATTCTCGGATCGTCGACGAACATTCGCCGCGCCCCGTCGTTCGACATGCCGCGAGCGCCTCGTCACCGGCCGCCGTCGTTCTCCCGAATCACCGCCTCCGCCGCCGCGTCGGCCTCGCCCGCATACCCGTCGTGCACCTGCGTGCGCAAGCCCGGCAGCGGCGCCTCGCCGTCGAGCAGATGCCCGCCCCGCTCCTTCGTGCGGACCGTCGCCTTCATCGACAGCCCCACCCGCAGCGGATGCGCCGCCAGCTCCGACGGCTCCAGCGAGATCACCACCGGCACCCGCTGCACCACCTTGATCCAGTTCCCCGCCGCGTTCTGCGGCGGCAGCATCGAGAACGCGCTCCCCGTCCCCGCCGAGAACCCCTCCACCCGGCCCCGATACGTCACCCGCGCGCCGTACAGGTCCGACTCGAGCTGCACCGGCTGCCCCACCCGCATGTGCCGGATCTGCCCTTCCTTGAAGTTCGCCTCCACCCACACCTGCCGCAACTGCACCACCGACATCAGCGGCACCCCCGGCCCCACCTGCTGCCCGATCTGCACCGACCGCTGCCCGACCGTCCCGTCCACCGGCGACACGATCGTCGTGCGCTTCAGGTTCCGGTACGCGAGCTTGAACTGCGCGCCCGCCTGCTGCACCGCCGGGTTCTGCCCGGCCGGCCGCTCGCTGCCCAGCGCGCGCGCCGCGTCCAGCTGCGCCTGCGCGCCCGCCAGCGCCGCCTGCGCGTTCGCCAGCGACGACTTCGCCCGCGCCAGCTCCTCCGGCGCCACCACCTCCACCGACGCCCCCACCCGCGCCCGGTACGCCTGCTGCGCGAGCTTCAGGTCCGCCTCCCGCGCCTTCACCGTCTCTTCGTACATCCCCATCGACAGCCGCGTGTTCGCCACCTGCCGCACCGCCTGCGCGAGCTGCGCCCGCGCCTGCGCGTATGCCGCCGACGCGTCCGCGTCGTCGAGCTTCACCAGCACCTGCCCCGCCTTCACCCGCTGCGTGTCCGTCACCAGGATGTCGGTCACCGTCCCCTGAATCTGCGCGGCGATCTGCACGACGTTGCCCGCCACGTACGCGTCGTCGGTCTCCTCGCTAAAGCGGCCGACGAGGAACCAGTAGAGCGCCGCCGCGAGCGCGACGATCGCCAGCAGTCCGAAGAACAGCGTGAAGCGGCGGCGGCGCGTCGCGCGGCGCGCGGCGAGCGACGCGGCCGCGTCGGGATGCGCGTGCTCGGACGCCGGCGTCGCGTGCGCGCCGTCCGCGGTCGTCGTATCGTTCGGCGCCTTGGCGCGCCGGGTGTGAGTGGCGGTGTCGTTCAAGGTCTTCGCGTGCGTGATGTCGGTGGCGCTATCGTGCGTTGGCCGGGCATGCCCGGGCGGCGTCGCGGATCGCTCCGGAGGGCTTCGATGTTCGGTTGCAGTGTCGGTTGAATCTCTCGTATTCACAATGGAGGTGGCGCTCGTGGTGATGTCTTCCTACTTGATGGTGCTCGATGCGTTGATGCCCGATGCGTTCGTGCCTGATGCATGCGCGCTCGACGCTCCCGAATAGCATTGCATCGCCCGCCGAAGCATGCATCGCGTCGACCGCCATTCGATCGCCGCCGCGCGTTCGCCCGTCGCTTCGACCGTCCGCCGAATCCCGCGACCGCACCGGTCAGTCGCGCTGCGGCTCGTTCGCCTCGGCCGGCCGCGACGCCGCCGCGAACGGCTTGCCCGCCTGCGCGAGCGGCCCGCCGCTCGCCTGCCGCGCGTCGAACCCGCCGCCCAGCGCCCCGATCAGCCCCACCCGCAACGTCCGACGCCGCGCTTGCAGCTCGATCGCGTGCGAGCGCTCGTCCAGCAGCGTCAGCTTCGCCAGGTTCACGTCCTTCCGCATCCCCATCCCGCGACGGTGCCGGTCCTCCGCCAGCGCCACCATCCGCTGCGCCGAGCGCACCGCCTGCTGCTGCTCCTTGAGCAGCGCATCGACCGTCGACAGCGACGTCAGCTGCCGCGCCACCTCGCCCAGCGCCCCATCCACCGTCTGGTTGTACAGCGCGAGCGCCACGTCCGCGTTCGCCACGTCGCCGCCCAGCTTCGCCTTCAGCCGGCCGCGATCGAAGATCGGCAGCGACAGCGCCGGCCCGATCGAGCCGCCCAGCGCATCGTGCTTGAACAGCGACGCCGGCGCCAGCGCGAACAGCCCGCCCAGCGCCGCCAGGTTCACGTCCGGGTAGAACGACGCGCGCGTGCCGTCGATCGACGCATACGCCGCCTCCACCCGCAGCCGCGCCGCGACGATGTCCGGCCGCCGACCCAGGAGCCCCGCCGGCAGCCGCGCCGGCAGCGGCGCGTCCGCGAGCGGCGCGAGCTTCGGCCGCGCGAGCGACAGCCCCCGCTCCGGCCCGCGCCCCGTCAGCACCCCCAGCTGCAGCTTCTGCAGCTGGATCTGCTCGTCGAGCAGCGCGATCTGCTCGAGCAGCTTGCTGCGCTTGAGCGCCGCATCGTCCGCGTCGTAGCCGTTGTCGATCCCGCGCGCCGCGCGCTCGCGCAGCACCGTCTCGACCTGCTCGCTCGAGCGGCGCTTGAGCAGCAGCAGCTCGCGCAGCGCGTACGCGCGGTCCAGCTCGCCGTACAGCGTCACGATCGCCACCGACAGCGTGAGCCGCGCCTGCTCCGCCTCGACCCGCGCCGCGTCGCGCATCGACATCAGCCCGCGCGTCGCCGCCGCGTTCTTGCCCCACAGATCCAGCTGGTAGTTCAGCCCGACGAACAGCGACGACGACGACACCACCGACTCGCCCACGAGCGGCACCGACACCGGCAAGCCGTTCAACGTCGTATTGATGGTGCCGCCCGAGCGCGGCACGTGCGCCTTGCTGAGCGACGCGCCCGTCGTCGCGGTGAGCCCCGTGAGCGATTCGAACTGCTGCAACTGCGACTGCGCGACGCCGATTCGCGCCTGCGCGGCCTGCAGCGTCGGGTTCTGCTGCAGCGCTTCGGCGACCAGCGCGTCGAGCTGCGGATCGCCGAGCTGCCGCACCCAGTCCGGGCTCGGCCATGCGCCGTGCGTGGCGCCGCCCGTCGTCTGCGCGAGCGCGTCGTCGCCGGGCTCGCGCGGCGCGAGCGTCGGCTTGAACCCCGACGGCACGCAGCCGGCCAGCGTCCATGCGAGCGCCGCCGCCGCGAACCAGCGCGCCGCGCGTCCTCCTGTCGTTCTCGTTGCCGCCTGATTCATCCGCGTCGTCATTCCTTCATGCGCACTGAGTTGCGTGTCGTGACGTGATGTTGAAATGCGTCGGATTCGACCAATCGTCCGCTTGCAATCCCGTTTGTATCGACAACCTGTTCGATGTCATCTCGCGACGATCTCGCCATCGCGCTCCAGGGAGTCCGGCGTCGCGTCGCGGCGAGATTCGTTCGGGTGACTGAACGATTCAGGCTGACCGGCTCCTCGATGCGACTCGCGAGCCGCCGTGCCCGAGCGCGCCTCGTCGAACGATCCGAGCCGCCCGAACACGCCGTCGAGCACGCCCAGCGCGATCCCCCGCAGCTTCGCCCCCTTCTCCCGCTCGCACAGCACCACCTGGATCACCTGCCACACCGTCAGCAGATTCGGCACCAGCGCCACCGGAAACCGCAGCCCGTACTGCAGCCCCAGCTGCATCGCGTTGCGCGCGCCGTAATACCGCCGCTGCCACGAGTGATGCATCGCGGTCAGCTCGAACGGCCCCACCTTGTGCCGCCGCCGCGCCCCGATCCGGTGCGTCAGCACCAGCGACGGCACCACGTACAGCGGCACGTTGTGCGCGAGCGCGCGCAGGCAGTACTCGGTGTCGACGTGGTCGATGAACAGCGCCTCGTCGAACCTTCCGAGCCGCGCGTACGCCGCCCGCGAGATCACGCTGCCCGACGAGATCAGGAACGCGCAGCGCTGCGGCGCCGTCTCCCCTTCCACCCGCACCCGGCGCACCGTCACGCCGCTCGTCATCAGCTCCGGCAGGAAGCGCGCTTCGTTCGCGTCGTAGATCCGCGGCCCCGCGACGAACGCGCCCGCGCCCGCCCCCTCGCCCAGCCGCGCGCACGCATCGCGCATCTGCGCGAAGTACCCCGCCGGCACCGTCGAATCCTGGTCGAACAGCGCCACCGCGTCGACGCCCTGCGCGAACAGCGCCGACAGCCCCGCGTTGTACGCGCCCGCCACCCCGCCGCGGTTGCCCTGGTGCCGCCATACGATATTCCCCCGCGACGACAGCGCCCCCACCCGCTCGCGCGCCGCCGCGTGCTCGTGCGGCGTGTTGTCGACGACCACGAGCGCGTCGCTGTCGCGCGCGAGCGCCTCCAGGCCCGACAACTGCTCGTCCGTCGGGTAATACAGAATCACCAGCGCGCCCAAGCTCGTCATCGCTCTTCCCTCGGTGGTTCGGGTGCTCGCCGCGCACCCTATCGCTGCGCCAAGTCGTCAGGACTTCGACGCATCGCCCTTCGCCCTCACACCCGGAGCATGGCGCCTCAATGCCCCATCGTCGCCGCCGCGCCCCGCTTCGGCCGCGTCAGCCACATCAGCCCCGCCAGCAACACGCACGTCCCGCTCGCCATGTAGAACATGTCGTTCGTCGCCATCATGTACGCCTGCTGCCGCACCACCTGGTGCAGCGAACTCAGCTCCCGCGTCCCGTGCAGACCCATCGCGTGCAGCGCGTCCACGTACCGCTGCGTGTTCTCCGACGCTCGCGTCACCGACTGCGACACCACCGCGTAGTGATACGTCGCCCGGTTGTCCCACCACGTCACGCTCAGCGCCGTGCCGAACGCCGCCGACAGCGTCCTCAAGAAGTTCGACAGGCTCGACGCCGCCGCCAGCTTGTCGTCCGACACCCGCGACAGCGTCGCCGCCGTCAGCGGAATGAAGAAGCACGGCAGCCCCATCCCCTGGATCAGCCGCGGCGTCACCACCTGCGCGAACGTCATCGTCAGCGTGAAGTGCGTGCTCCACCACATCACCCCCGCGAACACCAGGAATCCGAACGTCACCAGCACCCGCGCGTCCACCCGGCTCGCGTACAGCCCCACCAGGATCGAGAACACCAGCGCCAGCACCCCCATCGACGCCGTCGCCAGCCCCGCCTGGTACGCCGTGTAGCCCATCACCGACTGCAGCCACAGCGGAAACACCACCCCCACCACCGAGAAGCTCATCATCCCCAGCGAGATGATCACCACGCAGAACGTGAAGGTCCGCTCCCGGAACAGGCTCAGCTCCACCACCGGATGCGCCTCCCCCAGCTCCCAGATCAGCAGCGACACGAGCGACACCCCCGCCACGATCGCGAGCGTCGTGATCAGCGACGAATCGAACCAGCCCCGGTCGTGGCCCAGATCCAGCACCGCCTGCAGCGCCCCCACCCCGATCACCAGCAGCACGATCCCCGTCACGTCGATCGGGCTCGCCTCGCCCCGCTGCTCCTGCGGGTGCAGCATCAGCGTGCACACCGCGAACGAGAACAGCCCGATCGGCAGGTTGATCAGGAAGATCCACGGCCACGAGAAGTTGTCGATCAGCCAGCCGCCCACCACCGGCCCCAAGATCGGCGCGAGCAGCACCGTCATCCCCCACAGCGCCAGCGCCAGCGTGCGCCTGGCCGGCGGGAACGCGCGCAGCAGAATCGTCTGCGACAGCGGCACCATCGGCCCCGAGAACAGCCCCTGCAGCGCCCGGCACGCCACCAGCACCTCCAGGTCCCGCGCGAGCCCGCACAGCAGCGACGTCAGCGTGAACAGGATCACCGACGCGACGAACAGCCTCAGCTCCCCCACCCGCCGCGCGAGCCACCCCGTCAGCGGCACCGCGATCGCCGCGGCCACCGAGTACGAGCTGATCACCCACGTCCCCTGGCTGTTCGACACCCCGAGGCTGCCCGAGATCGCCGGCACCGCGACGTTCGCCACCGTCGAATCCAGCACCTCGATGAACGTCGCGAGCGACAGCGCGAACGTCAGCAGCGCGAGCCTCGCGCCGCGCAGCGCCGGTGCGGCCGGCGCCGGCGGCGCGCTCGCGGCCCGATCCGCCGGCAACGCTTGCGCGCTCATGCCGGCTGCGCCTGCCGCGCCGCCACCCCCGGCGCGAAGCGCTCGATGAAGCGCGCCGCCTCGTCGCAGCCGTTCGGCTGCGCCGCCATCCGCGCCCGCACCTCACCGCAGCGCGCCGCCATCGCCTCGTCGCCCAGCACCCGCAGCAGCGAGCGCGCAAGCGGCTCGCCCCGCACCGGCGCGTCCAGCCGCACCCCGCAGCCGCTCGCCGCCACCCGCTGCGCGTTGTCGAACTGGTCGTGCGCGAACGGCGTCACCACCTGCGGCACCCCCGCCGCGTACGCCAGCGACGCCGTCCCGATCCCGCCGTGATGCACCAGCGCCCGGCAGCGCGGCAGCAACGCCGCCAGCGGCACGTAGCGCCGCTTGAGCAGCGTCACGCCGTTGCGTGGCGCATCATCGTGCGCCCTCGTTCCCGTTGGCCCCGTCGTCCCGTCCGATGCCGCCGGCGCGTCCGGCGCGAGCAGGATGCCCCGCACGCCCGTCGCTTGCAGCACCTGCGTCACCGCCCGCTCGTAGGTCCGCCCGTCCACCAGCGTCGAGCCCGCCGTGAACACCACCGGCGCATCGCCCGACGCGACGAACGCGTCCAGCTCCGGGTCCGCCTCGTGCGGCCCCGCGTCGTTGAACAGCGGAAACCCGCTTTGCAGGTGATTCGCCGGCCAATCCCGCTGCGCCGGCGCGAACCACGACGGAAACAGGCACAGCACCCCGTCCGTCGAATGCAGCCACCGCCCCAGAATCCGCCTCGCCGGCGCGAGATCCAGCGCCTGCCGCACCGCGTTCAGCTCCGGCCCGCACACCCGGTCCAGCACCTGCCGCTCGATCAGCGTCATCAGCCCCGCCTTCACCGCCAGCGGCAGCCCCGCCGGGATCGTCAGCCGCTTGTGCGTCGGCGGCGCGTGCGCCGACAGCAGCGTCGACGGCGACACCTGCACCGACACGTAGCGCGTCCCGTAGCGCTCCTGCATCAGCCGCGCCGAGAACGCCCACAGCGTGCCCACCAGCACCGTGTCCGCGTCGCTCAGCGCGCGCAGCGCGTCGAAGTGCGGCCGCACCACCGGCGCGATCACCCGCCACAGCGTCTTGAACGACGTGCGCGGGTCCCACAGCGCCGGGTCCGCCATCGCCTGCGCGTACTCCCGCGCCGTGCCCACCGGCACGAACGCGAAGCCGCTCGCGCGCACCGCCGCCTCGAACGGCGGATGCGTGCAGAACACCACCTCGTGGCCGCGCGCCGACAGCGCCCGGCCCACCCCGAGCAGCGGGTGCACGTCCCCCGCCGACCCGATCGCCGTCACGATTACTTTCGACATCGCTTCGTCACTCGATTGCGCGCGGCAGCCGTCGGCGCGAACGCGAAACGTTCAAACCGGATCGCCCGTCGCCGGCCGGGGTTCGGCCGCCTGCCGTCGGGATCTTCCGTTGAACGAACCGTTCCGTGACACGAACGCGCCTTGCCGTCGCCGCGTCACGCGGCGCGCGCCACGCCTGCCTGCCTGCCTGATTTGAACGAGCCGCGACACCGGCCGCGCGCGAACGCCCGCCTGCCTCGGCCCACGCACGCCGTTACGACAGCGCCGGCATCTGCCCCAGCGGCGCGAGCGCCTCGCCCTGCGCCTCGTCCCGCGCCGCGCTCGCCCGCTCCTCGCCGAAGAACCCCAGGATCGCCGTGCGAACCTGCTCCTGCTGCTGACGCCCCTCGAGGTCCAGGAAGTGTCCCGCCTGCCGGATCGTCGCGAACTCCGCCCGGCGCACGTACGCCGCCAGCCGACGCACGTCCGACGACGTCGTGTACTCGTCCAGCTCCCCGTTGATGAACTTCACGTCGCAGCCGATGTTGCGGAATTCCGGCAGGTACTGCTCCGGCTGCATCGACAGAATCTGGTCGACGTGGAACGCCACCTGGTCCTGCTCCTTGCGCGGCAGCTTCGTCAGGTAGCGGTAGTTGTACAGCTTCATGATCCGCGGCAGGTAGCGGCCCACCGTGTCGTTCAGCAACTGCGCCGCCTTCAGGTTCTCGCCCGCCGCGATGTGATCGCGCGCGCGCGTCACGTAGTCCGTCATCGCGTCGTTCAGGAACGGCGAGAACGACGCGACCACCGCACGCCGCACGCTCGCGCAGCCCCGCGACAGCGCGAACAGCGACGCCACCCCGCCCCACGACACCGACAGCAGGTAGCTCGGCTCGAACCGCTCGGCCAGGTGCAGCAGAATCTCGACCTCGTCGTCCTTCGTCAGAATGTACTCGCCCGGATTGTGCTGGCGCGACTGACCCGCGTACGGCAAATCGAAGCACACCGCGTTCAGGCGCTCGCCCAGGTAGCGAATCGTCTGGCCGAACGACGCCGTCGTCGCCAGCGCGCCGTTCACGAGGATGGCCGTCTCGAAGGCCGGATCGAACACGTGACGCTCGACGTGGACCTTCAGTCCGCTCGGCAGCGCAACGACCTGTTTCTCGATAGGCATGGCGTTTCTCCCGCATCTGCTCGGCAAATGAGCTGATCCCGCGCCCTTCTCGGACGCCTCCACGTAGCCGCCCGCCCTCCCGCGCGATCTGCCCGCCCTGCCTCGCGCGCGCCGTGACGACTACCCACTCGCCGGAGCCGCGCATCGCCATGCCGCATTCGCAACAGGCAATACGCCTCCCCGGGCCTGTCGCGGTTCCCCCGCTCCCTTTAGCCCGTGGTCTCCAGCGCCTCTATCTCGCATGACGCCTCTTGATGGAATAAATACTTTCCGACGTCTTGCCGCCCGAATTACCGTTGCGCGGCGACGTGTGTTATTGAACCGAGGATTCTGCGATGCAGCATAAGATATCGAATCCTAAATGTAAACATTTTTAATTCGATTTTCATTTTTCGAAGCAAGTTTCGAAAATGCACTCTCTTATCACCATCATGTCGATATGGAATTATCGAATAAGCCCAATCGAGCATTTACGGCACCACTTTTGAAAAACGACATCGCACCCTTATCTCGATCCGAGCGCACACGCGAGAATCGCCGCCGCCGAAACCGCGCCGGCGCACGCGGGCCGAGCTCAACGTCCGCCGTTCGCGAGCCCCATGTACATCACGCGGCTATTGTCCGCCGGGTCGACCATCACCCGCACTCGCTCGCCGACGCGCGGGATATTCCCCAAATCGATGAATTGCTTGATCGTCACGTCCCACGATGCGCCATTGTGGTGAATGCGCAGCTCGACGCGCATCATCGGCACGTTATTCAGCGTCACACCGGTTTGGCCGATATTCACGACATCGGCCACGGCCTCATAACCATTCTTCACAACGGTCTGAGCCCGAACCGACGACATGACCGTCGACAAAGTCATTGACGTCGTCACTACCACGAAAATCAAGACAATCGCCACCAATACGCCGACGACGCTGATTATCGAAGTCTGGAACATAAATGCGCTCCCTTTCCGTCAATAAGACACTCCTGGTTGATTTCGAGAAGAGCCTCGATTACTCCCCCCGTAAATCGACGGTTATACGATAGTTTCATGATCGTTCAATCAGCTTTCGCGACGAAGACGCAACGCGCCACACGTCGCGAAAGCCGTCCGACCCGCCGCATCGCCCACATGGCGGCCTGCGGCCGGCTCGATGCGCGGCCGCTCGGTTACTTGCGCGCTTCGTTCAGCGTCGCGTCGCTCGTCTCCTTAGTGGACGAGGTCGACGAAGTCGTCGGAGTCGACGTGGCCGCCGCCGACGACGACGGCGAGCGCACCGAATCGATCGCCTTGCGCGTGCGCGTCGACGTTGCCTGCACCGCCTCGTCGGTCGCCGAGCGCACGCCCTGGTTGACCTGCGACGTCGCCGCCTGCGTCACCTGCTCCTTCACCGACTGGAACAGCTGACCCAACTGCGCATGGCTGCTCATCGAGATGAGCCCCACCACGATCCCCGCCACGATTTGCTTCGTCATCGACATCTCTCCATCCTCACAAAAGATTGAAACGGGCGCGCCGGCGCGCGCCCGGAATTCGCCTGTGCACCGCCAGGCGTCGCGCGGCGCGCGACGACGCCCGCGCGCGAAGCGCGCCGACG
Source organism: Burkholderia savannae (assembly GCF_001524445.2). Taxonomy (NCBI): domain Bacteria; kingdom Pseudomonadati; phylum Pseudomonadota; class Betaproteobacteria; order Burkholderiales; family Burkholderiaceae; genus Burkholderia; species Burkholderia savannae. The sequence goes on from NZ_CP013418.1 coordinate 1,382,779, forward strand.
CCGACGCAGCTGCCCACGCAGCCGAACCGCATCACTTTCCGGTCCTGAACGGCGCGAAGAAGATCGACGGCATTTCCTCCGGGAAGCCGACGGCGTTGGTCGGACGCAGGTCGCGCATGTCGACGTTGAAGTCGTAGGTCTTCTGACGCTGCTGGTTGTCCTGGTGGATCATCACCTGCTTGTCGACCGCGGACTTGATCGACGACATGTGCTCGAGCATCTTCGAGCCCACATCCTGCACGTTGCCGATCAGGTTGCTCGCATTGCTCGACGACGCCGTCGACAGATTCGGAATCGAATCCATGAACGGCTTGGCCATCGAGCCGCTCGCATCCTGCCCGTACTGGTGCGCGTTATTGCATGCGGCGAAGATTTCCTTCGGATCAATCATGTCTTGCTCCTTTTCAATGTGCGCGCCCTGCGGCGCATGAATACCGATGCTCGACGCATCACGACGGACACCTGAACGACTGCAGGATGCCCGACCATATCGGCGACGGCAGCGTGAGCGCCTGCCATTCGATGCGTACCGTGCCGAGGCTCGTCTGATACAGCCGCTCGCGACGGTCCGCCGTACCCGTGCCGCCGATCGCCTGCCCCGCGTCGAAGAAGCGGAACAGCGCCCACGGCCCGTCGAACTGCAACGTCGTCATCCGGCCGTCGACGGACTTCAGTTGCAGCTTGATCGCGAGCTGCGTGTTCTGGTTGGTCCAGTCGATCCGGTGCGGCGACGTCACGCCGTGCGCGAAGCGCAGCGTCTGTCCGCCGACCACGAGCTGCGCTTCGGACAACTGCGAATCCATGTCGATGAAGCGCAGCACGGTCGACACACGCAAGTGCCCCGAATCGTCGAGCATCGCGCCGCGAATGCGGTCGGCCGTCTCGTACGAATTGAGGACCGACTGGCTGACCATCCCGTTCGGCCCGCCGTTCGAGCGCAGCGCCTGCCACGGCTTCGCGGACGTGTCGACGTACGCGGCGAGGTGATCGCGGAAGTACGTCGCCATCAGGCCTTGCGAGCTGAACAATCGTTCGAAGTCCTCGACGCCCGCGTCCGCCTGCGTGTTGCGGCGCAACGGATAGCGGCCCGTGAAACCCTGATCGCAGACCATCTTCGTCGCGCCCGCCGCGCCGCGATTGAGCAACGCGCCGGATTCGCGCGTCGTCATCGTGCTGCCGCTGCTCACGAGGTCGAGCATGATTCCGCGCACGGGCTCCGGCTGACGCGCGGCCGTCTCCTTCAGCCGCGAGAACGCGTCGTACTGCGCGGGCAGCACCTGGCCCGCCTGCAGCGCGCCGTTGACGAGCCCGAGCTGCCGATACAGCGGCTCGAACAGGCGCGACAGCGGATTGGTGGCCACCGAGCTGTTGCGGTTCAACTGCGCGGCGAGCTGGCGGATCGCCTGGAAGTGCTCTTCGACGACGTGCTCGGGCAGCAGCACGGTCCGATAGTGCTGGCCGCTCAGCTCGCCGACGATCTGCCGCCGGCCCTTCTCGAAGCGGTACTTCTGCCGATCGATCCAGCTGTCGATGTTGCCTTCGTCGCTCGCGCCCGTGAGCGTCGTCTCGCGCGCGGCGAAGCGCAGCAGGTTCGCGAGCGGCGACTGCGCCTCCATCATCGCGGCCGCGAGCTGCGACGCGTCGTCGAGCCCCGTCACGCCGCGCACCGTCACGTCGTTCAGGAAGTTCTGCCAGGCGCCGATGTAGTCCTGAAGGAACTGGTTGCGCGCGGAATCGGCGAGCTTCTGCACGAGCCCGTCGATCTGGAAGCTGTTGCCCGACAGCGTCTCGTCGCGCAGCACCCAGCTCTCTTCCTCGAGCATCGCGCGCGCGCTCTTCTGCAACCTCGGCAGGAACACGTCCGTGTAGCCCGCGCGCGTGAACCAGCCGGACACCGCGGTATCGGTCGACGGCACGTTGCTGCGCATGCGCAGGCTCATCGCCGCCTCGAAGCCCGCCGCGCGCGACAGCGAAATGTCGTTCACCTGCTGCGGCAGCCCCTGTGCGTGGATGTGCTGCAGCACGCGCGTGACGAGCGGAATCTGCGCGGCCTTCGCGCGCGCCGAGCGCACGAGGTTCGCGTCCTCCGGCGTCGCCGGCACGTTCTTCAGCGATATCAGCGTGCGCACGTGCGCGAGCAGCGAGCGCCGGTCGTCGTCCGAGTACTGGCCGCCCGACAGCGTGTCCCAGCGGCCGTCGAGCCAGCGCACGACGTCGTCCGCCGAGCGTCGATCAGGACGGCAAAGCATCAGGTAGACCTTCAGCGTCTGGTAAATGTCGCCCGGCGTGCCGTCGACCTGCGACACGAGCGTGCGCCGCACTTCGTTGTACAGCTCCGGCATCAGCATCTTCTGCAAGTGCCGGTAATAGGTGTCGCGCGCCGTCTCGGCGACGAGCCCGTGCTCGAAGTACGGCGTCGCCATCCCCTGCGCGGCGTCCTCGGCCTGCAGCTGCGCGTAGCGCATCTGGTTCGCGATCTCGATGAGCGTCGAGCCGCCGTCGTTACCGTACGACGCATCGGCCTGCGCGAGCCGCTTCGCCTCGGTGAACTGCGCCCACACGCCGTCGAGGTAGTCGCGCTCGGTGACGTAACCCCAGCCGAACCACAGCAGGAGGCCCAACACGACGATCGGCACCGCGCTCCAGCGCAGCGCGTCGCCCAGGCGGCCGCGCCACGATTTCGGGCCGCTCGGCCGCACGGCGTCGCGCTCGAGCGACACCTGCCGGATGAGCGGCGTCCACAGCTCGTTCAGCGACCGCGACGGCACCGGCAGCCCCGCCGCGCCGGCGCCCGCCGCGGCCGCCGGATGCGCATCGGCGAGCTCGGCCATCGAGCCGAGCCACACGCCGCGCAGCCGCGCGGCCGTACGCGTGTCGCCCGGCGCGAGCGCGACGTGCAGCCATGCGACGAGCGCCTTCTGCATGCGGCTCAGCGTCTCGACGAAGCGCAACTGCGCATGGTTCATCGACACCTCGGTCGCGGCGGGCGCGGAATACAGCACCTGCTGCTGCACCCGCTGCTGCAGGCCTTGCAGCGCGTATTGCCACGTCGCGTCGGCGCGCGCGGCGTCAGCCTCGGCGCCGTCGTCAGGCAGGCTGAAGCCGACGCCCCTCACCCACTTCGACGCGTCCAGCAGCGACAGCGTCGACACCGCGCCGTCGAGCCGATCGAGCCCGTTCAGCGCGACATACACCTGCACCTGCTGACCGAACGCCTCGTGCATCTCGTCGAGCCGCGCGCGCACCGAGTCCGCGAGACGCTTGCGCGCGTCGAGCGGCGCATCGATCATGTCGACGCCGTCGAGGCACAGCACGACGCCGCTGATCGGCGCGCCCTTGCGCAGCCGGCGCATGCCGCGCAGCAGCTTGCGCCAAGCTTCGAGCTCGGCCTCGTCGACACCCGCGCGCAGGCTCCAGCGGCCGCCGACATCGAACCACACCGCTTCGCGCGTGATCCGGAAGTTGAAATCGTCGCCGCGGCCGTACGTCGCGTCGGAGCCGAGCACGCGGTCCTGCACCGAGCCCGACACGTTGACCGCCTTCGCGACGAAGCTCGTCTTGCCACTGCCTTCCGAGCCGAGCACCAGATACCACGGCAGCGTCGCGCGATGCTGGCGCGTGAGCGCGCCGACCCAGCGCTTCCAGCGGCCGCGCGGCTCCTTCTGCCAGCGCTCCTTCAGTTGCTGGTCGAGGGTGCGCAGATGCTTGTCGACGAAATCGAGCTGCTTCGTCTTCGGCGCGACCTTGACCTGCCGCGGACTCATCGCGAGCCGCGCCCAAAGGCGCGCGAGCGTCGGCCAGAAGCCCCAGATCAGCACCAGCGCGACGAGGATCTCGCGCACCCACACGGGGCCGAGCGGGTGATAGATGCCGAACGCGAAGAGCGGCCCCACCCACCAGATCAGGATCGCGATCAGGATCGCCGCGAATACTCTCAAGCTCGTGCGAATCATGGTTGACGGCCCTCCGTCGTCGCATAAGGCAGTTGTCCTTCAGGCGCGATCTCGACGCCTTCCGGCATCGCCGGGCGCATCGGGACCTGGCCGGGCTTCTCCGGCTGCTGCAGGTTCAGGTTGCGGTCGTGGCGCTGCGCGCCGTCGGGAATCACCTTCCACAGCACGTCGACGCGGCGGTTGCGTTCGTACGCGGCGGGCGTCTTTGCCGTGTCGATCGGCTGCCCGTCGCCGCGCCCCGAATACTCGATGTTGCGCTGCACCGAGTTCTCCGGCGCGCGCGCGCCGCCCGGCAGCGCGGTCTTGCGCAGTTCGTCGGCGACGGTGCGCGCCCGCGCTTCCGACAGCGCCTGGTTGTCCGGGAACTCGCTCGTGCGAATCGGCCGCGAATCGGTGTGGCCGATCACCTCGAGGTCGCCCGGCCACGGCGCGAACGCGAGGCCGAGCCGCTCGATGTTGTGCATGAAGTCCGGTCGCACGTTCGCCTTGCCCACGTCGAACGCGCCATCGCTCTTGAACACGAGCAGCCAGCCTTGCGGATGCTTGTACGCCGTGAGCCACCCTTCCGTCAGGATCTGCGGCAGCGGCGGCGGCAGCGTCTCCGCGATGTTGATCGTGCGCGTGGGCGGCATCCACGCGGCGAGCGCGTTGCGGATCGGCCGCCCCTGCGAATCGAGCCACAGGCTGATCGCGCCGTAGGCGAGCGCCAGCACGCCGAGCGCGACGACCGCCGCGCGGCCGGCCGTCCACCACGAGCGGCGCCGCTTCGCGGGCGTGACGAGATCGGTGCCGAGCGGCTCGGGCGGCACGTGATGCCAGATGAGCGCATGCAGCTGCGAGCGCAGGTCCTGCAACAGCACGTCGCCGCGATCGAGCACGCGGTAGCGGCCCTGCCAGCCGAGCGACAGGATCAGTTCGTAGAACGACAGAAGCGAGATCGGCGGCTCGGGGGCCTTCATCCAGCGCGACAGGTCGGCGAACGCGTCCTCGCCGCCCCACGCGTCGTCGTGGAATTCGACGAGCAAGCTGCGCTCGCCGTCGTAGACGACCTGCGAGTGCTCGCGCGCCGAATCGTTGACGGTCTCGTCGAGATACGTGCAAAGCAAGTACGACGCGTCGCGGATCTGCTCCCATTCGCAGCCGGAGCCGGCAAGCCGCTCGCGGTAGAGCCGCACTTCGAGCCCGAGCTGCGTGCGGATCGCGGCCTGGTTGAGCGGCCCGGCCGCGAGATGCCGCTGCAATTGCAGCACCGCGGGCAGCGCGTGCGACACGAACGGGTTGTTCCAGCTCGCCTGCTGCAACCCCGCCTTCATGATCGCGGCCTGCTCGCCCTGCGGGTTGTAGACGACGGGCGACGCCCCGCGCGTGTCGGCGGGCGCCGCGGCGCCGCCCGGCACCGGGAATTGCAGCACGGCGGGATTGCGGGGCGAGCCGTCGGCATGCGGCAGCGCGTCGCTCGCGGGATGCGCGCTCGGCGCGGCGGCCGACGATGTGAAGCTCGGCGCACCCGAGCTCGCCGCGCCGCCCGACGCGGCGACGTTCGTCGTGCCGGTGGTCGACACGGCGGAACTCGACATCGCCGCGCTCGACAGCGACGACAGCGTCGGAATCCGCGTCGCGAGATCCGGATTCGCCGCCGCGCGATCGAGCATGTTGGACGCCATCGATACGCGGCGCAGCGTGGTGGACAGGTTTCGTAGCAGGCTCATAGCAGATTGCGTCTCATGTCGTGGGTCACGCCACCTTGCCGTCTCTCAGCCCCCAGGCTTCGAAGCGAAGATCGGGGAAATCGCCGACGATGCGCAGCGCCATCGCCGAGCCGGCGAGGGTCTGCTTCCAGAACGGGTCGGTCGATTCCACTTCGAAGTACGTGCTTTGGGCGTAGTAGGGAATCTGGCGCGGGGGATTGGGCAACGCGTTCAGACGCGCGCCCGGCAGTTGCAGGTCCACGAGCTTCTGGATCTGCTCGACGGCGCCCAGCTTCGTCTGCTGCGGCAGCAACTGCCGCAGCTTCTCCGCCGGCATCGCGGCCGAAAACGCGAAAATCAGTTTCTTCAGGTTCCACTGCTTGTCGATGATGCAGATGTGCACCTGATCGCCGCGATCCTCGAAGCGCAGCGGCAACACCGGCGTCTCGATCACGCGCGCGAGCGCCTGGCGCAGCATCATCGCGAGCGGCTCGAAGCTCGTCTGAAGATCGTCGTGGTTGTAGCCGAGCTCGCGATCGGCGAGCTCCTCGTCGACGCCCGGCAGCACGCTCAGGCGCCCGAGCAGGCCGACGAGCTCGTGGTACAGCATCGCGGGCGGCAGCGGATCGAACGCGTCGAGGTTCGCGAGACGCATCCGGTACTCGGCGATCGCCTGGCGCAGCAGCAGCTCGATCAGATCGGCGACGCCGCCGCCCGTCGACAGCACGCGCTGCGCTGACGTGCTCGCGAGCCGCACGCGCAGCGTGCTCTGCAATTCGTCGATCAGCGAGCGCAGCACGAGATGCGCGCGCGTGTCGAGCAGCGGCGGGATGAAGCGCGGATCGAGCGACACCGTGCGGCTCGCATTGCGGCCCGCGACGCGCGCGATCGGCAGCGCGACTTCATCCGAACGCAATTGCGACTTCCAGCAAAGGCGCGAAACGAGCTGGCCCGTCTCGATCGTCAGGCGCCGCGGCGTGCCGGGCGCGTCGAGCCCGACCGCGAGATCGGGCACTTCGGTCGACACCGCGCGATAGCGCGACGCCGATGCGACGTCGCCGAACGCCATCTCCGGGCCGCCCGTGCGCGCGGCTTGCAGCGCGAGGCACGCGATGTCGCCCGCCTGCGCGAGCTCGGTCTCGAGCGGCGGCGGCAGCGGATCGTCGGACGGCAGCGAGAACGCGGTGCCGTCCTGGAACACGCCGCGCGCGTGGCGCAGCCCGAGCCTGCCGAGCCCGAGGCCGTCCTGATCGAGATCGAGCAGCGTGAAGCCCCAGCCGTGATTCGACGTCTGACCGAGCCGCAGTGCGGCCTGATGCGCGAGATGCCGCTCGAGCTGCTGGAAGTGCTGCGTCTCGATCAGCATGCCGTCGCTCCACGCGACCGGTCCTACCGGCAGACTACTCATTGCCTGCTTCTCCTTGTCCCATAGGTGGTTTTCGTCTTGCGCTCGGGCGGCGGCTCGTCGATGCGCACGGCCGATGCGGACATCACACCGCCGACGGGCACCGGCCCCGGCAACAACGCGTTGTAGATGCCGTCGCGGTCAAGCCAGACGGCCATGTGAATCAATCCGCGGCCCTCGACGCGCACGCGCAGCGGCGCGTAGTTCGCCGGCCGACGCGCGTAGTCGGCGTCGGCGACGAGCCAGAGATCGCCCGAGCGCGGCAGGCTCAACGAGAACTGCAGCACCTGGTTCGGCGCGATCACGTGGCGCGAATCGGCGACGACCGTGCTGTCCTGCCCGCGCGATGCGCACGACGAATCGTCGCCGCCCTGCGTCGGCAGCCAGTCGGCCGCGGTCACGACGTACACGCACGTCTGAATCGGACGCGCCTCGCCAGCCGGCGCGGCGTTCAGGCGGCCGCCGCCGACGAGCGTCACGTGCAGTTGCCGCGGTTCTTCCGGCTTCGACGACGAGAACGCCGAACAACCGGCGAGCACGCCGAGCGCGAGCGCCGCCGCGATCGATTTGAAGGGGCCCATCTTGCGACGCACGATGTTCAGCTGAGAGTCATCGTGATCGTCTGCGACGGAACAGCGGAAAAACCGGCCGTGTTCTGGTTGTTCGGCAGGTTGGTGTCCGTGAGCCGCGTCTGCGGCGCACCCTGGATCATCACCTTGCTCGAGCCTTTCGCGTGTCGCGACGGCCCCGACACCGTGCCCGACGCAACGCCGCCCATCGAGCCCGGCTCGTCGCTGTGAGTGACCGGAATGATCGTGTTCAGGTTGTGCACCGGACCGCCCGCATAGATGATGTTCGGCACGTTCGGCACGGCCTCGGGCTTGTTCGCGATGTTCGTGTACGGCATGGGAATGGCGAGGGGCGGCGTCTTGCAGACGTCGTTCCCCGGCGCGATCGCCATCCCCCCGGCTGAGCAATTTGCAAACATGACTACCTCCTTCAAGAAACCGGGCGCGAGCGACGCTCAGCCCATGTGAATCTGGCCTGCGTCGATCTTCAGCAGCGACGCCGCGGTGACGACCGCGCTCTTCGCGTGCATCGCCATGTGCCGCTCGGTGTGGACGACCGTGCTGCCCGCGTGCGTCGCGTCGGTGCCGCTCACGTGCGTCTGGCGCTCGGCCGCCGCCTGCGTCACCACCTGCGCGCGGCTCGCGAGCTGCGCGGCCTCGAGCGACAACCGATCGCGCGCCTCGACGCGCACGTCGCGCGCGCGAAGCGCGACGTGCGCGTCGCCAAAATCCAATAAGACCTCGCGGTTCTTCTCACCGCGCTTTTCGCCGCCCGCCGCGCCGCGCTCGAGCACCGCGAGCACCCAGCAGTGCTCGCCTTCGCGGCAGATCTGCACGAGATCGCCCGGCTCCGGCGCGACCACGCAGCTCACCGCCTTCCTCGCGCGCAGCACGACGCCCGGCTGCACCGCGACGGGCCATTCGCCCGCCGCCGTGCGCTTGCCGTCGATGCGCGCGAGCGTCGTCGACGCGGCGGCGGGCGAGGACGATGCCGGCGCATCCGCCGGCTCGGCTTGCTCGCATGCCTTCTCATCGCGCACGCGCGCACCGCCCTTCATGATCCGCGTCAGCGCGTGACGCGACGCCGCGTCGTCGTCCGATTCGTATGCAAGCGCGTCGTGCGCGACAACCATTTCCCGCATGCTCATCGTCAAACTCCTCTTGCTCCCGGTTGGACTCGTTGCCACCAAAGCTGATCATCAGCGCCGGTGGCTTCCTCGAATACCGCATCCCGCGTGTCGGCCGCCGCCCACACCGGGCGAAGCTGGCCGATCAGATTGCCGCCTCGGCAATCGGCGCCGCGCAGGTCGACGCGCTCCAGATGCAGGCCGCGTGCATCGAGCTGCTGCAGGTGCGCGCCGGACAGGTTCACGCGCGTGAGCCACGCGTCGCGCAACGCGATCCGCTGCGCGCGCACGCCCTGCAGCGAGCTGTCCGACACGCTCGCGCTGTCGAAGATCGCCTGCGGCAAGTCGCTGTTCGTCACGGTCAGGCCGTTGACGGTCGCATGATCGAAGCTCGCGAGCGGCAGCCGGCTCGCGTGGATCTCGCCCGTCGCCCACGTGCTGTGCGACCATGCGGCCTGCTTCAGCTCGCAGCCCTGCACGGTCAACCGCTCGATGCGCGAATCGATCCAGCGCACGTTGACGCCGCGGCATTCGACGAGCACCGCGTGCTGAAAGCCGCTTTGCCCTGCGATCAGGTTCTCCAGCCCGACGGATTCGAGCCGCAGTTCGGCCAATTGGCTGCCGATCCACGACGTGTCGCTCCAGTGCCCGCCGCGCAGCGTGACGCCCGCGTAGTCGCCCGCGACGAGCGACACGTGCGCGCCGCGCACGCTGTCGAACAGCCAGCGCGCGCCCTTCGACTGCGCGCACACGACGTCCTTCAGCAAGCTGCCCGTCCACGTGCCGCCCTCGATCTCGCATTCGCTGAACGACACGCCTTGCAACGCGCTCTGCGTCCACGCGCTCGCCCGGAGCCGGCTCGACTCGTACGTGAGCTTCATCAGCTCGCAGCGATCGAAGCGGTTCGCATCGAACGTGCAGTTCACGAAGCGCAGGTTCGACAGCCGGCAGCCCGTCCATTCGACGCGGTCGAAGTGGCAATCGACGAACAGCGTGTCCGCCAGCGCGACGTCGCGCTGCGGCAACGTGTAGTGCTGCCCCTCGACGACTTCGGGCAGCGGCGGCGGCGGCACCGTCGAGCGGATCTTGCTCATCACACCCTCCTCGGCACGTCGAGCTGGCCGGCGTTCAGATTGCCGCGCCACGCGCCTGCTTCCGGCGGGTGAATCCACGACGTGCGGACCCGAACGAGATTGCAGTCGCGCATGCGCGTCTGCCGCATGTCGGCGCCATAGAACATTGCCTCCTTCAGCGAGCAGCGGTCGAACGACGTGCCCGTCAGTTGCGCGTGCATCACGTTCGCGCCGTCGAGCACCGTGCGGCTCCAGTGCGACTGCTGCGCATGCAGATGCTGCGCGTTCAGTTGCATGAACGAGCAGTGGTCAACCTGCACGCGGTCCGCACGCAGCTCCTGCAGGCTCGACGACTTGAGCACGCAGTCGGTGAGCCGCGCGCCGTTGATCGACGTGCCGTGCGACAGCACCGCGAACGTGAGCATGCTGCGCTGCCAGACGCTCGCGGACAAGTCGGTCAGCAAAATGCTCGGCTTCGCGAGCGTGCATTGCGACACCGCGAGGCCCGCCATCGCGCATTCGACGATCGCGAGATCGTCCGCGCGCACGCGCGTCCAGGTCCAGCCGGGCGCGCTCACCTCGGACCACGACACCGAGTTCCATTCGACATCCTGAACGTCGCCGCGCACGCCGCCGCGGCCCTGCACCGACAGCATCGACCACGAGCCGCCCGCCACTTTCAGATCGTCGAGCCGGCATTCGTCGATCGAGATCCGCTCGATCTCCACGTTCAGCCACGCACTGCGCTCGAGATTGCAGCGCTGGATCTTGCCGCCCTTCCACCAGCCGTCGCTCATCTTCACGTCGGCGAACGAGCAGTCGACCGCATGCACCTGATTGAGCCGGCAGTTCGTCCATTCGCTGCGATCGAGCGTGCAGCGCTCGAAGCGCACTTCGTCGAACTTCCAGCCGTCGAAGCGCAGCGACGACAGATCGGCGTCGCGAATCGTGACGTTCGCGAGCTCGGGCGTCTTCGCCTGACGCAGCCGCGTGCGCCAATTTTCGCCGCCGCGCGGCGCGCCCGGCAGCTTCGCGCTGCGATTCGCTTCCTCGAACGCCGACAGCCGTTCGCTTGCGTCGCGCGCCTCGACGAGCTGCCGACGGTTCTGCTCGACCCGCGCACGGACTTCTTCGTAGCCGCGCGGCGCCGGTGCGAAGCGCGGATGGTCTTCCGTGTCGAGGATCATCTCCCAGGTCCAGCCCCTCGCGACAGCGGGCATCAGTTCGTGATCCGCCTGTTGCAGCGGATCGGTGCAGTTCAGGTCCGCGCGCTGATCGGCGAATTTCATCACCGCGTCGACGTCGATCCGCTCGGCCTCGTCCTTGAATGCGGTGACGAGCATCGTCGGGCTGTCGTCGAGCAGGAAATCGAGCGCGACCGCGCCGTTCCACCACAGCACGCCGATGCCGCGATCGGGCAGGAACCACACCGTCTGCTGCTTGAACGACAGGCGCTCAATGCCCGGGCGGCCGTTGCGCGTCACGAGCGCGACGGGCACGAGGCGCGGCAGCTCGCCCGCGAAGCCCTCGCCCTGCGGCCCGAAGCCGCTCAGCTCGAAACGCGCGCCGGGCGTCCAGCATTCGCCGCGCGCCCATTGATCGGACGCCGCCTGCTGGAAGAAGCGCAAATCGACGTTCGCGGGCCAGCCCATATGCGTGCCGTCCTGCGCCATCGCGTCGACCGTGCCCGGCCGCGTCGGCATCCATTGCGTGCGCTCGGGCCAGTCGCTGCCGATCGCGCCCATCGCCGCGAGCGGCGATGGGCCGACGCCGAATGTGCGCAGCTGTTGCAGCGGCGGCGTGCCGGACGCCACGCCGAACGGGTTTTCCTGCGCGCCGCCCGCCGCCGCATGCCGGTGATCGATCGCGATGCGCGCGAAGCCGCCCTGCGCATGCTCGTCGCCGAGCTGCGTCGCGCACGAGACGACTTTGCGCACGCCGTCGAACTCGACCCATGCAGTCCAGTCGACATTGCGCGAGCTCGCGCCGGGCCCGACGGAATGCGTCGAATGGCCGGCGAGCAGCCATTCGGCGCGCTGCTTCGGCAGTGCCGATTCATACAGCGGCAGCGACGGCGCGGCTGCCTTCAGCGCTTCCCAGACAGCCGCTTCGTGTACGAGGATCGACGGCTGATCGAGCCTGAAGCCCATGCCGATGCTGATCCCGAGCATCGGCTGCGCGCCGATCTGCGTATTGGTCGTGGCCACGAGGGCCGCTTGTGGTTTGATATGTCGCATAGGTCAGTTCTTCGTCTGCATCCCGAGCTTTTTTAGATCGATGCCCACGTCCGAGTAGCTCGCGCCGATGTACGAGAAGCTGAATCCCGTCACCGACATGCTGCTGCCCGTCGTCGATACGCTCGAGCCCGTCGTGCCCACCGAACTGCCGGTGGCCGACATGCTCGAGCCCGTAATGCCCGTCGAGCTGCCCGTCGTCGACATCGACGTGCCCGTGATGCTCGTCGAGCTACCCGTGTTCGACATCGACGTGCCGGTGATGCTCGTCGACGTGCCCGTCACCGACGTGCTCGTGCCCGTCATGCTGCTCGACGTGCCCGTGTACGACAGCGATACGCCGGTGGTGCTCTGCGACTGCCCGGTCGTCGACATGCTGACGTCGGTCCATGACGACGAGATGCCCGTCATGCTGTTCGACACGCCCGTCACGGAATTCTTGGAACCCGTCAAGCTCGTTGACACGCCGACGAACCCCGTGCTGATGCCGGTGAAGCTCGTGTCCACGCCGACAAACGACGTCGATACGCCGGTGAAACCCGTGGTCACGCCGGTAAACGATGTCGACACGCCGGTGAAGCTCGTGCTCACGCCGGTAAACGACGTGCTCACGCCGGTGAAGCTCGCCGACACGCCGGTAAAGCTCACCGACAGCCCCGTGTACGACACCGAGATGCCGGTGAAGCTGACCTTGATGCCGACGACCGACGTCGACGTGCCATCCACCGACAGGTTCAAATCCTGCGCGATCGACGTCGAGCTGTTGCGCTCGACCGTCTGCTGCATGTCGCGCTCCGCGTGGATCATCACGCGCTCCGCGCCGTGCAGATCGTCGAACGTCAGTTGGCTCGCGTTCGGAATGCCGCCCGCGCGCTTGATCGAACGCGTGACGAGGCCCGTGTAGCGGATATCCTTCGGCAAATCGTAAGGCGTCGGGTTTTCGCCGTTGTAGACGATCCCCGTCGCGAGCGGCCGGTCGAGATCGCCGTCGACATAAACGACGATCACTTCCTGCCCGACCCGCGGCATCGCGATCACGCCCCAGCCCTTGCCCGCCCATGCCTGCGTCACGCGAATCCAGCACGACGCGTCCGCTTCGGTCGTCTTGTAGCGGTCCCAGTGGAAGTGCACGCGGATGCGCCCGAGCTTGTCGGTGTGCACTTCCGACATCTCCGGGCCCACCACCGTCGCGCTCTGGATGCCCGGCACCCGCGGCCGCTTGGTGACGAGCAGCGGGCGGAACGGCTGATCGTCGGCGAGCGCGCGGAACTTCACCGCGACGTTACGGCCCTGCGACGTACTATCCGGTCCGTCCTGAATGAACGTCAGCTCGCTGCTCGTCACGTAGTACCGACGATTGCGGCTCAACGCCGGATGACCGACCAGCGTGAACGCGCGGCCCGTCGCGAGCGCGCGTGCGTTCGCCTCGCCGACGAGCGAGTGCGAGTCCGCCTGGATCGCTTCGAGCCGCAAGCGCGCTCGCCGCTCGCCCTGCGCCGGATCGCTATAGCCGGTCGCATAGTCGTAGTACTCGAGCGGAATGCCGTCAAGGCTCGACAGCTCGACCTGCGCATCGCTGTCCAAGCGCTTCGACGGTGCGTGATAGTCGAAGTCGCGCAGCGCGACGTTGCTCGACTTGATCCGCCGCGTACGCTGCAAGCGCTGCACGCCTTCGCGCCCCTGGATCGCACGCGATTCTTCGCCGTCCGGAAGATATTCGAGCTCGTCGTTCGGCAGCGGCAGATCATCGAAGCGCTGCGTGTCCGAGATCACGACGATGTGATTGTCCTTCTCGTGCTCGACCCAGAAGTAGATCCCTTCGTCTTCCAGCAACCGCTTCACGAAGTTCAGATCCGTTTCCTGGAACTGCACGCAGTACTCGCGCGGCTCGTACGTGCCTTCGAGCTCGAACCGGTAACCGTTGCGCTGATGGCCCTGGAACACCTGCTCGACGATCTGCGGCACGCTCATGTTCTGGAAGATCCGGCTGTTGCGGTTCTCCGAGAGGAACGACAGCCAGCTCCTCAATTCCAGCGTGTACGTGTACTGCCCGCTCATCTGGCCCGTGTCGTTCCCGCCGAACACGTGCGCGTTGAACGTCCGCACGGCGCCGCCGCCCAGATCGATGTCCGCCGACAGCGACGAGCCGAGCAACTCGTCGAAATCCAGATTCGGATCGCGGCTCAGCAGATCGAGCTGATACGACGGCTCCTGCGACAGGTTCTCGTGGACCACGAAGCTCAGTGCAACCGAATCCGGGTCCAACAGCGGACTGCGTAGTTCGATCAGACGCATATGGCCCCTCCCTCTGCCTTCGCATCCGCCGACGCACGTGCCTCGATACGGCAACGGGCATCGGTCGGCGCCGCACATTCGGGTACCGCGACGCTATCGATCCGAGTGCTAATTCGTCTCGCCGCCTCAGTCGCATAAAGCGATGATGGTGTGATATCGCGCATAGCGTCAGCTCTTCACTTGCATGCCGACCTTCTTCAGGTCGATGCCCACGTCCGAGTAGCTCGCGCCGGTGTACGAGAAGCTGAATCCCGTCACCGACACGCTGCTGCCCGTCGTCGATACGCTCGAACCCGTCGTGCTCACCGAGCTGCCGGTCGTCGACACGCTCGATCCGGTGACGCTCGTCGAGCTGCCCGTCGTCGACATCGACGTGCCCGTGATGCTCGTCGAGCTGCCCGTGTTCGACATCGACGTGCCCGTGATGCTCGTCGACGTGCCCGTCACCGACGTGCTCGTGCCCGTCATGCTGTTCGACGTGCCCGTGTACGACAGCGATACGCCGGTGATGCTCTGCGACTGCCCGGTCGTCGACATGCTGACGTCGGTCCATGACGACGAGATGCCCGTCATGCTGTTCGACACGCCCGTCACCGAGTTGCTGGAACCCACGACGCTGGTCGAAACGCCGATCATCGCGGTCGATACGCCCTTGAAGCCCGTATCGACGCCGGTGAACGACGTCGACACGCCGATGAAGCTCGTGCTCACGCCGGTAAACGATGTCGACACGCCGGTGAAGCTCGTGCTCACGCCGGTAAACGACGTGCTCACGCCGGTGAAGCTCGCGGACACGCCGGTGAAGCTCACCGACAGCCCCGTGTACGACACCGAGATGCCGGTGAAGCTGACCGAGATCCCGACGACCGACGTCGACGTGCCCTTCACCGACAGGTTCAAGTCCTGCGCGATCGACGTCGAGCTGTTGCGCTCGACCGTCTGCTGCATGTCGCGCTCCGCGTGGATCATCACGCGCTCCGCGCCGCGCTGGTCGTCGAACGTGATCTGGCTCGCGTTCTGGTAGCCGCCCGCGCGCTTGATCGAACGCGACACGAGGCCCGTGTAGCGGATGTCCTTCGGCAAATCGTAAGGCGTCGGGTTTTCGCCGTTGTAGACGATCCCCGTCACGAGCGGCCGGTCGAGATCGCCGTCGACGTACGTGATCAGCACTTCCTGCCCGACCCGCGGCATCGCGATCACGCCCCAGCCCTTGCCCGCCCAAGCCTGCGACACGCGAATCCAGCACGACGCATCGGCTTCGGTCGTCTTGTAGCGGTCCCAGTGGAAGTGCACGCGGATGCGCCCGAGCTTGTCGGTGTGCACCTCCGACATCTCCGGGCCCACCACCGTCGCGCTCTGGATGCCCGGCACCTCGGGGCGCGACGTCGTCAGAAGCGGGCGGAACGGCTGGTCGTCGGCGAGCGCGCGGAACTTCACCGCGACATTACGGCCCTGCGACGTACTATCCGGTCCGTCCTGAATGAACGTCAGCTCGCTGCTCGTCACGTAGTACCGACCATTGCGCTGCGCGGCCGGATGGCCGACCAGCGTGAATGCGCGGCCCGTCGCGAGCGCGCGTGCGTTCGCCTCGCCGACGAGCACGTGCGAGTCCGCCTGGATCGCTTCGAGCCGCAGGCGCGCGAGGCGCTCGCCCTGTTCCTGCTCGCTGTAGCCGGTCGCGTAGTCGTAGTATTCGAGCGGAATCCCTTCGAGATTCGGCGGCGACACCTGCTGCGCATCGCTGTCCAGACGGTTCGACGGCGCGTGATAGTCGAAGTCGCGCAGCGCGACGTTGTTCGACTTGATCCGCCGCGTACGCTGCAAGCGCTGCACGCCTTCGCGCCCCTGGATCGCACGCGATTCTTCGCCGTCCGGAAGATATTCGAGCTCGTCGTTCGGCAGCGGCAGATCATCGAAGCGCTGCGTGTCCGAGATCACGACGATGTGACTGTCCTTCTCGTGCTCGACCCAGAAATAGATCCCTTCGTCTTCCAGCAACCGCTTCACGAAGTTCAGATCCGTTTCCTGGAACTGCACGCAGTACTCGCGCGGCTCGTACGTGCCTTCGAGCTCGAACCGGTAACCGTTGCGCTGATGGCCCTGGAACACCTGCTCGACGATCTGCGGCACGCTCATGTTCTGGAAGATCCGGCTGTTGCGGTTCTCCGAGAGGAACGACAGCCAGCTCCTCAATTCCAGCGTGTACGTGTACTGCCCGCTCATCTGGCCCGTGTCGTTCCCGCCGAACACGTGCGCGTTGAACGTCCGCACGGCGCCGCCGCCCAGATCGATGTCCGCCGACAGCGACGAGCCGAGCAGCGCGTCGAAATCCAGGTCCGGATCGTGGCTCAGCAGATCGAGCTGATACGACGGCTCCTGCGACAGGTTCTCGTGGACCACGAAGCTCAGTGCAACCGAATCCGGGTCCAACAGGGGACTACGCAGTTCGATCAGACGCATGACGGTTCTCCCGTCGTGCCGGCGTTCGCCGATGTCGTTTCGTCAGGCCCATGCGCGCCGACCGGATGCGCGCCGCTCGCCTGCACGCTTGCATCCACGTTCGCGTCGGCGTGCGAGCCGCCTATCGCTTCATGCGCTTCATCCACTTCATGCGCGCCGTGTGCGTCATGTGCTTCGTGCGCCTCCACGGCAGCGGCCGCCGCGGCTTCGAGCGCCGCCGCTTCCGCCTGCTCGCCGAGCGCCGCGGCATCGGTGCCGCTCAGCTCCCACGCATCCTCGTCGAACACGAGCGCCAGCTTCTCATGCGCGGACAGCCGCACCGTCTTCAGCGCGCGCCCCTCCGCCCGCGCGGCGAGCACGCCGCGCGCGACGGCCGGCATCACGTGCTGGCGCAGCAGGTCGCGCACCGCGCGGCCGTTCGCCGGATGCTGCGACACCGCATGCGCGACCCACGACGCGACGCCTTCGTCCGCGCGCCACTGCAAATCGTTCTCCGCGAGGCGTTCGCCGAGTTCGTCGAGCGCCTGCGTCGCGATGCCGGTGAGCGCTTCGACATCGAGCGGCCGGAACGCGACGAGCTGAATCCGCGCGAGCAGCGCGGGCGAGAAGCGCCCTTGCAGCCGCTCGCCGACGAGCTTGTCGAGCTTCGCCTGCGAGATCTGCGGATCGGCCTTGCACGCCGCTTCGATCTCGACGTCGCCGAGATTGCTCGTCAACAGGATCAGGCAGTTGCGGAAGCTGATCCTGCGGCCTTCGCCGTCCTCCATCCAACCCTGATCGAAGACTTGATAGAACACCTCATGAATGTCCGGATGCGCGCGATCGAATTCGTCGAGCAGCAGCACGCTGTACGGCTTCTTGCGTACCGCCTCGGTCAAGCGCCCGCCCTTGCCGTAGCCGACGTATCCGGGCGGCGCGCCCTTGAGCGTCGACACCGTGTGCGCTTCCTGGAACTCGTTCATGTTGAACTGGAGCAGGTTGCGCTCGCCGCCGAACAGCAGCTCGGCGAGCTTCGCCGCGGCCTGGCTCTTGCCGGTGCCGGTCGGGCCGGCGAGCAGCATCACGCCGAGCGGCCGGCGCGGATCGTTGAGCCCCGAATGCGACACCTGCAACGCCTGTGCGATCGAGCGCATCGCGCCCGTCTGCCCGTGGATGCCTGCATTCAGCGCGCCCTCGAGCTCGACGACGCGCTGCGCATCGTCCTGCGCGAGCTGCGCGACGGGCACGCCCGTCCACTCGGCGAGCACCTCCGACACGACGTGCTCGTCGACCCACGGACGCACCCAGCGATTCGCGCCGATGCGCGCGGCGAACGAATCGCCGTCGCTGTCGGCAGGCGTATTCGTTTCGTCGTTCAGACGCGCGAGCCACGTGCGCACCTCGTCGCGCTGCGCGTCGACGACCGTCCCGAGCGTCGCCGCCTGCTGCACGAGGCTCGCCTGGCGGCCTTCGAGTTCACCCTCGTCGCCCGGCGTGCGCACGCCCATCCGGCGATCGCTCGCGCGCCAATCGAGCGTCTGGCCGATCGCGAACGCCTGGTGCTGCAAGCGCTCGAGCTCGGCGGGCGCGCAGTTCTGGCTCATCGCGACGCGCGCGCATGCGGTGTCGAGCAGGCTGATCGCCTTGTCCGGCAACTGCCGCGCGGGCAGATAGCGGCGCGACAGCTCGACCGCGCCGCGCAGCGCCGAATCGACGATGCGCACGCCGTGGTGCGCGGCAAAGCGCGGCGCGATCGTGCGCAGCATGTCGACTGCCGCGTCATCGCTCGGCTCGTCGACGGGAACCGCCTGGAAGCGCCGCACGAGCGCCGCGTCCGGTTCGATGTACTGCTTGTATTCGGACCACGTCGTCGCGGCGACCATCCGAAGCTGACCGCGCGCGAGCATCGGCTTGATCAGGTTCGCCGCGTCGCCCGTGCCGGCTGCGCCGCCCGCGCCGATCAGCGTGTGCGTCTCGTCGCAGAACAGGATGATCGGATCAGGCGATGCGATCACCGCGTCGATCAGCGATTTCAGCCGCTGCTCGAACTCGCCGCGCACGCCGGCGCCCGCCTGCATCCGCGCGAGATCGAGCGCCCATACCTGCGCGCCGAGCAGGCCCGGCGGCACCGCGCCCGCTTGGATCTTCTGCGCGAGCGCCTCGACGACGGCCGTCTTGCCCACGCCCGCCTCGCCGACGAGAATCGGATTGTTCTGGCGACGGCGCGACAGGATGTCGATCACCGTGCGCAATTCGTCGTCACGGCCGACGACGGGATCGAGCTCGCCGCGCGCGGCCTGCTCGGTCACGCACGTCGCCCACTTCGCGAGCGCGTCGCTCGTGCCGTCGGCGGCGGCTTCGCCCGCGTGCTCGCCGAGCGCGCCGCCGTCGATCGCGGCGGGCGCTTCGTTGCTTTCCGGCCAGCCGGCCGCGAGCGATTCGTAGCGCTTCACCACTTCATCTAGCGCGACCGACGTGATGCCGCTCGGCACGCGCTGCTGCAGCCAGCGGCGCGTCAGATCCTCGTCGAGCCACGCGAGCAGCAGGTGGCCGGAGCGCACCTTGCCCGCGCGCGCCGCGATCTGGCTCCAGATGACGGCCGGCCCGACGCTGCGCTCGAGCGAGCTCGAGATGTCGCGCAGCGAGTCGCCGCTCACGTCGAAGCCGTCGAGCGCCTTCTCCATCCGGCGCTTCGCTTCGCCGACGTCGCTGCCGAACTGCTCCAACAGGCGCGCAAGATCGCTCTGCTCGCGCTGCAGCAGGCACAGCGCCCAGTGATCGAGGTCGATGAAGGCGTGCCGACGCGATCGGCCTAGCGCCGTCGCATCGACGAGGGCCGCATAGGTCGTGCGGCCGAGACAGTTGAATATGCGTTCGCGATTCACGTCTAGTCCCGAAAAGATTCAAAGACAGTCAGGGTGCGCAGCGCCCGATTCGGCCTTGACCACGCGTCGACGCCGACGCGCATGCACCCAACCCTTCCTGCAAGTTCAGGGCGCGTCCACACCTGAACCTTGATGACGGGGTAAATTCGTCCGTCGACGAAATCCGTCACGACCGCGGACACCGCCATGACGGCGGCCGCGCGGCGTTGCCACCGGTAAAACTCGTCGGCCTCGATCGGCCCGATCACGATCTCGATCGAGTGCTGCACGTCCCAGATCCGCGCGCCGAGCCGCCATCCGCCGAGCCGCCGTGCGTGACTCGCCGCGGCCGGCACCGGCACCCAGCGGCCGTGGCGCGGCACCACCTGCAGCGCAACGCCGAAGTACGAGCGCAACATCCGTTGCAGATCGGCGAGCGAGCGGCGCGGCGCGCAGTAGATGCCCGGAAACGCGCGCCGGCACGCGAGCGCATGACGCTCGAGCAGATCGGCGTCGTCCTGCGTCGCGCGGCGCGCATCGGCGAGCGCCGTCACGCGCTCGACGAACGGATTGCGCGCGCGCTCGTAGCCGAGCACCGGATGCATCGACGACCAAGCCGAGTAATGCAACCACGCGAGGTCGCCGCACGCGACGTTGACGAAGCGCTCGAACGCGGCGTTGCGCTCGAAGCGCTTTTCCTGCATCGCATGCTCGGTCACGTGCAGCGGCAGCGGCCCGTACGGCGCGAACAGTCCGAAGTGACGCTGAACCACCGTGACCTCCGGGTGATCGTCGTCCTCGATGAAGCGCGGCAGCGTCACGTGCACGCGCTCCACTTCGGTGCTCGCGAAATGCATCTCCGCCGGCTGCTCGATGCGCAGCCACTTCGGCAACCGCCGCTTGCGCGCCGAGCGCTTGTCGTGCTTGCGCTGCAACGCTTCGACCCGCCGCATCAACTCGAAGAAGGTGCGGCGCGGCGTCAGCGCTTTCGTTACATGTTCGAGCGACGTCATGCGAGCCTCCCGTCGCGCGACGCCACGTTCGTGTGCGTGCTCGCCGCATCGCCGTCGAGGCGCACGGCGATCTCGATGCCGTCGTTGAGCGTCGCGGCTTCGGCAAGCGCCTGCGCGAGCAGACGCCCGAACAGCCAGCCGCCGCGATCCGCGTGCAGCGATTCGGCGATGTCGATCTCGACCTGCGTCGCGCGCACGAGCGCGGTCGGCGTCGAGCGGCCCGCCGCGACGAAGCGCGAGCGCAGCATGACCGAGCGCAAACTCTCGAGCCGCTGGCGGTCGAGTGCGTCGTCCTTGTCGATCGCGAGCAGCAATTGCTCGACGATGCGCGCCGTCACGTCCTGCTGTTGCGACGCGCGCAGCGCGAGCGGATTGCGGCCCACGTGCGACACGGCCTCCCAGCACGCGTCGACGCTCGGCTTGCCGCGCGGCGCGCTCGCCGGCCACAGACACTCGATGCGCTTCACCGCCGTCGGATCGAGCAGTTGCAGTTCGGCGTCGAGCAGCGCGGTCGGTCGCCAGTCGCGATCGGCAACGAGCGCGCGGCCCGTGATCGTCGCGACATCGTCCGGATCGAGCGTGTCGTCGACCATCGAGACCGCGACCAGATCGTGGCTTGCGAGCGGATCGAACCGATCACGCCGCACGCCGTCGACGAGCAACGCATCCTCGCGCCGCATGCCGTAGCGAATCGAGCCGTCCTGCCCTTCGTAGCCCGCCGTCTCGAGCACCGAGCGAGCGCGATGCGCGCGACCATTGGTCTCGCACACGAACACCTCGGTCAGCGCCCACAGGTGATGAGCGGCGGGCCGCATCCGGTCGACCGGAATCCACTGCTCCGGCTGATTCGCGTCGTACGGCACCGGATCGAAACGTTTGGAATACAGATTGATCGCCGGCGTCGCGAAGAGGCGAAACTGGCTCGCGTCCACGTCGCCGATCAAATCGCCCGGCGCATCGCGCAATGCGAAGAACAGATCGAACTCGCGCGCCGACGGCGCTTTCTCCGCAATCGCCGCGAGCGCATCGACGTAGACGCCGAGCAGGCGCGTCGGCTGCGCGAAGTATTCGCGCAACAGCCGCAGCCCCGGCAAGCCGCCGAAGTCTTCCGGCAACAGCGCCTCCGCATCGTCTACGCCGGACAACCGAATGCCCGACATCGGCAGCGTCAGCACCTCGTCGCCGCGATTAGTCGACACGAGCGCGAACCACGCGGTCGTGTCGGCAAGCAGCGCGCGATGCAGCGCGTACGCGCGCGGCAGGTCGCCCGCAAGGCTCAGATGCAACGGCGCGAATCCCTTGTCCTCACGCGACAGCTCCGCGACCGACGCGCCGCCCTCCACTTCGAACCTGAAGCGCAGCACCGCATGCGACGACGCGAGCCGCTGTGCGAGCAGCGACGGCAGCCCGGTGATGCTGCGGCTGCACTCGACCGACGCGAGGCGCAGCGGCAACAGCGTGACGTCGCGCGCGGTCGAGAACATCACGGGCAGCTTGCGGCCCGGCAAATGAGCGGCGATGAGCGAGCCGCGCGGCAGCGTGTTGCCTCGAAACGCGTCGGGCGAGCCGAGATCCGGATGGAACGCGAACGTCGAGATCGCAGGCGTGGCCGCCGTGTAGAGCGGGCAAATGCGCCCGAGCGCCTGTTGCGCGAACTCCGCGCATTCGCGGTCGAGCCGCTTCTGCACGCGCGCCGACAGATACGCGACGCCCTCGAGCAGCCGCTCGACGAACGGATCGGTGACCGCATCCGGATGCAGCCCGAGCGCCGACGCGACCTGCGGATGCTCTTTCGAAAAGCGCGCACCCGCATCGCGCAGCTGGCGCAATTCGTCGTTGTAGTGGTCGAGAAAATTCATCGCCGTTCGTCGCTCACCGGTCATCCGCTAGGCTGAAATACCCGCTCAGGTAATCGAGCGCGAGGCTCGCCCTGAGCTCGGCTCCGTCTTCGCGCGCCTTCATCGACACGTCGAAGTAGATCGTCTGCGGCAAGCGCCTGTGGCTCTCGGTCCGAGGCTTGACCGTCGTGCTGGCGGAATCGACGCGCGGCTCGAAGCGACGAATCACCTCGCAGATGTGCGCGGCCGCATGCGCGGGATTGATCTTCGTCGCGCCGGCCGCCTGCATCGGCGGACAGCCGAAGTTCAGCACCGAATGCGCTGCCGGACTGTCGTCGGCGATGCGCATGCGCGCGCCGCGAATCGCATAATTCATCAGGTCGACCAAGTGATCCGCGACGACCTCTTGAAGCGAATGACGACGAATCCGTCTGGACAGCTTGTTGTAGAGTTGAAGATCGCTCACGTGCATGTTCCCGAGTGTTGTGGCGCGAGGCCACAACACTGCCCAAGGTTAGCCTGGAAACTAGAACCTTCCGACGGGTTAGATCGGGGCGTTCTGCTTGAGGTCGTATCCGGCCTTGATCACTGCGCCCATCGTGCCGTCGTTACGCTGCTCGCGATACTCGAACTCGATCTGGGCGAAGTTGATCCGGATCTGGTCGGTCGGCAGCACGCCGTCGACTTCGCCGCTCGCGTGGCCGAGCTGCGAAATCGGCATGTTGCCGAGCGTGCGGAACGACGACACGAGGCCGCTCGCGAACGAGATCGTCAGGAACTCCTGCTGGCCCTTGCCCGACTTGCGGCAGATCAGCTTCGCGTTCTGGATGTGCTCACCCGTCGCACACATCAGGAACAGCTTCGGCGACGCCTTGTTCGACACCATGCGGAACTCGAAGTCCTTCATCTCGACCTTACCCGCGCCGCCGCCGCTGCCGAAGCCCCAACGGCCCGAGTTCTCTTCCGCCCACTGCCAGCTCTGAATCTGGATCAGACCGGGATATTGCTGATCGGTCGACTCGCCCTCGACGCCATCGATCTGCAAGAAGTAATCAACCAACGCATTTGCCATGCTATGAACTCCTAATTAGTTATAACAAGACCATATCGAAAAGACCGCTGTTGAATCCGCTGCGAGACGCATCGACTCCGCCCCGCAACGCCTCGAACACCTCCTTCTTTAAGCGAAACCGCAACCGGCCCGGTAGTCGCGGCTCAGGTCGTCACCTCGTGCTTGGTCGACGGAAGTTTCGAAACCAGCCGGAGAGAAACGGTCAAACCCTCCAGTTGGAAATGGGGGCGCAGGAAAAACTGCGCGCGATAGTAGCCGGGGTTTTCCGGAATCTCGTCGACGACCACTTCCGCCGCCGACAGCGGACGCTGCGATTTCGTGACCTCGCTCGAGATGCTCGGATCGCCGTCCACATAGTTCATCAGCCAGTCGTTCAGCCAGCGCTGCGTATCCTCGGCCGACTTGAACGAACCGATCTTGTCGCGAACGATGCACTTCAGGTAGTGCGCGAAACGGCACGTCGCGAAGATGTACGGCAGGCGCGACGACAGGTTCGAGTTCGCGGTCGCGTCGTCGTCCTCGTAGATCGCCGGACGATGGACGGTCTTCGCACCGATGAACGCCGCGGTATCCGAATTCTTCCGGTACACGAGCGGCATCAGGCCCGATTCGGACAGCTCGTGCTCGCGCCGGTCCGAGATCGCGATTTCCGTCGGGCAGTGCAGGTCGACTTCGCGATCCTGCGAAGGCAGCACGAACTTCGGCAGCACCTCGACCGCGCCGCCCGACTCGACGCCGCGAATCTTCGTGCACCAGCCGTATGTCTTGAACGCGCGCGTGATGTTCGCACCCATCGCGTACGCGGAATTCGCCCAGCAGAAATCCTCGGCGCGGTTCGGGTCGACCTTCTCCTCGAAACCGAACTCCTCGACGGGCTGCGTCTTCGGGCCGTACGGCACGCGAGCAAGGAAGCGCGGCAGCGTGAGCGCGAGATAGCGCGAGTCGTTGCTCTCGCGCAGGCGGCGCCAGAACGCATATTCGGTCGCGGTGAAAATCTTCGACACGTCGCGCGGATTCGACAGCTCGCTCCAGTCGTCCATCTGCAGCAGGCCCGGCGCGGCGGCCGCGATGAACGGCGCGTGCGCGGCCGCCGAGATCTTCGACATCTCGGTCAGGATCGACACGTCCTGCATGCTGTGGTCGAAATAGAAATCACCGATCAGGCAGCCGAACGGCTCGCCGCCGAACTGGCCGTATTCCTGCTCGTAGATCATCTTGAAAATCGGACTCTGGTCCCACACGACGCCCTTGAAGCGCCGCAACGTCTTGCCGAGATCCGCTTTCGAGATGTTCAGGTAGCGGATCTTCAGGTTCTCGCTCGTGTCGGTGTTCGATACGAGATAGTGCAATCCGCGCCACGCGCCTTCGAGATTCTGGAAGCGCTTGTTGTGCAGCACAAGCGTCAGTTGCTCGGAGATCTTCTTGTCCAGCTCGGCGACCAGCTGCTCGATCGTCTGCGCGACGTCCTCGCGAACCACGACCCGGCTGCGCCGCGCATACGTGAGCAGCGTTTCGACGGCGTTCTGCACCGCCTCCGCGGCCTCGTTGGTGCGCGGCCGGAACGAGCGGCGCAGGATGTCCTTCAGATCTTCGTTGACGTTGTTCTGATCGACGACTACCTTCTCGGCAGACGATTCAAGCTGCTGCATACTCATTTCGCACCCTCTTCCGGTTGTTGGCCGTCGCCTTCGCCGTTGCCGCCGGATTGCTCCGTCGCCTCGGCCTCGTTCGCCCACTGCGGGCTCTTCAGCAACTCCTGAATCACGTCTTCCGCCGCGGCCTTGCCGTCCATGTAGGTCAAGAGCTCCTTCAGGCGACTGCGTGCCTCGAGCAGCGTCGACAGCTCGGGAATGCGCTTGACGACGTCCGCGGGCTCGAAGGATTCCATCGACGTGAACGTCAGATCGATCGGAATCAGCGTGCCGTCGTTGGTCAGCACGTTCTTCACGTGATAGCTGAGCGACGGCGCGATCTGCGCCATGCGCTCGTCGAAGTTCTCGACGTCAATCTCCTGGAAGCGCCGATCCTCGACGGGGCCGAGCGGCTCGACGTTGTCGCCCGACAGGTCCGCCATCACGCCCGCGACGAACGGCAACTCGACCTTCTTTTGCGACCCGTAAACCTCGACGTCGTATTCAATCTGCACACGGGGCGCACGACTCTCCCCGATGAATTTCTGTCCATCCTTTTGTCGAACCATGATGAGCAAACCCTCTACACGAAGTTGTTCACGTTACTTGATAGAGCTCTGCGGCCGGTTCAGCTGGGCCACGAGAGACGCCGCCTCGGGATAGAGCTCCGCCATCACCTCCTCGAAACCCGCCCCTAGCATTCTTTGAATCCGCGACAGGAAGATCGGCGCCGGATGGCTCGGCTCGTGCAAGCGGAAGTACTCGACGATTCGCTCGAGCGCCGCACCGACTTCCTGCCTCGACCTCAGCGCGCCGCCCGGCCCGGCGGACGGTTGCCGCGTATCGGGCGCAGGCGCGCCACCGGGCGTCGAGTCCACCGACTCCGTACCTGCGGCGTTCGTCTTGTTCACCTCGTCCGCCTCCGAATGCGCCTGCACGAGCCGCGACGACGCGACGCTCAACAGTTCGAGCGCGCGTGCGACGTTGAGCTCCTGCTCCACCGCAGCTATCGATTCCCTGATTCTCGATAAGGAATCCTGAATGTCATGTACAAGAGTATTCGCTCTAATGCGATAATCAGGATCCTCCACGATCGAAGCCGCCCGCCCGCCGATCAGATCGTTGAGCGTTGCGTCGCGGTCTTCGAACCGGGAACTGCCGAGCTGATGCAGGAACTGCGAACCAGCAAGCCAGCCAAGATGAATCAAAAGGGTTTCGCCGGGCGACTCGTCAGGCAACGCGCGAGGATGCAATTCCTCGACGGGTGCGCTCATCAAATCGGCCAGCAATCGCGTGCCGTCGGCGAGTCCGCTCAAGCCGCGCCGCGCGATGCACGCGCGCAGATGCCAAATAGCGACCCGCACGTCTTTCGCCTTTTTCAATAGGGCGAGACATCCGGTTTCGACGGAGACCCACTGGAACGCGCCCTCTCCCTTGCGCTGAGGCGCGTAGCCGACGGAATCGTATTCGCAGATGGCTGCGTCGATTTTGATAAAATCTTCGTCGAAATCCAGCAAGTCCGGCGACTGGCCCGGTAGTGCAACGTCGTTCATGGTCTATCCACAAATCACAAGCGTCGGGAACCGACTTCGCAAAGCTAGATTAGTTTGCGTTCCGTCAAAATGCCCAAACTTAATTCTTCGAATGTATTAGCGACCACATAACTCGATGCTTACTATCTGCCAAAGCGTTTTGGGGAATTAGATTAGTATCCGCTGGAATAAGACAAACGAACGCCTGCGGGTTCCAGGAAAATATTCCACGGAAACCGTTTACGCCGCCGGTTTTTTTCTCAGCGATATTAACCCGCCCCTTCCGCCCAGCCCGATCCCTGCGAGCTGGCTAGCGCCAGCCTTCCGCATCGGCGATCGGTAAGATGCACTTCCATTAAATCAAATACGGCGCGCACATAAATCACTACGCCGTCGCATTTGCGGCGGAAATATCATCCAAGCACCGGGTTTAATCTGAAACGTCACACCTTAGTGGCCCTCAACGACAACGGCGTGACAATCATTCATATCGTTACAGTCTACGCTGTAAACTTATAGAACGCTCGTAAATTTGGCAAGCAGAAATAAATTTTTCTTACAAACGGAACTGTAAGTTTGATTCAATGAAATTGAAATATAAGGATTGCCTCCGAAGCGGAGCGAGTTTCGAACGACGCGGAGATTTTTATCTTGCGCGATCCTTCCGATCGCTTTTTCTTAACCCGCCTGCCGAATTACTCAATCACTACTTCATACATTCCGATCAGGCTTCTTCGACTACTTAATATGTATTCGCAATCGTTTGCGCGGCCTGTCGACCCACAATAAACCCACCTCGCCGGAATTGCAAGCGGGCCGAAAATGCCCGCCGCACGTACATCAAAGCCAATGAAGCGAGAACGCGGCGCGAATGCGCATCAAGGCGGCGGGTGAAACATCTTTGTTACATTAGGATCAATTTAACTCGACTGAGAGACAACTTATTTGCCGACTGGATCGTCTGTCCGCTATAAGCGCGATACCAACGCGATAGCGCATGGATCGGCGTGGTCCCAAGAAGGCGTTTTACTTGTCGTTTGAGGCCCGGATGCTCGTCCGCTGCACGACGGCAGCGACGATCGGTCCGACAGGATCGATCGTCATGTCATTCAGTAGGATGACGAACAGTTTTAGAGACGATTAAGTGCCTGCGGTTTCCCCACGGAACCGAATACATCCTCGGGAATTGCGCGCCCGATGCCCCGTGCCGCGCCAGCGCTCGTGCCACGATCCATATTTATAAGCAACCCGAAGCTCATGGACTCGATTGCCTGCTCGAACGCGCCATTCGGGCAATGTCGTGTTCTCACTCCCGTCCCGGCTGCGCCCCGGTCGGCTCGCTCGCTCCTCGACACGGGCATCGGAACGAACGACGCAGCGCATTTCGTCGCGCCAGCGTGTCGGCGTGTATCCAGTATCTATCTAGTCGCTACTAGATAGTAGAAGGCGCTCCCGCCTGCGCGCCCCGCGGCGCGTCGGCCGCGACGCCGCCCTTTGCCGGTCCTCTGCGCACGACGCCGCCAATAACGAAACGGCGCGGCCACCATCCGGCGCCGCGCCGTTTCGTCAGTCCGATGTCCGCCCGAGCGTCGACCACCGCACGCGCGGGGCCTCGAGGAACCGATCGTCAGGCCTTCATCGATCCGGTTCGCACATAGCGCTCGTGCCAAGACAGCGCTTCGCCGAGCAGATGCGGCGTCTGCTTGCCGAAGCTCTCGCGGCTCGCGCGCTCGAAGT
This sequence comes from Burkholderia savannae, assembly GCF_001524445.2. Classification (NCBI taxonomy): domain Bacteria; kingdom Pseudomonadati; phylum Pseudomonadota; class Betaproteobacteria; order Burkholderiales; family Burkholderiaceae; genus Burkholderia; species Burkholderia savannae. The sequence continues at coordinate 1,411,249 of NZ_CP013418.1, forward strand.
AGTCGTCGAGCATCGGCCGATAGTCGGGATGCGCGCAATTCGCAATGACCTTGCGCGCGCGCTGCTTCGGCGACAATCCGCGCAGATCCGCGAGCCCCTGCTCCGTCACGACGACCGCGACGTCGTGCTCGGTGTGGTCGACGTGGCTCGCCATCGGCACGATCCGCGAGATCGCACCGCCCTTCGCGGTGCTCGCCGACATGAAGCACGACAGATAGCCGTTGCGGGCGAAATCGCCGGAACCGCCGATGCCGTTCTGGATCTTCGTGCCCATCACGTGCGTCGAATTGACGTTGCCGTAGATGTCGGCCTCGATCATCCCGTTCATCGCCACGATGCCGAGGCGGCGCACGAGCTCCGGATGGTTGCTGATCTCCTGCGGCCGCAGCACGATCTTCGAGCGAAACGTGTCGATCTCGTCGGCGAAGCGCTTCACGGCGTCCGGGCTCAGCGACAGCGCGGTCGCCGACGCAAAGCTCAGCGTGCCGTTCGCGAGCAGGTCGAGCATGCCGTCCTGGATCACTTCCGTGTACGCGGTCAGGTTCGAGAAGCCGCCTTCGCCGAGGCCGGCGAGCACCGCGTTCGTGATGTTGCCGACGCCCGACTGCAGCGGCAGCAGGTTTTCGGGCAGGCGGCCGCGCTTGATCTCGTGGCGCAGGAAATCGATCAGGAGTCCGGCGATCTGCTTCGACGCCGTGTCGGGCGCGGCGAATGCGTTGCTGCGGTCGGGCGCGTCCGTTTCGACGATCGCGACGATCTTCTCGGCCGGGCAGCGCAGATACGGCTCGCCGATCCGGTCGTCGCTCTTCACGAGCGGAATCGGCTTGCGGTTCGGCGGCAAAGCGGTGCCGTAATAAATGTCGTGCATTCCGTCGAGGC